>NZ_JBIWEV010000002.1:0-882492 GCF_044762725.1 Peribacillus sp. NPDC096447
AAATCCGTAAATGATGCAAACAAGATTTACAAACATATCGAAGATCGCATTCGCGAATATGCACAAACGAATAATGAAGCGGACGCTACCATCGTGATCGGCGGCGGCGGATTGACGGGCGTCGAGCTAATCGGTGAAATCGTGGATCATTTCCCTAAAATCGCCAAAAAGTTCGGAGTGGACTTCAAGGACTTGAAAATCAAGCTTGTGGAAGCTGGTCCAAAAATCCTTCCGGTCCTGCCTGACCACCTAATCGAACGTGCGATGACAAGCTTGGAAGCACGCGGCGTTGAATTCTTGACAGGTCTGCCTGTAACAGGTGTTAAAGGCAATCAAATCGAATTGAAAGATGGACAAACGATAACGGCCAATACGCTTGTTTGGACAGGCGGAGTTGCGGCTCTTCCTATCGTAGGCGAATCAGGCCTTGAAGTGGATCGCGGCAAAGCAACCGTTAATGAGTATTTGCAATCCAAATCCCATAAAGACGTATTCGTTGTCGGAGACAGTGCCGTTGCTTTCCCTCCAGAAGGCGGCCGTCCATACGCTCCTACTGCTCAAAATGCTTGGCAAATGGGTGAGCTTGTTGGTTACAACCTATTCGCAGCCTTTGAAGGCAAGAAGCTTGAAGCATTTTCACCTGTAAACTCAGGTACACTTGCGAGCCTTGGCCGTAAGGATGCGGTGGCAACGGTTGGGGCCAATAACACGTCCCTTAAAGGCCTTCCTGCTACATTGATGAAAGAAGCAAGTAATGTTCGCTATCTATCACACATCAAAGCCCTATTCAGCTTGGCTTATTAATTTTTAAGATAAAGCACTCATTTAATTTAAAAGGACCATTCATCATTTGGATGAATGGTCCTCTTTTGCAATTAGATGGGCTATATTTATCAAAATCAAATGTTAACCTGGTTGATGCTGAATCTAAGGAAAAATCCCTCAGGTAATTTTGCATTTGTCAAAATCCGGGTTTCTTTTAAGCGTTTATCATTATAAGAGGAGACTTCCATCAATTCTTCATCCATATAAGCAGGATGAGTCATAATCTCCACGCTCGCCCCATCCATTACCTTCCCCTTCAAGTTTTGAAAGTAATCTTCAACCACCATTTCTCCATAAAAATCATCCAGGAATACATCTGTAACGGTTTGTATCCCAGCAAGGTGCGTTCCGGCATTACGCACTGGCAATCCATATTTATCTGACAGCTTTTTAATAACCGGTAGAAATGCTGTGATCCCATGTACATGATGATGGCTGTCAAAATGAGTCGGGAATAGACCAAATTCCAAGAATCTTTCGATTTGTGCTGACCACTCCCTCTCCAATTCGCACAAGGAGATACCGGTAGGATCCCCATAGACCAACCCTTGCTTCTTAAAGAAACCAGATTCATCAACCAAACTCGGAACATCACTCAACAAAGGTTTCCCCCATGTCAGCACTAAGTGTATACCTACCTTCAACGATGGTGTCTTCTTTGCGATTTCAATCGCATGCTCCGTTGCTTTCGCATTCATCATGATTGTTGCCGAATTGACAATTCCATATTTGTGGCTATCCAAAATCCCATAATTCACCGCTTTAGTTAACCCGAAATCATCTGCATTTACAAGGACTTCAATCATGATAAATTATCCTGCAACTCCTTTTTTTCAAAAAACTGCGGCAGATAATCTTTATGTGCCTCCAGCATTTCGTCTAAGATAAGCTTTGCAACCCGGTCACTTGGAACGAGTGGATTGATCGTCATGGCAAGCAACGCAGTATCATAGTCCCCCGAAATTGCAGCTTCAATGGCTACCCTTTCAAAGGATTTGATTTGCTGAATTAATCCGCGGACAGCGACAGGAAGCTCCCCTACATTGATCGGCTTAGGACCATCCTTAGTTATCACGCAACTGGTTTCGATCGCCGAGCCGTAAGGGATGCCTTCAATCGCACCATGGTTGACCGTATTTACCGCTTGAATATCTCGCTTATCCGTATGCATCGAGCAAATCAACCGCACAGCCGCATCGCTGTAGTACGCACCTCCGCGCTCTTCAAGCTGTGGCGGCTTGATAGCCAGATCCTGGTCTTTGTATAGCTCGAATAAACCTGCTTCAAGTCTTTGAACGACCTCTGCACGTGTTTCCCCTTTTTCTGCATCCTTCAATTCTTGGGCCAGCACATCTCCCGTTTTGTAATAATAGTTATGGTATGGACACGGAAACAGGTTTAACGCTCTCAGGAATTCCGGCTCCCAGCCCATTGCATGTATATTCTTCATCGTGACAGCTTTAGCTGGATCCGTAATCAAATTGATGATTTGATCTTTGACACTCTCGCCATCAACGAATACATCCAATCCGTAAACCATATGGTTCAAGCCGGCAAAGTCGATCCGGACTCTTGATGGCTCCACATTCATCAAATCCGCAACACCTCGTTCCATACCAATCGGCACATTGCAAAGTCCGATTATTTTGGAAATATTACTGTGACGCAGAACTGCTTCCGTTACCATTCCTGCAGGATTCGTGAAGTTAATCAGCCATGCTTCCGGACATAATTCCTCCATTTCATGAGCAATATCCAGAATGACGGGAATCGTTCTAAAAGCCTTGAAAAGCCCGCCAGGTCCATTCGTCTCCTGTCCGATCACTCCGTGTTTCAATGGAATCTTTTCATCAAGTGCCCTTGCTGCGAGCTGGCCAACCCGCAGCTGGGTTGTTACATAATCTGCGCCTTTAAGCGCTTTCTTTCTATCTAGCGTGAGGTGGACATCAATATCCACACCAGCCTTTTCAATCATCCTTCTTGCCAAATTCCCGACAATTTCAAGCTTTTCCTTTCCCGCTTCGATGTCCACGAGCCAAATTTCACTTACGGGAAGTTCTTCATGATATTTGATGAAACCTTCGATCAGTTCTGGCGTATAGCTCGATCCTCCGCCAATCGTGACAATCTTCAGCCCCTTGCTCATTCGGCAGTCCTCTCCTTCACAACATTTGCATGTAAGAATTCTTCGCGTAGATCGATCATTTCCATTGCAAGATCCTTTACTGTCATCGCCGTCATTAAATGATCTTGTGCATGCACCAGGATGATGGGAAGATCAAAATGGTCCCCTCCCGCTTCAGCATGGATTAATTGGGTTTGGTATTTATGTGCCTGCAGTAATTCCGTTTCCGCCTCGGCGATTTTCAAACGGGCAGAATCAAAATTCTTTTTCTTTGCTTCCTGCAACGCTTCCATTGCAAAGCTTCTCGCATTCCCGCTATATAAAATCAATTGAAAGGATAGCTGGTATAATTCTTCTTTTTCCATTTTTCATCACTACTTTCTTAAACGCTTAGCGTTTCTGAATCTTTTGTAAGCTTTGTTTCATTTTTGGTGTCTATCTTCACTTGAGCATAAACGAATGGTAAATAAATAGCTGTTGAAATGACTAGATTGATCGCAGCCAAGACCGCTCCAGACACATGCCCGCCTGTGGCCAGGAATCCACCAACAATCGGAGGGGTAACCCATGGAATCTTAGCAACGATCGGGAAAACCATTCCGCTGCTTACCGCGATATAAGAGATCACCGTTGTAATTACCGGGCCGAGAACAAATGGGATGAACCACATTGGATTCAGAACGATAGGCAATCCGAAAAGAATGGGTTCGTTAATCTGGAACACTCCTGGTGCCCCTCCGAGTGCAATCATCTGTTTATACCGTTTTCGGCCGGCAATGATCATTGCAATGATCAGGCCCAATGTTGCACCAGATCCGCCTAAATAAACAAATGCATCCAGGAAAGAACCCGCCAATACCCCGTATTGGTCCATGTCTTTGACGCCTTTTGCATATAAATCAATATTTTTCACACCCGAACTTTCAAAAAGCGGTGTCGTTATCCCACCAAGGATATTGGGTCCATGCAAACCGATCATCCATAATAAATGAACAAGAAATACTAGTAAAATAGCGAATGGCAATGAATCTACTGCACTTTGTAATGGAGATACAATCACTTTACTCAACCAGTCATTCAATACCTGCCCATCCGTAGCTTTACGGAATAGCAGTCCAAATACACCTGCGATAAATATCGTCGCCATACCCGGCACTAACTTTGCAAATGAACGGGCGACCGCTGGGGGTACCCCATCAGGAAGCTTGATGACTAAATATTTCACTCGTGAAAGTCTCACAAAAATTTCAGTGGCAATTAAGGCAACGACAATTCCTGTAAATAGGGCTGTAGCATTAAAATAGTTAACGCTTACAAAACCCCATGCCCCTCCTGTTACATCCTTATCATCGATGGTTAAAGTGACATTGCCGATTTGAGGTAATAATAAGAAGAAACAGGCTGCGGAAACCAGCATCGCTTCAAAACCATCGTCACCGTATGATCGTGCCAATTTATAAGAAATGCCGAATACAGCGAATACCGTCATGAATGCAAAGGTTCCAAACCAAATATCACCGCCGAGCGTATTCCATGCAGGACCGAAGATGGCCTCCATCATTCTTCCGTAAGGCTTGATGACTTGCCCGAGATTATTAAACAGGACGGCGAAGGACCCGATCATTGTAATCGCTATCATTCCAATCAATGCGTCACGAATTGCAAGCAAATGCCGGTTATTTCCCACCTTTACCGCCCCAGGCATAATATACTTATCAATAAAAGTCATCATATCCTTATTCTCCTTTTATTAAAGTAGTGGCTTGTTTTAGTACTTCTTCACCATTACATAGTCCATAGAACATTGGATTGATGGTTGCAACTGGAATACCCTTTTCTTTCCCCGCTTCCTGTAGCTTGGAAAGAAGATATCTAACCTGCGGACCTAATAAAATCACATCGGCCTTATCTATTTCATTGTTCACTTCTGTAGAACCAACCGCCCATATATGACACTCTACCCCTTGTTTTTTTGCACTTTCCTCCATCTTGGTAACTAATAAACTAGTAGACATCCCTGCAGAACAACATAATAAGATATTCATTGAAATTACCCCCCTTTTAATGATTGATTATTCAGTATTTTTAAGTAAGACTAAACCGCATTTTTTATAATCGATGTTACTTTTTTATCACTTCCCTTGGATATGAAATGGGTATTATTGCCTCCATACATACATTGTAGTTACAAATCGAAAAAATATCAACACAATTTTTAATTTGTTACTACAAATTTTCAATTTAAAGTTGATTATTGAACTTATCCGAGATAATCTATATGTATATATTGGGAATGAACATAGGAGGAATCACTGTGGAGACCATGAATAAAGAAGCGGCATTGCATTCCATAGTTAAGGAATCGATTATCGATCTCATAAAAAATGGCGAATATCAACCAAATACAAAATTACCGACCGAGGCTGAATTTTGTAAAATATACGGAGTAAGCAGGACAACAGTTCGCACGGCCTTACAGCAATTGAACGTCGAAGGCTACATTTACCGTGTTCAAGGCAAAGGGACTTTCGTTTCGGAGAATAAAGTGAAGCAATTTCTTACAAGCACGGTTGAAAAATTCTCTGAGCAAGTCACGATGCAAGGAAAAAACCCTTCTACGAAGGTCATTAGCTTAAAGGTGATTGAAGCAAACGCTACCCTTGCCAAGCTTTTCAAACAAAATATTGGAGACCCCGTAAATAAACTGGAACGGATACGTTACGTAAACGACATCCCCCTTCAATATGAAATTGCCTTTCTCCCTTGGTATAAAACACCCGGGCTTAATATCGAAGCCTGCGAAAAATCACTCTTTAAAGTACTTGAGACACAATTCAATTTAAAAGTAAAAAAAACAGTCGAACACTTGGAGTTTTCACTTGCCGACGATTCCATTTCTGACAAATTGGACGTACCGAACGGCTCACCTTGTTTTTCATTGGAAACTTACACATATGAGAATGACGGATCGGTCATTGAATTCTCTAAAACTCTCTTTAGAGCCGATCGTGCGCACTTTGTCATCGAGCGGAACTATTGATTATAAATATATAAAAAAAGAGGGATGCCTAATTAATTAAGGCATCCCAGACAGTAGACAAACTCGATTTTTTTAGGGGTTTGTAAAATTGGAACGTTGAATTCCACTCCAGGCACTTGCTTTCCGCGGGCGGTCCGGGAGCCTCCACGGCGCCTGCGGGGTCTCCCCTGGACGCGCTTTTCCCGCAGGGGTCTCGAACACCCGCTCCAATCAACTTAGTTTTAAAATTTAGATAGAAACCCTTTTGTCGATAAAAGGAGGTTCGGAAGACTTAGTTACCCTTCATGTTTTTTACTTTTTTATGGGTGAAACTTCATTGGATTGAAGAAATTTGCGTCACTCCTGCGGAATAACTGGCTAGCCGAGACCCCACCGCCGCTTGCTTTGATGAGGCTTTGCAGACAGTCGGCGCAAATGGCACGGTAAATTAAGCACCCATCATGGTTCGTTACTCCATTGCACCCAAGCACCTATGAAATATCGCTTGGGGGCTTTTAATATTTGCTTGAATATCACCAAAAAACGAGTATCCATTCAAATTGACAATTGGTATATGACGAATTTCTCAAAAGGATTAGATTCAGTCAAGCCAGGTAACATCACTTCGTTTTTCAATTCGAAGGCGGTTTGATTTTCGAGGAAAAAAATATAATCCTGTGAAGCATAGAATAAAATCAGTTCGATTTGGCGCGGTTCTTTTTCAAAGGAAAGCAATATATTATTGATGATTTTCATGAAAATCTGAACAGAGAACGGATTAAAGAAATAAAAGCGATTGTCTTTCATATCAATATCATATTCTTCCGCCAAACAGCAGCGGAATTCTATATTGCCATTGATGTTTTTCCTTTTCTTCATGTAGCCATTCAGATTTTCGATTGCTTCTTTATAGAAATTTTCATTCATCTCCACGCCGACCACAGATGATTGATATAAATGATGGATGAAAAAATTCAAGCGTCCTTTACCGCATCCAAAATCCACGATGCGATCATTTCTTTTCAGTGCATATTTTTTGAATAAATGTTCTAATGCGCTGTATGGCGTAGGTTCGTATCGGTGATAATGCAAAGAATCATTGAAGTTTTTTTGTTCACCTTCCGTTTTGATGTTCAGCATTTCGTCATAATTCGTTTCTTCCATTGTTAATGCACCTGCTTCATGGTTTTTCAATAAAGGGATTCCTAACTAAAAACCCCGGAAAAGGTTGATCTAATCCAGGGTAAGGTTTTGTTTTAGGAATGTCCAGACAATTAATTGGATTTTGCTTTAGTTACATAATCATTAAAATCAGAGATGCTTGGGTTGGCCATATAATGACCGCCTTCCACTTGGATCGTCTGACCTGTAATGAATTTGGACTCATCGGATGCAAGGAATAGAACGGTATAACCGATATCATCCGCTACACCATGATATGGCAATGCATTAAATTTGGCAAAAATATCGAGTACGGCCGGAGGCATATTATTTTTCGCTGCAGGAGTTAAAATAAGACCTGGTGCCACTCCATTACATCGAATATGATCTTTACCATACTGTGCAGCGATATAACGGGTCAAATTCACTACCCCCGCTTTGGATGCACCATATGCAGATCGTACGGAGTCACCTGTAAAACCAGCCATGGAGGCCGTATTGATAATCGAACCTCCTCCCGCTTTAATCATGTGAGGAATCGCAAACCTGCTTCCCAATAGCACACTTTTTAAATTCACATCCATAAGTCGGTCCCATTCTTCCAAATCTAAATTCACGACATCCAGATCTTTATCCAGGTTAGTTAAACCCACATTATTAACAAGTACCGTAACCGTTCCATATTGTTCAATGGTAAAGTCGACTGCTGCCTGGATGGAATCTGCTTGCCCAGCATCCAAGAATACTCCAGCCGCTTCCCCACCTTGTTTTTTAATGTTTTCAGCCGCTTCTTTCGCTCCTGTTTCGTTAAAATCAGCAATCACGACTTTTGCGCCTTCTTTAGCCAATAGTGTGGATATGGATAACCCTATACCTGAAGCTCCACCAGTCACTAATGCTACTTTACCTTGTACTCTTCCCATAATAATCCACCTGCTTTTCAAAATATGAATATTTTTGCTTTATTAATCATGACTAACGGTACAAGAATAAAACATATATAAAGTTGTTACAAATAATTATACTCAAAGTTCACTTTCGTAAATATGTAGATTAATAAAATGTCGTAACCATGAAAATTTTTGATTTACCAAATTTAAAACAGAAAAAAGCTGAAGCATCAAAAAGTGCTTCAGCTTTTTTCATTTTTCTTCTTCATCATTCCATATGATCCAATCATGAGCCTCTAGAATTTCCAGGAATTTCATCAACCTCGGTAAGGCTGGTTCTGCTTCCTCACCAAAATGTTCACTCATCGCTTCAGAAATCTGATTTACATTGCTTTGGAACTCCATCTGTTTAATGGCATATGCCCCAAACTTATCAAGCTTGATTTTACGGACTGATGGTTGTTTAAAGAAACGAATTGTAATTCGTTCCATAAAATTGGTCCTTTGAATGACTAAAAAAGTTGCTTCCGAAGATTCTTGTACCATAGTGACGCGTTTTTCCAAAAGGGGAACCATGGTTAACAGGTTCCTCTTTTTTGATTGGCGTTTACGAAGCATCTTCTTTTTTCCCTTTGCTGGATACGAACCATAGCAATCCAGCTAGAGCAAGGAATAGTAGGAAAGGTAGCAAATTGCTGGCTAATTTAGCCGCAGCCGGAACTTGGACACCAGCTGCGATCAATATGGCAATAAGTACACCAATCAATGATTCACCCGCTATTAAACCAGAGGCAAATAATACACCTCTATCAACCCGTGCTTTAAGCGCTTCTTTTGTTTTCGAGAAAAACTCAACGAAGAAACGAATAAATCCACCTATCATGATTGGGGCACTAGTATGGACCGGCAAGTAAATGCCGACAGCAACAACAAGTGAATTTAGACCGAAAAATTCTAATGTGATCGAAATGGCCGCACCGATAAAGATGAGTGTCCAAGGTAAATCTCCTCCAAGAACACCTTCAGCAAGTATTTTCATTAGTGCCGCTTTAGGTGCAGGCAGTTCTGCAGATCCCATTGTATATGCGTTATCCATCAGAACCAGGATAAAACCAATGACAGAAGCTGACGCAACAACACCGATCATCATGGCAACTTGTTGTTTCCATGGTGTTCCGCCGACGATATATCCTGTTTTTAGATCTTGAGAAACATCACCTGAAACCGCCAGAGCCGTACAAATGATTGCAGCGACGGTTAAAGCGGCTACCATTCCCGTCGTACCAGTAAAACCAGTAGCTTTATAGACAATCGCTACAATCAATAGTGTGGCTATCGTCATTCCTGAAACTGGGGAAGAAGAACTTCCGACGATCCCAACAACCCTTGAAGCCACTGTCACGAATAAAAACCCAAAAATCGCAATTGCAATCGCACCGATGATTCCTACATCTGTGATAGGTGTGAAAGCAATGATTAAAATAACGATGATCGTCCCCAGCCAAACGTATTTAGCCGGTATGTCTTGTTCTGTACGGATCGAACCTGATTTTAGTTGCCCTTTATTGGCTTTTACACCTTTAAGAGTATCGAAAACTGAACTGAAAAGTATTGGTAATGTTTTGATCAATGTGATCAATCCGCCAGTTGCAACGGCACCAGCACCAATGTAGCGTATATAATTATCCCAAATTCCCCATGCATCCAATTCACCGATCGGTACATCAGAAGGGAAAATGGCTGTTCCATTGCTTCCGCCAAAAAAGCTGATGGCCGGTATAAGAACGACCCAGGCTAATAACCCCCCACCTAGCATTTGTCCTGCAACACGCGGTCCAATAATATAACCTACACCCAAAAGGGAAGGAAAGGCATCAAGACCAACCACTGCATTTTTAAAATTCGTGATTCCTGTTTCAACCTCTGTCTTGAAAAGCTTAAACCCATCACCAAGCCCTTTAACCACACCGCCAATAACCAAACCGGCTCCGATTAGCTTAGCGCTTGTACCACCCTTTTCTCCTGACTTCAGGACCTCGGCACATGCCGTACCTTCAGGATAAGGTAATGTTTCATGTTCCCTTACAATCAAAAGCTGGCGAAGGGGAACCATCATGAAGACCCCTAAAAATCCCCCAGTTAATACAACGAAAATGATGAATGCTTGACTCACGTCCATGTCCCACATGAATAATGCTGGAATGGTAAATACAGCACCGGCACCAATAGCCTCACCTGCCGTGGTCATCGTTTGCACAATATTGTTTTCTAATATTGAATCCCTGCGAAAAACCCCTCTTAATATAGCCATTGAAATTACCGCCGCGGGTATTGAAGCAGAGACAGTTAAACCAATAAGTAGGCCTAAGTATGCATTTGCCGCCCCGAATACGATTGCAAGAATGATCCCTAGAATGATTGCAGTTGCAGTCATTTCCGGTAGAGATTTAGATGCAGAGACGTACGGGACGAATTTACTCTCTTTCGAATTGTTCGACAATTTAGCCACTTCCTATGTTAAACTTTAAAATCACAGAGAACATTATATCACTGTAATTTAAAGTCATGCAATGGGAAAATTACGCTTATCAAAAGTTTGATTATATCAAAAATTTAGTTTAGTAGATTCGGTTTTAAAATATATAAAAATAATATTGATATAATAACCATAGCTAATACGTTACACGAAGTCACTGCCTATCATTCATTCAATGACAGTATCATCAATACTCCTTATTAGCTCCATAGGCAAATAACCCACTGGGTTATTGCACATTAAAATGAGATCTAACATATCCTGAAAAATCAAGTCTTAAAAAAGGAATGATAAATTCATGGTCTCCTATATGGACTATACTTCACCATCCACACAATACTTTTTCGATATTAATAAAAGCAATTTAATGAAAAAAGACAATCAAAACTATATAAATGTATTAGGTATCAAACAATTGAACACACTCGAAAATGTTTCATTATTAGATATTTACCTTAGTACAGACAATGTCGTAGAACCGCATTATCACCAAAATGCAGCAGAGCTCGTGTATTGCATTTCTGGAGCGGCAACCGTTTCATTACTGAATCCTTTTACAAAGCAAATACAAAATTATCCCATTAAACCAGGTCAAGTAGCCAACGTCCCACAAGGTTGGTGGCATTATGAAGTGGCTAATACGGATAATACTCATTTGCTCGCCATTTTTAATGCACCAACACCTGAGGTGATCCTCGGTTCGGATATCTTGAAATTGACGCCTGCAAAAATTATGGCACATACTTATTGCATGGATGAAAACCAATGGAAAAAAGCAATTGCACCTGTTCAGCCATCAACATTCATCGGTCCGCCAGCCAACTGCCATCGAGCGGCCGAAGAAGACATGCAGCAATATCCTCAATATATTAATCACTATGATAACCAAATGTACACTGCCCCGGCATACAACTATCATTACCAGCCCAATCCCCCATATTATTATTGAAGATAACGTTGGGAAGCAGTTTACCTGATCAAGGCCTATACCTATTCATGGATGCATCTATAAATCGAAAAAAGCAATGGAGAACCCCATTACATTAGGGTTCTCCATTGCTTTTAATTACATGATCCGCTTAAACATTTTCTCCATTTCATAAATGGAATAAGAGATGATGATAGGTCTTCCATGAGGGCATGTGAAGGGATCGGTTGTGCGCCTTAGTTCATCCAAAAGTGCTTGGATTTCATCATTGCGCAGATGACGGTTTGCCTTTATGGAGGCTTTACAACTCATCATGATAGCTGCTTCTTCGCGCAATTTTTTGATGTCGACCTTTTTCATCGAGAGCAATTGTTCAATCATTTCTTCAAGGATTTCCTGTTCAATTCCTTTAGGGAACCATTGTGGATGCGATCGGACAATATAGGCGTTGTAGCCAAACTCCTCTAAATAGACGCCGACTTTTTCCAACTCATGCCGATATTCATTTATCCGGATACATTGGTCTGTTGAAAATTCAAGGGTGATGGGAACCAGCATTTCCTGTAGCTCTTTTTCAACACGTCCGACCTTCTCTTTAAAATATTCGTATTTAATCCGTTCCTGGGCAGCATGCTGGTCTATGATATATAAACCTTTTTCGTTTTGGGCGAAAATATATGTTCCATGCATTTGCCCAATCGGGTACACGGGAGGGATGCGGTTAGCATGTTCATTCGCCTCGATTTCTTCCTCTTGTTCGACAGTGTAGGTTGTATACTTTTCAGCTGACTCGAAATATGGTTTGCTTTTATCAACTTGTAAGACCGGTACATAGACATCTTCCATTTGCTGCTGTTCATTGCTATAGATTATTTCCTTTATTGGTTCAAAATTGAAATCTTCATTATGATCACCATAACTCTTTTGTTCCTGCTTTTCCCGAATCAAGGTATCCTTCAAGAGTGTAGCTTCTTTCTTGGCTTCTTCAAGGACCCGCTTGCCGCTTTCCACAACATGGTCCAATTCCAGAGTAGTTTGCTCACTTTTCACCTGTTCCGGCTTTGCTGTAGGTGTATATCCACTTGGAATTAGAGACATCTTTTTAAACGAAGATTTGATCGTTTCCGATACAAGACTGAACAATTCCTGTTCCTTGCTGAGCCTTACCTCCATTTTGGACGGATGTACATTGACATCGACAAGAATCGGGTCCATTTCAATATTCAACAAAGCAATTGGAAAACGCCCAATAGGTAGAAGTGTATGGTAACCATCCAGGATTGCTTTCACGAGCGCATAGTTTTTAATGAAGCGGCCGTTTATCATGGTTGAAATATAATTCCTTGAAGCCCGGGTGACTTCGGGCATGACGATATATCCGGATAATTTGAAGTCCAGGGAGCTTGCCTGAACCGGAATCATCTTTTTGGCAATATTCGTCCCATAGATTGCGGCTAGCACCTGCCTGACATCGCCGTTACCATTCGTATGCAGGATACGCTTCTCATTGTGTGTTAACCGTATAGAAACATCCGGGTGCGAAAGTGCGAGCCTGTTAGCGACATCCGTAATATTTCCTAGCTCGGTATGAATGGTTTTCATATACTTCAACCTTGCAGGAGTATTGTAAAACAAGTCGGAAACAAGGATATCCGTTCCTTTACGGCTGGATGAAGCCTCAAGTTCCTTAACCATGCCGCCTTCAAGAAGTATGCGCGTTCCTACACCTTCGCCAGTGCTGCTTTTCATTTCAAAACGGGAAACTGAAGCAATACTGGGCATTGCTTCACCGCGGAAGCCGAGTGTTCGGATTCTGAAGAGATCATTTTCATCTTTTATTTTACTTGTGGCGTGACGTTTAAATGCCGCTTCTATGTCATCAGCCAAAATCCCATCGCCATTATCCACGATCCTAATGGAACCAAGTCCAGCCTCCACCAATTCAATCTCTATAATGGTACTGTTTGCATCTATTGCGTTTTCCACAAGTTCCTTAACGACTGAGGCTGGGCGTTCAACAACTTCGCCAGCTGCGATTTTATTAGATAAAGCCTCGTCGAGCTGTTTGATTTTCCCCATTTTTATCGCCTCGCTTTATTATCTCATTTAAGTTTCTTTTGTAATTTATAAAGGGTATTCATCGCCTCAAGCGGCGTCATTTCAAGGATATCCAGTGATTTTATGTCATCGAGCACCTTTTTTTCCTTAGGCGAGGAATTCACTTTTCCTTTAGGAGTCTCTTCCCCAAAGAAGGAAAGCTGTGCCTCATTGACGGATGTTACTTGGGCGACTTCGGCAATAGGTGCTTTTACAGCAGAAGGCTGTTCAGGAATCTCCTTTGCCTGTCCATTTTCATTTTCCAGCTGCGCTAAAATTGCGGCCGCCCGATCTATTAACTGCTCCGGTAAATCAGCTAGCTTTGCAACGTGAATTCCATAACTTTTATCTGCTGGACCTTCTTTAATTTTATGAAGGAAAACGACATTTCCATTTTGCTCAATGGCACTGACATGGATATTTTTTAATTTTGGCAGTTCCGCTGCCAGCACTGTCAATTCGTGATAATGAGTCGAAAAGAGAGTCTTTGCCCCAATTTCCTCATGAATATATTCAATGATGGCCTGGGCAAGCGCCATCCCATCGTAAGTTGATGTTCCCCGCCCGATCTCATCAAATAATATCAAACTGTTTTCTGTCGCATTCATGATGGCATTTCTTGCTTCAAGCATCTCGACCATGAATGTACTTTGGCCGGAAATCAAATCATCTGCCGCGCCGATCCTAGTAAACACCTTATCAAAAATAGGCAATTCAGCTATACTTGCGGATACGAAGCATCCAATTTGCGCTAGAATCGATGTTAGCGCTATCTGACGCATATACGTACTTTTACCCGACATATTCGGCCCTGTAATCAAGAGTAACTCCCGGTCTCCATCCATGAAGCAGTCATTGGGGACATATTCCTGTGATTGAAGGACTTTCTCGACCACTGGATGCCGGCCTTCCTTCAGTACGATTCTTCGATCATCAGAAAAGACAGGCTTCACATAATGGCGTTCTTCGCTAATCGTCGCAAAGCACTGCAAGACATCCAGTTCACTGACACCTTTCGCTAAATCCTGTAAGCGCGGGATATAGCTTTTGACCTCTTCACGAAGATTGAGGAATAGGCCATATTCCAAACTGATGCTTTTTTCTTCTGCTTGTAAAATCAAAGCTTCCTTTTCTTTCAACTCAGGTGTGATATAACGTTCGGCATTCGTTAAAGTTTGCTTCCGTTCATAACGGCCTTCTTCAAGCAGATGCAAATTGGCTCGTGTGACTTCAATATAATAGCCAAAAACACGATTATATCCGATTTTCAATGATTTGATCCCTGTGCGTTCCCGCTCTTCCCGTTCAAGCTGTGCAATCCAAGTTTTCCCGTTTCTGCTGGCATCCCTGTATGTATCCAGCTCCTTATGGAAACCGTCCTGAATGATATTTCCTTCCTTCACGGACAATGGCGGGTTTTCTACAAGCGCCGTTTCAAGCAAATCCGTCACTTCTTCGCAAGGATCCAATTTATCGGCCAGAATTGAAATATCCTGATTTGAAGCCATTGACTTCACGATTTCACGAATGATTGGCACCTGTTGCAATGAACGTTTCAGTTGAATCAAGTCCCGAGCGTTTACATTCCCGAAGGCCACCCTTCCGGCAAGCCGCTCCAAGTCGTACACTTCCTTCAGGCGTTCACGTAAGTCCTGCCGTTCGAAGTATTGATTTTTCAGGGTTTCAACAAGGCTTTGTCTCCGCTCGATCTGTTTTTTATTAATGAGCGGTCTATCAATCCATTGTTTCAACATTCTTCCGCCCATGGCTGTTTTCGTTTCATCAAGCAGCCATAATAATGAGCCTTTTTTACCTTTGGAACGAATGGTTTCAGTTAATTCCAAATTACGTTTGCTATAATAATCAATTTTCATATATTGAGATGTTTCATATGCAAGCACTGGCTGTAAATGATCCAGGCTGCGTTTTTGGGTACGGTATAGATAATTCAATAAACGTGAAGTCGTTATCGCCAGTTTCTGGTCTTTTAACAGATGAAGCAGTGCAACGAATGACTCGCTTTGATCCAAATTATTCTCTAGGGATAGAGCGGCAGCGCCCCGTTCTTGCAGCTTTTTTTTCCATTCTTCATTGAAATCCTCGGCAATGACCACTTCACTCGCACCAAGGATGGCAAATTCATTCAGAACTTCCTCGAAACTCTCAATAAGAGTGACCTTATTTTCCCCTGTCGATAAATCATTGTATCCAAAGCCAAACTGACCATCCGTGAAATAAGTGATCGTGGCAATATAATTATTTTCCTTTTCACGAAGACCCTTACTATCCATTTTCGTTCCCGGGGTAATCAGCTGAACAACTTCCCTGCGTACCACGCCTTTGGCTTGCTTCGGATCTTCGGTTTGTTCACAAATAGCTACTTTAAAACCTTTTTC
This sequence comes from Peribacillus sp. NPDC096447, assembly GCF_044762725.1. Lineage (NCBI taxonomy): Bacteria > Bacillati > Bacillota > Bacilli > Caryophanales > Bacillaceae > Peribacillus > Peribacillus sp. NPDC096447. Next base: position 15,978 of record NZ_JBIWEV010000002.1, read on the forward strand.
TATCAATATATCAATATAATTAGCAGCCGAGTGATACGGAATGCCGCACATCGGAATTCGCTCTTCACTACCGCCTTCTCGGCTTGTTAATGTGATTTCGAGCTCTTGAGATGCATTCAGCGCATCGTCAAAAAACATTTCATAAAAATCGCCTAAACGAAAAAATAAAAAGGCATCCTGATACTCTGCCTTAATTTTTATATATTGCTGTATCATCGGAGTATATCCAGCCATTCCTTCAAAACCTTTCCAAACTAAAATCTATTACACATTTATGTCCTTCATTATAACATACGGGAAAGCAACATTGCCTGTATTCGAAATTGCATGGTAAATCAATTATCCTTTAAATTGTGAGCTAGCTGTATCTGCAAAGCCATACGCACGGATATAGTAACATTGCATCCCTATTTTTTTCTCATAGCCAGTCCTGCAAGGGACTTGTCCCGCTTCAAATTAAATAAAACCGGATGAAGGGAATGTCATCCGGTATTAATTTCTATATTCTATTCGTCTTCGAATTCATCAAGGAAATCCGGATCTAAATCTTCGAAATCCTCATCATCGAAATCAGAGCCCCAGTCATCCTCACAGCGGCCATCTGGACTTACAGCGACACAAATTTTCGTTTCGCCGACGACTTCCACAAAGAATTCCCTTTCCACATGGACAATGATTTTTTGTCCACATGGGGAGATGCAAGCTTCTAAACAATTCGGCTGTTGGACAGCTTTTGCAACGATTTCATGGTCATCAAGACAATCGGGATCACGGTATTTCAGCGAAATAACGTCGGTATATTGCACTTTTTCAGTTACAACTTCCGTCTTCGAATTTTGGTTATAGGAATACCAGACGTTGATTTCGTAGCTGCCGTGAATTTCTACCTTTTTGCCGACTTTCTTTGCATCGTATTTATGGTTGATGATCCAACAACCTAGAATGCTAGAAGGATGATGAGCCGGGCAAATGGTGTGAGAGGACTTTGTGAATTTGCGTCCTTTTGCCACCACCGCTTTAGTAATTATCTCTCTATATTGTGACATGCTAGCGAACCCTCCTCATACAGTTTCCATTCATCCTATGCGTGGTAAAAGTCTAGTGTGCGTAGAATTTTAATTGTTTGAAAACTGCTGTAATGTTTTAAACCTAGGTTATTTTATGCGCATGTTTTGGGATATGTGTCACGAATGGGCACTGTATAAGGATTTCCGCATCTAAAAAAGCCCTTCTGAAATCAGAAGGGCTTTTTTAATATTCATGAACAGCTTCCGCCGCCTGCTTGTACCTTTGAACCTGTCTCACCGCGAAGGACGTCTCCTTCAGTCGATTCAATAATCAGGTCCGTCACCTTATTCGATACCTGTGATGAAACCATTTGTAAAAGGTCATTTACATCCACTTGCGATTGTTTGAATTCTTGCACGATCGGAAGTTCATCCAATTGTTTTTCCAGAGCATCAATTTTGGCCTGGACTTGACTGTATGCTTTTTCTTTGCCGTAATGCTGGAAGTTTACTGCCTGTTTTTGTAAGCTCTTGATGCTGGCGATCATTTCACGGATTTTTTGGTTTTCATTGATATGAGCTTCTGCCCGTTTAAAGAAATCGACTTCTTCCGTGCTTGCGATCATTTCAGCAAGCTCGGCAGCTTTGTTCAGAATGTCATCTTTAGTATATTTCGTCATATTACTCCACCTCAATCGCCGTTGCTTCTTCAACCATATCCCCATTCAGTGACCATGTTTTCGTTCCGGTGATTTTCACTTTTACGATTTGGCCAATAGCGGATTTTGGTCCTTTGAAGTTCACGAGCTTATTTTTCGTTGTATAACCTGCTAATACTTCCGCATTCTTCTTGCTTTCGCCTTCAACGAGCACTTCAACAATCTGCCCATCATACTCCTTCATTTTCAATGCACACGTTTCATTGACAAGGGCGTTCAAGCGTTGCAGACGTTCCTTTTTCACTTCCATCGGTACATTATCCTGCATTTTCGCAGCCGGTGTTCCCTCACGTGGTGAATAGATGTAAGTATATGCCGCATCGAAACCAACTTCACGGTATAAAGACATCGTTTCTTCAAAGTGCTCTTCCGTTTCATTCGGATAACCTACAATGATGTCAGTGGTTAGCGATACATTTGGGATAGCTTCCTTGATTTTTTTTACTAGCTCTAAATATTGTTCACGTGTATATTTACGGGCCATGATTTTAAGTGTGTCCGTACTTCCCGATTGAACTGGAAGATGGATATGGTCAACGAGATTACCGCCTTTAGCCAATACTTCAATCAAGTGATCATCGAAATCACGGGGATGGCTTGTCGTAAAACGAATACGGGGAATATCGATTTTGCGGATTTCATCCATCAAATCACCGAAACGGTATTCGATATCCGTAAAATCTTTACCATAAGCATTCACATTCTGTCCAAGCAGGGTTATTTCCTTGTAACCCTGTGCCGCTAAATGACGGACTTCCTGTATGATATCTCCAGGCCTGCGGCTTCTTTCTTTCCCTCTTGTGTACGGTACGATGCAGTATGTACAAAACTTATCGCAGCCATACATGATATTGACCCATGCCTTCGTTTTTCCTTTACGCACTTTCGGAAGGTTCTCGATTACATCACCTTCTTTAGACCAAACCTCAATGACCATTTCCTTGGAAAGATAAGCTTCATTAAGAATTTGCGGCAGTCGGTGGATATTATGCGTTCCGAAAATCATATCTACAAAATGGTGCTTCTCTAGAATCCGCTTTACAACTGACTCCTCTTGTGACATACAACCGCAAACCCCAAGCAATAGATCCGGCTTTTCCAATTTCAATGATTTTAAATGCCCCAATTCACCGAACACTTTATTCTCTGCGCCTTCCCGAATCGCACAAGTGTTAAGTAAAATGACGTTAGCATCATCCACCGTGTCTGTCGGCTGATAACCAAGTGCCATAAAGATGCCCGCCATGACTTCTGTATCATGTTCGTTCATTTGACAGCCATAAGTACGAATGTAAAACTTTTTACCTTCTCCCATTCCACGGAAACCTTCAGGAATGGCAAAGTCATCATGATATTCTACTTCTTCTTTTCCTCGCTTTTTCGCATCTTTTAAGGAAGGCGGAATATAAACGGCTTGAAAGTACTTACTGAAGTCCTTTTCGGATTTTTTGTCCGCTGGATTCTCAGCCTGTACTTGTTGTGATTCTAATCGTTGTTTCTCGTTCATGGTTAATCTCCTTTCAAAATAGTTAGTTTATTTCTTTCACCAACTATTTCAAGACCTATCTTCTAATGGTTTTATACGGATTCCTTTTTAGGAATTACCAGTAAATATTTGCTTTTAAGTGTGATATATCCACATTATTATAGTATAAAGCTTTTAACAGCAAGAAACAATCATTCTGTCATGGCTTCTTGAATTGTAAGAAATTTTTCACAAATACGGAAAATAAGAACATGAAAGAAGAGGCTAAGACGAAATTAGCCCCTTCTTATTAAAATGATAGGATGATACTATTCCTCACAGCTATTTCAAATGCAGACCATGCAATTCACTCTTGAATTTGAGCGATTTACTCGTGTATATGGGCACTTTACTCGTGAGTTTAGGCACTTTACTCGTGAGTTTGGGCACTTTACTCGTGAATTTGCGTTTTACTCGTAAACCTTCTCACTCTTAAGGTATCAGTAGTACCTTACCACACTGACCTTTGATCATCAGTTCAAATCCCTTTTCAAATTCGCTTAGTGGAAAACGGTGGGTAATCATTGGTTTTACATCAACCTTGCCACTTTCAAGCAGGCTTGAAACCTGTTGCCAGGTTGAAAACATCTTCCTTCCTGTTATTCCTTGGACAGTAAGGCCCTTGAATACTATATCCTCCGTTATATTAAGGGTGACGGGCTTAGACGGCAAACTTAGAATGGATATTCTTCCACCATTCGTCGCCATCTTAAACCCTTGTTGGATAGCTGCCGGATTACCGCTCATTTCGCAAACGACATCCACCCCATCGGCACTTGTGAGGCTTTTCGTGATTTTCAATGGATCTTGTTTAATTGAATGAATGAGGTCTGTAGCACCCATCTTTTGGGCCAGCTGCAGTCGATAATCATTAATATCAAGAGCGATTACTTTATCAGCACCTGCGGCCTTTGCTACTGCAATCGCCATCAGCCCGATTGGTCCACAGCCGATTATTGCCACCGTTTTGCCCAGCACCTCGCCAGCTAGCACGGAATGGACTGCATTGCCCATCGGTTCTTGGATGGTAGCCATATCAAGTGGCATATCACTTGGATTTTTCCATAAATTTTTGGCCGGCAGAGCTATATACTCTGCAAAGCATCCTTGTTTATCGACACCGATAATGTTTGTTTTTTTACAAATATGGAATTGCCCGGTTAAGCACTGCCTGCATGTGCCGCAAACGATATGTGTTTCTGCAGATACGCAATCACCAACCGAAACATTGCTGACACTTGCTCCTATCCCCATTACTTCCCCAGCAAATTCGTGCCCAAATACGTATGGTGGATTCACTCTTCCCTGCGACCATTCATCCCAGGTGAAAATATGAATATCCGTTCCGCATATCGAGGTCATTTTCACTCGAATCAAGACCTCGTCATCACGAATATCCGGTATATCGACATCTTGTAATTGGGCCCCATAACCTCGGTGGTGTTTGACGACGGCTTTCATTTTACCTCTCAACATGTACACTCCCCCTGAAATAGGGCTGCTACTTTCATCTTCCTTAATATGTAAAGATATGAAAAGCTAAATAAAAAAATACCATAAACGCTTTTGTATCGGCTGGGGAATTCGTACATTTTTGTTAAATGGGTCATGTTTCTATAGCATCTTGTCCGCTCTCGAATAAGATATCTTGTAAAACAAAATTATGAAGGAGTGACTTATATGTCATGTGGATGCAATAATCACGATCATCACGATCGGGACAGAGATAACGATAGAATCGCAAACAATTTTTGTCGTGCTGTGAGGGGCTGTAATAGGCGTGACCGCGATCACCATCACGATTGCGATCACCACCACGATCGGGATCGGGATCGGGATCGGGACAACGATAGAATCGCAGACGATTTTTGTCGTGCTGTGAGAGGCTGTAATAGGCGCGACCGCGACCGCGACCGCGACCGTGATCGGGACCGTGATCGGGACCGCCATTGTCACAGAAGGAACCGTTGCAATATCTTCGGCGGTGGAAGCAATAACGGTTGGTGGTAAGCTAATTTAGAGAGTATAGTGATTCTCTCTACTCGAGCTTTCCAATTAGTCACAAAAAAGGTTCACCCCATCTTAAGGGGTGAACCTTTTAACTTTTTACATGAATTCAGCCACAAGCTTATCAAAGTGCGCTTGATCAAGAGTCAGATCTGATTTATTTAACGCATTTTCAGCATACCCTGGCACTAATTCCTGGTACGAAGGGCGTGAAGTATCTTGATAAATAATCCCTGTCACAAGGCTGTCATGCTGCATCAAAGTCTGCATGGCCTGTTCTTTATTTGATGAATCATAGCCTTCAATACTGTTTAATTTAGTCAAGTTTTGTTTAAACCAATCATACGTATTGATTTTATTGTATGTTACGCAAGGAGAGAAAACATTGATAAAGGAGAACCCTTTATGGTTTATCCCTGCTTCAATGATCGCCGTCAGGTCTTTCAAGTCTGTGGAAAAGCTTTGGGCGACAAACGTAGCGCCAGCTGATAATGCTAATTCCATAGGTGAAACAGCCTGTTCTATTGATCCTTCCGGAGTGGATTTCGTTTTAAACCCAGCAGCGGACCTAGGGGAAGTCTGGCCTTTTGTCAATCCATATATTTGGTTATCCATGACAATATACGTAATGTCGATATTACGGCGGATCGCATGGATGGTGTGTCCCATCCCGATTGCAAAACCATCTCCGTCACCGCCTGAAGCTATAACGGTCAATTCACGATTGGCCATCTTTACTCCTTGGGCAATTGGCAGTGAGCGGCCATGGATGCCGTGGAAACCATATGACTTGATGTAACCGGAAATACGCCCTGAACAGCCGATACCGGAAACAACAGCCAAATTCTCCGGCTCCAATCCCACATTCGCTGCCGCACGCTGCATGGCAGCCTGAACGGAAAAATCTCCGCAGCCAGGACACCAGTTAGGTTTTACATCATTCCGAAACTCTTTAAACGTTGCCATATTCGAACATCTCCTTGCATTGTGTGTGAATTTCATGCGGGAGGAATGGATTGCCATCATATTTTAGGATGCTTTTAATTTTATTAACATGTCCGACATTCATCTTGATGATATTAGCCAATTGTCCAGTCGCATTATTTTCAATAACTACTACTTTCTTAGCACTTTGCACCAATGATAGGACTTCATCAGCTGGGAAAGGATGAATCAAACGGATTTGTGCGTGATTCACTTTCATTCCATCCGTTTCTAACCGGCCGATCGCTTCATCAATCGTCCCGCGTGTTGAGTTAAAGCCAAGAATTAATAAGTCCGCTTCTTCATGCGGTGTGTTTTTGTATACTGGTGTTTGGAATGTGTTAGTTAAATTATTCAGCTTACGCATCCGTTTATCCATTTGCAATTTACGATTCAAAGCCGTCTCGGAAGGTCTGCCCGTTTCATCATGTTCAACACCAGTAACATGGTGAATTCCATTTTTCATACCAGGCACTACACGCGGTGAGACTCCGTCTTCCGTTACTTCATAACGCTTGAAGTAAGATTTGTCTTCAGCCTCTTCTATTTCAAAGTCCACCAATTTACCGCGTCTTATCTCCACTTTGCCGTAATCAAGCGGCTGAACCGTTTGTTTACCTAATGATAGCTGTAAGTCGGATAGAACGATAACTGGACATTGATATTCCTCTGCAAGGTTGAATGCTTCCGCCGTATCATAAAAAGCTTCCTCAACAGTACTCGGAGCCATGACGATTTTAGGTATTTCACCATGTGTACCATAAATCATGGCCATTAAATCGGATTGCTCCTGTTTTGTAGGAAGTCCCGTAGATGGACCGCCACGTTGAGTATCGACGATGACAATTGGCGTTTCGGTAATGCCCGCTAAACCAATCGCTTCCATTTTCAAGGAAAGTCCAGGTCCAGCTGAAGCTGTGATGGCACGTACACCGCCATAGTTTGCACCGATTGCCATTGTAGCCGCCGCGATTTCATCTTCGGTCTGGATGACCGTCCCGCCAAATTGAGGAAGTTTTTTAATTAAGTATTCCATAATTTCCGAGGCAGGAGTAATCGGGTAAGCTGCCATAAAGCGGCAACCGCCTGCAACTGCACCTAAAGCGATAGCATCGTTTCCAATCATGAACATTCGTTTTTGGCCGTCTGCCTTTTCCAGCTCCATAGCGCCCAGTTTTTCTCCAAGCAACACTTCCATTGCCTTATAGCCAGCAGTAATGGCATCCATATTCTTCTTAACGATTTCTTCACCCTTACGGCCGAATATTTCATCAACCACATCGTTGAATACGGAAATTTCCATTCCCAGAACAGCACATGTCGCACCGATGGCGACCATATTTTTCATTAATGATGTTCCTAATTCGGCTGCTATTTCCGTAAAGGGAACAATATATAATTCTGCCTTTGTATCTTCTGGGCAGACAGGTTTGAATTTTGCATCTGCAATTATGATGCCACCCTCATGTAATTCTTTATAATTGACGTCAATTGTTTCTTGGTCAAAAGCAACTAAGATGTCTAAATCATCAGAGATAGCACGAGTTTCCGTAGTACTTACACGAATTTTGTTATTCGTGTGTCCACCCTTGATTCGGGATGAGAAATGACGGTAGCCATACAAGTAATAACCTAAGCGATTGAGGGCAATACAGAATATTTCTCCTGTACTTTCAATACCTTCACCTTGTTGTCCGCCAACTTTCCATGAAAGTTGATTGATCATGTCTTACACTCCTTTAGGACGTTCGTATATAAATGCATTTAACCGCACCTCTCTTCAGAACATTCAACTATGTAAAATTATCGTTCTAATTTAGGAAAGGTGTACTAAACGCTTTCAATTCTATCGGTTAAATCATCAAATTGCAACCTTTTTGCTTTTATTTTTTATATTTTCAGAATATTTATTCATATCTATATAGTAAGAATTGAAAATCACTTAAGATATTTCCTTTCTAAGCGGAAAGTTACGAGTGAAATTATCAAAAAGGAGACCTTTTACAAACTCACTGGAATAAAGCCTGTTCAGTTCATTTATTAAGTTATGATAATCCTTATATGACATCAAATTCTCTACCATATGATCGATTCCATCGAAGTCAGACCCTAATCCAATTTGTCTTTCCCCGCCCAAACTGCATATATGCTCAATATGTTTCAGGATATCCTTTATCACAGCCGATTCACCATTTGCCAGAAATTGCGGGACAAAGGTTACACCGATCACCCCATTCTTCTGCAAAAGGGCTTTTATCTGCCCGTCTTTTAAATTTCGCGGATGCGGACATAGATGATAAGCATTCGAATGGGAGGCAATTGGGAATTCCGCCAAATTTAGGGTGTCCCAAAACCCCGCTTCGGATAAATGGGATAAATCGCACCAAATCGACTTCTCATTCAATTGCGCGACCACCTCGGTTCCAAACCCTGTCAAGCCGCCCCCTCTTGTTTCTAATGCCCCATCCGCTACCAAGTTGGCGTAATTCCAAGTTAGGCCTACGGAGGACACTCCAAGATGAATAAGGGTTTTCAATTTCAACAAATCATTCCCGATGCAATCGCACCCCTCCAAAGTTAGCATTGCACCTATTTCCTTTTCTTTTAAAGATTCGATGTCTGCCTTGGTCTTTATAAATTTCATTTCCGGCTCTGATAAAATCTTTTCATGAAAAATATCCACCATTGCCAAAGCCGCTTGAAATCTCATATCAGGGTGGACTTTTTCAGGAATATATATTGCAAAACATTGGACCTTTCCCCCTTCATCCAATAATCCCCGCTTTGTTATATGTAACTTATCACTATTTGCAAAAGAAATATCCGGATCGATGAACATCTTCATCAGTACATCACAATGGGCATCAAAAATCGCCAATATAATCCCCCTTCCTGTGCCTTTTTATGAATCTATATTCCATTATAAAGGGATATGGATTTTTCGTCATTTGGATTTCACGACAAAAAAGAGCCTGCTCGCCATCCGACAAACAGGGCATCCAAACATGGAATTATCTTGGTTCAATGATTAGTTTTATTGCCGTTCGCTCTTCACCATCAATAAGTATATCTGTAAAGGCAGGAATACAAATCAAGTCAACTCCACTAGGTGCGACAAACCCTCTTGCGATTGCTACTGCCTTGACGGCTTGATTTAACGCACCTGCACCGATTGCTTGAATTTCGGCTGCCCCTCTTTCCCTGAGCACTCCCGCTAGTGCGCCTGCTACAGAATTAGGATTAGATTTTGCTGAAACTTTTAATATTTCCATTCCTAGTCCTCCTTGTTTTCCCTGCCGATTCTAACTTGGCTCAATAGTTATAACACTTTCCACTGCTACTATATTCATCAAGTAAAACTTGTATGACAAAGAAAACCGGGATTGTCCACCATTTATTAATGAATGGAAAAACGGATGGCCAGTTTGACTGTCCATCCGTTCGAATCAATGATAAAAGGGGTGATCTTCGTTAATCAGTATCCTTTCTATTTTTTTAGCCTTGCCAGTTTTATCATCAATTTCAAGGAGTACCCCACTTAATAGGGTCCGCCCCTCTTTTGGCACTTCGAAACGAGCAGGAAGGCTAGTTAGGAACCGATGGATGACTGCATCTCTTCCCATACCAAGGATGCCATCATATGGTCCTGTCATGCCTACATCTGATATGTAAGCGGTGCCTCCAGGCAATATACGGTTATCGGCTGTCTGGACGTGTGTGTGTGTACCGACAACGGCTGTAACCTTCCCATCCAGGAACCACCCCATAGCCTGCTTTTCACTTGTAGCTTCTCCATGAAAATCGACAAAGATGATTGGTGTCTTTTTTTGAGCCTCCGCCACGAGTTCTTCAGCCTTTTTGAACGGACAATCCAAATCCGGCATGAATGTTCTCGCTTGCAAATTGATGACCGCTATTTCATACTGGTTCAATTTTAAAAATTTCATTCCTTCTCCAGGTGTCCCGTCTGGAAAGTTCGCAGGACGGACGAGATATTTCGCTTCATCAATAAAATTGAAGATATCACGGTTATCCCATGTATGATTTCCCATGGTCACCGCCTGCGCTCCCCACTCTAAAAAACTGCGGTAAATCTTTTCTGTAATTCCTCGGCCGCTTGCTGCATTCTCGCCATTGATGACCGTGATGTGCGGACGATACTTTTCTTTTAACTTAGGAAGGTATTCTTGGATCATGTCACGACCAGGAGACCCCACTACATCTCCAATAAATAGCAATTTCATTGTAAAACCCTTTCTGGATTCACCTAATTATATGAATTATTCAAGTATGTATTGTAACACAATTCGGGGTAATTATAGGAATTACGCTTAACGATTAATATCCGAAAAAGAAAAAACGAAGTGGTTTGCACCACTTCGTTTTTCATTAACGATTATTTAGCGTATTCGACTGCTCTTGTTTCACGGATGACCGTGACTTTTATATGACCAGGGTAATCGAGCTCTTCTTCAATCCTTTTCCGGATATCACGCGCGAGTCGATGGGCCGAAAGATCATCAATTTGTTCTGGTTTCACTAGAATCCGCACTTCTCGTCCGGCTTGAATCGCAAATGATTTTTCCACTCCATCATAGGATTCGGAAATTTCCTCAAGTTTTTCAAGTCTTCTAATGTAATTTTCAAGCGTTTCACTTCTAGCTCCCGGTCTTGCTGCTGATAATGCATCAGCGGCAGCCACAAGCACTGAAATGATGGAAGTTGGTTCAGTATCGCCATGATGTGAAGCGATGCTGTTAATGACAGTTGGATGCTCTTTATATTTGGTTGCTAATTCAACGCCAATTTCAACGTGACTGCCTTCCACTTCATGATCAATCGCTTTCCCAATATCATGCAGTAAACCTGCACGGCGGGCAAGAACTTCATCCTCACCAAGCTCAGCGGCCAGTAAACCTGAAAGCTGGGCCACTTCAATTGAATGTTTAAGTACGTTTTGCCCATAACTGGTACGGAACTTCAAACGTCCTAGTATTTTGATGAGATCTGGATGGAGACCGTGAACTCCAACTTCAAAAGTCGTTTGTTCACCAATTTCACGAATATGTTCATCTACCTCACGTCTTGCTTTGTCAACCATTTCTTCAATGCGGGCCGGATGGATCCGTCCGTCCTGAACAAGTTTCTCAAGAGCCAAGCGTGCCGTTTCCCGTCTAATTGGATCAAATCCAGATAAAATGACAGCTTCAGGAGTATCATCGATAATAAGGTCAATACCTGTTAGCGTTTCTAACGTCCGGATATTTCGTCCTTCACGTCCGATTATCCGTCCTTTCATTTCATCGTTTGGAAGATTTACTACAGAAACGGTGGTTTCTGCAACATGATCAGCCGCACAACGCTGAATGGCAAGAGAAAGAACTTCTTTTGCTTTTTTATCAGCTTCTTCTTTGGCACGGGTATCACTTTCTTTAATCATAAGCGCTACATCGTGAGCAAGCTCGTTTTCCATTCGGTCTATAATGATTGCTTTAGCTTCTTCACGAGTTAAACCGGAAACACGTTCAAGCTCTGTTTGCTGCTTACGAACCGTCTCGTCCACTTTGCTTTCCATCTCTTCAATATGCTGTTGTCTTTGGTTTAGAGAATCTTCTTTTTTCTCCAAAAGGCTTTCACGTTTGTCTAACGTTTCATCCTTGCGGTCCAGATTCTCTTCTCTTTGCAATAACCGATTTTCTTGTTTTTGTAATTCGTTCCTTCTTTCACGGGCTTCCCGATCCGAATCGGCACGAACTTTATGAATTTCATCTTTTGCTTCCAACAAGGCTTCTTTCTTAAGTGCTTCCGCTTCACGTTTTGCATCCTCAAGGATGTGTTCAGCAGAGCCCTTTGCCCCTGCTATTTTACTCTCAAATTTTGATTTGTGAATAAAATAACCAACAACTGCACCGACGATTAGGCCAAGCAAAGTGAAGATGATTGTCATGGGTTCCATCGTTTCACCTCCCCTTGCTATGAACTTTTTACATAAAATGTTGAACTGTCGGCAAGTACATTGCACATAAATTCAATATACAGCACTTAATTTTCAAAATTTTAGTTTGAAAAATTGTAAAATATACATATTAATTGTATAGTTGAGAATTTTTATTGTCAAGCGTTTGTCCCTTATGTATCAATGATTATTCAAGTTTTCTTAATATCGACCTTCATAATGTACAGCATTCGTTATGGAAGAAGTCTGTAAATCTTATTTCAATGCCATTTATTCCACTGAAAATTTCAAACTTTTCTCAAAATATATAGAAAAGACCTAAGCGAACAAGCTTAGGCCTTTTCCAAATACCATTAATCAAGCAATTCAAAATGCTCTTCTGGTTCATTTTCTTCTGGCGGTAATTCATGCTCTCCATCGAGATTATAGTGATCTCTGATTTTCTGAGAAATTTCCTGAGCGATATCCTGATTTTCTTTCAAGAACAGCTTCGCATTTTCGCGGCCTTGTCCGACACGTTCTTCATTGTATGAATACCACGAACCGCTTTTAAGGACGATATCAAGATCTGCACCCATATCGATGATTTCACCTTCCTGGGAAATCCCTTGACCATACATGATGTCAACTTCTGCTTGACGGAATGGTGGAGCAACCTTGTTTTTTACAACTTTGATTTTCGTTTTATTACCGACGATTTCATTACCTTGTTTTAATTGTTCCGCACGGCGCACTTCCAGACGAACAGTTGAATAGAACTTCAATGCCCGGCCTCCCGGAGTCGTTTCTGGATTCCCAAACATAACACCGATTTTTTCACGGACTTGGTTTATGAAAATGGCAATGGTATTTGATTTATTAATGGCACCAGACAGTTTTCTAAGCGCCTGGGACATCATCCGCGCTTGAAGACCCATATGGGAATCTCCCATTTCGCCTTCGATTTCAGCTTTAGGAACAAGTGCTGCAACCGAATCAATGACAATGATATCTACAGCTCCACTTCGAACTAATGCTTCAGCGATCTCCAAGGCCTGTTCACCCGTATCAGGCTGCGAAAGCAGTAAATCATCTATATTCACACCAAGTTTTTCTGAATATGCTGGATCTAAAGCATGCTCTGCATCAATGAATGCAGCCGTGCCGCCAGTCTTTTGTACTTCTGCAATAGCATGTAATGCAACAGTCGTTTTACCGGAGCTTTCAGGTCCATATATCTCAATGACCCGGCCTCTTGGATATCCGCCCACTCCCAATGCTACGTCCAATGCTAAAGAACCGCTTGAAATCGTTGAAATCCTACGATCAGACTGTTCCCCAAGTTTCATAATAGAACCTTTACCAAATTGTTTTTCAATTTGTTTTAACGCCATATCTAAAGCCGCTTGACGATCACTCACTCAATTTCCTCCTCTATATTCAAATAATCGGCTGTCCGATTAAAGGTGTACTTACTTAGCAATTATTCGAGATCAAGGTTTGCATCCTGTCTCAAAACCTATCTTTACTATATACTCTTTTTATAATTTTGCCAAGCAAAAAGTCGAACATTCATTCGTTTTTTTCTTTGGGGGTATTCTCTGTAAAAAAGCGTTTTATCTTAAGGAAATCTCCATTTCCTTTCACTTGCTCCCTAAAAAAAACATTTTCATTGAATTAACTTTTTTCTTTTTTTCCCTATTTTTCAAGAAACAAACTTCTAAAACCAAATAAAAAGCAGAGCTGTAAAAAGCTCTGCTTATAGCGTTTATAAATCCCTTAATAGGTAATGACAGCCGTACTTCACACTCCGAATCCGGTTTTGCGCCCTGCTTCCGGAAAGATTCAACTCCTTGAAATGAGTGTTTCCATCCCGATAGGAAATGCCAATGAATACTGTCCCTACAGGCTTGCCTTCTTGTTCATCCGGACCTGCAACACCCGTAAAGCTTATGCCTACATCCGCATCGAGCTTGCTCCGAACATTAGAGGCCATTTCCATTGCACACTCACCGCTGACCACCCCATGCTCAGATATGGTATCATCGCTGACGCCAAGAACGTTCGACTTCGCATCATTCGTATAGCAGACAATTCCGCCTTTGAAGACTTTACCGGCGCCAGGAATGGTTGTCAGCTGTTCTTGGAACATCCCTCCGGTCAAGCTTTCAGCTGCCGCAATTGAAAGCTTGCGGACTGTTAATTCTTTTACAAGTTCCTTTATTAGCGAAGTATTATCACTTCCATAATGGAACTTACCGACCCTGCTAAGAATTTCTTTTTCCGCTTCTAAAATAAGCTCTTCGCATTTTTCTTTAGAAGAGTCTTTAGCGGTAATCCTTAACGTCACTTCCCCTTCGGCTGCCAGCGGAGCAATTGTCGGATTCGTTTGATTGACAAGAAGATCTTCAATCACCGTTTCCAGTTCGGCTTCACCTATACCGTAGAACCGAAGAACCTTGGAATCGATCCGTTCATGCTTTTCCAGTTTATTCATGATCTTTTCATAACCGTAACTTAAAAACATCGGCTCCATTTCACTTGGCGGACCAGGGAGAAGCATATATGTAATCCCGGATTTGGACAAGACCATTCCCGGTGCCATGCCATGATCGTTTGCCAACACTTCACTGCCTTCTAAGACAAGGGCCTGCTTTTTGTTGTTTTCCGTCATCGGCCGTTCCCGTTTTTGGAAGTAAGCTTCAATGGATTGCAAAGCTTCATCATTAAAAACGAGCTTTTTCCCTATATGGCGAGCAATCGTTTCTTTCGTTAAATCATCTTTGGTAGGACCGAGTCCACCGGTAAAGACAATCAAGTTCGCCCTCGATTCAGCGATTTCTATAGCTTGTTGTAAACGGCGGTCGTTATCCCCGACCACAGTATGGTAAAAAACGTTGATCCCCATTTCCGCAAACTGCTGCGATAAGAACCTTCCATTAGTGTTATTGATTTGTCCTAAAAGAAGCTCTGAGCCCACTGCAATGATTTCTGCATCCATCTTTTCAAAACCACCATTCGTTTTTACTTTGAATTAACAAATACTTCTTTGTTTTTTATAAAATAATCCAAACCAGACCAGATTGTAAAGATTAATGCAATCCACAATGCGATATTGGCAAATGGAAGTGAAATGAGGGCAAATGGAAGGTTATGCAGCAATAAAGCCGAAATAGAAACAATTTGTGCCCATGTTTTAATTTTGCCAAGCTGGTTCGCTGCAACCACTTCCCCTGTACCCGCTAGCACCAAACGCAATCCGGTGACTGCAAACTCGCGACTTATGATCACGATGGCGATCCATGATTGACCGTACATTAAATCTAGATCAACCAAAACGATTAAGGCAGCCGAAACCAGAAGCTTATCAGCCAGTGGATCTAAAAATTTCCCTAAATCAGTAATCATATTATATTTTCTGGCAAAATGGCCATCGATCCAATCCGTAGTGGAAGCGATAATAAAGAGGATGGCTCCAGCTAGGTGCGCCACTGGCAAACTGTATTCTCCCCAAGTCAGCGTCCCCCATGAAAAAGGAACGAGCATGATGATTAAAAATACTGGTATTAAACAGATTCTTGCTACTGTAATCTTATTAGGCAGATTCAAAACTTTTACCTCCAAAATTTACGCCTGCCATTCGGGCCTGCGTCTTATATCTAAAATACGCTTTTATGTATAATTTAACTCAAAATCCAATCTTATATGCCGGGCAATCCATTTCCCGTCGCCTTACTATTATATAGAGCAAAAATAGTCATCTATAAGATGACTATTCGGCTTTCGTAAATTGTATCGTAACCAATTGCGTATTCACTTCAGTCGGTGAAATGGAATACTCCAGCTTCTCATCATTCACATAAATCTCAGTTTCATATGCTCTGCCTATATTGATGACAGCTTCTTTTTCATTGGTGAAATCAATTTCCTGGCTTTTGTCCTTGTCGATAGTGCCCTGGAATAGTAATTTACCTTCACCATTTTTTATGCCGACCCATGGTGATCCTTTTGAGGTCACCTTTAATTTAAAGGTATCGGTATTTTTTAATTCATACGTACTATTTTTACCGCTGGAACTGGTGACGGCAAGTTTTTGCTCTTTCTTTTCATCTTTGACAACTGCATCTTCTTCATTCTTCTCATCAGATGACTCAGATTTTTCTTCATTCTGTTTTTTGTCTGCATTCTCTTTTTCTTCGTTAAACCCATCACTTTTATTGTAGCCCACAGCTTCATTCTCTTTAGCGTTCTTTTTATCATCATTATCTGGGTTACTCATATAATTCGATACCAGTACCCATATCAAAACGGCCGCACCAATTACTAAAACGACAGCCAGGATCTTCGGTAACATTTCCACAACCTTTGAATCTCCTGCCGGTATAGTTTTCCGGGATTGGACCCTTGAAAGCTGTTCTGGCAATTCCTCGCTATAGACTGATGGCACTTCACTTTTATGTTGTTCGAAAATCTCTTCTGAGTCCAGTCCGACCGCTTCACAATATTGCTTTATGAATGCCCGTACATAGAACTTTCCAGGCATCATACTGTAATTTCCCTCTTCAATGCCTATAAGGTAACGCTTTTGAATCTTCGTTAATTCCTGTAAATCTTCTAAGCTAAGGCCTTTGGCTTCCCTAGCTTCCTTTAATCGATTACCTAACTCAGTCAAATAAAACACCTGCCATTTTAAAAGTCAAAGGAACCAAAATCGGACCCTGAAAACTGGTCTTTTTGGTCGACAACTTCATATGTTATTTCTTCTTCAGGATTGTTTCGCAATTCAATAATATAATCAAAGTCTTCGAGGGTATACTCTGTATTTTGGACAAAAACATCCGGATGTTCGATTACTTTGACAGCATCAAGCCTCATTATTTCGCGAATCAACTGCCAATGACGCTCGTTTGCACGGCGAGTGGAAACAATTCCATCTAAAATGAACAAATTATCATTATTATATTCATCCTCAATAAGCTGACTGCGGATAGTCTGCTTTAAAAGGGTCGATGACACAAACAACCATCTCTTATTAGCACATACACTCGAGGCTACGATGGATTCAGTTTTCCCGACACGTGGCATCCCTCGTATCCCGATCAATTTATGACCTTCCTGTTTAAACAGCTCGGCCAGGAAATCGACAAGCAAGCCCAGTTCATCACGGACAAACCTAAAGGTGTTCTTCTCATCGGCATCGCGCTGAATATAACGTCCATGCCTGACTGCGAGGCGATCACGCAATTTAGGTTCCCTCAGCTTAATGACCTTTATCGTATCCATCGTACGGAGAATTGACTCGAATCTTTCTATATTACGGCTGTCTTTCGCCTTCAAAAGTAAACCACGCCTGCCTTCATCGACCCCGTTAATGGTGATGATATTAATGGAAAGCATACCCAGAAGGGATGAAATATCCCCTAATAAACCAGGACGGTTGACTTGGATTTCATATTCAAAATACCATTCTTTATTATCCACGATAACACTCCTTAAGCCTAAAAGCTTTTACCCTACTCAGGGCAAAAAACTTATCCATCGTAAATTTCAAGGTCTGAACACTTTATTATTAATTGTCTAGCTTCTATAATATAGCATTTCGTGATAAGTTAAAAGGAAAAACCCTAGAAAAATATTCATTTTTATATAAGAGGATAAATAATCATCCACTTAAATCCAAAAGGCCCTGTTAATTAATAACAGGGCCTTTGGAGGGATATTTTACTTTGTTCCATTGTTCTCGACTAACTTGACCATGACACTTGCCATGGCGTGTTTTTCTTGATCGCTTGCAACTGACCAAAGATCAGCAAGCACTTTCTCTTGATCATTCTGGGGCTCAACCTGATTGGCCAGGTAATCACCGATTTCGTAAGCCAAGTTGTTAACAGCGCTTTCTGACAAGCCTTGTTGTTCACCTTGATGTAATCTGTCGCCTAAGAAGTTTTTCCATTGATCCCAATTGTCCAGTACAGACATGAATGGTCACCCTTTCCTTCAAAATAGTACATAGATATTTTGTGAAGGAACCGAGGAAATTATACATGTCTTAAAAAAAAATCATGTGTACCATCCGCCATTTACGCCTAAAATTTGCCCGGTTATATAGGATGACTTGTCGGAAAGCAAATAGTATACGGCCTCCGCGACTTCTTTTGAATGCCCCATCCTGCCCATCGGGATATCGCCTTTGATGATCTCCAGGTCTTCTGCACTGAAAGATTCGAGCATGGAAGTGGAAATCGCACCGGGGGCAACGGCATTCACCCGGATTCCATTAAGCGAGACTTCTTTGCTAAGCGCCTTGATAAAAGCATTTTGACTGCCCTTGACCATTGAATATAATACTTCACAGGATGCACCTGTCTGCCCCCAAATCGATGTGACCGCAACGATGGCAGCCTGTTCTTGGTACATAAGCTTTGGAAGCAGTTCCTTTGTTAATTGGAAAGGGCTCGTTACATGCAGCTGCACCATTTCATTAACGATTTTCTCATCCATGTCTGATATTAGCCCATAATAGCTATTGCCACTATTGAGGACGATTGCATGGAGGGCAAAGATATTTTCCGCCAATTTCTTGTATCCATCCGGTGCAGCCAAATCCGCTTGAACCGGAATAAGTTCAACTTGATGGGGCTTCAGTTCTTCAATCAATTCAAGTATCGCTTCTTCATTGCTGTTATAATGTAAATAAAGTGAATAATTCTCCTCGGCGAGCTTTATAGCGATTTCCCGGCCGATTCCTCCACTGGCTCCAGTAATAAGGGCAAAACGTTTCCCCACATTCGAGCCCCCTTTATATTATTTAGGAAGTACCTGACAGACTGTCATCCGTTCATCGGATATTAAGTCCTTGGCGACCTCCCTGATATCTTCGATCGTTAGTTTTTCCAATACTGATACAACATCGAACAAGTTCATATCATTGAATGCATATCTGGTGAATTGATTCGCTATATATTCCGGCGAATTCAGAGAACGAAGGAAAGAACCGATTTTTTTCTTGATTGTCCTTTGCAGGCTTTCTTCATTCAGGCCGGTTCCGGCTTTTGATTTTTGCAGGATACCAAATAAAGACTCCGTCAACTCATCAGGTTTGGCACTGTCCCCGCCAATTAACGCAAACCCAAAACCTTGTTCCTGTGTATAATCATATGAGAAGCTTTGATCGATCAACCCTTCCTCATATAGCTCCTCATGCAAAGGTGAGCTTTTGCCGAACAGCATTTCCAGATAAATATTGGTTGCCAATTCCCTTTTCAAAAGCTGTGAACCGGATTGATGGACATTGGTCGCCTTGATTCCCAGCATCACTTTTGGTGTCTGGACGTTCATTCTTAAGACTTCCTTGTCCTTGGCAACGACTTCAGGCTCTTGGTCAAACTTACGTTCCACCTCAGGTTGTTCATTGTACCCTTTATTTTTTTGATTATCCCGGATCAGCTTCATGGTGCTTTCAACATCAACCGGTCCTACAACGAATAGGAGCATGTTGCTAGGATGATAAAACGTATTATAACATTCGTAAAGCATATCCTTCGTAATATCTGCAATGGATTCCACAGTACCGGCAATATCGATTTTCACGGGATGCTGATGATACATATTGGCTATCGTTCCGAAATATAATCGCCAGTCCGAATTATCATCATACATATTGATTTCCTGCCCAATGATTCCTTTTTCCTTCTCTACCGTCTTTTCCGAAAAGTAAGGATCCTGGACAAAGTCGATTAAGGTAGTTAGATTCCTATCGAAATCGGACGTGCTGGAAAATAAATAAGCTGTACGGGTGAAAGAAGTAAAGGCATTTGCAGATGCTCCCTGCTTTGAAAATTGCTGAAAAACATCTCCATCTTCCTTTTCAAAAAGCTTATGTTCAAGAAAATGGGCAATTCCATCAGGTACTTTAGTGAATTCCGTTTCATTCAAAGGTTTGAAATGGTTGTCGATTGAACCATAATTCGTCGTGAAAGTGGCAAATGATTTATTGAAGCCACTTTTCGGAAGAATATACACTTCTAGGCCATTATCCATTTTTTCATGGAAAAGTTCTTCTTTCAATTGAGTGAATGCTATTTTTTCCATTACCCTTGCACCTCCTCTTCCGTTAGGAAATAAATCGTATCAAGCTGAATCTTTTGACCAACTGCAATGATTTCTTCCTTTGTCGTCCGCTCTGTGTTTGCAAACCACTCGTCGAGTGATATATCCTGCCCGGAAACCACATTATGATATAAAATTTCCACAAGTCCTCTCGAAACATCAATGGTTTCAAGTAGCTGATTCTTAACGACCGCCTTTGTCTGTGCCAGCTCTTCTTCGGAAAAGTTCCCTTGCTTCATTTCCTTCATTTGTGCATGAATGATGTCCAATGCCTGCTTGTAGTTGGCATTTTCAATGCCGGCCATGACCATTAATAGACCTTTATGACTTTCGAGCCTCGAAGCTGCATAATAAGCAAGGCTGGCTTTCTCCCGGACATTGATGAAAAGTTTTGAATGTGAAAAGCCACCAAAAATCCCATTGAAGAGCTGAAGTGCATAATAATCCGGATCACCGTAGGCAACTTGGGTTCGATAACCGATATTCAATTTCCCTTGCTTCACATCCGAATTCTCAATGATTTCTTTTTCCTTCTCCACTACCTTGCGCATCTTCCCTGGCAGTCTCACAGGCACTCGTTCTTGCAATGAAACATACTTGTCAGCCAGAGCCTGCACTTCCGATTCATCGATGTCACCAATTACATATAAATCGATTTCATCCTCCGCCAGCACTTTTTTGTAATAGGCGAAAAGGGACTCAGGAGTTATCGTTTCCAAGTCTTGTAGATTACCGCTCGCTTCTAAAGCATATGGTTCATTTTTGCACATTTCCTCTACAAGGCGTATAGCTGAATATCGCATTTTGTCATCGGAAATGGATTGAATCCGTTGTTTTAAAGAACGGATTTCATTGGAAACCGTTTTAGAGTCAAAGGCCTCGCCATTCTTCTTCGGATTAAAGATCACCTCTGATAATAACCTAAAAGCCTTTTCGAGAAGCGGGGTTGAATCACTAAGGAATTTTTCATTGACGATATCGATAGTAAAACTTATGATTTGATATTCGCCTTTTTTAGCTACATCGACATAAAACCCTGCTCCATATAAATCATCAAGATAAGATCGAAGCTCGGGTGTTGTAGGATATTTACTTGTATTGCTTTGTAACACATATGGCAGCAATGCACGATATGTAACGTCCTCTTTTGTCAACGGTGCTTTCATCTTCAGCACGAGAGTATTCGTTTTATATTTATCCGTCCGGACCACATGAAGCTTGTAGCCGCTTTTTTCCGTAATTGTATCGGAAGCAATAGACATGAATAATCCTCCTCATTATATAAATCACCTTTATTAGCTTATTGTTTGTAGATTGGAACCCTTTTAAACATCTACTTAAAATATACATGTGAAAGGAAAAATCATGCAAGTTACAGCTACTTTTTTTGGTTTTTCACCAGCTCACCATCACTTTACGGCTCAATCTCAAAAGAAAAAACCGGCCAGCAAGTTTGCTGACCGGTTAAAACCTTATCTTTTTCCTTTGATGTATGGCTGTCCGGATGCTTTAGGAGCATCTGCACGTCCAATGAAACCAGTTAATGCAATGATTGTCAGAACATAAGGAGCGATCAATAGGTAAACCGATGGAATATCCTTGAAGAAGGGAAGGCTCGAGCCAACGATACTTAAACTTTGAGCCAAACCAAAGAATAACGCTGCACCCATTGCTCCGACCGGGTGCCATTTACCAAAAATCATGGCGGCAATGGCCATGAAACCTTGCCCATTAATTGTCGCATGATTGAATTCATTCGAAAAGATGGTAGCATATATCGCTCCGCCGATACCTCCAAAAGCACCTGATAATAAAACGGCGGCATATCGGATTTTCGTAACATTGACACCCATCGTATCAGCAGCCATGGGATGCTCACCCACTGCACGGATCCTTAACCCGAATGGTGTTTTATAAAGTACATACCAGACGACAAAGGATATAAGGATCGCTATATATACGATATAATATCCATTCGCGAAAAAGATGGGTCCTATAAATGGAATATCACTTAGTAAAGGAACATCAATCCTTGGGAATGTTTCCGTGATTCTATCAGTTTGACCTTTGTCAAAAATCAGCTTCACCAAAAACATGGTCAGACCTACTGCCAACAAGTTGATGGCTACCCCACTAACCGTTTGGTCCGCCCTGAACGTAATGCATGCCACAGCGTGCAGAATGGAAAACAGCAAGCCGGCAATCATTGCCGCTAGCACAGCAAGCCAAGGAGTCCATTCTCCAAAAACATCAGCAAACATTAAGTTAAAAACGATCCCTGTAAAGGCACCGATGACCATCAATCCTTCTAAACCGATGTTTATGACACCTGCCCGTTCAGAAAACACTCCTCCGAGTGAAGTAAAAATAAGTGGTGCAGCTAGAGCAATCATAGATGGAATAATAATTTGTAATACTTGGTAAAAATCCACTTATTTCACCCCTTTCTTAAATCGAGCGGCAATCCAACGAATAAAATAACTGGATGCGACGAAGAAAATGATCAATGCTATGACAATATCTACAATTTCACTAGGTATGCCGGTTTCTAGCGGCATATTTAACGCCCCTGCTTTCAGTCCCCCAAATAATAAGGCTGCCAGCACTACACCAATAGCCGTATTCGCTCCTAGTAAGGCTACTGCAATCCCATCAAAGCCCATACCTGTGAACCCGCCTTTGACTGCGGCATAACCGAAAGTTCCAAGGCCTTCCATCGCACCTGCAAGCCCTGCAAACGCACCTGAAATAACCATGGAAAGTATGATGTTCTTATTTACACTCATCCCTGCATATTCGGACGCGTGCTGATTGAAACCTACCGCTTTCAGTTCAAAGCCGGTTTTTGTCCTTTCAAGAAGGAACCACATGATGATCACGCAAATAATCGCAACCACTATTCCCCAATGCATCCGGGAAAAATCCGTAATGCTTTCAAAAAAAGGAGACCGCAATGATGCTGTATCAGCAACTCTTTCTGTTTTATCCAGCTTGTCAGTCATTACATTCCGAATTAAATAATTCGTCACATATAATGCTGTATAATTCAACATGATCGAAACGATTACTTCATGTACACGGAACTTAGCTTTTAAATAACCAGGGATAAATGCCCACAAGGCACCAGCAGCTGCACCAGCTAATATGGCAAACGGCAAATGGATGATCCTTGGTAGGTCAAAAGCGATTCCGACCCAAACTGCCGCCAGCCAGCCTACAATTAATTGCCCTTCTACACCGATATTGAATAGGCCCGTACGGAAAGCAAAAGCCACTGCCAAACCAGCAAGGATATAAGGGATGATTGTCCTGACGGATTCCCCTACATAATAAGAATCCCCGATAATCCCATTTATCATGGAGCCATAGCCGGCAACAGGGTCATAGCCGCTAACTAACATGATTATGGCCCCGACGACTAAGCCGAGGATAACTGCTATTAACGGACTCGTTAATTTAGATAAATACTTAGACATTTTGTTTTCCCCCTGCTTCCGTCCGTTTACTGCCAGCCATAAGAAGGCCAAGCTCCTGTTCAGTCGTTTCTTTCGGATCGACTATTGCGACGATTTCCCCTTCGTATATAACGGCAATTCTATCGCTCACGTTCATGATTTCTTCCAATTCAAATGATATGAGGAGTACCGCTTTTCCTGCATCACGCTGTTCAATTAGACGTTTATGGATAAACTCGATCGCCCCTACATCAAGTCCGCGTGTCGGCTGTGCGGCAATCAATAAATCCGGGTTCCTATCAACTTCCCGGCCGATGATCGCTTTTTGCTGATTCCCTCCAGAAAGCGCCCTTGCCGGGGTATATTCACTCGGAGTGCGAACATCGTAACTTTTGATCAGTGAACGGGCCTTTTCAAATATTTTCTTTGAGTTCAAGATACCAGCTTTTGAAAAAGGCTTTTGATAATAGGTTTGCAAGACAATATTTTCCCCAATGCTGTAATCGAGAACCAAACCATGCTTATGTCTGTCTTCTGGAATATGGCCGACACCTGCTTCAGTGATTTTACGCGGCTTCAGATTCCTGATTTCTTTTCCATTTAGCTTTATCGAACCTGCGGTTGTCTTCCTTAGGCCAGCCAATGCTTCAATTAGTTCGGATTGTCCATTTCCATCTACACCGGCGATACCGACAATTTCTCCTGCACGGACAGTTAAATCCAAGTTCCGAACAGCTGAAACGCCCCGGGAATCCTTGACTTCCAGTTCCTGGACCTCGAGAACTACATCCGAAGGAATAGCTGCCGTTTTTTCCGTCTTGAACAGAACTTCCCTACCGACCATTAAGCTGGCCAATTCGTTAGGATTCGTTTCGTTGACATTCACTGTACCAATTCCCTGGCCTTTGCGTATTACCGTTACCCGGTCACAAACCTCCATGATTTCCTTAAGTTTGTGTGTAATTAAAATGATGGATTTCCCCTCTTTGATAAGGGCTTTCATAATATAAATCAATTCCTTGATTTCTTGAGGAGTCAATACAGCGGTCGGCTCATCAAAAATCAATATCTCCGCACCACGGTATAGCGTTTTAAGAATCTCGACACGCTGCTGCATCCCTATTGATATATCGGCAATTTTCGCATAGGGGTCAACACGAAGCTGATATTGTTCCGATAGTTTCCTAACTTCCTCGCTCGCTTCTTTTAAATCGATTTTACCCGCTTTTGAAGGTTCTTTTCCTAAAATGATATTTTCTGTTACTGTAAAGGGGTCAACGAGCATAAAATGCTGATGGACCATCCCAATCCCTAAATCATTGGCAATGTTAGGACTGGTAATCTTGACTGGCTTGCCATTCACACGGATTTCTCCCTGTTCAGGCTGGTATAAGCCGAATAAGACATTCATCAAAGTGGATTTGCCCGCGCCATTTTCACCTAATAATGCGTGAATCTCCCCTTTTTTAACCTGAAGGGTAACGTTATCATTTGCGACGATGCCGGGGAATTCCTTACGGATATTAAGCATCTCAATTACATATTCCACGTATTATCAACTCCTAAAATGAGTGTAAATATTCTTAAATCATTTGATTGCATCTACTAGCATATTGATTTTTTTAAAAAAACCAAATGAAAAACTACGATTCTATCATAGTTTTTCATTCGATATTTTTCAGTTGCAATGAGCAATTGGGAAAAGAAAGAATAGAGGGCAATTCGCCTCCCTATTCTTTCTGGCATTACAGCTTATAAACCAAGTTTTTCGAATTCTTCATCCGTGCCCGGAACTACGAATTCACCTGATTTAATTTTTTCTGTCCACTCTTCAACCGCTTTTAAAGATTCTTCAGTTACGTTATCTTTTGTATCGGAAATGCCTACACCATTTTCTTCAATACCGTACTCAATTACTTTTCCGCCTGGGAAGTTTCCTTCTTTCGCTTTCTCGGAAAGGTCTTTAACTGCCACGTCAACACGTTTTAACATGGAAGTAAGTGTGATGTTGTCGTCAGTTCCAGGAACTGCCCCTAATTTAGCTTGGTCGCTATCTACACCGATAACATAAATTTCTCTCTTAGGATCTTTTTGCTTTTGCTCGACTGCTTCAGTGAATACACCTTTTCCAGTTCCGCCAGCAGCATGATAAATGATATCGATACCTGAAGAATACATGGAGCCTGCTGTGGATTTACCGATATCAGCTTTATTGAAATCTCCGGCATATTTAACTTCAACTTTCGCATCCGGATTTACAGATAAAACCCCAGCCTTAAAGCCAACTTCGAATTTCTTGATTAATTCAGATTCAACTCCGCCGATAAAACCGACCTTGTTTGTTTTCGTTTGCAGTCCGGCAATTACACCTACAAGGAATGAACCTTGCTGCTCTTTAAAATTAATGCTGGCTACATTCTTTTTATCTACAACTGTATCCACGATAGCAAAGTGTGAATCCGGACGTTGGTCGGCCACTTCACCAACAGCTTCGGCTAAAAGAAAACCGATACCATAGATTAGTTGGTAATCTTCACGTACAAGCGTATTCAGGTTTTTAGCGTAATCTGCATCAGATTTAGATTGCAGGTAGTTGTAGCCATCCTTACCTTTTTCCAGACCATTATCCTTACCGAATTCCTGAATGCCCTTCCAAGCGGATTGGTTGAACGACTCGTCATCCACGCCGCCAGTATCAGTTACCATTGCAACAGTGAAGTTATCTTTGTTTTTCCCATTTGAAGATTCTTTATCATCATTCTCTGAATTGCCACATGCTCCTAGTAGCGTACCGGCTGCAAGAACAAGTGAAAGAGCTAGTCCTAATTTGCGCTTTTTCAATTTTTATCCCCCTATTTTACATAGTTTTTTGAGCAGGAATGTTCTGAAAAGTCATTTATGTTTGCGTTTTCACTTCTCGTTAATTTTTTTTGCATCCGCTTGATCGACTTTTTCGGAATCGAAACAAACGCTTGCATTCACCCGTATGCAGAGTCAAGGCCTACACACGTTTACGAAGAACATGAAAGCTGAACATATTGGCTTTAAAGTAGTTTACAGAATACAGGATAGGCTGGTCCCAATCATCCAGATGCATCTGCTTTAGAACGAGTAGTGCGGCTTCTGGCGAGCATTTAAGGATAGGAGAAACTTTCTCATGATATCCAATAGGCTCAATCTCTGCTACGGCATGCGTAATTTTTCGATGCGCATCTCTTTCCAAAATATCTAAAAGAGACTCATCATTACGGTCAAAATTTTCTGATAGTATAGATTCAGGAATTTTGTCAATACAGTAGACGACTGGCTCCCCATTCGCAGTCCTTACTCGTTCGATGATGACGATGCGTTCATCTGTCGAACACGAAAACCTGCGTATATCCTCTTCTGTAGGTTCTTGGGCCGTCGAGCTTAAGAAAATCGTACCCGGTTTCATTCCTGCCTCTTCAATCATGTTCGTGACACTTTTTAATTGCTCGATACCTGAAGTGAACCGAGGTTTCGGATTGACGAAAGTCCCAACTCCATGGCGGCGAATGATGATGTTTTCTTCTTCTAAAATTCGCAGCGCTTCTCGAAGTGTCGCCCTACTCACTCCCAATTTTTTTGCAAGATCGAATTCTGAAGGGAATTTTTCATTTTCCTGATAGACTCCAGCTTCAATATCCTGCTTCAGGTAATCAATGACCTGCAAATATAAATGTCGACTATCTGATTTTATTGACATACAGTTTCCCCCAGCTAATTTCTTAAGACATCAGACCTCTGATGTTGAATCATTCCTACTAATCGAAAATAATATAACATTTTTTTTGATATAAATAAATAGTGTTTTACTATTTACTTTAAAAGAATTTAGGAGAAATTACCCTTCCCTGTGTCTTTCAATCTAGATGAGGCCGCGAAATTTGCACGATTATTCTCCTAAATCAGATAATTTTTTTTTTGAAAATGCAAAATGAATGCAGCTCTGTTCAAGATGCTGTTTTCCTGTATAATAGGATTTATCTTCTTTGAAGGGATGTACACAAGATGTTAAAGATTACAGAATATACGATCGAAAAATTGAATGATCCATTTGGTATTTTGTCCGGGGAACGTTACGAGTTGTTCTTGGATATTGAAGTGCCTGAAGAGGATGAGCTCTTTTCAGAAAATGGTTTATATATCCGGGTGCTTTTTGCAGTGGAAGAGCAAGAAGGAAAATTGATTAAATATGATATTTTTGAAAAAGGTAATGAGGGCGCACTCGAATTCGATTTAGAAGAAGATGAAGAAGCGATGATTACCGACTTTTGCCTTAAACATTTAGACGAGGCGATGAATAATTAAAAAACCGGGCTGCTGCCCGGTTTTTTTTACCTATGATGAATGCGCTTCATCCTGTTCATCTTTTGTGACCAACACATTTCGTGGTTTACTGCCTTCATATGGACCGACAATTCCCCTCGCTTCCATTTCATCAATCAATCTCGCTGCCCGCGTATAGCCAATCCGGAAACGGCGCTGCAGCATGGAAACCGATGCAGTCTGCATTTCAACGATCAAGGACACGGCATCCCCATATAAATCATCTTCGACCTCACCATTTGAAGTTTCTCCAATTTCATCGGGTATCATCTCTTCGTTGTATTGTGCTTTTTGCTGTGAAATGACATATGTGACAACTTCCTCGACTTCATTGTCGGATAAAAAGGCACCTTGGACGCGAACCGGTTTTGAAGCTCCTGCAGGCAGGAAGAGCATGTCACCCCGGCCTAACAGTTTTTCAGCTCCGCCCATGTCGAGGATCGTTCTCGAATCGGTCATTGACGAGACACTAAAAGCAATCCGAGATGGGATGTTCGCTTTAATGACCCCTGTAATTACATCTACGGATGGCCGCTGAGTGGCAATTATCAAGTGGATGCCAGCGGCACGTGCCATTTGTGCAAGCCGTGTGATGGCATCCTCAACATCATTTGAGGCGACCATCATCAAATCCGCCAGCTCATCGACAATGACTACGATATAAGGCAAGAGCGGTTGTTTGGCATCTTCTTCGATGTTATACCGGTTAATATAATCATTGTAGCCTTCAATATTGCGCGTACCGGAATGAGAAAATAGCTCATAACGCCTTTCCATTTCACTGACCACTTTTTGCAAAGCCTGTGCAGCTTTCTTTGGATTTGTCACTACAGGTGCTAGTAAGTGGGGAATTCCATTATAGACATTCAGCTCCACCATTTTTGGATCAATCATCATCATTTTCACTTCATGCGGTTTTGCCCGCATCAGGATACTCGTGATAATCCCGTTGATACAAACGGATTTCCCGCTGCCAGTAGCACCAGCCACTAGTAAATGCGGCATTTTATTGAGCTCCGCCTTAACCGCTTCACCGGAAATATTCCGACCTAGGCCTATTTGCAGTTTTGCGTCAGGCTTGTCAACTTCCTTGGCCTCTAAAACTTCCCTTAATGACACCATCGCCACTTCGGAGTTGGGCACTTCTATTCCGATAGCCGATTTTCCGGGAATCGGAGCTTCGATTCTAATATCCTTTGCGGCCAGTGCAAGGGCCAAGTCATCGGATAGGCTGACAATTTTACTTACCTTCACCCCTACGTCCGGATGAACTTCGTATTTCGTTACGGCTGGGCCTAAATGAACTTGAGTGACCCTCGCTTTCACTCCAAAGCTATGAAAGGTGCGCTCAAGCTTAGCCGCATTTTCATGGATCAATTGGTATTCTCCGCTTTGGTCCGTTTTTTTGGGCTGCAATAATAAAGAAAGAGGCGGTAAAAGATATTCTTTATTCTCCACTTCCGTAAAATTCATAGGCGGAACGGCATCATCCTGGTCCTCTTTGTTATCAGCTTCAGGTTCCGTAACGACCGAAATTATTTCGTCATCGCCGCTATAGGCTTTATCAGCAAAGCTGGAAATGATCCGCTCCGTCGCCATTTGCTGTGTATCCTCTTCTTGAAGAAGGGGCTGATCCGTTTCTTCCACCGGTTCTTTTTCCCGTTTCTTCTTTTTAACCGGATTCTTTTTCTTTTCTTTTTTGTCTTCATTCCACGTTCTCATATCATCTCTGAATGCAGACCATTGCTTTTTGAAAAAGCCGCCAAGACCCATGAAAAACTTCCCGAGGGTTTCACCTAACGTTTTCCCTGTCAATAGGACGACACCTACAATGATAAAAAGGAATGAAACGATTTTCGATCCAGCTTCGTCGAATAAAAAGTATGAGGCTGCAAATAATATCGCTCCAATCATACCGCCCCCAAGGTCCTTTGTGCTGGCCTTGCCGGTCACTTCCATCCAGAATAGTTCCCATGTATTCGAAATGACGCTGGGCTTAGTGAACGGTCCTCCATCTGCAAGCATGTTGAACAGCGTCACATGACTTAGTAGGAGCATGCTCGCAACAAGGAAATACATCCCGACGAATTGCCGTTTTAATAGGTAAGGGACCTCCCTCTTTATCATCAAATAGAACCCAGCTGCGATTGCTCCCAACAAAAAGAGGATATACCATTCCCCCATGAAGAAGCGGATTAAAAAGACCGTCCCATTTCCAACTGCTCCAAGCTTGGCAATGGCAATGATGGCCAAGCCTATTAAAGTGAGGCCAATCAATTCATATTTAAGCGTTACTTTTAACTTCTCTGTACTATTCTTTTTTCTGCGTTTCTTCTTTGCCATAATATCACCTGATTCTTCATGAAACTATTCTAACTTTCCTATTCAACATCATTACATGATTTCCCTTCAGGAAACAAATGTTCGCTCACTGATTATACCAAATAAATTTGACCCTGTCCTTGATATATGTACCATTTATTCTTAATGCGGACAATTTGCCCATATAATGAATAAAGCAGCCAAGCGGCTGCTGATTTTCATTCCAGTATATCATAATTTACCTCAGTTAGTCTTTTTTACTAAGGATTCATCTGTTCGAACACATTTATGACAGCTCCTGGCTGAATGTGTACATTCATATAATCTTCAGGATCCGTGCTTACAATTCGATCAATGCGAAACGTGCGGCCCCCGTCATGTTCAACCATCACATGTACACCATTATAGATCATTTCTATTAAATTTGCCGTCTTCTCATGGTGATGAGGGAAAATTATTTCTTCAGGAACGATCGTATAAAGCGTCATTGCAGAAGCCCCTCCTCTTCCCCGGCAATTTTTGGCCTTCTTTCTTCCATGAAGCTATTCAGTTTTCTCATGGCCTGGCCTACTCCTCCTACATCATCGATCATTCCGATTTCAACTGCCTCGGCCCCAATT
Source organism: Peribacillus sp. NPDC096447 (assembly GCF_044762725.1). Taxonomy (NCBI): domain Bacteria; kingdom Bacillati; phylum Bacillota; class Bacilli; order Caryophanales; family Bacillaceae; genus Peribacillus; species Peribacillus sp. NPDC096447. The sequence continues at coordinate 47,011 of NZ_JBIWEV010000002.1, forward strand.
ACATTCGTACCGATATCACGAGTTAAATTTCCTTTAGCAAACATTAAATCCTTAAAACTTTCTTCCGTAACGTTGGAGTGCCGCGTAACAAATTTGATGACTCTTTCCTGCATTTTATCCAAGTATTCAAAGGTTTGAGGCACGCCAATGACTAGACCTGTCAAACGAATGGGATGAATCGTCATCGTTGCTGTTTCAGCAATATAGCTATGGTCACACGAAACCGCAATCGGCACACCGATCGAGTGACCTCCCCCAAGTACAATCGAGACTGATGGCTTTGAAAGGGAAGCCAGCATTTCTGCGATGGCTAGTCCCGCTTCGACATCTCCTCCCACTGTATTTAAAATGACTAGCAACCCCTCTATATTGGGATTTTGTTCAATTGCCACAATTTGCGGAATAACATGTTCATATTTGGTCGTTTTATTTTGAGGCGGCAGCTGCATATGTCCTTCAATTTGTCCAATGATCGTCAAACAATGGATTTTTGAGTCCTGAGATAGTTGCGGAACATTGGTAGCTCCCAGCTGCTGAATTTTCTCGATTAAAGTTGAATTCTTACCTTCCTGCTTGCCTTCATTTTCATTTGGTAATGGTGCATTATCCACTATGCCAACCCCTTTCACTTATAGCCTATAGCTTTATTATGTCTCGAGACTCGGACTTCATTCTTCAAGATATAAGAGGTTTGAAACAGAAAAAGAACCCCTGACTGTTAAATCAGGGGTTCCTTACTTAATATTCCATGATGATCGGTAAAATCATTGGACGGCGTTTCGTTTTTTCATAGAAGAATTGGTTTAACGCATCACGCATTTCCTGCTTCAGCGTGGACCAATCAAATGGTTGGCGCGACCCATTTTTCTTTACGATTTCACTTACTATTTCAGTTGCTTCGCCAATCATTTTCTCTGATTCGCGAACATATACGAAGCCCCTTGAAATGATTTCAGGGCCTGCTGCAATGCTTTTATCCTGACGGTTCAACGTGACCACTACAATCAAAATGCCATCCTGGGATAACAAGCGCCGATCACGAAGAACGATATTACCCACATCTCCAACACCGCTGCCATCTATCAAGATATTTCCTGCAGAGACTTTGCCGGAAAGGCCCATTTTATTGCCCTTAAGATCGATGACATCACCTTTTTCGGCAATGATGATGTTTTCACGCTTAATCCCCGCTGCAATCCCAACTTTTTGATGGGCATATAAATGGCGGTATTCCCCATGTACAGGGATAAGGAATTTAGGATTCATCAAATTGATCATCATTTTAAGTTCTTCCTGGCTGCCATGACCCGTTACGTGCACTTTATATTTATTTGCAGATACCACTTCTGCACCTACCCTGTATAGCAAATCGACGGTTTTGGATAAAATAAGTTCGCCGCCCTGTAAGGGTGATGCACTGATCAAAACTGTGTCTCCCTTTTTGATCGTCACCTGCTTATGGGTCTGTTTTGCCATTTTTTGAAGTGCCGCAATGGGCTCCCCCTGATGACCAGTCGATAACACGACGATTTCACGGTCGTCATACTGGCTAATTTCATTAATTGGGATTATCAGCTCTTCTTCGACCTTTAAGTAGCCAAGGTTCAAGGCTGTTTCATAAACGCGTTGCAGGCTTTTCCCTACAACTGCCACTTTTCTGCGACTTGCTGCCGCTGCATTGAAAACATGTTGAATCCGGTTGATATTCGAAGCGAAGCACGCAACGATGATCCTTCCGGAGGCAGCATGAAATACCTCTGTAATATCTTTGGCCACAACTGCTTCTGATGTCGTATAACCTGGCCTCTCGGCTCCGGTACTATCCGAAAGCAAGCATAAGACACCTTCTTCACCGATACTGGCCATTTTACCGATTTCCGGCTTATATAGATCTGTTGCTGCTTGATCAAATTTGAAATCCCCTGTATAAACGATTGCACCTTCACGAGTGTGGATCACGACTCCGACGGAATCAGGAATACTATGGTTTGTCCGGAAAAAAGACACGGCTGCTTGAGGGAAACTTAAAAGAGAATCCGAATCGATTTCAGTGAATGTCGCCCTGCCGTTAAAGCCATCTTCCTTTAATTTCGTTTTGATTAAAGCAAGGGTAAGCTTTGTTCCATAAACAGGGACCGGTAAATATTTCAAGACATAAGCAAGCGCTCCCATATGGTCTTCATGACCATGGGAAATGAATATCCCCTGCACCCGTTCCTTATTATCCATCAAATACGTAATATCTGGGATAACCGCATCGATTCCGAGCATTTCGTCTTCTGGCAGCATTAACCCTGCATCAAGAAGATAGATGTCCTCGTTCACCTCAACGACGTACATATTTTTACCAAGTTCCCCTTGTCCTCCAAGAGAAATCACTTTTATTCCATTATTTTTATCTTTAACCAATCGAATATCCTCCTTAAAAAATCCCGTTCATAATTTCCCAATGATTTCATTATAACCGATGTTCAAAAAACATGACAACACTTACCATTTTCAGTGGGACTTTTTCATTTAATCCAATAAAACAACCTATTATGTAAGAGATCCTTAGTACTTTTATCCAGTTTCGATTGATCATTTCATCCGAAATCGGAAAGTATATCCCATTCATATACATCATTATGTAAAAACAAGCCAATCTTCAACGATCAGCTTGTTCCGTGTCTTTTTATTTTTTTAATACCTTGGTTAATGCAAGGCGCTCCTGCTCAGTCAATGGCACAATTGGAAGTCTCACCGATCCAACGTCAATTCCATATAACTGAAGCGCTGTTTTGACAGGTGCAGGGCTTGGCGCTGCAAACAAACCTTTTATAAGCGGTAACAGTTCCTGATGCAGCCTGGCTGCCTCTTTCAAGTTCCCGCTGATGAAGGCCTCCACTATTTTCTGCAACTCATTACCTGCAATATGTGAAGCAACCGAAACTACACCCACACCACCAATCGCCAATACTGGGAGTGTTAAAGCGTCGTCCCCGCTATATAATGCAAAATCTTCATCCGTGCCGGCTATGATTTGGGTCATAGCGTTTAAATCCCCGCTCGCTTCCTTAACGGCTACGATATTAGGAATTTTTGAAAGGCGGATGATCGTTTCCGGTTCAATGTTAACCGAAGCGCGCCCAGGGATATTATATACCATGACAGGGAGAGTCGTACTAGCTGCAATAGCCTTAAAATGCTGGTACAGACCTTCTTGATTCGATTTACTATAATACGGGGCAACCAGCATTATCGCATCGGCGCCATTTTGTTCCGCTTTTTTTGTCAACTCGATGGACGCATACGTATTGTTGCTTCCTGTACCCATGATGATGGGCACACGTTTTTCAACAACCTTTGAAACATGACGCAATAATGCAATTTTCTCCTCCGAAGATAAAGTTGGAGATTCCCCTGTCGTTCCCGAAAGCACAAGCGAATCGGTTCCATTCGCTAATAAGTAATTAACCAATGAAGTCGTCTTTTGAAAATCAACATTTCCCTTGCTATCGAAAGGGGTGACCATTGCGGTTGATACTCTACCAAATATCATTATCTAACACCTCTTTAATTTTTAAAACCTTTATTTATTAAAAACCTGATTATTGGACTTCCCTTTCATGCAATTGAAACGCATAGTGCAAGGAATTAACAGCTTCTATTAAATCTTCCTCTTTTACGAGTACCCAAATTGTCGTATGGCTGTCCGCTGACTGGAGAATGGCAATTTCCTTTTCGGAAAGCGCTGTGACAATCTTCGCTGCAACGCCTGGCACTCCATTGATGCCTGCACCGACTACAGAAACCTTGGCACAATTCCGTTCAATGACCGGTTCATGACCAAGCTCGGCCAAAATCGAGAGGGCAAGTTCTGTCATCTCCTCGGAAACGGTATAAACTACGCCACTTGGATATATATTTATAAAGTCCACTGAAATGGAGGCATTGGCCATTGCTTTAAAAACTTCTGCCTGTAGATTATATTGATCTTTTTTCGCACGGACCTTGATTTGAGTGATCTTTGGTACATGGGCAATCCCAGTCACGAGCCTTTCACGTATGTCACTGCCCTGGCTTCCCTTGTTCATGCTAGTAACAAGTGTTCCCAAGCCTTCGCTGTATGTTGACCTTATCCGAATCGGGACTTTCGCCTGCATCGCAATTTCAACAGCTCTCGGATGAATGACCTTTGCCCCTTGATATGCCATATTGCAAACTTCCGTATATGAAACGATTGATAATGGACGAGCATGATCGGCAATACGTGGATCTGCCGTCATGATTCCTTCCACATCCGTAAAAATATCGACCCGTTCAGCTTGCAATGCCGCACCTAATGCTGCGGCTGAAGTATCACTTCCACCACGCCCGATGGTCGTGATGTCCCCGTTTTTAGCCGCTCCCTGGAAACCTGCTACAACGACAACATCCTTCACCTCAAGTTCTTTCATGAGACGGTCGCATTTCATTTCGATAATTTTCGCACTTGAATAGTCGGTATTCGTCAAGAATCCCGCTTGAGCTCCAGTATATGCGACCGCATCAATACCATGTTCCAAGAGCATGTTCGTAAATACGACAGATGATATCGTTTCCCCTACTGACATAAGTAAATCCTGTTCCCGTTTTGAAAGGCAGGCTTTCGCTCCATTCACAAGGGAAAGTAAGGTATCCGTTGCATAAGGATCGCCTTTTCTTCCCATTGCTGAAACCACAACCACCACTTTATAGCCTTCTTTAATCGCATTTTCAATATGCCCCTTGGCGAATGAACGGCTTTCCTCATCACGAACGGATGTCCCACCGTATTTCTGGACGATAATTTTCATAATATGCACCCCAAATATAAGCCAGCTTCCCAATCCGGGAAGCTGACAAAAACTCTCTATCCTATTGGAATTTAATTTTCTGTCGAGTTCATTAAGAATAAAATTTTACTTAACGGTAACCAAACCTAATTTCAAAAGGCTCTCAGCAATTTGAACGGAATTCCAAGCTGCTCCTTTTAATAGATTATCGGAAACCACCCACAAATGGAAGCCTTTATCTTCATCCAAATCTTTGCGAATCCGACCGACGAATACATCATTCTTGCCGACGGATGAAGCAGGCGTAGGGTAAACTTGTTGTTCCGGTTCATCTTCTAACACTATTCCAGGTGCCATTTTCATTAAATCTTTGATTTGAGAAGCCGCTATGCCTTCTTTTTCAACTTCAATGTATACAGATTCAGAATGACCTGTTACAACAGGAAGCCTCACGCAAGTTGCAGCCACTGGAAGGTTTTGCATATGCATGATTTTCTTTGTTTCATTAATCATTTTCATCTCTTCGAATGTGTACCCGTTATCTTGGAATTTATCGATTTGGGGAATGACGTTAAATGCGATTTGATAATGCTTTTCGTCCCCTTTTACCGGTAAAATTTTCGGATCTATTTCTTTTTCATCAAGCAAGTCGCGAGCTTGTTCCTTTAATTCATTTATCGCAGCTGCACCTGCACCCGAAACAGCCTGATAGGTAGAAACAACAATTTTTGATAAGCCGTATGTCTTGCGAATAGGTTCCAATGCCACAACCATTTGGATAGTTGAACAATTCGGATTAGCAATGATCCCATTATGCTGTTTCAAGTCTTCTTCATTTACTTCAGGAACGACTAGCGGCACATTTTCATCCATGCGGAATGCGCTTGTATTATCCACTACTATCGCACCGCGTTTCACTGCTTCTGGAGCCAATTCCTTAGACACGCTTCCTCCAGCACTGAATAAAGCGATATCGATGCCTTCAAAGCTTTCAGGTTTTGCTTCCTGCACTTCGATTTCTTCGCCCTTAAACGTAAGTTTGATTCCTGCGGAACGAGCCGATGATAAAAAGATGATTTTCTTAATCGGTAAGTCCCTTTGTTCGAGTGTTGAAATCATTTGTTGTCCTACTGCTCCAGTTGCTCCCACAACTGCAATACGCAATCCCTGTGTCTCAGTCATTTATACATACTCCTTTTCTATCTCTTAAATTAGTTATTTATTGGATTTACTGCTTCTTTTTCAGAATATCATTTATTTTAACACATTAACATTCCAAAGGGTCGTACTTTAACAAAATATTCTGGTAGTGGAGTGGTTTTTTATAACTTCAACCTACAAATTTATGCATATATGTCAGTCGTTAGAAAGCTGGTTTGAGGCAGAAATACTTGTTCAGACTAAATCATCCTTGAACCTTTCGACGATGACAGGTTGAATCTGTTCCCTTTCCAGTGCCGCTATGATCGTATCCCTTATCATGCTCATCCTTGCAACCATGGAACTTGGTTTGCCTTTGGGATTATCCTGGCCATATGGAACGAAATAAATATCTTTAGCTGCCATCAGCCTCATTAGATTGACACCATTTAACCCAAGTGCATCATTTGTTGATATCGCGACCACGACTGGACGGTGATTTCTCATCGTCGCTTTTGCAGCCATAAGTACTGGCGAATCGGTAAGTGCATTTGCCATTTTACTCATTGAGTTACCCGTTAAAGGAGCGATCACCATGCAATCAAGTGGCAATTTAGGTCCTAAAGGTTCTGCTTTGACGATTGTATCAACGACATGGTTCCCCGTCAATTTTTCTATTCTTTCAACCCAGTCCTCTCCCTTTCCAAAACGGGTTTCCGTGTTTTGGACAGTGGATGTTACGATTGGAATGACTTCCGCACCTTCATTTACAAGTTTTTCTATTTCCGGAAACACTTCATCATATGTGCAATGTGATCCTGTTAATCCGAAACCAATACGTTTCCCTTTGAGACTCATATCATTTTCCCCTTCCTTTTCAAGAACTCGCCTTGAATCAATAGTCCCAGTGCATTCGCTAATATCTGACCAGCTGTTTTCGGGGCAACTATACCCGGTAGGCTCGGTGCCAACAGCGCCTTAATTCCCCTTTTTTCAGCGTAACGAAAATCCGTCCCCCCCGGTTTTGAAGCAAGGTCGATGATTAATGTATGAACGGGCATATTGGCTATAACTTTTGCGGTAATTATCGGAAAAGGAATCGTATTGATACATATATCAACATCTTTCATTTCTGCAGCGAGTTCATTTAAATGAAAAGGGGCTAATGCCATTTCACTGATTCTCGCAATATCTTCGCTTTTTCTTGCCCCCACCTTCACTTTTGCTCCTAGTGCATGGAATGACCGGGCTACACTCATTCCGACCCTTCCCAGTCCGAGAACGGCTACATTCGATCCATGGATAGTAAAATCCGTATGTTGAATGGCCATCATGATTGCCCCCTCAACAGTGGGAATCGAATTATAAATAGCCACATCATCACGTTCGAACAATAGAACGAGTTTGCGATCCACTTTCTTGAATATCTCATTAAGGTAGTCGTTACTGATTCCTGCATAAAAAATGCAATGTTCCGGGGTATTTTTTATCATTTCTTCAGTCAAAACAACCTCTTCACTGGAAAAGATCGTTTCTACTTTCCCATCTGAATCCGTGCCCCGGACAGGTAAAATAACTGAATCTAATTCCTTGAAGTTTATATCTTCCATTTTTTCCTTAACCGCTCCGGTAAAAGCATGGTCGAGCTGTTCAAAACCTACCAATAATAGCTTTGCATCAAGCTCCGTCAGTTTACGGACAACTTCAAGCTGACGCGCATCTCCACCAATTACAGCGATTTGCATGCCTGTTAGCATTAAAACCGTCACCTTCTTTATATAAAAGATCCTAAACATTCCTTGCCTCATGATATACAATTCCTTCAGGAAGCAATTCGGTTTTTGCTACATTCTCTAGTTACCCTGCCATCTTATGTTTTCACTTAAAAAACGGTGATAAGAAAAGAAAAAACGCCATAGCTATTGCCAGCTAAGGCGTTTTCGAGCTTGCATTCCAAGAAGTTCAAGGAGCCTTGGCGCGAGCGTAATCATCCGTCCATATGCTCTCCGTCTTTAAGTGAAAGTCCTTCCTGAAAATCAATGATGACCATATCCGCACCGATTTTTTTTATATGTTCCCAAGGAACTCTTATTTCACTGCCATTCCTTAAAAGGCCGAACCATTTGACAGATGGGATGATCAACGAGGTAATTTGTCCAGTTTCATCTATTTCCAAATCGGTCTGACCAAGGATCCCTAATCTTTCCGCCCTATTCACATCGACTATTTCCTTACCGCTCAATTCGCTCAACCTCAAATTTGGTTCCCCCTTTTTCGCCTTCTATTCAATCTATATCCGAAAAAGGTAAACTTAGAAGGCATTTATCCAAATATTGTCCATAACATTGGACCCTCCCGCTTTCAAAGAAAAAAAGCCTGACCTCCCATTAATTAAAGGAAGGTGCAGACTTGTTCGTCATTATTTATCCCAGTTTTCCAGCGGGCTCACTAATGACAAGGAATGTTCCGTAAAGATCTGGTTTGCCAATTCATTGACGGTATCCTCCGTCACCTCGTCAATCTTGATGATGATATCATCAAGGGAACGGTGCTCACCCAACATCAGCTCATTTTTTCCGTTCCGGCTCATGCGGCTATTCGTGCTTTCAAGGCTAAGCATCAAACTGCCTTTAAGTTGCTCTTTACTATTCCGTAATTCCTTTTCCGTAATGCCATCCCTTTTTAAAGTATCCAGTGTTTCCTGAATGGTTTCATACAGGCTGTCAAGCTGATTTGTGCCTGTCCCCCCATATACTGTCACCATACCGCTATCTTGATAGCTGGAATGATAGGAATAAACGGAATAGGCAAGGCCTCGTTGCTCCCTGACGTCCTGGAATAGGCGGCTGCTCATGCTTCCTCCAAGAATATTATTCAAGGTAATAAGGCTGTATGTTTTATCATTGCCGATTTCCAACCCTTTGTAACCAAGGCATAAGTGGGCTTGTTCCGTATCTTTTTTACGGGTGATCCTATTTTCATGGAAGGAAGGCTTGACCAATTCAAGACGATCTTCCCCTCCTTGATACGAGCCAAAGTAGCTTTCGACTTCCTTAATCATTTTTTCATCTACATTCCCAGCAATGGATACAACTACTTTATCGGGTGTATACATGTCATGGACGTATTTTTTTAATGTATCACTATTGAACGTTTCAAGCGTATTTTCCGTGCCAAGTATCGGATAGCCAAGGGGATGATTTTCATATACCGCCTTGCTTAAGAGGTCATGGACAATGTCATCTGGTGTATCTTCGTACATTTTGATTTCTTCGTAGACGACATTTTTTTCTTTTTTCAATTCTTCCCCATCAAATGTTGAGTTGAAGAACATATCAGCAAGGATTTCAAGCGCATAGCTTGCATGGTTATCCATTACTTTAGCATAATAGCATGTATATTCTTTTGAAGTGAATGCATTCACCTGTCCGCCAATACTATCGAATGACTCGGCAATTTCACGCGCATTTCTCGTAGCTGTCCCTTTGAAGAACATATGCTCCAAGAAATGTGAAACCCCATTCAATTCCGGTGTTTCATTTCTTGAACCTGTTTTGATCCATACTCCAATTGCTGCAGAGCGTACAGTTGGAATATTTTCCAATACAATTCTAACTCCATTTTGACACGTGTATTTCTTAATCAACTAACATTCCTCCCAATCATTCTATGCTGCTATCTTAACCAATACATTATGGATTCGATCGCTCTTCATCTACTGCTTCCGAAACGGTAACAACATCTAAGTCTTTCTTTTTTATTTCAATTATTAACGTTTCCAATGATTTTGCAGTTGATTCCGTCGGATGCATCAATATAAATGCTCCTGGGTGTACCTTAGAAAGCACTCTTTGTTGAAGGACTTCAGGGCTTGGCTTTTGCCAGTCGATCGTATCCACACTCCACATGACGGTCTCCATACCGAAAGAATCCGCGATTTTCACCGTTTCGTCCCGGTAGCTTCCACTTGGTGGTGCGAACCATTTCATTTTCAAACCCGTCACCGCTTCAATGACTTCGTTCGTTTTTCGAATTTCCTCACGTGTAGCTTGTGCGGAGATGTTTTTCATATCGGGATGTGAATAAGAATGATTTCCAATTTCATGTCCGCCACCCTTGATCATTTTGGCCAAATCTGGGTTTTTCTTGGTCCAATTGCCTTCCAGGAAAAAAGTGGCCTTGACATTATACTTTTTTAACACGGCCAACATATCTTGTAAGTATTCATTCCCCCAGGCCACATTGATTAAAAATGAAACGACTGGCTTTTCGGGATGGGCCCGGTAAATCGGAGCCGGATCCAGATCCTCCATATGTATCTTCGCAGGAACCTGCTGAAACACCAGCTTATCCTTATCGAACACGCCCTCCTTCTTCATGGCTTTATACGAATCATCAATATTTACCTTCAGGCCGTTATATGCAGGAACGGTTTTCCAGACAGAATCTATTCGTGCATCCTGTGGTGCAATCTCATATTTTTTTGTTGATTCTTTTATTTGTAAAAGAAGCTCGTCTTCTTGCTTCATTGAAGCAACTGAATCATCGGTTAATTGGGTCAAATAAATTTGTGTATATGGATTTTGCACTAATAACCATGATATACCTGCAATGGCACTTATCGCAACTATCTGCTTCCATTTATTATTCATTTTTTACGCCCCCTTCATACAAAAATGTATGAAGAAAACGGACAAGGTAGAACTTGACATCCTTTTAACGCCATTCACACTATGGATATTCCCATACTTTTAAACAAAAAAAGCATGCAGATTCACAAGGAACCGCATGCCGGATTTTCATTTTTCTTACGATTGAGAAGGGTTGGCTGCCTCTTTTTGCTCTTTCAAGACCGCTTTACGGGAAAGGTTTACCCTTCCTTGCTTATCGATCTCAGTAACTTTGACCAATAATTCATCGCCAAGTGAAACGACATCTTCCACTTTTCCGACTCTTTCTTCAGCCAGTTCAGAAATATGTACCAAACCGTCTTTACCGTTGAAGATTTCAACGAAGGCACCGAACTTTTCGATACGTTTAACTTTACCTAAGTATAGTTCGCCCACTACGACTTCACGTACGATATCCTCAATGATTTTCTTCGCTTTTTGAATCATTGGTTCATCAGTAGAAGATATGAATACCGTTCCATCTTGTTCGATGTCGATTTTCACGCCAGTTTCTTCAATGATTTTGTTGATATGTTTTCCGCTCGGTCCAATCACATCACGGATCTTATCCGGATTTATGGACATTGTAACGATTTTTGGAGCATATTTGGATAACTGCTCACGCGGTTGATTGATTGTTGACATCATTGATTCCAAAATATGCATCCGGCCATGTTTGGCTTGAAGTAAAGCTTCTTCAAGGATTTCCCTTGAAAGACCCTCAATCTTAATATCCATTTGCAGGGCAGTAACACCTTTTGAAGTACCTGCGACTTTAAAGTCCATGTCTCCCAGATGGTCTTCCATGCCTTGAATATCCGTTAAGATTGTATAGTGCTCACCTGATTTGACAAGACCCATGGCAATACCGGCAACTGGAGCTTTCAATGGAACACCTGCATCCATCATTGCCAACGTGCTTGCACAGATACTTGCTTGTGATGTTGAACCGTTTGATTCAAGCACTTCAGAAACAAGTCTGATTGTATAAGGGAAGTCTTTATCGTTTGGAATAACAGGCTCCAATGCCCTTTCACCAAGTGCACCATGACCGATCTCACGGCGTCCTGCCCCACGGATAGGGCCAGTTTCACCGACACTGAAATGCGGGAAGTTATAGTGGTGCATAAAACGTTTTGACTCTTCGGTTCCAAGTCCGTCCAGAATCTGCACATCACCAAGTGCACCTAATGTACAGATGGATAGAGCTTGGGTTTGTCCGCGTGTGAACAATCCGGAACCATGTGTACGTGGCAGAATGGTAACTTCTGATGATAATGGTCTGATTTCGTCAGGATTACGGCCATCCGGACGCACTTTTTCTTCCGTGATTAAACGGCGGACTTCGGATTTGACCAATTTATTCAGGATTTCTTTGATTTGCTTTAATTTTTCTTCATCAGTTTCTTCTTCATAATGACCCAATACACGATCTTTTACTTCTTTGATCGCGTCTTCACGGGCATGTTTTTCCTGAACTTGTACAGCTTTGTTCAAGTCTGCTTCACATAGGCCTTTCACTTCTGCTTCCAGTTCTGCATCCACTTGATATAAAGTGACCTGCATTTTTTCCTTGCCGATTTCAGCAACGATTTTCTCTTGGAATGCAATGATCTTCTTGATTTCATCATGTCCAAACATGATTGCTTCAAGCATCGTTTCCTCTGGTACTTCATTTGCTCCGGCTTCAACCATGTTGATAGCATCTTTAGTGCCGGCAACCGTCAGATTGATGTCACTTTTAGCTAGTTGGTCGACAGTAGGGTTAATAATGAATTCATTATTGATCCTCCCCACTACAACTCCGGCAATTGGACCTTCGAACGGAATATCGGAAACTGAAAGTGCAAGTGAAGAACCAAGCATAGCTGCCATTTCCGTAGAGCAATCTTGATCGACACTCATGACCATGCTGATGATCTGAACATCATTCCTGAAGCCATCGGCGAAAAGCGGACGGATTGGACGGTCAATCAAGCGGCTTGCAAGAATTGCCCTTTCACTCGGTCGTCCTTCACGTTTAATGAAGCCTCCCGGAATTTTACCGACTGCATAAAGTCTTTCTTCGTAGTTGACTGTCAAAGGGAAAAAGTCGACATTTCTAGGTTCCTTCGAAGCCGTTGCTGTACTTAATACAGCAGTTTCTCCATAACGGACTAAAACTGCCCCGTTCGCTTGTTTGGCCAATTGCCCTATCTCTACCGTTACATTACGGCCGGCCCAGTCAAATGAATACGTATGTTTTTCCTGTCCCATTTATTAAACCCCTCTCTGAATCTTCACTTAGAGGCTTAGTTTACCTAAACCTGTATTGGATAAATCATTTATATGTGAAAAGTAACTGAACTCGAGTTAAAACCAAACTATTCCTATTATGCACGAAAAAAACAAGCATTAACAGTAAAATGAATAAAAATTTCATTCATTTGATTATGTATATCCTGATCATTTATAAATGGAAAAGGACCCGGCTCCTGCCGAGTCCCAAGGACGAAGGCCCAGCCTTAAGTAGAATACGTCCAAATCATTTGATTAACATCAAAAAAGCGGGAAATTTCCCGCCTTCCTGAAAAAATTATCTACGTAGACCTAATTTGTTAATTAGTGTACGGTAACGAGTAACGTCTTTGTTACGTAGGTAAGTTAAAAGGTTACGACGTTTACCTACCATTTTTAGAAGACCGCGACGTGAATGGTGGTCTTTTTTGTGTGTGCGTAAGTGACCGTTCAAGTTGTTGATTTCTTCTGTTAATACTGCGATTTGAACTTCTGGAGAACCAGTGTCAGTATCGTGAGTTCTGAACTCAGCGATAAGTTCGTTTTTGCGTACTTGTGTAATTGCCATGTTATTATTCCTCCTAAAATTCTGTAAAATCACCTATTACCGAGCCAGCGTCGGAGTCTCGACTAGCCAAGCAATGGTTATTTTCATACATACAATAGAATACATGTTTTTCATTAAAATTGCAAGTCTTGTCTTTTATCCTTCAAGCTTTGCAAAATAGGCTATGGCATTTTGCTTATCCGTTTCGATCTGAGCAACCAATGCTTCAAGTCCGGAAAATTTCTGCTCACTCCGAAGTCTTGTATGCCATTCAACCGAGACCTGGTTGCCATAAATATCTCCCGAGAACTCCAAGGCATGAACCTCTACAGTCGGATATTTAGGTTTTTCTTCGTGGAAGGTAGGTTTGTAGCCGACATTGCAAACCCCTTTATACCATTTACCGCTTATTTTGATCCTGACGGCATATACGCCTGCAGCAGGAAAAATATAATCATCACCCACTTCAATATTAGCGGTGGGGAAACCCAATTTCCTGCCCCGCTTTTCACCGTGAACGACATGACCTTTCGTTAAATAGCGGCGGCCAGCCAAATGATAAAAGTCGGTAAAGCTGCCATTACCGAGAGTTTCCCTGATTCTTGTCGAGCTAACCTTTTCATCTTCAATTGTCTGTTTTGCGACGACTGTCTGTGAAAATCTGCCCTGTGCATAAACAGGCAAATCTTCCATCGATCCTTGACCATAGCGACCGTAGGAATAATCAAAGCCTGCAACTACGTGACGGACATTCAGCCCGGCAATGTATTCGTCAACGAACCGTTCCGGCAGTACCGAAGCAAACTCCTTGCTGAAATGGACAATGAATAAATAATCTATCTCCATCGACTCTATGATATCCACTTTATCTTCAAGTGGAGTGATATAGCGGATATTTTCCGTTTTCCTACCCAGTACTGCAGAAGGATGCGGGTCAAATGTCATTACTGCTGACTTAAGATTCATTTCATCGGCTTTTTGCTTGGCGGTCTGAATAACAATCTGATGACCTTTATGTATACCATCAAAAAATCCAAGCGCCATTACAAGCTCGGGAAAATCATCCGAATTAAATTGATGAGGATGCTCTATTGCGATCACTTTCACCTTTCAATCTCCTCTTTCCGGCGGTAAAAAGGTCTATAATTCTTGTGCCAATACTTTTACAGGTTTAATTAATCCCTCTTTTGTCGGATGTATTTGATAAATGGCAATGGCCTTATCTGAAGGGTCGACCATAACAAAAGGCATCCCTTTATCAACAACAACATCCTTTGTTTGTTCCAATACCGCACCGTTAAGTACTTTCTTTGCTACTTTATCACTAATCTGAAATTTGGGCAAATGAAATAATCCCCGTTCCAAAGGCAGCAGAAATTTATCCGTTTGTCCACTTTCCATGAAGTCTTCCACTTCAGAAAATGTGAAACAATCCTCCTGCTTAAAACCTGCTGATTCAATACGTGTCAAGTCTGACATATGGGCAGGAAAACCCAATTCTTCCCCCATCATGACTGCAAGCGTCCTAATATATGTTCCTTTGCTGCATTTGACGCGAAACCGAAAAGAAATGGTTTCCCCTTTAAATTCAGAACGATCATCGAGAAGGGTAATATCATAAATGGTGACCTCCCTTGTCGGCCTCTCCACTTCCACCCCTGCACGGGCATATTCATATAACTTCTTCCCGTTTACCTTTACTGCTGAATACATTGGCGGCGTCTGTTCAATCTTTCCAGTCAGTGATTCCAGCACTTCCAGAATCCGTTTACGCTGAATCACTTGATCAACCTTTTTCTCTTCCACTTTTTCACCGCTTGCGTCTTCAGTTGTCGTGGAAAAACCAAGGGTAACTTCCCCTTCATACGCTTTACCGGCTTCTGTCAAATATTCGGCTATTTTGGTTGCCCTGCCAATACAAATAGGTAATACCCCTGTTACATCAGGATCTAGAGTACCTGTATGCCCAACCTTTTTTGTCTTTAAGATCTTTCTTAATTTAAAAACACAATCATGGGATGTCAATCCCTTGGGTTTCCATAATGGAAGAATACCGTTCACGCTTTCACCTCATCATTTATAAAACACCCTATAGGTGTTTTTCGCTTTTTTACATATCCATTTTTCAAAAAAAAGAGACCGACTTCAAGAAGTGCAAAGCACTTATTGAGTCGGCCACCTTTTACTGCTTGCTTATTCCTCGTCTTTTTCAGCCGGTTTATTGATTTGGGAAATCAACGACTCGATACGATTACCATAATCGACCGATTCATCAAATTCAAAAAACAGCTCAGGGGTTTTGCGAAGGCGGATCCGCTGCCCAATTTCTGAACGCATGAATCCTTTCGCCTTAGCTAGACCTTGCAGGGTTTTCTCCCTTTGTTCCTGGTCACCCAAAACGGAAATATAAACTGTTGCCTGTTGTAAATCGCCTGTAACCGCGACATCCGTCACAGTAACAAATCCGATTCTTGGATCTTTAATTTTTCGGCCGATAATTTCACTCAGCTCTTTTTTCATTTGTTCGCCAACACGATTTGAACGAAGGCTCATAATATCACCTCGATAGCCTAAAGCCAGTCTATATCTGTTATTGTTCGCTCTAGTTCCGGAAAAGAATCTAGAAATTTAAGGGCATTTTGAAGTTCCCGTTCTGTAGCCTTCCTCGAGGATGTTACGGTAACGATAGTAATCTTTGTCCGCTGCCATAAATCCTGAAAATCGGTTTCTGCTACAGAAATATTGAACTTCTGCTTAAGCCGTGTCATGACACGCTGAAGCACGGCCCGTTTTTCTTTCAAAGAATGGGTGTCATGGATGATGCATTCACATTGGACAGAGCCAACGATCATTTACGTTCAATCTCTTCCATAACATACGCTTCAATTACATCGCCTTCTTTAAGGTCGTTGTAATTTTTAATCGTAATACCGCACTCATAGTTCGTTGCCACTTCTTTTACATCATCTTTAAAGCGTTTCAATGCATCAATTTCACCTTCGAAAATGACGACACCTTGACGAATTAAGCGAATTCCGCTGTCACGGGTAATTTTTCCTTCTGTAACGTAAGAACCGGCAATCGTACCCACCTTGGATACTTTGAAAGTCGTACGGACTTCAGCCTGACCGATAATTTTTTCTTCGAATTCAGGGTCAAGCATCCCTTTCATAGCCGACTCGATCTCTTCGATCGCTTTATAGATGATGCGGTGAAGGCGGACATCAACATTTTCTGATTCAGCTGCACGCTTCGCATTCACGTCAGGACGGACGTTGAATCCGATGACGATTGCATTCGAAGCTGTAGCAAGGATGATGTCAGACTCTGTGATAGCACCGACGCCAGTGTGTATGATTTTCACTTTAGCGCCTTCCACTTCTATTTTATTCAGGGAAGCGGCTACTGCTTCCGCAGAACCTTGAACATCAGCCTTTAAAATGATGTTCAATTCTTTTATTTCCCCTTCTTTCATTTGCTCGAACAATGTATCTAGGGTTACACGGGATTTTTCATTACGTTGTGAAGCAAGTTGCCTTTGTGCACGCACTTCCCCAACTTGACGGGCCGTTTTCTCATCTTCAAAGACGATGAAACGATCGCCGGCCTGTGGCACTTCGTTCAATCCAGTGATTTCAACCGGTGTTGATGGACCTGCATCCTTAACACGGCGTCCAAGATCGTTAACCATAGCACGAACACGTCCGAATGTATTACCGATAACAATCGGATCGCCGATTTTCAACGTTCCGTTTTGAACTAGCAAAGTGGCAACCGATCCGCGCCCTTTATCCAAACGTGCTTCGATGACAGTTCCATTTGCTTTACGAGATGGATTAGCTTTATACTCTTCCACTTCACTGACAAGAAGAATCATTTCAAGCAAGCTGTCGATGCCTTCACCGTTTTTAGCTGAAATTGGTACGAAGATCGTGTCTCCGCCCCATGCTTCAGAAACTAAACCGTGTTCTGTCAATTCTTGCATGACACGGTCCGGATTGGCAGCTTCTTTATCCATCTTATTGACAGCGACGATAATTGGAACTTCTGCCGCTTTAGCATGGTTGATCGCTTCAATCGTTTGAGGCATAACGCCATCATCCGCAGCGACGACAAGGATGGTGATATCGGTAACTTGTGCACCGCGGGCACGCATTGTTGTAAAAGCAGCATGGCCTGGTGTATCCAGGAATGTTATTTTCTTATCGTTAACTTTAACTTGATAAGCACCGATATGCTGAGTGATTCCGCCCGCTTCGCCTTCAGTTACTTTTGTATGGCGTATAGAATCAAGCAATGTCGTTTTACCATGGTCGACGTGACCCATGATCGTCACGACAGCCGGACGTTCGATCAAATCTTCAGAAGCGTCCTCAGTGACAAGTGATTCCAGGTCTGTTAGGTCGATACGAATCTCTTCTTCGGCCACTACACCGTATTCCGCACATATCAATTCAATTGCATCTTTATCCAAAGTCTGGTTGATTGTTGCCATAACACCAAGCATAAAGAGCTTTTTAATGATTTCAGAAGGTTCACGGTGAAGTTTTTTTCCAAGTTCCATAACCGTCAAAGACTCATAAAACGTAATTTTCTCTGGAAGTTCCCTTTCTTTACGTTTTGTTACAGGTGCCTGAGGCGCTTGTTGTCTTTGTTTATTATTTTTATTCTTGTTATTGCGACCTTTGTTGAACTGACCTGTTGGTTTTTTCGTCCCTACAGGTTTAACTGGTGGTTTCTTCTTCAGTTTTTCTTTATTGACTGTGCTCTTTTCATCCGCTTCAGCTTCGTACTTCGCAACCGTAGCGTTAGCTTTTGGTTCTTGGCTTTTATCTTCGTTTTTAGGTTTGATTGAATCGTTTAATTTATTTACAGTTGAATCGTCTAATGCTGTCATATGGTTTGTTACCTCTATATTCATTTCTTTAAGTTTATTTATTACATCCTTGCTTGAAACGTTCTTTTGTTTTGCATATTCATATACACGCAATTTTGTCATACGTTCACCCCCGTAAAATTTAATCGAGCAGCGTTCGGAGTTTTTGTGCAAAACCTTCATCCAGAACTGCGACGGCAACTCTAGCATCCTTGCCTATCGCATGGCCGAGCAATGACCTGCTTTCGACTCTTTTTAAAGGAACCTGATAAAATGCGCACTTATCAGATATTTTTTTTTCAGTGTTTTTTGAAGCGTCCGCGGATAAAATAACAACTTTGGCATTACCGCTTCTAATCTCTTTAACCACTAATTCTTCACCCGAAATTAGCTTGCGTGCTCGATTGGCCAAACCTAATAGAGACATCCATTGTTGTTGTTGGGTCATGGTGTTAGTTTTTCTCCTTATTCACTAATTCAAGCAATTGTTCATAAAGGGAAGAATCGATTTGGGTACTAAGGTGATTAGCCAGCACATTTTTCTTTTTGGCCAGCTCGATAACATCCCGATCAAGAGTCAAATAAGCTCCCCTTCCAGATTTCTTTCCGGTAGGATCCAGGCTGACTTCCCCTTCTTTAGATCGAACGATGCGAATGAGTTCTTTCTTCGGCTTCATTTCGCCAGTAGCCACACATTTACGCATCGGGATTTTTTTTCGGCTATTCATCTTTTTTCACCTCGAATTACTCGTTATCCTCTTCGAAATCTGTTTCCTCTTCAGTAACATAACTATCTCTGCTCAAAAGGAATTCCCGTTCTTCCACAGGATAAATACCAGCTTCGCGGGCTTCCGTTTCACTCTTGATATCAATTTTCCAGCCTGTAAGCTTGGCAGCTAAACGGGCATTTTGTCCACGCTTACCAATTGCCAGGGAAAGTTGATAATCCGGAACGATTACAGTCGTCGCCTTTTCCTCTTCTTTAACAATAACTTCAAGTACTTTTGAAGGGCTTAAAGCATTCGCAACGAAAATGACCGGATTCTCCGACCATTTAACGATATCGATTTTTTCACCCTTCAATTCATTGACGATGGCCTGGACACGCTGTCCTTTTTGGCCTACACAAGAACCGACTGGATCTACTTCTTCGTTATCGGAGTGCACGGAGATTTTTGACCGGTCGCCTGCTTCGCGGGCAACTGACTTAATTTCTACTGTACCATCAAAAATTTCAGGCACTTCAATTTCGAATAAACGTTTTAAAAGGCCAGGATGTGAACGGGATACAAAAATTTGCGGGCCCTTGGAAGTCTTTTCAACTTTAGTGATGAAAACTTTAATGCGATCATGTGGCTTATACTGTTCATTCGGCATTTGCTCATTCACCGGGAGCAAAGCTTCGATTTTACCTAGGCTCACATAAATGAATCGGGAATCCTGGCGTTGAACGATGCCAGTCATGATATCCTCTTCACGATCGATGAATTCGGCATAAATGATGCCCCGTTCCGCTTCACGCACCCTTTGAGTGACGACTTGTTTTGCTGTTTGTGCAGCAATACGGCCGAAATCCTTAGGTGTTACTTCCATTT
This sequence comes from Peribacillus sp. NPDC096447, assembly GCF_044762725.1. Classification (NCBI taxonomy): domain Bacteria; kingdom Bacillati; phylum Bacillota; class Bacilli; order Caryophanales; family Bacillaceae; genus Peribacillus; species Peribacillus sp. NPDC096447. The sequence continues at coordinate 66,912 of NZ_JBIWEV010000002.1, forward strand.
CGACAATATCCTCTAACTGATAGTTGGGATCAATTGCTCTTGCTTCTTCAACAGAAATTTCCAGACGTGAATCGAACACTTCGTCAACAACGTCTTTTCTGGCAAATACACGCATAGTCCCTTTACCAAGATTCAAGTCGATACGTACATTTTGTGCTTGGTTAAAGTTACGGCGATATGCCGATATAAGGGCAGATTCAATCGCGTCGATCAAAACCTCCCTGGAAATTCCTTTTTCGTTTTCTAAAATATAGAGAGCATCCAATAACTCATTGCCCATGGTGATCCCCCTTACGGATATTTAAATTAATGATTTGCTTGACTTAAGCGAAGGTAATCGCCAATCTTGCTTTCGCTACCTTTTCGAATGGTATGACGATCGTTTTCTTTCTTGTCTTGATTCTGACTTCGAGTGTCACTTCTTCACCATCGAAACTGGTTAAGATTCCTTCGAATTCTTTTTCATCTAAAATGGGCTCGTATGTTTTTATGTAAACATTTTTACCGATAGCATTAAGGAAATCCTTCTCTTTTTTCAGAGGCCTTTCAGCTCCGGGTGATGAAACTTCGAGAAAATAATTTTGTGGAATCGGATCAACCTCATCAAGCTTTTCACTGAGTTTTTCACTCACATTTCCGCAATCATCAATATCTACGCCTGTTTCTTTATCAATGTACACTCGAAGGAACCAGCTTTTACCTTCCTTCACATACTCCACTTCGACTAATTCAAGCTGCAATTCTTCAAGAATTGGTAATGCTAATTCCTCTACGACTTCCGTTACCTTTTTACTCATTTGTTTCCTCCATACGTGCGTTGTATGCGCTTGGTTTCGGATTCAAAATTAAATGGTCAATACAACACGAAAGAGTGGGTTTCCCCACTCTTTCCATTGGTTCGTCTTAGTATTTCCAATAAAAATATACCATAATCAAGATATTTATGCAAATATCATGTCTGTTTCTTCCTTTTTGGTATCAGTTCCCTCTTTAAAATAAGGATAACTGATTTTGTTCAGGCAATGACTCCAGACAGCCTTGTTTATCAAGGTATTCAAGGATGGTCTTCGAAACCTTTCCACGTTGCTGAAGGTCTTCTTTGGAGAGGAATTCACCATTTTTCCGTGCATTGACAATATTGATCGCCGCATTCGTCCCAAGACCCGGTATCGAATTGAAAGGCGGTATCAATGTATTTCCTTCAATTAAGAATTGATCTGCACTGGATTTGTACAAGTCAACTTTAGCGAAGGAATATCCGCGTTCACACATTTCCAAAGCAAGTTCGAGAACCGTCAATGTATTCTTTTCCTTGGTGGATGCATCCAATCCCTTTACCATGATTTCTTCCATTTTTGATTTGATGGCCTGCGATCCCCGAGTCATGGCGTCGATTTCAAAATCATCGGCACGCACTGTGAAATAGGCTGCATAATACAATAAAGGCAGATGGACTTTAAAATAGGCAATCCGGACAGCCATTAAGACGTAAGCTGCAGCATGGGCTTTCGGGAACATGTATTTAATCTTCTTACATGAATCGATATACCATTCGGGTACCTCATTTTTCCTCATTTCCTCTTCGAATTCCTCAGAGAGCCCTTTCCCTTTACGTACAGATTCCATGATTTTAAACGCCAGGGAAGGATCAAGACCTTGATAAATCAGATAGACCATAATATCATCCCGGCAGCCTATAACCTCACTTAGTGTACATATACGGTTGTGAATCAGTTCCTGTGCATTGCTCAGCCATACATCCGTACCATGGGAAAGCCCCGAAATCTGAACAAGCTCGGAAAATGTCGTAGGTTTCGTATCTTCAAGCATTTGCCGGACAAAGCGCGTACCAAATTCCGGGATGCCAAGCGTACCCGTTTTACACATGATCTGTTCTTCGGTAACTCCTAAAGATTCAGTGCTGCTGAATATTTTCATTACTTCTGGATCATCGGTAGGAACGGTCTTTGGATCGATGCCGCTTAAATCTTGAAGCATCCGGATTACAGTCGGATCATCGTGTCCAAGTATATCAAGTTTCAAAATATTATCGTGAATGGAATGGAAATCAAAGTGAGTAGTTTTCCATTCGGAATTCCTGTCATCCGCAGGGAACTGAATAGGTGTGAAATCATAGATATCCATATAATCCGGAACAACGATGATTCCGCCCGGATGCTGTCCTGTCGTCCGTTTCACACCAGTACAGCCGGCAACAAGGCGATCAGTCTCGGCTCCACGCATATGGATGTTATTATCAGAGGAATACCCCTTTACATATCCATAAGCCGTTTTTTCAGCGACCGTACCAATCGTCCCTGCACGATATACATAATCTTCTCCGAATAAGACTTTCGTATAGTTATGGGCCTTCGGCTGATATTCACCGGAGAAGTTCAAGTCGATATCGGGAACCTTATCCCCTTTAAACCCAAGGAAGGTTTCGAACGGGATATCATGCCCGTCTTTTGTATAAGCAATGCCGCAATCGGGACAGTCTTTATCGGGCAGGTCAAACCCGGAACCTACAGAACCGTCATTGAAGAATTCGGATTTCTTGCACTCCGGACATACATAATGCGGCGGAAGCGGATTTACCTCTGTAATTTCAGTCATGGTGGCAACGAAAGATGATCCAACCGATCCCCTTGAACCAACTAGATAACCATCATTCAATGATTTTTTAACAAGTTTGTGAGAAATTAAATAAATAACGGCAAAACCGTGACCAATGATGCTTTTCAATTCTTTCTCAAGACGGGCTTCCACGATTTCCGGCAGGTTCTCTCCATAAATCTTCCTTGCCATGCCATAACTCATTTCACGCATCTCTTCATCTGCACCTTCAATTTTAGGTGTGTATAACTCATCCTTGATTGGCTTGATTTCTTCAATCATATCAGCGACTTTATTCGTGTTGGTCACCACGACCTCTTTGGCCTTCTCGGAACCGAGGAAGGAGAATTCCCGCAGCATTTCATCTGTTGTCCGAAAATGTACGTCAGGAAGCTTATGACGATTCAGCGGATTGGCGCCGCCTTGTGAATTCACGAGGATTTTACGGTAAATTTTATCATTCGGATCCAAATAATGCACATTTCCCGTAGCTACGACTGGCTTGTCCAATTTTTCACCAAGCTTGACGATATTGGAGATGATCGTTTCTAATGATTTATCATCCCGTACATATTCAAGCTCAATCAAATGCTGATACACTTCCTTCGGATGGATTTCAAGATAATCGTAGAATTCGGCGATATCGACGACTTCCTCAAAACCCTTCTGCATCATCCCTTCAAAAACTTCCCCTTTATCGCAACCCGATCCTACCAAGATTCCTTCACGGTACTTTTTAAGTTGTGAGCGCGGTAACCGGGGCACACGATAGAAATAATCGATGTGTGATATTGAAATTAATTTGAAAAGGTTTTTTAACCCAGCCTGTGTTTGCGCAATCAGCGTACAATGGGACGGCCGGGAACGCTGATAAGCATTTCCTTTACCCATATTGTCATTAAGTTGATCATGATGGGTAATCTCCTTTTCCATTGCATCCTTCAGCATCTTCAGCATAAGGTAACCTGTAGCTTCGGCGTCATAAATGGCCCTATGATGCTGGGTCAAATCAATATCGAACTTTTTACATAATGTATTTAACCGGTGATTTTTAAACTCTGGATATAAGAAACGGGCAAGTTCCAATGTATCAAGAACTGGATTGGAAGCTTTAGGATAACCCAAGTTTTTATAACCTATATTCAAAAAGCCCATATCGAAGGCTGCGTTGTGGGCAACCAGGATCGCATCGCCCGCCCAGTCCTTGAACTTTTCTAGTACTTCCGAGACTTCTGGAGCATTTTGTACAAGATCATCAGTGATTCCAGTCAACTCTATCGTCGTATTGGAAAGTGGGTGATGCGGATTCGCAAATGACTCGAATCGATCAATGATGTCACCGTCACGAATTTTCACTGCGGCAAATTCAATGATCGTATCATAAACGGCTGACAGGCCTGTCGTCTCTACGTCAAACACAACATATGTGGCATCTGCCAAAGCGATATGCGCCTCATTATAAACAATGGGTACACCATCATTTACAAGATTCACTTCGACGCCATAAAGGATTTTGATACCATTCTTTTTACCGGCACTATAAGCTTCAGGAAATGATTGTGCTCCAGCATGATCTGTAATGGCCACAGCCTTATGCCCCCACTTTGCAGCCTGGGCAACAAGCGCAGAAGTAGGTGTCACTGCATCCATCTGGCTCATTGGGGTATGCATATGCAGTTCTACACGCTTTTCCCCTTCTGGGGCCTTATCCTGCCGTCCTTGTTTAGAAATTTCATTTATATCATTTGCGATCATTACAAGGTCACGTACGAATGTATCATTTTGAATGCTGCCTTGGGCACGTACCCACATCCCTTTTTTCACTCGGGCAAGTATGGCGGCATCTTCTTTATCACGCGAAAACATTTTGACCAATATCGAGCTCGTATAATCGGTGACTTTAAAGGTCAGCAGGCTTCGTCCGCTGCGTAACTCACGCACTTCTGCATCAAATACGAAGCCTTCGATGGCAATCCTGCGCTCTTCATCGATAATCTGTTCGATTCTGCGGAAATCCGCATCTTCTTTAATCGTATAGCCAATTTTAACCGGTCCTTCGTAGACGCCATCGTCGCCGCCTTTTTCCGATTCTTTCTTCTGCATTTCCACTAGGGCGGCAAGTCCCTTTTCCGCGTCTTCCTTTTGTTTCTCTTCTAAAAACTTTTGGTAATCAGGATTCGAAACCGTTTCCTTCACTTCCGCTTCAAGTGTCAACGGAGGAAAACCGAATGTTTGGTAGATATTCGAAATGATGCCGGAGTATTTTCGTTTCAACTGACCAGCCTCCGTATCATTTCGGGCGCTTACGATAAGCTTATATCCATTCACCGTTGGCACTTGTTCATTCAGAAGTGATAACAGTGCTGGAGACATGCCTTCAAGCTCGCCAATGCAGTTTTTCCAATACTCTTTCACCAATTGTTCCGTCACCTGCGGATTGGCCACATTCAAGTTGAATGTGACCTTTGCAATATGGGAAAACGTACTTGCTAAATGAGTAGCAAGTCTTGTATGAACACTGCAAGGAATTAATGCAGGTATATTAAAGGCAAAATGCCATGTTTTGGACTCCCTCTCGATTGAGAGTTTATCAATTTCGGCACCTATGAAATAATTCACAAAGGCATCCTCAGTCAAGTCCATTTGCTGGAGCAAGAGTTGAAATCTCTCTCTACCGCTATTTGGATTTTGATCCATTCCCTCTCTCCCCTATCTATTATCTCTTTAGTTATTATTCACTATCATTTTCGTTTTGATATCAGAGGCTATTATAACATATCATGAATGTTTCACTAGTATCCAAATCCATGAAAAGGAAAGGCATCATCCAATTGAATGATGCCTAATTCCCCTATTTTTAAATTACCCCAGTATTTCGTGAAGCTTTTGAGTTAGTTCAGCTCTTTCAATTTCAAGAACCTCACCCGTTTTACGGATTTTCACTTCGACGATTCCGTCAGATGCCTTTTTACCTACAGTCACCCTGACAGGAAGACCGATCAAGTCAGAGTCTGCGAATTTTACGCCCGCACGTTCTTGACGATCATCCATTAGAACTTCCATGCCTTGTGCCTTTAAATCATTATATAAATCTTCTCCCAGTGCAGCCTGAGACTCATCCTTCATATTGATTGGAATCAAATGGACTTGGTATGGCGCTAAATTCGCTGGCCAGACCAATCCTTTTTCATCGTTGAATTGTTCAGCAACAGCTGCAAGTGTACGGGAAACCCCAATACCATAACATCCCATGATCATAGGCTGCGACCGTCCATTCTCATCTAGGAATGTCGCATTCATAGCTTCGGAATATTTAGTTCCTAGTTTGAATACGTGACCTACCTCAATCCCTTTGGCAAATTTAATTTTTCCGTTTCCGTCCGGTGATGGGTCACCCTCTTGGATGAAACGTAGATCTATATAATTGGCCACGTTAAAATCACGAGCGGGATTTACGTTCACATAATGGTGGTCTTCCTCATTCGCACCACAAACTCCATTAACCATGGCTTCGACGGCAACATCCGCAATCACTTCAACTTCAGAAGTGACATTGATTGGTCCAAGAGATCCAATTGTACATCCTAAGACTTCCTTCGTCTCATTTGGATCGACCAAATCAACGATTGAAGCGTTATAGAAATTCTTCAGCTTGATATCATTGACTTCATGATCTCCTCGTACCAACACAAGCACATACTTTTCATCCACTTTAAACAATAACGATTTTATTAGTTTCTCTGCAGCAGTATTCAAGAATGATGCAACTTCTTCAATCGATTTTTGACCTGGTGTATGAATTTTTTCAAGTGCAATTTGTTCTTCGTTGCTTTTTTCATAGTTTACACTCACAGGTGCCATTTCAATATTAGCTGCATAATCGGAAGTATCCGAATATGCGATGGTATCCTCCCCAATGTCAGACAGGACCATGAATTCATGTGTATCCTTACCACCCATTGCCCCAGAATCGGCAATGACGGCACGGAAGTTCAACCCACAACGGCTAAATATATTCGAATATGCCGCATATATATTTTTATAGACAGCATCCAGGCTTTCTTGATTGGCATGGAAAGAATAAGCATCCTTCATGATGAACTCACGTCCACGCAGCAATCCGAAACGCGGTCTTTTTTCATCACGGAATTTGGTTTGGATTTGGTAAACCGTTAATGGAAGACGCTTATAGGACTTCACCTCATCACGAACTAAGCTGGTTATCACTTCTTCATGTGTGGCACCAAGCGCAAATTCACGATTGTTGCGATCCTTAAGTCGCATCAACTCTGGACCATAGGTATACCAGCGTCCAGATTCCTGCCAGAATTCGGCTTGTTGTAAAGCCGGCATCAACAATTCTACTGCACCAGCATTTTCCAGCTCTTCCCGAACGATAGCCTCAACCTTTTGAAGCACCTTTTTTCCAAGCGGCATAAAACTATAAACCCCGCTGGAGTTTTGTCTCATAAATCCTGCACGTAATAGCAGCTGATGGCTTTTGATTTCAGCATCTGCAGGCACTTCCCTCAATGTAGGGATCAACGTCATACTTTGTTTCATATCTGCACCTCTTCAATATTTCCTTTAAATTACTTGCAGCTACGGTAAATTTAATCCCGCAACATTAATACGGTCATTTCATACAAAAAAGACTTTCCGCGTTATTCAGAAAAGCTAATTTAATATACTCATTCTCGATTATACTTACGATTTCCCTAGAAAACAAACAATTTTCCCAAAACGGTTAAAAAACTAGGAAATCCTTCAGATAAGAAAACGGCCAACAGATAAATCTGCTGGCCTGTTTTGCATTATCCAAACATGTCTTACAGGAAGAAGCGCTGGATGTCATTCCATGTGACGACAATCATCAATAACATCAGCAAAGCAAAGCCGATGAAGTGGACCATTCCTTCTTTTTGACGATCGATCGGCTTCCCTCTCAAGAATTCGACCACAAAGAATAACAGTCTTCCTCCATCCAATGCCGGTAGCGGAAGCAGGTTCATGATTCCCAGGTTAATGCTGAGCAGCCCTGCCCATTTCATTAACGTGAATAAACCTTGTTTCGCCACTTCCTCAGTTGATTTATATATTCCTACAGGACCAGATAAACTGTCGATCGTAAACCCACCCGTTACGAGGTCACCAAGGATGATGAAGATTTGTTTTGTCCAAAAATACGTTTCTGTAAAACCATATTGTATAGCTTTAATCGGTGCTTTTTCAACCGGAGGGTAGACACCTATAATCCCGATTTTCTTCCCTTCCCTCTCCACTTCTTGCGGAACAACCGGAACTTCTAATGTTTTCCCGTCCCTGTCAACGACGAACTCGATCTCTTGCCCAGGGTTCTTTTGAATGCTTTCCTGAACATCTCCCCAAGTGGAGACTTCCGTCCCTTCTATGGATTGAATGACATCCCCCGATTTTAAACCGGCATTTACAGCCGAGCCATCCGGTGTCAACTCACCAAGTTTCGCTTCATCCACTACGACTCCTTGAAACAGGCCGATCAACACAAAAATGACAAAAGCCAAAACGAAATTCATTGCCGGTCCAGCTACAATCGTTAAGAAACGGTGCCCAAGCGACTTTGAGGCAAATTGCCGGTCATAAGGAGCAATCTGGTTCTCTACACCATTTTCAACGATCACCGCTTCTTTATGAATGGCAAATGTTTTTAGTGTTTCTTCCTCGCCCTCTTCATAACCAGTAAGGATCAATTTATGGTCAAGGTCGATCACTTCAACTTCCACAAGACGAATATCAGGATATTTATCTTTATTGTTCAAAATGATTTTTGTAACATTCTCTTCATTATCAAACATTAATCCTACTCGATAGCCGGGCTTCAATTCTATATTCTCTGCGTCTTCACCAGCCATACGCACGTAGCCGCCAAGAGGAAGCAATCGAATGGTATAAACGGTTTCCTTCTTTTTATATGTGAATACTTTTGGCCCGAAACCGATTGCGAACTCACGGCATAAAATTCCTGCTCGCTTTGCAAACACTAAGTGCCCAAGCTCATGGAAAAAAACTAGAGCTCCAAAAATGATGATGAACGCTATAATCGTTTCTAAAGTCTGCATGTTCCGGTCACCTATCTTTCACTAAAGATTCTATATACTGCCTTGTCATATGATCGACTTCCTGAATCGTTTCTAAATCTGGAAGGGCTATGATGGAATGCTGATTCAGCGCTTTTTCAATCAATGTTTCAATATCAAGGAAGGTTACCTTTCCAGATAAGAATGCAGAGACTGCGGCTTCATTGGCGGCATTCAGCACAGTAGTCATCGTTCCGCCCATTTTACCCGCTTTATAAGCGAATTGCAAACAAGGATATCTGGTGAAATCCATATCGCTAAAATGCAGTTTGCCTGCTTCAGCAAGGTTAAGCCGTTTGCGCCCTGCCAGCGGAATACGGTCTGGATAAGTAAGTGCATATTGTATCGGCACCCGCATATCCGGTGTCCCCAGTTGTGCTATCACGCTAGAGTCATGAAACTCAACCATGGAATGGATGATGCTCTCCTTATGTAGCAATACATCAATTTTATCGTAGGGAAGATCGAATAGCCAGTGGGCCTCAATTACTTCCAATCCTTTATTCATCATTGATGCCGAATCGATCGTGATTTTAGCTCCCATTGACCAGTTCGGATGGTTCAGTGCCTCTTCCACTGTTACATCCTTCAATTCTTCCCTGGTCCGATCTCGAAAACTGCCTCCTGAAGCAGTAATGACAAGTCGTTCTATATTTTTTTCCTTTTCACCTTGCAATGCCTGAAAAATAGCGGAATGCTCACTGTCAACCGGCAGCAATCTAACCCCCGCTTTTTTTGCTTCACTTATGACCAAATGACCTGCCGTCACCAAAGTCTCCTTGTTGGCGATCGCAATATCTTTTTTAGCCTTTATTGCTTGAAGTGTCGGATAAAGACCCACGCTTCCGATTACGGCATTGACCAATATCGTCGCTTGACCATAAACGGCAACAGCAGTCAAACCCTCATCCCCATACATGAACTCGATATCTTTGCGGCTGGAGAATTCACTTTTCAAAACATGATAATCTTCTTCCGTCTGGACTGAAACCAGTTTCGGTTCAAACTCTTTTATATAAGTCCTGACCAATTCTATATTCTTTCCAGCAGAAAGCGCCACGATCTTGAATTGATCTGGATGGGACCTTACTACATCCGCTGTTTGTTGACCAATCGATCCTGTCGCGCCCAAAAGGCTGATATTTTTCAAATTGTTCATCTCCTAATTCAGATAACACTTGCCTATATTTATATTATAAAACGTGCAATAAATGCAAAATCGGTAAAATGAATATCACGCTATCAAGCCTGTCCAAAATTCCACCATGTCCCGGGAGAAGCGTTCCTGAATCCTTAACGCCATAATGCCGTTTATACGCCGATTGGACGAGATCGCCCAATTGGCCGAATACCCCAATGATTAATGAAATCAATAATAATTGTACTAATGTGTAATCAAGGCTGGAGAAGGCGTAAAATAGAACCCCCACTACCATCGCGGAAAATAACCCGCCGATAAATCCTTCCACCGTCTTGTTTGGACTTATTTCTGGCCATAGCTTTCTTTTACCAAGTGATTTACCTATGAAGTAGGCCCCGGAATCGGTTGCCCAGATCGTAAATAGGGTAAGCAGGATATAGATCAGCCCCAACCCCAATGAGTCACGTGTTTCAAATAGGTAATAGAAGCCTATCCCCAAGTATAGGATTGAGATCACTAGAAAGCCTGCGTCATCAAAAGTAAAACGGTTTTTTGAAACGACTGTATAAAGCAACAGCAGCAAAACCCCGATTAAGAAGACTTGAACTTTATCGTAATTTATTTCTGCTAAAAAAGCGGTATGCTCATTAGGCAATAAAAGCACCCACAATAATATGTAGGAAAGAAATGCTTCAAAAGACAGTACACGTAACTTTTTCATTTTCATCAGTTCATACAAACCAATTGACCCTAACAGATATACCGTCAGTAAAAAGGGAGTGCCCCCTAAAATGACTAGTGGAATGAAGATAGCGGCAACTACGACCGCCGTAATAATTCGTTGTTTCATTATTCCATTTTCCTCGCCTTCTACATTAAACGCCACCGAATCTTCGTGAACGCTTTTGATACTCCTCAACTGCCTGCAATAAATGCTCTTCACTAAAATCCGGCCATAGCACCTCAGTAAACCACAGCTCAGTATAAGCCGCCTGCCAAAGCATGAAATTGCTTAAACGGATTTCACCGCTTGTACGGATCAGTAAATCAGGATCCGACAAATGATTGGTCATCAGGTAACTGGATAGCATTTCCTCAGTTACATTTTCCTTTATTATACCATTCTTAGCATCTTGAATGATGCTATTCACTGCAGATACAATCTCCCCACGGCTTCCATAGTTCAGGGCAAAATTCAGAATCATCCCATCATTGTCTTTCGTGTCTTCCATTGCCCGTTTAACGGCACTTTGAGTATGTGACGGAATGAGTGACAAGTCCCCTATCGTTTCAACTCTTACATTTTCTGAAATGAGCTCGGGTAAAAATGTCCCCAGAAATTCCTGGGGAAGCTTCATCAAAAAGTCGACTTCACTTTTCGGACGTTTCCAATTTTCAGTGGAAAACGCATAGACTGTCAAAGTTTTGACCCCTAATTTATTGGCAACTTTAGTAATTCTACGAACGGTTTTCATTCCTTCATGATGACCCGCCACACGTGGCAATGCACGCTTTTTGGCCCAACGGCCGTTCCCATCCATAATGATGGCGATATGCTGAGGAACATCAAACTGTTTAATATGCTGAATCCTATTTGTTACATCGGAAGAAGCATCTTTTTTAACGAAACGCTTCCAAAGTGAATACATATGTTAGTCCCCCATCAGGTTGTACTTATCTCTCTACAAAGGCAAAGTTTTCGTGCACTATGTATATCAAGCTTTCTGCCGCTTAAAAAGAATCTATATTATAATATCAAAAAAAAACTGGTTCTCATATTATTAATATGAAAATTATTTCTTCATTAGAAGCTAGAAAGGGAGAAATTATTACTTCTTTTTTTCTAAAACCGGTTATGATTACCATGAAAAATGCAAAAAAAGGACCACCTCCAACGTTTGCATGCAACATACTAACTCAAGGAGTAATCATTATCGGAGAAACCTTATTATAACAGTTTTCTCCTTTAAGCACACCTATATGTTAGAACCAAGACATGACCCAGTATGGATTCGGCCCTCTTTATTTAATCAATTCTTCAGTGGGAATTATACTTCCATAATTTCTTTTTCTTTATCTTTTGTAATTTCATCAATTTTCGTGATATTGCCATCTGTCATCTTTTGGATGTCATCTGCATAGCCACGTAAATCATCTTCAGTGATTTCACCACTTTTTTCAAGCTTTTTCAAATCATCATTAGCATCGCGACGCACATTACGGACAGCTATTTTCGCTTCTTCCGCTTCTTTTTTAACGACTTTCACAAGCTCTTTTCTGCGCTCTTCCGTTAAGGCTGGGATGGCTATCCTGATGACCGATCCATCATTAGAAGGATTCAATCCCAAGTCTGATTTCAAAATCGCCTTTTCGATTTCACCCAAAACCGTTTTATCATATGGTTGAATGACTAATAGTCTAGCTTCCGGGACAGAAATTCCTGCCACCTGATTGACTGGTGTCGGCGATCCATAATAATCGATCGAGATTCTATCAAGCAATGAGGCATTTGCCCTTCCGGCACGGATGCTTGCTAATTCACGTGTATACGCTCCAATGGCTTTTTCCATTTTCGTTTTCGCATTCGAAATAACTTGTTTCGGCATCTTTTATTTCCCCCTTACAATAGTACCAAGCGTTTCGCCTAATACGGCCCGTTTAATATTACCTTTTTCCATTATCGAGAAGACGATCAATGGAATATCATTGTCCATGCATAGTGAGGACGCAGTTGAATCCATTACTTCTAACCCTTCTTTAATCACATCAAGGTAGGAAAGTTTATCATACTTCACTGCATTTTTGTCCTTAACCGGATCTGCATTGTATACGCCATCCACATTATTCTTCGCCATCAAGATGACATCAGCTTCAATTTCAGCAGCACGCAGGGCGGCAGTGGTATCCGTTGAGAAGTATGGATTACCTGTACCAGCTGCAAAAATCACCACTCTCTTTTTCTCTAGATGCCTGATAGCACGGCGTCTAATGTATGGCTCTGCGACTTGCCTCATCTCAATGGAAGTTTGCACGCGCGTTTCAATTCCAAGCTGATCAAGGCTGTCTTGTAATGCCAATGAGTTCATGACTGTAGCCAGCATACCCATATAATCGGCATTAGCACGATCCATGCCCATTTCACTGCCTATTTTCCCGCGCCAAATGTTTCCGCCGCCGACAACAACAGCCACTTCCACATCAAGCTCAGCCACTTCCTTGACTTGTTCAGCAATAGATTTAATTACTGCAGGGTTAATTCCAAATCCTTCTTCACCGGCTAATGCTTCGCCACTTAGTTTTAAAACGACACGTTTATATTTAGCGTTACTCATGAGAACCTCCAACTATGTAATCTTTTCATTCGTTCATCATGCTTTCTTGCAATACTACCAAAAATTCATGACATTTCAAAAAATAGGGAACACCAGAGTGTTCCCTATTATTAATTATCTGACAATTAGTCTTTTTTAACTTGGTTCATTACTTCTTCAGCAAAGTTTTCTTGACGTTTTTCAAGACCTTCCCCTACTTCATAACGAACGAATGATTGGATTTTTCCGCCTTTAGATTCAACGAATTGTCCCACTTTTTGATCTGGGTTCTTAACGAAAGCTTGTTCGTTAACACAGATTTCTTCGTAGAATTTATTGATACGTCCATCAACCATTTTTGCAACGATTTTTTCAGGTTTGCCTTCATTAAGCGCTTGTTGCGTAAGAACTTCGCGTTCGCGTTCTAATTCGCTAGCATCTACTTGGTCGCGAGAGATATATTTAGGGTTGATTGCAGCGATATGCATTGAAACGCCTTTAGCTGCCTCTTCGTCAGTTGTACCTTCAAGAACTGATAGTACGCTGATACGCCCACCCATGTGAAGGTATGCACCAAATGCGTCGTTATCTGTTTTAGAAACGACTTGGAAACGGCGAAGAGTTAATTTTTCCCCGATTTTAGCAACAGCAGCATTGATATGATCTGCAACTTTTGCTCCATTTTCCATTGTTTGCTCAAGAGCTGCTTCAACGCTTTCAGGTTTGTTAGCAAGAAGGAATGCAGCCAATTCTTTTACAAGAGTTTGGAAGCCTTCATTTTTAGCAACGAAATCAGTTTCTGAGTTCACTTCAAGAATAACCGCTTGGTTTCCTTCTACAACGATTGAAGTTAAACCTTCAGCAGCAATACGGTCGCCTTTATTAGCGGCTTTTGCAATTCCTTTTTCACGTAGGAAATCGATTGCCTTTTCCATATCGCCTTCTGTTTGTACAAGTGCCTTTTTACAGTCCATCATACCGGCACCAGTTTTTTCACGCAATTCTTTAACTAATTGTGCAGTGATTGCCATAATATATATCCTCCTCAAATTAAATGCAGTTTATTCAATCTTTACCCATTATTGCCAAAAAATACTTGTTATCCTCAAAGAAAATAACGAGCCTTGACAATATTTAAAAACATCCACTTTTTCAGTCAATTTGACGGTACTAAACCAGCTGATGATTTTCATCCCTTAAAAATCGCCCATACCTTTTAAAAAAGACATTACGTACAGTGATTTTATGTATGTTTATTTAGTGCAAAAAAAAGGGATAAAAGGCATTATCCTCTTATCACCTTTTTTTCTTACTGAATAAGCAACCTTTTTTACTTATTAAGCAGTAGTTGTTTCAGTTGCTGTTTCTTCGCCTTGTTTAGCTTCTAAGATAGCATCTGCCATTTTACCTGTTAATAATTTAACAGCACGGATTGCATCGTCATTCGCAGGAATAACTACATCGATTTCATCCGGATCACAGTTTGTATCAACGATACCAACAAGTGGAATGTGTAATTTGTGTGCTTCCGCAACAGCAATACGCTCTTTGCGTGGGTCGATAACGAAGATCGCATCTGGAAGAGTCTTCATATCTTTAATACCGCCTAAGAATTTCTCTAAGCGATCCCATTCTTTTTTAAGTTGGATAACTTCTTTTTTAGGAAGCACTTCGAAAGTTCCGTTTTCTTCCATTTTTTCGATATCTTTAAGACGAGCGATACGTTTTTGGATTGTTTCAAAGTTTGTTAAAGTTCCACCTAACCAACGTTGGTTTACATAGTACATACCAGAACGGATAGCTTCTTCTTTAACAGATTCTTGAGCTTGTTTTTTAGTTCCGACGAAAAGAACAGTACCACCGTTAGCAGCTAGTTCTTTCACGAAGTTATAAGCTTCTTCAACCTTTTTAACTGTTTTTTGAAGGTCGATGATGTAGATGCCGTTACGCTCAGTGAAGATATATTTCTTCATTTTCGGGTTCCAGCGACGTGTTTGGTGTCCGAAATGCACACCAGCTTCAAGCAATTGTTTCATAGAAATGACTGACATTTTAGTTCCTCCTAAATGGTTTTGTTTTTCCTCCGCACCGATCATTTTCATACAGAAACTGTCGTAACAGCACCATCTGCAAGAATCACGGGGCGTGTGTATTAACACCATTTCATAATATATCATAATGGCTCTGCACAATCAAGAGATAACTTTATCTATTCATGCGAAACTTTAGTAATAGCTCTATCTCGGTTTGACCGCGACCTAACTTTTTGGCGATTTCCTCTACTGAATGTCCTTGATTCGCTAACATATCCACTTTTTCATTTAATGATCGTTCATTTAAAGAAGCCTGCAGCATGTCCGAAAATTCCATGCCTGCCGGCTTCCCTTCGTTTTTTGGAGAAGCGGCTGCCGATGAAAGCTCCAATTTGTCCTCGACTTTTACTGGTAAAGCATTGGTTTCATTTTCTTCAGGCATAATTTCATAGGCGTTGATCGCCTGCTTTTTAGCAGCTGCGCGGCTTCCCTCTTTATACTCTAGCAGCATGTTTTGTTCTTGTTTTTCTTCATTATCTTCCTTTGTTTCTTTGATCGAGCCATGTACTTGTCCTTTTTGACCATGCTCGTGATTCATTGCCACCGAATTGGTGAATGCCTTTACCAATGTCTCGTTATCCTCTTTCATCTCCATTAAATAACCAGACAAAAGTTGTTCCATTTCTCCAATGATGGCTTTTTGGTCTTTTTCCAACTTACTTAAACGATTTTGCCGAAGATATAAAACGATGATGGCGAAAATGGTGAATATGTTTAATACAAACAACAGAAATAAAAAAAATGCTGTCATGTTGCCTCCTAATTAACCGGAATAGTCAATCTGTTGTTTTGCTCTTATTGACTAAGTACAGTTCAAACATTCTGTGATTTCGCAGCATTTATTGATGAGGGTACCCGTATCAATTCTTTCAAGCTGGCAGGGGGCTTTCTTCGTTCAATTGGGAGTTTATGCTTCCCAGACACCGTAGCCCCCTTCAATAAAATATCCTGATTAATTTTTTTGATCTTGCATCGTGTTTCTTAATTTATATATCGCTTTTGAATGAATTTGGGATATCCGGGATGTAGATAGGCTCATCACTTGCCCGATTTCGGTCAATGTTAGTTCTTCTTTATAAAAAAGCTGTAAAACCAACTGTTCTTTTTCATTAAGGGTTTCTATGACTTTGGCTAATTCAACATACAGTTCATCCCTTAACACATGTTCCTCAGGTAAATCCGCCTTTTCATCTTTAATATGAAAATTCGCGCTTTCTTTATCGTCTTCTTGGGGATTTTCATCCATTGATAGTACATTGGCAAAGAAGTTCTCATTTAATGCAGCGTATACTTCATCTTCGGGAATATTCAATTCAGCGGCAATCTCGTTTGGCGAAAGGTTCCTCATGTATTGCTGCTCCAGCTTTTCTATGGCAGCTTCAATTTTCTTGGCTTTATCTCTTGCGCTCCGCGGAAGCCAATCCTCTTTTCTTAATCCATCTAAAATAGCACCACGTATTCTAAATGATGCATATGTGTCAAACTTCAGGTCACGCTTCGTGTCAAAACGTTCCAGGGCATCGAATAACCCCATCATCCCTAAACTTCTTATATCATCCCGGCTCACATTTTTAGGAAGACTTACTGAAATGCGTTGAACATGATACGATACGAGAGGTATGTATTTCTTTACCAAAATGTCCCCGGCTAGCGGATCTCTGCGATCCACCCAATTCTTCCAACATAACTGCTCTTCTTCGATGGTCAGATGAGACATTGGACATCCTCCTAACATTGTTATACGATTTGTGATCGATACGGCCCCTAAAGCCATAAATGAAATAATAATTCGATTGCAAGTGTACCTGTCATATTTTTGGCTTTTCAAAAGCCAAATCCGATCCTATATGTTTTTAGTCCCTTTTGTAACGGTCCGTATATTTAGCAAACAATCACTTAAATTGAATTCAATCGTTCTTCCGCTATTCCCGCCAACATCTTCGGCGACGACTCTAATGCGCAAGTCAGATAACTCTTTCCGTACAGCTTCCACATTCCGGGGTCCTATTCTCATTAAATCCCCTCCGGAGGCAAATTGAAACATTTGTGCTCCGCCAGCCAACTTCGCTTTTAGGAATGGCATTCTTGCGCCTTCTTTTACTAAGAGCTGCACTAATTCCTTTATCGCCGTATCTGCAAATTTGGCAACGTTGATCTGCCCCGATTTAGCTAGTGAAGAGTCAGGCAGCATAATATGTGCCAAACCTGCAATTTCTTTTTTCTCATCATAAATTACAACACCAACACACGACCCCAATCCGGAAGTGCGAATCGTATAGGGAGGCTTTATTATATTCATATCCGCTATTCCAACCTTAACAACCTGGACCTTTAACAATTCAGTCATTAGGTGACACTCCTAAAGCGGAAAAAATGATATCAAAAAATTCGGGATCAGGTAATAAAAAGAAATGACCATTAATGGAGTCAGCGAAAAGCTGGTCTTTTTCAAGCACAGTATCAATGACGATGGCTGCGTCACTTACTATGGATAATTCCAATAATCCGTAACCGATCGTTGCCCCTACCATATCGATGCTCAAGGATGGAACGGATGGATAGAAATTCAATCGGGTGAAATCAGCAAGGGAAGAGAGATAGGATCCCGATAAGATATTCCCTAATTCCTGAAGGCAAGAAAGCGCCAATTCAGTATAGGGTGCGGATTCCATCAAAAAGGTTTCATCACCAGTCATCTTACGAATCAAGTATTCAGCTACAGGAAGCGAAAGGATAAAAAACATACTCCCTGAAGCATCACCTTCTATTCTAAGGAAAACGCTGGCAACGACGTGATCTGCCCCGCCAGCCATTTCCATCATTTCATCAAAGGAAACGATTCGGACATTAGGAACATTCATATCAATTTTCCTATTAAGGATGGCAGAAAGCGCAGTTGCTGCGTTCCCTGCACCAATATTGCCGATTTCCTTCAAAATATCGAGTTGAAAAGGGTTGATTTTCTCAATGAACGACATATGATTATCCTTCTCTTAACATATTTTCAGACATTTCCAGACTTAGAGCCTTCTCCAAATTGATTAGGACGAGCAGTCGCTTTTCAATTTTAGCCACTCCGCTAATGTATTCTGAAGCCAAATGTCCCACAACTTCAGGCTGAGGTTCGATACTATCCACTGGAATATCCAAAACATCATTGGCAGAGTCCACTATTAACCCAACTTCCATATCATCCAGAATGACGATGATAATCCTTGTTGATTCATCGTATTCCACCTCTTCGAAACCAAAACGCACCCGCAAATCAATAATTGGAGTGATTACACCCCTTAGATTTATGACTCCCTTAACAAACTTTACAGCCTTTGGAACTCTGGTAATATGCAGAATCTTTTCGATACCGCTGACTTTATCCACTGGAATTGCATATTCTTTATCCTTAATTTGAAATACGATTACTTTCATATCCTCCGACATCTATTCCCCTCCTTTTAATAAACTCATGATTGTTGTGCAGTCTTAACGAAAACCTGCATCGAAACGGTTGAACCAACGTCCCATTCCCCTGCCCCATTTATCTATCATTCAATGAATCAATGTGTTGCAATCTATGATTAAAGCAACTTGCCCATCACCAAGAATCGTTGCCCCCGATATTGCAAATGCGCTATTTAAATAATTACCTAGTGATTTCAGAACGATTTCCAGCTGTCCGATGAATGAATCAACGACTAATCCGGCTAATTTATCGCCTTTTCTTACAATGACCACAGAGAGGGACTCTTCTTCTTCCTGACTGATAGGCACTTCAAATATATCTTTCAAGAACAGAAGCGGCAGAATCTTTCCCCTGAAGTCAATAACCTGTTGATTATGGGCATTCAAGATATCTGCTTTTTTTATGATTGCTGTTTCTATTATGGAAGAAAGCGGTATGGCATATTTTTCGTTTTGGATTGCAACCAGCATGACAGAGATAATGGACAATGTAAGCGGAAGCTGAATAAGGAAGATGGATCCTTCATTCTCTTTGGAATCGATCGTGACAGATCCACCGAGAGACTCAATAGTATTTTTAACCACATCCAGTCCAACACCGCGCCCCGATACATCTGAAATGGTTTCCGCTGTTGAGAAACCAGAAGCGAATATCAATTCATAGATTTGCTTATCCGTTAGGGTGGCGGCAGTTTCCTTGGTTAATATCCCACTGGATAGCGCCTTGTTCATGACTCGCTCTTTATTGATTCCTGCACCGTCATCCTCGATTTCAATGAAAACATGATTGCCGCTGTGGTAGGCTTTTAACAGAATTTTACCTTCTTCATTCTTTCCTTTCGCCAAACGTTCTTCAGGTGTTTCAATTCCATGATCCATTGCGTTTCTTAATAAATGGACGAGAGGATCACCGATTTCATCAATGACTGTACGGTCAAGTTCCGTTTCAGCACCGTTGATTTCCAAATTGACTTTCTTGTTTAAATCCCTTGCTAATTGACGAACCATTTTAGGAAAACGATTGAATACAGTTTCAACGGGCACCATCCGCATATTCAAAACGATTGTTTGTAAATCACTTGTTATACGGGACATTCTTTCTACTGTTTCATGCAATTCTTGATTATCCAAATCACTGGAAATTTGGTCAAGTCTGCCTCTATCGATTACTAGTTCCTCGAATAGGTTCATTAATATATCAAGCCGCTCAATGTTCACCCGAATGGTCTTGCTTGATGCCGGCTTAACGGGTGCCTGTTTTTTCTTATCATCATTATCAGTTGGAAGCACGGCTTTATTTGTCTCTTGTTCCGTTATTTCAGCAACTTGATCCTCTATAGAATTGTCTGCATGCCTCAAGCCCTCAAGATCAAGGGCGTTTACCACAACTTGATCCACTTCGGAAACCTTCATGATTTTTTCCTTTATCTCATCACTCGATTCTGTTGTTACCATCGTGACCGTAAATTGCTGATCGAATTGCTCTTCTTCTAAAAGTTCGACGGGTGGGTTTGACTTGATTACTTCACCTGACTTTTCAAGCACCTCGAAAACCATAAACACCCGGGCAGCTTTTAAAAGACAGTCCTCACACAACCCTATCGAGATTTCGAAGCTGTTGAAGCCTTGATCTTTGGACTGCTGAAGCACTGTCCATTCAAATTCATCGTACTCACCCGCAGTCATTTCCTCTTTTTCAAGGACGGCAGAAGCTGCTGCAATCTCTGCAATGGTGAAAGAAACGGGCGACTCCCCTTTTTCAATCATTTCCAGCTGATGGACAACCTCCTCCACATTTCTTTTTCCATCTCCTCCTTCAGCAATTGACATGACCATCGCTTCTAAATCATCAACCGCTAAAAATATCACATCAAATAATTCTGGAGAGAGAGCGATTTGACTATTTCGGATCGCATCCAACACATTCTCCATTTTATGAGTTAAATTGGTTAGATCCTCATACCCCATAGTCGCCGACATCCCTTTTAAGGTATGGGCGGAACGAAAGATTTCGTTTACGATCGAGAGGTCTTCCGGGTTCTTTTCGAGTACCAGCAACTGTTCGCTGCACGTTTGAAGATGTTCTTTACTTTCTTCTATAAAAATCTCTAAATACTGATTCATATCCATACAATCTCACACCTCCACGTGTTAACAATAGCTTATTATCGCTTTAGCTATTTTTTCTACATCCTCTATGCTATCTATTAACTTGGTATTGATTGCCGCCTTAGGCATACCAAAAACGATTGATGTCTCCTGTGATTCGGCTATCGCTTTTGAAGGACCCTCCTGTTTAAGCTTCATGAGTCCCATCGACCCGTCCATCCCCATCCCGGTCATGATAACGGCTATTTTCGCAGAATCATTCATTTCACTTACCGATTCAAATAGCACATCAACCGACGGGCGATGTCCATTACGAAATTCGGATTGATCCAAAAGGATTGCCCAGCTCATTCCGACTTTCCTCACTTTCAAGTGAAAACCTCCAGGTGCGATATAGGCGACACCTTTTTGAATCAGTTCCCCCTCTTCAGCTTCCTTCACTTTAATCTTGCATAATGAATTCAGGCGTGTTGCCAAGGATTTTGTGAAACCGGGGGGCATATGCTGGACAATGAGTATGGGAGCATCAACTTCTTCCGGGAGTCCTGCCAAGACGGTCTGCAGAGCTCTCGGGCCTCCTGTTGATGTACCGATGACTATTATCTTTTTGTACCCATAGGACCATTTTTCTTGATTTCTTTCAATTTTCGACGATTCTTTTGAATCTATTTTACTATATTTTCCCCAAACGGATGGGCTTCTTTCTATATTCATCGCATTTTTTTCTAGTTTGTGAACATTTGCCCTGCTGGCAGCCATAACTTTTTCATGGAGTTCTTTCTTGATTTTATGTAAATCCAATGAAATGGCACCCGAAGGTTTAGCCACAAAGTCAAAGGCTCCACTGTTCATGGCGGCAAATGTATTTTCCGTTCCTTTTTTCGTTGTGCTTGATAACATGACTACAGCGGTTGGACATTCATTCATGATCCGGCTTAATGCTTCCAATCCGTCCATAATCGGCATTTCCACATCCAAAGTCACGACATCGGGTTTTAAAGCCTTTATTTTGTCTATGGCATCTCTTCCATTCCTGGCAGTCCCGATGACTTCCATCCTGCTATCTTCTGCTAAAAACTCTGAAATTAACTTTCTCATAAACGCAGAATCGTCCACTATCAGCACTTTTACTTTACTCATATAAGGAGTCCTACTTTCCCAAAAAATATCTCTTCATATTTTGGAGGAAATGGCTTTTTTGCAAAGTCAATTCTTCCCCAAATGAATGATTTGCATATCTCGAAGCAATGTCCATAATGGCTTTGGATACATCGGCTTCAGAATCGAAAAGGAGAAAGGGGATTTGTTTGGTAACAGAATTGGGTACGGTTCTATCATCTGGCAAGTACCCAAGAGCTACAGTTTCCAGTCCCAAAAATTTCACTAGTGCATTTTGGAGGCGCATAATCGTTTCTTTGCCGTCCTTACTCGTGAAAACCCGATTGCAAATCAGGAACAATGGAATCTCTTTATTTACTGAATGGATATATTTCATTGCGGAATATGCATCCATGATAGAAGTGGGTTCAGGTGTCGTGATAACGACTAATTCATCCACACATAACAGGAATTTCATGGAATCCTGAGTGATGCCTGCACCCATATCAAATAAGATATAATCGTAATTCGCCAACAATAAACTGAATTCCTCATTAAACCGGGTATACTTTTCTTCATCAAGTGAAAAGAGATTCGTCAACCCCGTACCACCTGTAATGATTGAAATGTTTCCCGGTCCTGCCATGATGATATCCTTCAAACTACAATCGTTTTCAAAAAAATCAATAATGCTGCTGGGAGATTGTTCCCCGATCAAAATATCAATATTCCCCATGCCGATATCCATGTCGAACAACAGTATTTTTTTGCCTCTTTGGGATAAGGCAATCGAAAAATTCAAAGAAAAGTTTGATTTTCCCACTCCACCTTTCCCGCTTAAAACGGCAATCGTTTTGGCCATTGATCGATTTTGGCGGGCTTCCAATCTTCTTCGTAAATTCTCAGCTTGATCTTTCATATTTACTAGCCTCAATAGCCATTTTCAATAACTGTGATGATGTAGCTATTTCAATATCGTCTGGTACATTCTGTCCATCTGTTATATAGGCGGCTCCTAATTTATGAGTGTGTATAAAATTGAATATCTGCCCGAAAGTGGAGGTTTCGTCCGCTTTTGTAAAAATGACCTGTTTAATAGGTATGGCAGCAAACTGTCGATAAATATCTTCCATATCCTTTTGTTTAGAGGTCAATGACAATACTAAATAGGTTTCCATCTCATCTGTAAAATGGATGATTTCATTAAGATCCTTGACATATTGCGGGTTACGGAAATTCCTTCCGGCCGTATCAATAAAAACAAAATCATAATGGGAGAAGCGTTCAGCAGCCCTTTTGAAGTCTTCCAAATTATAAGCGACTTCAATTGGAACGTTTAAAATCTTGGCATATGTCTTAAGTTGATCTATTGCAGCAATCCTGTACGTATCCGTCGTAATGAAAGCCACCTTTTTATCATGCTTCAACATGGTTTCCGCAGCTACTTTTGCCAAGGTCGTTGTCTTTCCCACACCTGTTGGGCCAACAATATTAATATATTTTTTTTGCAGCCCGGGTTTCCCGTTTTCAACCTTTTCCAAAATCCCGAGCATGGCTTCTTCCAACCAAACTTGAACCTCTTCATCAGTGGATTGCTGTTTAAAAACGAACCATTTTTCAAACAATTCATCCATGATTTGGGACCGAAGTGATATATCCACTTCCTGCTCGGTTAGGTATTCGTGGATTTTCTCCAGCTTCCCCGGATATTTTTTATCAGTTGAATAGATTTGCAAACTCTTTATCATATCTTTCAAACCTTCGATTTCTTTTAATAAGTCAGCACTTTCCCTATTCCCTTCATTAGGTTCAGGGGCATGACTTGCCATTTCCAGCTTTGATGCCAACTTCTTCGATTTTTGCTTGGTTACGGCGTGGATAGGCTGGGACACAGGGTCTATGGCTGCAATGACTTCAACATTCCTCTTTTTGAATAATCCTAAGAAACCACCATTATATACAGCCTTCGAACTTAAGATTACTGCATCACTGCCTAGTTCCGCCCTTATTCGCTTCATTGCCTCGTTCATTGATGGAGCCAAATATTTCTTTACCTTCAATCGATATTCACCACCCCTACGCTTTGTACTTCTACATTTGATTCGAGTTCATTGTATGAAAGAATCGGTACATTAGGAAAATAACGTTCAGTTAATTGCCGGGCATACATCCTTACTGCTGGAGAGCAGAGTAAAATCGGTTGGTGATCCATTAGGGTCAGCTCTTCCAATTTGGCTGCAGCTGCCTCCAATATGGATTGCGATATAGTTGGATCCAACGATAAAAAATTACCATGTTCGGTTTGCTGTACACCATCCGCGATGGTCTTTTCAACTTTCCCCGATAATGTTATGACTTTAATTCTATTTTCATCCGAAATAAAAGAATTCGTTATTTGTCTGGCTAAGTTCTGCCTTACATATTCAGTAAGCAAATCTGTGTCAGTCGATAACTTGCCATAATCAGCAAGCGTTTCGAAAATGATCGGTAAGTTCCTTATCGAAACTTTTTCCTTCAATAATTTTGCCAATACCTTTTGTACATCTCCTATAGACAAGGGATTCGGAGTGACTTCCTCTACTAGTATAGGTGCCGATTCGTGGAGATGATCGATCAATTGTTTCGTTTCCTGCCTGCCCAATAATTCCTGCGCATTGGACTTTATGACTTCCGTCAAGTGAGTGGATACAACACTTGGCGGGTCGACAACTGTATAACCCAGCATCTCGGCATGTTCTTTCATATCATCCGTAATCCACTTGGCCGGTAAACCGAAAGACGGTTCTATCGTATCGATTCCTTCTATTGAATCATCCTCCATCCCTGGACTCATGGCCAACAAATGATTAAGGAGCAATTCCCCCTTTGCCATGACACTTCCCTTAATCTTCAGCCGATACTCATTAGGATTCAACTGAATATTATCACGTATTCTGACGACAGGGATCACGAGCCCCAACTCAATTGCAAGCTGCCGGCGGATCATGACGACCCGGTCCAGTAGGTCTCCCCCTTGATTGGCATCTGCAAGCGGAATCAATCCATATCCAAACTCAAATTCGATCGGGTCGACACTTAAAAGGTTAACAACGCTTTCTGGACTTTTCATTTCATCGGTTTCCAGCACTTCTTCCATTTCTTGCATTTCACTTTCGTCCTGCTTCGGTATCCTTGAAATTGTATACCCTCCAACGACTAATAAAGCTGCGATCGGAATGGTGAACAAGTCGGAAATGGGAGTGAATAACCCTAAAAGGAAAATGGTTGCTGCTGTTAGGTAAAGCATTTTGGGAAATTGAAATAACTGTTCAACAATATCCGCTCCGAGGTTTCCATTCGAGGCTGCCCGGGTTACGACAATTCCCGTAGCTGTAGAAATCAATAAAGCTGGTAACTGACTCACGATACCGTCACCAACCGATAACATGGAAAAATGGACGGCTGCTTCTCCAAAGCTCATGTCCAATTGCATGACGCCAATGATCATACCGAAAATCAAGTTAATGATGACAATGATGATGCCCGCTATGGCGTCCCCTTTAACAAACTTACTCGCCCCATCCATGGATCCATAAAAGTCTGCTTCGTTACTAATTTTTTCCCTTCTGGCACGTGCTTCGTTTTCGGAGATCATCCCAGCATTTAAATCTGCATCGATGGCCATCTGTTTCCCCGGCATCGCATCCAGCGTAAACCTTGCCGCTACCTCCGAGACCCGTTCGGAACCTTTCGTGATGACGATGAAATTGATGATGACCAAAATGATGAATACAACTAATCCTACAAGCACGTTACCGCCGACTACAAACGACCCAAAGGTTTCTACAACTCCCCCAGCATCACCATAGGTCAAAATGGCACGAGTCGTCGAAACATTCAACCCCAGCCTGAACAATGTCAGTAAAAGGAGCAAGGAAGGAAAGATTGAAAATTCGAGAGGTTCTTTCATATTCATCGTAGTCAATAGAACCAGCAACGCAAGAGAGATATTTAAAAGGAGTAAAATACTTAACAACCATGTTGGCAATGGAATGACCAACATGGCAACGATCATGATGACGCTCGATATAACAACTAAATCTCTTGCTCGCATGTTTTTCTCTCCTAACTAGCGGGTTACCCAATTACTTCTTTACAGTTTACCTTTGGTTTTATATACAAAGGCCAGTATTTCAGCGACCGCCTTAAAAAACTCTTCAGGTATCGCCTGGCCTAATTCAGCTTGATCATATAAAGACCTGGCCAAAGGCCGATTTTCCACCATGATCACATCGTTTTCTTTGGCAATGAATTTAATTTTCTGGGCAACAAAATCAACGCCCTTTGCCACTACATACGGAGCCTCCGCTTTTTCTTCGTCATATTTTAAAGCAATAGCAAAATGCGTCGGGTTAGTGATGACGACATCCGCATGGGGAATTTCCTGCATCATTCTTTGAGCGGCCATCTGCCTCTGCTTTTGCTTTATCTTGGATTTGATGAGCGGGTCCCCTTCGGAATTTTTATACTCATCCTTAATATCCTGTTTGGACATCCGGATGTTTTTTTCAAAGTCATATTTTTGATACAAATAGTCTAATAGAGCAATGAACAATAAAGCCACGGCAGCATAAAATCCTACTTTAATCGTAATATCCGCCAATGTTGCCATCGCTTCTTCCACAGAAATCTGTGATAAAATCATCATCTCGTCCTTGCGCTGCCATAGTACATAAAAGGCAACGAAACCAACAAATGATATTTTAAGAATGGATTTCAATAATTCAACAATAGCCCTCATTGAAAAAATACGTTTCAATCCTTTAATGGGGTCCAATTTATCAAGTTTGAACTGTATGGATTCAGTCGAAAACAAAAACCCGACTTGCATGACATTAGCCAATATCCCAGCCACTATCGCTGCTGCAAAAACGGGTCCTAGGATAAGGCCCATCTCCTTTAAAACCTCTATCATGATAATTTGCATATTCTCCTCACTGAATCCAGCCAAGGTAAAATGCTGCAGATATTCTTTCATAAGACCGAGCAAATGATTATACATGTACGGACCCATAAGCAATAACACTGAAAACACTGCAATTAAATTCACAGAGGTATTTACATCCTGACTCTTTGCCACCTGACCTTTTTTCTTCGAATCCTGACGTTTTTTGGGAGTCGCCTTTTCGGTCTTTTCACCAGCGAAAAACTGCAAATCCAGCTGATACCTCTCCATATCAAACGCCTCCAATCAACTGCATTAGGTGACGCATGGTCAAAAGCAAGAAATTGAAGAGTTGGGTAACAACCGTCATCATCATCCCCATTACGAGTATGATAACCGCTAATCCGGCAATGATTTTCACTGGAATCCCAACAACGAACACATTTAATTGAGGAACTGTCCTGGCAAGTATTCCTAGCGTGACATCCACTAAGAAAATACTTCCCACCACAGGTATGGACATTTGAAAAGCAATCATGAAAGCTTTGCTGAAAGCTTTGGCCAAATATTCTATCAGCGCATGATCTCCGAATGGTACAAATAATTGGTCAATCGGGATGAACTGATAACTATAAAAAATTCCATCCAAAAGCAAATGATGGCCATTAGTACTCAATAGGAATAATAAAGCGATTGTATAAAGGTATTGTCCCATCAACGGGCTTTGTGCCCCCGTTTGGGGATCGATGACATTCGCTATTGAAAAACCCATTTGAAAATCAATCAATCCGCCAGCGATTTGAACGGCCGATAAAATCATATACGCTGCAAACCCAATGAAAAGGCCAACAAGCGCTTCCTTCATGATCAATAAATAAAATGTGACATCCAATTCCAGAACCGGAGCATCAATGGTGTAGTACATGATCCAGGCAAGGAAGATTCCAAGCCCGACCCGATGTTGTACCGGTATTGAACGGTACGAAAAAATCGGCATGGCCACGAAAAATGTAGTGACCCGGACCACAATTAATAAAAAGGCGGGAAAGTGCGGAAACAATTCCTCCATGCCCTACCCTACAAATCGATTCAGATTACCGAATATTTCATTTGCATATGATAATAGGTGGCTCAACATCCATGGAGCCAATAAAATGAGTCCCAATAAGACTGCCACGATTTTCGGAACAAATGCCAAGGTTTGTTCCTGAATCTGTGTAGTCGCCTGAAAGATGCTTACTAATAGTCCTACAATAAGAGCGATTACCATCAATGGGCCAGCGATAATCAATACCATATAAATTCCTTTTTCTGCTATATCAATAACAAAATCTGCACTCATTTTTTCTCACCTGCTTAAAAACTCTGTAATAAAGACTTCACCACTAAATACCATCCGTCTACAAGAATGAAAAGGAGGATTTTAAATGGCAGGGAAATCATGACTGGCGGCAACATCATCATCCCCATCGACATCAGGACACTTGCAATGACCATATCAATAACCAAAAAGGGAATGAAAATCATGAAACCTATTTGAAAAGCTGTTTTGATTTCACTGATTGCAAAAGCTGGTACAAAGGCAGTCAAGGGAATGTCCTGTATCGTTTCAGGCTTATCCACCTTGGCATATTCCAAGAATAGCTCAAGGTCCTTCTGCCTTGTATGGGCACTCATGAATTCCTTAAATGGTATCGAGGCCTGTACATATGCTTCTTCTAAATCTATCTCTTCAGTAAATAACGGGGTTAATGCCTTTTCATTCACTTCCTGAAAAGTCGGTGCCATTATGAAAAATGTCATGAAAAGTGCCAGGCCGACCAACACCTGATTCGGCGGCATCTGCTGTGTAGCTAGCGATGTTCTCACAAAGCTCAGGACAATGATGATTCTTGTAAAACAGGTCATCAAGATCAATATGCTTGGAGCCAGCGATAAGACAGTCATCAGTAGAACAAGTTTGACGGAAGTAGAGACATTAGTGGGATCACTGTTATTAAAGAACTCCATGAATTCATTCATTGTCTCTTCCTTTCCTATCAAGCTCCTTTAACAGCTTTTTCCTGCTATCAGACAATTGATCAAGTTGATTTTTGAACTCTGCAGAGAAACTGGCGGTTTCGGATCCGCTTTTCTTCAACCACTTATTTTTCAACTTCATTGCAAATTCCCCAGGCTGGATCATTTGATCGATCTTATCGTTGTGATCTTTCAAAAGCTGTTCATATTCCTCGGGATCATCTATTTCTTTCAAGAGCTGAATATTTTCACCGACCCCGATCACCAATATTCTCCCGCCGACTTTAACAAGCTGGACAGAACGATTTGCGCCAAGGCCCGTACCGCCTAAATTCTCCACTGAATTTGCCTTTTGATACGATTTACTTTTTTTATTGATGAACTTTAATAGGATATATAGAAGGGCCACTACAAAAATAGTAGCAAATATCATCCTCAGAAACTCCCAAACGGTTATCCCCACTTTGTCAGGATTCGTTGTCTGTTTGGTAGATTTCGAGCCTTTTGATTCACCTTTATCCACCTTTAAATCATCTGGCTGTTCATAAACATCCTTCACTGTTTTTTCAAGATCTTCCGCATGGGCCTGTATGGCCCCAGAGAAGAATACTGCTATCATCAGTGAGACCAGAAGCCATTTTTTTATTAAAAACAATATGAAGACACCCTCTTAACTTAATGCTTTATTTATGGCTTCCAAAACACGGTCTGCCTGGAATGGCTTCACGATAAAGTCTTTTGCACCCGCCTGGATCGCATCAATGACCATGGCTTGCTGTCCCATCGCTGAACACATGATGACCTTAGCTTGAGGATTTACCTTTTTGATTTCCTTTAATGCTGTAATTCCATCCATTTCAGGCATGGTAATATCCATCGTTACAAGATCCGGATGAGTTTCTTTATATTTTTCCACTGCTTGGGCGCCATCTGCTGCTTCCCCGACTATTTCAAAACCATTTTTTGAAAGGATATCCTTAATCATCATTCTCATAAATGCTGCATCGTCCACAATTAAAATTCTATTAGCCATAATTTTTCGTCCCCCAAATTATCTTATTTTATTTAATCGGTCACTTTGACTCATGATATCCGTAACACGTACTCCAAAGTTTTCATCAATCACCACTACCTCGCCTTTTGCTATCAAGCGGCTATTTACCAGGATATCCACTGGCTCTCCCGCTAATTTATCCAATTCGATGATCGATCCGGAGGACAGCTCCAAAATATCCTTGACGGAGCGTTTCGTTCTTCCAAGCTCCACTGTTACCTGCAAAGGGATATCCATCAGCATGCTGAGATTTTTTGTTTCAGACTCCTGAAGCTGATAAGGCTGAAAACTGGTGAAACTGGCAGGCTGAACATTTACCGGTTGTCCTGTTGGTACGGATGAAACGCCAAAATGTTGTGGTACATTCGGCATTTGGTTCTTAGATTGGGTTTGGTGACCGCCTTGTCCATAAGTTTCATTTGACGATCGATCAGACCGGGTGTCCTGGAATGGTGCCGGCTCCTGAGTTGGAATGTTTGTTACTGGTTCACTTAGTATTTTTTGCGTTTTCATCTCGGCAGGATCGCTTTCGCTCGTCCCATTTAATAATTCAGAGACTAACCCTTTAGCAAACTCTAACGGCAACAACTGCATGATACTGGAATCAATTAAGCTGCCGACACGGAGACGGAATGAGATTTTTGCAAATAAATCCTCGTTCGGTATCGCATTTTCACCTTCACCATTTAAAAAGTTAAGTAAATCTATGCTAGGTGGAGAAATATCCACTTTTTTACTGAAAATGGTCGACATGGAAGTCGCAGCAGAACCCATCATTTGGTTCATGGCTTCCTGGACAGCACTCAATTGAATTTCCCCAAGCAGGTCAGAAGGATTCTCCCCATCTCCGCCAAGCATCAAATCCGCAATGATAGCAGCATCGCTCTGCTTGATGACCAGCATATTTATACCTGAAAAACCTTCTGTATATTGCACTTGAATCGCTACATACGGATGCGGGAATTCTTCCGCGATCTGTCCCCTTTCAATCAATGTAACCGTCGGAGTGGTGATATCCACTTTCTGATTCAACAAAGTGGATAGGGCAGTGGCCGAACTTCCGAAGGAGATATTACCGATTTCACCGAGGGCGTCGAGTTCCATCATCGATAAATAATCGTCAATCGAGAGAGGGAACACCTCATCTTCAATATCACTTGTACCTTTTAAAAGGGCATCTATCTCGTCTTGTGAAAGCATTCCATCACTTACCATCTTCGTCTCCCCCTTTCAAAATATCAAGAATCTGGATAGCATGTTTTTTTCCTACTTTTCCTGGCTGCCCGCTGTATTTTGGGATTCCTCCAATTGTAATCGTCAAAGGTTCATCGATTGCCTTATTTAAATCGATGACATCGCCAACATCAAGCAGTAAAAAATCCTCGATGGTGATGTCCGTGGAACCAAGTTCGGAAATAATGGGAAGATCTGCGTTTCGGATACGCTTTTCCAAAATCATGATTTCCTCCGGGATTTTTTCCTTTTGGGAATTTTCCATCCAATAATGAGCGGATAACTTTGGTATGATCGGTTCCAATACGACGTGAGGAATGCAAACATTAATCATTCCGCTCGTTTCGCCGATTTGTGTATTCAAGGAAATGACCACAACAGTATCGTTGGGCGAAACCAGTTGTAAAAATTGTGGATTCACCTCGAACTCTGTCATCACCGGTTCGATGTCAACAATCGTTCCCCAAGCCTCCTGTAAATTTTCAAAAGCCTTCTCGAATAAATTCGACATGATTTTCGTTTCTATTTCCGTTAAACTATCCACCTTATTCACGCTTATGCCCCGCCCGCCCAAAACACGATCCATCATCGAATAAGCGATATTCGGGTTGACCTCAAGAATGATTCGGCCATCCAAGGGCGGCACCTCAAAAACATTCATGATGGTCATTTTAGGAATCGATCGGATAAATTCTTCGTAAGGTATCTGATCTGCCGAAGCAACGGATATTTGGACATATGTTCTAAGCTGAGCAGAAAAGTATGTGGTCAGGAGCCTTGCAAAGTTCTCGTGTATCCTGGTCAAACTCCGTATTTGATCCTTAGAAAACCGAAGCGCCCTTTTAAAGTCGTATACTTTCACTCTTTTTTCTACTTCTTCTTTTTTTAAATCATCTGCATCCATTTCACCTGTGGAAATGGCCGATAACAAAGCATCGATTTCATTTTGCGATAATATTTCCCCGGACATTAACACTCACCTCCAAAGCTTCTCCTTCTTATTTAATGAAGCAAGGATGTTCTTATTGCAGAATCGAGGAGGTTATATAAACCTTTTCAACTTTTCCTTCTTCCATTAATTCATTCATTCTAGTCTTTAACGCTTCTTGAAGCTTTTCCTTGCCTTTTTTACCGGTTAACTCTGCCGCTTTCATTTCTGATAGTTCGGTAATGATGATATTCTTCACTTGAAAATTTCTTTTTTCCAACTCTTCTTTTGCTTTTTTATTTTCTGTTTGGACCATAAATGAGATTTTGATATAATCATTGCCGGCAAGATTCGTAGTAATTTCAGGAATCTCAACTGATGATTTGACAATTTCGTCAATGCTAGGTTTATCTTCGGCAGATGTGGGATCAGATAACTTTGTCACAACCACGACCGCTATGACACCAACAAGCGTTATAGCCACGAGTATGATTAACATAATGGTCAATAGATTTTTTTTCATGAACTTTCCTCCACATCCTTACGAAAACCGAGAATATTAACGGTACGATAAAATTGTATAATAGCTTCAACCAGTTCCTCTTCCTTCTCTAGCACAACGATTTTCTTACCATTTGTAAAAGTAATGGTCGTATCTGGCAATGACTCGACTGTGTCTATGTACAATGCATTGATATAAAAGCATTTTCCATTGAGCCTTGTGACTTTGATAATGATATTTAGGAGCCAGGGCAAAAAGCACCTGGCTCCTCCCTCCCTTAACCTATCGTTTTAAGTTAACCAATTCCTGCAAAATCTCATCCGACGTCGTGATGATCCTCGAATTCGACTGGAAACCTCGTTGAGCAACGATCATTTCAGTAAACTCTTCGGATAAATCCACATTGGACATTTCCAAAGAACCTGATGCAATAACACCGCGCCCCTCACCTGCGATATTGATATTTGCAGTACCTGAGTTTATTGATTCCTGAAAAGTATTGCCACCGGTTTTCGTCAAGCCAGATGCATTGGAAAACTTGGCGACGGCCAGTTGGCCTAAGGTAGTGATCAGACCGTTGGAATAAACGCCATTTATTTCCCCTGATGAACCAATATTAAAGCTTTCCAGTTTACCTTCTTTATTACCATTCGGATTGACAAGAGCAGTGGTGGAACCTTTAACTTGAGTAAGATTCGAGAAATCAAAATCCAAATTAACTTTTTGTACGCTTTCATCACCTGGTGTATCCGAGTCATCCTCTTTGCCGCTTGAAATGTTTATGGTTTGACCTGACTGGGTTTTATCGGCTGCCACTATCTGACCATTAGCGTCGAAATTAACCGTTGTGAAGGGTTTTGGTTTAGTAGCTGATGTATCCCCCAAAGCAGCAGGTTCTTCATCAAAAAGCTCCCATTTATCATCACCGTTTTTTTGGAAATAGATAGTTGCCGTTTGTTCTTTACCCTTTTCATCCACAACTTTCATTTGCTGGCTAAATACGGTACCATCAATTGCGTCGGCAGCTAGATTTCCACTTACTGATATTTTAGTAGTTGTAATGGCAGGTAAAATCGCATTGACGTTAACAGCAACGTCGCCAATCGTTTTTGATCGTTTCCCGTTTTCATCAACCTTGTAAGCCTGCACTTTCAAACCATTCGCGTTGACAAGCGTACCATTATCATCCAGATAAAAGTTTCCTGCACGTGTATATGAAAGAGAATCGCCTTGCTTGACGACGAAATAGCCATCACCAGATATTCCTAAATCAAGATCGCGGCCGGTGGTTTGCAGGCTTGACTGTGTATGGATCGTATCGATTGTAGCAATCGTGGAACCCAATCCAATTTGTTTAGAATTGGTTCCTCCTTTATTGGCTGTTGCTGCACTTGCACCAGATACCGTTTGGTTCATCGCATCGCTGAATGTCACACGGCTTTTTTTGAAACCATATGTATTGACATTGGCGACGTTATTACCGATAACATCCAATTTTGTTTGTAAGTTTTTTAATCCGCTTATTCCCGAATACATTGAACGAAGCATGTAAAAGCTCCCCTTTCATATAAAGACTGCTTCCGTCATTCCGCAGTCCAGGCTTCCTATTTCAGGTCCAGCCTATTTATCTAAAATTATGGTTCCATTGATGTTCGTGAAAATTTGTGATGTTGCTTCTTCCCTGTCCATGACTGTGATGACATTATAGTTTTTCGTGCTTACTATCAGTGCCGCATTCTCTGTAATGATAAGAGATTCGGTTACACCCATTTTTTTGGCCTCATTGGCTTTAAGGGCTATTTTGTCCCAAGTTTGTGACGCTATTTCTATACTCCTTTGACTCATCCGAAATTGAGCATGTTTACTGATGGTCATTTTTTCATTTGTGGAGACAGCAGCTTGAAAATGCAGTTGAAAGCCTTGCTAGATCATCTGCCTTTGCCTTAACGGTAATTTTGTTTGTGTCATCGCTTGAGCGGAATTTGCTTGAAAACCAAGTTTATTCATATTCCCGCCCCTTAAGCTTCAGCGATTTTTATCAATTGCTCTGATGATAACTTGGTTTTGTTTTCATCATCCACTTCAATTTGCAGTTTGCCATCACTCATGGATACCGAGATTACGACAGCTGATGTCTCTCCATTTTTTTCATCCACCCAGGAAACGCGCTTGCCTATTAATTCACTTGCCGCCGTCAAGCTATTCGACGTGGAACTTGTTTGTTTCATTGCCGAAATATTTGCGGGTTCTAGCTTTGTGCCATCTTCTAAAAGAAAATAAACGCCATCACCCTTATATTGGATCGATTTAACGATGCCTGTTCCTTCTTCTATCGCAAGGTCATCATCGCCTTCATCCAATTTGTGCCAAGTGACTTCCTTTCCGACAAAAGAGTTATAGTTCATTAAACTATTTTGTTGATTGATCCCGATTATTTCTTCCATTTGGGCTCCCATATTCATCATCTGTTCCAGAGAAGAAAAAGTGGCCATTTGGGCGATGAATTCCGTATTGTCCATCGGACTTGACGGATCTTGGTTTTGAAGCTGGGTAAGCAACAATTTCAAGAAATCATCTTTTCCCAATGCATCCCCGGTTTTTCTGTTTTCAGTTTGGGATTTTGATAATAATAGTGACGTATCGATGGTCGTCATTTTTTCACCTACACTTCCAGATTTAACAGAGCATCGGCAAGGGATCCCGTAAACTCGCTTTCCGTCTCATCATTGCTTTCTTCCTTACTCTCCTGTTGTTCATTATGTTCATCCGCATCTTTCTGGCTGAATTTCTCAGAGTTAAAAGCATTGAAGGCTTGTATTATTTCAATTCTTTCAATTTGAATGTTTTGTCCGCTAAACGCTTGTTTTAAACCATGAATCTGATTCTCCAGCATATCTTTGGCCTGTGCAGTAGTAGCCAGAATCTTGGCTGACAGCATACCATCCTTTTGAATCAGCTCGATTCTTAGGGACCCTAAATGTTCAGGATTCAATCTGATCAACAGTTTATTTACACCGTTAGTTACGCTAAAGTTCGCCTTACTTAAAATATTTTCAAATTGCTTAACAAACTCTCCTTGACTGGCAGTTTGCTCAACTTTGGGAGCCGCCAAGACGAATTGCTCCAGCTTTGTCATGAGAAAAGGCATACCAGACCCTTGATGTTTACCACTATCCGGACTTTGCAAAGTCACACTGCTAGCGACTGTCCCGTCTTTATTTACCTTGGCAGTCCCAGATAATTGCAAGAATGCGCTTTTAAATGTCTCTATTGCTTTACTTTGCCCTTTCTCCAAAGTGTTGGATTGGTCAGGTTCTGTTTTTGATTTTGACTGATTGGACAGCCATTTCTCCAGCTTCCCCGTTATCCCTTCAAGCAGGTGTTTCATTGGTTTCTGGATGGCCGCTTCATCTTGTGTCATATCCTTATTCTCCGAGAGAAGATCTTGAATTTTCACCAGTTTCAAAAGATTCACCACACCAGATAATGGGAGGTCATGCCATTCTTCTTCGCTCAATACAGTAACTTTTTTCAGGGCGGTATACAGTTCCATGACATTGGCTGATAACAAACTTTGTGGATTCAGGCTGATGTCATCACCTTCTTGTTCCAAATCCAGTTCTTCGATGCTCGCAAAGAAATCATCAAGGGCACCCTCATCATTTCCAACTATATTTTTTAGGACCTGTAAAATAAGGTTGCTGTCTTGTTTGTTTACTGAAGGGGTCTCTGCAGGACTCTCTTCCCCTGTATCACTTAACCTTTCAAGTTTCAAAAAACCAAACAAATCGTTTATTTCAGACATTCGTCTTTCAGGGTTGCCGCATATATCCGATGGAATAGGAGGTTCTGCCCCTATCGCTGATTGAAGGACTGACCCAAACCCTGAATTAGTTTGCTGATTTGGCTTAATTGGTACATTTAGACTTAATGATGCCAAGGGAAGTAAAGAATTAATGGCAGAATTCATATATTCACCCCCTAACTCTTTCCACTTAAGAACTTTGTTCCGTTAGTTTCTTCGTTAACCTTGCAGCATCAGCCGTTGTCATTTGCTCCAAAACCTTAGCTAAAGTGGCTGCTTTCATACTTGAGAGAATCTCCACTGCATCTTCATCATTCATTTCAGTAATGATAGGTGCAGCCTTCTTGGGAGCCATCGTTTCATAAGTACGGATTATATCTTTGAACGCTTGTTTACTATTATTCTGACTATCTTTAAGTTGATTCATTTCTGTTTGAAGCTGCTGTTTTTCCGCTTCTGCTTTTTCAATGGCCTTGTCACGTGTATCGATGATGCTCTCAAGCTTTTCTATCTCTTTTTCCTTGTTTTCAATCTCGGTTTCTAATTTTTCTAGCTTCATGGAAACTTTCTCATCACTCTTGGCTGGTTTATCTTTCTCTTCATCCTTTTGATCCGATTCAATGAAGGGTATTTTCGCAGACATATCCTTTGCCTTTTCCACTACATTCACCCCTGCAACTGTAAAAACGATCAACGCAACAGTTACCGCAAAGATTAACGGAATGAAGATGACAAGAAACCATTGAAACTTATTTACCTTGCTTTCTTCCAATTCTTCCAATCCATTAGATTCACTTTTTTTACGCATTCCATCACCTTACGCCTTTACTTAAGAATTGCCGGATTGATATTTCATCCATTTGTTTGTTCTCAGCTTCCTTAATGACATCGAGGAATTTAAGAAAATCATTTTCTTTCATTTTCTCGTACTTTTTAACCTCGATATTTCTTTCCATTAATATATCCCGTTGAATACTCATCTTGTATCGCGCTTCAATGACTTCCTGTTGACAGTTGTTTAAGAGTTTTTCCAAGTTGTCCATAAATAACTGATGATGACGAATTTCCTGTATGGATAATCCATTTCGCAGCTTTTCCTGTTGAAACTCAAGCAACTCTTCCTTTTTCTTTAAAAGCTTATATAGCTTTTCTGCCACTGCTTCAAATTTTTTTAAAGCAGCATTATATTTAGCTAGTGCATCGGTTTTTTCTTTTTCTTTGATGGTCAGGATCTTCTCGAATTTATATTGATAAATCATTATTAATCACCTTTCTCCATCAATTCGACAAGGGCATTGATACTATTATCTTTGGTAGCTTTTTCATGGGTTCCTTGCTTCAAAAATGAAATGATTTCCGGATAGCGTGTAATCGAGTTATCAATTTGTTTGGAAGAACCCTTCTTATAAGCTCCTATATTAATCAAATCTTCCGACTCCATATAGGTTGATAAACTTGCCCGTAATTTTTCCGCGGCGTTTTTTTGCTTGTCACAAACTATATTGTTCATGACACGACTAATGCTCTTTAATACATTGAGCGCTGGAAACTGTCCTTTATTGGCTAAGTTTCGGTCCAGTATGAAGTGACCATCCAAAATTCCCCTGACAGCATCAGCAATCGGTTCATTCATATCATCACCGTCGACGAGTACCGTATAAAAAGCTGTAATGGTACCAAGCTGATTTGTACCCGTTCTTTCGAGTAACCTTGGCAGGATGGCGAAAACGGAGGGGGTATACCCTTTGGTCGTCGGCGGTTCCCCGATGGCAAGCCCAATTTCCCTCTGGGCCATCGCAACCCTCGTGACCGAATCCATCATCAGCATCACATTCAATCCCTTATCACGAAAATATTCCGCGATGGCAGTTGCCGTCAAAGCACCCTTTATCCTCATCAACGCTGGCTGGTCAGATGTCGCCACTACAACGATTGATCGTGCCAGCCCTTCCGGTCCAAGATCTTTCTCAATGAATTCACGAACTTCACGGCCACGTTCTCCAATGAGACCGATTACGTTTAAGTCAGCCGTCGTATTCCTTGCTACCATACCAAGCAACGTGCTTTTCCCGACGCCGCTTCCTGCAAAGATACCAACACGTTGTCCTTTTCCAACTGTTAATAAACTATCAATCACCCGGACTCCTACATCTATCGGTTCATTAATGGGAGGTCGTTTCATCGGATTCGGCGGATCTTGATCCACAGAAATTGTCGCCAGACCTTTGGGAAGAAGTGAGTCATCAATGGGATGTCCCAATGGATCGACTACTTTGCCAATAAGCCCACTTCCCACCTTTATCTCAAGACTCCGTCCGCTTCCTTCCACGATACAGCCCGGAGCAATATCACTAACTGCTGTAAATGGCATTAAAATAACCATTTCATCACGGAAACCGACCACTTCGGCTAAGATTCGGTTTTTCTTTTTTTGTATGCCTGTATGGATATAACAAACATCACCTACAGAGCTTTCAGGGCCTTGAGATTCTATCATTAACCCCACGACACGTTTGACCCGTCCATAATGTTTGAATGGATCAACTTCATCAACCAAGGGCAATAGGTCTCTAGTTTTCATCTTTATTCCCCTTCCAGCAATTCAGTTAGTTTCACTTTTATTTCCTGCAGCTGACTGTCGACACTCGCATCCATCCTTCCGTTTTCGGATTCGATGATACAGCTGCTTTCTCCAAGCTCATCATCCGGAAAGATATACAGCTCAGTATCTTTCGGAAAGATTGCCACCAACTCATCTTTATGAGAAAGAATCGATTGATATCGGATCGGATGGATATGCAATTGCACTTCACGGTAATCCCTCACTTCTTTGATGGCTCTTTTGACTATGGATAAAAAAGACTCTTCATCTTTTTCAAGCTGTTGCCCGATAATTTTCTCTGCCACCTTCAGGGCAAGATTCAAAATAACGGTTTCAGATGATTCGATATGGTGCCGATAATCTTTTTTAGAGGACTCCACCACTTCTTTTGCGAAAGCCATTTCCGCGGCAATCTCGCTATAACCCTTTTGGATCCCATCTTCGACGCCCTGCTGATACCCTTCTTTTTGAGCTTGTTCGATAAACATTGCTTTTTCTTGATTCTCCCATTGCTCTCGGTCTTGCTGGATTTCAGCAGCAATCGCTTGGGCTTTTTGCTTAGCATCGAGCAATAACGTTTCCGCTTCCTGTTTGGCATCTTTGAGAAATTCATCAGATTGAATATAATGAAGGTTTTTTCGCTCATCTGCATCATCATTTTGAAGAAAGTCAAAAGGGCGAACTTTTATCGCTATCTTTTTGCTTTTCTCCTGGTTAGCCTGCTGGGATTTGATAATCCTAGACAATGATATCATCCCCTCCGCCGCGGGCAATCACGATGTCTCCAGTTTCCTCCAGTCGTCGAATGACGGCAACAATTCTTGATTGTGCTTCTTCTACATCACGCAAACGTACTGGCCCCATATATTCCATTTCTTCCTGGAACGTTTCAACCATACGTTTTGACATGTTTCGGAAAACGATTTCCTTCACTTCATCACTAGCCACTTTAAGAGAAAGTTTAAGATCTTCGTTATCGGATTCCCTGACAACGCGCTGAATCGCTCTGCCATCAAGGGTCACGATATCTTCAAAAACAAACATTCGTTTCTTGATTTCCTCAGCAAGCTCCGGATCTTGGATCTCAAGTGCATCCAAGATCGTTCTTTCCGTTGAGCGGTCAACACCATTCAACACATCTACAACGGCTTCCACTCCACCAGTCTGTGTATAATCTTGGGTTACAGTCGCTGAAAGTTTCCTTTCAAGTATTTGCTCCACTTCATTTATGATTTCCGGAGAAGTGCTATCCATTAAAGCAATCCTTCTTGCAATATCGGCCTGCACCTCTTGCGGAAGCTCAGACAATATTTGTCCAGCCTGTGTGGGATCAAGATAGGACAAGATCAATGCAATGGTCTGCGGATGCTCGTTCTGAATGAAATTCAAGATCTGTCCAGGATCTGCCTTTCTCGCAAAGTCGAATGGACGAACCTGCAAGGATGATGTTAAACGGTTAATGATGGCGGTTGCCTGATCAGTACCTAATGCCTTTTCAAGAACCTGCTTGGCATATCCTATCCCGCCCTGGGAGATGTAATCCTGTGCTAAAGCAATATTATGGAATTCTTCCAGAATTTCCTCTTTATCTTGGGAGTCCACTTTCCTCACTCCCGAAATTTCAAGGGTCAATCTCTCAATTTCCTCTTCGGAAAGATGCTTATAAACGGATGCAGAAACATCCGGGCCTAAGGAAATAAGGAGGATGGCAGCTTTCTGTTTGCCAGTCAATCCGGCTTTTTTTTTTCTATCTGTCATTTTCTTAAGCCTCCTAGTCTTCTGCTATCCAGCTTCTTAATAATTTTGCAAATTCATCCGGCTTTTCTTTTGCCAGCTTCTCCAGTTGTTTTCTTTTTAAAGATGCTTCCGTTTCCTTCTCTTTGTTCAGATCCGGAACATCGAATACGACTTCTTCCTCTTCAACCACGTACTCCTCTTCCATTTCAGCTTGCTTTCGGGAACGGAGGAATAAGATTAAGAGAATGATAATGGCAAGTATTAGCACTCCGCCGACGACGTATGCCCATATCGGTAACGAAGGTTTCGTTTCATCTTTTTGCAACTTCATTTTTCCGTTAAACGGCTGAACGGAAATCGCGATTTTATTATTAAGCTCCTCGTCCGTCAGCTCTTCCCCTTCAGCTTTTTTCTCGATTGTCGTACGGATTACCGTACCAAGGATTTGTGTAATATCATCCATACTCTGTTGAGATAAAGAATTCGGATCGTCAGCTGTGGGCGGTTCGACCATGACCTGAATACCTAAATCTTTGACTTTATATGGGCTTTCTACTATTTCTTTCTTGATTCGGTTCACTTCACTATTTATCGTTTCATCCACTTTTTCATAATCACCGGATCCGTTTGTGCCATCAACGTAACTCGATCCCAATGAATCTGAGGAATCCTCACTTTGCGGAACGCCTCCTGCACCAGCTGCGTCCCCGCTATACGTTTCATTGATCCTTTGCGCAGAAATTTCAATTCCAGCCATATTTTCTTCATCGACCGGTTCCACTAAATTCTCTTCCCGATTTTCTTGAGTGAAATCAATGTCTGTCGTGACTGAAACAACCACTTTGTCTCTCCCCATTATCGTTCCAAGCATATTTTGTACCTGTCTTTGAATATCGCGTTCTATTTCTTTTTTTATATCGTTTTGGGTTGCAAATGCGGACGCGAAAGAAGAATTTTCATTTTCAAGATCGAAGTACTCAAACTCTTGGTTCATAATGACGATATTATCTGTAGGGAGATTCGGAACACTTTTTGAGACCAGATGATAAAGGGAATTGATTTGACTTTCTTCAAATTTATAACCGGGTTTCGTATTCAATACAATGGATGCCGACGCTTCCCCAGCTGAATCACTGACAAAAACTCCTTTATCAGGAAGAGTGATCATAACACTCGCATCTTCTACTCCATCAATCTTTTTTATTAAACTGGCCAATTCCGTTTGCATCGAGTCAAGTTTAATGACATTGAATTCATTTTCGGTCATTCCGATACCGGCACTTTGACTAAAAAAGGAATAGTCAATACTGCCTGATTCCGGAATTCCTTCAGCTGCCAGCTCCACTTTAAGTGAATCCAGCTTTTCTTCTGGAACTTTTATGGTCGTTCCATTTTCAGAAACTTCATTCATAATCCCTTGACTGTCTAAATTT
Source organism: Peribacillus sp. NPDC096447 (assembly GCF_044762725.1). Lineage (NCBI taxonomy): Bacteria > Bacillati > Bacillota > Bacilli > Caryophanales > Bacillaceae > Peribacillus > Peribacillus sp. NPDC096447. The sequence continues at coordinate 109,092 of NZ_JBIWEV010000002.1, forward strand.
TCTTTAATGCTCCCCGTTTCCGAAGGAGTTAAGTTGGAATATAAGGGCACCAGCGTCGTACGCGTGGTTAAAATTGAAACTGCCGTAATGATGATGATAATTAATGCCGCTGAACCAATCATCATGAATTTTTGTTTTTTACTGCGGCTTGTCCAGTAAGCAGTTATTTTGTTTTTAAAGTTCACTAGTACTTCATTCATTTAAATCCCCCGGTCAGTCTATGAATTTATGATTGGGGGATTACTTTTCCCCCTGGTCATTTTTCTATATATAATGAGGTTAAAAAATGAATGCTATATACTCATTCTCATCATTTCCTGGTAGGCTTCCACAACCTTATTCCGAACCTCTAATGTAGCCTGCATGGTTACGCTGGCTTTTTGTGAAGCTATCATCACCGAATGAAGCTCAACATCCTCCCCATTAACCAATTTGGTTGTAAGATCATCAGATGCCACTTGCGTTTCGTTAACTTTATTCATTGATTCTTTTAATACCGACGCAAAATCTTGCTGTGCTTCGTATGGTGTATTAGTATTGTTTCGCTCTTTTTTCAGAACATTACTTGCATTGTTCACTGCAGAAAGAGAAATCCCCTCCATATCAACAATCTCCTTTCAAACTTTTATTTCCCGATTTCCAAAGCTTTCATCATCATTCCCTTTGATGCATTTAAAACTGTCACATTTGCTTCGTATGAGCGTGTGACACTCATTAAATCAACCATTTCCCGAAGCGGGTCGACATTTGGCATTTCAACATAACCATCTTCATTCGCATCAGGATGTTCGGGATTGTAATCCAGTTCAAAAGGTGTTTCATCTTTTACTATTCCAGTCACCTTCACTCCATTCCCTACCTCGCTCGTTTTTCCTGATGCTGCGTTTAAGAAACTCGAAAAACCGTTTTCCTTACTTTGCAGCACAACCGATTTTCTTGTGTATGGCTTCCATGTTTTTGATTCAGCGTCATATTCCGCCCTGGTAGTATCGGCATTAGCCATATTAGCGGAGATTACATCCATCCTTACCCTTTGACTCGTCAGGCTAGATCCGGTCATGTTTATACTTTGAAAGATTCCCATCACTTACCTCCTCTAATTACATTCTGCAATGATTGAAACTTACCTGAAAGCCTGTCGGTTACTGCATTATAATAAATCTGGTTGGCAGCAAGGTCCGTCATTTCCTTATCAACGTCCACGCTATTTCCATTATTGTTATATCGGACATTTTTCTGCGTCACGATGTGAGAAGCATGCCTCCCCTCTGATTTGAAGGTAAAATGTCGTTCATCGGTACGATATGACTCCAGGGAAGATTCCAGTTCTCCCTTAAAGGATTGTATTTTGTCGACCTCTTTAGCTTTATAATTAGGCGTATCCGAATTGGCTATGTTCTGTGAAATGACTTTTTGTTTGGCATTAGAATAATCAAGGGCATTTTCAAGTGATTGAAAAGTATTCGAAAATAATTCCACATCGATCACCTCTTTCTATAATTAACAGATAATGACTTTATCAATAAATTAACCCAGCGCATTTACGTTTTAATTTTAAAGAAACATTATAACTATGTCCATAAATAATACACGGACTTTAGACCCATTATCGTCGAAAATTGTCAAAACTTGCTCAAATTTGTCGTTTTTATTAGTATAATTAAAGGATTAATATGACGTTATATTACATTTTATTATGATATTCTACATATTACCCAAATTTTACTTCTATTAGATTATATATCATATCGAAAAACAAATCTATATACCTGATACTTTAGAACTAATTTTTAAGTTTATTTTAAATTAATTATTTCATTTTAGTTGATTTCACCCTTTTAAATAAAGGATTCTTAAGAAAACAAATGATTACTGCATTTTTTCTTTTTTTGAAAAAAACGATGTTTTTTAAAGTTATGATCCATTCGACAAAATTCCTAGCTGGCTGAAACCCGTTATCCATAGGATTTTTATAATCAAAAAGTAACATCATCTTCATTTTCATCATATCGACAGTTATAATAATATAATTACCCTTTTCAAGAAATATTTAACTATCTTTACTGCTTCTAATAGAAAACATGCCTATATTCACATTTCATTTTAATCCGAATTACCTCTTTTTCGTTTCTACCCCTGTCATTCACCCGCATTTGCCTGTTAGTCCCAGAACAGCAACAGATCCAAATATCACAAAAAAAGGCAGCCCTTTTTCAAGGACTGCCTTTTTAGTCTGTTAATTATTTTTAAGCTTCTCTAATTCAAGTAGGAATTTATCGTTCAATACTTTGATATAAGTACCTTTCATTCCAAGAGAGCGTGATTCAATGACTCCTGCACTTTCCAGTTTCCTTAGTGCATTTACGATAACGGAACGGGTGATGCCGACACGGTCTGCAATTTTGGATGCTACAAGCAGACCTTCATTACCTTTAAGCTCCTCAAAGATGTGCTCAATTGCTTCCAATTCGCTGTAAGATAACGAAGATATTGCCATTTGAACGACAGCTTTACTACGTGCTTCTTCTTCTATCTCTTCTGATTTTTCACGCAGGATTTCCATGCCGACTACAGTCGCACCATATTCAGCCAAAATTAAATCATCATCGTGAAATTTTTCTTGTAATCGGGCAAGTACCAATGTTCCTAAACGTTCTCCCCCACCCATAATCGGTACGATCGTTGTTAATCCAGTTGCGAAAAGCTCTTTATTTTCGACTGGGAAAGCAGTATATTCGCTTTCGATATCAAGGTTCGAAGAGGTTTCGGGAATATTGAAAAGGTTTTTTGTGTACTCTTCAGGGAATTGTTTATCTTCCAACATTTTGTACATGCGTTCGTTTTCAATTTGCTGACTTACTGCTATGCCAAGTAATTTCCCGCGGCGGCTGACGACGAATACATTCGCTTCGATAACTTCACTTAAACTTTCAGCCATTTCCTTGAAGTTAACTGCTTTACCTGCTGCTTTTTGGAGCATTGCATTGATTTTTCTTGTTTTTGCTAATAAGTTCATTTGATTTGTTCCTCCTAAAAATACCATGGTTCACAATAACTATGAAGTTGTATTTCCGTAATTTTATGTTCATTGCGTAGGCAAATCATTGCCCAATTGTTTCTTAATTAAAGGATAAACTGGCTTAAATCTTTGTTCCGGGCGATAGAACCAAGCTTACCTTCGACATATTGGGGGGTAATTGTAATCTTCTCCATCGTTATTTCCGGAGCTTCAAACGATAAGTCTTCAAGCAACCGTTCCAAAATGGTATGAAGTCTTCTTGCACCAATATTGTCAGTGTTTTGATTTACTTCGAAGGCCACTTCAGCTATCTTACGAACAGCATCGTCAGAAAATTCAATTTCTATACCTTCAGTTTCTAATAAAGCAACATATTGTTTTAACAAGGCATTATCCGGTTCATGAAGAATCCGTACAAAGTCGTCTACAGTCAGTTTGTTCAATTCAACACGAATTGGGAATCTACCTTGTAATTCAGGGATAAGGTCGGATGGCTTAGCCATATGAAAGGCCCCAGCAGCAATAAATAGGACATGATCCGTTTTAACTGACCCATATTTAGTCACAACTGTCGAACCCTCAACAATTGGCAGGATATCTCTTTGAACACCCTCTCTTGATACATCCGCTGATGAACTTCCAGATTGCTTACTTGCAATTTTGTCTATTTCATCAATAAAGATAATCCCATTTTGCTCAGCCCCGTATACTGCATCGGAAGTGACTTCATCCATATCAATCAATTTTGCCGCTTCTTCATTTGTTAAAACGGTTCTCGCTTCACTTACTTTCAATTTGCGCTTCTTGCTTTTTTTCGGCATCAAGCTTCCTAAAGCGTCCTGCATGTTCATCCCCATTTGTTCCATTCCCGAACCTTGGAGCATATCAAACATCGAAGCAGCCTGTTCTTCCACTTCGACCGTTATCATTTCACTTTCCAACTCACCATTAGCCAGCTTTTCAGCGACGATTTTTCTTTTTTCCTGCAAACTTAAATCTTCGGAATTTTCTTCCGGGTCCTGTTCGTCTTGATTGTTATTGCCTCCAAAAAAGACTTCAAGAGGATTCTTGAAATTACTCTGTTTTTTAGTGGATGGCACTAATAGCTCTATTAAACGGCGATTTGCATTTTCTTCTGCCCGTTCCTTTACGCTAGCCATCTTTTCTTCCTTCACGAGGCGGACGGAAGTCTCCACCAAGTCACGGACCATGGACTCTACATCCCGGCCGACATACCCGACTTCCGTAAATTTCGTTGCTTCAACTTTTACAAAAGGAGCACCTACCAATTTAGCCATTCTCCGAGCTATTTCTGTTTTCCCAACACCTGTCGGTCCAATCATTAATATATTCTTCGGAACGACTTCGTCACGAAGTTGATCCGAGAGAAGGGAACGTCGGTAGCGATTCCGAAGAGCCACTGCCACTGCCCGTTTTGCCTCACGCTGCCCTACGATATACTGATCCAGTTTTTCAACGATTTGCCTCGGTGTTAAATTAGCTTTTTTTGACATTTGCGCTCCTCCTTACAACTCTTCCACGATTATATTCGTATTTGTAAATACACAAATTTCCGCTGCAATTTGTAAAGATGATTGAGCGATTTCCTTTGCCGATAAGTGGTCACTGGAAAACCGCATTAATGCCCTGCCTGCAGCCAATGCATAATTCCCTCCCGATCCTATGGCGAGAATCCCGTCATCCGGTTCAATTACTTCCCCGGTGCCAGAAACGAGCAGTAAATGGTTCTTATCCATCACGACTAGCATGGCTTCAAGCTTTCTCAATACATTGTCACTTCTCCATTGCTTTGCCATTTCAACGGCAGCGCGCTGAAGATTGCCATTATACTCTTCAAGTTTAGCTTCGAACATCTCAAATAAAGTGAAAGCATCTGCAACGGAACCTGCAAAACCTGCAAGGACATTACCATTAAAGATTTTTCTTACTTTCCTCGCTGTATGCTTCATCACTACTGAATTTCCTAAAGTAACCTGCCCATCACCGGACATGGCACATTCACCTTTATGATGCACTGCAAATATCGTTGTCATAAAGTGTCCCCTTTCAACATTTAAGGCCGCGGATGTGATGCATTGTAGACTTTTTTCAATTGGTCTTTTGTAACATGCGTATACACTTGCGTTGATGAAATTTTTGAATGACCAAGCAATTCCTGAACCGTGCGAATGTCCGCCCCATTATTCAATAGGTGTGTAGCAAACGAATGCCTTAGCATATGGGGATGAAGACTTCCATCAGCGGCTGACTTTTTAATCAATTCATTCAATATATAGCGAACTCCCCTAGGTGTCAGAGGGTCTCCACGAAAATTAACAAATAAATAAACATGCGCCTTGGCGTCAGACGAAGTCAATTCCATCCTGGCTGTACGTATGTATAAATCTATCGCATCCTGTGCATATCTACCAACCGGAACGTAGCGATCTTTTTTTCCTTTTCCATGGATCAGTACCGTCCCTAAGGAAAGATCGATATCCTGCAGTTTAATATCACAACATTCACTTACGCGAATGCCTGTAGCATATAATAATTCCAGTAAGGCATTGTTCCTTATTCCTATCGGTGAATCTTTCTTTAAAGAAGAAAACAACTGATCCATTTCCTTCTCATAGAGAAAACGTGGCAGTCTTTGATCCTTTTTAGGTAAAGAAGCAAGGGAAAAAGGATTATCCTTCACATCACCTTCACGTAGTAAAAATTTATAAAGGCTCCGCAAACAAGAAGTTTTTCTTGCTACAGTGCGCTTAGAGAGTTTTTTCTCATATAAATTCGTTAAATATAACCGGACATCAAGATATTCAACGGACGTGATGTCCTCAATGCCCTGTTCATTAAGGAACAGAAAAAATTCGTGAATATCACGTTTGTAATTTTCAATGGTGTAATGTGAACTGTTCTTTTCAATTTGTAAATATTCGATGAAGGATGATAATGCCTTTTTTTGATTAATCATGGAAACACCTCGCAAAGGCTAATAAATAGTATCATACTTTAAAACAGCAGGCAAATATTTTACAAATTTTTCACAAAGTTCTGAATTGTGTCTAAAGCGCGTTTAGCATGCGTTTCATTCCGCTCTTTTTTGGATTTGATTCTCACTTCAAGGTCTGGAAGCAATCCAAAATTGGCATTCATCGGCTGGAAGCTCTTACCACTCGTCGAAGTTATGTACCTTGCCATGCTGCCCATCGTCGTCTCTGCAGGGAAAATGATAGGATCTAATCCTTGAACGATCCTTGCAGCATTGATACCTGCAACCAATCCCGATGCAGCCGATTCTACATATCCTTCGACGCCAGTCATCTGTCCGGCAAAGAATAAATCATCCCGATTCTTGAATTGGTACGTAGGCTTCAAAACATTAGGTGAGTTTATGAAAGTGTTTCGATGCATAACTCCATAACGGACAATTTCCGCATTTTCCAATCCAGGTATGAGCTGCAATACTTCTTTTTGCGGCCCCCATTTCAAATGTGTCTGAAAACCAACAATATTGTAAAGTGTTCCTGCAGCATCATCTTGACGCAATTGAACTACAGCAAAAGGACGTTTTCCCGTTTTTGGATCTTCTAAGCCAACAGGCTTCAGTGGACCAAATAACATCGTTTTCTTCCCGCGTGATGCCATCACTTCAATGGGCATGCAACCTTCAAAAAAGATTTCTTTTTCGAATTCTTTAAGTGGAACTGTTTCAGCAGCAATCAATGCTTCATAAAAGCGGTCAAACTCTTCTTCCGTCATCGGACAGTTCAGATAAGCTGCTTCGCCTTTATCATAGCGGGATTTCAAATATACTTTATCCATATTGATGCTGTCTTTTTCAAGAATTGGTGCGGCAGCATCATAGAAGTACAAGTATTCTTCATCCATGATTTGCTTTAAGCTGTCAGATAGTGACTGACTTGTAAGCGGACCGGTTGCAATGACGGTAGGACCTTCCGGAATTTCCGTCACTTCTTCATTGATGACCGTTACATTTGGATGATTTTTGACCCTTTCCGTAACAAGACCGGCAAATTCATGACGATCAACAGCTAAAGCACCGCCAGCCGGTACAGCACAAGCATCTGCTGCTGACATGATGACCGAATCCAGAATACGCATTTCTTCTTTTAATACACCAACTGCATTTGTTAACGTATTTGCCCGAAGTGAATTGGAACAAACAAGTTCAGCGAATTTATCGGTATGATGGGCTGGCGTTTGTTTTACAGGGCGCATTTCATATAGATCGACTTTAATTCCTCTTTTAGCTAACTGCCACGCCGCTTCACTTCCAGCAAGCCCAGCACCGATTACACTTACTTTTGTTTCTTTCATTTTTCGAACCTCCATGTATAGATATGATAAGACAGGATCATTTATCATTAAAACTGCTTTCATAAAAGTTTCATTTTTAACGATATCTATGTATTTATACCCGAAATACTCATTCCTGCTAACGATAATTTAAAGAATATGCCAGATAGCCGGCATTCTTCCTGCAATCCATTTCTTCTAAAAAGGGTAACGGACACAAATAGGAATTATATCTTTAAAAGAATGTACTTGTCCACTGAATTTTACATCACATGGCTTAAATAAAAAAGTTTCAAGCTTTATCCATTTTCTTCTTTGAAGTAAATCCACATACTATCATGATATCATACTTTCCTGAACATAAAGAAACTCGGCAGATGCCGAGTCAATTTATATTTAGGTTTTTTCGATAGTTCACAATGATAGTAAACGATTTCACGGTCTTTTCTATGCTTGGGGCAATTCCTTGAAATCACAATCCATGCACTGTACTTGGACGCCTTTTTTGAGTTTTTTCTCAACAAGTGTCCCTTCACATTTTGGACAACTCCGCGGCAGCGGTTTATCCCAAGATATGAAGTCACATCCAGGATAGGTATCACACCCGTAAAATATGCGGCGTTTTTTACTTTTCCTTTCAATGATGTTTCCTTCTTTACATTTTGGGCATTTAACACCGATTTCTTTAACGATTGGCTTTGTGTTACGGCAATCCGGGAAATTACTGCATGCCATGAACTTTCCATAACGCCCCATCTTAAAGACCATCCCATGTCCGCATTCCACGCAATCTTCACCTGCAGGTTCATCCTTGATTTCAATTTTCTCCATCTCGACTTCAGCTTTAGCCAAATGAACTGCAAATTCCTTATAAAATTCATCGATGACCTTTATCCATTCGATACTGCCTTCCTCGACGCTGTCGAATTCCTGTTCCATCTTGGCAGTGAACTCTGCATCAAGAATATCCGGGAAGAATTCGCGTATCAATTCAAGAACGATCTCACCAAGCTCTGTAGGGATGAACCGTTTATTATCCAAGGTAACATAGCCCCGTTTTTGAATCGTATCCAAGGTAGGAGCATATGTAGAAGGACGGCCTATTCCCAGTTCCTCTAGGGTTTTGACAAGACGGGCTTCAGTATATCGAGGCGGAGGCTGTGTGAAATGCTGCTTCGGCTCGATATCTTTTGAAAAGAATTGATCCCCTTTTTTCACATCCGGAAGTGCATTTTCCTTTTCTTCCACCGAGTCATCGGACCCTTCAACATATACCTTCATGAAACCCGGGAATTTAATTTTTGAACCATTTGCCCTGAAGATGACGTCCCCGTTATGCAGGTCGATGCTCATCGTATCCATGACCGCCGAAGACATTTGACTAGAAACGAATCGTTCCCAAATCAATTTATAAAGACGGAATTGATCTCTGGATAAGAACTCCTTGACTACACCCGGTTCACGTAATGTGCTTGTTGGCCTGACCGCTTCATGGGCGTCCTGGGCATTAGTCTGTTTTTTCTCTTTGCGCTGTTCAACCTGAACATACTCTTTACCATAATTATTTTGAATGAAAGTATGGACTTCCTCTTTCGCAACATCGGAAATCCGGGTCGAATCGGTTCTCATATAAGTGATTAACCCGACTGTACCTTCCTTACCAAGCTCGATTCCTTCATAAAGCTGCTGAGCAAGCATCATGGTTTTCTTTGCACGGAAATTCAATTTACGTGCCGCTTCCTGTTGCAGGGAAGAAGTCGTAAAAGGAGCGGCTGGATTGCGCCTTCTTTCTTTTTTAGCGACAGCTCCTATCGTAAATTCGCCGCCATTTAAAGAAGCGAGCACTTTTTTGACGTCCTCTTCGTTATTCAACTCCTTCTTCTCACCGCCAATGCTGAAGAAGGAACCTTCAAACTGTTCTTTTCCTTTTACAAAATCAGCCTTGATTGTCCAATACTCTTCAGGGATAAAATCTTTGATCTCCTTCTCCCGGTCAATGATCATCCGTACAGCAACCGATTGGACCCGTCCCGCGCTTAAGCCTTTTTTCACCTTTTTCCACAATAGCGGGCTTATATTGTATCCGACCAAACGATCCAAGACCCTTCTTGCCTGCTGTGCATCAACCAATTTCATATTTATCGGCCTAGGTGATTTAAATGATTCTTTGATAGCCTCTTTCGTGATCTCATTGAATACCACGCGGCAATCTGAGTTAACGTCAACATCAAGACTGTGAGCCAAGTGCCAGGCAATGGCTTCTCCTTCCCTGTCGGGGTCAGCCGCGAGATAGATTTTTTTCGCTTTTTTTGCAGCGGTTTTCAATTCTTTTAAAACCGGGCCTTTGCCGCGGATAGTTATATATTTAGGTTCATATTCATGTTCAACATCGACACCCATTTGACTTTTAGGCAAATCGCGTACATGCCCCATGGAAGCCTTTACTTTATATTTTTTTCCCAAGTAACGTTCTATTGTTTTCGCCTTTGCGGGCGATTCCACAATCACTAAGTATTCTGACATCCAATAAATCCTCCTCAAAGAGGTAATATAAATCTTCACTATTATTAATCATTCAAAAATCATTTGTCAACACCTCTTTACTTTTCAAAGCTTGCTGATTCATTTATTTATAGGTATTTTGACAAGAGGTGTCATTTGCAAAACTTATAACAGTTTTACAATATTTTCAACCTTTTTGTCTAATAATTCAACCCATCCTTTTAAAAAACCACCTTTTTTTCTATATTTTCCCGTTTGATTCTCCGTCTATCTTCTATATTATATTGTTCAAAACTCTTCCTCGATCTGCCTGGCACTCAAAACAAGTTTGGCACCATCAGAAATCAATTGGTTGGTCCCCAGCGATTCAGGGCTCGTAACATTACCAGGAAGCGCAAACACATCCCTGCCGTGTTCCAATGCAGCTTGTGCCGTAATAAGGGATCCGCTTCTTTCTTTTGCCTCGACCACGAATACTCCCTGTGATAATCCACTGATGATTCGATTCCGAAGCGGAAACATCCAAGGTTCCGCCCTCATTTCCGGTGGAGTCTCAGATATAAGCAAGCCTTTTTTGATGATTTCTTCAGCAAGGGGTTCATTGGATTTTGGATATATTTGCATAAGCCCCCCCTCCTAAAATCCCAATCGTATCTCCGCCTTCGCTTAATGTGATCTTATGTGACTCTGCATCGATTCCAGCCGCCACTCCACTTATGATCACGAACTTTTTCTTTACAAGCGGTAATAGAATCGTTTTTAAGGCCTCCAGACCATACGAGGTTGGCTTACGTGTTCCAACAACACCTAGCGTATTCTTCCTTGTTAAAAGCCTCTTATCGCCTTTAAAATAAAGAACCCACGGAGGATCGAATATTTGCTTCAGCAGAAAAGGGTATTCATCATCGAAGATCGTCAAACAATGAATTTGGCTATCTTCGTATATATTAAGTTTATCGATGGTATTGAGTGAATGTAAATCTTTGAGAAAGAGGTTGAGCTTATTAGAGGGGATAGGGAGCATTTTTGCCCATTCAGCGTGATTCGTCGTGAACAGGGAAGATAATGACGGGTCTTTGGACATGATTATTTGGATTGTTTTCCATCCTGCTCCGCGGCAATGATGGAGATGGATTAACTTTTCTTTTTTATTCAATTGGAAACGCCCCTAATCGGATATTTTTTTAAGTAGGTTGATAGTGATGTACTTGGTGTCTCCCGAGGAAATTGGAGGAAAAAAAGGCCGACCCCAAAAAAGGGCGGCCCAGCTTGAATCAATGTGTTTTACAAGGTTCGTAAATATCTTTTTCTTTCAAGACGGAGATCAATGTTTCACCCATTACGGATGGAGTTTCGGCAACTTTAATTCCACATTCGTTCATAACGCGGATTTTCTCGTCAGCAGTCCCTTTTCCTCCTGAGATAATGGCACCAGCATGACCCATGCGTTTACCGGCTGGAGCCGTACGGCCACCAATGAAACCAACAACTGGCTTAGTCATATTTTCCTTCACCCAGATTGCTGCTTCTTCTTCTGCCGTTCCGCCGATTTCCCCAATCATGATCACCGCATGTGTTTCCGGATCTTCATTGAACGCTTTCAAAACATCAATGAAATCCGTTCCGTTAACGGGATCTCCACCGATACCGACAGCCGAAGATTGCCCAATGCCTGCTTGCGATAATTGGTGAACGGCTTCATACGTCAAAGTTCCAGAACGTGAAACTACACCTACATGGCCTTTTTTGTGGATATACCCTGGCATGATACCAATCTTACACTCTTCAGGAGTAATGACACCTGGGCAGTTCGGTCCGATCAAGCGAGTTTTTTTGCCTTCCATGTAGCGCTTAACCTTGACCATATCCAGGACAGGAATATGTTCCGTGATACAAATGACAAGATCAAGTTCTGCGTCTACGGCTTCTAGAATTGCATCGGCAGCAAATGGAGCCGGTACATAGATAACAGATGCATTCGCACCGGTTTCAGTGACAGCTTCGGAAACTGTATTGAATACAGGTACCCCTTCCACTTCTGTTCCACCTTTACCCGGAGTGACTCCTCCAACGATTTTCGTGCCGTATTCCAACATTTGTTTTGTATGAAATAATGCTGTTGCACCAGTGATTCCCTGAACGATCACTTTCGTATCTTTATTAATATAAACGCTCATTATGTTCCCCCCTGCCTATTATCCTACAAGTGATACTATTTTTTGTGCTCCATCTGCCATTGATTCAGCAGACGTAATATTTAAACCTGACTCTTTTAGAATCTTTTTGCCAAGGTCCACATTCGTTCCTTCAAGACGAACAACAAGAGGGACATCCAGGCCAAGTTCTTTAGCAGCAGCCACGACGCCTGTAGCGATGATGTCACATTTCATGATTCCTCCGAAGATATTAACGAAGATGCCTTTAACATTTTGATCGGAAAGGATGATTTTGAAAGCCTCTTTCACTTTTTCCTCAGTGGCGCCGCCACCAACGTCAAGGAAGTTAGCCGGATCTCCCATATAATGTTTAATGATGTCCATCGTCGCCATAGCAAGACCGGCACCATTAACCATGCATCCGATATTTCCGTCAAGCGATATGTAACTAAGGCCATGTTTTGATGCTTCAATCTCTTTTGCATCCTCTTCATCCAAATCACGGTACTCCGCGATGTCTTTATGGCGGTAAATCGCATTATCATCGAAGTTCAATTTAGCATCAAGCGCCATTACATCGCCGTCGCCAGTTACCACTAATGGGTTGATTTCTGCGATTGAGCAATCTTTATCAACGAAAGCTGTATATAAGTTAACCATCAGTTTGGAAGCTTTATTTATAAGTGAAGCCGGAATATTGATATTGAATGCAATCCTCCGTGCCTGGAAACCAGTCAGGCCGACAACCGGATCGATTACTTCTTTGAAAATTTTCTCTGGTGTCTTTTCGGCCACTTCCTCAATTTCCGTTCCGCCTTCTTCAGAAGCCATCAATACGACACTGTCCGTAGCACGGTCAAGGACCAGCCCGATATAATATTCTTTTGTAATGTCGCAGCCTTCTTCAATAAGTAAACGCTTAACTTCCTTGCCTGCAGGACCTGTTTGATGGGTCACCAATGTCTTGCCAAGAATCTCTTCTGCATATGTACGCGCTTCATCAAGATTCTTCGCTACCTTGACTCCGCCGGCTTTCCCGCGGCCACCCGCATGAATTTGAGCTTTGACGACAACAACTTCCGTACCTAACTCCTTCGCTGCTTCCACTGCTTCATCAACAGTAAAGGCAACCCGGCCATTTGGAACGGATACCCCGTATTGTCGCAATATCTCTTTCCCCTGATACTCATGGATATTCATTTCCCATCCTCCTTATCTACTAAAAAACAACTTTGAAATTTAATGCGTGTTTTCTCTAACATATTACAACAAAATTCTCCTTCGTGCATAATTTTCTTTCACATAATTTTTAAAATATTATTACAATATACTTCTATACCCATGTTTAAAATGGAGAAAACCTTCTTCGCCGTTGTGTTTTTTTCTTATTAAATTCATATATTTTAGTTCTAAAAATCTATTTCCAAAAAAGTCATTACAGTTATAAATCTTCTAAAAGCACCTCTATGAAAGCCTTTTCACTACATTAACCCAGAGGTCGATTCATTGATAAATTACAATTATCCTTGTATTGATTCAAAGTAAAAGCAAAAGGACAAAGCCATGGCCTTGTCCTTTTGCTTTTACTTTAGTATTTTTTTAATATAATGAAAATTCGTCAGTGATTTCCCTAATATTCTACATAAACTAACAGTAATCCATTTAGCGATATGGCCTGGATAAATTAGGAAACTACCGATTCATGTCCTTGTCAACTTTATAAATGAATGCGAATACCTCTGCAACAGCTCCATACAATTCTTCCGGAATCGTTTGATTTATATCCATTTGACCTAAAAGTGCAGCAAGCGATTCGTCCCTTTGGACCGGTATATCCAGTTTCATCGCCTTTTCCAGAATATTTTCAGCCGTTTTACCTTTTCCCTTCGCCAATATGTAGGGCGCTTTAGATGTCTTTTGATCATACTTTAAGGCAATCGCTTCTTTTCGTTTATCATTCTTCATATTCGAATATCCACTCCACTATACGAACAGGCTTCTGAAAAAGGAATCGGTTTCACCCCATGGTCCCGCTCTTTTTCATGCACGGGATTTACAAAGGAAACCCCTGACAATCTGTAATCCAGTTTTTCAAGTTTCTCTCTCAGGATGTCAAGATATTGACCGGCTGCCTCTTCAAGGACCGCACCATTCCCATTGATGACCGTCACTTTGATGATTCGGTTTTGAACCTGCATGTCGATGACCGTCTCTTCAAGGCGTTCCAATTCTAAATAAAATAGGACACGGCAGTAATCCGGGTCAATTTTGCCATCTTTTGTTTTTCTTCCGCTCCATTGTAAAGTCAGATCCGTTTGAGCAGACCCCAGATTGAGTGGAAGTGTAAGAAGTAAATTCTGAATCGGTCCATTTTCCTGTGAAAGGATCTGTTGCGCAGTAATCCGATTTAGGATTTGTTCTGCCATCTCCTTCATAGATGCCGGAATTTGCTCATTCAGCAATTTAAGCAGCAGTGGTTTAAGTGTCTCCAAATCCTTCGGGAACTCCGCCATATCATCTCCAGAAAGGTTAATGAGTGCATGTTCCAGCTGAAGACCAAGGATCTTGGTCATTTCTTTCAGTTGATGTGCAACAGAAGGTCATCGGTGAAATCGCTTGAAACTCAGATTCCAATACAAGTGAAAGGACCAGCTTCTCATTAATCTTAGCGTATTGGGCCTCAGGAAGCCCATTAAGCGACTGGAACAATAATTCAGCCGCCTTACCCTTCGACTCAGCTACTTGATCTGTGTCCTTATTCAAGTAGCCTATAAGGTCATTCACTTCCATCTTTCCGCCTACTGCCTTTTTAGCTGTTGCTTCGGTAAAAGAACTCTGGAGTAAATGAAAGGCAAGAGAGGAAAGTTTTTCTGCAGTAATGTTTTTTCTCGGCATCGAGTGGATATCAATTGGCAGTTTTGCCCCCACATGTTCATGACCGTACAATATGCGATTAATAGCAGTATCGATTTCTTCAACTTTTGCAAATGCTCCGCTTTTTGCCTCGGAAAGCAGCTGTAATCCTTGGTGTAATTTATCAACCGCTGAATTCTTAGCAATACCTGACCTAGCTTCAGCTCCATCAATTAAATTCTCCAGAAAGACAGATTCCGTCATTTCCTTTGGAATGAAACCCGTCTTTTGAAGCAGGGAGAATGCACCGGATTTCATTTCTGGCGTTGAATCGGAATCCAGCCAAGTGGTGACTAGTTTTTGCAAACCGATTTGTTGAAACTGGTTCTGTTTAGCAACATGTAAGGAGTCCAATACTTCCATCAGCTTGACGGCAGTCCTCGTTGCTGCCCCACCATCCTCCAGCCTTTGTTTGAAGCCACTGAGGAGTTTATGGAAAGGTTCACTTTTGGACTGTGTAAATAAAGCATCAAATACATCTTTTACAAAAGGCAGTTGCTGAATGAACATCGTTTTTATTACAGGCAGACCGACTTCTGCAGCATCAGCAGCTTTTAACCATTGCATGGCGGGCTGAAAAGTTTCCTTGGTTATCGGGAGGCGATTTGTCAGGAGATATTCGGCAAGCTTCGTTGCGGACGGTTCGGGCGTTATGCCGAGATGAGCGATTAATTTTGCAGCCGTTCCCTTTATGCCGGAATCGTTCAAATCGGGGGAATCTAACGCTTTTAACACGAGCCCCCCCTCAATTGGGTGCTGCACTCGAAACCAATGCCTTTTTCCTGTCCGAAGCGGGATATCGAGAGTGGCAATCATTTTTTGATGGCCAATCTGTACCTCGGCGGTTTGGTTAGGAAAAACCTTATTCACCTGCCCGAAAAGGATTTGCCCGTTTTTCCAACTCGCAGTTCCTTTTATTTCAATGGGTGAAGATAACGGTTGACCGCTTGTTATGGATTGCACCACTCATCCCCCCTTAATCCTTCGTTCGTGCAGCTATTTCCTTAACTGGCGCAAAACTCCTTCTATGCCAAGGTGTAAGCCCGTGCGTGTCTAGCGCTTCTAAATGTTGGCTTGTCCCGTAACCCATGTGCTTTTCAAAACCATATTCCGGATATTTTTCACCATATTCCTTCATCATTCTATCACGGGTCACTTTCGCTATTATGGATGCCGCAGAGATGCTAATGCTTCTTGCGTCCCCCTTTATGAGCGAAAGCTGCGGAATCGGCACATCCAGTTCCATTGCATCGATCAACAAATGATCAGGAAGTTCCGACAGATCGTTCAATGCGGCCACCATTGCCTTTTTCGTAGCTTGATATATATTGATTTCATCAATCACTTCGCTATGTACAACACCTACACCTATGGATAGTGCTTCCTTAAAAATCATTTCATAAAACAATTCCCTTTTTGCTTCTGGAATCTTTTTGGAATCATTAAGCCCCGGCAAATAAAAAGATTCAGGCAAGATGACTGCACTTGTCACAACTGGTCCTGCCAGAGGTCCTCTTCCAACTTCATCGATACCAGCCAGAATGGAAAACCCCTGTTTTCGCAATTGACGTTCAAACTCCGTCATTTCCGTGAAAGCATCCCTTACCTGTTGTTCTTTTTCATAAGCTCTTTGCCATTTGCTTACTAAGTCGGTTACTCCCTTTCGTCCGTCCTCCCGGCATTTCTGTAAAAATAAATCTTCGGGCTCTCTTATTGTCTTTAGCTTTGAGGAGATTTCCTTAATGCTCATTTCGGTTATCATCTTTATCACCCATCATATTAATTATCGGCAGCCTTGCTCCCTTTCTACAGTTCAGACAAAAATACGGAGCGGAAAAGAGACATCAAAAAGAGTAAGCCTTTTCGATATCCAACTCCAGCTCCGTATCAATCCTTTTCACTGATTGTCTTCAACATCAGGTCAATGTTAATGTTATTCGGGGATATCATTCTCTTCATAATCCAAAGGGACCTCAAACGTAAGCGGACCCATCTTTTCTGAACGGATTTCACGTACGACCAACTCTGCGGTTTTGTCATAATCGATGAAGCCCCCAGATGCTAAACAGCCCCTGAACTTTCCGACCGCATCGAACAATTCGAGCGTTTCCTGCGGAATTACATCCAGGTTATAACGGGATTTCAACCTATCCGGATATTCTTTTTCCAAAAAGCGAAGACCGTATAATGAGACTTCATGCAAGTTTAAAATCGTATCTTTAATCGCACCTGTCAACGCAAGCTTCAAGCCTACTTCCTGATCCTCGAATTTCGGCCAGAGAATCCCCGGCGTGTCGAGCAATTCCAATTCCTTGCCAACTTTTATCCATTGCTGCGCTTTCGTGACGCCAGGCGTATTCCCTGTTTTGGCAATGTTCTTTTTGGCAAGTCGATTGATTAAAGTCGATTTCCCCACGTTCGGAATGCCCACTATCATGGCACGGATCGCTCTCGGCTTTATTCCTCTTGATTCCATCCGCTCATACTTCTCTTTTAAAAGTTTTTTGGAAGCAGCTGTAATCTGGTTTAAACCGTTTCCCGCCTGTGAGTTAATGGCAATCGCCGTTTTCCCCTGCGATTTATAATGTTCAAGCCACATATTCGTTTTTACCGGATCGGCCATATCAGCTTTATTCAAAAGGATGACCCTTGGTTTATGCTGAATGATTTCATCGATCATCGGATTTCGTGAAGATGCCGGTATCCGGGCATCCACAAGTTCAAAGATGATGTCGATCAGTTTTAATTTCTCTGTCACTTCCCGTCTTGCTTTGGCCATATGGCCAGGGAACCACTGTATTGTCAATGGAATGCACCTTCCTACTATTCCGCCAATCGAAAGTCTTCGATCGGCCAATAAACTAATTTAGTTTTTCCTAACACTTTATCGTAAGGAACGACACCTACGCCAATATGGCGGCTATCCTTACTAAAACGGCGATTATCCCCCAGGACAAATAGGTGGCCTTCAGGCACCGTTTCTTGTTCTATGATATCACTTAATGTAAAAGGTTCCGTCAAGTCCCCGCCATCAATCAATTGTTCTTTATATTCATCCAAGTATGGCTCATCATAAGCTTTTCCATTCACGTAAAGAGTATCATTTTTATATTCGACTTTTTCCCCTGGCAATCCGATGACACGCTTTATGTAATCCTTGCCTTCTGGAGCTTCGAAAACGATAATGTCGAATCTTTTCGGTTCGCCAATCGAATAGGAAATTTTATTAACGATCATGCGGTCCGTATCCTTTAATGTCGGCATCATGGAATTACCGTCCACAACAATAGGAGCCAGAAGGAAATAACGAATCATCGTCGCCGCTATAACCGCGATTATGACCGCCTTTGTCCATTCCCACAATTCATTTTTCTTTTTCGCCATCCTTACCCACCCTTTTTGAAGCATATCAACAATTATTTTAACATGTTGCGGACGCTATAGCGAGCAGGATTCTATATAGTTTCACCGTATGTGTATTCATCGTTTCTTAAAGTGCAAAAAGGGAGCCTGATAAACAAGCTCCCTTTTTGCATGATACTGTTTGGTTATTCACCTTATGTGGATCATGGTAAATCCGCATGAAGATATTCGAAGAATTAACGACGAATTTCTTTAATACGTGCTTTTTTACCACGAAGTTCGCGTAGGTAATAAAGTTTCGCACGACGTACTTTACCGTGACGGATAACTTCTAATTTCGCAATTTTTGGTGTGTGAACAGGGAAAGCACGTTCTACTCCAACGCCGTAAGAGATCTTACGTACTGTGAAAGTTTCACTAACTCCGCCGCCACGACGTTTGATTACAACGCCTTCAAACAACTGGATACGTTCGCGAGTTCCTTCAATAACCTTTACGTGTACACGTACTGTGTCACCAGGTCTGAATGATGGAAGATCTGAGCGAAGTTGTTCTTTTGTGATTTCGTTAATAAGATTTTGCATCGATTTCAACTCCTCCTGGACGCTCTTGCAAATACTTATTGTTTGCAGCGGAACATCGTTATAAGACTGAGCATTTTGCCCAAGTCACAAGGTATATCCTATCATACTATAAACGTCGATGCAATAGACATCAGTCTTCTTTTTTAATCTCGGACAATAATTTTTCTTCAACTTCCGATAGTTCATAACTATCGAGCAAATCCGGACGTCGAATCCAAGTTCTGCGCAGGGATTCCTTCATCCGCCATTCATCGATTTTTTTATGATTCCCGGATATTAACGGATCGGGAACTTTCATCCCCCGGAAATCTGCAGGTCTAGTATAATGTGGATGCTCTAACAAACCAGAAGAATAGGAATCAAGAATCGGGGAGTCAACATTACCAAGAACGCCAGGCAGCAAGCGCACAACGCTGTCAATAATGACCATTGCGCCCAATTCCCCGCCTGTAAGAACAAAGTCACCTATCGATATTTCATCAGTGACGACATGCTCCCGAATCCGCTCATCATACCCTTCATAATGCCCGCAAATGAAAATGAGATGTTCCTCTTCAGCTAACTCTTCGGCTTTTTTCTGCGTGTAACGCTCTCCCTGGGGGCAAAGCAGGACTACCCTTGGGGTTAGCTCAGCTTGCCCTTTAAGAGCTTCCACGGCATCAAAGATCGGTTGTGCCTTCAATACCATTCCGGCACCGCCGCCATACGGATAATCGTCTACCGTCGAATGCTTATTATCTGCATAATCTCGGAAATTGGTCACCTTATAGCTGACAGCCTGCTTTTCCGCAGCCTTTTTTAAGATTGACGAGCCAAATACCCCTTCGAACATTTCTGGAAAAAGCGAAAGCACATCGATTTTCATCAGTCTAAAAGTCCTTCCATCGGTGTAATGATGACCTTTTTAGCGGAAATATCCACTTCTTTTACAATTTGTTCAATATAAGGAATCAGAACGTCCTTACTGCCAGCTTTCTTAATGACCCAAACATCATTGGCACCAGGCGTAAGAACCTCAATGATTTCCCCAACTTCCATGCCTTCATCCGTAAATACCGAACAGCCGATGATTTCATGGAAGTAGAACTCACCTTCGTCCAATTTACCAAGCTGTGCTTCCTTGACTTTAAGGACCCCGTTTTTAAAAGCCTCGACTTGTCCGACGTTATAATAGTTCTCGAACGTCAATAGGTTAAAGTTTTTATGGGTGCGATGCGACCTGATGACAAGCGGCAAAGGTTTTTTCTCAGTGTCCCTGAACAAATACAGAGTATTTCCCACTTTGTACCGTTTTTCCGGAAAGTCTGTTGAAGAAATAACACGGACTTCTCCTAAAAGACCATGTGTGTTGACAATTTTACCTACATTAAACCATTTTTCCATTCTTTCACCTCTAACGAATTTCGGAGACGATTCCATCTTTAATGACAATGGTCTTCGTTGCCATGATTTCGTCCCAATCTGCCCCAATTTCCACATCAATGATACTTTGAACTTCCCGTTCCTTCAATTCACTTCCGGCGGGAAGGATCTCCAACTGCTCCATTTGAAATTCAAGCAGTTTAATTTTTTCTTGCCTCTGGTTTATTTCTTTTTCGAAATGAGCACGGAGACTAGCAGGTTGGAGAGTTCTTGTTTTTTCAAGTTTTTTCAGTTCAAAGCGAAGCTGTTCACTCTCTTTTTGAAGCTGAAGGCGTTTTGACTTGTATTTCTCGAGGAGCTGATTCTTGCTGGATTCCGTTAATACTTGGTTAACGATTACATTTTGGAGAATTTTCATTCCAGCACCTCCTATTATCTATGATTTCGTATTTCCTTCTAAAAATATGTATGATGGGGTAATCTTTTTGAAATGGGGGTCATTCTCTTAAGTATAACGTAAATCGGTAAAAGATGCGTCTTAAAAGGCGTAAAGTTTAAAGTCCGAATTTGATCAATTGGGATCTAAGCTTTCTTGAAGTACAAAAAAAGGAGGGGTATTAACCCTCCTTATTCGGAAATCTCCAAATAGATTTTCTTCTGCTGTGAAGATCCTGCTGCATATACCACAGTCCGAATCGCCTTAGCAACACGCCCTTGTTTACCGATCACCTTGCCCATATCCTCTTTATGAACGGAGAGGATATAAACAATCCGGTCGGATTCTTCCTTGGAGGTCACGATGACCTCTTCCGGATGATCCACAAGTACTGAAACAATCGTTTCAATCAGTGCTTTCATCAACTACCGTCGATTACTTGCTGTTTTTTGCAACATGGAATTTTTCCATGATGCCTTGTGTTGAGAATAAGTTACGAACTGTATCAGATGGTTTAGCTCCATCTTGTAACCATTTAAGAGCAAGCTCTTCGTTGATATCAACTTTTGCTGGTTGAGCCACCGGGTTATAAGTTCCTACCACTTCAATGTAACGTCCGTCACGTGGTGAACGAGAATCTGCAACTACAATACGATAGAAAGGAGATTTTTTAGCTCCCATACGTTTTAAGCGAATTTTTACTGCCATTTTAAATAAGCACCTCCGAATAGTTTCACACAAGATAGTATAATATCAAATGTCTTGCATGTTTGTAAAGGTTTTTTTCTTAACAGGTAAAAAAAGTGTTGAAATACATGGCTTCGACCCGTATTTCACCTTAGTTCCGAGCTGAAATAAACCTTACATGAACGGGAATTTGAATCCCTTTTTCTTTCCTTTTTGCATGTTCGTAACCTGTTTCATCATCTTTTTCATTTCTTCGAATTGCTTCAGTAGACGGTTCACTTCTTGAATCGATCTGCCGCTTCCTTTGGCAATCCGTTTCTTGCGGGAAGCATTCATGGTTTCCGGATGTTCCTTTTCATGCGTTGTCATTGAACGGATGATAGCTTCAACATGACCGATTTGTTTCTCATCGATCTGAAGGTTGTCCATCCCTTTCATTTTATTCGCACCTGGAATCATTTTCAGAATATCATCAAGCGGTCCCATATTCCGCACCTGACCGAGCTGATCAAGGAAATCATCAAAGGTAAAAGTGGCTGTACGCATCTTTTTCTCTAATTCTTTCGCTTTTTCTTCATCTACATTGGCCTGTGCTTTTTCGATAAGGGTCAATACATCACCCATGCCGAGGATCCTTGAGGCCATCCGTTCCGGATGGAACGCTTCAAGTGCATCCAATTTTTCACCCATACCGACGAATTTAATCGGCGTGTTGGTGACTGAACGAATTGAAAGTGCCGCACCACCACGTGTATCCCCATCAAGTTTCGTTAATACGGCTCCTGTCAGGCCCAGCTGTTCATTGAAGCTTTGGGCTACATTGACCGCATCCTGACCGGTCATCGCATCGACAACCAGGAAGATTTCATCTGGTTTTGTCAACTCTTTGATATCCTTCAGTTCGCCCATCAAGTTTTCATCAACATGAAGGCGGCCTGCGGTATCAATCAACACATAATCATGATGTTCTTCCTTAGCTTTTTCAATTGCCTGTTTGGCAATTTCAACAGGACTCACCTGGTCCCCAAGGGAGAAAACAGGCATGCTTAATTGTTTGCCAAGTGTTTCAAGCTGCTTAATCGCCGCCGGACGGTAAATATCAGCCGCAACGAGCAATGGCTTGCGGTTGTATTTTTTCCTTAGAAGATTGGCAAGCTTTCCGGTGGTCGTCGTTTTACCTGCACCTTGAAGACCTACCATCATGATGACAGTCGGTGGTTTCGAGGCAACGGCAATCTTGCTTTGTTCGCCGCCCATCAGCTCCGTCAATTCTTCCTTGACTACCTTTATTACCTGTTGACCGGGGGTTAAGCTTTTCAGCACTTCCTGACCTACCGAACGTTCACTGACACGTTTTACAAAATCCTTCACGACTTTAAAGTTAACATCCGCTTCAAGCAGGGCCAATCGAACTTCACGCATCATTTCTTTAACGTCCGCTTCGTTGACTTTCCCTTTTCCACGGATCTTTTGCATCGTGCTCTGCAGTCGGTCGGCCAATCCTTCAAATGCCATATTGCCGCCTCCTAATCCAACTTCTCAAGCGTTGTGATTGCGTCTAGCAGCTTCTCTTTTGAAAAGGATTCCTTTTCTATGAGTCCCTTCATATTCGCAATCCACTGGTTACGCTCTTGAAATTTTTGAAATAACAATAGCTTTGCTTCATATTCCTCAAGCATCGCTTCTGTTCTTTTTATATTATCATAGACTGCCTGCCTACTGACTTCGTATTCATCGGCAATCTCGCCAAGAGAGTAATCATCCAGATAGTAGAGGGACATGTAGCTCTGCTGCTTCTCTGTTAACAACGATTGGTAAAAGTCATACAAATAATTAATCCGCGTTGTCTTTTCAAGCATCTTAGCAAGCCTCCCTGCTGTTAAGTGAAAACCCTTTACAAGTTTATATTGTAAAGCCTTGTTTATTTGATGTCAAGTTAAACTCCTTACCACTTGTTTGCAAAGCATTATTTTTTTCTTTTTTTCCGCTTTTTTAGACCTTTATGCAATTGTTTCCCTAATTTGCACAGTGAACAAAAAACCAGAAGAGAATTATCTCTTCCGGCTTACAATTTTTCTTAAACCTCTTCTTTATCGATGATATCAGCAAAAAGGCCATAAACATATTTCTCAGCATCGAATTCCTGTAGATCGTCCATTTTTTCACCTAGCCCGACAAATTTAACGGGAATGGCCAATTCATTGCGAATTGCCAAAACAATTCCGCCTTTTGCGGTGCCATCAAGCTTTGTTAAAACAATACCGGAAACATTGGTCGCTTCCTTGAATGTCTTGGCCTGAATGAGGGCATTTTGTCCAGTTGTTGCGTCAAGGGCAAGCAACACCTCGTGTGGTGCACCTGGTACTTCACGTTCAATTACACGTTTCACCTTTTCCAATTCCTTCATTAAGTTCACTTTATTCTGTAAGCGACCGGCAGTGTCACAGATCAGGATATCCGCTTTTCGTGCCTTGGCGGCCTGAATGGCGTCGAACATGACCGCAGCAGGGTCAGAACCTTCACCCTGTTTGATTACACTGACGCCGACACGCTCTCCCCAAACCTCAAGCTGTTCAATCGCACCGGCACGGAAGGTATCCCCGGCAGCCAAAACGACAGATTTACCTTCCGTTTTGAATTTATGGGCAAGTTTACCAATGGTTGTCGTTTTCCCTACCCCATTGACCCCTACAAACAAAATGACCGTCAAACCTTCTTCTTGTATATTCAGGCTTGAAGTCGTTTCATCATCACCTTGGTAGATTTCCACTAGCTTTTCGGAAATAACGGACTGCACTTCCCTCGTATCAGAGATATTACGAAGCTTGACTTCCCTTTTCAATTGATCAATCAGTTCCATCACAGTATCAAAGCCTACATCAGCCTGTATCAGGATTTCTTCAAGTTCTTCAAAAAAGTCCTCATCCACTTTCCGATAACGGGCAACAAGTTCATTAACCCTTCCAGTAAAGGAATTCCTCGTCTTTGTCAAACCTTGCTTGAATTTTTCCCCTATGGATACTTCTGCTTCAACCGATTTTTCTTTTTCTTCCTGGGTCGTAAATTTCTCTTTTAGCTTTTTGAAAAAACTCATTGTCCCACTTCCTCTAATTCATGAATTTTAAACTTCAATAAAGTTTTCTGATTCTTCCATCCGGACGGAAACAAGTTTGGAGACGCCTGACTCCTGCATCGTAATGCCATATAGGACATCTGCTTCTTCCATCGTGCCTTTGCGGTGAGTAATCACGATGAACTGCGTTTCCCTGCTGAACTTCCTTAAAAATTGACTGAACCGGACAACATTCGCCTCATCAAGCGCTGCCTCGACTTCATCAAGGATACAGAAAGGCACCGGACGCACTTTTAGAATGGAGAATAAAAGGGCTATGGCTGTCAATGCTCGTTCCCCCCCGGATAAGAGGCTCAAATTTTGCAGTTTTTTCCCGGGAGGCTGTGCAATGATATCTACCCCTGTATTTAGTAAATCATCCGGATTTGTCAGTTTCAGCTCGGCTCTGCCTCCGCCAAATAAAGCTTTGAAGACTTGTTCGAATTCTTCACGGATCGAATAGAAGGTATCCGCAAAGCGCCGCTTCATTTCATCATCCATTTCATCGATGACTTGGAATAATGTATCCTTCGCCTGTTGAAGGTCTTCCTTTTGACTTAGAAGGAATTCATAGCGTTCAGCTACACGTGCGTATTCATCAATTGCACCTAGATTCACCGTCCCCAGTTCCTCGATTGCAAGCTTGATGAGCTTCACCCTTTTTTGAGCTTCTTCTGCAGGCATCATCAATGGATACTGTTCTTTAGCACCTTCAAAGGAAAGGGTATATTCTTCTCTCAAGTGGTCGAGACGATTTTCCAGTTCGACATCCAGACGAGTTAATTTCACTTCTTCATCCTTTATCACTTCGACAATGCCTCTATAAAGTCGATTTTCTTCTTTCAAGGACAGTTCAAGCGATTCAACTTCCTTTAGAAGCTCGTTTTTTTCCTGTTTTTTTATGGTGATTCCTTCAATTGCCCCATTTTTGTCGAGCAATTTCTGCTGAGCCATATCTTCCAGTGACTCTTCCCCGCTTGAACTGTCTGTCATTTCATTGGTCAGGAGCCCTAAATCATCTTTGTTTTCGGCAAGCCTGCTTGTTTCCTTTGAAAGATCCGATTCAATGCGTTCCATCTTCTCTTTTTGGTTTTGCAGCTGGCCACGCTTAGAGGCAAGCATTACCCTCAGTTCATTCGTTTCTTCAGCAAGGCTCTCTTTTGAGGATTGTTGAGATTGCTTTTGTTCGGTCATTTCGGAAATCAACCTGTCAAGCCCTTCAATTTCCGATTTACATGAGTCCAAAAGTTCTTCCAGCTCTTCAAGTCTTGCTGTTTTTTGCTGTTGTTCTTCTAAATATGAATTTTTATCCAAATCATAAAGATGCAGCCGTTCATTCACATTTCTTTCCTGCAGCTCCACTTCACGGAGTTCGCCCTTAAGGGTTTGTTCTTGTAATCGAAGTCTCTCTCCTGTTTTTCTGGTTTGTTCAAGCGTTTGCTCTTGAACACCCACATCCACTTTGAGCTGTTTGACTTGCTTTTCTAGCTGATTCGTTTTAGCTTCCATGGCAGCAAGTTTTTGTTGGAGCTCTTCCAATTCCGTTTTCCTTGAAAGCAGGGAGGTCGTTTTTTGCTTTAAGGCTCCGCCGGTCATTGAACCGCCTGGATTGACGATATCCCCCTCAAGCGTTACGAAGCGGAAACGGTGCTGCATCATTTTCGCCAGGTCATTTGCACCTTTTAAATCTGTAGTGATCATCACGGTTCCCAATAGGTTTTCAGCAATCGCTGCATGCCTATCATCATATTGGATCAATGAGGAACCAGTCCCTACAAAAGCTGAATGGCTCTTCAGCATTGATAATTGGTTAGCTGATATCTCTCTTGCCTTTATGACTGATAAAGGCAAGAACGTCGCACGCCCATACCTATTTTTCTTTAAGAAGGAAATGGCTTCCCGTGCATGCTCCTCGCGTTCCACGACAACATGCTGCATCGCTCCGCCCAGAGCCGTTTCGATGGCCGTTTCATATTCCTTTGGAACCTTTATCAATTCCGCAACTGCCCCTTCAATGCCTGGAAGGGTTTCTTTCGCTTTCAAAACCTCTTTTACACCCTGAAAGAAGCCTGCATAATCATCTTCCATTTCTTCAAGCAGTTCCTTACGTGATTTTGCCTGTTGAAGGAATTGATAGGCCTTATAAAGGGTAGTTTCTTGTTTTTGATACGTATCTTTTGCCGCATTCAATTTATTCTGCTGATTTCGGAAATAAGTGACATGCTCTTCAAGCTGCTTGGTCATATCGTCCATCAGCTTTGAATATTCCATTTTTTTAGCAGTGATATCCATTCTTTCGGTTAAGAACTTTTCATTTTCCATGTCAAGTTTAGCATTTTTATGTTCCTGCTGTGTTAGCTGCTGGAGCAGGTATTGTTTTTCGTTTTTAGCCGATGCCTGCTTGTTCAACCACTCGATATAGTCACTCTTTTTCGCTTCGATCATCGCTTCGATGTCACTATTGAATAGGCCCAGGCTTTTTTGTTTTTCATGTAAGGTTTCAGAAATCCCTTTCACTTCCAAGTTCAGTGCATTCAGGATTTCCGTTTCTCTTTCCTTTTGCAAAGACAGACGCTCGACAGCAGCCTCACCTTCCACAATCGCTTTTTCCAGCTGTGACTTGTTTTGGGCGGCATTCTTTTTCCGTTCTTTCAAAACTTCTTTACGGCCTTCAAGCTTTTCAAGTTCTTCGCTGGCATTCAGGAGAATTTCCTGAAGACCATTGATCGATGTCTCAAGCGTCGCAAGACTATCCCTTAGCTTTTTGAGATGAGCTTCCCTATCATGAAGCTGTCCTGCCATTTGCTGTTCCATTTCATTATGTTTTTCAAGTTCTTGTGATAGTTTTTCCCATTTTTCATAAAGTTCTTCTATTTCAAAAACGGTTAAAGCCACTTCTATTTGCTCAAGCTCGTCTTTCTTCGCCAAAAATTCCTTGGCGAGGGAAGACTGAATTTTTAACGGCTCCACCTGCCCCTCCAATTCATGGAGGATATCATGGACACGGTTTAAGTTATCCTGTGTTTCCGTCAGCTTCGATTCCGCTTTTCGTTTTCTCGTTTTATACTTCAGGACACCGGCTGCTTCTTCAAAAATCACTCGTCTTTCTTCAGCCTTGCTGCTAAGGATTTCTTCCACTTTCCCTTGGCTGATGATGGAAAACGCTTCTCTCCCAAGACCAGAATCCATGAAAAGGTCTATGATGTCTTTCAGACGGCAACCTTGATTATTAATGAAAAATTCACTTTCTCCCGATCGATATACACGTCTTGTCACACTGACTTCATGAAAGTCAATCGGCAGGGAATTGGTCTCGTTATCAAGGGTCAATGATACTTCCGCAAAATTCAACGCTTTCCTCGTGTCACTTCCCGAAAAGATGATATCTTCCATTTTTGCTCCACGCAGTGATTTCGCAGACTGCTCTCCAAGTACCCATCGGACTGCATCGGTCACATTACTTTTACCGCTTCCGTTTGGTCCAACCACTGCCGTGACACCAGGTACAAAATCAATCGAAATTTTCTCTGCGAAAGATTTAAATCCTACAACGTCCAAACGTTTGAGGAACATGACCTTTCCCCCTCTATTGTTCAACTATCTTGTTGATTTTTTTTCTTTTAAAACGATCAATGCATGCTCGGCAGCATGCTGCTCCGCTTCTTTTTTGGACTTTCCTATTCCAGAGCCCAGCTCTTCCCCATTCAAGGAGACGGTCGAAACAAACTCCCGATTATGAGCCGGTCCTTTTTCCTGCAAGATCTTATATTGCAGGACACCGATGGCATCACGCTGGATCAGCTCCTGAAGCTGGCTCTTATAATCCATCACATGAGAAAAAGCACCCTCGTCTATCTTCGGAAACACGACATTCGTCAAAAACTGCACCACTGGCTCTAATCCTTGATCAAGGTACAAAGCACCAATATAGGCTTCGAATACATCCGCAAGCATGGCAGGGCGTTCTCTTCCGCCTGTCATTTCTTCCCCTTTTCCGAGCAATACATATTCCCCGTAAGAAAGACTATTGGCAAAAGCAACAAGTGAAGGCTCACATACAATGGCTGCCCTCAGTTTGGTAAGTTCACCTTCGCTCATCATCGGATATTTTTGATATAAGTATTTAGAGATGGTCAGTTCAAGTACAGCGTCCCCCAAGAATTCAAGCCTTTCATTATCTTCATAAGGCTTACGGCGATGCTCATTCACATAAGATGAATGTGTAAAAGCTTGTTTCAATAAATTTTCATCTTTAAAATGAAAACCCAGACTTTCTTGCAACTGTTTAAATTTATTATCCTTGATTGATGGTTTACGATTATTTCCGTTCCTACGCATCACACAAAACCCTCCACAACGGTTCAAAAAGCATATTTTTCCAATATATAAAAAGAAACCTGGCAGGAATTCCTGTCAAGCTTTCCTATGTACCATCATACATTATTATCCGCTTAAAGAAAACTAATGGCAAAAGACCATTGCCATGCAGGCGGTGCTTACCCATGTACATGCTCTTCCCTTATCTGACGCGGCATCAAACTTCTTTAGCAATAAGAGAAAGCCCCGTTAAAAAACGGAGCTTTTAGTCAAATGACAATTCATTACATAGTGCTTTGTATGTAATTCACAGCATCACCTACTGTGGCGATTTTTTCAGCGTCATCGTCCGAAATTTCCATATCAAACTCGTCTTCGAATTCCATGACTAGTTCAACTACATCCAGGGAATCGGCACCAAGATCTTCTTTGAAAGAAGCTTCAAGTTTTACCTCTGATTCTTCTACGTTCAAACGATCTACAACGATTTTAGTTACTCTTTCTAATACATCTGCCAATGTGTTCACCTCCCCTCAAGACATTATAAATTAATTTCGAAAAAAATCAAGAAAACTTACATGACCATGCCGCCATCTACATGAAGAGTTTGCCCAGTCATATATTTGCTGGCATCGGAAGCGAGGAAAGACGCCACTGCAGCAATATCTTTAGGGTCACCGAACCGCGCAAGCGGAATTTGGTCCAGCATGGCTTTTTGGACGTCTTCAGGCAATTCCCCAGTCATATCCGTAGAGATGAAACCTGGGGCAATCGCATTGACCGTAATGCCTCTTGAAGCAAGTTCCTTTGCCGTGGTTTTAGTCAAACCGATCACACCAGCTTTAGCCGCTACATAATTAGCCTGCCCTGCATTTCCGCTGACGCCGACGATCGATGCCATATTGATGATCCTGCCGCTGCGCTGCTTCATCATTTGCCTTGTAACCGCCTTTGTGCATAGGAACACGCCTTTAAGATTCGTATTGATCACAGAATCCCATTCATCTTCTTTCATACGCATCAATAGGTTATCACGTGTGATACCTGCATTATTAACCAGGATATCCACTCTGTCAAACTGTTCGATGACCTCTTTGATCATGCTTGTCACCGATTCACTATTTGCAACATCGCATTGGACGGCGAATGCTTTACGGCCCAATGCCTTGATTTCATCAACCACTTCATTCGCTTTAGCTTCACTGCCGGAATAGTTGATGGCAACGTCTGCTCCCTGACGGGCAAGTTCCAATGCAACTTCCCTGCCAATACCTCGTGAAGCTCCCGTTACAAGTGCTTTTTTACCTTCGAGGATCATGCTTGTACCCCCTTCAATGTTTCAATTGTTTTAGTTAGAGTATCTATATCGGAAACCGAATGAATTTGAACGGAACGATCGATTTTCTTTATCAATCCGCCCAATACTTTCCCCGGCCCCACCTCGATGAACGTATCCACGCCCAATTCAAGCAGATTTTTCACGCTGTCTTCCCAAAGGACCGGTGAATACAGCTGTTCGATTAATTTTTCTTTAATTTCAGCAGGTGCTGTAATGGGCTTAGCCGTTACGTTTGAAATGACAGGAATTTCTGCCTGTTTGAAGCTTACTTCATCGAGGACCCCCTGTAACTTTTCTGCTGCCGGTTTCATTAATTCCGAATGGAACGGTCCACTCACTTCAAGAGGAAGAGCCCGTTTAGCCCCATTTTCCTTGGCTTTTGCACTTGCAAGTTTAACCCCTTCGGAGGTGCCTGAAATGACGATTTGCCCTGGACAATTAATATTGGCCAATTGAACGGATTCACCAGTGGCCGTAATTTCAGAAGTGACTTCAGATAAAGCTTCACGGTCCATTCCCAATATCGCAGCCATTGAGCCTTGGCCATTCGGTACCGCAGCTTCCATGAATTCACCACGTTTACGTACTGTATATACGGCATCTTCAAAAGAAATTGCGCCAGATGCCACTAATGCCGTATATTCACCTAAGCTGTGCCCGGCTGTATAATCGGGTTTGATCCCCGCTTCTTCCAGCTCCTTGACAAAAGCATAACTCGTGGTCAATAAAGCAGGCTGTGCATTATAAGTCACCGTTAATTCTTGTTGTGTGCCATTAAAGATCAATTCGGAAAGTGGAAAATCAAGTTTTTCATCGGCTGATCGAAAAATTTGCTGAGCACGCTCGTTTTCCTGAAATAATCCATGCCCCATTCCTATTGATTGTGATCCTTGTCCTGGAAAGACAAAAGCAATTTTACCCATATGTTACTCCCCTGCCTCTATGATTTATTATTGTTTTTCTATCGTCTCCGCAATTGTCGATATGACGTCATTACCAACCATATCGCGAGTCTGGCGTATTGCATTATAGACTGCATTCGCATCTGAAGAACCATGAGCCTTAATGACAGGGGCCTTCAAACCGAAGAGGCCGGCACCGCCATACTCCGAGTAATCCATTTTATTTTTTATGCCTTTTAGTTCAGGCTTTACCATTGCTGCAGCCAGCTTACTCTTGAGGTTGCTCATCAAGGCCGTTTTCACCATTTTAAATACACTCATAGCAGTACCTTCAAGCGTCTTTAACACCATATTTCCCGTGAAGCCGTCGGTCACGACAACATCTGCCGGCCCGCTTAGGAGGTCCCTGGCCTCTACATTGCCTATAAAGGATATCTCCGATGATTGCTGCAGTAATGTAAAGGCATGCTTAGTCAGTTCATTCCCTTTTTTTTCTTCTGTTCCGATATTAAGTAATCCGACTCGGGGCTTTTCGATTCCCCGCACTTTTTGAGCATAAACAGACCCCATTATGGCGAATTGAAGGAGATGCTCCGGTTTCGCATCGGAGTTTGCGCCTACATCCAGTAGTACAAAACCTTTGCCATCGATTGTCGGAAGGGTTGGAGCCAACGCCGGACGTTCAATGCCTTCTATCCTTCCGACCACAAACAAGCCTGCAGCCATTAGCGCCCCTGTATTGCCTGAAGAAATGCATGCATCCGCTTCTCCGTCAGCCACTTGCTGTGCAGCCAATACCATCGAGGCGCTTTTCTTGCGGCGAACCGCACGAACAGGTTCATCGGTGCTTAATATTTTTTCATCAGTATGTATAACCTTTATACGGCCATGTTTCGCTAAGTATTGGTCGATCTCCGATTCATTGCCTATCAAGGTGATTTCCACATCGGAAAAAGCCTCGACAGCTTTCATCGCTCCCAAAACCTGTGCCTTGGGAGCATTATCGCCACCCATTGCATCTATCGTTATCTTCATTATCTTTCATCCTTTACTAGCAAGTTAAGAGCGATACATTTCGAACTCGCCTTTAAAAACCAGTTCATTACCCACGTAGCTTCTAACCTCCACCACGGAACGATCGTTGGTGTGGTCCACGTTTTTAACCCTAGCTTTAGCTACCACTCTTTCATTTTCCTTTACAGAACGAGTAAATAAAATGGATGCTTTCGCAGTTAATGCCAATTCATCATTTATGACTGCTACAGCCAATGAATTTGCTTGGGCAAAAAGGTGATGTCCCCTTGCAATTCCATTCCGTTTAAAGACATGCTCCTTATTTATATCCAAAATCGAAATTGCATTGTCATCTAAATTAAGATCAATTACTTCCCCGATGATTTCATCCAAAGGCAATGCCCTGATTTCGTCACTGAATTTTTTCTCGGCCACGCTTTTAATACGTTCACGCAGTTCCGGTATCGATAATTCAAGACGGTCAAGCCTAATGGTCTGGACGCTCACCGAATATTTTTCAGCCAGCTCCTCATCCGTTACAAAAGGATTCTGTTTAATCGTTTCGATTAATAATTGCTGGCGTTCCTTCTTATTTCTTCGCATTTGAAGGTCACCATCCGTAGTATTATGACTAGGTACTAATAGTAGTATATATATTTTAAAAACAGATTGCAAGATATTGAGTGAAATCTCACAATCTGCTATTGGGTTTTTTATTCAGTTCAGTCCAGCTTTTCTCCCGTGAATACTCCCGTTCCCGCTAAATAGTTCCGCAGCGGTGCATACTCAGGGGAATGCCAAAAGCTTTGGGAGGCAATCAATTTTGCAGCATCTTCCCTTGCCACTTCCAAGGTCCTGTAATCATGGACCATGTCGGCTACCTTGAACTCGGGAAGGCCGCTTTGTTTTTTACCGAAGAAGTCCCCGGGGCCGCGTAGTTCCAAATCTTTTTCGGAAAGGGCGAATCCATCGTTTGTCTCGGTCATGATTTTCATCCGTTCTTTGCCGACTTCCGTTTTCGGATCAGCCAGCAAGATGCAAAAGGACTGATCGCTTCCCCGTCCAACCCTTCCGCGCAACTGATGCAACTGTGAAAGCCCAAAGCGCTCCGCATCATAAATGACCATTACCGTTGCATTTGGAACATTCACCCCAACCTCGACAACCGTCGTGGAAACAAGGATTTGTGCTTCATTGGCACTAAACTGCTGCATCACTTCGTCTTTTTCATCCGCGGGCAGCCGGCCATGCATAAGTCCCACTTTGTACCTGTTCGCAAAGTATTGAGTCAGCATTGCATGAACATCGAGAACATTCTGTAAAGAATCGAGTTTCTCCGACTCCTCAATCAACGGACAGATAACGTAAGCCTGTCTCCCTTTCTTTAGTTCCTTTTCGACAAATGTTAAGATCCGATCAAGCATTTGGTGTTTTGCCCAATAGGTTTCTATCGCTTTACGCCCGGCAGGCATTTCATCGATCGTCGAGACGTCCATTTCCCCAAACACTGTAATTGCAAGCGTTCGCGGAATCGGTGTAGCCGTCATGAAAAGTACATCTGGATTTGTACCCTTTTCACGAAGGATCCGGCGCTGCTCCACTCCGAAACGATGTTGTTCATCCGTTATGACAAGTCCCAGGTTCCGAAAATTCACTTCATCCTGTATCAATGCATGTGTTCCTATCAAAAGATCTAGCTCCCCGGATTCCAGCATTTGCAATAGTTCCTTGCGCTTTTTACCTTTTACCGAACTTGTCAGCAATGCGACCTTCACTCCACTCGGTTCCAACATCGCCTTCAGCGATTGAGTATGCTGCTCAGCCAAGATTTCCGTCGGGACCATTAATGCACCTTGGAAACCTGCTGTAATCGTCGCCTTCAGGCATATCGCGGCAACCACCGTTTTTCCAGACCCGACATCCCCTTGAAGCAGGCGATTCATCCTGTAGGGAGATTTCATGTCATTCATTATTTCCTCGACGACCCTATTCTGAGCGTTCGTCAAAGGAAAAGGGAGAGTTCCAACAAAGGCTTCGAGCTGCTCCATGTCAAACTCTTGGCCAATTCCTTTTGACTGCTCCCGCTGCACTTTACGAAGTGCCTGCATTTTAAGTTGAAATAATAAAAATTCTTCATACACAAAACGGCGGCGAGCCTTTTTCACCTCATTGGCCGATTGAGGGAAATGCATGGTACGAAGAGCGTCGTTACGCGGCATCAGTTTGTATGCCGACAATAATTGCGGGGGCAGATTTTCTTCTATCATTGCCCCATATTCAGAAAATGCATTGGAGATAAAGCGACGGAGCCCTTTGACAGTAATGCTGCCCTTCACTGAGTATACCGGTTCGAACTCTTTCTCCCGGCTACGATCGCCAACGTGGCATTCCGAGCCTGTAATGGTTTGGCGATGACGATCCCACTTTCCCGTTACCGTTACAGTTTCGCCTATCGCAAGCTTCGGCTTCAGATATGGCTGGTTAAAAAAAATCACATTTATTAAATATCTCCCGCTTAACACTTTAATCGTAAGCCTGGATTTTTTCTTTCCGAAGTACCCTAATGTAGGCACCGTATGAACTTTGCCTTCTATGGTAACCCGCTCATCATGCTCGACCGTTTCTAAATCCCTCAAGCGGTAATCTTCATAGCGATATGGAAGGTGCTCAAGGAGATCCGCGACGGTATGGATCTCCATTTCCCCCAAAGCTGCCCCCGTTTCGGCCCCAATGCCCTTTACTGCTGTTATGGGTTTCTGTAAAGCGGGGTTCACTTCTTATTCAGCGGCAAGCCAAAGATTTTGGCTTCCAACTCCCGTCCAGTCGGTGTAGCCGCTAAACCTCCTTGTGCAGTTTCCCTAAGAGCCGATGGCATCGTTTGCCCGATTTTGTACATCGCATCAATCACTTCATCACACGGTATGCGGCTTGTGATCCCCGCTAGCGCCATATCTGCGGCAACCATAGCATTGGCTGCACCCATGGCATTACGCTTCACACAAGGCACCTCCACAAGCCCAGCAACAGGGTCACACACAAGGCCAAGCATGTTCTTTAATGTGATTGCCATCGCTTCTGCACTTTGCGCAGGTGTCCCTCCTGCCATTTCAACGATGGCTGCCGCCGCCATGCCCGAAGCAGAACCGACTTCAGCCTGACAGCCCCCTGCGGCTCCAGAGATCGAAGCATTATTCGCTACAACAAAACCAAACGCCCCTGCTGTAAATAGGAACTCAATTTTCTGTTCCCGATTCGGCTTTAATTTATTTTGCAAAGCAAAAAGGGTTCCAGGCACAACACCGGCAGATCCGGCAGTAGGCGTCGCACAAATCGTTCCCATGGCTGCGTTCACTTCGTTCGTTGCCACCGCTTTGCTTACCGCATCCAGCAGCAGTTCACCGGATAAGGAATTTCCTGATTTAATGTAAGTCTGAAGAAGGACTGCATCCCCTCCCGTCAGGCCGGAAACGGACCGGACACCTTGAAGTCCTTTTTCAACTGCCTGTTCCATTACATCCAGGTTGACTCCCATCTGGCGGATGATTTCTTCACGGCTTTTTCCCGTTACTTCCATTTCCTGTTCTATCATCAGCGTTGAAATTTTTTTTTGCTTTGATTCAGCTAATTCTACTAATTCCGCTACATTACGAAACATGATTTCTTCTCCTTCCTAAGTGGAAACGATTGCCCTATCAATCCACAATCCTCGCTACTTGAGTGATGTTGGGGAGTGCTGTAATTTCAGCGATGACGTGATCCTCCAGGTTTTGGTCCACTTCAATCGTCATCAAGGCCATCTTCCCTTTTTCTTTTCGGGAGACTTCCATCTGGCCAATATTGATTTGATGCTTGGCTAATATGTTTGAAACATTTGCGATGGCACCAAATCGATCATCATGAACGACGAGTATGGCAGGGTTGTGCCCGGAGAGCCTCAATTTAAACCCGTTCAGTTCGACGATTTCGATTTTCCCCCCGCCTATCGATATTCCGACAAGTTCCAGTTCACCATCATCATCACCAACCGTTATTTTTGCTGTATTGGGATGTTCCGGTACGGCTTCTTCTTCCCGAAAAGTAATTTTCATCTTTTTTTTACGTGCTATTTCCAGGGATTCTTTGATTCTCTCATCAAATGTATCAAAATCAAGTAAGCCTCCTACAATGGCTACATCCGT
Source organism: Peribacillus sp. NPDC096447 (assembly GCF_044762725.1). Taxonomy (NCBI): domain Bacteria; kingdom Bacillati; phylum Bacillota; class Bacilli; order Caryophanales; family Bacillaceae; genus Peribacillus; species Peribacillus sp. NPDC096447. The sequence continues at coordinate 145,299 of NZ_JBIWEV010000002.1, forward strand.
TCCATGGCCTTTATAGGTTTTGGCAAATGATCCGTAAAAAGAAATATGGGCCCATTTTGGTTCCCGGTCGAATAAATTCCTGGCAACCCTGCCGATCCTTGCAGCTCCTGCCGTATGGGAACTAGAGGGGCCGATCATAACAGGACCAATTATATCGAATACACTTCTAAATTTCATGACTTGCTCCTCCTTCTATACACTGGGAGTCAGTTTAATAATAAAGCCTGATATATTGTAATTACAATTACGCTGTCCGTAATCCTTCTTTTCATAAAAAATAAAACTGCATAGCCTAATGACATATGCAGTTTATTGCCTTTTATTTTTTTCAGGATCCTCAAACATTGTGACGAATAAGTCTCCCTCATCTTCACGGTTCTCTACTTATTCAATTGAAAAAATGAAAGAATATAAAGGTTGTTTCCCATTATGCACTTCAACTTCAACGTCTTCGAAATTCTCATTACAAAACGCAACAAGACTTTCGACATTTTCAGCAGTGGCATCTTCTCCATATAAAATGGTAAGGATTTCTGAATCTTCGTCAATCATATCGGAAAGAAGATCTTTTGCCGCTTGAGTCATGTCTTTATCCTTCACTTTGATGGTGCCTTCAGCAATTCCCATGAAGTCCCCGGTCTCGATTGCAAGACCGTCAATGTTGGTATCCCGGACAGCATAAGTAATCTGGCCCGTTTTCACATGCGAAAGGGCTTCGATCATCGCTTTTTTATTCTCTTCAGCATCAAGTGAAGGGTTGAAAGCCAGCAATGCAGCCATTCCCTGTGGTACTGTTTTCGTTGGGATGACAGTCACATGATCCCCAAGTACATCTGCAGCCTGATCGGCCGCCATGATGATATTTTTATTGTTAGGCAAGATGATCACATGATCTGCATATGCCTCTTCGACAGCTTTAACGATATCTTCCGTGCTAGGATTCATCGTTTGTCCGCCTTCGATGACGGACTTAGCGCCGATGCTTTTGAATAATTCGCTGATGCCAGCACCCATCGCCACTGACACTACAGCGTACTTCTCTTTGGTGGACGGTTTAGTTTGAAGCGGTGTATTCGTCTTACCTAAAATCGCAGTATGCTGTTCACGCATATTATCGATTTTCATTTTTATTAAGCTACCATATTGCTGTCCATAATTCAGGCACGTGCCAGGCTGTTCAGAGTGAATATGTACCTTGACGACTTCATCATCTGAGATGACTAATAAAGAATCTCCGTATTCACTTAAATCATTTCTGAATTTTTCTTCATCAAATGATTTATTGGCAAGTTTTTCATTTTCCAATCGGACCATGAATTCCGTGCAGTAGCCATACACGATATCTTCCGTGTTCATATGCCCTTGTACATTCATGTGATGTTCGGCATTGATCATGTCATCCATGCTTGGGCCATTTGCAGGTCGGACTGGGAGGGCCTCACCTTTCAGCTCAGCAAGGAAACCTTCATAAACGAACACCAACCCTTGCCCGCCGCTATCAACGACTCCCACTTCTTTTAAGACTGGAAGCAGATCCGGTGTGCGCTTTAATGAAGCATTGGCCTCCGTAACGATTTCTTCCATCACCTGAATAAGGTCTATATGCTTTGCTGCTGATGAAACCGCTTGCTTGGCTGCATCTTTTGCAACCGTTAAAATGGTTCCTTCAACAGGTTTCATAACGGCTTTATAAGCTGTCTGAACCCCCGCTTCAAAAGCTTGGGCAAATTCTTCACTATTGATTTCCGATTTATGTTCAATCGCTTTAGCAAAACCGCGGAACAGTTGAGAAAGGATAACTCCCGAATTGCCGCGTGCGCCCATTAGCAGTCCTCTTGAAAGTGACGCACCCACTTTCCCGATGTGTTCCTGGACGTTATTTTGCACTTCCTTCGCACCCGAAGTCATCGATAAATTCATATTCGTTCCTGTATCCCCATCTGGAACAGGGAAAACATTCAACGCATCAACCATTTGGGCATTAGCCGCTAAATGGTTGGCACCTTGAATGATCATTTCTGCAAAGCGCTTTCCGTTCAAACTTGTAATTGACACAAAACTTTCCTCCTATACTTAAGGGTTCGTCACACGAACTCCCTGTACAAAAATGTTGACGGAATCAACAGCTAATCCTACAGTTTTGTCCAGGGTGTACTTTACCTTTGATTGCACATTATGTGCAACTTCCGAGATTTTAGTTCCATAACTTACGATAATATACATATCGATGTGAACTTCTTCCTCTTCTTGACGGACAATTACACCCTTAGTAAAGTTTTCTTTTCTTAAAATTTCGGCAATGCCGTCTTTAAATTGTTTTTTGGAAGACATTCCTATAATTCCATAGCAATCAACGGCTGCGCCGCCTGCTACAGTAGCGATAACCTCATTAGAGATATCAATTTGTCCATACTTCGTTTGTAATTCGATAGACATTTTCTTTTCCCTCCCAAAAATCAAATCAACTAAAGACATTTTACTATAATGTCTATGGTTTTAAAAGTAAATGTCTTACGGTACTATATATAAATCAATTTTGAAGTATGTATGTCAAGGTTTTTTTCTTGAAAGTAATTAACTGAAGTATTGCATTCTAACGGTAGGTATGATAAATTATTAAAGTATTTTACAAAGACTTAAGACGACTGCGAAAAACTTAAGCTTGTTGTAGTTAGGAGGGAATTTGACATGGCACGTAAATGTGTAATCACTGGAAGAAGAACTCGTTCTGGTAACAGCCGCTCTCACGCAATGAACGCTAGCAAGCGTACATGGGGCGCTAACCTTCAAAAAGTACGTATTTTAGTTGACGGTAAACCTAAACGTGTATACGTTTCTGCAAGAGCTCTTAAATCGGGCAAAGTAGAACGCGTATAATGTTACGGCATCCTCTTAGGATGCCTTTTTACTTGTAATGGCCGGTATTTAATGGGTATGGTTTCAATTCGTTGATCGGGTCTTTCCTGCATCAAGGAGGGAGCCTTCACCCATTAATGGATGGCCGCCCCTTTTTACCGAAAAAATAACACCTCCCTTAATTTGAGAGGTGTCATGGAGATAAGTATCAGCCTTTTTTAAACGCTCCGAGCATAGCCCTTACCAAACTGCCCAGAACTTTTGGCAATTTAATCGTATAAAATTTCATCATGCCCCTCCTCTTTGCATCCCACAATTAAAGATGAAGTGGAATTTTTCTATTACAACATAAGCTTTTAAGCGGATATAGGATGATCGTAATTATATCCGAATCTGCTTTAAGCATGAATTTTAATCACTGCTTCTTATCACCATTAATATGCCTTTCTCAAATGAAACATTCCCAGATTCGGAAATTAGTTCATTGCTGATGCAAAGCGTCGAACCTATTTCCAAGCTTGCATCATCCAGCGGGTATTTGAATCCCGAAAGTGTAATGCCGGTGACTTCAGCCGTTACGGGGAGCAATGACAAGTATTTCTTATCTTTCAAAGCAGTGACCTCATATGAACCTGCTGTCTTTACCGTGAATATATTTTGCCGATCGACTATGTATATATCCATATCGCCATGATGAGGGAGGACACTTTCTTTTTGGAGCAGCTGGATATTCCCAAGAAAATGGTCCATTCTTCCCCCTGTTGCGCCCAGAATGTGAATTTCACTTGGCTTTTGCCCTATTGCCCATTTAAATGCGATCTCTAAATCCGTTTCATCCTTTTCCGAAGAATATAGATTGATTTGTTCCAGCCTTTGCTCAATTTTCCTGTATTCATCTTCCGAAACTGAATCAAAATCCCCAAAACCGCATCTAGGTTCGATACCTTTTTCAAGTAAAGACCATACTCCCCTGTCAACCCCGACCCAAAGGTCAGTCTTCTCCTTATACCATGTCAGATCCGGCCAAAAACATTCCGGACCTCCAGCCATAATACTAATAATCATCGAAATCATCCTTTTCTATACATATTCATATCAAAGATTCCTATGTTTGATTGATAAAAAAAGCCGATCACCATCATACGAATATGATAGTGTCGGCTTATATCACTTTCCCCGAATCTTTTGAATCGCTGCGTTTCGATCTTCTTGATTATATATTGCCGAGCCTGCCACAAGGATTGTCGCCCCTTGTTCAATACATAGTTTAGCCGTTTCTTCATTTACTCCACCATCAATCTCTATTTCCAGACTTTGATTATACATTTCCGCCATCGCCTTCACTTCGGCAATTTTGGGAAGAACGGATTTAATGAACTTTTGTCCGCCAAAACCAGGGTTGACCGTCATCAACAATACCATGTCAATATCTTCGATTATAGGTTGGATCAAGGAAGCTGGAGTGGCTGGATTAAGCACCACGCCTGCCTTTACACCAAAAGATTTAATCAATTGGATCGTCCGATGCAAATGTGTGCATGCCTCTACATGTACAGTTATATAATCGGCTCCCGCTTTCGCAAAGGCCTCGATATAACGATCTGGTTGTTCGATCATTAAATGAACATCAAGCGGAAGCTTTGTTATGGGGCGGATAGCATCGACAATTAGTGAGCCTATCGTTATATTCGGCACGAAATGCCCATCCATGACATCTACATGGATTAAATCCGCTCCGCCCCTTTCCACATCAAGAATTTCTTCTCCCAATTTTGCAAAGTCAGCTGATAAAATGGATGGTGCGATTTTAACCATTTTAATACCTCGGCTTTCTATCTCTGATTTCTTCTAAGAATTGCATATAATGCTCATATCGATAACGTGGAATTTCCCCGGCATCAACTGCTTCCTTCACTGCACACTTCGGTTCTTTATCGTGCAGGCAGGCCCTGAATTTACAGTCTTCCCCATGCTTATGCATTTCCGGGAAGCAATAGGATAACCGTTCAGCTTCCATTTCCATGAATTCAAGTGAACTGAACCCTGGAGTATCCGCGACAAGTCCAGAGCCGATATGAATCAATTCGACGTGGCGGGTGGTATGCTTCCCACGTCCCAAGTGTGAAGAAATATCATCCGTCTTTAAAGCCAATTCAGGATTGATTGCATTCAGCAAAGACGATTTCCCAACACCTGACTGCCCGGCAAATACACTGGTTTTTCCTTCTAAATAAGGCACTAGTTCTTCAATTCCTCCAGCGGTAACAGAAGATGTTTCCAGTACAGTATAGCCAAGTTTCTGATAGTCATTGATATACTGAGACAATTTCTTTTGGCTTTCAGCTGTAACCAAGTCCAGTTTCGTCACGACGATAATCGGTTCGATTTCGTTATCTTCAATCAGTACGAGAAATCGATCGAGCAATGCCGGACTGAAATCAGGTTCTACTGCTGAAAAGACAAGGATTGCCTGGTCTACATTTGAGATTTGCGGACGTATCAATTCATTCTTTCGTGGTTTTATTTCGGTCACGGTCCCGTCCGTTTTATTTTCCGCTTCAAAAACAACATAATCACCCACGAGCGGAGTTACCTTATTCTTCCTGAACAGGCCCCTTCCACGGCATTGATAAACCTCTTCACCATCAAGGACATAATAAAATCCACTTAATGCTTTGATAATTTTTCCTTCGGGCATAACCACACTCCTAATTATTAAATTTATTCTGGATATGAGACGGATTGATCGATGATGACCTGATTGTCCCGCATGACTTTATATCCTGCTTTCTTATCCGGGGAAACCATTAATTCAATCGTTCTCTTCGCATCTTCCAATATATAGAATGTTTCTTTAGGCTCCGTCATGCTATTGTTGATATCCTCGATGAAAATTTGTATTTTTTGCGTTTTGCCTGGCTCAACCGGATCATACTCGATTTTGATTTCCTCCGTTACACTCTCGGGAGGAATCTCTTCTTTCCCTTTTGAAATGACCACTTTCACTGTACTGCCCTTTTCCACCTTCGTAGCAGGTTCGGGTGACTGGGAAATGACTAGCCCCTCCGCTACGGAATCATCATAGATTTTTTCTTCAACATCGATCTTTATTCCACTCTCATTGGAATAATCAGTAAGGCCAGCTTCATTGAACCCCGTTAAGTTCTTCAAGCTCAGCAGATCTGCCCCTTTACTGACCGTTAACTCTAGCTCCGTTTCGGATGGTACGACCTCAGAGGCACCCGAGGGCGATTGTTCAATGATCGTGCCGGCTGCACTGTCATCATATTTTTCGGTCACGCTTATGTTTTTGAATCCCATTTTATCAAGCAGGGATTTAACATCAGAGTAGTCTCGACCTTCATAGCTGGACAATGAAATCGTCTCTTTACCAATGCTTTGATAAATATCGATCACTGCACCTTCCTTGACCGTCCTACCTTCCTTAGGGTTGGTTTTGATCACAAGACCAGCTTCAACCTCTTCATCTTCAATCTCGATCGTTTCGCCAACTTTCAAATCCAATTCAAGCAATTCAGTAATGGCATCATCCAATTCTTCCCCATTTAGGTCCGGGATCGTCACTTCCTTAGAGACAAGGAGGGGAGGTAAAACAGTGACAGATAAAACAGCAAGCAGGGCGAGAACTAAAAAGGTGGTCACCAGGATTGCAGGCATGTTCTTTCGTTTTTTACCATTATGTTCCGACTTGTTTTTTTGTTTTTTCTGTTTCTTCTGTTTCTTATTCGATTTACTCTCTGCTTCAGAATCACTTTCCTCATCATCCGCATAAACTAAAGTATTTTTTTCAGGACCCCTTATGATTGTCTCATCGACGCTGGAAAGCTGATCATCCGTTATTACGGGGATGGCTTTTGTTGCATCATGATCTTCGGGAATGGCAAAAGGCAGTTCATTTGAACGCTCAGGATTAAGCGACGTCCGTATGTCATCTTCCATCGAGTCTACGCTCTCATAGCGGTAATATGAATCTTTAGCTGTCGCTTTCAAGATAATATTTTCCACACTCTGGGGTATTTCAGAGTTCCAGCGTTTTGGCGACGGAGTTTCCGATTGTAAATGTTTAAGAGCTATCGACACGGCTGATTCACCCGAAAATGGCAATCTTCCCGTCAACAATTCAAACATGACGATGCCAAGTGAATAAATGTCCGACTTCTTATTGGCCATACCGCCTCTGGCCTGTTCCGGAGATAAATAATGAACCGAGCCCAAGACTGCGTTGGTCTGCGTTATGTTTGTTGCACTTAGTGCCAATGCAATGCCGAAGTCCGTAATCTTGACGGTTCCTTCTTTATCAATCAAAATGTTCTGTGGCTTGATATCACGATGAATGATCCCATTATGATGGGCATGGGAAATCGCTGCCGTGATTTGCCTCATGATATCCAAGGCTTCATCAACTGGAATTGGATAATATTTTTGTATGTATTGCTTAAGTGTAAACCCGTCAACGTATTCCATTACAATATAATAGATGGAATCTTCTTCACCAACATCATAAATACTTACGATATTGGGATGGGCCAAACTGGTTGCCGATTGGGCTTCCCGATTAAAGCGCTTGATGAACTCTTCGTCATTATTAAAATCCATGCGAAGGATTTTCAATGCGACATCCCTATCTAAGATCATATCCCTTGCAAGGTAAACATTCGCCATACCGCCGCCACCGACCATCTCGATCAGTTTATAACGGCCGTTGATTCTTCTACCAATCAACATTCAATTCACCTGCTTTCACTTTCTTCAGTAAATTGAACAAGCACAAGTGTGATATTATCTTCCCCACCGTAGTGATTGGCCTTATTTATTAATGAATTCGCCTTTTCTTCAAGTGACTGTCCATTGGTTACCGTTTCTTCCAGTTCCTGTTCACTCACTTTATTCGTCAATCCATCCGAACAAAGCAACAGTAAATCATTTTCTTCGAAGATGACCGTCATAATGTCCATTTCCACTTGCATTTCTGTCCCCAAGGCTCGTAATAAAACATTTTTCCGTGGATGGTTTTCGGCATCTTCCTTCGAAATCTGACCGGAACGGACCAATTCGTTAACGAGTGAATGATCTTCCGTGACCTGCTTAAAACCGCTCTCATTATACAAATAGCACCGGCTGTCCCCGATGTTGGCAATCGTAGCAAACTTGTCGGTGCAAATGGCTGCAACAATGGTGGTCCCCATGCCCTTACATTCCGTATTCGCTTCTGCATATTCAAAAAGCAACTGATTGACCGAGAAGATTTGCTGCTTCAGCCAATCCTCGGCATCATTTGCCGTTTCGATTCCGGTTGATACTTCCCAGCCCTTTTTCAGAAGGTCTATCGTCATTGCACTGGCTACATCCCCGGCACGGTGGCCGCCCATGCCATCTGCAACGATGGCAAGGCGAACGCCTTCCGAGTTCTTAAAGATTCCGCCATTATCTTCATTATGCTGGCGGACTTTTCCACGGTCTGTCTTAAATATTGCCCTCATAGGGTCACCTCGTCTCTTCTTTGCGCTCCTTGGCCCGAAGCTGGCCGCAGGCTGCGTCAATATCACTGCCTTGTTCCCTTCGGATCGTTACATTTATGCCGCGCTTCTTCAATGTTTTTTCAAACTCAAAAATTTGGTCCCGAGGTGTTCGTACATAGTTGCGTTCAGGTACATAGTTAACCGGTATTAAGTTAACATGGCATTTTATCCCTTTTATTAAAGCTGCTAATTCTTCAGCGTGCTCCACTGTATCATTCTCGCCACCGAATAGACCATATTCAAAACTTACACGGCGACCTGTTTTTTCTGTATAGTACTTGATTGCTTCGATCAAGTCTGGAAGTTTGTAGGCCTTATTGATCGGCATCAATTTACTTCTCAATTCCGTATTTGGTGCATGAAGGGAAACAGCAAAGTTTATTTGCATGCTTTCTTCGGCAAACTTATAGATCTTAGGAATGATTCCACTTGTGGAAACGGTAATATGACGTGCCCCGATGTTCAAGCCCTTTTCATGGTTTATGTTCTTCAAGAATGACATCATATTATCGTAGTTATCAAACGGTTCACCTATACCCATGATTACGACAGAACTAACACGTTCTTCCGATTCGTCAAGTGCTTGCTGAACTTTTACGACCTGGGCAACTATTTCCCCTGATTCAAGATTCCGCTTTAAACCGCCTAATGTCGACGCACAGAATGTACAGCCAATTCTACATCCTACCTGCGTTGTCACGCAAATGGAGTTTCCGTATTCATGGCGCATCAGCACCGTTTCTATCGAATAACCATCTTGGAGTTCAAATAAAAACTTCATCGTTCCGTCATTGGACGTTTGCTGAATCAAAGTTTTCAAAGTTGTGAAGGTGAATTGCGATTCCAACTTATCCCGTAATGATTTCGAAAGGTTGGACATATCTTCAAAACTGGAGACACGTTTTTTATAAAGCCAGTCATATACTTGATCGGCCCGGAATGCCTTTTCTCCATTTTGAACAAGCCATTCTTTAATTTGGTGTAGCTCCAATGAGTAAATCGACGGTTTTTCTGGTGTCGTATCTTTTCTTACTCTAGATGATTTAGTGATTTCTGCCATTACAGCACCTTCTTTCTAAAACTCGCAATAAAGAATCCGTCACTGCTAAAATATTGCGGAAAAACTTGCAGCGTATGACCCTCGATGAATGGCTGAACGCTTTCAGGCATTCTTGCGGACAAGGTTGCATCGCTTTCAAAATCCGGGTGGCTTTCCAAAAATGCTGCAGCGACTTTGTCATTTTCTTCTTTATCCACCGTACAGGTACTATATACTAACCGTCCGCCTTGCTTAACAAGCGGGGCAGCCGATTCCAATAATTGTTTTTGTATACTTGAGAGTTTCATTATATCATCTTTTGTTTTAGTGTACTTTACATCAGGCTTCCGGCGCATGACTCCCAACCCGGAACATGGTGCATCGATCAGGACCCTGTCAAAACCTTCCTTATTGAAGTGTTCTTGCACTTTTCTGCTATCAAGGGCCATTGTCTTAATATTGTTTCTGAGCTTTAGGCGCTCCGCCTGCTCTTTAATGAGCTTGACCTTATGCTCATGAAGGTCGAGCGCATATACTTGTCCAGTGGTCAAGCCTTCTGCGATATGTGTCGTTTTCCCTCCAGGTGCGGCACAGCAATCGAGTACAGCATCATTTTCATTTGCACCCAATGCATGGGCAACAAGCATTGAACTCTCGTCCTGAATCGATAAATAACCCAATTTATAGCTTTCTGAATGAGCAAGATTCCCTTTATAGCTGACAATTGCTTCGGGAACGACTTCACTTGCTTCAACATCATATCCTTCTTCCGTTAATATGCTGATCAGTTCACGGCGTGAAACCTTCTTTAAATTAACCCGACCCGTCTGTAATGGCGCAGTTAAGTTGATTTCACACATTTCCTTGGTTTTTTCATAGCCAAATTGCTCTACCCAGCGCTTTACAAGCCAAATTGGATGACTTACTTCTATGGAAAGCCGTTCCAGATCATCTTTAATTTCATCTAAAGAAGAAACACCATTCCTTTGGATGTTGCGAAGCACTCCATTGACCATCGAAGATGTACCCTTGTGTCCGCGTTTTTTGGAAATTTCGACAGCCTCGAAAATGATTGCATGATCAGGCACTTTATCTAAATAGACCATTTGGTAAACGGAAAGCCTAAGTAAATTGATGACCCAGCTTTGCGTTTTTTTAGGTTGTTTAATATATGGGTTCAAATAATAATCCAAAGTCATCTTACGCTGTATGGTACCGTAGCTTATTTCTGTAAGCAAACCGCTGTCCACGACGGATAACTGGTGCTTTTTAATCAAGTTGTTCAATAATAGGTTACTGTAGGATTGGTTTTTCTCTACAGATTCCAAAATATCGAGAGCGATTTCACGTACTCCCTTTTTAGTTTGCTTCATTCTGTTCTCCTAACTTCATGCCTGCTTTAATGAACGATCCGGCTCCGCGCAAGTAATCTTTCGCCGGCATTTTTTTCTTTCCTGAAGGCTGCAGTTCTGTAACCAGTATTGCCGTCTCATTGCCTGTCGAAACGATGAATCCATCATTTTGTACATCAATGACCGTGCCCGGCACAGCCTGATTGCCATCTTCAAGTTTCTTTACCTGCCAAATCTTCAAAATGGACCCGTCTAAGGTTGTATAAGCAACAGGCCAAGGATTCAGGCCGCGTACATGGTTATAGATGTCTTCCCCTGATTTCGACCAGTCGATTCTTTCCTCTGACCGCTTGATGTTAGGTGCAAAAGACGCTCTGGCCTCATCCTGCTTGATCGGCTGTAACTCCTCATTAATAAGTTTCGGAAGTGTCTCTGCAAGTAAATCCGACCCTATCTTGCTTAATTTATCATGCAGCGTTCCGACATTATCTTGTTCCTCTATAGCAACTTCCGCCTGAGTTAATATATCACCGGCATCCAATTTTTCCGCCATATACATGATGGTTATCCCAGTCTTTTCTTTCCCCTGTAAAATGGAATAATGAATGGGCGCCCCTCCACGCAGTTCTGGAAGCAGGGAGGCATGTACATTAATACATCCGTACTTAGGGGCATCCAGCAATTCATTCGGAAGGATTTGTCCGAAAGCCGCCGTCACCACCAAGTCAGCATTCAATGCGATGATCTTTTCAAGTTCTTCTTTTTCACGGATTTTTTCGGGCTGATAAACGGGAATCCCATGCTTTTCGGCTTCGACCTTAACTGGAGGCGGCGTTAGCACCTTTTTTCGGCCTACTGGACGATCGGGCTGTGTGACAACAGCGATCACATCATATCCTTCATCAATGATTCTTTTCAATACCGGCACTGAAAAGTCCGGTGTACCCATAAATATTATTTTCGTCATTCTTCTCCATACCTTTCTAACTCTTCTTCCGAAATATACCGGGAAACCTTACTTGTAAATAAAACTCCTTGCAGATGATCGATTTCGTGCTGAAGGGCCCTTGCAAGGAAATCTTCCGCTTCTATCTCGAAAAAAGATCCTTTTCGGTCTTGTGCCCGGACTTTGACACGGTATGGACGCGTTACTTCGCCATATAAACTCGGGAAGCTCAAGCATCCTTCAACACCTGTCTGTTCGCCTTCCATTTCCAGCACTTCCGGATTAATCAGTTCGATTGCACCTGCTCCTTCCTCTATTTCAACGACGGCCACTTGCTTTTTCACGCCAACCTGAGGTGCTGCAAGTCCAACGCCATCCGCCTCCACCATCGTTTCATACATGTTATTTAACAGCTTTGCCAACTTTTTATCAAAACTTGTTACTTTATCGCATTTTTGTTGTAAAATTTTTTCAGGAAACAAGACAATCGGTAAAATAGCCAAAATTAAAGGTAACCTCCTAGATATGAAAAACAACACTTCATTATATAAAAACGCAAGCTGTAACAGCTCGCGGTAATCATCCATCTCTTAAACAATTACATCATGATCTGTGGATTTAAATCTATTGAAATCTGCAGCTGATTCTGAGCGGTTTCTTTTTGGTAATGCTCCAAAAGTGTGCGTAAATGCTGATTCAGGTCCGGCTCTCGTTTGTATTTTATCAGACATTGATAGCGATATCTATTGTTGATTCGACTAATGGGCGAAGCAACCGGACCTAGTACGATAGAATCCCGATTCAATCGTGAGCCTAAATAATTCGTGATTTTCTCAGTAACACTCACTGTCTTCATTAAATCTTCATGTGAAACGGTTATAAGGACAACATAATAATAGGGAGGGTAATGACTTTGCCTCCTTAGATGCATCTCCCGTTCATAAAAAGCATCATAATCCTGAAAGGCAGAAAGCTCGATGCTGTAGTGCTCAGGTGTATAGGTTTGGATGACCACTTCTCCCGGAAGCTGATGACGTCCTGCCCTTCCGCTGACCTGTGTCAGCAGCTGGAATGTCTTTTCCGAAGAACGGAAATCAGGCAGATGCAGCATCGTATCGGCTGAAAGGACTCCAACAAGGGTGATATTAGGAAAATCAAGGCCCTTGGCAATCATTTGGGTGCCTAACAATATATCGGCCTTCCCTTCACCAAAGGCATTCAGCAACCGCTCATGCGAACCCTTCTTACTCGTCGTGTCAACATCCATCCGTATGACCCGTGCTTCAGGGAGGATTTTCGCAAGCTCTTCTTCAACCTTTTGAGTGCCTGTACCGAAGAACCTTATATGTTCACTTTCACATTCAGGGCAAGCGGAAGGCATTCCCTCTTCAAAACCGCAATAATGGCATTTCATTATATCATTAAAGCGATGATATGTGAGTGAAATGTCACAATTAGGGCAGTTGATGACCAATCCGCAGCTTCGGCACATCACAAAGGAAGAATGCCCCCTTTTATTTAGCATCAGAACTGTTTGCTCCCCCTTCTCAAGCCGGTCTTTCAGCTTGGTAAAGAGCAGTTCCGAAAACATGGAACGATTTCCCGTTCTTAGTTCTTCGCGCATATCTACAATATCCACTGCTGGCAACGCATTTTTATTCATCCTCTGGCTAAGTGTCAATAATTTATAGACATTTTTCTTGGCTCGCGCAAAAGATTCAAGTGTAGGTGTCGCGCTGCCAAGAATAACCGGACACCTATATGATTTTGCTCTTTCAATGGCAACGTCCCTGGCGTGGTACCTTGGCGTTTCTTCTTGCTTATAACTGGATTCATGCTCTTCATCAATGATGACCAGCCCCAGGTTTTCAAAAGGAGCAAACACGGCGGAACGCGCGCCCACCACAACTTTTACTTCTTTACGGTGAATTTTCCGCCATTCATCATATTTTTCACCTACGGATAAACCGCTATGCATGACAGCTACCTGCTCCCCAAACCTTTCCTTAAACCTCTTCACCGTCTGTGGAGTTAAAGAGATTTCAGGTACAAGCATGATGGCTTCCTTCCCTTTTTCAATGACAGAGGCAATAGCCTGTAGATACACTTCCGTCTTCCCGCTTCCGGTTACACCATATAAAAGGAAAACATCATGTTCATCATGATATATTTTCTCTTGGATAGGCTTCAAGGCAGCTGTTTGTTCAGCTGTAAGTGTAAAGGGAGTGGATTTTTCGAACACACGGTTTTCATAAGGATCTCGGTATATTTCTTGATCCATTTCCGCCAAGGCCCCTTTTGACACTAGGGATTTGACGGTACCGCTTGATGTGTTCATCAATTCAAGCAATTCTTTTAACGGAATGGGTTCTTGATGTTCAGTAAAGTATTGAAGGAGTTCCTGTTGTTTTTTTGCATTGCTTGACATGGCTGATGCCATTTCTTTCAGTTCCTTAGGGGAAAGCAAAGATTTTATGACACGGACTGTCTTCTTATTAAGTCGGTTTTTCACATTATATACAAGCTCAAGATTGCCATTTTCCATTTCCTTTTGGAAAAGGGAGGCGTTCTCCCCTTCAATCACGTCTTTCCAAGATATTGAATCATTTTTCCCGAAAAGGTTTTGAATGAAGGGAGGCAGCTGATCCTTTTTATCTTCAACGACTTTGATCACTTTTTCATACTTTGCTTTCATCGCTGCCGGAAGCATGGCCTGTAGCGCTGAAATTTTAAAACACATCGCCTCTTTGGTCAACCAGTCACCCAGCTGAAGCAATTCATCATTAAGAATGGGCTCCAAATCCATTGGTTCTTTTATATAGCGTAATTTCGCAAATTCGCTTTTAGCTTTTAAGCCTGTGACGAATCCCTGAACCATTCTTGGACCGAATGGGACGATGACCCGCATTCCGGGTTTGATGACTTGGTTCCACTTTTCAGGTATGCGATAGTCGAATTCTCGATCCGTTTGTTTAGCAGGTACATCCACGATGACGGATGCTATATCCATATGACATCATTCCTTTTGCATGCGAGATACTTCTGCCAGGATGCTTTTAGCTATATCCGCTTTACTCATTTTTGGAAGTTCGGTCGCACTTCCATCTTTATCGTAAATAGTCACGATGTTCGTATCCGTTCCAAATCCTGCCCCTTGTGCAGTAACATTATTGGCAACGATCATATCTGCATTCTTTTTGGCTAATTTCCCTCTTGCGTATTCTTCAACATTGTTCGTTTCAGCCGCAAAGCCTACCAAGAACTGATGAGTTTTATTTTCACCGAGTTCCATGAGGATATCCTTTGTCCGTTCAAATTCAATCACATTTTCCCCTGGCTGCTTTTTCATCTTTTGAGCATGATAAATCTTCGGTTTATAGTCCGCCACTGCAGCTGTCATGATTACGACGTCACTGGAATCGAACTGATCGAATACCGAATCATACATATCTGCTGCTGATACCACTGGTATTACTTTGGCCTTGGAAGGTGGTGTCAAGTTCACTGGGCCAGTGATCAATGTCACCTCAGCGCCCATTTCGATTGCCTTTTCAGCTAGGGCATAGCCCATTTTGCCGCTGGAATGATTCGTCACGTAACGCACGGGATCGATTGCTTCACGAGTCGGTCCTGCCGTTATTAAATATTTCTTTCCTTTAAGAGGCTGTTGGTGTGATTTGCGTTCATCGAAATATCGATTAAGATGTTCTACGATTGTTTCCGGTTCCTCCAATCGCCCTTTCCCTACATAACCGCAGGCCAAATACCCTTCACCCGGTTCAATGAATTGATATCCAAACGACCGAAGTGTCTCCATATTTTTCTGAACCGCTGGGTGGGCGTACATGTGCACGTTCATTGCCGGCGCAACCCAGACAGGCGCTTCCGTTGCCAGAAGTGTGGTCGTAATCATATCATCCGCGATTCCATTGGCTACCTTTCCGATGACATTGGCTGTAGCAGGAGCCAACAGGATGATATCAGCCCAATCAGCCAAGTCGATGTGGGCAATGACTGATGAATCCTTCTCATCAAAAGTATCTGTGTACACATCATTTCTCGAAAGTGCTTGAAAGGTGAGCGGCGTCACGAATTTACGTGCCGATTCACTCATGATCACTTTAACATGTGCACCTTCCTGAGTTAATTTACTTGTCAGGGCAGCAGCCTTATATACAGCAATCCCGCCGGTGACACAAAGAAGTACTTTTTTATCGATAAGCATGCAAATTTCCCCTAACTATACATTCTATTTTCTTCTAATTATGACGGAAAACCGAAGAAATTTCATTCGAAATGCGCAATAACATATGGATTTCCCTAAACATTCCATATCTCTGCCTGCTTTCATCAATGACTTCCGGACTTTTTTAAAACCAAAACAAACAGGCCTGACACCTTGGCCGCAGGAAGGAAGCACTTTCCAAATGTTACGCTCCTGTTTGCTTTAGGGTGTCAGGCCCGATAGGTCAAGCTATGTGTTCTTTTAGTTTTCCTCGTAAGAATTATCGTAAGTCAACTTACCGGAATGAATCTCTTCAAGGGCACGACCTACTGATTTATGGGAAACCGGTTTCGTTATGAGGCAATTATCTTTAATTTGCATTTCCCTGGCACGCTTAGCTGCCACTGATACAAGTGAGTATTTTGAATCGATTTTAAGTAATAGAGAATCAATTGATGGATATAACATAATTTATTCCGCCTCCAACATTTTTTTATATAAAACAGCAACTCTTTCCCGACGGCAATGCTCGGCTATTACAATTGCATTAATTCTAGCACATGCGGCATCCACATGATCATTTTCAACAACATAATCATACAGATCCATAAGTTCTATTTCTTCCTTGGCCACTTTCATCCGTCCTTTTATCGCTTCCTCCGTCTCGGTTCCGCGAGTAACGATGCGGCTTTCGAGTTCGGTCAAACTCGGAGGAGCAAGGAAAATGAAAAGTCCTTCAGGGAATTTCTCCCGGACCTGTTTAGCTCCTTGAACTTCAATTTCCAGAAATACATCTTTTCCGGAATCGATTGTTTCACGGACATAATCCACGGGTGTTCCATAATAATTACCGACGAACTCTGCATATTCCAGCAATTTTCCTTCTTCGATCAGTGCTTCGAATTCCTCGCGTTTTTTGAAGAAATAATCCACTCCGTCCACTTCACCATGGCGAGGCAGCCGTGTGGTCATCGAAATCGAATATTCGAATGCCGTTCCTGGCTGAGAAAAAATCGCCTTTCTTACAGTTCCTTTACCAACACCGGATGGACCGGACAAAACGATTAATAAACCTTTTTCTCTCATATTGTTTCAGTTACCCCTCTTCTACGCTGTCATCTCTATCTTGAAGCCGTGCGGCAACCGTTTCCGGTTGAACGGCAGATAAGATAACATGGTCGCTGTCTGTAATTATAACGGCCCTAGTCCTTCTACCATATGTAGCATCTATTAAGGATCCGCGGTCTCGGGCATCTTGGATGATCCTTTTGATCGGAGCCGATTCAGGGCTCACGATGGATACGATCCGGTTTGCGGAAACGATATTCCCAAAACCAATATTAATGAGCTTAATTGACATTTTTGTCCCCCATTCATATCTATTGTCACCTTGTTAGGTTCATCATAAACTGACTACTCGATATTTTGAACCTGTTCCTTTAATTTTTCAAGCAGACTTTTCATTTCCACCACTTCTTTGGTAATGGCCGAATCATTTGCCTTTGATCCAATCGTATTGACTTCCCTATTCATTTCCTGGACAAGGAAGTCAAGTTTCCTTCCAATTGGTTCACTATGGGTAAGCGTCCTTGAAAATTGCTGTACATGGCTATCGAGTCTGGTCAGTTCTTCATTTATATCACATTTATCAGCAAAAATGGCCGCTTCTGTCACAATGCGGCTATCTTCGATCAATCCTTCAGTCAACTCTGCCAGTTTGATTTCCAAGCGGGCTTTATATTTTTCGACGACTGAAGGTGCATGCATTTTGACCCCTGCTACAATCTCACCAAACTTTTCAAGCTGGCGTTTCATGTCCAAGGCCAGTTCCTGACCTTCCAGATTCCGCATTTTTTTCAGATTTTCCAATGCCCCCGTGACAGCCTTCAATAACAGGGATTCCAAATCGGCAGGAACCGCAGGTACTTCCTCCGTTATGAAAATCGATTCAAGTTGCAGCATATCCTGTAATGTAATGGAACTTTCCAGATTGTATTTTCCCTTGACTTCTTCCATCAATCCCACATACTGATCAGCAAGATCCCAATCGATCTTCACCTTTTTGGAAACCAGGCTCTCACCTTCAACTGTAATGAAGATTTCCACGCGTCCCCTTCTTATGTATTGATTCGCCTTTTTTTTCACCTTTTCTTCCAAAACCAAAAGCTGGCGCGGCATTCGAATGGTATATTCACAAAAACGATGGTTCACGGTCTTAATTTCAGCAAAAACCTTGACCTGTTCGTTTTCCGCTTCTTCTCTTCCATAGCCCGTCATACTGGTAACCATGGTTCCACATCCTATCAAACATAATGTAGTAATTTAGCCTTTAACATTCATTATATATTAGCTACAGCACGAAAACTTTAGCTCACAAATAAAATACTACAAAAATAAAAAGGCAATAGAGCAAGACTCTACCACCTTAAAGATTATATCATATATCATTGTGCTTTTCTTGCTAAAAAGGTTCCAGCCAGTAAAAAAGTTGGAATGGATGCCATTCCTATTACTAATAGCCAATCCCTTCCCGAAATCGGTACCGTATGAAAGATTGTTTGTAAAGGCTGCACATACATGACGGCTACCATCAATAATAGGGAGGATAATACCGCCCCCACTAGATAAAGGTTACCGAATGGATTTCTCGAGAAGATCGAACGTTCACTTCGGCAATCGAATACATGTATAAGCTGAGCCAGTACCAAGGTAGCGAACGCAATCGTTTGTGCATAAGCAAGGTTTTCGGGATTTGCACGATATACAACATAAAATGCGATCAATGTAGAAACCCCGATCAGAAAACCGCGTGAGATGATCTTCCAGCCAAGCCCTCTTCCAAAAACACCTTCATTGGCATTTCTTGGATTTCTTTTCATTACATCTTCTTCGGCGGCATCCAGCCCCAACGCCATCGCGGGCAGTCCGTCGGTTACAAGGTTCACGAATAAGATCTGGATTGGTATCAAAGGTAAAGGCAAGGCGCATAGCATCGCAAAAAACATGACCAAAATCTCCCCCACATTGGAAGCAAGCAGATAACGGATGAACTTCCTGATGTTTTCATAAATATTCCTGCCTTCTTTGATGGCCGATTTAATTGTGGCAAAATTATCGTCAACCAATATCAAGGAAGAAGCTTCCTTCGAGACATCAGTACCCGTGATGCCCATGGATATACCAATATCCGCTGATTTTATTGCAGGGGCATCATTGACTCCATCCCCTGTCATTGCAACGACATGTCCTTTATTTTGCAAGGCTTTTACGATTTTTAACTTATGTTCTGGGGAAACGCGGGCAAATACCGAAACACTTTCAACTACTTCCTCAAGTTCCCCGACATCCATGTCCGCCAATTGCCGTCCTTCAAGTACACGGTCTTTTCCTTTTAAAATACCTAGTTCTTTAGCTATTGCCTTTGCGGTTATTACATGGTCGCCAGTAATCATGACAGTTTTAATCCCGGCATCCCTGCATTCCTTAACTGCCTGCTTCACCTCCGGACGCGGGGGATCGATCATGCCCTGCAGTCCCATGAAGGTCAAATTGCGTTCAGCTTCGGTTTCTTGAAGCAAAATCGTTCCTTTTGAAAGGGGTTTATAACCAACAGCAATCATTCGAAGTGCCTGCGAGGCAAGCTCATTCATGTCCTGCTGTACCCTTTCCTTACTCTCCCGATTTAATATTTCCGACCTTCCTTCCCAAAGAATCGTATCGGACTGGGCGATCAATACGTCAGGGGCCCCTTTTGCGATGACAAAATGATTATCTTTATCATCCTTCACTATGACACTCATCATTTTGCGGCTCGAGTCAAACGGAAACTCCTTGACTATCGTAAACCTCTTAGACAGGTGTTCCCTCGTCAACCCTGCTTTCATTGCCGCGACCAACATCGCCCCTTCTGTCGGATCACCGTCTAAAATATATTGTTTACCATTTTCCTTTAACTCAGCTTTGTTACAGAGCATGCCGAATGTAATTATTTGCAGCAATGCATTATGGTTTCTCGGGGCAACTGAAACTCCCTCTAAAGAAAACTCTCCGACAGGTTTATAACCAGTACCGCTGACATCCCAAGTTTTCCCTCCACTCCAAATCTTCGTCACCGTCATTTTGTTTTGGGTCAGTGTTCCTGTCTTATCTGAGCAAATCACCGTTGCGCAGCCTAGTGTTTCTACGGCAGGAAGTTTGCGGACAATCGCTTTTTGTTTGATCATACGCTGAACGCCTAAAGACAAGGCTACGGTCACAATGGCTGGCAAGCCTTCGGGAATCGCCGCAACAGCCAATGATACCCCGGCCAAAAACATCGTATAGAGGTCATGCCCTTGAATGACACCAGTCAGGACCACAATTACAGTTAATATTAAAGCCGTGACTATCAAAATTTTGCCTAGCTGCTCCAACCTCCGCTGAAGCGGTGTTTCTTTTGTTTCTGCAGTCTGCAGGAGATCCGCAATCTTGCCCATCGCCGTATTCATACCTGTAGCGGTTACGATTCCGACTCCATTTCCTCTTGTCACCATCGTTCCCATAAAAGCCATATTTTCCTGATCACCGATACCTTCGACTTCATTCATCAATGGATCGGAACATTTAACGGCCGGGAGTGACTCGCCGGTAAGTGCAGACTCTTCTATTTCAAGGCTTGAATGGTCGACGATCCGTAAATCGGCACCAATTCGGTCACCGCTCGAAAACTTCAGGATATCCCCCACAACGACTTCTTTCGAAGGGATTTTCAGCCACTGTCCACCTCGAAGCACGTTAACTTGCGGCGCAGCCATTTCCTTTAGGGCATCCAAGGATTTTTCTGCCTTCCGTTCTTGAAAAAAGCCAAGTAATCCATTCAAAAAAACAATCGCCATGATGGCAATCGCATCGATATATTCACCCAATATCCCGGAGACCAATGTCGCGGCAAGTAAAACGATGACCATGAAATCTTTGAATTGGGCGAAGAATAAAAGAATGGCAGACTGTTTTTCTCCTTCCTTCAATTCGTTAAAGCCATGCTTTCGCAGCCTGTCCTTTACTTCATCATCGTCCAAACCGTGTGTAACGTTTGTTTGAAGCGCTTTCTCCATTTCTTGATTATTCATTTCCTTGAACTCCATCAAGTATCACACATCCCTTTGAATAGAATGAAATAGGCTCCTGTATACATCTCAACAGGCGCTTTTTGCTTTACCCATCCAACACCTGCCTGCTTACCGATACATAAAACAACCTGCTCTTCTTCCATGATTATTCAGACTCGTCCAAAATAATGCTATAATTAAACAGAATTGCGGAAAGAAGAACGATGCGGATAATATAATGAATGAACGAGAGCTAATCATGATGGATGGTCAAATTTAGGATTAATCTCAGGTACCTATAAAAATAGCATCCATTCAATATTCCCGAACGGCAGCTTCAGCTTTTCACCCAGTTCGCTTAAAATTTGTGATTAGCTAAAATGGGCAGTCCTGATGCACTGATAACGCCTAGCAAAATGAGTATCTTAGAAAATCTTATGTAAAGGAAGTAAAAATAGAATGTCATTTGATGGATTATTTACGAAAGCGATGACTGAAGAAATCGCTTCTATATTAAAAGGTGGACGAATCAATAAGGTACATCAGCCTTATAAAAATGAAGTAATACTGGTTGTTCGTGCTGGAGGTAAGAACCATAAGCTCTTATTGTCAGCCCACCCAAGTTATTCGAGGGTGCAAATGACTGAAGAAAGCTATGAAAATCCCAAAGAAGCCCCCATGTTCTGCATGCTTCTTAGGAAGCACCTCGAAGGCTACACGATAGAAAATATTTATCAATATGAACTTGATAGGATGATCATTTTTGAAGTGAAGGGCCGCAATGAGCTTGGTGATGTCTCCCAAAAGCAGTTAATCATCGAAATCATGGGGCGTCACAGCAACATTGTTTTAGTCGATAAAGAACGGAATATGATTTTGGACAGCATTAAGCATGTTTCACATGCAGTAAACAGTTATCGGGCGATATTGCCCGGCCAGGAATATAAGGCTCCACCCGCACAAGAAAAGAATAATCCCTTCGATGCTACCGAGGACGATATCAGGAAGAATATCGACTTCAATGCAGGAAAGCTGGATCGACAGCTTGTTGCCCATTTTTCCGGAGTTTCACCATTAGTTGCAAAGGAAGCCGTCTACCGGTCTGGACTTGCCAACAGCACGACCCTTCCTTCAGCATTTTTAAGTATTATCCAGGAAATCTCGGAGCAGAAGTATGCCGCCACGATCAAACAAGATGGAAATAAAGAAGTTTTTTATATGCTTTCACTAGAGCATCTGACTGGCAATCAACGTACGTTTTCTTCATTGAGCGAGATGCTCGACCGCTATTACTTCGGAAAGGCAGAAAGAGATCGGGTTAAGCAAAAGAGCCAGGATGTAGAACGTTTCATTACAAATGAAATCGAAAAGAACTCAAAAAAAATCGGGAAACTCGAACGTACATTAAAAGATACGGAACGCGGGGAACAGTATCAGTTGTTCGGTGAGCTGCTTACAGCTAATCTATATCAAATGAAAAAAGGCATGAAGGAAATAGAAGTCGTCAATTATTATGATGAAGATCAAAGTATGGTCACCATCCCGCTTGACCCGTTAAAAAATCCATCAGATAATGCACAAAAGTACTTCTCCAGATACCAAAAGTCCAAAAATGCAGTCGGAGTCGTCCAAGAACAAATCGAAAAAACAAAATTGGAATTGGCCTACTTTGAAGCCTTGCATCAGCAGCTTCAATCAGCGTCACCCAGAGATATAGAGGAGATTCGCGAAGAACTTCAGGAAGAAGGATACATTCGGCAAAAAAAGAAAAAAGGCATGAAAAAGCCTGCAAATGCAAAACCGCAGCTTGAAACATATTATGCCACAGATGGAGATCTCATTTTTGTCGGGAAGAATAATAAACAAAATGATTACCTAACCAATAAGTTTGCACGCCGTGATGAAATATGGCTTCATACCAAAGATATACCTGGCTCACATGTTGTGATTCGAAATGAATCGCCAAGTGAAGAAACGATAAAAGAGGCAGCCGTATTAGCAGCTTTCTTCAGTAAAGCTAAGCAATCGAGCTCAGTGCCCGTTGATTTCACACAAGTTCGCCATGTTAAGAAACCGAATGGTTCCAAGCCCGGGTTCGTAATCTATGAGCAGCAGCAGACCGTATATATTACACCTGATGCCGATACCGTCATACGCTTAAAGGAAGCGGTAAAGGAGTAAAAAAATAGAGGCGGCCCAATCCTCCATGATTGGGCCGCCTCTATTTTCATGCTGAAATCCAAGCTGTATCAGCCGGATTCTCCCGCCATTTTTTTAGCTTTTCCAATTCATCTGCCGTGATGTACCCTTTTTCATTAGCGACTTTTATCAAAGTCGAGTAGTCACTCAACGAATGGTTAATAATGCCCTCAGCATCGAATTTTTCTTTTCCCTTTTCCAATTCATAAGTAAAGATCGAAACGACTCCTAGAACATCACAGCCTGCTTCCTTCAGCGCGTTAACAGCAGTAATTACACTTCCGCCGGTTGAAATCAAGTCTTCCACAACCACCACTTTTTGTCCTGGAACAGCGCGGCCTTCGATTTGATTGCCCTTTCCGTGCTCCTTGGCTTTGGATCGAACATAGCACATCGGTGCATTTAATTTTTCACTCACCCAAGCTGCATGCGGAATGCCGGCAGTTGCTGTGCCTGCAATCAGTTCAGCCTCAGGGAAGTGCTGTTCAATCAATCCTTTCAATCCTTCCGCTATTTCATTGCGAACCTCTGGGTATGAAAGGGTTAAGCGGTTGTCACAATAAATGGGTGATTGAATTCCAGATGCCCAAGTAAATGGGTCATTCGGCTGTAGGTACACTGCTTTTATTTCCAATAGATGTTCAGCTATCTTATTATTTAACATGATATTCCCTCCCAAGCTGCTTTCATATCCAAATAAGCCCTTAATGGATCTTCAGCCCCCGTTATGGCTCTTCCTACAACGATGGCATCCGCTCCAAATTCCCTAGCCTGTTCAGGCGTGGCAATTCTCTTTTGATCATGCGTCTGTCCTCCTGCATTTCGGATTCCAGGTGTGACCGTTAAAAATTCATGACCGATGCGTTCATGTATGTTCTTTACTTCATGGGTGGAACAGACGACGCCATCCAATCCTGCCTGTTTAGTAAGTTTTGCATAATGGAGGACCGAATCCTCCAGAGATCCGGCAATGTTTTGCTCAACATTCATTTGTTCTTGTGATGTGCTGGTCAGTTGGGTAACCCCTATGCATAATGGACGTTTTTTACCAGCGGACGTTCCCTTATCCAGGCCTTCGATGGCTGCTTCCATCATCTTTTGGCCACCCGCCGCATGTACATTGACCAAGTCGGCACCTAAAGTTGCCAATCCTGTCATGGCCATTTTGACCGTATTCGGAATATCATGAAGCTTCAAGTCCAAAAACACATCGTGGCCTTGCTCTTTTACGAAAGAGATTATTGATGGTCCATTCTGATAAAATAATTCCATCCCCACTTTAACAGCCAGTTTTTCCGAGTGGAACTGTTTTAGGAATTTCTCCGTTTGAATGAAGTCAGGGAAATCAAGAGCGATAATTAGTGACTGTTTCATTCTGCTTCCAGCTCCTTCCGGTACATTCTGAAATATGGTCAAATCCCAGCTCATCCAACAATTTCGGTAATTCTTCAATGATGGTCGGGCATACAAAGGGATCCACGAAGTTCGCGGTTCCCACCGCAACAGCACTGGCACCCGCATAGAAAAATTCAATGACGTCTTCCGCTGTAGCGATGCCGCCCATTCCGATTATTGGAATCGACACTTGCTGGCTTACCTCA
Source organism: Peribacillus sp. NPDC096447 (assembly GCF_044762725.1). Lineage (NCBI taxonomy): Bacteria > Bacillati > Bacillota > Bacilli > Caryophanales > Bacillaceae > Peribacillus > Peribacillus sp. NPDC096447. The sequence goes on from NZ_JBIWEV010000002.1 coordinate 170,144, forward strand.
TAAATCATCCGGAGCGCAACAGGTTTTATTGCAGGACCAGATAAACCTCCCGTTCTGTTCGAAAGAATCGGTTTACCAGTCTTTAAATCCAACCGCATGCCGACTAATGTATTTATCATTGTCAGCCCGTCGGCCCCGCCTTCTTCTACAGCTTTGGCCATCTCCACAATATCACTGACATTCGGTGAAAGCTTCACATATACAGGAACGGAAGATACTTCCTTGACCGCCTTGGTTACCTCTTTGGCAACTTCCGGTACCGTACCGAAAGCTATGCCTCCTTCTTTTACATTCGGACAAGAGATATTCAATTCAAGTGCTTTTACATTCCCCACCTTGCTTATTTCCCTGGCAACCTTTACATAGTCAGCTATTTGCGAACCTGCAACGTTGGCGATGATGGGAACATCATACCCACCTAGCCAGTCCAGCTCTTCACTGATGACCTTTTCTAAACCTGGATTCTGCAGACCGATGGCGTTGAGCATTCCCGAAGAGGTTTCCGCAACACGCGGAGTAGGGTTACCGAACCTCGGCTCAGGAGTGGTCGCTTTGATCATGATCGCCCCAAGAATATCCAAGTCGAAAAATTGACTGTATTCACGGCCGAATCCAAAGCATCCAGATGCTGGCATGACTGGGTTTTTCAAATGTAATCCTGGTAATTCAACTGAAAGCCTGCTCATAGTACCACCTCTCCTGCCCGGAATACGGGTCCATCGCTGCATACCTTTTTATAACTGAATCCAGTTGGATCATCCCCTGTATGACACACGCAGGCAAAGCATGCACCGATGCCGCAGCCCATCCTTTCCTCGAGGGACAGGTAAAGCTTTTTCTCACGATAGCCCGCTTCCAACGCTCTTAACATTGGTGTAGGCCCGCAGGAAAAGATCGTTGCAAACTCTTGCTCCAGGTTGTCTATTACAGTCGTAACAAATCCTTTTGTCCCATATGAACCATCCACCGTGGCTATATGGGTATCACCTAATTCACTGAATTCTTTTTCGTAAAAGATGGCTGACTTGGTCTGGAAGCCCAATACATGGATTACCTTAACACCTTTCGCAACCAACATCTGTGAAAGTTGATACAGGGGCGGGACACCAATCCCGCCGCCAACCAATAATGCCGTTTCTCCCTTTTTGGCCTCATGAACGGGAAATCCGTTGCCAAGGGGTCCAAGAATATCGACCGCTTCCGCCTCTTTACGCTGTGATAACAGCGTCGTTCCTTTCCCTTCAGCCCGGTATATCATCGTGAACTGTTTTTCACTGCTGTTGTAAGAAGAAATTGAAATCGGGCGTCTTAACAATGGCTCAGTGCCTTCTGTTGTCTTGACCTGGACAAACTGGCCTGGTTGCTTCATCTCTGAAACCAATTCACCTTGCAGAGTAAGTTCAAAGATGGATGGGGCCAGCTCCTTATGATTTAACACCTTCATTCTTTCCTTCTTGATCATATATAGCTCACCTCACGACTTTTTTCCGTTTTTCCCATTGCTTCTGCCGAGAAGGTCATGGATTCTATCACTCTTAAAATAGCTTCTGCCGTATCAAGTGATGTTAAGCATGTCACTCCATTTTCAACCGATTCACGTCGGATTCTGAAACCATCCCGGGCCGGCTGCTTGCCTTTTGTCAAAGTATTTATGACAAATTGCGCTTCCCCGTTCCGGATAACATCCAGCAGGTTTGTACCTTCTTCGCCAATTTTACCTACAATCGCAGTCGGGATGCCCGATTGCTGCAATAGGGCCGCAGTTCCGCTGGTGGCTATCAGCTTGAAACCGATATTATGGAAACGTCTTGCTAAAAGTAGCGCTTCTTGCTTATCTTTATCCGATATCGTCAATAACACCGAACCATGCCCCTTAATTTTGAAGCCGGAAGCGACCAACCCTTTATATAAAGCCTTTTCAAGGGTGCTATCTTTCCCCATTACTTCACCAGTCGATTTCATTTCAGGTCCGAGAGAAATGTCCACGCCTCTTAATTTTGCAAAAGAGAAGACCGGCACTTTCACAAAGACCCCAGTTTGTTCTGGCACTAACCCAGATTGGTAACCTTGGCTTTCTAGTGTGTGTCCCAAGATGACCTTTGTGGCTAAATTAGCCATCGGCACATTCGTAATTTTACTTAAGAATGGAACGGTCCGGCTCGAACGTGGATTCACTTCAATTACATACACTTCTTCATTGCTGATGACATATTGAATGTTCAAGAGACCAATTATATTCAAGCCTTTTGCCAATCGGGTCGTATAGTCGATGATTACTTCTTTTTGTTTTTCCGTTAAATTTTGCGGCGGATAAACTGCAATCGAATCACCTGAATGGACACCGGCACGTTCGATATGCTCCATGATTCCAGGGATAACGACCGTTTCACCATCGGAAATACCATCGACTTCGATTTCCTTACCCGTTAAGTAGCGGTCTATCAGGACAGGATGATCTGGATTTATTTTCACGGCATTTTTCATGTAATGCAGTAATTCTTCTTGTTTATAGACGATTTCCATCGCTCTTCCTCCGAGAACATACGATGGCCTTACTAAAACAGGGTAACCAATATCTTCAGCGATGACGATCGCTTCATCAACCGATGTTGCGGTTTTACCCTTTGGCTGCGGAATGCCTAAATCCTTAAGTGCTTTTTCAAATTTATTTCGATTTTCCGCCCTATCCAGGTCTTCAAGTGAAGTACCAAGGATTTTCACTCCTCTTTCAACAAGACCATCTGCAAGGTTGATTGCTGTCTGTCCGCCAAACTGGACGATGACCCCTTCCGGTTTTTCCAAATCGATGACATGCATGACATCTTCAATAGTCAATGGTTCGAAATAAAGTTTGTCGGAGATACTGAAATCCGTCGAAACTGTTTCGGGATTGTTGTTGATGATGATCGCTTCATATCCCGCTTCTTTAATGGCCCATACCGAATGTACGGTCGCATAATCAAACTCTACTCCTTGCCCGATCCGAATTGGACCTGATCCCAGAACAATGACACTTTTCTTGTCGGTCACGATGGATTCATTCTCATCTTCATATGTCCCATAAAAATACGGTGTTTCCGATTCGAATTCGGCAGCACATGTATCAACCATTTTGTAAACAGGGATGATTCCTTGCTGTTTCCGGTACTCATAGACGTCAATTTCAGGAACTTCCCATATTTCCGCGATCGTTTTGTCAGAAAACCCTAGTTCTTTAGCCTTTTGCAATACTTCACAATCAAATGAATGTTCTTTAAGCTGCTTTTCAAAGTCGATTATCTTTTTCAACTTATGCAAGAAGAATAAATCGATCTGGCTCCATTCGTGGATGGTTTCGATCGTTTTGCCCCTTCTTAAAGCTTCACCGATATAGAATAACCGTTCATCTCCGGCTTTTCGGATCCGTTTCTCTATTTTTCCATCCTCAAACTCGTCATTCAAGTTAAGATGGTATATACCCGCTTCAAGGGAACGGACAGCTTTTAAGATGGATTCTTCGAATGTACGGCCGATTGCCATGACTTCTCCGGTCGCTTTCATTTGGGTCCCGAGTCTACGGTTGGCGCTTTCGAACTTATCGAAAGGCCAGCGCGGAATTTTCGTAACGACATAGTCCAGTGCCGGTTCAAAGCTTGCATAGGTTTTGCCTGTGACAGGGTTCATCATTTCATCAAGCGTCAAACCAACGGCTATCTTTGCTGCTAGCTTTGCAATTGGATACCCAGTCGCTTTTGAAGCAAGTGCCGAAGAACGGCTGACCCTTGGGTTCACTTCAATGACATAATATTGATAGCTGTTTGGATCTAGCGCAAGCTGAACATTACATCCACCTTCAATTTTCAAGGCGCGGATAATCTTCAAAGACGTATTTCGAAGCATTTGATACTCTCTGTCACTTAATGTTTGGCTTGGTGCCGCAACTATTGAATCGCCTGTATGGACACCGACAGGATCGAAGTTTTCCATATTACAAACGACTATTGCATTATCATTGGAATCACGCATCACTTCATATTCCACTTCTTTGAAACCGGCGATGCTCTTCTCAAGCAGACATTGGTGAACCGGGCTGCTTTTCAGGCCACCCTCAACGATCTCGATAAGCTGCTCTTCGTTATCACAAATCCCACCGCCTGTTCCGCCAAGCGTGAAGGCTGGACGAACAATGACTGGATAGCCGACTCGTTCAACGAATGTATAAGCTTCTTCCAAGTTATGAATAATGTCGCTGTCAGGCACTGGTTCCCCAAGATCGTTCATTAGCGTACGGAAAAGGTCACGGTCTTCCGCTTGTTGGATAGCCGAAAGTTTGGTACCAAGAATCTGGACATTGCATTCTTCCAGGATTCCTGATTCGGCAAGCTCAACAGCCATGTTCAAGCCAGTCTGTCCGCCCAAGGTAGGTAACAGTGCATCCGGGCGCTCTTTACGAATGATTTTGCTGACGAATTCCAATGTGATCGGTTCGATATAAACCGCGTCAGCCATTTCAGTGTCTGTCATGATTGTAGCAGGGTTAGAGTTAATCAGGATCACTCGATAACCTTCTTCTTTTAAGGCTATACACGCTTGGGTTCCTGCATAATCGAACTCGGCGGCCTGTCCGATGACGATCGGACCGGAACCAATTACTAGGATGCTTTTTATATCAGTGCGTTTTGGCATGTTTTTTCCCCCTTGTTGGTTGCAGCTTCAATCATTTGTAAGAATTCATTGAATAAATAGTTGGCATCTTCCGGACCTGGTGATGCTTCCGGGTGATATTGTACGGTGAAAGCCGGATACTTTTTATGGCGCAGACCTTCAATCGTATCGTCATTCAATGCTGTATGTGTCACAATAAGATCTGTACTTTCTATGGAAAGCTCTTCAACTGTATATCCATGATTTTGAGATGTGATGGATACTTTCCCGGTACGAAGGTCCCTAACCGGATGATTCGAACCTCGATGGCCGAATTTTAATTTTGCCGTATCCGCCCCGTTTGCAAGTGCGAATAATTGATGTCCTAAACAGATTCCGAATAACGGCACTTGCGTTTGGATTGTACGGATCATTTCGAGCGTCTCATGAACACTTTTCGGATCTCCAGGACCATTTGAAAGCATCACGCCATCCGGATGATATTGCATCACTTCTTCGGCCGTGACGTTATAAGGCACAACCACGACATCACAGCCGCGCTTCGTCAACTCACGTAAAATCCCATGCTTCATGCCGTAGTCTACAAGAACTACCCGCGGGCCTCTGCCCGGGCTGGAATAAGGTGCTTTTGTTGAAACCTGTTTTACCTGATTTGAAGGAATCACCGTTGCTTTCAATTGGGAAACCACTTCATTTGCATCTTTATTGATATTGCAAAGCGCCCCTTTAAGTGCACCTGATTTCCTGATGATTCTTGTCAGCTTTCTCGTATCGATTCCGCTTATTCCAGGTATGTTCTTCATTTTCAGATATTCATCTAGTGATAATTGGTTTCGCCAGTTGGAAGGAAGTTCTGCTGTTTCCTTAACGACGAATCCTGCTATGGCTGGATTGATGGATTCAAAGTCATCCCGGTTTATCCCGTAGTTCCCGATTAATGGATACGTAAGTGTAACGATTTGACCGCAATACGATGGATCGGATAGAATCTCCTGGTACCCCGTCATTCCTGTGTTAAAAACGACTTCACCTATTTTTTCTACGTCCCCTCCGAATGCTTCCCCAAGGAATACTGTCCCGTCTTCTAAAATTAGCTGTCTTTTCATCCTTGAACACGTCCTTTTTCCCAAGCTATTTTTCCTTCTGCAATCGTCATGACTGGCCAGCCATAACATTTCTTTTCATTAAAAGGTGTATTTTTCCCTTTTGAAGCAAACTCTTCAGCATTGATTTCTTTTTCCGTTTCCAAATCGATGAGCACGATATCCGCAGTAGCACCTTCCTTTAGCTCTCCATAAGGAAGGGAGAAACTTTCAGATGGTTTGATTGTCATGAAATCGATCAATTGCTTTAATGTTATGACGCCCTTTTTAACCAATTCGGTGTAAAGCAGCGGGAAGGCCGTTTCCAATCCTACTATTCCGAAAGGAGCCAGCTGCATCCCCTGCGCCTTTTCCTCTGCCGCATGCGGGGCATGGTCTGTTGCTATAAAATCGATGGTTCCGTCAAGCAGTCCTTCAATCAACGCGTCCCGATCTTCACGGCCCCTTAATGGCGGGTTCATTTTATAATTCGTATCAAGTCCCGGTATATCATCTTCACACAATAATAAGTGATGCGGTGTAACTTCGGCTGTAACTCGGATACCTGCACGTTTTGCATCCCTTACCGTCCTTACCGATTCCTTCGTGGATATATGGCACACGTGATAATGGCAGTTAGCCGCTTCGGCAAGAAGGATATCCCGGGCAATATGTACAGCTTCACATACGGACGGAATTCCATTGATCCCCTGTTCATTTGAGAATCTTCCTTCATGGACGGAGCCTTTATTGATTAAGCTATTGTCTTCACAATGAGCAACTATGGCCATATCTTGAGCTGCTGCCCGTTTCATCGCTTCCAGCATCATCCCGGCTTCTTGAATTCCTACGCCATCGTCCGTAAAGGCGAAAGCACCCGTTTGTTTTAATGAAGAAAAGTCGGTCAGCTCCTTGCCTGCTTCCCTAATCGTAATGGATGCATATGGAAGTACCCTGACATGAGCCGTTTCTTCAATCTTCCTGTTAAGCGCCTCAAGGTTCTCCACTGTATCAGGAACTGGCCTTGTATTCGGCATCGCCGCTACCGTAGTGAAACCGCCTCTTGCCGCTGCAAGCGTCCCGCTTGCGATTGTTTCTTTATGTTCACCGCCCGGTTCACGTAGATGGACATGCAGGTCAACAAATCCTGAAGTAATAAGTAACCCTTCAGCGTCAACTACCTTACAATTTTCCGTTGCCAAGTTCTCGCCGATTTTTGTGATGACCTTGCCTTCCATTTCAATGTCCGCTTTTTTGAATGAGTTTTGATTATCTAGCAATACTCCATTTTTGATTACTGTTTTCATGAATGTTTCCCCCTTCGGATTGTTCAAGCACATTTTTTAATACGGCCATTCTAATGAATACGCCATTCTCCATTTGTTTGAAAATTCTTGAGCGGCTGCATTCGACTAAATCACTGTCTATTTCAACACCGCGATTTATTGGTGCAGGATGCATGATGATCGCATCCGGTTTCATATTTTTTTCACGTTGTTTGGTCAGGCCGAAACTTTCCAGGTAATCTCCATTTGCGTGATCGTATTTTTCAACATGCCTTTCATGCTGTATTCTGAGCAGCATGACCACATCCGCTGTAGCTACCGCATGATCGATGTCTTCATACCTTCCTAAACTGTTTGTTCTGTCAAACCATTCAGGCGGACCCGAAAATACGACATTCGCTCCTAAACGGGTCAATGCTTCTGCATTCGATTTTGCAACCCGACTATGCATCACATCACCGATTATCGCAATCTTCAGACCTTTGAAACTTTTAAACTCTTGTTTTATCGTCAATAAGTCCAGTAATGATTGGGTTGGGTGATTTCCGCAGCCATCCCCTGCATTGATTATTGGAATCCCGATCTTCTCATTCAATTCGTCAAAATAATTATCCTGTTCATGACGGATGATCAAGGCATTTACACCTATTGCTTCTAACGTTTTAACAGTGTCATATAAGGTTTCGCCTTTTAACACGGATGATGTACCCGCATCAAAAGGAATGACCTCAAGTCCCAGTTTTCTTTCAGCCATTTCAAAGCTTGATTTTGTACGTGTGCTTGGTTCAAAGAAGAGGTTGGCAACTGTGGTCTGCTGCTTTGGATTCCAGCTAGATCCGTTGGCAAAACCCTCTGCCTCATGTAAAATTCTTTCAATATCAGTCAAAGTCAATTCATTCATGGTCAATAATTTTTTCATCGATCCTGCTCCTTTCACATTTGTGATGCGGGGCATAAAAAACACCCCGCCATTAAGGACAGGGTGTAGGTCATAAAGATTGTGAGGACACGGATGGTTTACACTTTATCCCGTTCTCATTCATCTTTACAGCAACACCCTTTTAAGCCTCTCCGGACTTCTTTTAAAAGGTGATTTATTGTTTTGATGCAGTATCTTATTTTTCAAATATATCTCCGGATATTTTTTCACGGTCCGGAAGAATCAAGTTAAGAAGGATTCCGACGATGGCTGAAAGTGCCATTCCGGAAAGCGATACCGTTTCCGATAGTTGTACGAACGCTCCTCCGATTCCTAACACTAGGATGACTGAAGCTATCATCAGGTTTCTTTTCTTGTCAAAATCGACCTTGTTATCAATCAGCATCCTTAATCCGCTTGATGCGATGATACCGAAGAGCAAGATGGAAATGCCGCCCATCACCGCGCTCGGTATCGAGCTGATGACTGCTGAAATCTTACCGTTAAAGCCAAAGATGATTGCAGTCAATGCTGCACCGCCGATGATATACACACTGTACGCCTTTGTCATCGTCAGGACCCCAATATTTTCTCCATATGATGTAAGCGGCGGCCCACCGATGAAGGAACCAATCATGATTCCTGCTCCATCTCCTAAAATCGAGCGATGCAAACCTGGCTTTTCCAAAAAGTTTCTGCCGACTACTTTGCTCAGTACCATTTGGTGGCCAATATGTTCTGATAAAGTTACGATGGCGACGGGTACCATGATGGCAATGACCTCCCATGAGAAGGTCGGTGTATAGGTTACATATGGCAACATGAAGTCAGGCATTTCCCACCATTGTGCTGACTTGATCGGTTCATAATCTATTATTCCTGCAACAGCCGAACAGGCGTAGCCCACAATGATTCCCATTAAAATCGGGATCAAGTTAATGAATCCTTTAAAGAACACGTTACAGATGATGGTTACCGCTAAAGTGATCAGCGCTATAACTATATATGTGACGCTGTATTTATCTTGCGGATCATACATTGCCATGTCCACGGCCGTTCCGGCAAGGCTTAATCCGATTACGATAATGACCGGGCCCACCACAACCGGAGGAAGTATATTCATTAACCAACGCAGTCCGACTTTTTGGATAATCAATGCTACTATCCCATATATGAACCCTGCTGCAAAACAGCCGATCATGGCCGCCTCCGGACCACCTAATGCCTTTGCCGCGATGATTGGCGTAATGAAAGCGAAAGATGACCCGAGATAAGCTGGTATCTGACCTTTGGTTATCAATAAGTATGAAAGTGTGCCCAATCCGCTTGAAACCAGTGCTACCGCCGGGCTTAACCCTACCAAGAATGGCACCAGCACCGTTGCACCGAACATGGCGAACAAATGCTGGATGCTTAACGTTATCCACTGGCCAGCCTTTGGAACGTCCTCGACATCCAGTACGATGTCCCTCTTTGTTTCTTCCATTTCCGTATCCCCCTCATGAAAATTCCATCAAAACTGCAAAAACCCTCTTTGCATTATACAAAGAGGGTTTCTCAGAAGGCGAATGCCTATGCAAAGGCATAGCTCTCCCGATTGACTCCCCTTTGCCAGCCTCTCTGGACTGTCTTTAAAAGGGTAATATGAAATTTTCATGTTGTTTAGTTTTCTAATATAGTAACTTGATCTATTTCATCTACTTCTGTTAACGTTACTGTAATTTTTTCAGATTGGGAAGTCGGAACGTTTTTGCCGACGAAATCCGCGCGAATCGGCAATTCCCTATGTCCCCTATCCACTAATACGGCAAGCTGGATCTGCGAAGGTCTTCCCAAATCCACCAGAGCATCCATTGCCGCTCTAACGGTTCTGCCTGTGAAAAGGACATCATCCACTAAAATCACTTTCTTGTCAGTGATATTGACCGGAATGTCTGAACCTTTTACGATGGGTTCCCCATCATTGGTCTTTTTCGAAAGGTCATCGCGATAAAGTGTAATATCCAGTTCACCCAGTTCTATTTCCTTGCCTTCTATTTGATTGATGCGCTTTGCAAGTCGGTCAGCGAGGAAAATCCCGCGTGTACGTATCCCGATTAAGACGCAATCCTCAATACCCTTATTTTTCTCAATTATTTCATGGGCAATTCTCGTCAAGGCTCTGCTAATGGCCTTCTCATCAAGTACTATGGCTTTCTCATTCAACACGTCGGCCACCCCGATTCCATTTTTCTGATAGGTCAATTTCAACAAAAAATCCTCATGCCAAGAAGGCATGAGGATTTTATCGCCATGGGCATAATTATCCCATTTTGCGTATCCGTTTCCTTCTCAGTCTCTCTGAACTGTGTTAAAGGTTCTTATTAAGTTGTTATTATAATATATCAGAAAAACGAATTTGTCAATCCTTACTTCTACGCAATTGATTAATTAGATTTTCAAACTCTTCCGGAATCGGAGCTTCGAATTCCATATACTCATTTGTACGAGGATGAATGAAACCCAAAAGACCGGCGTGCAATGCTTGTCCATCTAATTTCAGGGTCTTTTTCGGACCATATTTCGGATCACCCGCTAGCGGGAAGCCAATGTATTTCATGTGAACACGAATTTGATGTGTCCTTCCTGTTTCAAGCTGGCATTCCACTAAAGTGAAATCCTTGAAGCGTTCGATGACCCGGAAATGCGTGACAGCATTTTTGGAATTCGAATCTGTGACAGTCATGCTTTGGCGATCTTTTTTATCGCGGCCGATCGGTGCATCGATCGTTCCGAAGTCATGAGGGATCACACCATGAACTACAGCTTGATACTTACGGGTAACCGTTTTGTCAACAAGCTGCTGTACCAGTTTTTCATGTGCCATATCATTTTTGGCAACCATCAATAGACCTGATGTATCTTTATCGATTCGATGGACGATTCCAGGCCGCATGACACCATTGATTCCAGAAAGGTCCTTGCAGTGTGCCATCAATCCATTTACAAGCGTGCCGGATACATGTCCAGGTGCCGGATGGACAACCATACCGCTCGGTTTATTAACCACAAGTACATCTGCATCTTCATAATAGATATCCAAATCCATTTCCTCTGCTACCGCATCCAATTCCTCAAGATCCGGAATCGTCACTTCGATTGTATCGCCAGGAACAGCTTTGTAATTCGTCTTTATCGCCGTGCCATTTACCAAAACATGATCATCCTTAATCCATTGCTGGACCTGAGTACGTGACCATTCCTCATTCAAAGTGGAAAGAGCCTTATCAATCCTGACTCCTTTTAGTGTTTCATCGATGCTGTATAACCTTTTATCCATTATCTTTCTCCTTAGCGTTTTTTTCTTCTAAAAACATATGAATCACGAGCAGTCCGACACCAATTGAAAGCGCAGCATCAGCAACATTAAATACCGGGAAACTGTAGCTGAAAATATAGGTATGAACGAAATCCACCACTTCCTGACGAACAACACGATCGATGAAATTACCAATCGCACCGCCTAGCATGAGAGCAAGTGCAGCTCCAAGCAAAACGCTTTCCTTCGCCATTTTCTGAATATAATAGACAAGTCCAATAATGACAGCGATGGTGATGATGTAGAAAAACCACATTTGACCTTGTAGAATTCCCCATGCTGCCCCACGATTACGATGCGAGGTGATATATAGAAGGTTTTCAATAATTTCAATGCTTTCTCCGTACTCCATTTTTTTCACAATCATCCATTTTGTCAGCTGATCGAGAGCTATGACCAAAAGGGCAATCAAATAATAAAACACATTTTTTCCCCCAAACTAATCAAATCTTCACTTTTGAATTGTAGCATAAACTAGAAATAATGACTAATCCGAAAAACAGAATCTGCTGTCGGTACCTGAAGAATATAGGGGAGATTGGATAAAGGCAATTCCCTATGGAGGTTTTACACAAAAAAGCCGGCCCTTCATAAAGGGACCGGCTTTCCTTTTTTGAATTATTGATTCACGTAATGCTCTTTCACGACTGTAGCACAACGCGGGCAAAGTGTTGGATGCTCTTCCACTTGACCTACTTCCTTCGAAACATTCCAGCAACGTTCACACGTTTCACCTTCTGCTTTTGTAACAAGGATCGCTATATCCTCAAGTTTAACCGCTTCTGCTGGGGCACTTGCCACATCGCCAGCGATTTCGAATTCGGATACGATGAATAGCTGTTCAAAGCTTTCCTTGATGCCATCAAGCAGATTCTTCGTTTCTTCATTAACATAGACCATCACTTTAGCATTCAATGATTTTCCGATGACCTTCTGGTTACGGGCTTCTTCTAATGCTTTCAGAACATTATCACGGACATCCATGAACGCCGTCCATTTTTCTTCAATGACTTCAGCATCTTCAATTGAAATTTCTTCAGGCATCAATGTCAACTGTACACTTTCTTCCGTTACCCCCGGAATGAACGCCCATACTTCATCAGCTGTATGAGAAAGGATCGGTGACACCAATTTCGTTAAGCTGACCAATGATTCGTAAAGGACCGTTTGAATGGCCAAACGCTCTTTACCATTTGGTGCTTCACAATAAAGAATGTCTTTTGCATAATCGAGGTAGAACGAACTTAAATCCTGTGTACAGAAATTATTGACCATATTATAAATTGTTGCAAACTCATAATTTTCATAACTTAGCTTCGACTGTTTGATCAGTTTATTCAATTTAACCAGCATGTATCGATCGACTTCAGGCAATTCTTGAACTGCCACTTTATCGGTTTTTGGATTGAATCCATCCAAGTTCCCTAACAGGAAGCGGAATGTATTACGGATTTTACGGTAAACTTCCGAAACTTGTTTTAAAATAGGATCGGAAACCCTGACATCCGATTGGTAATCCACCGAAGCTACCCAAAGGCGTAAGATATCTGCTCCAAGTTGGTTCATGACCTTGGATGGCAGTACAACGTTCCCAATCGACTTACTCATTTTACGGCCTTCGCCATCCAATGCGAACCCGTGGCTAAGTACACCTTTATATGGCGCTTTGCCTGTAACGGCAACACTTGTTGAAAGTGATGAGTTAAACCAGCCGCGATATTGATCGGAACCTTCTAAATAAAGATCAGCAGGGCGCTGCAAGTCATCTCTTTCTTCAAGTACCGCTTGATGGGAAGAACCGGAATCGAACCATACGTCCATGATATCCGTTTCTTTCGTGAAGATACCATTCGGGCTGCCTTCATGTGTATAGCCTTCAGGCAGAAGATCTTTTGCTTCACGCTCAAACCAGATGTTTGAACCGTGTTCGCGGAAAAGGTTTGAAATATGGTCGATGGTTTCATCCGTAATGATCGGCTCGCCATTTTCTGCATAAAACACTGGAATTGGCACGCCCCAAGCGCGTTGGCGGGAAATACACCAATCCCCGCGGTCACGGACCATATTGAATAGGCGCGTTTCGCCCCAAGCCGGTACCCATTTGGTTTCTTCAATCGCTTCCAGAAGCTCACTGCGGAAGTCTTTGATTGACGCGAACCATTGTGCTGTTGCACGGAAGATCGTCGGCTTCTTCGTCCGCCAGTCATGTGGGTAAGAGTGCGTAATGAACGTCAAGTTCAATAACGCGCCTGCTTCAGTTAATTTTTCGGTAATTGGTTTATTTGCTTGATCATAAAATAATCCGGCAAACTCCCCTGCCTCTTCCGTCATGACTCCTTTTTCATCTACAGGACAAAGTACGTCCAAGCCATATTTTTGCCCAATGATAAAGTCATCTTCACCATGGCCAGGCGCCGTATGAACACATCCCGTTCCAGCTTCAGTCGTTACGTGCTCACCTAACATCACTAAAGATTCGCGGTCATAAAGAGGATGTTTGGCAACAGCACGGTCCAACTCGCTACCTTTTACCGTTTTTTCGATAGACGGGTTTTCCCAGCCTAATGTTTCCGTTACCGATTCAAGCAGTGCCTCAGCAAGTAAGAATTTTTCATTTTCGACAGCCACTACTACGTAATTTAATTGCGGATGCAATGAGATACCAAGATTGGCAGGAATCGTCCATGGAGTTGTCGTCCAGATAATGATTTTGACGCCTTCATCGATTACGCCTTTTCCATCTGTGACTTCAAAAGCAACATAGATCGACGCAGAGCGTTTGTCTTGATATTCAATTTCAGCTTCGGCTAGCGCTGATTCACTTGATGGAGACCAGTAAACAGGTTTTTTCCCTTTATAAATGTAGCCTTTTTTCGCCATTTCACCGAATACCTTGATTTGCTGTGCTTCATATTCAGGCTTTAATGTGATATAAGGATTTTCCCAATCACCACGGACCCCTATTCTCTTAAACTGCTCACGTTGATTGTCAATCTGACCATAAGCATACTCTTCACAAAGCTTTCTGAATTCGGCAACGCTCATTTCTTTCCGTTTCACGCCTTTTTTCGTCAATGCCGTTTCGATTGGAAGCCCATGCGTATCCCAGCCAGGTACATACGGTGCTTGAAAACCGCTCATCGATTTAAATCGGACAATGAAATCCTTTAAAACCTTATTCATTGCATGGCCCATATGGATATCGCCGTTGGCATATGGAGGTCCATCATGCAAAATGAATAATGGACGTCCTTCCGTTTGTTCTTGCACTTTTTTATAGATGTTCATTTCTTTCCATTTTTCTTGGATTTCCGGTTCACGTTTCGGTAAATTCCCCCGCATTGGAAATTCAGTTTTAGGCATCAATAAGGTATCTTTGTATTCCATCATAAAATCCTCCATCCGTCTTTTAAAAAAATTCATTCGAACCGATGACTTGATATCCGGCCAAAATAAAAAGCCCTCTCATCCCTAAAAAAGGGACGAGAAAGCTTTGCTTCCCGCGGTACCACCCTGGCTAGAAAGATCCACATAGTGAATCCAACCTCTCGAGCATTCGTAACGTGAATGAAACGCTTCATTTACTTACTGCCTAGGCAGGTTCAACTCAGAACTCAAGGGTGATCTTCAATATCTTCGCTTATTCCGGGCTTTCACCATCCCCGGTTCGCTAAAAATAAGTGTGTGAAGAATTTACTTTCCCTGTCATCGTCTAATTTCATAATGAATAGTATTGTTAAAAAATTATATGCGAAAAAAGTGTTCAAAGTCAAGGAATCGTTTAAATTTCCTCTTCCACTCTCTCATTTAATTCTATTTCAGTCGCATCCACTTCATAATCCAGAAGATGATCCCAATCGTCATTGTCCAGCAAATCCAGCTGTGCACCGACAAGCATTTTGAAACGCGTCCGGAATACTTTGGATTGCTTTTTCAAATCCTCAATATCCATCGCTATTTTCCTTGCTTTCACAAGTGACTCATTGACGATCCTGTCAGCATTTTTCTCTGCTTCCTTTATGATCAGTTTCGCTTCTTTTTGTGCATTGCGCCTTAATTCTTCGGCTGCTTCCTGAGCGACAATAATCGACTTGTTAAGTGTACCCTCAATTGTCGTAAAATGTCCCAAACGATCAAAAGTCTCGTTCAGTTTATCTTCAAGTTCTTTCTTCTCCCTCAAAATCAGTTCATAATCTTTAATGACCTGGTCGAGAAATTCATTCACTTCATCTTCATCATACCCTCGAAATACTTTGTTAAATTCCTTGTTATGTATATCTATCGGGGTTAAGGGCATTACGGCACCTCCAGAACGGTTTCTACTCTAGTATGTTAAAACTCTATATTCGACAATAAATTTATATATCCTGCTTTTTATTGAATTATTTTTGTCTGCCTAACGAGATTCTCCACTTATCCTTCTTGGTTTTCCCATCGATTGAAGCTATTTTACATCTGCCAAAACCTCTGATGGATAGTGTATCACCTTCACGGCATTCTTCCGAGACGTTTTCCGTTTGCTTGAAATTCACCTTTACTTTTCCTGACGTTATCAAGGCCTGCGTCTTTTGACGGGACATATTCAGGACGGACGATAGCACACTGTCAAGCCTAAGGGAACTGACGGTGGTTACTTGCTCTTCCCATTTTTCCTTAACTTGGACGATATTCTCGATTGGAAGCCGTTTGATGGAAACGGAGGCATTACCTATTTTCTCCATATTTCCAGTGAGATATGAATCCATCTCTTCGGCAGCTATAAATTGAATATGCTCCTCCGTCACTATTATATCACCAAATTTTTCACGTTTTACCCCCAGTGACATCAAGGTTCCAAGTATTTGCCTATGTTCAAGCGTTACAAATTTTTTTGGATAGGAGATATCGTATAAGGAGATATTGAAATCCGATGGTTCAGGAGAGTAATAATCAGGGTAGATGAGCACACGTTTTCGCTCTACGAAATCGCTTCCGCCATTGAATTGCAGTTTCACATCCGAATCATTCCCTATTAAGGAAGTAAGGATTTCCTGCTGACGCGGATCAAGAAAATCAGATAGTTTCGGAGCGTAGGAATTTTTAACCTGATCAATCCAATTCATAGCCTGGTCAATAAAATCTTTTTCCTCCGGCCTGAAATGCTGATAAATACTCATGATTGAATAAATGCTCCTTAGTTATCAAATTAATGGTCGATCATAAGGAATGAATTAAACTCATTCTGCGTTGCTACTACACAGCGGAGAATCTTCCGACTGTGTAGTAAGATGCATGTCAGGTTATTTGTTGATCATCCTATCAAAGTCTGTAAGTAATAGATTCCATAACCGCTGGCAAAATTAAGAACCAGCAAGGCCACAAGAGGTGAAAGATCGATCATGCCAAGCGTCGGAATGAACTTTCTGAACGGTTCTAAATACGGTTCGCAAATCTTTTCCAGAAATTGACCAATCGATGTCTCCCTTGCATTGGGGAACCATGACATCAATATGTAAACGATTAATGCCATTGAATAAATTTCAATTAAATAATATAAACCCTGAAGCACTAAACCCATTAACCATTACCACCTCGCTTCTTCGTACTCCTCTTCGGCGGCGAAGCCGGTAATATTACCGGAAACATCGACGTTGTCCGGGGTACATAAGAATATATCTGTTCCGATTTTTTGGATATCCCCGCTGATTGCATAGACAGTCCCACTTAGAAAATCGATGATTCGCTTTCCTTGGTCATGCTGGATTCGTTGAAGGTTCACGACTACAGCGCGCCTGTTTTTTAAATGGTCAGCTACCTCCTGGGCTTCTGCATAAGCACGAGGCTCCAATAATACTACTTTAGAAGATTTCTGTACGCTTTGCAAACTTACGATATTCTGATTTGTATTATTCCCTGCAGAAGCTGACTGCTGCTGTTTAGCTGACTTCACGACTTTTGGTTCAGCCTCCTCTTCTTCCACCACTTCATCCCTGTACTCATACTCATCATCCAGCGCGAAATAAGATTTAAATTTTGATACGAACGACATCTATAGCGTACCTCCTTAAAATTATTCGCCTACAAGTGCTGTACCAATCCTGATCATGGTAGCGCCTTCTTCAATGGCAATCATGAAATCATTGGACATTCCCATGGACAATTCAGTGCAGGGGGCATGCTTCAACTCTAAATTTTGTATTTCAACCTGGATGCCCTTCAGTTTCCGGAAGCATTCCCGCAAAATCTGTTCATCATCGGTCAATGGAGCCATCGTCATCAATCCTGCAACATTCACCTTATCAAAGTCGGATAACCCTTTTATGAAATCCATTGTCGCGTCAGGATCCAGACCATGTTTTGATTCCTCACCAGAAACATTCACCTGCACTAAACAGTTTATCGGCTCTTTTGCGCGTTTTTGTATTTCTTCTGCCAAAGTAATGCGATCCAATGAATGGATATACGAAATTTTATCGATGACATTCTTTACTTTGCGTGTTTGCATGGAACCAATATAATGCCAGGTGGGCTTGTCCTTGAGCACTTCATATTTAGTCAAAAGCCCTTCGTCACGGTTTTCACCCAAATCGAGTATTCCCGCTTCCAATGCTTCATTTGCTCTCTCGACCGAAACATATTTCGTTACTGCGATCAACTTTATCGCTTCACGGTCCCTTCCACTATTTTCACATGCTCTATTTATTTTTTCTTCGATGTTTTTTAAATTGTCCATTACTTTCACTGTTACTCTATATCCTCCTTCCAACCGATAAAGCTCATCAATCTGCCTGTCTTCCCGTTATCACGGCGATGTGAAAAAAACAATTCATGATCACAGCTTGTACAGTATGATGTAACGTCGATCTGACTTTGTGGAATTCCTGTTTTTTGAAGAATCAATGCATTAAGTCGCTTAAGGTCCAACTGATATTGTCCTTCACTGATTAAATTATAGGGCTTTTCGTCAATATCTACCAGCAAATTCTGCACTAAATCCATGACATAATCATCAACTACATAGCACTTCGAACAAATCGACGGTCCAATAACAGCAAATATCTCACTTGCTTTTATACCCTCACTCAGCCAAGCCTCAACCATTTTTCGTGCAATTCCATTAACGGTACCCTTCCAGCCAGCATGTGCCACCCCAATCATACCATGTGCCGGAGCAAGAAAGTATAAGGGCACGCAGTCTGCATAGCAAAGGGTCAATAGAGCGTTTTTGTCCTTCGTATAGAATCCGTCAGTCGCTTTAAAGGCCGAATCATAATCCGTAGCACCTCTCCCGACATCACGGCTGGTAACTTGACGGATTTTCGTTTCATGTGTCTGCTCGGCGCCTATCCATTCATTAAGCGGAAACATCAGCTTATCGGCTATAACCCTGCGGTTTCCCTGGACATCTTCAAGTTTATCACCGACATGAAAACCGGTATTCAATGTTTGAAAATCACCTGTACTGACTCCCCCATTTTTTGTGGTGAAGCCCGCTACGAGCTGGAGATTTTTTTGTCTCCAGCTGTCAATGAGCATATATTGGTCTTTTATTAAAACAAATGGCTCTTTCATGCTATAAACCTCTTTATTTTTAGTCTAGTGTATCATATATTTGCGCCATGCACCTTAAAACCGTTCATCTTTCAGTTCTGCTTGAAATACCGTCTGATGTTCAACAAGTATGACATCTGCACCGATTTTTTTTATTTTGCGCCACGGAATCACAATATCCTGTTCTTTTCCAAAAAAACCCATTAATCTGGTTCCATTCGAAACGACGATGGCCTCTATTTTCCCCGTGGCCGTATTGATTTCAAGATCTGACATATTACCTAATTTCTTACCATCCGCTATATTGACGATATCCTTAATTTGAAATTCGGAAATCCTGGTCACATCACTCAGCTCCTCAAAATTTCATCATAGATGAAGGTCCTATTCCTATGTATATGACATGATGCGCTCAAGGATGAAGAATACGATAAATAAACGTCCATTCGATTCACGGAAGGGCTTTTCTACAAAATAAAAAAGCCGCTATGGATAAGTAGCTGTTAAGCGGGTATCGACATTTTTGCCCTACCCGCTTCAGCTAACTACTTCTCATGCTCAGCTTCTACTGTTGGATATTTTTATTCATTTGCTTGATTGCCGCTTTTTCCAATCGGGAGACCTGTGCTTGTGAAATGCCGATTTCCTCGGCTACCTCCATTTGCGTCTTCCCTTGGAAAAACCGTTTGCGAAGGATCATTTTTTCCCGGTCATTCAACCGTCTCATGCCTTCATTTATAGCTATTTCATCAATCCAGGTACTATCTTTATTTTTTTCATCACTCAGTTGGTCGAGTACATAAATCGGATCCCCGCCATCATTATAAATCGGTTCAAAAAGTGAAACTGGATCTTGTATAGCATCTAGTGCAAAAACAATTTCTTCATGAGGTACTTCCAACACCTTGGCGATTTCTTCAGCTGTCGGCTCACGAAGGGTCTGGCTTATGAGCTTCTCTTTTACCTGCAAAGCTTTGTAAGCGATGTCTCTTAAAGAACGGGATACCCGAATTGGATTATTGTCACGAAGATATCTTCTGATTTCTCCAATAATCATCGGTACAGCATACGTTGAAAACTTAACATTTTGACCTAGGTCAAAGTTATCTATCGACTTCATCAACCCTATACAGCCTACCTGAAATAGATCATCTACATACTCTCCCCGATTGTTGAAGCGTTGAATGACGCTTAGAACGAGTCGAAGATTCCCGTTTACCAGTTTCTCTCTTGCTGAAATATCGCCATCTTGCAATTCTTTAAAGAGTTTTCTCATTTCTTCATTCTTTAAAACCGGTAATTTTGATGTATCCACACCGCAGATTTCAACCTTATTACGAGACAAAATTATTCCCTCCTCACAGGAGCGCTGTACAAAAAACAGTATCTCCGCGGGAGGAAAAAATATGCACATGACTAGAACAGAAATCCCCCATTATTTTTCAATATAGCTACCAAAGTATTGATTTGATTGACATTTAAGCACATTATTTTTTTACACCATTTTATTAAATTCTTTTCGAAGCCTCTTAATAATCCTTTTTTCCAAACGCGAAATATAAGATTGGGAAATCCCCAGCATGTCGGCAACGTCCTTTTGGGTTTTTTCTTCTCCGCCTGCAAGTCCAAAACGGAGTTCCATTATCTGTTTTTCACGTTCGGATAACTGTGTAAGTGCTTTTGTCAGCAGCTTACGGTCAACGTTTGCCTCAAGATCTTTCGTGATAATGTCATCGTCCGTTCCAAGTACATCGGATAACAGAAGTTCATTTCCATCCCAATCAATATTCAGAGGTTCATCAAAAGAAACTTCAGAACGGATTTTGTTATTTCTGCGTAAATACATTAATATTTCATTCTCGATGCATCTCGAAGCATATGTAGCCAGTTTTATTTTCTTCTCAGGATTGAATGTATTCACAGCTTTGATTAAACCTATGGTACCAATGCTGATTAAATCTTCAATATTGATGCCGGTATTTTCGAATTTCCTGGCAATATAAACCACCAGCCTTAAATTACGTTCAATCAAGATCGAGCGTGCAGCTTCATCGCCATTGGGTAATTTATTGATCAGTATAGCTTCTTCTTCCTTTGAAAGGGGAGGCGGCAGTGCCTCACTCCCTCCTATATAAAATATTTCGTCCGTTTTCAATCCGAGCTTGAACAATAGTTTGTACCAAAAATAAGTGAGCCGAAGAATGAATTTCTTCAAAATAATTCTCCCTTCTAATAAACGGATTATGGGTCAAATTTAAGAGTGTATCGATGGTTCAGGAGGCATTTTGCACCGGTATCCCGGTTAACATTTTCGGGTGAACGATAGATTGATAGCTATTGTCGGGAGAGAGTTGCTGAAAGGTAAACGAGACGAGACCCTGCTTGACGTGAAATTCTTTTTCTCCTTGAAAGATTTTGATGTAATCCGGTTTGATTGCGGTTAACAGCTGATGTTCATGACCCACGACTTTATAAGGGATGACACGCATTCTTCCTGTCCATGAATATTCGGGCTGCTCTTCCTGACTAATCAGGTTATCAGGGTTTTTAAAAAGCTCCAACATATCGTCCGGAATTCCTGCTTCCCCGCCAGAAAGAGAGATGATCATTACTGGGGAACGTGTAATCGGGTCATATAGTTGATTGCCGCTATCCACCAATCCATGAAATTTTCCTTCGAAGTCAGAAATTTTAACCGAAACCGAAACCATTTGTTCATGTGTAAGTTTTGTCATCTCCATTCCTTCAAGTGTTCGCTTGGAAAATTGCCATGCGAGCGGGAACCCGATCATTACGAATATCCAGCTGACAGGGTCCCCAAAACGGTTGATTCCTGCATATTGACCAGGGTCCTTGGACACGATTTGGAATTCAAATAGGTAATGTAGTCCCAGAAGGATTCCTCCCGATAAAAACGTCACGAAATATAAAGTGGCCACCGATTTCATGAAAAGTTTTAACCTATTAAACCCAAAGGTTGCCAGCACCATGACCAGGGATACTAAAATCTTCATGTACACTCGGTCGGCAATTGCATAAAAAGGAGTGAAAGCCAATACGATAATGAAGGAACCAATCAGCCCGCCGATGCATACCCGCCAAAGAGCTACCCTTCGTTTGAGAATGATTGCGGTCCAATATAAAAGGAGGCAGTCAAATAACCAATTCAACAACCAGATCACATCTAAATATAAAGTCAAACACCCTCCCCTCCTTTTATGAACTAACCTTCCACTAGCAAAAAGTATAGCGTACCTGCCCTTAGAAAGTGTGTCACTTTTTGTACTGAAAACTTAAGAGTTTTTCAGTCATTTTTACCCTTTTTGTAGAAAAACAGCTATTGATATTTTCATTACTGTCATAGAGACTATCCTGCTCCCTTTTACTTCTGTCGATTTATGTTATAAAAGTTTAATAATTTATTGCTCGCTCATCTTTTTGGATCCCTTCTGCCAAGGCGATCCGTCAGATACCGCTGAGGGACATGCAGGCAAGATCAAGGATACTATTATGCAGATTGCGTTCTTTACTTCGGTCAGAGTGATAAAGCTGAAGAATGCCCCATTATGATTGGACACTACTGCTTTTAAGGAACTCATTTATTAACGACAAAAAACCGTCCCCAAATGGGGACGGCATATGACGTCGATATTAACGGCGTCTATTACGGTTACGGAGGAATGTTGGAATATCCAAGGCCTCATCACCTTGATTGGCATTACGTGCAGGCTGTTCATTGACTTCTTCCCTCTTCACTTCCCGCTTCACGTTTGGCTGAGGCGTTTGTTGTGTCTGAGGTCTTGATTGCTGCTGTTGTCCGAGTGTTGGACGCCCAGTAGGCCGTATTGAAGCTTCAACCTCGTTAAAGCCTGTTGCAATTACCGTAACGACGATTTCATCTTTTAAGTTTTCATTGATAACTGAACCAAAGATCATGTTTACGTCTTGATCGGATGCAGTAGCCACGATATCGGCCGCTTCCTGGACTTCAAATAGACTTAGGTTCGTACCACCGGTAATATTCATCAGTACACCTTGGGCACCATCAATCGATGTTTCAAGCAACGGACTGGAAATGGCTTTTTTCGCCGCTTCCGCCGCACGGTTTTCCCCTGAGGAAATCCCGATTCCCATAAGTGCGGAACCTTTGTTCGACATGATGGTCTTCACATCGGCAAAGTCCAAGTTAATTAGACCTGGTACAGCAATTAGATCTGAAATCCCTTGTACACCTTGACGAAGTACATTATCGGCCTCACGGAATGCTTCAAGCATTGGCGTGCTTTTATCGACGATTTCAAGGAGGCGGTCGTTCGGAATGACGATCAGTGTGTCAACCGATTCCTTCATGGATGAAATGCCGCCTTGTGCCTGTGTTGCACGTTTTCGGCCTTCGAAGGTAAATGGACGAGTAACTACACCCACTGTAAGTGCTCCTAGATCTTTAGCAATGCCAGCTATGACAGGAGCAGCCCCCGTTCCCGTACCGCCGCCCATTCCAGCCGTCACGAATACCATATCGGCACCTTTAAGCGCTTCTTCAATCTGCTCTTTGCTTTCTTCTGCAGCCTTTTTTCCTACCTCGGGATTGGCACCTGCACCCAAGCCGCGTGTAAGCTTTCCACCGATTTGCATTTTGATTTCTGCTTTTGATAGATTAAGAGCCTGTGCATCAGTATTGACAGAAATAAACTCAACACCCTGTACACCATGCTCGATCATTCTGTTTACCGCATTGTTTCCGCCGCCGCCAACACCTATTACTTTTATCGTTGCTAATTGTTCTAGATTAGAATCAAACTCCAACATGACAATCCTCCTATTTTGACGAAATTCCCGATTCTTAATGATTGTTATTCAAAAAAGTAACCTAGGATTTTTTTGAATTTAGATTCACCTTTTTCACCTTGTTTTTTAGCCGTGTTCTCTTTGTTTTTCTGAGAAACCTTCTGGCTGCGCTGGTCGTTATCTTCTTGTGCTTGTCCAGCTGCTACAGGAGTTTTATTAGCGGTGTTTTTTTGCATTCTCTCTTTCTTGCATGCGTGTTTAATCAAACCAACAGCTGTCGTGTATTGAGGTTCCCTGACACCGATGTAATTCGGTTCAGCTGTCCTTACGCGGTTTTGGAACACATATTGAGCAAGCTCCAGGACTCCCGGCATCTTGACGACGCCCCCGGTCAACACGAAACCACCCGGTATATCCTGGAAGCCAAGTCTCCTCAAATCATCTTGAATCAACTCGAATATTTCGGTCACCCGCGCTTCAATGATATCCGAAAGCATTAACTGGTTGCAGGTTTGCTGCTGATCGCTGCCGATGATCGGTATTTGGAATACCTCATCTTCAGACGCATCATCATAAAAGGCATGTCCATGCTTCACTTTTATTTTCTCAGCTTCTTCCATCGTTGTCCTTAGAACGATGGAAAGATCCTTCGTAAGTGTTTCCCCGCCTATAGGTATCACAGACGTATATTGTAAATAGCCTTGTTCGAAAATTGCCAGAGTCGTGGAACCTCCGCCAATATCGACAAGTGCCACACCAAGTTCTTTTTCATCCTTGGATAATACAAGGGAACCTGCAGCTAAGGGCTGAAGGGCGATATCGGTTATTTCTAACCCTGCCCTTTCCACACAGCGCAGCGTATTATGTAAAATTGTCCGAAGACCTGTGATTAATATCCCTCTCATTTCCAACCGGACACCTATCATGCCCCTTGGATCACTGATTTCATCAAGTTCATCAACTTTGTAATGGATCGGCACCACGTCGATGATTTCCCTGTCGGATGGTATCGTTATTAACTCCGCGGCTTCCCTGACACGGAAAACGTCATGCTCGGTAATCTCTTTATTGTCACTGGATACCGCTACTACCCCATGACAAGGCTGAAGCGTCACATGATTTCCGCTTATGCCGACGATTACCTTTTTTATCTCCATCCCTATCATCCGTTCTGCTTGCTCTATAGCCTTTTGAATGGATTGGACGGTTTCATCTATACCGACGATCGAACCCTTTTTGAGCCCCTCTGATTTAACATTTCCTACGCCGATTATATTTAATGTGTCATTGACCATTTCCCCAATGATAACTTTTACACTGGATGTACCGATGTCAAGACTTACGTATATTTCGTTGCTGTTCATTCCATGGCACCTCCTTCAGTTTTATACATGTATTAGTAGAATAACATTTTTATATCGAAGACTTATACATTATAGAATAACAGAACTGATTACAACAACTCGCGAATTTTATCATATTAAGCGGTTCAATTTCTATTTCCCGAACAAAACTCGTAGATTTCTCTCTTTATGATGCTTATTGTTCGCTTCTTTAACGAGACAGATAATCTTAATAAACTAGATACTGCCATAAACTATTCGTCATTTATGACTTAATTCCCTTTAAAATTATCGATTTTTTTTCTGCTTTTTCCGGGAAATGGACCATTTTTCAATTAGGATCCTTCTAATCAGGGCAATAT
Source organism: Peribacillus sp. NPDC096447 (assembly GCF_044762725.1). NCBI lineage: Bacteria > Bacillati > Bacillota > Bacilli > Caryophanales > Bacillaceae > Peribacillus > Peribacillus sp. NPDC096447. The sequence continues at coordinate 195,456 of NZ_JBIWEV010000002.1, forward strand.
TTTGAAACAGCCTTACGCCGAACACAAAGATTGCGGCTAAATATAAGTCTACACCAAGATGTACACCTAGAAAAGCCAAACCTGCGGCTAAAACAATATTAAAGAAGAATCCTGTTACAAATACTACTTCATCATAAAGATTTTGCAGATGAGCCCGTATGCCCCCAAATAAGGTATCAAAAGCAGCAAGCACGGCAATGGAGAGATAATTTGAATATTCGTGGGGAATATCAAAATCCACCAAAAAACCAAGAGTGATTCCAATCAATAGTCCGAAAACCGGAAGCCACATTACGATTCCCCCCCATCCATAATGGGTTCCATGTGTTTTACATCAATAGCATTTTGGTAGGCCGGCAATGTCAACTCACCGGAAGGCACCTTAATCTGCACTTCAAAATTATCTATAAAGAAATCATCCATAAGTTCGGAACCTTCTATGCGCTGCTTCAGTTTCTTTGGATTAACGGTTATTGCCTGCAGTTCGACCGGGTAATGAACAAGAGGATATCCGTCCATTTTCGGCTGCCCATTAATATCACGAATAACCGATGTTGATATATACCTTTGTCCTGAAATGGAAATTTCGTCAGCGCCATACCTATACATTTCATTAATGAGCCGAATGATCAATACAGGTGAAATATACTCGACCTTCTCACCAAGAAGGATATCCGCTTTGATAGGCTGTATGGAAACGATGACCCCATTACCTTTTATTTCGGTCAAACCTGCGTCAGTCTTTAATTCGGTCAGGGTGTCACGCAATACTTCTTCCTTACTCTCATTTTTCTTTGTTTCATAGGATGCTATTTTTCCCTCAAGCTTACTGATACCCTCTATTAACTCCGCCTGGGTCTGCTGTTCTTTCAATAAATCATTTTTCAGCTCCCACATATCCCTTGTATCGGATATGACAGGCTGATTCACCAAATTGAATTGAATAGCGAGCATGAAGCCAGCAATCAACGTAACCAAACTAAAAGAAAGCTTTTTATTCATTCCAGTTTCTCACCAATCTTTCATCGAATCCGGCGGTCTGATCACCCTCCAATAATTGGATCAAAAATGATATTCTTTTGCTTTTCCACTGTAAAGATAATATTCTCATTAACCAGCTGTTCCTTAATGCCACCGGGCAGGTCTAGTGAAGCAGCCAGGACATCCGGGTCCCCAATCGCAGAAATGATGAAGGGAGCAGGATGCTGATGGCCATCGATTGTAATCACAGGCCCATTACAGATTATGTATGAATCATGATTTAACCTTTGACCGTTAATCGCAACAGCCTCTGCACCTGATATGTATAGTTCATTGACGACCTTGAAGACATGCTGTTCATGAACGAGGTAGTTATTAACATTGGCTTCCGACTCCATATCTGTACCATCTTCAAGCGTCACCTGAAGGCCTGAGCCTTTCACCTTCACTTTTCCGAGAAACATCCGGTATTTTTCCGTATCCTTTGCCAAATTGAAAAAAAGCTGTTTTTCCTGCGCTAGGTCCTTTTCTATTTGGGACACATTTTCCTGCTTCTGAAGGAGTTCCTTCTGAAGTTCCCGGTTCTGTTTCTCTTGTTCGATCAGCTGCTGCCTGAGCTCATATTCCTGGTCCCAGGCTTTGTCCTTCCCTGCACCTTCGCCATCTTTGGTCAGATTGTAAGAGAAGGCAATCATGAATCCGAGAACCACGCAAACCAGGGATAAAACAACCCGTTTGCCATTAATTTTCCTCATTGGTGTCTTCCTTTTGTTCAGCGTCTTCATATGCTTTAAAATAAGAACCCACTTCCAGATCGATGACTCCCTTTACCTCTGGATCCAACTGGCTGACTATCGATGGGTAGTGAATCATTTTCTCGTATAAAGTACGGCTTGTCGCACTTACTTCAAACCCATCATTCATAAACATGACGATATGGTAGTCATCGGTTTTGGTTGGAGCGTAATGAATTTCTGAAATGGCATTCTGAATCTCGACAGGAAGCTTGTCCAGCTCTTCTAAAAGCAACTTTAATGCTTTACCCTCTTTGAAACCAATTAAAACAGGGGCAAATACTGGAATTTCGCCTGTTGCTAGCTCCTCTAAAACGGACCCGTTTTCCAAAATGGGGGCAAACTTCCCATTATTGGACAGATATGCCATCCTGTTATGTTCAGAAACCGTAATTTTAATGGAATTGGGAAATACCGGAGTCACCTTAACGCTTTTTATTTCTTGATTTTTTTTGATATTGGCTGCTGCTGCCCCTGTATCAACCTTCCAGATGCTTCGATCCTTCTTCACCTTACTCAATTTAATGATCTGTTTGGAAGTAATATAACGATTCCCCTCTACCTGCACGGATTTCACATAGCTCAGCGGGGATAAGAAATATAGCACACAAGCAACCAGAATGAAGAAAAGGGAAAGCAAAAGAACAAGCCGCCTGTTTGCTTTGCTTTTTCTTAATTGTTTTAATTTCGGGATGCGGTCCTCAATGGAAACGATTTTCCCCTTTTCCATCCCCTTCACCTCTTCCTGAAAAAATGGATGGTTCTTGAAAGTGTGAAATCAAGACAAACTCAATATTTGGTTATTTACAAACTTTAAAAGGTAACACATTATATCACAATATTTGGATATAATGAATCCATTATTTTCTGCCGATAATCTCCACTTCTGTTTCCATTTCAATTTCAAATTTATCATACACAGTATCCTTCACATGCTGTATCAAGGCTTGAACATCCGCTGCACTTCCATTACCTGTGTTAACGATAAAGTTCCCGTGCATCGGTGAAATCTGGGCTCCGCCAATAGAATGTCCCTTCAGGCCTGCATTCTCGACCAATTTACCAGCATGATGTGGAAGTGGATTCCTAAATATGCTCCCGGCACATGGAAGATTATACGGCTGGGTATCTTTACGGTAATTCTTGTTATTCTGCATTCTTTCTACGATTTCGGTTTTATCGCCCTCTGTCAATTGAAAAATTGCTTCCAGTACGATACCCGGTCTTTTCTTCTGTAGCAGAGAAGTTCGATAAGAAAACTCCATTTCTTCCTTCGAAAGCCAAGCTAAAGTTCCATCTTCGAAAAGAACATGTGCCTCCTTGAGAATTTCACTCATATCGGAGCCGTGTGCACCAGCGTTCATATAGACAGCTCCGCCGACGGAACCAGGAATCCCACTGGCAAATTCCAATCCTGCATACCCTTTTTTACTGATTTGCACGGACAGGCTGACAAGTGATACCCCAGCTCCTGCTTTTATCTCCGTCCCATTTATCTCGAGATGATCAAGTCCTTTACCCAATTTAAGAACGGCACCTTCAATTCCGCCATCACTGACAAGTAGGTTCGAGCCCCTGCCGATCACCCTCCATGGCATCCCATGTTCTTTAATGACCTGCATCGTTTTTTCTATATTTTCAATGGATGACGGCACGATGAATAAATCAGCCGGCCCCCCAATTTTCATAGTTGTATGATTTGCAAGCGGTTCCTGTTCAAGAACTTTACCGATTTTCATTTCAGTTAATTGCTTTATCACATTATCCATGATAAACCTCCTTGTTGTTCCAAAAATTCCAGGTTATAAATTTTCATTTCCTCTTCCATGAGGTCCCTTATATTACAAGATTAATAACGCCTTTTAGCAGAAAAATGAACAGAAGCAAGCCCCAGTACGGCCTAACCCTCTTATACTATAGTCTAAACAAAGACGTATTGCCAATATTTATTGTGGATTCCCCAACATTCATACATGGTAATATTTAAGCGGCATTTCATTTATTTCTAAATTTCGGCACAGCTCCCTCCAAAATCGTTTTCCGGCAAGGATTTTCAACGTAAAAAAAGGGAAGCCCTGCGTCAACAGGACTTCCCTTTTGCCAAACCATATATTTTACTTATTTCAGAACCTTGAATAACGGCTAATATTCAGGAGCACCCCAATCGCCATCAACATGAGTGTCAGTGATGAACCGCCATAACTTAAGAGGGGCAAGGTGATCCCCGTAACTGGCATCAGTCCGGTTACCACCCCTATATTGATCATCACTTGAATGGCGACCATCGCAATGATTCCCACCGCTACAAGGCTCCCATATAAATCAGGGGCACCAAGTGCGATCCGAATTCCCCGCCAAAGCATGAGCGCAAATAATAAAATGACGAGAGAGCCCCCGATGAAGCCAAGTTCCTCTGAAAGGATGGCAAAAATGAAATCAGTCTGCGGTTCTGGTAAATAGAAAAACTTTTGGCGGCTTTGCCCGAGTCCCAGGCCGAACAATCCACCGGGCCCGATTGCATAAAACGATTGAATCATTTGAAATCCGCTGCCTAAAGGGTCTTCCCAAGGATCCAGAAAAGACGTGATCCTTTTTATCCGGTAGGGCGCTGACAAAATCAGACCGATAAAACCTGCCACCCCGATTAGCCCCAAGCCGACAAAATGACTGATCTTTGCCCCGGAAATAAAAATCATGACGATGCACGTTCCAACCATTACCGTTCCCGTTCCAAGGTCCGGCTGTAACATGATCAATCCAAATGCCAAAAACACTAAGCCCAAGGATGGAAGCATCCCTTTTTTAAAGGAGGTGATCAGCTTTTGCCGTTCTGATAAGAACTTAGCTAAAAAAGCGATCATTGCCAGCTTCATGAACTCAGAGGGTTGGACCGAAAAGGCACCTACACCAATCCAGCTCCTCGAACCATTTCTCGCCATACCTATACCCGGTACAAGCACAGCCAGTAACATAATGAAACAAATGATGATAAGGATCTTGGCCCATGTCCGCCACGTCCAGTAATCCACATTCATGATGAAAAACATGGCTATGACACCAACGCAGGCAAACAGCAACTGTCTTTTAGCAAAATAAAACGAATCATCAAATTTATATGTTGCCCATATGGCACTCGCGCTGTAAACCATGATTAAACCAACAGTCAAAAGACTTAAGGTGACGATAATGAGAATGAGATCAGGATTCGATTTTTTTAATGGCACGGACATCCACCTCTAGGAAGTTTTTCGAGCCTGCGAATATAAACATCGATGCTGATTGCTTGTCAGCACTTTAGTCAAAAAAAAAGCGATAACGGCTCATTATCGCTTTTTTCCAAGGTGTCTACGTAGAAGCAGGTTCACTTCTCTCTGCGAAAGCTCTTACTTAAGTTTATGCACGGCCTCCATAAACATGTCTCCTCTTTGCTCAAAAGTTTTATATTGATCCCAGCTTGCACAAGCCGGGGAGAGAAGAATGCAGTCGCCTTCATTTGATAATTCAAATGCAGCCGGCACGGCCTTTTCTACATTATCGACACGTTTTATATTCGCTATTCCTATTTCTTTGGCTACCCGTTCAATTTTTTCTGCCGTTTCACCAAAAGTTATCACGGCTTTGACATTTTTCATCGCCGGTTTCAACTCATCGAATTCATTTCCGCGATCCAAACCGCCTGCCAATAAGATGACAGGTTCCGTAAAGGATGTTAATGCTTTGGATGCTGCAAGAATGTTCGTCGCTTTCGAATCATTATAAAATTTACGGTTATCGATCGTTGCGACAAACTGCAGACGGTGCTCCACACCATAAAATGTTTTCAGTACAGTCTGAATGGCTTCGTTAGCTACACCCTTCAGTTTTGCCGCGGAGATGGCCGCTAGCACATTTTCCAGATTATGCTTACCAGGAAGGGCTATCTCTGAAACTTCAATGATTTTTTCCCCACGGAAACAGGCGGCACCATTTTCCACATAGGCTCCATTTTCATGTTTCACTTCAGCTGAAAAAGGAACAAGTTCAGCCTTGGTCTTTTTCGCCATGGATAAAACAAGATCTTGATCTGCATTATAAATCATGAAATCTGAGGCTATTTGATTTTTCGTAATGGCAGCTTTTGCTTCGACATATTCCTGTTTGGAACTGTGATAATCCAAATGTGCATCATACAAATTTGTCACGATTGAGATTTCAGGACGAAATTCGTCTATTCCCATTAACTGAAACGACGACAATTCAATGACGATCGAGTCATCGGATTTTGCTTTTTGGGCAACACCAGAAGCCACTGTCCCGATATTACCGGCAATCAGCGGGGATTTTTCACCGGTCTTCAACATTTCGTATATCAATGTTGTCGTGGTCGTTTTCCCATTTGTACCAGTGATTCCTATGAAAGGTGCCTCACTTATCTGATAGGCCAGTTCAACTTCCGTTATAACTGGAATCCCTTTTTCCAATGCCCCTTTTATAATAGGGTTCCTATAGGGGATTCCCGGGTTTTTCACGATCAGCTCGAAACCTTCATCAAGGAGCTCGATCGGATGACTGCCGCAGATGACTTTGATTCCCTGTTCAAGAAGTCCTTGAGCCTCAGGATTTTCCGATAATGGCTTCATGTCATTAACTGTCACGAATGCACCTAATTTATGTAGAAGCGAAGCTGCCATCACTCCGCTTTTTGCCAAACCCAATACTAATATCTTTTTCTCTGAATACTTTGCAGTCTCTCTCAATTATATCCACACCTCTAAATAGATTCCGAGTACCGCACACAGCAGCCCCACTGTCCAGAAAGTCACGACGACGCGCCATTCCGACCAGCCGGAAAGCTCATAATGGTGGTGAAGCGGACTCATTTTAAAAATACGTTTACCAGTCGTTTTAAAAGATCCTACCTGCAGGATGACCGAGAGCGTCTCTATGACAAAGACTCCGCCGATGATTACCAGGAGGATTTCTAGCTTCGTTAACAAAGCGATGGTTGCGATCGCTCCTCCAAGGGCCAAGGAACCCGTATCCCCCATGAAAACCTTTGCTGGATGTGCATTGAATACCAAAAATCCAAGTACTGCACCGACAACCGCCACCGAAAAAATGGCGACATCATATTGCGACTGGCTCCAGGCCAAAATGGCAAAAGCACCAAAGGCAATGGCTGATGTTCCTGAGACAAGTCCATCAAGCCCATCCGTCAAATTGACGGCATTCGAAAAACCTACAAGCCAGAAAATAACGATAAACAGATAAAACCAGCCAAAATCAAAAGCAAAGTCAGTGCCTGGAATCGTCAATTCAGGATTAAAACGGTCTGTCTGCTTAAAGACGAAGTAAAAGATGACCGAAATCACAATTTGTCCAAGCAATTTTTGCTTGGAAGTCAGTCCCAGGTTTCGCTTCATGACCACTTTAATGAAATCATCCAGGAAACCTAATAAACCAAAACCTAAAGTAACGAATAGTAATAAATACGTTTCGGTTGAAGGTGCCGAGAATTTCAAAGTCATGATCAGTGTAGCGATGGTAACAGATAATAATATGACCAAACCGCCCATGGTGGGTGTTCCCGTTTTCTTCAGATGCGATTGTGGGCCTTCTTCCCTGATACTTTGCCCGAATTTCAATCTTCTTAAAAACGGGATGAAAATCGGCGAAAGAAGAACGGTTACTAAAAACGCCACCAAAATCGTATAAAAAATCACTTGTTCCAACATTCCTTACTCCCTCATTCCTAACACAATTCAAATATAAAATTCTGCTTGATGTCTTTTCTTATTTGCTCCAGGGCAATTTAGCGTCGGTTCAAACTGAACCCAAACGACTTTGAATCGCCTTTTCCGCTTCTTCACGGTCATCGAAGTGAAGCACTTCGTCACCGACCAATTGATAGGTTTCATGACCTTTTCCAGCTATTAAAATAACGTCGCCCTCTTCCGCCTTGGAAACAGCGTAAGCTATCGCCTGCCTGCGGTCTTCGATAACCGTATATTCTTGGCCTGCTACACCAGCTTCCATATCCCGGAGGATCTGGGCAGCATCTTCACTGCGCGGATTATCCGAAGTGAAGATCGGATCAGTCGCCAAGCTGCAAGCAATTTCAGCCATGATGGGACGCTTTGTCTTGTCTCGGTCCCCGCCGCAGCCCACTATCACAAAGATTTTCTTTCTAGCAAACTCACCAACAGTCTTGAGAACATTTTCTAAGCTGTCCGGAGTATGGGCATAATCAACAATGACCGGGAAGTCCTGATTCGCTGTAATGAGCTCAAAACGGCCTGCAACACCTTTTATTTCCTCGATGGATTTAATTGTCTCATCCAGATCGTTACCGGCGCACAGAGCGGCAGAGATGGCAGAGAGTACATTATAAACACTGAATTTACCAATCAGCTTCAGCTGAATGTAACGCTCTTCTTTACCTGCTGTCAAGGTGAAAGATGTGCCATTTGCATCAATTTTTATATCCGTGGCCCTGATATCCGCTTCTTTGTCTATGCCGTATGTAACCACTGTCGCAGCAGTCGCTTTAATGAAATCGGCTGTTGCCTCATCATCAGCATTAAGCACAGCATATTTAGGACGATTTTCTATGTAAGCGTTGCCGAGCTGTGAGAAAAACAAGGATTTTGCTTGCCTGTATCTGTCCATGGTTTTATGAAAGTCCAAATGATCCTGTGTAAGATTCGTAAAGACGGCAATATCATAATCACAGCCATGGACGCGTCCAAGCTCAAGTGCATGAGATGAAACTTCCATAATGGCCGTGGTAACAGATGCTTCGGCCATTTCATGAAAAGCCTTCTGCAGCGTAACGCTATCTGGCGTCGTATTCTTGGTTTCATATACCGTATCGGCAATTTTTGTATACATCGTGCCAATCAAGCCTGTTTTTTCTTGTCGATCCTCGAAAATCTTTTCCAATAAGTGACTGGTCGTCGTCTTTCCATTCGTACCTGTAATTCCGATCAAGCGCATCTTTTGAGTCGGATGGCCATAAAATGCATCGGCAAGCACCGCCATCGCCCTGCTCGAATCCCTGACTACGATCACTGGAACATCGAGGTCAAGCGGCCTTTCGGCAATGACTGCTGCAGCTCCATGTTCTACAGCAAGTTGGGCAAAATCATGACCATCGACTGTATAACCTTCTATACAAACAAATAAACTTCCGTCTATGACTTTACGGTTATCATTTTCAATGGAGGTGATTTCAGGATTCTCTCCTTCATACGGAAATAAGGAGTGTAAATAAGATAGTAATTTGTGAAGCTTCATTTTTCCATCCCTCTCAACTTAATTTGAGGATTCATTATATGTGATTAGCCTCGGCTTGTCGAGAAAACCAATTTCAATTATACGGGGTTATCCCGACTCCGTAAACAAAGCGGCTGATGATTCTTCAGCCGCTTTAACTATTCATATATTATATTATACTTATTCTGTATTTTCGCCAAGATAAATTCTTATTGTAGAGCCTTGTTTTACTTTAACGCCTGGATCCGGGGCTTGATTTATGACTTTATCCCCATTTCCGGCAATATCCAGCTTAAGGTCGATGAGCTGGGTTTGCAACTCTTTTCTGCTGAGACCCACAACGTCAGGTACCTCGACCATTACGGGATCCGTCCAGACCGTTTCCTTCTCAATCTGGTTTTTCCTTGGCTTGACGTCCATGGCCCTAAGTGAATCCTCCATGATGTTCCCAACGATCGGTGCAGCTACTACCCCGCCGAATTGTACCGTCCCTTTCGGATTATCCACAGCTATATACACGACGATTTGCGGATCATCCGCTGGAGCGACACCTATGAACGACAGAATATAATTATTTTCAAGGTATCGGCCATTTTCAGCTTTTTGGGCAGTACCCGTTTTCCCGCCGACCCGGTACGACTCCACGAAAGCTCCTTTACCGCTACCTTGGGCGACAACGGATTCAAGTGCTTCACGGACTTTCTTCGAGCTTGCTTCTGAAATCACCTTTTTCTTCGCCTGTGGGGTCTTTCGCATCAGCACTTCCCCATTTTTTGGGTTCACCAGTTCCTTCGCGATATAAGGTGTATACAAAGTTCCGCCATTCACAGCAGCCGATACCGCTGTCACCTGCTGAATGGGCGTTACGGCTACACCTTGTCCAAACGCAGTCGTTGCCTGCTCAACCGGACCCACTTGATCCATGTTGAACATGATTCCTTTTCCTTCTCCGGTTAAATCAATCCCCGTTTTTTGCCCAAACCCGAAATCATTTATATATTTAAACAGCTTGTCTTTACCAAGCCGGTTCCCTAATTCTACAAACCCTGGGTTACATGAATTCTCGACGACTTCAAGAAAAGTTTGGTCACCATGTCCTCCCCTTTTCCAGCAGTGCAGTGTAGACCCTGACACCTCCACATGACCGGAATCATAAAAATGTTCCTTTTCTAAGTCGACCTTCCCTTCCTCAAGCGCCGCAGCAAGCGTGATGATCTTAAAAGTCGAACCTGGTTCATATATACTCCAAACTGGTAAATTACGATTATACACTTCTGAAGGTACATTTTGGAAATTGGCTGGGTCGAAGGTTGGCCTGCTGGACATTGCCAATATTTCCCCGGTATTCGGGTTCATTGCAATGGCAATTATACCATCGGGATCATATGTCGCCTCCGCATTATCGAGCTCCCTCTCCACGATCGTCTGGATTTTGCTATCGATGGTTAGCTTCAGGTTATCACCATCAACAGGAGGCTTATAGTCATCGGCCATATTCTCGAGCCTTTTCCCTTTCGCATCCGAGTAAAATTTAACGAATCCTTTTTCCCCGCTTAGTTCCTTATCATAAGACAATTCAATACCCATCAACCCTTGATTATCGGAGCCCGTAAAGCCAAGAACATGCGAAAGGTATTCACCAAATGGATAATGCCGCTTTGAATCTTCAGCGATATAAACACCCTTTATCCCTAATGCTTTAATTTCCTTCGCCTTTTCATGAGATATCTTTCTGCCTTCCGGAATCCTGACGCTCATCGCCTGTTTCGTTAACCATTGATAAGCCTTTTCCTTTGTCATATCCAATATTGAAGCAAGCTGTTCCGCCGTCTCCCCTGGATTCTCAATCTGCCTTGGGATGACATAGACCGTTGGTGCAGATATATTCGTTGCCAGCTCGACACCATTCCGATCGAGAATTTCTCCTCGTTTGGCTTCAAAAGGAATATTCCTGCTCCAGGAATCTTTAGCCAGCCCCGTCAACTTATCCCCAAGATAAAACTGTACAATTCCCAATCGGATATCAATGATAAAAAAAACAACGATACCGATCGCCAATGCGATTGCCAGCCGTTTTCGGACAGTAACATTCGAAACACGCAAAAACAGGCACCTCCATTTCATACATGCTTCAATATATGCTTGTCTACTCGATGCTAGACTAGAAACCTTGAAAGAAATAAAGAGGGAATCCATTTGGGATCCCCTCTTTATCTTCACTCTGTTTTCTCTTTAGTCGGTATATCTACACCAGCCCCTTCAGGCTGGGATAATTCAATATTGATGGTTTCTCCTTCCTTTACTTTTTTCCCGGCCTCAAGACTTTGTTTACTCACATATCCAGTACCTACAGTTTTCAGATCCAGTTTTGCAACCTTAGCCAATTTCATAACATCGCGCAGGGACCATCCCTTCATGTCAGGAACTTTCATTTCTCCTTCAGTCCGCAGTATTATCTTTTCACCCTGTAAGAGTATACTCCCGGCTTTTGGGGATTGATCGAGCACTTTACGCCCACTTCCGATCGCACTTACATCATAGCCAAGTTCCTTCAGTTCTTTGACAGCTGAACTCTCTGTTTGATTCGTATAGTCAACGATTTTATTTGCTTTTTGTTTTTTAACATCAGAAGGTTTGATGTTTAGATATTGCAGGCTATTTTGCATGACAGGATTAAATATCTCTGACAATGGATCAGCCCCAACATAAGATGCACCTAACTTCGGCTGCTTGACCGCCACATACATGACCAACTGCGGATCATCTTTTGGAGCCATACCTAAAAAGGAGAATACATAGTTATTTTTCCCTTCTAAATATCTACCTGTCGGACCTGGAATTTGTGCAGTACCGGTTTTTCCCGCTACTTCATATCCATCAATGGCATATTTTTTCCCAGTTCCTTTTTTCGCGGTAATTACCGTTTCCAAATAATCACGTACCTGTTTTGCAGTTTCTTCCGAAATCGGTTGCCCTGTCACTTTCGGCTTTGTCGTTTTCAAAACTTTTCCGGTATCTTGATCGGAAATGCTTTTTATCACGTATGGCCGCATCATTTTTCCGTCATTGGCTATTGCGGATGCAGCTTGGATTTGTTGAATCGGTGTAACGGTCGAACCCTGTCCAAAGGCAGTAGTCACTTTTTCAAGCTTATACTTGTATTGAATTTTACCGGTTATCTCGTTCGGCAGGTCAATTCCCGTTTTTTTATCAAATCCGAACTTAGTCAAATACTCACGAAAAGTATCCGCTCCTATCTTATCCATTGCAAGTGTTGCGAAAGCGACGTTGGAGGAACGCTGAACCCCTTCAAGAAAGGTCATGCTCTTCCCTCTTTCGATTCCGCTATGATCTCCAATTTTCCCCGATCCGGCTTTGTAGGTTCCTGCAACAAAACTTTCATTCGGATTAAAGACCCCTTCCTCAACAGCAGCGGCAAGGGTGAAAGTTTTCATGGTTGAACCCGGTTCGAAGGTTTCTTCAATGGCCAAGTTACGCCATGTATCCGTTAGCCCGACTTTCGTTGTCGGATGGAAGGTAGGCCTTTGCCCCATCGCCACTATCTCCCCCGTTTTTGGATTGGAGACAATCGCTATGATTTGTTCGGGATCGTATTTTTCCTGTACTTTGCTCATTGAATCTTCCAAGAACGTTTGTATTTTCTTATCGATGGTCAGCATGACATCATTGCCATTATCAGGGGCAACCACCTTTTCCTCCTTATCTGGTAAAAGGAAGCCCCATCTATCACTATCATATGTCAGCTTCCCATCCGTTTCCTGCAATTCTTTATTGAGGTACCTTTCAATGCCGAACTTACCAGCCATTTCTCCCGTTTCTTCATCCTTTTCTACATAGCCAATCAGATGGGAGGCGAAAATCCCATTAGGATAGAAACGTTTATTGGTTCTTCCGAATGTAATTCCCGGCAGTTCCAATTTTTCTATTTTCTGCTTGACTACCTGAGTCAAATCCTTGCCGGCACTGCCAAATTCCACCTGGTAAGCCCCTTTTTTCGTAAGTCTTTCATAAATGTCCTGTTCATCCATGTCGATATATTTTGCAAGCTTACTAGCGGTCATCTCCGGATCCTTGACATGCTCGGGCTCCTTTTCACTGAGTACAGCCCTTAAGATATAGGAGGAAGTATCCTCGGCGATGACTTCCCCCTTTGTATCGAGTATGCTTCCCCTTTTGGCTTCTATGACCTGTTTTTGTTCATATTTCTTGTCGATTTTCGAAGCCAGTACCTCCCCGCCCGCTGTTCCTGTCACCTGAATATACAAAAAGCGGCAGACTAATACAAAAAAGAGCAGGCCGAATAAGAAGAATAATCCGGCTGCCCCATGCTTCATATTTTTTTGTTTCTGCATTATCACTGCACACCCTTCACATTATTCTCATTTAACTTGAACCCTAGCGCTGCAGCTTTTTTCCAAATTCTTTCGTATGTACTAAGTTCAGCAACCTGCACTTTCAAATCATCATTCACTTTACCCTGTTCTTCAATCGACGTTTCCACTAGCTGGATCTCTTTATTCGTTTCATAGATGGCCGCTTGATTTGAGACAATTTTCACTCCCATGAAGGTAACCATGATAGCAAGGGCACATAGTAAGAAAAGTTCACCAATGGATATCTTCGCTTTACGGATGACCACCGTTTGTTGTGTCTGTTGCTGCTGTTGGTCTTCATATTGCTGTCCTTGTATTTTTTTGGCTATGGAACTCATTCATGTTCCCCCTTACTGTTTTTTTCTGTAATTATTGCTTTTCGGCGATTCTTAGCTTGGCCGACCGGGAACGATTATTCCCTTCCAATTCTTCTTCCGAAGGTAAAATCGGTTTTCTCGTAATTATTTTCATGGTTGGCTTGAATTCATCCGGGATAACTGGAAGTCCAGGCGGAAGGTCCGGCATGCTACTGGCCTTTTTAAATACCGTTTTACAAATTCTATCTTCAAGAGAATGGAATGTAATGACAGATATTCTTCCCTCTTTATCCAAAAGCGATATGGCTTGCTCCAAGGAATCCTCAAAGACACCAAGTTCGTCATTCACAGCGATTCTTATTGCTTGGAACACTCGTTTCGCAGGGTGTCCGCCTTTACGTCTTGCCGGGGCCGGTATCCCATCCTTTATTAACTCCACAAGCTCGAACGTCGTTTCAATCGGTTTTATTTCACGTGCCGCTTCAATTTTCCTGGCAATTTGTTTCGAAAACTTTTCTTCTCCATATTGGAAGAAAATTCTCAGCAAATCATGGAATGACCAAGTATTCACGACATCATAGGCAGAAATGGCAGCACTTTGGTCCATCCTCATATCCAAAGGTGCATCATGGTTATAGCTGAAACCACGCTCTGGTGTATCCAATTGTGGGGATGACACGCCTAAATCATAAAGGATCCCGTCCACTTTCTCGATTCCCCGGGCATTCAACTCTTCTTTTAAGTATTTAAAATTATTAGGAACAAGAACAATACGTTCGCCATAGCTTTCCAATTTTTCCTTAGCATTCCGAATTGCCGTTTCGTCCTGATCAAAAGCATAAAGCCTGCCTTTGTCAGAGAGCTGTGAAAGCAAGTATTCGCTGTGACCGGCTCCTCCTAAAGTACAATCCACATAATTTCCATCAGGTTTGATGTTCAATCCATCAACCGTCTCTTTTAATAACACTGTTGTATGTTGAAACATGCTAGACATCCTTCCAATCGGTTATTGAGTGACTCTATTTCTGAGGGCAGCCTTAAATATCAAAGCCAATCATATTTTCTGCTATCTCAGCGAAAGAATCCTCCGAAGCTGAAAAATAGTTTTCCCAAAGGGATTTGCTCCAAATCTCAATACGATTGGTAACACCAAGAATTACACATTCTTTTTCCAATTGGCCATATGAAGTAAGCGGCGTGGGGATATTAATTCGCCCTTGTTTATCAATTTCGCATTCTGTAGCTGCAGAAAAGAAAAAACGGGTAAAGGCTCGGGCATCTTTTTTTGTTAAGGGCAGGGCTTTCAGCTTTTCTTCAAGCAGCTTCCACTCTTCCATAGGATAACCAAATAAACATTGATCGAGTCCGCGGGTAAGAACAAATTGCTCCCCGAGATTTTCCCTGAATTTCACCGGGACTATCAAACGGCCCTTTATATCGATGTTATGATGGTACTCTCCCATGAACATACCCACTACCCCCACATTCTAATCTCAATGTACCACATTCCCCCACCTTTCTCCACTTGTTTTTACTTTCTCCTTCCAAGTAAAAATTCCCTTCTTTTCTTCTTAAGTTTATTTAGGCAAATTATTCAAAGAAACGCGCATTTCCCTCGAATGGACTCAGACTAAGACGCAGACCCACTATTACTGTCGAAGCACTACCGGACAAGTGCCCAGGAAACAGAAAAAAAGACAGGCTTTAGCACCTGTCTTTTTTTTACTTTTTAATCCCTCCGTCAGGATTGGCAAGTGGCAACTCCATTCAAAAATGATTAGTCCGCCACTTTTCCCCAAAACGGATGATTTTTTAAATGAAAATCAATTTATGCTGATTATTGAACCGGTATTCCAGCTTCATCATATCCCGAACGAACTCTGGCCCATATTGATTCAAGTAATAAAGCACGTTCCAAATCCGCTCCTGGGGTGATTCAAGAGGGTACAGTGAATTTGCTATCCGTTCATATTTCTTCAATATGACCGAATGCCGTTCCTTTGTACGGTCACCGATTTTGCCATACATGAAATTCAATTGCTTTTGGATGAATTCGATGTTTTTGTTCAACATCGGCTCAAGTCCTCTATCTAAAGAGACAGCGTGGACAAATAGCTTTTCATGGTTCTCTTCAAGCTGTGATTTCAGCGTCCCAAACAGATTGTCAATCGTCTCATCCTTCACGGAATCAAGGTAACTTTTCACAGAATTAGCGGTTCCTTCAGTCAGAACAGTTTCCAAACTGAGTTCCATTTCTTCAAGGTCGCTATGGATACTGCGCTCCACCAGCGTGATGTTTAACCTAGGAATGATTGGCGGCATCTTCATGGAAAACAACTCAAATACCTTTTTTAATTCGGCCCAATAAGCTATTTCCCCTGGCCCTGAAACGAAAGCCAATACAGGGAAAATCATTTCCTGCATAAGCGGGCGTGTAATGACATTATTGCTTAATCGTTCTGGATGGTTTTTGGCTATCTGCAGGAGTTCCAGCTCGGTAAATGATACCTCACCGTTTTTTCCGCTGAAACCGCCTTCTACACGCTCGAGTAAACATCGATCTTTTTTTTCTGGATCATAATAAAATAAATTAGCAGCCTGTTTATCCATTTCAATCATTTTTGCATACCCTTTCGCATGCATGAATGATTGCTGTTCCTCGACCATTTCAGCTATCCGTCCACTTTCCTTGACCATCGATTCAAAGTATGCCTTCTCAATTCGCCTTAATTCCGGATCTCCGGCATCGACTAGTAAAAGGCCATATTCTTTGAACCATTCATGAATCAGCCTGGCGAAGAAGTCGACGAAGGTATTCGATTGCTTAATGGTTTCCTTCATATCAATCAGGAGTTTATTCGTAAAGGCCGTTTCTCCATATGTTTCAATGATTTCCTCAAGCCACTTCTCTGCCTTTTCCGTTTCCAGCTCCACGTCAGAAACCATTGTTTTATACGGTTGATAGGATGGATAGGTTTTTTTATCGGGTTTACCGTTTTTCATGACATAAACATGATTGACTTCAGCTAAATCATGATCTTCTCCAGCTATCCAAAAAACTGGAATGACTGGCTGCCCCAATTCTTTTTCCTGTTCTTCCGCAAGCTTAATGATCGAAATCACTTTATGAATGGTATACAGCGGCCCTGATAATAACCCAGCCTGCTGTCCTCCAATCACAACCACGGAATCATCCCTGCGCAACCTTTCAATATTCCCCTTAACTGCCTTACTGAACGAAAGACGAGACATGTATTGTTGTATGTAATCCGACAATTCATCACGTGAAAAAGAGCGGTTCATCAATTCACTATATCTATTGAGATAAATGTCAGGCTTTGCTAAGTCATAGTGAAAATAATCCTCCGTTTCAAGACGGTTTTGTAAATAGTCCGATGCAAAACGGTTTAAAGATGGTAACGCGAGATCTTTCATCTCCATTTCTGTTCTCCCTTTCTCTGCAACTACAATTCTTTTTAGAGTATAACATTCCGGTTTAAGAAAATAAAAGAAGTTGCCCAGCAGCAGAAAATTGATGCGATGTTCTATGTTATGTAGTCAATATCTTCGTAATACTTGTAATTATGCCAATGGAAAATAATAGAAGGTAAGCCACAAAAAAGAAGGCGAAGTTCACTCTCCAAAAACCCTTTAATACCTTATGGAAAATGATTTCTTCTTTTACCTTGTAATGGACAAGGACCACCAAGAATGCGTTAAGGATCATGATGAGCATGATCACCCAAAGAATTTGCTTATCCCAAATCGCAATGATCAAATAATGGACGGATAATACGAACAGCAGCGTACTCATGTCCATTGCAAATTGAACGGAGCGCCTATGGTTCCCAGTGAATTGTTTGGCACTAATAAAAAAAAGTATATACCCTGCGAAAGGCAAGGTAATAAATATCGCGGCAAGGTTTGAAACTACGAACGGCACATCCTCATCCCCCCTGAGACTCTTTTCCTTTGACCATCTTATATAAAGAAGACGTAAGGCAATGACTTTTCCCTTTGCTCTTTGCCTCCGAGAGGATATGACCCAAAATAGCATCAATTTCCGTTTTACGGCCATTTTCTAAATCTTTTAGCATCGATGATCGATTTTCCGCTGTTGCCATACAAACGGACCTCACATTTTCGAATGACTCATCCTTATTCTGAACTTCCAAAATACCGGAGACTTCTTCAAAAAGGTCTTGAAACAATTGGTAATAAAAGGGATCAGTTATCAAACCTCCATTTTCCACGCCAAGTATCGCTGTTAATGGATTTATCACTGCATTGACGACAAGCTTATCCATCAGCATCGAGTGAAAATCCTCACTCTTCGTAAAAGGAAAATGATCGATCCTTTCATCCACTAACGATAGTTGCTCAAGTTCCCCTTTAAAGGAAGCGATCCTTGTAATGCCGAGCCCTGTATGCTCGACGGTATTCCCGTCATGTTTCAATGCCCCATGCTCCACTACCCCCACATATATGCTCGGGGATTGAAGCTGCTTTAAATAAGAAATATGCCCATAGCCATTCTGCAAGAATAGCAATGGAACCTGAATCCCTTTAATTCTAGGCAGTACTTGCGGCAGGTGATATTGCTTGACGGCCAATATAAGAAGATCCACATCCGATATCCCTTCATCCAGACCCATAGAAATGATTCCTGTCAGCAGCCGGCTTTCACCACCTGCAATAAGACGGATTCCATCACGTTGGATGAAGGACGCCTGATCCGCAGAATGGGTATAAAGAGTCACACTATGTTTTTCACTTAAATGAGACGCAAACAGCAGCCCGATGGCCCCTCCCCCAATTATTCCAATTCTCATAATACCCTTCCTTACTTTTTGAAATATATTTACTATTTTATCACATTATCTTTTTTATCCTGCATCAATTTCACATCAACAACTTTGGAAACGCCGTCAACCTGATTGCATGGAGTTTACCCGCCATCAACAAGGCTCGCCATAGAATATCAATGGAAAGAATTATTAATACGCCATTGAAGATATATTCTCTTCTTTAAGCGTTAATTTAATGGTATATTAGATACGAAAAGCTTAGCCATTTTAAAGACTTTATAGGAACAAAAGATAACTCCAATCTCTACCCACGAAATATTGGAGGGAAAAGGGCGGGGGATAAAAGGCTATAAGCATTTAATCAGCTAGGATAAATCGATGATGTCATACTAGATATAGCCTAAGCTTGAATTCCACATAAAGATCAGTGGGATGACTTTCAAAGGGTACTATCGGAAGAGGTTTATCAGAATTAAGGGGGAGCTTTTTTATGGAATACAAGGTTGAACGATTACTTGTAAATTTTAAAACGCTTGAGGAATTCAAAAAATTCAAAGAATACGGGATACAGGAACTGTCCATGCTCGATGATTTAGAGGCTAACATCATTGAAAATGACAGCCAATCACCTTTTTACGGAATCTTTTATGGCGACAAACTTGTAGCCCGTATGAGCCTGTATAAAAGAAGCGCTAAATTTGACCGGTATTTTGACAATTCTAGGGACTTCCTTGTTCTCTGGAAACTTGAAGTCCTGCCTAACTATCAGAAAAAAGGTTATGGAAGAGCTTTGGTTGAATTCGCCAAAAGCCTGAACATGCCTATCAAAACCAATCCAAGAGTTCATTCACAAGACTTTTGGAAAAAGATGGGTTTTTCTGCTGTTTCCTATGATTTGGACAGGGACCTTGGAGAAAACCCGCTGATTTGGAGCCCATTTGACATACAAGATAAAAAAGAAATAGATACGCAAGAATAAGGAATACCAAGAAAAATGCGGGCGGATTTTCCCACCCGCATTTTTCATTTATTGACCCTCTCCAAATTACCATTCTTATCCATTTGGAAACTTACCTTCGGATTCGTCTTTTCGTCCTCTTGCACACTAAGCTTTCTTGCACGCTCCATGATCTGCATTAACGCACGATAATCTTCCTCAACAGCTTTCAGGTTTTCTTTAAGCAAAGCATTCTCTTCCAGCAATCGGACATTTTCCTGTTCAAGAAATAGGGACCGCTCAGAAATCCGTTCTTTTTCCTTATTATCAAGCTGAAAGAATTCATCCATTTTGGTTAAATATAATATAACTTCCTGAAGGGTAATAGATTCTTTATCTTCATGCCGGGGGAGCTTTTCTTCAATCGTGACATTTTCCACCGCTGCAACCGAATCCCTTTCCATCTCAGGATTATTGACCACCTGTTCTTTCCTTTGTTTTTTCGCCAGCTCTATCCCTGATTTATATTGCTTCCTTACAAATGAATTCCAACGGAACCCACAAGCAGCAGATGTCCTCGATAGCTGTTTCCCCACTTCTTCAAACGCCTTTAATTGTGTACTGCCTTCTCGTATATGCCTTAGCACCACTTCAGCCAACAACAGATCCTCATCATGAGTCCATGCATCTTGTCTCGCAATCGTCATCTCTCTACCTCCTTAGCAAGTTTTAATTCATAATATGCACATGCTAGGAAAGATAGAAGATATATAGAGCGTGTAATATTTATTTTTTCTTATTTAAAAAACGATCGACTGCAGCATGATGCTCATCACTCGCCCACAGTTTAGAACATTCCCGGATTTCCGCATCCATTCTTCCTTTAAGCCCGCTACCCAGCCATTTATGGACCAGCAATCGCTTATAGGCCATCAATACCCCTGTCTCATGGCGAAGAAAATCTTCTGCGAACCTTTCCCATCCATCCGCACCTTCTCCAACTATCTCATCTACGAAACCCAATTCCTTTGCTTCCTCGGCTTTATGTATTTTTGCATCCAATAATAGCTTTAGCGCTTTTTGCACTGATATTTTTTCAAGTAAAAGTGAAGCTCCGCCCCAGCCTGTCGTTATTCCCAGAGTACCTTGTACAAACCCTAGCTTAACTTCCCTCTTTGCTAGTCTGAAATCACAAGCTGTCGCAATTTCGCATCCACCGCCGAAAGCACTTCCATTGATGAGCGCTATTGTTGGTTTTGGGAAAACTGCTAGTTTATATAGAATTTCACCCATTTTCGATAACATAGCAAAGGCCTCTTCTTCTGTACGCAAATCCTGAAATTCCCTTAGATCCCCGCCTGAACAGAATGCCTCAGAGCCCGCCCCTGTCAGGACCAGCAACTTAACTTCATCATCGCATGCAGCTTCTGACAATATCGACTCGAGTTCGTCCATCAATTGATAATTCACGGCATTCCTTTTCTCCGGTCTATTAAACAGGAGCTTCATGAAACCGCGTTCATCCTTTTCAACATTAATTACTTGATCCACGTTAACACCTTCTCCGAAACCATCGGCAAACATAGATGATTCAAAATATTCTGCCAAATATACTTGTAAAAAAAGCACAGAGAAAAATCCCTGCGCTTTGATTAGCGTGTTGCATCAAGAAAGCAAAGCTCTCAAGTAGGTCAAGAAATTATTTTGCGACAACTTCTTTTCCTTTATATGTTCCACATTCTTTACAAACGTGATGTGAAAGAGTCATTCCACCACAGCTCGGGCATTCTACCATACCAGGTACTTGAAGCTTGAAGTGTGTACGACGTTTTCTTTTTACAGTTTTCGACGTTCTTCTAAAAGGTACAGCCATTATTCCCACCTCCTTAAAAAATATAAAAAAGCTGGAAAAATCGGATTAACGATTTTTCGTTCCAATCAAGATTCTTTATTGTTGTCAAAAAAGTCGGCAAGCTTTGCAAATCTCGGATCAACCTTATGCTCATTTTCCTCTTCAGAAATAACAGCCCAGTCTTTCCCGGATTGAGGAGCAGCTTCATTCGAATCGACATCCTCACAAAAAACCTGCATCGGAATTTCTAGCAATAAATTTTCTTTAATTACCGGTATTAAGTCTACAACGTCACCTTCCACAACAGTGACATCGTCTCCGTAGAAATCGGCGCCATCTGCCTTTAAAAGAAAGGTTTCCTTTGTATCAATATCAATCGGATATTTAACGTCTACCAGTGTACGGGAGCAAGGTAATGTTAATTCACCTGAAAGATGCAAGTGAAAAGTAATCTCGGTCGAGCTGATATCAGCTCTTCCTGCTACTCTGATCGGAGAAACATCGCGAATTTGCGGGTCTCTTTCTCTAATGTCCAAGACATCCACCAGTTCATCAAACCGTAAATCTTTGTCCCGAATTTTTTGAAGTTGACTAATCGTCCATTTCAATTGAAATCACCTCAAGGCAACAAAAATAATTATAGCTTTCAATTATAAGTTTGTCAATATTTTTTCTTTACACTATAATGTAGTCATCCTAACTGATTGTCTAGGTTTAAGAATCATTACAAACAAAAAAATCCGGACGATTACTTATAGTAATTTTACTTGAAATACTATTTTAGCACTAAGTTGATAAAATACAAAGTTTTTCTCTGAGGTGAACGAATGAAAGCTTGCGGTTTAGTAGTCGAATATAACCCTTTTCATAATGGACATGTTTTACATGCAAGAGAAAGTAGAGAAAAAACAGGGGCAGATGTTGTGGTCGCTGTCATGAGCGGGCCCTTTTTACAGCGTGGCGAGCCCGCTATCGTCAGCAAGTGGACCCGTGCCGAAATGGCCTTGAATGGCGGCATAGATCTTGTCATTGAACTTCCCTATGCTTTCGCGACACAGAAGGCGGAGATATTTGCAAAAGGATCTATTTCCCTTTTGGAATCCCTTGGCTGTGACTCCTTTTGCTTCGGAAGCGAAGATGGCCGAATTGAACCATTCATCACCGCCCACAGAATTCTTTCGGATAATTCCGCTGCATTCGATGCTGCCATTAAATCGGCTATGGATGCCGGTAATAGTTATCCGGCCAGTGCTGCCCAGGCTTATCGGTCGATCATCAATGATGATGCGGCATTGGATTTGACGAAGCCAAATAATATTCTTGGAAAGGAATATGTAAGTGCTGCCCTATCAAATGGCTACTCCATTCGCCCTTATACGATTCAAAGGGTCGCTGCCGGCTACCATGAAACAAAGTTGTCCAAAGACCCTATTGCCAGCGCAACGGGGATACGTAAAGCCATCCATGAACACTGGGAATTAAATTCTGTTTCCAGTTATATTCCTCAACCGACAATGAATGGTCTTGAGCAATATTTAACGCACTACCATGCCTTGCATGACTGGGAAATGTATTGGCCCCTGTTGAAATACCGAATCCTTTCTTCCTCTTTAATCGAATTGGCAGGGATATACGAAATCGAGGAAGGCTTAGAACACCGAATAAAGGAGATTGCCAAACAATCTTCGAGCTTTTCTGGATTCATGGCAGATCTGAAGACAAAACGCTACACATGGACACGACTACAGCGGATGTGCGTCCACATATTGACCCATACATTAAAGGAACAGATGATTCACAATGATCAACCAGCCTACATCAGACTTCTTGGCATGAATGGCCGGGGACAAGAATATCTTCGCACTGTAAAAAAAGGCTTACCCCTCCCGCTCATCTCTAAACTTTCGTCCTATCAGAAGCAGGACATCGATACGGACTTGCGAGCGGCACAGGTGTACGCACTTGGCTTGTCCGAACCGTATCAGGCATCCTTGATGAAACGGGAATATGAATCTCCCATCATTTTCAAATGAAGAATGGTTTAAGCTTGGCCCGTCCATCTTTAAGAATAAAAATCCAATCATCAAAAAAGCGCAAACAGTAGATGACTGCCTGCGCTTTTTTTCATTTTTCCTTTCCTTTCAGCTTCGTTAAATAGGCTATTGCATCATCAAAGTTGTCAACCGGTACGATCTTCATGTCCGTGTCGATATCCTTTGCTGCAATGAGTGCATCTTCATAATTCGAACCTGCTGCTCCGTTTTCATTTGGGGCAAAGAATATTTCCGCCCCAGATTTATCGGCTGCAACTATTTTCTGTTGAATTCCGCCAATTGGACCGACTGACCCATCATCAGACATCGTTCCTGTACCCGCTATGTCATAGCCACTTGTAAGATCGCCTTTTGTTAATTGATTATAAATCTCCAACGAAAACATTAAACCAGCCGAAGGACCGCCTATTTGTTCTGAATCTATGGCAATCGCCGGTTTTGTGGTCACTTTTCGATTGTCATCCAGCGAAATGCCTATTCCGACCCTATTTGGGTCATTTTTAAAAGGCTGCAATGAAAGAACGGCCGTTTTCTCCGTCTCTTCCCGCTTATACACTATTTTTACTTCATCTCCAGCCTTTTTTCCGTTAATGTAGTCCATGAATTCCTGTGCAGACTTGAATTTAACGTCATCGACCTGAATGATTTGATCGCCCGCTTTCAGCTCTTTAGCTGCCGGCATTCCTTTTAGCACGTCCAAAACATATACACCCAGGTACTCGTAATCGACTTCTTTCCCTGCTTTTTCATATGCGATCTGAATGGCATTATTTTTAGAACCATCCATTAAGTGCAGCTGCCTGATATTATATTCTTCATCTGTTTCATCTTCGCTTCGAATGGAGGTTTCCGGATAAAGCTCCTGATATTTGCTCCATTTCGCCAGCATGTAGGAATATATATTCGCCCGGCCCATCCTTACAGTGGTTAACATAAAGCTTCCTTTTGCTTCATCTCCTCCGGATACCTCAATGATTGGCTCCAATTCTTTAGCCATTCCTGGTTTTGATACATAAAAAGGTAGGGAATAAAGGGCTGATGCTATGAGAAGTATAGCCACCACCAGGAAAGTGCGTACATATATTTTACGGCTCATCTTCAAAGGACTCCTTCCAAGTAACAATGCTCTGCTTAATTTGATCTATCTTTCCTCTTGCAGCTTCTTCTCCAATACTAATTATTTCCTGAACGTTTGTAAATGATTTAGAGCTGTATTTCTCAACCCTGGGGCGTATCATGACGTCTGAAGCAAACTCCCTGCTTTTAACCAGTTCCATTTGCAGGATATCGAGGCTTTGCATGATGACATCATAGATGGAGTTTATCTCCATATCCTGTTTCACGTGGGCTACATCCACACCAATTATGATGTCTGCTCCCATATCCTTCACGACTGAAACAGGAACCCTGTCAACAACGCCGCCATCAACAAGCAGTCTGTTTCCGATTTTTTCGGGAATGAAAATGCCGGGAATGGAAATGCTTGCCCTTACAGCCGGTGCGATGGGACCTTCCTGAAAGATGACTTTTTCCCCCGTTTTTATATCAGTGGCGACCACCGCCACAGGAATATCAAGTTCTTCAAATTTCTTGCCGTATGTAAATACCCTGATTAAATCCTTTGTCCGTTTACCTGAAATAAAGCCCATTTTAGGTATGGTGAAGTCTAAATAATACTTTCGCTTAAATGCACGTGACAACTTATATAGCCTCTCGATATCCGAACCCGCTCCATAAAAGGCTGCAACCATAGCTCCCATGCTGCTTCCTGCAATCATATCTATCGGAATGCCTTCTTGCTGTAATACCTTTATCACGCCAATATGTGCAAACCCCCTAGCTCCTCCTGACCCAAGTGCAAGCCCGACTTTTGGTTTCGACAAAGATATCCCTCCCGCTATAACTAGTTCAAAATATTGAAATAACACTCATTCAAAGTTATGGTCTTAAACGGATTTATAGAAGCATATTATTTATATTGACAGTGAAACAAGCATGGCACATATAAACTATGCCAGCCAATAAAGTGCAGGGTTTCATTGAAATTCCATCATGTGGATCATCCTCATCTATACATGTCGGAACAATCCACATTTCATCATGCGCTTACTTTTCGAGAAAAGGAAGTTGTATATTTTATTATATACGAAACGAACTGCCCTTATTTAGTAACCTTCAAGAGGAGGCTGAATTTTGCTAATATCAAAATCTAAAACAGTACTGTTAGCTACCTCCGTCACGATGATGGCAGTTGGCTTGATCATCTTCCCCCAAGAATCCTTTGAAGCTTCCAAAGGCGGACTCAATATTTGGTGGACAATTGTGTTCCCTTCGCTTCTACCTTTCTTGATTTTCTCGGAGTTATTAATCAGTTTTGGGGTTGTCAGGTTCATTGGCGTCATGCTCGAACCATTTATGCGCCCCTTATTCCGTGTACCAGGAGTGGGCGGTTTCGTTTGGGCGATGGGACTTGCATCAGGATTTCCAGCTGGAGCGAAATTCACTGTGAGGCTTCGTCAAGAAGAACAATTGACCCGCATTGAAGCTGAAAGACTCGTTTGTTTTACTAATTCATCTAATCCATTGTTTCTGTTCGTTGCCGTTGCCGTCGGGTTTTTCCACAATCCTCATTTAGGGATCATCCTTGCACTTTCCCACTACCTAGGAAATTTTTGTGTAGGCATCATCATGCGTTTTTACCGTTGGAAAGAAGAAAAATCCCATACTAAAGTAATGACCAAGCTCCCCTCCATAAGACAAGCTTTTAGCCAAATGCATCGAACCAGAATAAAAGAAACAAGACCATTTGGCAGTTTACTTGGAGATGCGGTACTCTCATCCATCCAAACCCTATTAATGATCGGGGGATTCATCATTCTCTTTTCAGTGGTGAACAAGCTTTTATTTCATATGAACATTACCGGATTGCTAGCATCGTGGGTCGGAGGAATTTTACATATTTTTAATTTCCCGGATTCCTTAAGCCTCCCCTTCATATCAGGCATGTTTGAAATGACTCTTGGTTCAAAATTAACCAGTACGGTCGAAGATGCGACACTCTTTCAGCAAACTGTGATGACAAGTTTCATCTTAGCTTTCAACGGTTTTAGCATTCAAGCGCAAGTTGCCAGCATCATTGCCGCAACAGACATTCGTTTCACTCCCTTTTTTCTGGCCAGGATAGCACATGGCCTTCTGGCATCCATTATTACCCTCTTGCTTTGGGAACCATTCTATAAAGGCAATATGTACAGCGGCAGCCCGTTAAACGCATTCCCAGTCAGCGGATCCGGTGAACACGTGAATTCCCTATATCAGAACATGCTTGATTTCGGCCCCATTCTAACACTCTTGTTTTTGATCCTATACATCATCATATTTACCAAAAGGCTATTCAAAGGCCTTTCTTAAACCGAAAAAAAGAGCATTGCGCGTAGGCAATGCTCTTTTTTCTATCCTTTCAGTTCCTTGTACTTTTTAGCCAGGGCTTTCTGGACGACGCTTGGCACTAGTTCGGAGATATCCCCGCCATACTTCGCTACCTCTTTCACGATACTTGAACTCAAGAAAGAATATTGATTTTTCGTCATGATAAAGAATGACTCTATTTTATTGTTTAGGAATCGGTTCATCGAAGTTCCCTGCATTTCATATTCAAAGTCGGAAGTCGCCCTCAATCCCCTGATAATGGCATTCGCGGAAACGCTTTCAGCATAGTCGACCGTCAATCCCTGATAGAAATCCACTTTAACATTCGGCATATGGGCAGTCGCCTCAGTAATCAATTCCAGTCTCTCCTCCACTGTAAAAAGTGAATTTTTCGCTGAATTGTTCACGATGACCACATATACCTCATCAAAAACATTCGCTCCCCTTTGAATGATATCAAGATGACCAAATGTTATTGGATCAAAACTCCCCGGACAAATCGCTATTTTGGACATTCATAGTTCCCCCTGTTCGTGTACGTTTCCCCATTGATAAATCGTAACGGCAATGACGCCATAAACTTCTTTTCTCTTAACGGTAAAGTCACCAACTTTTTCTGGCAATGTAACATCATGGCCATGCTCACAAACAATGTATCCCATATCGTTCAGCAATCGGTATTTATGTATTTCTTCAAGAATCTCGACTAGCTTTTGTTTCTTATAAGGTGGATCAAGAAAAATCAATTCAAAAGTCATTTCCCTTTTCACCAAAGCCTTCAGTGCACGCTCTGAATCATTCTTATAAACTTCTGCACGGTCTGAAAACTTGCATAGTTCCAAATTGGCCTTAACCGTTTGATTTGCTTTAAAATCCCGGTCGACAAATATGGCTTTATCCATGCCTCTGCTTAACGCTTCAATTCCCAGTCCACCGCTCCCGGCAAACAAGTCGAGGACCAGCCCTCCTTCGAAATAAGGACCAATCATATTGAAAATGGATTCCTTGACTTTATCAGTAGTCGGCCGGGTTCCTGTACCCGGTACAGCCTTAAGTGGTCTTCCTTTGCAAATTCCGGAAACGACCCTCATAATCCTCACCACATTTTATGACAAATTTCTGTTACTTTCCTATCCTAACATATTAGAAAAAGCTAGCCAATATTTAAACCCATTTGGCTTCATTTCCAAGATGAAAATCAACGCATCATTTCGGACCATGGATTCTTTTTATAAATCTTTTACATTTTGAATAATAAAGTGGTTTTTGGCAATAATGTGAATAACAACATTCCTTTTTAGGTGTTGTTGCCAACCGCGGAGAAGGCTTACGTTTCCCCATAAGCTCTTCCTCCGGTTTCTCCTCTCCCTTTGCCTTCTGGTCCTTAGTTAGACATAGAAGGACCCTGCATATTTTTGCAGGGCTTTTTTTATTGTTAAATCTCTGATTTCTAAGTGTCTTTGTCATGCTTCGTCAATGAAGTTGTCCTTCTCTTTTATGAGGGATAATGATAAAGTAATGAATAATAAGTTAGTTAGGAGAGGTTTAATTGATTCAACGTTTTATTGAAATTGGACAAGGATATTCCGATATATATGAGTTGCTGGAAGTAGGACGCAATCAGAAACATCGAGTTGCAAGGCTTTTGGCCATGCATACTACTATAAATGATAAAAAGGTAACGTCATTGGTGATCGTCATGCAGCCCACAGATCCCGGGAAATTCCAGCCGCTTTACATTTGCCGTGAAGGTATACCGAACCCTCATGCCACAAAAAACAAACGCTATGAGCTTTTTGAGAACTTGGCGGAGGAACTGGATAGACCGATTATTGAAATCGACGTGAAACCCTCGGTGCTCTTTGCAGAAATCGAGTTGTATTACCAACATTTAATCGGCATTTTGCGAATGAATAGGTATCTGCCCCCATTAGGTTGAGAGATGTTGATGCCAGAAATTGAAAAAAGCTGACTCCGCATGAGTCAGCTTTTTTCAAATTCCCATTTTATAATCATATTCCTTCGCTTTATCCGGTTTGGAGTTTTCGAACTCCACCTTCAAAAAAGGCTTGTAAGAAAGGTCCACTTTTTTAACGAACGAATAATTATTCAGCTTTTCCACTAGTGGTTCCACTTCATCCATATTCGTATAAAGCACCACATATTTCAACTTTTTTGAAACATAATGGATATTTCCAAATTTCCTAAGCATTTTGGCTTGTTTTAATGTATGTAAATAGACGATGATTCCCTGTCTCGCTCCAAGCATATCAATAACTCCCTTTTATAAAGGTTTTAACTAAGTGTAGCATAGCAGAATCTTTACTTTCAACCAAGAAAAAAGATTATAAACGAAATTCTCTCACTATTATGAATATATACACTGTGAAGGGAGCCTAACAAACGATGGATTTAAACCAAATTTGGCATCAATTTATTGATCATCTATTAGATAATGATGAGATTACCCAAGCTTCGATAAAAAAGTTCACAGGTATACCATTTTTATATATCCATTATCATCCGGCTCAAAATGATAATAGTAAGCTTTCTTTTTTAATAAAAAAAGCCGCAAGCCTTTCAATGCGTGGCAAGCAGCTTCATTGTGAAACCATTTTCGTACGGCAGGAAGAACATTTATATGTATTCCGGCATCGTTTTTATGTGCCGCAGCAAAAGATGTTTTGCTGCGGCAACCTATGTCCGGATTGTATTTTATATCGCAGTTAATCGCTTTGTCACGAATCCGGAATATAAATGATACAAGAAAATCTTTATATATGCATCGGTTCATTGACCAATGTCTCGACGAAGGTTCCTTACATGACGCAGCCACCGAACTCCGTAGTAATGTCGAATTTCGATGGCTGCATTTAATATACCGGCCTAATGTTCACAATCTGGCCATTACCTTAAGCAGAGCATCCGCAGCTTCCGCCGGTTCCGCAGCTTCCCGTTGAACATCCACCGGATGAAACAAAAAATGGATTCCCCGCTGGAGTTTTGACCTGTTCAGAAACCGCTCGGCCAATCCTTCCGCTTATTTCATCAAGAACGGATTGCAATTCGGTCTCAGCCCGCTTAAACTCAGCAACGGCAGGATGCATATCCATGTCTCGTTTAGCTTGCCTGGTTTCTAGATTGATGCGTTTATAATCCGGATGATATTTACCGAACCTTTGAACATCTTCAAATAGATCCTTTAGCGAAGTAAACTTGGAAATTTTCCGCTGGGCCTCTTTGTCGCTTTGTAATTTATATAAACTAAGGAGGTATTCTTCCCCTATTTCAGAATGAAGGATCATTTCAGCTAATCCATCAGCCTGTTGTAAAATGTCGATGATTTCCATAGTAGCAAGCATTAACAAGCTCACCTCCACAACCATTTTACCATTTCTCCCTTTTAGATGCTAATGGTTTGATTAAATCGAGGAAGTGATATGTACCTCAATCTCTTTTTGCAGCCCTGTTTTTTCACCTGAACCATTCAAAATCTCCAGCTTAATTTTATGCTTGCCATTCGGGACTTCCTTTAAGATAAATGCTGCCGTTTTCATATCGACTTTCTTTTGATTATCAATAAATACGGACACAGTTGCCAACTGTTCTGGATTTGATTCAGAAAAACCATAGTTTTTCAAGTAGCACTCTACATAGACAGAGTTGCCTTTTACAAAAGTTTTTACCCGAAAGTCCTCATCTGAATTTCGGATGCTCGATACAGTGGTGGCAGCTTTAAGTGTAGAAACACTCTGCATGGCTACTCCTGAATTTTCAGGTTCCGGTATTTTCTTCCCACAACCCGACGCTGCCATCAACACTGTTAGAGCCAATATCAACTTTCTCATTCCATCGTCCCCCTTTTGCCTTTATTGTTCGCCAAAAGGAGTAATTTACTCTTTTTTTCTTCATTCACCTGAAACATTCATCGCTTGAAACATATGAAGCATCATGGAGGCTACCTGAACGCTTTCCGAAAATTTAGAGACCCGATGCGGAATCGACTTTTCAAAATAATATTTCGCCTCGGTTTCAAACACATCCACTTCATGGGGATTACGCATTAACCTTCTGTACCATCCAGGCTGAACCCTCAAGTAATTTCGCATATCTTCGTTTGTTTGGATGAATTCATATATATTCTGACGCATGAAAAACCCTCCTTAATCTTTTGTGAATAAAAAAGGGTTAGCTCTCTGCTCTTTTTCTTTTGGGGGAGGACTTGTATCACCTGATTTATTCCCTTGGAAAGCAGATAGCACTCCTTGGATTGCACCGATGGCCTGATTGGCATTCGTAATATATTGTTGAATCTGCCCCATATCCATATTTTTAACTGCACTCATTAACGAACCGATCAACTCAGTGCTTTGGTCTCCCTTTTCAACCGGCGGTGATGGGGATTCTGTATTCACTTTGGACTCACCCACACTGCCGTCAGCCTGCCAGCGTGGATGATCATCTCCGAGTAAATACCACTCTTCAAAAAGTTCCTGCCATGTTGCTTGTTTGCTTCTCACTTCATTCACTAAATGAGGATGCTCCTTTACAAACTCCCGAAATCGATCCACGGAGGGCCGTTTTCTTTTTGCCATTACTCTCACCTCACACTTAGACATCGCCTATTGCACCATATGCTAAAGGTAAATAAAAAGTGCATCACATTCCATTTTAAATCCAATTGGATGTTCCAAAGAAAAAAAGGATGTATTTTCATGTCGCATGAATGTGATTCAATCAAAGACTTCCAGAACCCGGCTGAATCTGCAGATGTAACAGAGTTATCTGATTTATCGGGAATTATTTCAGGGTTAAAAGCCAAAGTAGAGCAAGGGAACCACTCTTATTTTTCAAGCCTGCTGCAATTAAATAAGGATGTAAGCAAACAGGGGACGACACTTACGATGATCATGCCTGACACACCTCTTGATTGAACATTACTCATGAAGGCATGATGGCTGCATTGATAGATTCGACCTTGCAAGCTCAACAGTTCCAAAAGGGTATGCTGCCGTTACTGCGGATATCCAAGTTCGTTCCGTAAAACGCTCCATTGGCCGAATACGTGCCATGCAAATTAATACGTAGGCAAATAAAAAAACGGACCCAAATCGGATCCGTTTTTTTATCTCTTTATGAAATTCTGAGTGTAATACTTTTTATATACCCCGACGCCCAGACCTGTAAATTCCTCGTTCAGCATCGCATCCCGATGACCTTTGCTATTTAGCCAACCTTCCATGACTGCAGCTGCGTCCACATAATTAGCCGCTATATTTTCACCTGCTGCCCTGAATTTTACATGACCTGCATCGAGACGCTTTTCCAGTTCCCCATTTGTTTCAGAAACATGGGTTCCTTCAGGTGCGTCCGTCATTTCCCGGCTATGAAGGTAGGCAACCCTTGCTGTTGGAGCATCCCATTCTAAAGGCTCCAAATCAAACCGGCTGCGCATTATATTCGTAATATCGAATATTTGCTGCTCATTGCCATCTTCAACTTTCGCCATGTCTTCCTCAGAAAGATCCTTAACTGTCACAAGCTCACCATGATAGGTCAACTCATACGGCTGTTGTTTCAATAGGGCCGAATCATTCAAAAATCGGATGCTTGAAACAGTCCCTGTGAATTTATCCAAATAAAGCTGAACATTAATATTCCCTAAATCAATCAACGGTCTCATGTTCATATCTTCCTCCGACAATTCAAAACGATAGGAACTGTCACCAACTTCAATATCAACAGTGGGTTCCACATATATGCTGGAATAGATGGCATCAATCGATTGTCCAATTTTAAAAGGAGCGACATTGACCTCATCACCGATTCCATAAGCAGATACCACTTTTTCATTTTCAACGGCTAATTGAAAATAATTATTATAGTTCTTTTTATAAACCCACCATTCATATCCATAGGCGGACATATCAATTCGATCTGGCTTACCGTATTCCTTTTCTATCTCTTTTGCATTTTTCCCGATTGTTACTGCCAGACCTTCTGTCACTTCAGTAACCCCTTCCTTTTCAGAGGAAGTGCTTTTTTCATTTATATGTTCATTGGGGTTAACACCTTTGTTACCATCAATAAGAGGGTTCCCATCATCTTCATCGCCGATATTAAGATAAATACCGATTACGAAAAAAATAACGATTAACACCAACACCTTACCTAAATTGCGCAGAGGAACACTCCCTCTCTCTATCTAATTTATGTATCCAATGCAAAAAACCTTTCTTTCCTGATTATATCACTGTTCAATCATAATTTTCTAATTTACGATAGACTGCCCCTTCATTAAATTTATTTTAAAAATGGAACTTTTGTGAATGATTGAA
This sequence comes from Peribacillus sp. NPDC096447, assembly GCF_044762725.1. Classification (NCBI taxonomy): domain Bacteria; kingdom Bacillati; phylum Bacillota; class Bacilli; order Caryophanales; family Bacillaceae; genus Peribacillus; species Peribacillus sp. NPDC096447. The sequence goes on from NZ_JBIWEV010000002.1 coordinate 228,614, forward strand.
ATACCATGGTTGAGTTCATTGCAACTTCCACCATTTCGTACTATTATAAAATATAGGATAAAATGGTATATTATAAACATACTTGGAGATTTTTAATATATTCATGTACATAATATTTTCCCGGTATGTCATTTTAATTCCCAATAGTAAACATAGGAGGTACTACTCGTGAAATTTGAAAGCTTTGGAATCGAAAACATCACAGCCGACTTAAACCGATTAGATGACCTAATGCCGCAATATGGTTTAATACGTGCAGAACAATGGGATTACGAAAGAGTCAGTTACGATCGTAAGTTCGAATTAAAAGAAGGCACGTTTTACCTGAGAATACTTGGCTATGCTACAGAGGGCGATGTAGGCTCTCACAGGGCCGTCATTAAACTTATGGTCCCTCTATTAGGAAAACACTATTATCCACACGGAGTTGAATATGGTGAAGGAGAGGATTTCCCTGCATCACTAGTTAAACAAAGTGAAAAAATCCTCTCTCAAATCAAAGAAGAACTTACACAATTCAACGGCCTGTAAAAGCCGTAAGTTAAAAGTGGGGTACAAAGAGAGAGGATCATGTGTGATGCTCTCTTTTTTTCGTATCCATTACAAAAGCCTGATGCTTTTTTGCACCAGGCTTTTTTGTTATTTTAAAATCCTAGAATCGCCTTTATTAAAGATGTTGTTTCGCCGCCATGATAAATGACATAAAGCAGGATGTAAACAGCAACTCCTGTAATCCCAGTGAAAAACCAAATGATGCTGGTAGCAGGTCCGATTTTTTTATGAATGGCGAATTTACCTTTAAAACCAGTGGTAAGCATGATGATCCCCAAAACTGCTCCAGTTGTCGCAAGCGTTATATGGAAGATCAAAAAAATCGTATAATAAATTTTAATGTCATCGGGTCCGCCAAATGACGTACTGCCAATGAAGACCGTCCGGGAAAGATATATAGTGAAAAAGATTACCGCAAAAACTGCAGCTGCCATCATGGTTTTTTTATGGGTCTCGATTTTGCGTTGTTTAATTTGATACCAGCCTATTGCAACAGTGATTGCACTTAATACAATGAAAGCTGTACTTATCGTTGGAAGGATTGGTAAAGACATATGTATTGTAGTCCTCTCTATATTTATTAATCATATACCATTTTATAAGAGGCAATCATAAAATTCAATAAAATCAAGGATTATTAACAGAATGCTCACTTTTATAGAATAGCCAAGTCGAATCACTGGCTATTTGCTTTAAATCAAAAATCCGGCAAGGCAGATAAAAGACTTGTCCGTCCCAAGACAAGTCTTTTATCGTACAATTATTCTACAGTCTGAAAATCCGAAGGTATCGGATCGATATCATTTTGGCCGCCATTCTCCTTTTTGAACCAAGCAAAGAAAATGACACCTAATACATAGCCTAAAACGATTTCTTGGATCACCTTCATCAGAACCCCGCCAAGCTGTTGATCCTCAAGCAATGGCAGTCCATTGAACATTTCCGGGCCACTGAGCGTTAACCCGGACAGCGCTGAAGCCGGAACGCAAAGTTCCATGGCACTGGCCCAAGATTCCGCATTGGTGAATGTATCATACATCGGATCATTAGCAAAAATGATCAAAGCGCAAGCAGGGGTCATTAGAATGCCACTGCCGAAAATATATGCTACTTTTTTAACACCTGACAGACTTTCACGTTCCGGAAGTTTATTGACAAGCGGGAACCACATCAAAACAGCGGTAGTAAATAAAAGGACCGTGTATCCGGCATGAAACCACATCCCCGTTTTGATAAAGTCGAACACTAACGGGATATGGTACAACGAGAAAAGAACATTAAATAGTAAAAGGGCGACAAGAGGTCTCGTGAAAAATTGAAATAACGGCTTCACTCCCCTTGAGTTTATGAAAGTTCTCATAAGCCAATCTGGAATCGCTATGATAAATAAAGGCGGAATCACGAGATAAAGCAGTGCCATTTGAAACATGTGGGCACTGAACATGATATGGCTCAATAAATCCAGTGGCGATCCTTTTACTGCATATAGAAGGAACATGGCTATCAAAAAATAAGCTGCCTGTTTAACGGAAAGCGCTGAACTGCCCGAAAACTTCTCCCTTTTTTTTGTCACCAGCCAAAAATAGCCAACGGTTATAAGTACGAGGACGGCAAAATAATAAGGACTCCACAAAGCGCGAAATCCGAAAATATCAATAGACAAAAAAATCACCTCGTTCATAAACTTTTTCTTACTTTCATTATACCTAAAATGAAACATGGTAACAAATATAGATAAACTTGGATTCTTTTTCTAGCTACACATAAAGAAAACCGGCTATCATTCAATAGCCGATTTCCTTTATGGTTTATAACCAAACAATCGTTGTGAACACAAGGACAGTTATCAAGCCGACAGCAAGGCCGGAAAATAAGAACAATGCAATGGTGCCATGCCCTTTATGCTTCATATGCATGAAATAATACAATTGGAAAATCACTTGTACAACTGCCAGCAGCAAAATGACTGGTTTAATGAACCAATGTGAAAAACCCTCGATTCCTACAGCAGCAAAAGCAAGTAATGTAAAGAAAATCATAAGTGTAAATGATATCACTTGGTGTTTCATCTCTTCAGCATTTTTCTTACGGCGATATTTTAAATCGACATTCGGGTTCGCTGAATTTGATTGTTCATTCGCCATCAGTTATCCCACCATTCCCATTAAGTATACGACAGTAAAGATAAACACCCAGACTACGTCAATGAAATGCCAATAAAGACTCGCAACATAAAATTTAGGAGCGTTATATAAATTCAAGCCCCTTCTTGCATTACGAACCATAAGAGATATGATCCAAACCAGACCGAAAGCAACGTGTCCTCCATGAAAACCAACTAACGTATAAAACGCTGAGCCGAAGGCACTGCTTGTAAATGTATGATGGAATTCATGAACATAGTGATTAAATTCATAAATCTCGAGACCTAGAAAAGCAAAACCAAGTGCAACTGTAATTACAAGCCATGCTTGCATTTGTTTAAAATGGTTATTTTTCATATGGTACATCGCATATACACTGGTTAATGAACTGGTCAATAAAAGCATGGTTGCTACAAAAGTCAGCGGTAATTCGAATAAGTCTTTAGCTAGGGCTGCATCACCATTTGGAACTTTATCCTTCAATGCAAGGTAAGTTGCAAAAAGTGAGGCGAATAGTACCGTCTCTCCACCAAGAAACAACCAGAATCCCAAATACTTATTTTTACCTTCTAAAGTCGCTTTCTCGGGAGAAGTAGGCCAAGTGGCATCCGTGAATCTTTCATCTGCTTGCATTATGCCTTACCTCCCTTGTCTTTATTGTCCATAAGGTCTTCTTTATGGATGTGGTATCCATGATCGTCTTTAACGGAACGGATAAACATTGAACCGAATGTGATCAAAAGTCCAATAATCATTATAGGCAGGGTCCATGTCTTATCATCCATATTATATAAAGCACCGAATGCGGCAACAAATAAACCCAAGGCAATCGTTAAAGGAAGTATAGATGAATTCGGCATATGGATATCCCCCAGTGGTTCTGCAGGAGTCATTTCCTTTTTCCCTTCCATTTTTTCAACCCAGTAAGGATCTAATCCGCGGACAAGCGGCAATTGTTTGAAATTATAAAACGGCGGTGGTGATGGAATGGCCCATTCAAGCGTACGGCCGTCTCCCCATGGATCATTGCCGACTTTCTCATTCTTCACAGATGTAATGATTATATTGATGACCATAACCAAGACCCCAAATGCCATTAAGAAGGCTCCAACTGTACTGATCATATTACCTGTATTGAGACCTTGATCGTCCAAGAATGTAAATACGCGACGAGGCATCCCCATCAAACCTAAGAAATGTTGAATGAAGAATGTTAAATGGAAACCGATCAAGAACGTCCAAAATGTGATTTGTCCCAATTTTTCACTTAACATCGTTCCAAACATTTTCGGCCAATAAAAATTGATTCCAGCCAGTAAGCCCAATACAACCCCACCAACGATTACATAGTGGAAATGGGCAACAACGAAATAACTATCATGGTATTGATAATCAGCTGGTGCTGATGCGAGCATGATACCTGTCACGCCGCCCATGGTAAATGTAGGGATAAAGGCAACTGCATAAAGCATCGGTACCGTGAACTTGACGCTTCCGCCCCACATCGTAAAAATCCAGTTGAATATCTTAATACCTGTCGGCACCGCAATAGCCATGGTGGCAACAGCAAAAATCGCATTCGCGATAGGTCCTAAACCAGTCGTAAACATATGATGCGCCCAAACCATGAAACCTAAGAAACCGATTAAAACAGTTGCAAATACCATTGATGAATAACCAAACAATCTTTTTCTGGAGAATGTAGCGAAAATTTCGGAAAAAATACCGAAAGCTGGAAGAATCAGGATATATACTTCCGGGTGACCGAATATCCAGAATAAATGCTCCCAAATGATCGTATTCCCGCCCGCTGCTACATCAAAGAAATTCGAGCCGAACATCCTGTCGAACATCATTAACACCAATCCTACGGTAAGCGGAGGAAAAGCGAATAATATCAATGCGGAAACAACGAAAGTTGACCATGTGAACAGCGGCATACGCATATATGTCATACCAGGCGTACGCATATTAATAATGGTTACTAGGAAATTGATCCCCGCAATTAATGTTCCCAATCCTGATATCTGTAATCCCAGGACGTAAAAATCAATACCATGGCCTTCGGAATGCAGGGAAAGTGATGCATATGATGTCCAGCCTGCATCAGGAGCCCCCCCTAAAAACCATGAAAGATTCAGAAAGATTCCTCCAAAGAAAAACAACCAAAAACCTAACGAGTTCAAAAATGGGAACGCGACATCACGTGCCCCTATCTGTAAGGGTACAACCGCATTCATTACAGCAAACACCAATGGCATGGCTGCCAGAAATATCATAGTTGTACCGTGCATGGTCAATATTTCATTATAAAATCCGGCACTTACGAAGTCATTATTTGGGATTGCAAGCTGGATACGGATAAACATCGCTTCCAAACCGCCGATTACAAAGAATAATCCGCCAGAGATAAGATATAAAATGGCGATTTTCTTATGGTCCACCGTCGTCAGATAATCCCAAAGCGTAGCGCCAAATCCTTTTTTATTAGCGTACGTACTCACGATTTAACCTCCTTAATCAATGTTCTATTTGTCTTCCACCTTAAGCTCTAATAGATAAGCTGCCAGTGCATTAATATCTGAATCCGAAAGTTCGCCGTAAGTACCGGTCATCGTGTTGCCCGGTTTATACTTCTCAGGATCCTTGATCCATTTTTTTACATTCTCTTCCGTATGATCCAATACGCCAGCCACTTTTTGACGTTCACCGAATGTAGCGAGATTCGGAGCCTGACGAGCAGCTTCAGGCCTGCTGTCATTTGGTGTCACCGCATGGCAGCCTATACAACTTTGATTAAAGACATCTTCACCCTGTTTGGCCAGATCACCTTCAACGACAGGTTCCTTCGCGGCTTTCATATCTTTAGTCCATGCTTCAAAATCGCTTTTGGACTTCGTTATGACCTTAAAATCCATCAAAGCATGTGAAGGACCGCAAAGTTCAGCACATTTTCCGTAAAACAAGTTGTTCGAATCTTCTGCCTTTTCACTGTCGAATTCTAAGAAAAACTGATTGACCCCTTCAGTATTTGTATCCATCTTTCCTCCGACAGACGGTACCCAGAATGAATGCTTAACATCTGAAGCAGTTAGATTGAAGTACACTTTTTGATCGGTTGGCACAACCAAATCCTGACTTGTTACAACGCCAAGGTCCGGATATTCAAACTCCCACCAATAAAGGTTTGCCCTGACATTCACGACAAGTGCATCCCTCGTTTTTCCATCCTTATCTTTCTTATCCATTGCCTTTGTGTCGGCTAAGTCGAAAGTGGTGACGACGGTTGGAACAGCCAGAACAATTAAAAGAAGGATAGGAATAACAGTCCAGATAATTTCGAGTTTATGACTTCCTTCAATTTGTTTCGGTATTGTTTCGTCGCCTTCCTTCCGACGGAAGCGTAGTAAAACTACAACGAACAAAATAATCACAACAATAATAACCAGTACCATGATTAGTGTACTCAATATCAGTAAGTCATACTGAGATTGCGCAACATCGCCAGCTGGCTTCAGCGCGGATAGAAATGGTTCGCCGCAGCCCGAAAGGACAAGTCCTACAATACCCAGCAGAGCAATTAGGCGCCATTTGTGCAGCCTTTTTTTCATAGCTTCAGAAACCCCTCTTTCGTCAAAATTTTCTCACAAAAATAAAAATGGGCGCAATTGCGAATATTCTCTCTATGTCAATTTCTAAAAAGAAAGAATCCCTAAACTAAGGAATTATTAAGATGAATCCATGTAACCGCTCTTATGTATGACCCCGTTGGTTCCGTTAATATGTATGAGTGGCGGTCAGTGCAATATATATCAGTAAGCTGGAGCCTGTAAAAGAAACAGGCAACCAGCTTATTTTAACCAAAACTAGATGAGAGTGACAATAACCATCGCTACAAATAAAATGGTCATATAATTTAAAGAATATACAAACATGGATGTTGCCCATTTAACATCATCTTTCTTTTTATACCCCTTAATTCCCAAAATAAGCCACCCCGTGCTCAATAATGCAGCAAGAATAACTAGCGGAGTTCCTAATGGAGTTAAAAAGAAAGGCACAAACATTAAACAGATGATCCAAAGCATAATCGACCTTTTTGCGGCCTTGAAGCCTTTTACGACCGGAAGCATAGGTACTCCGGCTGCACGATATTCTTCGACACGCCTCATTGCCAGTGCATAAAAATGAGGCGGCTGCCACAAGAACATGATCGCGAACAGGACCCAGGCGATCTTATCAAGGCCCGGGTCGACTGCAGCCCACCCGATAAGTGGAGGCACGGCTCCGGATATACTGCCTATAATCGTATTCGAGACAAATCTACGTTTGAAAACCATGGTATATAAAACAACATAGGCGAAGACGCCGAATGCACCTAGTATGGCAGTTGTCATATTAGTCAATGCAAGTAAAATCAGCCCTGCAGCAATTAAGCCGAAACTTAACGCCAATACCTTTGAAGGCTGTACTTTCCCAGTTACCGTTGGACGGTTTTTCGTTCTTTCCATTAAATGATCGATATCACGGTCATAATAATTATTGAAACTGCAAGATCCCGCCATAATGAGCGCCGAACCTGCAAGTGTATAAAACACTACATCTAGATTGCTTAAGAAGCTAAGCCCCGAAAAATGAAGAGCTAACCACACGCCGGTAAAAGCTGTAATTATATTTGAATTGACAATCCCCACTTTTATAAGTGCGAGAAAATCCTTCCAAGCTGTTGTTTCAGGTATATCCGATTGAAGGGCGGCTTTACTGTCCTCCATGACAGCTTCTGACAAACCCCTTGTTTCTGACATTTGTTTTCCTCCTTTAAATCATTCAGCACAGACGCAAATGCAAAAAAATACTTACATATGCTATAGAACATTATTTCATACTTTTTGATATTTGTAACCAAGGAAGCGTAAACAAAAAGTAAATTATTTACCAATGACCGTTGTCAATGGAATCCATCGAGAGCTATCATTCTTAATATCATGCTTAATAACAGTAAAATTTAGTAAAATCATTTCTTCAATATATTAAAACACATTTTTGGAAGCTTTTGTGAAAATTTTTCGGATAATTTTTGACCAATTTGTGTCTCAATAATTTACTGCTGTTAAAAGATGTTCATCAAGAACATGAATAGTATGCTGTTATCATCATCCCCTAGGCTTATTCCCTATTTTGCTCCTACTTGAAGGTTTACACTCCCTTTATTTCTATCAAAGTCTTTTGTAACTTTCAACTATTTCAGGCATTTTAATTAATAGCTATAATATAAACTGAACTTGTAAAATCATTCTAATTTGTGTAATATCGAGGAAGTTCGACAAATATTATGAAAAACCTTATGCTATTATTAATTTTAAGAACAATCCTATTTGCTACAGAGAAAAAGGTGGGACTACTAGTGAAATCGTCTCTTAAATGGTTTGCTGTTTTAACAACGATTGTAATGCTTTTCATCTTACTTGGTGGAGCCCTAGTCACGAAGACGGATTCCGGCATGGGTTGCGGCAGGTCATGGCCATTGTGCAATGGCCAATTGATCCCGGACAAAATCACGATTGAATTGGTCATTGAGCTTTCCCATCGGCTCGTTTCAGGTGCTGGGGGATTCTTGGTTTTAATTTTATCGTATATGTCTTGGAAAAAAATCGGCCATATCCGTGAAGCGCGTTTCTTATCCGTCCTTTCTTTTGGTTTTCTGTTACTGCAAGGGTTGATTGGAGCCGCTGCCGTCATTTGGTCACAATCCGATTTCGTCCTTGCCCTTCATTTTGGCATATCGCTCATTTCCTTTGCTTCCGTCTTTTTACTGACACTGTTGATTTTTGAAGTAGACAAGAAGTTCGAAGCCGAAAAACTTATAGTTGACAAACGAATGAAATTCCATATTATTGGCGTATTGATTTTTTGTCTGGCAGTCGTATATACGGGTGCTCTTGTAAGGCATACAGAATCCAGTCTTATCTGTAAGGATTGGCCTTTATGTGTAAATGATAGCGCTGCACTCCCCTCAAACCTTTATGAATGGATTCAGATGGGGCACCGTGCAATGGCAGGCGCTATTTTCATTTGGGTATCATATGTGGCTTATATCGCCCAAAAACATTACAAAAATCAAAAAGTTTTATATGGCGGTTGGATTGCTGCATTCATTCTCGTATTTTTACAGGTTACAGCTGGAGCCTTTATCATTTTCTCAAGGCAAAACTTATATATCGCATTGACACACGCATTATTCATTGCCTGCTTTTTTGGTGTAATGAGCTATTTAATGCTATTGACATCTAGAAGTAAAAAAAATGCCCTAGCCAAGCAAAAAGGGAGCCCCACGCACACAGTCAAAGGACAGGATGAACAGGATATAACACCAACTGTACCCGCCCGTTAATGTCTGATTGTTCAATCAATAATATAAAAGGATAAAACAAAAACCACCATTCCCAAGAATGGTGGTTTTTGTTTTGTCTCAAGATGACCGTACATTGCCTAAAAAGAGGGTACAGAGCAGCTTGAAACCTCAAGCATACCCCATATACCCCAAATCCTTCACAAGGTCACAGTCAGCTAGATTACTTAGTTATTTCAATCAATAAGTCTCCAGTACTGATCGCTTCTCCATCTTTTACATAAATATCTTTAATGGTCCCGGAGAATGGTGCTTGCACGGTAGTTTCCATTTTCATCGCTTCCGTAATGATTAGGTGATCACCCTGCTTGACCTGATCGCCTTTCTCGACCACTACACGAATAACCGTACCTGGCATTGTCGCACCGAGTTGTTCTTTATTTTTTGGGTCTGCCTTCATTTTTGATACAACGGAAGATTTAATGTTTTCATCCTTGATGATCACTTCACGCGATTGACCATTCAACTCAAAATAAACGACCCTTGTTCCATCAGCCAATGGCTGGCCGATTGAAACCAATTTTACGATGAGCGTTTTACCCTTTTCAATTTCAACTTCGATTTCTTCCCCTAGCCTCATCCCATATAAGAAAGTTGCGGTATCGAGGTTGGAAACATCTCCAAACAGTTCAATCGTTTTATTGTAGTCCAGGTATACTTTTGGATAGAGGGCATATGCAAGCACATCGAAATCAGTGACTGCCCGTCCCAATTCCTTGAATAATTCTTCTTTAAGTGCTGCAAAGTCCACTTCTTCCAATAATTCACCCGGTCTTACTGTTATAGGTTTCTTCCCTTTCAGGATAACTTCCTGAAGTTCTTTAGGGAATCCCCCAACTGGCTGACCTAGATAGCCTTCGAATAACTCTATGACTGAATCAGGGAAATCGATGGATTTTCCTTTTGTCAGTACATCTTCTTCAGACAGGTTATTTTGTACCATGAATAAAGCCATATCCCCAACAACTTTGGATGAAGGAGTTACTTTAACGATATCGCCGAACATTACATTGACGCGCTGGTACATCTCTTTCACTTCATGCCAGCGGTCTCCCAGCCCCACTGCTTTGGCTTGCTGCTGCAGATTACTATATTGACCGCCCGGCATCTCGTGTTTGTAAACCTCGGTATGAGGTGCATTCATGCCGCTTTCGAAGTCATGATAGAATTTCCTGACCTCTCCCCAGTATTCTCCTAAACGCTCTAGTGAATCGACTTCCAATTTAGGCTGTCTGCTTGACCCCTCCAATGCATAATGAAGTGTTTGTACACTTGGCTGCGAAGTCAGTCCAGCTAAAGAACCAATCGCCGTATCAACGATATCCACACCAGCTTCGATCGCTTTAGAATACATGTAAATTCCATTTCCGCTTGTATCATGAGTATGCAGATGGATCGGAAGGGATGTCGATTCTTTCAGTTCCGAAACAAGGCGGTAAGCAGCATCAGGTTTCAAGAGGCCGGCCATATCCTTGATCGCTAAAATATGGGCACCGGCTTTTTCTAATTCCACCGCCATATTTTTATAGTATTCGATATTATACTTGCTGCGTGATGGATCATTCAAATCCCCTGTATAACAAATGGCAGCTTCCGCAATTTTGCCGGATTGACGGACTGCATCAATAGCCAATTCCATTCCTTTAACCCAGTTTAAACTATCGAAGATACGGAAAACATCAATGCCTGCATCCGCTGATTTCTCTACGAATTCACGAATGACATTATCAGGGTAATTTTTATAACCAACTGCATTTGAAGCCCTTAATAGCATTTGCAAAAGGACATTCGGAGCTTTTTTCCTGAAACTTAACAGCCTGTCCCATGGATCTTCTTTCAAGAAGCGATATGCGACATCGAAAGTTGCCCCGCCCCACATTTCCATTGAAAATAAATCAGGAAGGAGTTTTGCTGTAGGCTCAGCGATATCAAGGATATCTTTCGACCTGATTCTCGTCGCCAGTAAAGATTGATGTGCATCACGGAAAGTCGTATCGGTGATCAATACCTCTTTCTGTTCTTTGATCCATTTGACCAGACCCTCTGCACCATGCTCTTCAAGTATATTTTTTGTACCCGAGATAAGCGGCAGACCATCAACATTCGGAATTGGAACTGGATCAAAAACCGGCTTTTTCTTTTTCTCGACTCCCGGGAATCCATTCACGGTCACATTTCCGATATATGAAAGCATTTTTGTCCCACGGTCTTTTCTGATTGGGAAACTAAATAATTCCGGTGTTGTATCAATGAATGATGTATCATATTCCCCATTTATGAATTTTTCATGTTTAACAACATTTTCAAGGAAGGGGATATTAGTTTTAATTCCACGAATCCTGAATTCCTTAAGGTTACGAACCATTTTGGAAGCTGCCTGCTCAAATGAAAGCGCATGAGTCGAAAGTTTAACGAGAAGGGAATCATAATATGGTGTGATGACCGCACCTTGGAATCCATTCCCTGCGTCCAGACGAACACCGAATCCCCCACCGGAACGGTAAACCATCATTTTCCCTGTATCGGGCATGAAATTATTCAATGGGTCCTCAGTCGTCACCCTTGATTGAATCGCATATCCATGAGTTTTAATTCCTGCTTGTTCTGGAATCCCGATCTTTTTGCCATGGAGTTCATGCCCTTCAGCTACCATGATTTGAGATTGAACGATATCAATGCCGGTAATCATCTCGGTAATGGTATGCTCAACCTGTACCCGTGGATTGACTTCAATAAAGTAAAATTCGCCATTTGCGACAAGGAACTCGACCGTACCAGCGTTCACATAATCAATATTTTTCGCCAACTTGACGGCTGCCTCACAAATCCTTTCCCTTAAATCTTCGGAAAGGGAAACGGAAGGTGCCACTTCCACAACTTTTTGATGCCGTCTCTGAACGGAACAGTCACGTTCATATAAATGGACGATATTCCCATGAGTATCGGCCAAAATCTGAACTTCGATATGCTTCGGATTTTGTATGAATCTCTCTACATAGACTTCATCATTACCAAAAGCTGCTTTAGCTTCTGATTTTGCGCGATCATAAGCCTCTTCAACTTCTTCGATTTTTTCGACAATCCGCATTCCGCGTCCGCCGCCGCCTAAAGAGGCTTTTATAATAATCGGAAAACCATATTGTTCACCAAATTCCTTGACTTCTTCAACACTGGTCACCGGTCCATCGCTACCAGGGATAACCGGAATATTAGCCAGTTCAGCTTGTGTTCTGGCTTTTACTTTGTCACCAAACATATCTAGGTGTCTTGATTCTGGTCCGATGAAGATTATGCCCTCTTCCTCACAACGTTTCGCAAATTCAATATTTTCTGAAAGGAAACCATAACCGGGATGAATCGCATCGACTCCGCTCATTTTGGCAATCGCAATTATGCCTTCAATATCCAGGTATGCATCAATCGGCTTTTTGCCTTCCCCGACCAAATATGCCTCATCCGCTTTATATCTGTGATAAGAACCATAATCTTCCTTTGAATAGATTGCAACTGTGTGAATGTCTAATTCCGTACATGCACGAAAAATCCTTATCGCTATTTCCCCACGATTTGCCGCAAGTACTTTTTCTATACGTTTCGCCATTGCTACCACCCTAATCAATATGTATTTTTATTGAATATATAGAAAAAAAGCGTGAAAGATTTCCACCACTTTTTATTCATGAATTGATTTCCCAAATAAGGAGTCCAATCTGATTAAGCTCATTTTATCGCTGAGGTAATTATTTCGATATATTTTATATTTTCGTTTTTTACATCCGATAAAGATTAAATGAGCCCTAAACCATTAGCTAATGAAAATTTAGCTATAATAATATATTATCAAATTGATTTAACTTTCTATTAATATAACCATAATACTAAAATTAACTGAATACAATAAAAAAATAAAATATTACATATATTCGTATATAAAAACAAGGAATTACTCTGCTTTCCCACCAAGACTCCAATGCCTCAGCACAGGAATAAGGCCCTAGATCCCCAATGTTCGAATGAAAATTCAAAATAATTAAAAAACTTAAATTAAGCTTCCGCGGATCAATCAGTATGTCACTTTTGGATATAGTATAACACTATTAATTAATTATGTACATAAATAAAAAACTCAAACAATCATCGAGATTTGTTTGAGTTAGTATGTTTTATCTATTATTTTTTTAATGATGCTTCATGCAAAACTGACAATTCCTGTTCAAGGGTTTCCAAAAGGGATTTACCCTCGGTTTCCTCTACCAAACCTAAACGTACGGCAAAATCAATTTCTCTTGATAAACCGAACATTTGTGTATCAAGGACCTCTTCATATAAAGGACATTGAGGCATAGTGAGATTTTCCATTTGAACTTTTATCAGTTTTAGAATCTTGTCAGCATCTGCTTTTAATAAAGCATAAGCTTTTTCTCGATGATTGACAAGCATATCAGATGCCATGTTAAATCCCCCCGCTCAGAGCGATTAAATCTTATCTTTAAATTCTACCTTTAGTTTTGTGAAAAAGCAAGGACATTGACAAACAATTTGCCATTGAGATATCACGATCACCTCTCAAATGAATATACCGGGCCATGGAAATTGTTCACCATCGTGAAGATGTGACATTTCAATTATAATTGATTATAATCATTAAAGAGCAACAGAAAGGAATGAGATATTTGGAACCCATCGTATTTATAAATGGAAAAGTGAAATATCCAATTACACTAGATCCTGGAGTATGGATTTTTGATGACCGTAAAGTTGAAATAAATACATATTTCCACGCAGAAAGAGTCCAAGTCAATGAATTAGAAGAATATACGATTGCCGCCTCCAAACATTGGCAAAAAGAAATACAGGAAGGCGCAATAATGCCACCCACATTAAAAACGGAACGAAAGTTCGAGAAGCAAAGATTGCTTGAAGGGACTTTCGGCATCCCTTTTGAACCTTTTTTAAAAAATGCCGAACCTGAAAATGGGGTAACTGAAGTCATCGTTACAACCGATGATGAGGAGCTTACATTCCCGTTGGAAACGGCACTTGAATTTTTCCTGGGCTTTTCCAAGGAAGGAAAGCCGCTTAAAATATCCGAGGGCGGTCCTTTGGAAATTTATTTCGGAGACGCTTCCAACATCAATGATCCGATAAAAAATGTACGGTCTTTCACTGTTAAATAAGAATTAATCCATTCTCACCAAAAACTTTAGAGCAATCGGCAAGGGATATCCCTTGCCGATTGCATTATAAAAGCGTAGCTGCCAGCTGGGCCAATCCAGATCTTTCCCCTTTTATCAATTTAACATGGCCTGCAATACGCTCGGTCTTGAATTTTTCCACCACATATGTCAAACCATTATTATATTCATCTAAATACGGATGATCTATTTGCTCCGGATCTCCCATTAATACAATTTTGCTTCGCTCCCCGACCCTCGTCAAAATGGTCTTGACCTCATGTTTCGTTAAGTTCTGCGCTTCATCGATGATGATGAACTGATCCGGGATGCTCCTTCCCCTGATATAGGTGAGGGCTTCCACTTCGATCGAACTCATTCCTGCTAAAATGGCATCCAATTCCCCAGGTTTTTTCGTATTGAACAAAAATTCGAGATTATCAAAAATAGGCTGCATCCATGGTCTTAATTTTTCTTCTTTTTCCCCTGGCAGATAACCAATATCTTTACCAACCGGAACAATGGGCCTGGCAACCAAAAGTTTCTTATAATGTGCCAAATCTTCAGTTTGCATCAATCCTGTTGCCAATGCCAATAAAGTCTTACCTGTCCCAGCCTTACCAATGAGCGTCACAAGCTTGATATCCGAACGAAGCAACAAATCTAGGGCCATCGTCTGCTGGACATTTCTCGGTTTAATTCCCCAAATATGTTCCCCTTCATACATCAATTTCTTAACGAACCTGCAATTCTCATCCACAATCCCTATCGCAGAAGCTGAACTGCCCAGCGTGTCCTTCATCAACAGGAATTGATTTGGATAATATGAATCTTTTGTCAGTTCTTCCAGTGCCAGAAAACTTTTTTCATAAAACTTATTCAGATTATCAATCGATACAAACACTTCTTTGTGCCCAGCGTAAATATGGTCCAGTTCTACGACACGGTCATTTAAAAAGTCCTCTGCCTCAAGACCGATCGCATCAGCCTTAACCCTGACGAGAGTATCTTTACTAACCAAAATGACCGTTTTTCCAGCTTCCTTCGTCTCTTCTTCCAAAGATAAATTTTTCGCGACTGCCAATATCCTGTTATCATTCGTTTTCTCCACAAAAATTTCCTGAAGCTTATGAAATGAACGGTGGTTGAGTTCAATCCTTATGCTGCCTCCATTATGAAGCGGAATGCTCTGATGAAGCTTCCCTTTTTCCCGAAAGCCATCGATCAATTTCGATACTTGCCTGGCATTCCTTCCGATTTCATCCATGTACCTTTTTTTCGAATCCAACTCTTCTAATACGACTGCGGGAATGACAACTTCATTATCTTCGAATGAATAAATCGAATACGGATCCTGCAACAGGACATTCGTATCTAAAACATAGATTTTTTTCCCCAATATGACGCCTCCTGCCTGCTCTAAAGGATATGCCTTACCATTTACTACACTCAGCATTTATGTAGCGGACGAGACTGTTGATATAAAATATATGTTCCTTTGCATAAAGATAGAAGAACATTTACAGACTATAAAGAAAACTTCCAGCAAAGAATGCAATCCCCAACATTGATTACACCATGTTTCACTGCGTTTTATACTTATATGCATCAGACTTGGTAGTGATGGACAGGCTGGAACAAAAAAAAGAGCATTAAGGAGGTTTTACATTGCAAAAAATCATATTGTCGCTCGCTGCGGTTCTGTTGATGTCAGGTTGCACAATGGATAATAATAACGAAGTGTCTGAAGATAACTCGAAAAACAATATAACGAAAGTCAATAATACGACCATTAAGGAAGCAGACAGAAATACCGGCCAGCAAACAGCGGAAAGACTCACCGGTTTGGCTAAATCCATTCCGGAGGTGAACGATGCCACCGCAGTCGTACTTGGCAAATATGCCATCGTCGGAATAGATATTGACCAAGATATTGAGCGTTCACAGGTTGGAACGATAAAGTACTCTGTTGGAGAAACTTTAAAACATGATCCTGAAGGTGCAAATGCACTCATCGTCGCTGACCCTGATATAAATGAGCGGATCAGGGAGGTGGCCAGAGACATTAAAGACGGTAAACCGGTAACCGGGATACTAAATGAACTGGCTGACATCACAAGTCGAGTCATTCCTGAGGTTCCTGGTGATATTTTAACCCCAACGCCGTCCAAGAACATTGAAAAGGAAAAAAATAAACTTGATGATGAAACGGAAAGAAAAGAACTCGATAAAGAGCAAAATGATCAATCCAATCACTTTAAAGAATGAATTTTCCTGACCCGAAGTGAATCTTCGGGTTTTTTGTCTATACCCGCCATGCACCAAGTAACATTAACTTTCAAATGTCAGTTTCACTTTATCCTCGTTTTACCATAAAAATATTGGTATACTTAAAAGCATATTCGAATTGAAGTGAGGTTCAACTAATATGAAGGTTAAATGTGTAATATGCGATCAAATTGAATCTATACCTGACGATAGCCCAGAAGCAAAGAAACTTCGAAACCGTCCTATACATACCTATATGTGCAATACATGTAACCAACGCATAGAAGAGCGTACGAACGAACGGATTGCAACCGGAAACTTCCGTCTGTACCGGACGATCAAAAATGAAGATGAATGGTAGAATATTTTATAAAGTTTGCCTGATTGGTCTCATCAATGGAGTTATGCTTGGATTGATAATGAAGTGGGTCGAAATGTTTTCAGGCAAGCAAGTGTATAAGCTTTTATTGAATGTGGATTTCCTTCCTCTAATTGGAGCTGTTTCCTGGAGTGAGGCATCATTGTTCTTTTTCCATCTCCTTTTTTCACTTGCCATTACGTTTAGTTACGCTTATATTCTTCATCCTTTGAAAATTTTCATGAAATGGAACAAATACGCACTTGCTTTTATCACGATACTTCCAGCCATCATGCTTTACTTCCCACTATCGGCGCTGTCGAAAACAGAGGTTGTCCTTCCTTCTGATTTGACAGCTTTCTTTTTGTGGGCAATCTTACATCTTTTTTACGGACTTTTCCTCCCTAAAGCAATATAAAAAAAGAACCGTGCGTAAATCGCACGGTTCTTTTTATCATTACTCGATATTTTTATACTTTTCTGGCTCTAACTGAATCTGGTCTAACATGATATCAATCAATTCAATCGGATAACGTTGCTTTTTCATTTCGTTTCCCAAAAGGTACTCGACGAAATAAAAAGGTTCTGTTTTTGAAACAGAATCGATTATCACCTGATGATCGTCTTTCAGCATCTGCATGAAAAACATTTCTGTATCGCGTGCAGCTGTATCATCAGGCCTTGCATCACAGACAACTTTGATCGTCAACCAATTGTATAAAGCATCCTGTAATGATTTCATCATCTTAAGCCTGTTCTTCTTTTCTCGAATTATGAAGACGGATCCTATAGATCCCCAGAACAAGCGAAGCGATGACTAATGCTTCCCCCATAGGAAGAAACACCGCAAAGAAAGAAAGAAGGGTACATCCAAGTGCCATTACCACATAAATGACCACATTTTTTAGCAATGGTAACTTTTTGGCAAAACCTAACTGATAGACAAGGATGCATAATCCAAAGACCGTCAAATATAAATACCACATTCCTGCTTCAGGATTTTCATCCACTCTGTACAATGCTGCAAAAAATGATAATCGCTCTTGGATATCCAATCTTTTCTCCTCCTCTTGCTATTTATTTTTCTTCAACAGCAACTTTTTTTCTTTTAGCTGCTCTTTCACGCTCGTTTTTATCTAGAATTTTTTTACGAAGACGGATTGAATCCGGAGTTACTTCACAGTACTCGTCATCGTTCAAATATTCCAGAGCTTCTTCAAGGGACATGATTCTTGGTTTTTTCATGGAAGAAGTTTGGTCTTTATTTGCTGAACGCATATTTGTCATTTGTTTCGCTTTAACGATATTAACAGTCAAATCGCTATCACGGTTATGTTCCCCGACGATCATGCCTTCGTAAATATCCGTACCTGGCTCAACGAAAATAACACCGCGGTCTTCTACTTGCATAATACCATATTGTGTAGTTTTTCCTGATTCCATGGATACAAGTACACCTTGACGTCTTCCGCCGACTTGACCTTGTGCCATTGGTTGGTAGCTGTCAAATGAATGGTTCATGATACCATATCCGCGTGTAATCGTTAAGAACTCAGTTGAATAGCCAATAAGTCCGCGAGCTGGGATCGTGAACAGTAAACGAACTTGACCGCTTCCGCTGTTGATCATATCCAATAATTCACCTTTACGGGCTCCCATTGATTCCATGATCGAACCAGTGTGCTCCTCAGGTACGTCGATTTGTACACGTTCAACCGGCTCACAACGGACACCATCAATCAAACGAACGATAACTTCCGGTTTAGAAACTTGCAGTTCATAACCTTCACGTCTCATGTTTTCGATCAGGATGGAAAGGTGAAGCTCCCCACGTCCTGAAACAATCCAGACATCCGGAGAATCAGTATTTTCGACTCTTAAGCTGACATCAGTCTGCAATTGGTTTCTCAAACGCTCTTCAATTTTACGAGCTGTAACGAATTTACCTTCACGGCCTGCGAATGGGCTGTTATTTACAAGGAAAGTCATTTGTAATGTTGGCTCGTCAATACGCAGGATAGGTAGAGCTTCAGGGTGTTCAGTCGGACAAACTGTTTCCCCTACGTTAATATCCTCCATACCAGAAACGGCAATTAAATCACCGGCAACGGCTTCTTGGATTTCAACTTTCTTCAAGCCAATATAAC
Organism: Peribacillus sp. NPDC096447; assembly: GCF_044762725.1. NCBI lineage: Bacteria > Bacillati > Bacillota > Bacilli > Caryophanales > Bacillaceae > Peribacillus > Peribacillus sp. NPDC096447. The sequence goes on from NZ_JBIWEV010000002.1 coordinate 247,666, forward strand.
CAAAGATTTTCGTTACACGGAATTGTTTAACCTTCCCATCAAGTTTCATTAATGAAACCTGTTGACCTACATGCATTTTACCGCGGAATACACGGCCAACCCCAATACGTCCTACATAATCATTATAGTCAAGTAAAGCCACTTGGAATTGAAGCGGTTCATCTGAGTTATCAATTGGTGCAGGGATCGTTTCAACGATTGTTTCGAAAAGTGGGGTCATGTCTTCTTCTTGTTTAGCAGGATCTGAATCCAAGCTTGCAGTACCAGCAATACCTGAAGTGAAGACAACTGGGAAGTCTAATTGTTCTTCTTCAGCTCCTAGTTCGATGAATAAGTCAATTACTTCATCGACCACTTCATTTGGACGTGCAGAATCTTTATCGATTTTGTTCACGACAACGATTGGCGTGATCTTTTGTTCCAATGCTTTTTTCAACACGAAGCGAGTTTGCGGCATACAGCCTTCATATGCATCAACAACAAGAAGAACGCCATCAACCATTTTCATGATCCGTTCCACTTCACCACCAAAGTCGGCATGACCAGGTGTATCCAAAATATTGATCCTTGTATCTTGGTATTGAACTGCTGTATTTTTCGCAAGAATCGTAATTCCGCGTTCTTTTTCAATCGCATTAGAATCCATCGCACGTTCTTCCACATGTTCATTTTCACGGAAAGTACCAGATTGCTTAAGCAACTGATCCACTAACGTTGTTTTACCATGGTCAACGTGGGCAATGATGGCTATATTACGAATATTTTCTCTTAATTTCAAAAAATTCACTCCTAAAAAAGTTTGTGTATAACGTATCACTAGTATTAACTTACATATTATATCACAAACATACTAGAAACAAATACAGAAATTATGTACAATAGATATATTAGGGGTGATATTAATGAACATTAAATGGAATTTCTTAATATTAGCGGTATTGGCAACATCCAGCATTGGCTCCATTGGCATCTTCATTGCTGAAAAAAGCTTGATTGGAATATTGGCTGCAATCGTTATTCTTTGCGGAATAATGGGGTTCGGTTTCACTCAGAAGAAGAAATTACGCGAAGCCGGGAAGTTATAATATAAAAAACTCGCTGACAGACAGCGAGTTTTTTTGTTAATTATTTCAAAATGGAGTATTTGATTCCATCCGTGCAAGATATTTATCCTGCACCCAATAATGCCCTTGATGCTAACGGCTGGAGTTTCCTGACAAGTATTTATCGAATACTTCTTTGTGAAGCCCGGGTTTAGATACGAAAAGTGAGTCGCCTTCTAAATAATTCAATTTGTCACCTTTAATATTACTAACTTCCCCGCCCACTTCCTCAACCAGCAAAACTCCCCCGGCAAAGTCCCAAGGCATGAGTCTCATGGTTATGTATGCATCAATCCTTCCAGCTGCCACGAATGCCAGCTCCAATGCTGCCGAGCCATAAGAACGTGTCCCTCTTGCATCCCGAACCAGCGGTGCCAAAAGACTCGGGTCAATCCTCCGGTTTTCCGTTACCCAGCTAGCATTAATGGAAATGATCGCTTTGCTTACTGATGCCTCTTCAAGTGACGGGAGCCTTTGATCATTCAGAAATGCTCCCTGCCCCTTGACCGCATGATATAATTCATCACTGAAGACATCATAAACCATGCCAATCTTTCCAATGCCATCCACATAAACCCCAAGAGAAATTGCAAAATTCCTCTGTTGATGAATGAAATTCAAAGTTCCATCAATTGGATCGATGATCCACACCGTACCTTTTAGGTCTTTAATATCATGGCCCATTCCCTCTTCGCCAAAAATGCGGTGTTCAGGAAAGACTTCGCCGATTTTTTCGCAAAAAAACTTTTCTATCCCCTTATCCATATTAGTGACCAAATCATTCGGATTCGTTTTCATTTCAATATTCAACTTGGTTTTAAAGGACGCCCTTAGCCTAGTACCCGCTTCTTTCATCCATAACTTCGCATATGTATCCATTTCCTTGACCGATGCCATCATAATATCCCCGTCCTTTATGATCAGAAACTACATTAAAATGATCCACTTCTAAAGATTAAAGCAAATATAGCTTGCCTTCAAGTTTTTAACATCTTAAATTTTCCATTTTTTAAAACATATGAGGAAAGAAGGTTCCTTGACCATCCATCCATTAATCGGTTTCGCAATCATGAGTTAGCCCGCATGAATACTTTTCAAACCACTTTACCTTAACGTCTCCCTTCCTTATTAAATGGAACCGAACCAAAATAAAATACCACCTTATATATTTTGGACATTTAATGAAAAACGGACACATTATTTTTCAATAAAATAAAGTGTCCGTTCATCTATAATAAAATTCCTTGTATTGAAATTGATTCATTTCCTTTATTCATTCTCCTTCAAGATCTCTGCAGCCAATCATTTACAAGGCTTTCAGTTTTAACAATTCCAAGCGGATGCGTTCAAGCCTTTGCTTGCATTGTGACCTCTTTTGGTCATTCTCTTCACCAATTGCTTCAAAAAGGGTTGCTAATTCATAGTCCATTTCCATTCTCAACACTGCAGCTCTATGTCTTTCAACTTCTTTAGCTTTTAATGCTTGGTTCATGACTTGTTTCATAATTAACATTCTCCCTTCATCAATTAACGTAATTTTCTGAATTTATATTATCATATGATTTCCTACAACAAATAGCAACTAATTTGTGCTTTAACTTATAAGTAATTTTACATCGCCAACCCAAATCGTATTTTTTAAATTTTACTTTTACTTATGCTACAATATGTGCAGATATTACGGTAGGAGAGATGAAAATGAATATAGCAAGTTTTACAGCAAGTGATTTTGATGTTTTTAAAATTGATGGATTGGAATCCCGCATGGATGCTTTAAAAGAACGGATCCAGCCCAAATTACAAGCCCTAGGAGAGCACTTTTCTCAAAAACTGTCAGTTATGACCGGCGATGAAATGTACCCTCACGTTGCAAAGCATGCTAGACGGACAGTGAATCCTCCTAATGATACATGGGTTGCTTTCGCTGCCAACAGCAGAGGTTATAAAATGATGCCGCATTTCCAAATCGGGTTATGGGAAACGCATATGTTCATCTGGTATGCCGTCATTTATGAAGCCCCTAATAAAACGGAAATCGGAAAGCATCTGGAGCAGCAGGCAGACCGATTGGTGAATAGCATTCCCTCCCATTATGTTTGGTCAATGGACCATACTAAACCTGATGTCATCCCTCATGAAGGTCTTGGAGTAGATGATTTGAATTCAATGTTCACTCGTTTGCAAACGGTAAAGAAAGCCGAACTTCTATGCGGGATAAAAATTTCCCGTGATGACGCCATTAAGTTAAAAGATGATGATTTCATTCAAACCATACAAGATGCGTTTGAACATCTTTTACCCTTATATCAATTAAATTAAACACATTTGATTTGTATTCGGAACCAACAAAAAACTGGTTAAGATAAAAGGAGAGCCTTAAGGCTCTCCTCAGACTGTAGACAAACTCGGTCATTATAGAGTCTGTCTACAGTTTTTTTAGGTTTTTAAAATTTGACCTTGCCTCCAGACACTCGCTTTCCGCGGGCGGTCCGCCCTCGGCGCTCTTGCGCCCCTGGACACGCTTTTCCCGCAGGAGTCTCGAACACCCGCCCCAATCTGGGCAGCCTGGGAGTCTCTCCATTCCTATTTTTGCACTACCCCTTTACTTGCTTGTATCAATTCACTAATTTGATCTTCCTTACCTGTCTCGAAGCAATCGATGATCTTGCTGCCGACTATGACACCATCGCAGTATTGTATTGCATCACGGACATGATCTGGCGTCGATATGCCGAACCCGGCAAGAACGGGAACCGGACTTATCTCTTTTACCTTCTTTAAATAGCCTCCAAGTTCTTCTCCAAAGGCGTCACGGGCACCTGTAATGCCTTTGACTGTAACTGCGTAGATAAAGCCCTCAGCCCCTGCGGTAATCTCAGTGATACGCTCTTTCGATGACGTGAGTGTCACAAGTCGGATAAGAACGATTCCTGCAGTTTTGATTGATGAAAAGATGGCTTCTTCTTCAATCGGTAAATCGGGGATGATGCACCCGGAAATCCCTGCTTGCAGACAATCATTCGTAAACTCTTTAAGTCCATATGCCAGGATTGAATTCGTATATCCCATTAAAATAATTGGAATGGTCACATCATTTTTGATTTCGATTACTTTTTTCAGGACATCTTTTAAAGTTGTTCCATTTTCCAAAGAACGGATGCCAGCTTGTTGGATAACCGGTCCATCTGCGACAGGGTCAGAGAATGGGATACCTAGTTCAACGGCAGTCGCCCCGCTGTTTTCAAGGAAAAGAAGCTGGCTCTTTAACCGTTCAAGACCTCCATCGCCTGCCATGATATATGGGATGAATGCTTTTTCCTGTTTTGTTTGACATTCTTGAAGCGCGTTTGTTAATTTATTCATGTTTACTACCCCCTATCAACGATTGGACCGTTTCAACATCCTTATCACCACGGCCGGACAGGCAAATCACCAGTCCTGTTCCTTTCTCCATTTCTTTAGCAAGCTTTAAACCGTAGGAAATCGCATGTGAACTTTCTAAAGCAGGGATGATCCCTTCCTCCCTTGAAAGCAATGCTAGAGCTTCCAAGGCTTCAGTATCGGTTACCGAAGTATATTCCACCCGATTTGTATCTTTTAAGTAACTATGTTCAGGCCCTACCCCTGGATAATCCAGCCCTGCTGAAATTGAATGTGCCTCCTGGATCTGACCGTCCTCGTTCTGCAACACATACATGAATGCCCCGTGGAGCACCCCAGGTTTCCCCTTCGTCAAACTTGAAGCATGCAATGGTGTTTCAAGTCCATGCCCTGCCGCTTCCACTCCGTATAATTTTACCGTTTCATCCTCAATGAAGGGATAAAACATTCCCATTGCATTACTTCCTCCGCCTATGCAAGCGACTACTGCATCCGGTAGGGAATGAACCGCCTCCGAATATTGACGCTTTGTCTCATTCCCTATCACGCTTTGAAAATCACGAACTATAACGGGGAATGGATGCGGTCCAAGAACCGATCCCATTATATAATGGGTGTCATCCACATTCGCCACCCAATATCGTAACGCCTCATTCACTGCATCCTTCAGTGTCCCGCTTCCTTGTGATACAGATATGACCTTGGCTCCCAAAAGCTCCATCCTGAATACATTTAATTTCTGTCTCCTGATATCTTCTTCTCCCATAAATATGATGCATTCCAACTTCAGCAATGCACACACAGTAGCCGTTGCTACCCCATGCTGCCCTGCACCCGTTTCGGCGATCACCTTTTTCTTGCCCATTTTCTGAGTCAGCAAAGCCTGACCGATCGTATTATTTATTTTGTGGGCCCCGGTATGATTCAAATCTTCGCGCTTCAGGTAAATATTTGCACCACCAGCCAGTCTCGTTAAGTTCTCCGCAAAATAAAGTGGTGTTTCCCGACCGATATATTGTTTCAGGTAATAGCTTAGCTGACTTTGGAATTCAGGATCATTTTTAGATTGTTCATATACTTCTTCAAGCTCCGTAATCGCCGCCATTAAAGTTTCCGGAACGAAACGGCCTCCATATGCTCCAAAATGTCCAGTTTTATCAGGCTGTATATAAGTGTTCATCTATTCATTCCTCTTTTCCGGCTGTATATTTTGCCTCATTAATAAATGCTTTTATTTTTGCTGCATCTTTTAATCCGTTTGTTTCAACACCACTGGCTACGTCAACTGCGAACGGTGAAACGGCATCAATCGCTTTTCCGACATTTTCCGGAGTCAGCCCACCCGCTAGAATCACCTTCCCCAGTGGCAGTTCCGCTTTTCGAATCATATCCCAATCCAAAGTCAATCCCATTCCAGATGAACTCTTAGGAAGATCAACTAATAGATAATCTGCTGGGTATTCATGAAGGTTTTCAAGGTCTTTCTCTGAATTGACCGCAAAGGCCTTGATCACCGGTAAGGGCATTCTGCGGGCGAAGCTGGCAGACTCGTTACCATGAAGCTGAATATAATCCAATCCTGCAATTTCAGCACTTTTTACCACTTCTTGTTCAGTTTGATTGGCAAACACTCCGACTTTTTTAACATGTCCAGCTAGATTGGCTCCGAATTCTCCCACTATCTCTGGCTCAACCTTCCTGCTGCTCTCGGCAAAGATGAAACCAATGAAGTCTGCCCCTGATTCAACAGCAGTCTGAGCGGCTGCCAATGTCTTTATCCCACAGATTTTCACTAACATATTAATCTCCTTATATACTCATTTGCAGTTCGGCCATCGTGTGCGGAAGATTTGATGCAGTCATCAGTGTCTCCCCGACTAAAATCGCTTTTGCACCAGCTTCCTTCACACGCATCACGTCTTCTTTTGTCTTGATGCCACTTTCACTGATAATGATATGGCGTGTTGGATCAAGTAACTTCGCCAGTCGTTCCGTTACAGCCAAATCCACTTTGAAGGTCTTTAAATTCCGATTGTTAATCCCTATGAGCTCTGCATTCAGCTCGAGAGCCTGTTTTAGTTCGGCTTCATCATGGACTTCCGTCAATACTTCAAGCCCTTTCTTTTTTGCATATTGATATAATTCATGAAGTCGTTCTTTAGAAAGTGCTGCCACAATCAATAGAATGATAGTTGCACCAGCTTGATGGGCACGATCGATTTGGATTTCATCGATGATGAAATCTTTGCAAAGCCTGGGAATCCGTATAGCCTCGCTTACGTTTCTCAAATCTGCAATTGATCCTTTAAAGAAAACCTCATCCGTCAATACGGATATCGCTGCCGCTCCGCCGCTTTCATATGAAAGGGCCTGCTCGATCGGATTAACATTGATTTTAATGTCCCCTTTTGAAGGGGAAGCCCGTTTTATTTCCGCGATAACAGACATCGATTTCGCCGTTTTCAAATTATCCACCAAAGATGGTCTGACTATGTTGACCATGACCGAATCACCTAAGCCCCTTTCTTTTAATTTTGCGACTTCCACCTTTTTCTGTTCGATGATTTTCGTTAAAATATTTTCCATTACATGACCACCTTATTTCTATTGCCATAAGCAATCAGATTTTCTAACTTTGCAAGAGCCGATCCGCTATCAAGGCTTTCCTTGGCCATGGAGATTCCTTTTTTGATCGTTGCTGCCGTTCCATGTGCGTATAATCCCAATCCAGCATTCAATAAAACGGTATCACGATAGGCCCCTTTTTCCCCCTTGAGAATCCTAAGCATGATATCGGCATTTTGTTTGGCATCACCGCCGCGGATGGCATCATTTCCGTAAACCGGCAGATCCACTTCTTCAGGATGCAGCGTAAATGGGTTAATATCCCCCTGCTCCAAGAGCACGAGTGAATTTTCCCCCTGTAGGCTCGCTTCATCCATGAATCCGGCACCATTTATCACGACCGCGCGTTTCCTGCCTAATTTATGCAGGACTTCCGCAAAAAGCTCGAGCATATCGCGTCGATTGATTCCCATCAATTGCGTATCGAGTTGGACTGGATTTGTCAAAGGTCCGATGAGATTAAATATCGTCGGGATTTTCAGTTCTTTTCTCACTTTCATTATCCGTGCAATATTAGGGTGGACCGATGGGGCAAATAAGAATGCGATCCCATTTACCTCCAACAGTTCTTTTAACATGGCAGGCTCCAAGTACAAATTAACACCTAGCTCTTCCAATACATCCGCACTGCCCGTTTTGCTTGAAATGCTACGGTTTCCATGTTTGGCAACCTTGACACCGGCACCAGCCAGCACGAAGGCCGATGCTGTACTTATATTGAAGCTTTGTGACCCATCTCCTCCCGTTCCGCAATTATCCATTACATTAAGGGAGCTTGTTTGTACACTTCTTGCTTCTTTTCTCATGACCCTGACAAGGCTCGCTATTTCACCTGCCGTTTCCCCTTTGGATTTTAGGGCAATGATGAATGCTGCCATTTCGCTTTCGGTGATATCTTTAGAAAATAACGATTGGGCTGCTCTGCTCATCTCTTCTTCCGTCAATGTTTGACGCTCTGCTAACTTCGCTAAATATTCCTTCACCGCTAACTCCCCCAGTCGTTTTTTGTTTTATAAAATGGATTGTTCCTTCTCTGATTGAAAGGTTCCAGCAATCTCATAAAATTGATGTAATAATTCCTTGCCGATTTTCGTCCCTATTGATTCAGGGTGGAACTGTAAACCGTAGAGCGGGAATTCCTGATGTTTCAGGGCCATGATTTCCCCATCATCCAGTGCTACTGCCGTCACAGTCAGTTCTTCTGGCAAACTCGCCCTTTCAACTACAAGGGAATGGTAACGCATTACCGGGAATTGTAAGTCCTGTTTTGCAAATACACCTGTTCCATCATGTTCGATTACCGATGTTTTCCCATGCATGATCTGTTTCGCTCCAACCACATTCGCACCAAAAACCGCACCAATGGCCTGATGTCCCAGACAAATGCCTAAAAGCGGAACCTTCTCATAAAAATTGCGGATGATCTCCATACTGATACCTGCATCTTCCGGCCTGCCGGGTCCCGGGGAAATGACGATTGCCATTGGATTCAGTTCCTCAATTTCCGCAAGGGTGATTTCGTCATTCCTTTTTACTACGATATCTTTTTCCACTTCCCCTAAATATTGATAAAGGTTGTAAGTGAACGAGTCATAGTTATCAATTAATAAAATCATTTAGTGTGAACCTCCATTAAAGCGCGTGCTTTATTTTGTGTTTCTTCATATTCCGTTTTTGGATCTGAATCATAGACAATTCCAGCCCCTGCCTGTACATAGGCCTTGCCATCTTTAATGATCATCGTCCGAATGGCTAAAGCCATATCAAGATCCCCTCCAAAACCTATGTAGCCTATCGAGCCCGAATACATCCCCCGTTTACAATTTTCCAGTTCATTGATCAGCTCCATTGCCCTGATTTTAGGAGCACCTGAAACTGTTCCGGCAGGGAGGCAGACCGTAAGGGCATCTAAACTCGTGTACCCTTCCCTAAGCTTTCCGCTAACCTTCGAAGCAATATGCATGACATGTTGATATCTTTGAATTTCCATTTCCTCAGTGAGGTGGATTGAACCGATTTCGCAAACCCTGCCAAGATCATTTCTACCTAAATCAACAAGCATCTTATGCTCGGCAAGTTCCTTTTCATCCATCAGCAGGCTTTTTTCGAAGCCCTTATCTTCTTCATCCGTTTTCCCTCTCGGCCGTGTGCCGGCGATGGGATTAACATGAACCATTCCTGATGAAACACTGATTAAACTTTCTGGAGACGACCCAATGATTGTATAGTCGCCAAATTCTATATAAAACATATAAGGAGAAGGGTTGGCTAATCGCAAACGTCGGTAAGCATCGAAAGGCTCCCCATCGAAATCCGCTTTAAACCTTTGTGATAAAACGACTTGGAACACTTCACCGGCTACAATCGCCGCTTTGACTTCAAGGACCATTTTCTCGAATTCATCCTGACTGAAATTCGAATCGAATTCCAAATATTCCGACGATATTTCCTTTGACGGCTTGCTTGCCTGATTGATTTTTCCCTTCATCTCCAATAAACTTTTTTCACTATCTTCTTCCGCAGTCAAAAGATGGATCTTCTGCAGAACATGATCGAATATATACAATTCTTTATAAAAAAGAAAATGAGCATCAGGCATTTGCAGGGAATCAGGAGGAACCGGACCTATATTTTCATATAGACGAATGATATCATAGCCCATATATCCGATTGCGCCACCGTTAAAAGGAGGAAGATGTATGGGAGCCTCTCCTATTTCCACTAATAATTCGTTTTTTAGAAACTCGATGATATTGATGTTCTTTACGATTTGGTCACCTGTTTCAGTGTCTTTCACATTTACTTGGTCAGCAAGTGATGTCACCTCCAGGTACGGTTTTGAACCTAGATAAGAGTAGCGGCCGTTGTCATGATGCGAATTTGAACTTTCCAATAAAAACTTCTGGTCACCATCCAATTTCTGAAATATGGCAATGGGTGTGTGGATATCCCCTTCAATTGTGTCCATTTTAAAACGGAGTATTTTTTTTTCATCCAAATTATTCATCTCATTTCCCTCCCGATTCTTATACGTTTTTTATAAACCTCCGAAGGGAAAACCCTTTTGGCCAAGTGCCGGAGTTTTCAATTCCTCTGGATAGTTTTTGATGCTTCTCTAAAAGGTATATATATTGAAATTCCAATAAAAAAATCCCCCGCAAACACAAATATGTGTCTGCAGAGGACGGTATACCGCGGTGCCACCTCAAGTTGGAAAAACGCATCATTTTTCCCTCTCAAGCAAGAATGAAAAATTCTTGCGATTACCCTTTAACGGTGGCAGCCGAGTTTCCCTACTTATTTCAAGAAACCACTCATAAGTCCATTCATCTTCTTATATCGTACCGGTTTCCACCTTTTCCGGCTCTCTGTGACGCATCTAAAAAGATTACTACTCTCATTCATAGATTTAATTATCATTTCCATAAAAACGCAAAAAGGGCCCTCATCCAAAGGACGAGGAACCCGTGGTACCACCTTAATTAGCTAAATTAGCTCACTTTACGGCATTAACATGCCTATCTCCATTAACGATGAGATAATCGCCAAAGCCTACTCCGTTATCCGTTTCGGTTTGGGGCTCGGAAGTCCATTCGCTTAAATTCGTTCACCAGTTTTCAGCAACCACTGGCTCTCTGCAGAACATCATTAAGGTACTCTTCTTCGTCACTGCCTTTATCTTTTTCTTGTTTATTATGTTAAAACAATCTTTTCAGTAAGTCAATGGAGTTTTCTAAAAATTATATTTTTAATTTTTCATTTTTATCCATTCTCCGTCATCGATTCCTTTTGCCTTCTTTATAACAAGATAGGCTGAATAGGTGCTGACTGACTCGAACTCATCCGTATACTTTTTTTCATCCGCCTTACCGGGGACTATTTCCTTGAATCTTCGGTAAGCCTTCATGAATTCTTCCTTTTGTATTTTATTTTCATAAGCCTTCTCTACCGCTTCAAAGAATTTAATCACATCTACGATTTCGTCGGTAGACCAATCAAGATCCATTGGATATTGATAATCCATACCCTAAACACGCTCCTTCTAGATAGTTTTTCATGTTGTCCGGCAGACCATTTATATCAGTCTGCCCATTTTGAACGAATTGCTTCCGCCTGATTGATAATCCGACTGAATAGTTCAGCAGTCGATGGTACATCATGAATCAGCCCCATCACTTGTCCAGCCCAGGCAAAGCCTTCAGCTTCAATGCCGTCATGGATATAACGCTGGTTCGCTTTTCCACTTATGTAATCCTTCAATTGTTCATATCCTCCGTTTTCTTTTTCTATATCAAGGATCTTATCGGTCCAGCTATTAGCAATTACCCTGGCTGGTGCACCAATGGACCGCTTGATGATAACGGTATCATTTTCCGTGCCGGAAACCAAGGCATTTTTATATAATTCATGTGCATGAACACACTCCTTGACTGCTATGAATCTTGTCCCCATCTCGATTCCTTCGGCACCAAGTGCCATTGCTGCCATCAAACCGCGTCCATCGCCAAATCCACCCGAGGCGATGACTGGAATTTTAACGGAGTCCACAACTTGAGGAATTAACACAGAAGTTCCAATATCATCACGGCCTAAATGTCCTCCTCCCTCCTGACCAACCACCATCACTGCATCTGCCCCAAGCTGTTCAGCCTTCATTGCCTGCCTTCTTGCAGCAACAAGCACGAGTTTTTTCACCTGGGTGCCATTGACATAATCAAGAAATGGGCCAGGGTTGCCGCCGGTTACGGAAACAGCTGCAATATCCTCTTTCAAGGCTGCTTCCAGCATGTGTTCATAAGGCCTTCCATGCTGACCGATTGCAAAGTTCACACCAAACGGTTTATCCGTCAATGATTTCGTTTTTCTAATTTCATCTACCAGTTGCTCCGGGTTGTCCAAGGACATGGCCGTTACCTGCCCTAGCCCCCCTGCATTCGAAACCGCTGCAGCCAGGTCTGCATATGCTAAATGGGCCAATCCCCCTTGTACGATTGGGTATTGAATGCCTAATAAATCGGTCACACGCGTTTTCCACTTCAAACTCCTCATCTCCCTTTTCATTTGGTCGTTTGTATATTTAGCTGAATCCAAATCATTAGCTTCATTATGGCAAATATTGTTTACCCGTTCAATTTTTAAACTCACACATACAATATTAATAAAAGAAGAATTCTTGAGTAAATCCAGTAAATACTAGGAAAATGGACATTTATAAACTGCAGATAATTTTATTGAGCCCCTTAACAACAAAGACATATATAAATTGTTTAAGTCAGGACATTAAAGTCACTCTAGGCATTTATTATAAGACGTGCTATAATTCATATGTTTTATGTCTATCCACAAGCTTACAAACCATTTGAATGGAATCGGAGAAACATACGATCGTTAATAGAAAGGGAGTATATGCTCCCAAATATTTCGTACCTATTTTATTGAAAAGGGGCCACAAAGAATTGTCACAGAATGAAACACCCTTATACACTGCCTTATTGCAGCATGCAAATAGAAATCCCGTTCAATTTCATATTCCAGGTCATAAAAAAGGAAAAGGAATGGACGCTGATTTCCGTAATTTCATTGGAGAAAATGCATTATCCATAGATTTAATCAATATCGCTCCACTCGATGATCTCCATCAGCCAAAAGGGATCATTAAACAAGCTCAGGATCTTGCCGCTGAAGCTTTTGGGGCAGATCACACATTCTTTTCCGTTCAAGGAACAAGCGGAGCAATCATGACGATGGTCATGACAGTATGCGGACCTGGGGACAAAATCATCGTTCCAAGGAATGTACATAAATCCGTAATGTCTGCCATTGTATTTTCTGGAGCCGTTCCCATTTTCATCAATCCTGAAATAGACAAAGATTTGGGCATCTCACACGGTATCACCGTCGAGGCCGTTGAAAAAACTTTAAGCGAACATAGCGATGCAAAAGGATTGCTTGTCATCAATCCCACTTATTTCGGCATTTCGGCTGATCTGCAGAAAATAGTGGAAGTGGCTCATTCCCACCAAATCCCAGTACTCGTAGATGAAGCGCATGGTGTCCATATTCACTTCCACGAAGACTTGCCGATGTCAGCCATGCAAGCTGGAGCAGATATGGCTGCAACGAGTGTTCATAAACTGGGAGGTTCACTGACGGGAAGTTCCATATTAAATGTTAAGACTGGATTGGTTTCCGCAAATCGTGTTCAAGCCATACTGAGCATGCTCACAACCACCTCAACCTCCTATATCCTTCTGGCTTCCCTGGATACGGCTAGAAGACAACTTGCGACGGTAGGCAGGGAAATGGTCGATGAAGCGATCAATCTCGCAGGGTATATCCGTGAGGCCGTTAATGAGATTCCTTATCTATACTGTGTCGGCAGCGAAATTCTCGAGAGTAAGGCAGCATATAGTTATGATCCGACTAAATTGATCATATCCATTAAGGAATTGAATATTACCGGATACGACGTTGAGAAATGGCTTCGTGAAAAGCATAATATCGAAGTGGAACTTTCTGACTTGTACAATATCCTTTGCCTGATAACACCTGGAGACTCAAAAACAGAAGCGGATCTGCTGATCGCTGCCCTTAGAGACTTATCGGATGAGTTTAAGGAAATGGCTGCCGAACATGAAAAAATCGAAGTCCTGCTTCCTGATACACCACCACTGGCTTTATCACCCAGGGAGGCATTTTATGCAGAAACCGAAGTGGTTCCCATTGAGGAATCGGTCGGCAAAATCAGCGCTGAATTCATCATGGTTTACCCGCCTGGAATCCCGATTTTCATTCCAGGTGAATTGATTACTGAAGATAATATCAATTACATCCGGAAAAACATCGAGGCCGGCCTTCCTGTTCAAGGCCCTGAGGACCCAGAAATAAAATATTTACGCATTATTAAGAATTGATCGATACCAATCAAACCAGAGCAGAGTACTGCTCTGGTTTTTTTGAACCTTTTATTATTAAGCACTGGCTTCTATAAAAAGGGTGCTCCAGGTTACAATCCTGAAACACCCTTAAATTCTATTAATCTTGAAATCCTTTTTCGATTTATTTTTCAGAGGCAGCTGTATCACAGCTTTGGCAGTTGTGATTGTGTGTATATAGTACACTTACTTTTTCATCTTCAAAATGTTCAATCGTGCTATTGCAAGTTTGACATACGATAGTTCCCATTTTTACAACCCCTTCCTCTATATTGTATGCATCAATGACGTAATGTAACCGCTTTACATGAATTATAATATAACACATTTATTATTTCAAGCTAAAAAGTATAACATATATACTTTTTTCCATTTAATGAAACCTCATGTTGGATTAAATTGATTTCAATCGTTCGTTAGACATATTCTTTTTATTAATACACGAGATTTTTTTATAGACGAAGGGCCCCTGGAGCTGCTTTTACATATTTCATCACACACCTTGCTTCAGCATAGCAAGGTGAAAAAGGAATTTCGCCTTTTCATTTACATATAGATATGTATATAATACATCCATAAAATGTTAATATATTCTTACATTCTATCTATTTAAGGGGGATCCACATGACTGAAAATGCCTATATCAAACTTGTTCCTGAGTCCGCGAAAGGGACTGTAACCATCGAAGACGTGAAAGAATTGCTGAACTATTATCGAATGATCACAGCGAAAACCGGAAAGCAGCTGGATTGGGACTATGATAAGAAGGCATTTCCTTATGAAATAAAAGAACCGGAAAGAATGAAAGATAAGGCCATATACCTCCAATCCAAAGAAGATCGATATCACATGATATTGATAGGCGTCGACCAAGAGGTCGTTAAGGATGAAGATGGATCTGAGCGGATTCAATCCTATATCCAATTCACCCTCCCTGAAACAGCCACTTTCGGTGATAAGGGAAAAGCAAATGAATTGTGCAAGTTCCTAGCAAAGAAATTACGGGCACAGCTTCACCTCTTCAATAAACGGGTGATGTATTATTATCCAAGGAAATAAAAAAACCTGCAGATGCCGAAATTGGCTCATGCAGGCGTTTCAATTAATTTTGGATCAAGGATCTCATAACCTTTCTTTTGAAAACCTTTCACGATATCCTCTATCGCTTCACTCGTCCATTTCCGGTCATGCATAAGTAAGTTCGCGCCATTTCCTAAATAAGGGCTGTTCAACATGATTTCCGTTAAAGCTTTTTGATCCTGATACTCTTTTTCCCAGTCATATCCGTATGTCCAGTTCATGACCAACATTTTTTCTTTCTCAGCGACTTTTTTTGAATGCTCGGTATTCGATCCAAATGGCGCCCTGAAGTACTTAGGGCGTACCCCTGTAATGCCCTCAACCAAATTGTTCAATTTTACGATTTCCCGCGCCTGTTCCTTTTCGGTCAACTCTTTTAAATTCACATGGGAATAAGTATGATTGCCGATAGAAAAACCCATTTCATGAATTTCTTTTAGCATCGCTTTATTTCATCATTTTCAAGAAAGTGACCGTTCACGAAAAATATTGCAGGTACTTCAAGTCGCTTCAGGGTTTGGGCGATTGCCAGGGAATATTTATCAGGTGCATCATCAAATGTTAACAACACAACTTTCGGATTTGCATCCCCAATGGGTTTAAATGACCAATTCTCTTTATCCACCCGATATTCTGCCTTTGCATTCGTTTCGCCAATTGTTTTTGGCGTTTCTTTTTTCAAATCTTTCTCTTTATGGCTTTCATCTTGGATCGTTGTTGTCGTTTCAACACTTTTTTGATTCTCATTTTCAGTTTGACCGGAACTCGGATCATTACAAGCAATCAATGAAAATGATACAAATGTAAATAATGCTACTACTTTGTTAATCATGATTCCTCCGTGGTTGCTTCTGTCATTGCTGCTTTACTTAAAAATTCAATAAACGGGTACCAGCGTTTCCAAAAGGATTTGCAAAATCCCGTAACATAATAGACTTATCACGGTAACAAGCATGGTTCGTCTATTGGATTTTAAAATCGTCTTACCAATGTAGATGGCTAAATAAGAAAAGACCAGAAACATGAATACTTTGAAAACGAATCGATCGTTAACAGACAGCCATTCAACTAATGTATACCCGCTCCAAACGATTAGTTGAAAGAGGATTACCAGATAGTTTTTCAAGTGATCCACCTCATTTTAATATGAATATATCAGCCATGATCTTTTTATTGGCAAAAAATATTCCTATTGCACATCGCTCATCTTATTTTTTATCCTCTATTAACTTTTTCAAACCCTTTCAAGGAAAAAAGTAAGAAGTCCTTTTTATAGCTTATGCCCTTTTTGTCCTTTTCATTTAACTAGTGTGAAGAAAATCATGAATGGGCAGTTTTTGTATATCAAGTCAATACAAAAAAAGCGTACTGCATTAGCAGTACGCTTTAATAAAACTCAATTATTTAATGATGTGAATAGGAGTTCCAAGGGCAACTTCAGCAGCTTCCATTGTGATTTCCCCTAAAGTTGGATGTGCATGGATTGTCATCGCAATATCTTCGGCAGTCATTCCTGCTTCGATAGCCAAACCAAGTTCTGCAATCATATCAGAAGCGTTTGGTCCTGCAATTTGTGCTCCAATAACCAATCCGTCTTCTTTGCGAGTGATAAGCTTCACAAATCCGTCCGTATTATTTAAGGAAAGAGCACGTCCATTTGCAGCGAATGGGAATTTAGAAGCAAGCGCTTCGATTCCAGCTTCCTTCGCTTCTTTTTCATTATAACCGACAGAAGCAAGTTCCGGTTCAGAGAATACAACAGCCGGAATAGCAAGATAGTCGATTTCAGATGAATGTCCTGCAATGGCTTCAGCTGCAATTTTACCTTCGTAAGAAGCTTTATGAGCCAACTGAGGTCCAGAAACGATATCACCGATTGCGTAAATGTTTTTCACGCTAGTACGGCATTGTTTATCCGTTTCGATCAAACCGCGGTCAGTCATTTTGATTCCGACTTGTTCCAAGCCGATTTCTGCTGTATTTGGACGACGTCCAACTGTTACTAAAACGTAATCGGCTTCAACTTTTTTCTCTTCGCCTTTTACTTCATAAGTAACGGTTACGCCTGTTTCAGTTTCTTCCACGCCTTTAGCATTAGCTTTAGTAACAATTTCAGCACCTTTGTTTTTAAGGTTACGCTTAACAAGTGCTGCCATTTGTTTTTCAAAGCCCGCAGAAAGGATTTCTTCCGTACCTTCAAGGATCGTCACTTTAGTGCCAAAGCTTGCGAATGCTCCGCCAAGCTCAGTTCCGATGTAACCTCCGCCGATTACAACGATCGAACTTGGAACTTCTTCCAATGCAAGAGCGCCAGTGGAATTAAGTACACGTTTCGTATATTTAAATGACGGAATCTCGATTGGCGTTGAACCAGTTGCGATGATTGCGTTTTTAAATGTATATGTTTGGGCTGAGTCATCATTCATAACACGGATGCTGTTTTCATCAACGAAATAAGCTTCGCCAGTTACAACTTCAACATTATTGCCTTTTAACAGACTGCTAACACCGCCTGTTAGTTTTTTTACAACAGAACCTTTCCAAGCTTGTACTTTAGAAAAATCAACAGTAACTTTTTCTGCAAAGATACCCATATCTTCTGAATGCTGAGCTTCATGGAAACGGTGTCCAGCCGAAATTAAAGCTTTCGATGGGATACAGCCTACATTCAAACAAACTCCGCCGATTGTTCCTTTTTCAACGACCGTTACTTTCTGTCCAAGCTGTGCTGCGCGAATTGCGGCAACATATCCCCCTGGGCCTGAACCGATTACTAAAGTATCTGTTTCGATTGGAAAATCTCCTACTACCATTGTTTACGCCTCCATTAACAATAATTCTGGGTCGTTCAATAACTTTTTGATATGATTCAATGCATGTTGAGCTGTTGCTCCATCAATCATGCGGTGATCAAAGCTCAGTGATAATGCCAGAACTGGAGCGGCGATAATTTCCCCGTCGCGTACAATTGCTTTTTCGGCAATGCGTCCAATCCCTAGAATGGCAACTTCTGGATGATTGATTACAGGTGTGAACCATTGACCGCCTGCGGAACCGATATTCGTAATGGAGCAAGAAGCACCTTTCATTTCGTTAGGAGCCAATTTGCCGTCACGGGCTTTCGTCGCTAATTCGTTAATTTCTTGTGAAATAGCAAAAGTTGATTTACGATCTGCATCTTTTACAACTGGAACGAGCAGTCCTTTATCTGTGTCTGCCGCAATTCCGATATTGTAATAGTGTTTATGGATAATCTCACTAGCCTCATCATCAAATGATGTGTTAAGCATAGGGAATTCACGTAATGCACTTGTTAACGCTTTAACAACATAAGGTAGGAATGTAAGCTTGATTCCTTTTTCTGCAGCAATTTCCTTGAATTTCTTACGGTGAGCAACCAATAGCGTCACATCGACTTCATCCATTAATGTTACATGCGGAGCTGTCTGCTTGGATTTAACCATTGCTTTTGCGATCGCTTTTCTCATACCGCTCATTTTCTCGCGAGTTTCAGGATATTGCCCTTCTGGAATTGAAACTTTTTGTTTTTCGGTTGTTTCCGTATCATTTTGTTGTGAAGCTTCACTTTGAGCTGCTGGTTGCTGTGGAGCTGTTTTGCCGTTTTTGAAAGCATCAATGTCTTCTTTCATGATGCGGCCGTTATCCCCAGAACCAGAGATCTCACGAATGTTTACCCCTTGTTCGCGTGCATATTTCCTGACAGAAGGCATAGCGATAATACGTCGTGAAGGATCTGCCTCAACCTGTGGTTGTGCTCCCGCGCCCGTTACTCCGCTATTTTCTTGAACCGGAGCAGCCTCTTTCTTGACTTCCTGTCCAGCTTCAGCAGTTGCTTGAACCTGGGCCTCCGTATTCTTCTCGCCTTCTGCCTTCGCTTCTTCTCCATGATCCCCTTTAAACTGAAGATTTTCATAACCTGGAGCATCGAATGTTACAAGCACATCGCCAACAACGGCAACCGTTCCTTCTTGAACAAGGATTTCTTCAACGGTACCTTCCACCGGTGATGGGATTTCAACAACGGCCTTATCGTTTTGAACCTCGCAAAGCACGTCATCCTCTTGAATCTTATCTCCTGGTTTTACAAACCATTTCACTATTTCACCTTCGTGTATACCTTCTCCGATATCAGGGAGTCTAAATTGGAATGCCACTGAGTTCAACCTCCTATATTAAATCATACTTAGTGCTTTGAATAAAGTCCTTTATCTTGCATTACCGTTAATGCAAAACTACTTTCCCAAGCAGGACATTCATTCCATTACTTAAGATTGTTAAAACTTCAAGACTTTCGTCGCCGTTTCAATAATGTCTTTATAATTAGGGAGCCATACTGTTTCAGCTTGTGAAAACGGGAATACCGTATCAGCAGCAGCCACTCGCAGTACTGGAGCATCCAAGCTTAAAATGGCACGTTCGTTAATTTCCGCTACAACATTCGCTGCTATACCAGCTTGCTTTTGTGCTTCTTGAACAACGATAGCGCGTCCTGTTTTTTCTACAGAAGCAATGATTGTATCGATATCCAATGGAGATACAGTCCGCAAGTCGACCACTTCGACGGAATGACCATCCTTAGCCAATTCCTCAGCTGCCTTGATGGATTCCTGCACCATCGCACCATACGTAATAATGGATAAATCCGTTCCTTCTCTTTTCACATCCGCTTTTCCTAATGGAATTGTATATTCTTCTTCAGGAACTTCCTGACGGAAAGAGCGGTACAATTTCATGTGCTCAAGGAAAATGACAGGGTCATTATCACGAATCGCAGAAATCAATAAGCCTTTTGCATCGTAAGGAGTGGAAGGGATAACTACTTTTAACCCTGGTTGCTGAGCCATTAAACCTTCTAAGCTATCAGCATGCATTTCCGGTGTATGCACTCCGCCTCCAAAAGGTGAACGAATTGTAACCGGTGCACTGTAACGTCCGCCTGAACGGTAGCGCATACGAGCAAGCTGACCGCTTACGGAATCCATTACTTCATATACGAATCCGAAGAATTGAATTTCAGGAACAGGACGGAAACCTTGTAAAGAAAGACCGACCGCTAATCCACCGATTCCAGATTCAGCAAGAGGTGTATCGAATACACGATCTTCACCGAATTCTTTTTGAAGATTTTCCGTTGCACGGAAAACTCCTCCATTAAGACCAACATCTTCCCCAAAAACGAGTACATTCTCGTCATTTTTAAGTTCTGTGCGTAATGCTTCTGTAATTGCTTGAATCATCGTCAATTGAGCCATGGCTTACTTCGACTCCTTCTCTTTATAAATTTCATATTGTTCTTTTAAGTTATAAGGCATTTCTTCATACATGATTTCAATTAGGTCTGTAACCTTTTGTTTTGGTTCTGCATCAGCCAATTTGATTGCTTCTTTAATATCGTCTTTAGCTTTTTCTATCGTTTCGTTTTCTAATTCTTCATTCCAAAGTTTTTTGTTTTCCAAGAACTTGCGGAAACGAACCAATGGATCTTTCAGTTCCCACTCGTTATCCATTTCGGAAGTACGGTAACGTGTCGGGTCATCCCCAGCCATCGTATGCGGACCATAACGGTAAGTTAATGTTTCAATCAATGTAGGGCCTTCACCATTGATTGCACGCTCACGTGCTTCTTTAACGGCTGTATAAACGGCCAACGCATCCATACCATCAACCTGGATTCCAGGAATACCTGCAGCCACACCCTTTTGGGCCAATGTTTTAGAGGCTGATTGCAAATCGACCGGTGTCGAGATTGCGAAACGGTTATTTTGCACGATGAAGATAGCTGGCGCTTTAAATGCACCTGCAAAGTTAATTCCCTCATAGAAGTCACCTTGTGAGGTTCCACCGTCACCCGTATATGTAATGGCAACAGCTTTTTTCCCGCGTTTCTTCAACCCAAGAGCCACTCCGGCAGCTTGGATATATTGAGCGCCGATAATGATTTGAGGGGAAATGACATTGACGTCTTCAGGAATTTGATTTCCTTTAAAATGTCCCCGGGAGAATAAGAATGCTTGCCAAAGCGGCAGACCATGCCAAACGATTTGCGGAACATCACGGTAACCAGGCAGAATGAAATCTTCTTTTTCCAAAGCATACTGGGAAGCGATTTGAGAAGCTTCTTGACCGGCAGTCGGTGCATAGAAACCTAATCTGCCTTGGCGGTTCAGTGATATGGAACGTTGATCCAAGATACGTGTATAAACCATACGACGCATTAATTCTTGCAATTGTTCATCACTTAAATCAGGCATAGCCGCTTCATTAACGACTTCTCCCTCTTCATTTAAAATTTGAAAAGTTTCAAATTGTTCTTCTACTTTCTTAAGCTGATCTTGAACATTAATTTTAGCTTGTTTAGTTTTTTGAGCCATTTGGCACCTCATCCTTTCATTAAAAAGGTTTGCTATTATTATTCTATAAAGCAAAAAAAGTTTGCTTTTTAGTTTCTTCAACAATTCATTCTTTTATTTTTCCCTTAAGACCAATCCCTCAAACGTGGATATGCTTAATATGTCTCAATCTTATTCTGTACCATAAAAAAAATCAAGGAAAATGATACAAGAATTTTTATAGATTAAGTTTACAAGATGAATTAACATCAAGTCAATCACTTGGAGTTCCTTATAATTTTGATTTAATAGAATTTCCAGCACTCAAACTTCTTCTCTGTATTAGTTTTCACTTTGCAACTGTACTATTAAAATTCACGTCTTTATCGATTTAAGGTTGGCGAAGGATAACATTTCAATTCCCCCGCATATCCCATCAATTCCAAAACCGCTTTAACTAAAGGCGTTTGAGGCTTCGGAATAATATTCCAAAAAAATGTTCAAACGCTTTCATATAACGCTGCTGTTAGATTTTTAATTATCGATTTTTTTTAGTACAGGTATAAAATCTCACATCAATCTGGTTACACAAAAAAAGATCATTCTAGAAATTTTCAGTCCATAAACGGATTGGATGGAATAAAATATGGGCTGTGATTGAGGATCACAGCCCATCATTATTTATATTACTTTGTTGAATCAGCCATTTCTATGCCGGAACTATCATAAAAACTTTCTTTTTTTTGATTTGATTTTTCCGTTAATGCATTAAATTCCTCATTCGCTTTTAAAACTTTTGTATAAGAAGTATTGATTTTCTCGATTTGCACTTGTAATTCATCCATTTTCAAATCCTCTTTTTTAAATAGTTCATATAATTCACGATCATAAGCCAGACTTTGTTGATAGGCATCATATAAATTATCGTAGGTGCTATAGCGCTCACTCATGACCTTTTTCATTTCAGTCGCTTCTTTTTTTATCTTTTCATCCTCTATTTTCCCGATTTGTTCGTCAATCTGATTGAATTGTTCTTTTGAGGATTGCATACTGCTTTGTTCCTTTTCAATTATTTCTTCCCTTTGGTCGATATTCTTGGTTGCTTCATCTGAGAGCTCGACGATCTGTTCATAATCATCCAATCCAAGTTTAATGATTTTCTCATATTTTTCTTTTTCTTTTTTCTCCAAATCATTAAGAGGCACTTGATTCTCGGTGAAATCACTTTCCTTTTCTGCAGTTTTCTCTAGGATTTTGTGGATTCTTTCTTCCGGTGAACCATTGAAACAACCAGTCAAGACCACTAAAGAAAGAAGTAAAATAACATATGGGCCAAAACGATTCAAAATAGACAGCTCCTTCTGATAATTCTTCGAAGTTTCATATTTCTCTAAATTCCCTTATAAGCCGCTGACACTTGTTACAATAATATTCCGAACAGGTTTTTTTCATTACTGGGCGCTAGCCTACACCCTTTAAACCATACTGCATAGGCTGTAGGGACCGTTTCAAATCAGAGTGGTCAGCATTTTAATAATACAAAAACGGAGGTATGAAATTATGTATGGAGGTTCCAACCAGGAATGTTGTTATCCGGTTTCCGTTTCACCCAGCTATGGTTATGGTGATGGTGGAGGCTGCGGCTTTGGAAGCGGCTTCGCCATAATCATTGTCCTGTTCATTTTGCTAATCATTGTCGGCGCGTGCTTATGCTAAGCAGGTAATTACTATTACCTTTACCCGAAAATGTTAACTATTTACCCTGATTCACAAAAAATGATTTATTTTTTTAAATAGACCTCAACAGGCAAATAAAATAATGGTTGGGATAGGAATTAATCGATTTGATTCCATCCCTTCCATTTTTCTTTCATTAGACCATCCATTAACTTTCAGCATTTTTTTTGTTAAAATAACCCTATACATATTATTAGAATTTTTATGGGGTGAAAGATTATGCTAACCATGGATGATTTTGTTAATGAAGACGATCCAATCTTAAGGCAAGTCGCGGTAGAGGTTCCGCTTCCGGCATCATATGAAGATAAACAACTTTTAGCCAGCCTGATGGAATATGTCCAAAACAGCCAGAAGCCCGATATTGCTGCTATATATGGGTTAAGGGCAGGAATTGGTTTGGCTGCACCTCAAGTGAATGTTTCAAAAAGGATGATTGCGGTTCATTTGAAAGAAAAAGATGATCAACTGTATAGCTATGCTCTTTTCAACCCTAAACTCATTAGCCATTCAGTGGAAAAAGCATACTTGACATCCGGAGAAGGCTGCCTTTCCGTAAATCGTCCCGTTTCAGGCTATGTGCCCCGTTATGCTCGAATAACGGTTGTGGGTACGGACCTGGAAGGAAAATCGGTTCAACTCCGCCTGAAAGGCATCGCAGCCATTTGCTTTCAACATGAAATCGACCACCTTAATGGAATCATGTTCTATGATCATATCAACCCGGAAGACCCTTATGCCATTCCGGAAAATTCTATTGCGGTGGAAAGGTAACGTAATAAGCAAAACCCCCGCCTGTTGGTTGACGGGGGTTTTGTTTTTTTTATATCAATTCAAGTTCCTTCAAACCAAAAAGTATGCCATCATCATCGACATCCTTCGTTACAAAGTCGGCCTCTTGCTTCACAAGTTGACCGGCATTCCCCATTGCCACGCCATATCCCGCTACTTTTAACATCTCTATATCATTCAAGCCATCTCCAAAGGCGTAAACATCCTCCAGAGCAAACCCGACTTTTTCCATTAATATTTTAATGCCTTCAGCTTTTGAACCCCCGAATGGAAGTACATCCGTCGAATACTCATGCCATCTAATGAAGTGAAAGTCATCATAATTCCCAACAAAGTTCCCTTCTTCATCTTCCGAGCAGAATAACAAGGCTTGGTATATATCATGGTCCTCATAAAAATCTGCCACATGTTCAGGATGGGGAAACTTCAGGCTGCTTAATGCCTCTTCAATTCGGCTATGATGAGGAACACTCGATTTCATTGTCTCCTCATTCATGAAAACGATCGGGATTTCATTATTTTCAGCATGTTCGTGGAGCCGTTTTATCTCAGGTATGCTCAAAGGGTTTTTATAAACGACTTTCCCTTCAAAAACAACGTATTGTCCATTGAAACTTACGAATGTATCGATGCCAAGCTCTTCCCTTAAGGACTCGAACATGAACGGAGCCCTTCCTGTGGCAATCGCTACAAAAACCCCGCTATCCTGCAGTTGCTTAATGGCTTTTTTTGTTGAAGCAGGTAACTTTTTTTCATGATCAAGCAATGTTCCGTCAATATCAAAGAATACGATTTTCACTAACGATTCACTTCCAATTCATTCATTTTTTCCTTTTTTAATATGTACCCATTTAATAATTGTCATCAAGATAAGTCAAGTAACTCTACCGGATCCAACTCAAAGTTACGTTTTTTATTCGGGAATGGGCATATACTATTGTTAATCAGAAACCAGCTAAGGCTACTTCTCCCACACTTCCTGCCTCTAAAATCCCAGTTGCTAGTTTGAATGAGCCTTTTTTTTCAAAAATGGGCCAAGTACCTGTAAAGACGTATTTACATTATTGAATAATCCTATACAATAATAATTAAGGGAGCGTGATCGCCATGTTAAAAAAGCTTCGTAAAAAGCTTGTTAAACAGTGGAATGATCTTTTAAGAAAAAAAACTATCGCATGATTTGCCACTCATTCCTGCCTTGGCCGTCATCCATATGCGAATTTTTTTCGGACAGCCCTTCAAAAACTTGCGGAGGGCTTCTTCCTTGTTGTAAAGTTCTTGTTAAGCATTCTTTCTATCTTGGCTTTTATATGGTCAGGTGAATACATATTTCAATCAAAATATGAGTCATTGTCTTTTCATGAAACGCTGTGCACATTGATGCTAATTAATTTAGAAAGAAATCGTTTACGAAAAAAAGATCCCATGATTTAAGTTTTACACATGGCAAAAACGGATAGGATATAAGATAGAGGAAGCTACAATCGGATTGATACCAGAATCTTCCATCTATTTTTTATATACTTTTAGACATTGGTATATTTAATTCATCAAACCCCTTCCGTTTTTATGGCGGAGCTGGGTTTATTTTTACATGATGTTGAAAAACATGAAAAAATTGTTGTTTTTATATATAATGAAAAAAGCAATGCAAACAAGTGAGGAGAGATTAAAATGGTTTTTAAGGTATACTATCAAGTAACCATATCAGAGGTTCCCATCAGGGAGAATACTAAAACAATGTTTGTCGAAGGTGAATCCGTTCGTGACGTTCGTTTAAAATTAAAAAATGAACCTTATAACGTAGAAATCGTACTACCCGTAACCGGAGCATATTTAGAATATGAAAAACAAAATGAAGATTACAAAGTATTGGAGCTATAATTTATGAAATTTGTAAAAAACGATCAAACAGCTGTATTCGCCCTGGGCGGTTTAGGCGAAATCGGTAAGAACACATATGCTGTTCAGTTTCAAGATGAAATCATCATCATTGATGCTGGAATTAAATTTCCTGAAGATGAACTTCTCGGTATTGACTATGTGATTCCAGATTACAGCTATTTAGAGAAAAATGTAGATAAAATCAAAGGCGTTTTCATTACCCATGGCCATGAGGACCATATTGGCGGGATTCCTTATTTACTTAGAAAAGTGAATGTCCCTGTATACGGCGGGAAGCTGGCACTTGGACTGCTTCGTAATAAATTGGAAGAACACGGCCTTTTACGTCAGACAACCATGATTGAAATCAGTGAAGATGAAGTGATCAAGTTCCGGAAGACGTCCGTTTCTTTCTTCCGCACAACTCACAGTATCCCTGATTCTTATGGGATCGTCGTTAAAACGCCACCTGGACAAATTGTCCATACTGGTGATTTTAAATTCGACTTCACACCAGTGGGCGAGCCTGCTAACCTGACCAAGATGGCGGAAATCGGTAAAGAAGGCGTATTGTGCTTACTCTCGGATAGCACAAATAGTGAAGTGCAGAACTTTACTATGTCCGAAAGCCGTGTCGGCGATACCATTCAAGATATTTTCCGTAAGGTTGACGGCCGGATCATTTTTGCAACGTTTGCATCAAACATTCATCGCCTTCAGCAAGTTGTGGAAGCAGCCGTGGCTAACGGACGCAAAATAGCCGTTTTTGGCCGGAGCATGGATTCAGCCATATCAATTGGACAAGATCTTGGTTATATCGTAGCGCCTAAAGATACATTTATTGATGTACAGCAATTGAATCGCATGCCTGCGAATAAAGTAACCATCCTTTGTACAGGCAGCCAAGGGGAACCAATGGCAGCCCTGTCGCGCATAGCGAATGGCACTCACCGCCAAATTCAAATTATCCCTGGTGATACTGTCGTATTTTCTTCTTCACCTATCCCAGGTAACACAATCAGTGTTTCCAGAACGATCAATCAATTATATCGTGCAGGAGCAGACGTCATTTCAGGTCCTTTGAATGACATTCATACATCAGGGCATGGCGGACAGCAGGAACAAAAGCTAATGCTTCGTTTGATAAAACCAAAATTCTTCATGCCGATCCATGGTGAATACCGTATGCAAAAACTTCATGCCCGCCATGCAGTCGATTGCGGAGTTCCTGAAGAAAATTGCTTTATCATGGATAATGGTGAAGTTCTTTCCTTAAGTGAAAACACAGCACAAATCGCTGGTAAAATCCCTTCAGGTTCGGTTTATATCGATGGAAGCGGCATCGGGGATATCGGTAATATCGTTCTTCGAGATCGTCGGATTCTTTCCGAGGAAGGTCTTGTCGTAGTCGTTGTCAGCATCAATATGAAGGAATTCAAAATTGCATCAGGTCCTGACATCATTTCACGCGGATTTGTTTATATGAGAGAATCAGGAGACCTGATCAGTGATGCTCAATCCTTGATCACCAAGCATTTAAATAAGGTGATGGATCGCAAAACTACACAATGGTCTGAAATCAAAAATGAAATTACAGACACTCTATCTCCATTCCTATATGAAAAAACTAAACGCCGTCCGATGATCCTGCCGATCATCATGGAAGTGCAATAAATAATAGAAGCCCAGCCATTGATGGCTGGGCTTTTTTTGTTTAGGTTTGTAAATCTCGAACGTTGAATTCCACTCCAGGCACTCGCTTTCCGCGGGCGGTCCGGGAGCCTCCTCGGCACCTTAGCGCCTGTGGGGTCTCCCTTGGACGCGTACTCCCTCCAGGAGTCTATTCCAATCAACTTTGTTTTAACAGTTAGATAGAACTCCTTTTGCCTACAGTCTTTTTTGTTTTAAAAATGGAAAGCTTCCGAAAGTAAACTGATAAGTAGCATGTATTTGTTGATTCCACACATTGGAAAGCCAGTGCCGGAAACACGAACCTATCAAGTACGCAGAAAAAAATCAAAATATACAGTACAAATCATCCAAACCAATTTGTGCGACTTGGTCACTTTTTTCACAGTGTACAAGATCATCTGTGTCATTATGTAGATGTAAAACCTATATATGCGAAACGCAAAGAAACAATATTGCGTGTACTCGAGATGCAAAAGATAAAGAATGGTTTTCGCAGTACTACTACTTAAGGGAATTAAAAAATTGTCGATGCAGGCTATTCTCTATAACTACTTCAAATCCAATCAAAAAACAAAAAGGTTTCGGAATGAGACCATTCCGAAACCTTTTTGTTTTCCTTTGATAAAAGCCGCTGCTCGATTTTAGCAGGACGCTTACTTATTCCACAATTTTTTTTTCAAAGCGATTGATGTCCGAATCCGCGCCGATGACGATCAATATATCACCCTTATGAATTAAATCGCTCGCTTGTGGGGAGACATTTATTTCGTTCCCTCTTTTGATCGCGACGATATTCAGCCCATAGTGAGCACGGATATCAAGGTCAAATATCGAGTTTCCATTCATCTTTTGGCTGGCAACAATTTCGACGATGGAGTGTTCATCAGAAAGCTCCAAATAATCGAGAATATTATTGGAGACGATATTATGGGCTATCCTTCTTCCCATATCTCGTTCGGGGTGCACGACAAAGTCGGCCCCGATTTTCCGGAGAACCTTCTCATGATAATCATTTTGCGCTTTAACCGTTACATTTCCGACACCCAATTCCTTCAGCATGAGGGTCGTCAATATACTAGCTTGAATATTCTCGCCAATCGCTACAATGACGTGATCAAAATTACGAATACCTATGTTTCTCAGCACATTTTCATCCGTCGTATCCCCTACAACGGCATGTGAAGCTATCCTGGCAAATTCATTCACTCGATCTTCGTCAGCATCGATGGCCAGAACCCCTAATCCTTCTTCAGCTAATGTCCTGACTATGCTGCCGCCAAAACGGCCAAGTCCAATCACCGCAAATTCTTTTTTCACAATAAGCCCTCCAACGTGATTCGTTCTCTCTTTAGAGCATGTTCTGTACTGAAAAGCATTTTTTTACGCTTCGCTTCCTTTAAACGTTATATATTCCGTTAAGTGATTGATTGCGAGTTCAATCGCTTTTTCATCAGGACTTAACTTGGCGTGGTGCAATCCGTATTCCGATGAAACCCCCAGCCAGAACATGAATCCTGGAATCTCCTTTAACATATATCCAAAATCTTCACCAGTCATCGCTTCAGTACAACAATGTAAATGAACAGCATTTGACTTCTCTGTAAATTCCATGAATTCCCGGGTCAACCGTTCTTCATTATATACCTGGTGATACATCGCTCCATAGTCGATATCAGCCAAGCACTCATATCCCACTTGTATACCATCCACAAGCGCTTTTATTCTTGACTTGACCTTTACCATCGATTCGGGGTTAAGGGTGCGTATTGTGCCTTCTAACCGCGCTGTCTCCGCAATAATGTTTTGAACGGTGCCACCAGTAATCTTCCCAACTGTAATGACAGCTGAATCAAGTGGATTGACATTCCTTGAAACGATTGTTTGCAGCTGACCTACAAGCGAGCAGGCCGCAATGACCATGTCATTTGTTTCATGCGGATAGGCTGCATGCCCTCCTTTCCCCCTCAAATCGATGAATAATTCAGATGTATTGGCAAATAGAAGCCCTTCTTTAACGGCAATCGTACCAACTGGATACTCTGGAGCAATATGTAAAGCAAGGATCATATCCGGCTTCCATTTTTTCATGGTTTCCGATTTAAGCATTGGTTCAGCTCCTCCAGGCCCCTCTTCTGCAGGCTGGAAGATGAATAGCAAGTCATCATCAATCGGATTTTCAGTGAAATATGTCAATAGCCCCAAACCTATGCTCATATGAAAATCATGACCGCAGGCATGCATATATTCCTCGTGGTTGGATGCGAACGGCAATCCGGTTTCCTCTTTTATCGGCAGACCATCAATATCAGCCCGATAGCCAATAGTTTTTCGCGGATTCCTTCCCTTCACTTTCACGAATATCCCAGTCCGCCAAGTTTCGATTTCCATTCGCTCCTGGGCAAGATTCGTTATGTAATTCAGTAGGTATTGCTGCGTCTTGAATTCCTTGAATCCTATCTCCGGTATTTGATGCAAATCACGCCGGATCTCGGCAAAAGGATTTATTTTCACATTATTCCCTCCCTATACAGAAAGCGTGGATATATTTATCCACGCTTCAGGCAATATTCACTAAAGAAATTAAAGTTGACGAAGTTCTTGCATGATTTCTGTTTTTGATTTTGTTTTTTCGTCAATTTGTTTAATTACCCTCGCCGGGATACCAGCAGCCACGGAGTATGGAGGAACGTCTTTCGTTACAACTGCACCAGCCGCCACAACGGAACCTTCACCGATTTTGACACCTTCCAGTACGACCGCATTGGCTCCGATTAACACATCATCTTCCAAAATGACCGGTTGTGCGGAAGGCGGCTCGATGACACCTGCTAAAACGGCACCTGCACCTACGTGACAGTTTTTGCCCACTGTTGCACGTCCGCCAAGTATTGCGTTCATGTCGATCATTGTACCTTCACCGATAACAGAACCAATATTGATTGATGCACCCATCATGATGACTGCGTTGTCTCCAATGGATACTTGGTCACGGATTATTGCGCCAGGCTCGATACGGGCTTTGATGCCTTTTAGGTCCAATAAAGGAATGGCAGAGTTACGACGATCATTTTCAACTACATAATCCTCGATTTTTGTTCCTGCTGCCTTGATTGCTTCTTCGACTTCAGACCACTCACCGAATACAACCCCAGTATTTCCTGTAATGAAAGTTTTAGAAGCTGGACCAAAATCCATGCCTTCTAAATCGCCTTTCACATATACCTTTACAGGTGTAGATTTTTTACTATTTGAGATAAAAGAAATAATTTCGTTTGCATCCATTTTATTCATTCCGGGTAAACCTCCTAAATATGTATCATTACTCGTTTTAAATTTACCAGACAACAGCCTGCAAGACAAGTTGAATGTCACTCTTATATATTATTCTGCCCTATTGACATTTTCGTAGGCGGATCTATAACATTCCTTGGTCGCGAATATGCTCTTTCACCACTTCCGTGAATGCCTGGACTTGCTTTAACTGGAAGGCAGATTCATAGCCGCAAAGCCATGTATCACGTTCGATTGAGTGGTTATGCCCATCCAATAGAGGGATTTTAAAAACATTCGTATCTTTATCATGTAAAGTGATGGCTGGCAGGATCGCATATCCTATACCATTAAACACCATTTGTTTGCATGTTTCGATTTGGTCCACGACTATGGTGTTTTTTGGGGTCGTTTTGAATTGCCGATGCCACCAGTCCTGGATTTCCTGGTAATAATTCGAATCGCTTTTAAACTGAATGAATGGCCGGTCCGTTTCGAACACTTGATTCAGTTCCTTCATTTCAGTATCCACCAAATAAAGCATATCCGTGAATAAATGCTGTTTTACCCCTTTCCAATCCGGGGCTCCCCTTATGATGCCAATATGCACTTGCCCTTCATACAAAGACTTTAAAATCTCACTGCTCCAGCCAGTGATCAAGGAAATTTTGGCATACGGGTATTTTTGGACGAACTTTTTCAATACTTGCGGCAGCCAATTTTGACCGACAATCGAGGCGCAGGCTATTTTCAAAGTGCCATATACTTCATGGTCCATAGCTTGGATACTTTCCCTGACCTTTTCTTCTTTTTCTATAACTTCATTGGCCAAACGAATTACCGCTTCACCTGCTGGCGTCAGTGACAGCCCTTTTTGTGAACGCAAAAACAGTTTCGAGCCCCAATCCTTTTCTATTGATTGTAAACGCTGAGATAAAGCTGGCTGGGAAACGAACAGCCGCTCAGCCGCTTTTCTCATATTCATTTCCTGAGCAAGCACGGATAATAAATGAAATTCTGAAAATGACATACACACCAACCTCTTGATAATCAAATCTTATCATGATGAATTAATTTATTTAAATTTTATTATCAACAAAGTCGGCTTATAATACAAGAGAAAAGAAACGGAGTGGATATTCTTTGACGATCATTTTATTGCTTGTCATCAGTTTTGCAGCATCCTTTGTCGGCACATTGGCCGGAAGCGGCGGTCTTATCGGCATGCCATCCCTTCTGTTGATAGGTTTACCCATCCACCAGGTTATTGGTTCAGTCAAGTTTTCCAATATGTTTTCTTCTTTTTCCAGTTTTTATATTTTACTCAAGAAGAAACAGTTAAAATTGAAGGATGCCCTCCAGTTAATCCCATTTGCCCTTTTCGGTGGCTTTTGTGGCGGGCTGCTTGCTAATTCATTCTCTGAAAAGGCGATGAATATATTGGCCATCTGTCTTTTGACTGTCGCTTTGATCATGAATTTCATAAAAAAACCGAAACCTTCCGATGAAACGGATTGGCATCTCCCGAAAAAAGTTTATCCATCCCTATTCGGAATCAGTGTCTATGACGGAATGTTCGGACCGGGACAGGCAACCATGCTCATGTATACCTTTTTAAGAAATGGTGCCACCTACCTTCAATCTCTGGCTTTTACTAGATTCCAAACTTTCATTAGCTGTACAGCTGCATTCATCACCTATTTCCTTGCCGGTAACATTGCCTGGGAGATCGCCATTTATTACACGATCGGTTCCCTGATCGGATCACAGCTGGCCCTGCGGGTGGCTCAAAAAATCTCCACTCGACAATTGAAATTCATTTTACATTCGGTCACGATCGCATTATTGATTCAATTGATCATCAGAGTCGCATTTCCTTAAAAAAAGGCAAACTCCATTTATAGAGACTGCCTTTTTTTCCTATGCCTTCTTATTCTTTCTTAGTCTCGTAAGTAACAGGAAGCTGATTATAGAGAAGACTAGAACGATGAGATAAATCGTCTGCAGTGACAATGTAAGTCCTTCCTGTAGAACCTTCACCACATTTTCAGGAAGCGAAATGCGTTCTTCACTGTTCAACAGTTTGTTAGCCGTATTTATCGTCACTCCCGAGCCGGCAGGCGCATGCTCGTTCAAATAGGCTTGAAGTCTCATATTCATGATTCCTCCAAGTAATGCGGCTCCTACCGTATTACCTAAATTACGCATGAACATATTGGAAGCTGTCGCAATGCCCCTGCGTTCCCAGCTGACTGTTTTTTGAATGACGACAATGAATGAGGTAGAAGTCAACCCCATGCCTACACCGACAAAGAATGATCCCATGGCAGCAATCAGGGGCCCAGCCTCCGGCTTCATCCATACTAGGATCAAACTCCCAAGGACCAATGAGCACCCTCCAAGGAGGGAGGTTGATTTGAATCCTATTTTCATCAATAACCTGCCTGAAACCATTGATGCGATCGGCCAGCCAATCGACATGGCTGTCAGTGTAAAACCAGCTACCGTGGGCGAGCGCTCCATCACGCCCTGAACGAATGTCGGGAGGAAACTTGATAATCCAATCATCATCACCCCTGTCGTCAGGGATACAAGGTTCGCAATCAGAATCGAACGCTCCTGCCAAATTTCAAATGGCATCATCGGTTCGGCCGCTTTCTTTTCCTGAAGGATGAATAAGATAAAGGTGATGATCGCCACTAATGCCAAGGATATGACCGGAGCTGAAGCCCATGACCATTTCACTCCTCCTTCTACGAGTATCACCATAAGAGTGGATATGGATAACGTCAATAGCGCTGCACCCAGGTAATCGATATCACGTTTTTTCTTTTCGATTTTTTCATGAAGGAAAAACCAAATCCCAATAAAAGATAATAAGCCCAAAGGAACATTAACCCAGAAGACAAGCTTCCAAGTCAGGGATTCAACGAGCAAGCCGCCCAAAGCGGGTCCCATGACCGCTGAAATGCCCCAAACGCTCGATAGATACCCTTGAACGCGGGCCCTCTCTTCATTTTTATAGATATCACCAATAATCGTCGAAGCTACAGGAGCTACAGCCCCCGCCCCGAAACCTTGTACAAAGCGGTAAATGATGAGTTCCGTCATAGATTCGGCAAAGCCGCAAAGAAGGGAGCCAATTAAAAAGACAACGATTCCAAATAATAAGACTGGTTTTCTCCCGAGAATATCCGATAGCTTTCCATAAATCAAGACTGTTACGGCGTTCATTAGCAAATAACTTGAAAACACCCAGCTGTAAAGTGAAAAACCACCTAAATCACTTACAATGGCTGGCATTGCCGTCGAAACGATCGTTCCTTCAATAGCATTCATAAACATAGCCAACATGATGGCAGCTAATATGAAGGGACGTTTCAATTTTTTATTCTGCACTTTTGCACTATCCATTGCTTGGCCCAATTCCCGCATCCTCCCCTTAGACCTTAATTGTTTTTATAGACTTTACCCCTAGCTGGGTCGAATATGTAAAAAAACAAGAAAACTCGCCAACTGGCGAGTCTTGAGGTTAACCATCATTTTATGCCTTGCTTATTTATCAGGTGTATTTTGTTTAAATACCTTTTTTAAGATTGCCCTTCTCGTTAAGATACCTTCAAATACATGTTCGTCATTCTCTACACAGACAAACGGATGATCAATCAACAATTCCACACCCTTGGTCAATGTATCTTCAATATGCAGGCGAGGTATCTCTATATTCATTATTTCGGAAACTTTTTTATTCTCAAGATTATCAAATTCAATTCGTTCCAGTCCCAAGATTGAATCAAGAATGACTGGTGTGCTAATTAAACCATGCAATTTATACATCGGATCTAACACAGGAATGGCCGTATAACCGCTCTTTGTTAATACCAATAGTGCATGTTCTAAATTATTGGTTACCTGCACGTGGGCCACGCGTTCAGAAGAAATCATTAAGTCTTTAACGCTGGATTCCAATAAATCCCCATCATGAGTACCGATCATGTTAAAACCCCTTACCATATGTTTTTATATACAGCTCTTTCTATAGTTTAACATATGTAAGCAGAAAAGGCTCATTCCTAGACCAATAAAATCCCAAACGGCGGGATTTCCGCAAGAGATCCTTAGCCCTTACTTGTTTTGATGTTAACCTGTTTAAAACCGCATTCCGGGCATTGATAAATCACATTTTGGTTGGATTGTGCCGTTAATACATTTTCCATTTCCCTTTCCTCACCGCATTCCGGGCATATTACCATTGGATTTTTCATTTACATCCCTCCAATTAATAAGATGTGGTAAAAATCACTACTTCATTCAAGTAAAAATTGACTGGTTCACAATAAAAAAGCCGCTTCCAATGGAAGGCGGCTTTTTGTGATTTTTTTAAGATTGAAGAAGATCAAAGATTTCAATGGTAATCATATCAATATTATCAAATTGATATTTAGATGATTTCCCTTTATCACTGTATACTTCAAGCTCGAACATTTCTGTTTTGCTGAAATATGTAACCTGGCACTTTTTCACACCATCTATTTCAAAAAAACGTTGAGCAGATTCAGATTCCTTCGCTTGCTCTTGAAGACTTTTCAATCTGGTAAGGATGCCCTGTAATTGAGACATACTCCCTCTCCTTTCTGAATAAAACCTTTTCGCTAGGTTTCACTATACCATACTTTTCTATCCAGTAGCCACGCTGAAATAAATTCAGAATAATTTAAAACTTCATTCTTTACATGGCACTATTAACAGAATAAAATAAGGAATGGATTTTGTACATGAAAAATTTTCTGGGGGTAGATTCTGTTGCAAAACATTAGTGAGCTTGGATATCGCATTTCATTGATTGATGGTTTTGATTTGGATAGAAGAAATCGTACAGGAACATATGTAATTGCCGATGAAGACATCACCTTAGTCGAAACTTCTGCCAGCCCTTCCATCCCCCACTTAATGAAGGGGCTCGAACATTTGGGAATCGCCCTCGAAGATATTACATATATCATTCTTACCCATATTCATTTGGACCATGCAGGCGGAGCTGGACTTTTTTTACAGCATTGTCCGAATGCGAAAGTGATCGTCCACCCGAAAGGTGCACGGCATCTAGAAGATCCAACACGTTTGATCGCTGGGGCTAAAGCAGTCTATGGTGAAGAATTCAACAAGCTTTTCGATCCGATATTACCTATTCCATTAGATAGAATCCTGACTAAACATGATAGGGAATCGCTAAAAACAAGTGAAAATTCCAAGTTGACCTTTTATGACACGCCAGGACATGCAAACCATCATTTAAGCATTTTCGATTCAGTTTCAAAAGGGATGTTTTCAGGTGACACCGTAGGCATCTATTATCGTGAACTCGATGAAGAAGGTTTGGAATTTTACTTACCGTCCACATCGCCAAACCAATTTAATCCCGATGCGATGCTTGCTGCAGCGGAATTGTATGAAAGCATCGGCGTCGAACGTATATATTTTGGTCATTACGGGGTATCGGAAAATCCTAAGGAAGTGTATAAACAACTTCATTACTGGCTGCCTAAATTCGTGGAGACTGCCAAATCGGCATATAGGGAATATGCTAGCTTCGAGGAACAAGTGGCAGCAACCAGTAAAAATATTTACACGGAGGTCGCTGTTCATTTAGGCGAAAAAGGAATCACCGCTGATCATCCTGTTTTTGATATCATTGCCATGGACCTGAACGTTTGTTCCATGGGATTGATAGACTACCTGATAAAACGGGAAAAAGATCGGTAGAATGGTCCTTAAGTTTTTTTCCTATTCAAATGTCTCGGCATTCTCTATAATGAAAAAGTAAACCTTACCTAAAGCATACATGGAGGAATGAAATGAAAGACGTTACGCTCTATACCCAACCTGATTGCCCTCCCTGCAAAATCATGAAAATGTTCTTTGATGATAATAATGTCGTATACAAAGAAAAAGATATTAAAGCGGATGGACATGCACGAAAAGAACTAACGAATAAATATGGCGCCTATTCCACACCGACGGTCGTCATCGATGGGAAAGCCATTATTGGTTTTGAATTGGACGAAATTAAAAAAGAACTGAATATATAACAAAAAGTCCAGGGAAGGCTGTAACCTTCCTTGGACTTTTTCATTTCAGCCTCCATACTTTTCAGCTTTGAAGGACTTTCCTCTAAATCCCTTATTTTATTTTTTCACTTCCATACTTTACGTCCATTATCTTCCAAACTCCATTTTCCTTTTTCAAAGTAACTGATTCAACATGTTTTTCCATCGATACAGGTCCGTCCCCTGTGTCCTGGAATTCCTCCTGAACATAAATGAAATCACCGTTTTTCCCATATATAATTTCCGTATTTTTGTCGTAGCTGAAAAATGTGATATAATATGGAGCGAAATCTGATCCAAATGCGGTATAACCGCCATCAACTTTCACTACATTCGCTTGGACGAACTTCTTGATGAAATCATCTGTGAAATGTTTATCCAACTTCCCTTCAATCGCTTCCTTAGTACGTACTTCCTCACTGATCGAGCCTTGATTTTCCATGGCATCCTGTACTAAGGATAATACTTCCTCTCTATGTAAGCCCTCCGCTGAAGCAGTGAACCCTCCACTTAAAAATAGAAGGATACTGGCAAGACATGCAACTAAATATTTACTCATTACAATCATCTCCTAGTTATAGAATTTCTCCTAATGATTCGGATTTTTGCCCATGTCTTTCAATACCCGTCCAGATCAAAGCCAAACTACAAAATCACATTCTCCGTTAGACCTTGAAACCATTGCCCATTCTTCACAATAAAAAAGAAGATTTCATGATATTGAAATCTCCTTTTCACAATTATCGAAAAGCATAGTAAAAAATAAAACCGGCAACCAAAATCGTCCCAACTAAAAGAGAAACGAATATCGGGTTCTTTAAATAAGGATGTTCTTTAACTGAATCATCGATAGTCGAATCATATCTGGCTTTCACTTTCTGTGCCCTTGCCACAGAATAAGTATAAAATAGCAGATATAACGCCATGACTGTAACGATTATGATTAGAATCCAGATGTACGTGCTCAAAATATGTCTCCTCCAAGCGCATCATTTCTGCTTATCGTTACACATTTAAAGCGATTATATTCATGAATCGTTTTTTATAATAGTGCTTCATTTTCATATAAATAACTATAAGAAAGATCACAGAAAATGTATTCCTTATTATTCAGGGGATATGAAAAGGTCCGAATGGTTTCTCCCGTTTCGATATCACTGTATAAATCGGATAGTATTCCTGTTTTCCGATTACGCATCTTTACGATATTTTCGAGAAAATAAGGTCTCCAGCTCCAATTTTTATTCATATAGCTCGGTTGGACTAACCATTGCCCGTCCTTATGGAGGATATTGGGAGATTTTTGATACCCCTCTTCATCACAAATATAAAGCCGGAAACATACGGAATCCAACTTTTTCGCCAAAACTCCGAGAAACTCTTCATGGGAGCCGGCCCGCTTATGCTGTTTTAAGAAGTTTTGCATATTCTCATTGAATTGCAAAGTCTTTTGATAAACGGCTTCAAGCTTCTTGGTCTCTAAAGAAATGAAAGACTGACATTCTTGATGGAATTTTTCACGAAGTAAATCTTTATTAATGAACTCGCCTTCCGGTTTCGCCAAAAAATACCCTTGATAATATCGTCCCCCATTCTTCCATGCAAAGCGAAGCTGGTATTCGGACTCAATGTTTTCAAATAGTAAATTGGCGCCGATTTTTCGTGCAAGCATGCTTAGAGAAAACAGGATGACCTGATAGGCATCTCCACCTGAAATGCGAAGCTGGTCCAGGTTAACTTTTAAAATATTCGGAGAAATCTGTGCGATTCGGTCCAATTGCGTATCTTCCCCTAAATGATCTAAAGCTATCTTAATCCCATATGTTTTAAAGTAAGCAAGCACATGCTGCAAAGGATCTAAGTTTTCCGGACTGATCGTGTCTGATAATTCCAGCACGATCCGGTGCATTTCCTCCGGTTGAAAATGACGATGTAAAATCTCCATGAATTCTTCGCCATGATCCAGCATAAGCAAATTAGGATCTCTGTTGATAAAGATAAGAAAATCTTCACCATAGTCTTTTATTCTCTCCAAAGCAATTTCAAGTACGTAATTATCCACTTCCACCCTATACTCTTCCGGCACTGCAGAATCGTGAAAAAAAGGGCCAAGGCTTTTATATTCCGCTTGTTCCTCATAGCGCCCTAGAATTTCATACCCGATTACCTGATGTTGATCTGCACTGAAAATCGGTTGAAAGAATGGTGTCACCTTGTCTAAATTCTTTAATATCTTTTCTGTATCCATGATGCATCTTCCCCCTAATTACGAAAACACCAATATGCCAAAATTATACCATTAGTTTCTGGCATTGATAATAAATAATTTTAATTCCTACTGAACAACTCTTTTTTCAGAACATTAAAATACCCGTTCACCCTATCGATTTGAAAAAAATACATTGAAAAGGCATTGTCCAT
The DNA here is from genome assembly GCF_044762725.1 of Peribacillus sp. NPDC096447. Classification (NCBI taxonomy): domain Bacteria; kingdom Bacillati; phylum Bacillota; class Bacilli; order Caryophanales; family Bacillaceae; genus Peribacillus; species Peribacillus sp. NPDC096447. The sequence continues at coordinate 287,043 of NZ_JBIWEV010000002.1, forward strand.
AAATGGAACAATGCCTTAAGACTGATCAAAAAGGGAAGAACCACGGAATCGTGATCACCATGATAACACCAATGAAGATCTGTATGGATATCCCAATCATGATAAAATCTTTATGCTTGTAATCACCCGCCGTCATGACAAGCGCGTTGGTAGTGGCAACCCTTGGAGTGGATAACGCCAAACTGCCAGCAACGGCAAGGCATAGAAACACAGGAATCGGATCGATTCCTTGATTCACCGCAGATGTCAGGGCAATGGGCGTCATGATTACCGTCGCGGCCCCATACGGGATGAATTGGCTCAGTATCAGTGTCAGGAGGTAAAAGACCGCCAATATGCCGTGTGCCCCGATATTACTGAATAAAACGGCCAGCCAATCACTTATCATTCTCACTCCACCCGTATTATCCAAAGCAGCCGTTATTCCGAACATGGCAGCAATCAAGAGAACAGGTTCCCAGTTAATCTTTTGGTATGCATCCTCCATCGAACGGACACAGCCAGTGATCACCATCAACAATGCTGCCGTCAATACCGATAATACAGCAGGGACGGACTCCATCGATAAAAGAATGACCATCAATGCAGTGATCCCCAAGGCGATCCATGCTTTGCCCCTGGAGTTGACCGGAGAGCCATCTTCCGAGGTACTTCCAATAACGATGACATCCTGTAAATCCGAGGAAATCCTCTCAATGTTCCCCCATTCCCCATGTATCAGGATTGCATCCCCCGGTTTCAAGCGTTCCGTTCCGACATCCGCTTGAATATATTCGCCATTCCGATTGATTGCCAGGACATTACATTGGTATTTTTCACGAAAATGCACATCTATCAAGGTTTGATTTTCATAATCCGAGTTCGGGACGATCAATATTTCTGTCAATCCAAATCTACTGCTAAGAAAATGTTTCTTTATTTGTTCGGTATTGAAATGTTTAAACTCCAGTTCATAGTTAAGTGCCAATCTCTCAACTGCTTCTTCTTCTCCAAACACCAAAATGACATCTTCAGGATGAAGAACTTCATCCGCCCTGGCTGAAATCGTCAGCTGTCTTTGCAGCAGCGGTAATTGCTTGTCCTTTGGCTTCCGCTGGATTTCAATCAAAGTCAATTCATACTGAATAGGAAGCTGGAGGTCTGACAGCCTTTCTCCAACAATATCGGAAGTAGCGGGTATATGCAGATAATGCAATCGGTCATATACTTTGTACATACCGGCAAGCTCCCCTGCCGACAGTCCCTTGACACTGTTGTTCGCGGCAATCGTTTTCTCGGGAAGCAACAGGCGCCCGAGTGTCAACATGAAGAATAACCCTGCTGCAAAGGCGATTAAGCCAACAGGTGTAAAGTCAAAAAATTCTAAAGTCCCGATTCCGTTTTGCCGTAATACATCGGCAACGATCATATTTGAGGGAGTACCGGTAAGTGTTAATAGCCCCCCAATACTGCTTGCATAGGCAAGAGGCAATAAATACCTTGTCGGACTTGTTTTTTGTTGTAAGGCCATGCTCATAACGAGCGGAAGCAGTATGGAAACAATTCCTGTTCCGCTTAAAAAAGCACTTAATATTCCTGCAGTCAGCATAACGATAAGCAGCGATTTCCATTCACTGCCCCCACATAAACCTAACAACTTATTTCCTGCCTTTTCCACGATTCCTGTATTTAACAGGCCGGCACCGACGATGAATAGCCCAGCCAGCATGATGACCGCTTGATTCGCAAACCCGGCCACCAGTTCATCCAAGGTAAGAATCCCCAATAAACCCAGTATGGATAGTGCACTAAGTGCAATTAAATCAGCTCGAAATTTTCCTTGTATAAAAAGCGCAATCGCGCATAGAAGTATAATCAGTGTAATAAACATTGGTTCGGTCATCATGTTACCTCCGTATAGATGTTCAATTTCAAACCGGATACGGTTTCATCAAACCCCAGTTTACATGTTTTTCATAGACTTATAGAAGATATTTTCTTCAATTTATGTATATTGTTTGTTAGTATGAGGAAGTAACATTTTTATATTAGATAGGTTGATTAATTTGAATAAACCCATATCAAGAAGAACATTCTTAAAGAAAAGTCTTGGTACATTGGCTACCTTAACCGGTTTAGGTATTGGCGGAAACTATTATGCCCATAATTTGGAGCCGAAATGGTTAGAAACCAAGCATAAAATTATCAGCCACCCGCTTATCCCAAAAGGTTTTCATGGCATGAAAATGGTCCAATTCAGTGATACGCATTTAGGCTTTCAATTTCAGCTTAAAGATTTACAAGCAATTGTCAATAAGATAAACCAACTGGACCCTGATGTTATTTTATTTACCGGAGATTTAATGGACCAGCCTAATAAATACAAGGCTCACCAGAAAATCCCTCTCGTTTTGAATCAGCTCCAAGCGCCGCTTGGAAAGTTCAGCATCTACGGTAACCATGATCATGGGGGATATGGCTCAGAAATCTATAGCGATATCATGGAAAAATCCCATTTTACCATGTTGCAGAATACCTCAGCTAAGATAACCTTATTAACGGCTGAAGAAATAATCATTGCCGGGGTTGATGATGCCATGCTAGGAAAGCCGGATTTTGAAAAAGCCCTTTCCGGCATCCCGGAAGAAGTGTTCACCATTATGCTGTCACATGCCCCTGACCTTGCCGACATATCAAGGACTTACGACATCCAGTATCAAATAAGCGGTCACAGTCATGGAGGCCAAGTACAAATTCCGTTTGCCGGTGCCCTTGTAACTCCTCCATACGCTGAAAAGTACCGGGAAGGCACATATGAAATCGATTCATTAACGTTACATGTTAATAGAGGGCTTGGCACTACCCGTCTACCCTATCGTTTTCTTTCACGTCCGGAGTTGACTGTTTACGAATTACAAGCCGAAAAATGATAGAAAAAGAACACAGGGGAAAACCGCCAGACTTATTAACAAAACCTGTGCGGATAAAACAACTTGTTGCCATGTATCATTTGTAATGGACTCCTATGAATTATAGCATTAGAAGTATATCCGAGAAAACCAGGTTTTTTTTACCAGTATCAACGGTAATGCCATAAAGGTTATACCATACTTAAATAGCCACACAGGAAAGTGCCGATACACCCTAAAACAGACACCGTTATATAGATAAGGCTATCTATATAACGGTGTTTTCTAATAAGTTCAAGCGTTTCCATACTGAATGTCGAAAAGGTCGTAAAAGCCCCCAGAAAACCTATCGTCAGAAAAACCTGTAAAGATAAAGCCCAGCTCTCATTTTGCGGAAACACCATTCCCAGCCCAAAGGAACCTATAAGGTTAATCAGTAAAATGCTAATGGGTATAGAGACCGCTGGCAATAGCCTATTAAAAATAATCTGCAAGACATATCTAGAGGCCGCACCAAAAAAGCCGCCTATAAAAACTGAAAGAACCTCAATCAAAGGGAGTCACCTCTTTGTCTATTAAAAAGGCCCAGTCCGAGGAAACCAGCGACCAAACCAAATAAAAGCGTAGCTCCAAGATACAGTCCCGCCAATGGCAGAGAAGTCTGCAGTAGATTCACCACTTCTTGGGAAAATGTGGACATCGTGGTGAAGCCGCCGCAAAACCCGCTGCCCAGCGCTAAAAAAACCAGGGACTTCTTTTTCGAGGCGAAATAACCATTGATCATTCCAAGCAAAAAGCTGCCTACTATATTTATCAATAGGGTTCCAAACGGGAAGATGGAATGGCCAGCAGTCAAGATTACGCAATAACGCAATATCGCTCCTGCCGCTCCTCCAAAACCGACTGCAAAAATGCTTTTAAATCGATCCATTAAGGTCCCCCCGAATTTTTCTCATAAGTAGACTCATTATAACAGATTAAGATGAAACAGGCTCTTTTCTTTAAAAAAACCATACTATGTAAAGAATTTGAGAAAAGGAGGCTAATTATGCAAACACAGTATTTTCCTTACTACCACTATCCACAGACCATGATGCTACAGAACGAATACAGAAATGCATATGGGAATGAATATGGACCTGAATATTGGAATGACGAGCGCTTCTTTCCTTTCTTTCCTCTATTGGCGCCTGTAGCTTTTGTTGCAGGATTGGCAATTGGACCGTTGCTATTCAATAACCGTCCACCTGTCTATCCTCCATATCCTCCTCCATACCCGCCCGCTTACCCTCCTTACCCTGCTTATCCAGCTTACCCTGCTTATCAAGGATTTCAGGGTTACCAGCAACAACAATTCGGCGCACAGGCTGGGGTATCCGAAAACATCAATATATACACTCGATAAGGATTGCACAGAAGGCGACATTGAACGCCTTCTTTTTCTTGGACCAAAAGCCGTCCGATTGAATTTTACTTCCCTATATATTTTGAAGTGGTATAATATGAAAATGAATAGATGGTAAAGTGTTAGGAAATGATGGTCATACCCTAGAGATGTACATGCATTGTTTTTTCACTGTTTCTGCCTGGTTGCACGCACGTCTCTATTTCAACCAATATATAAGAACAGGTTTTGATTGAAGGACGTCTGTTTGTAACGTCCTTCTAACCTTATTAAGAAAAGGAGTTTCCATGATGAACCAAACGAAAGGACATTCTGAAAGGGATGAGTTTTCGATTAACTCCATTGCCCAAGCCGTGTTTATTGTCAATAAACATGCAAAGACTGCATTGGAGCCCAAAAATTTATATAATTTAAAACGGCTCGCATTAAGCAAGCTTATGCAAGAAGGAAAAGCGAAGAAGATTGGACTTCATTTCTCTGATAACCCTCGCTTTGCAGCACAACAATCCGACGTCATTGTCGAATGCGGATCATATGTTTTTCATTTACCTCCCACTAAGGAAGATTTGAAAAAACTACCCCACCTCGGCAGCCGGGCAGCCTCCATGCGGAACCCTAAAGCCGCATTGTCATTATCCAAGGCAAAACAAATCCTGCAATCTTACGTTGGACAAGCAGGTGAAAAACAACCGAACCCTACCAAAACCGAGAAAAGGGCTCACGGGCGTGGGTCGGTCAAGCAACCTTTCCACAATCCATTCCCATCCTCCTTTTTAGGAAAAGGTTCCAAGTATTAATCATTGATAAACCAAACGGGCCGTGAGGTAATGCCTCACAGGCCCGTTTCACATTCATAATACCAATCTGTCTATCAACATTATTAGCTCTGCAATTTCTGGCTTGCTGATTTGTGCGTCAGCCCCTACGACCTGACCTTTATGACGCAGGCTGTCCGTAATCAAAGAAGAGAAAATAATCACCGGCAATCCAGCGAGTTCCCCGTTTTCCTTTATTCTTCTAGTCAAATGATGCCCATCCATTTGAGGCATCTCAATATCGGTAATCACCAGTTGCACTTCTTCTTCAACCACTTTTCCTGATTCAATTAAATTCTCCAGATAATTAAATGCATCAAGTCCATTTTCATAAAACTCCAAGTACTTGAATCCAGCTTCTGATAATGTATCAAACAGCAGCTTTCTCAGTAATGGAGAATCTTCTGCAATCAGGATTCTCTTGTCAGAATTTTGCCGGATACCAAGCTTTTTAACCTGTTGGATGTTTATTCCTGACTCTGGATTGATTTCGACCACTATTTTTTCAAAATCGAGTAACAGTAACATTTCACTATTTAATTTTATTACTCCGATAACCTGACTTTCAAGGCCTTGATACATATCCGAAGGCTTTTCGATTTGTGACCAGGAAATACGGTGGATCTGTGTTACGGTATGGACATGGAAAACCACTTTTTGCTGATTGAATTCAGCCACTATGAATTTATCCTGCTCAGGAATTTCAGATGGCGGAAATCCTAAAGCATCCGCCACATTCACAACTGGCAGGACTTCTCCGCGAAGCTCAATGATCCCCTCCACATTTGGATGCGAATGCGGGACAAGCGTGATGGGGACAGGATTGATGATTTCCTTCACCTTAATTACGTTAATGCCGAATTTATTCTTTCCGAGACCGAATTCCACTATCTCAAGCTCATTCGTTCCACTTTCAAGTAATATTCCTTTATTTGCTTCCATTGTTTCATCTCGCCCTTCTACTTTTTCATTTCAAAATTCCATAAATCATTTAACCGCTAGGAAAAATATCATGGTTTCATCAATGAACTCATACCTAATAATTCGGTTAAATATTTCTTTTGTTTAGAGAACAGCTAAAAAAAGAATCAAGAAGTGATTATTTATTAATACCAAACTAAAAAGGGACCCATCAGAGTCCCCTTTTTCCAAGCTCATTTTTCACCACCGCCATTCCGGCCATCCTATCGATCGTAAGGCTGTCTCTTCGATAAAACCCCTCCATGATTGGATTATCAGCCAAATAACGCCTTGCAGCCCTTCCAAACCCACTTAAAATTGCAGGTCAGTTGAGTCTTTTCATCTCCTTCGCGACCTTTTTTTTGGATTGAGCCAACCTTTTTTAACAAAGAATAAAAACATCATCAAGGCAATTCCGCCCATCATTCCAAGAATGAGGAAATAGCCATAATGCCAATTTAATTCCGGCATATATTCAAAATTCATCCCATATACACCCACTATGAAGGTCAGCGGCATGAAAATGGTAGTTATGACAGTCAATGTCATCATCGTTGAATTCATATTATTAGAGTTCACAGACAAATAGCTATCACGGATATCGGACGAAAAATCTCGATACGATTCAAGCATTTCAGTCAATTTAAGAAGATGATCGTACACATCATTAAAATAAAGGTGCTGATCTTTCAAGTAATTCAGACGCTCTGATGAAATCATTCTGTACAATAAATCACGCATCGGCAATATGGTCCGACGGAGCCTGGACATATCTGTACGTAAATCGAAAAGCTGATCCATCAATTCGTTAATCGTGTCATTTTCAGTATTTTCCTCAATGCTCCCCAATTCGCTTTCAATTTTATAAACAGGCGGGAAAAATTCATCGACGATCCTGTCAATTATCCTATGCATCAAGAAAAATGGACTTTGCTTCAACATTTTATTACCAGCAATTTCTTCCCATACTTTTTCCAGTTCAAGCATATCTTCCTTATGAAAACTGACTATCCATTTTTCACCAACAAACATATCCAATTCCACTGCTTTAGATACCTTCTCCCTTAGAGCATGTATCACAAGAAATTGGTAGCCCTCATAAAAGTCCATTTTGGGACGTTGGTTAAAATCATCCAGGCAGTCTTCGATTGCCAGCGGATGAAAGTGAAAATGATTGGTTAAAAGTTCGATTTCCTTGTTTGTGGGGTTGGAAAAATCCACCCAGTACCACTCGATATCCGGATTATTCATTTCGGTTAGCGGTAAACCAAAACTGACTTCATGATTAGAAGTTATTGCGCAAGTCCTTATCATATGTATCAACCCTCAAAATTTTCTTATCATACATTATACCTTTAATTCATTAATCTCAAAAAGTTTTCTCCCCCCTCCAAACTAAATGATAAAATAGGATGAATGAGTCAAACATAGTACATAATTCATGTATTTAGAAAAGGGAGGATATTCATAGATGGAACATTTAATAAACCCTCTAGTAAAAGACGTTAAAATATCAGGAATCCGTAAATTCTACAATATGGTAGCTGATATCGAAGGCACTATTTCCTTAACGATAGGACAGCCTGACTTTCCAACTCCGATGCATATTAAACAAGCTGCAAAACAAGCCATCGATAATGACTATACCGTTTATACTCACAATGCGGGCTATTTGGAATTACGGGAAGCCGCTTCAAATTATGTACAGGATAAATACAAGCTTAACTATGACCCGGAGAATGAAGTGATAGTGACCTCTGGTGCCAGCGAAGGCATAGACATTACCTTCCGGACGATCCTCATCCCAGGGAACGAAGTAATATTACCGGGTCCGGTATATCCAGGATACGAACCCATCATTAAGATGTGCGGGGCAACACCTGTTTATGCCGATACAACAAAAAATGGATTTCGTTTGACTGCAGATATACTTGAAAAATACATAACTGAGCATACTCGGTGCATCGTTCTGCCTTATCCATCGAATCCGACCGGAGTTACATTATCTGCCGAAGAATTATTGGACATTGCCGAACTTGTTAGGGGCAGGGACATCTTCATATTGGCTGATGAGATATACAGTGAACTGGTATTCGATCAGGAGCATGTTTCGATTGCCACTTTCTTAAAAGAACAAACCATCGTCCTGAACGGACTGTCCAAGTCCCATTCCATGACCGGGTGGAGAATCGGCCTTCTGTTTGCGCCTGCAGCCATCTCTCAGCATCTCCTGAAGGTTCACCAATACAATGTGACCTGTGCCGCCTCCATATCGCAGAGAGCTGCCTTGGCAGCATTGACGGCAGGCAGAGATGATGCAATCCCCATGAAGACTGAGTATGCACGGAGACGGGAATACGTATTCAGCCGCTTACAAGCGATGAATCTGGAAGTAGTCAAACCAAATGGTGCCTTTTACTTCTTTATAAAGCTGCCTGAAGGCTATGCCTCTTCGCTTGATTTTTGCCTTAAGCTTGTTCAACAGGAAAAAGTGGCAGTGGTCCCTGGAGATGCATTCTCACCCCTTGGTGAAGGGTACTTCAGGATATCTTATGCATATTCCATGGAAACCCTGGAAAAGGCTTTGGATCGTATTGAGGCTTTTTTAGCCATAAAGTAACCGAAAAAAAAGTGGCCTTCAATTGAATGAACAATTGAAGGCCATTTTCCTATTTTCAAAGTTGTCATACTACCGAAGGTTTTTCACCAAGTCAGTCAACTAATACAGCCTCCGTAAGAAACGAATTTCCCGATATCCCTCTTCCTTATTTGTCGTGGTAAGGCTCACTTCAACGATTGACCCAAGTAAATCAGCCATCACTTCTTCAAATTCCTTTGCGGAGCGGGGCTTTGAAAAACCTAAACTCTTCAATTCGCGCATCAGGATCTGAAAACCGGCATTCGTTTCGATATGACTGAATTTCACCGGCAGTATCAGCGGACTTTCATTCATTAATTTCAGATCCCAACGAATGGGCTTTGTTTGATGAATGGTTTTTTCTCGCTTAAAACCTTCAATCCTTACAATATATCGACCATCTTCTAATTCCTGGAATTTCATATTGATATCATCGAATTCGCCCATAGCTTTCACTCCTTTTTGTAAAGGCTGTCGCTATCAGCTTATTCATGATATAGAAATGCTAGCACTAATTATAATGTTTATATAATGCTTGTGTACCGCTATTTTCCTCGCCAGCTTCTGCCAGCCCCTCATATAGGGATTTGCTCAGGCTTAATCCAGGAGCGTCCATTCCCATTCTTTCCGCTTCATCAAGTGCAATCTTCATATCCTTGATAAAATGCTTGATATAAAAACCAGGTTCAAAATCCCCTTCAACCATTCGCGGGACAAGATTGGAGAGTGACCAGCTTCCGGCAGAACCCGATGATATGCTCCTTAAAACCCGGTCCGGGTCCAACCCAGCCTTTTTGGCATAGGAAATCGCTTCAGTCACTCCGATCATATTGGATGCAATGGCGATTTGATTGCACATTTTCGTATGCTGTCCCGAGCCAGCCGGGCCTTGATGGACAACATTGCTGCCAATGATATCAAAAATGGGCCGGACAGCTTCAAATGCCTCACTAGACCCACCGACCATGATCGTAAGCTTCGCATCACGAGCACCGATATCTCCTCCGGAAACCGGTGCATCCAATGATTCCATGCCCCTTTTCTTGGCTTCTTCTGCAATTTTCACTGCCAAAGATGGAGTGGATGTCGTCATATCGATTAAATGGGTTCCTTGTTTCCCGTTCTCGATAAGCCCATTTTCCCCAAGATAGATTTCTTCCACATCACTAGGGTATCCCACCATGGAAATGATCACATTAGCTCTCTGCGCAATTTCCTTTGGTGCAGATGCCCATTTCGCACCCTGTGAGAGCAGTTCACTTGCCTTATCTTTCGTCCTTGTATAAACAATCACCTCAAATCCCGCCTTAAGAAGATTTGCGGCCATGCTTTTTCCCATAACTCCTAAACCTATGAAGCCGATCACTTTGTTCGATTGCATATGGCAGATTCCTCCCAATCATTTTGTTTCAAAAAGTTTTAAATGGACTTTATCATTCCTCCGTCAACTAAATACGACTGGCCCGTTAAATATGTATTAGCGCCTGAAACAAGGAAAGTAACGAACTTTGCAAATTCCTCGGGTTCCCCATAACGGCCAAGAGGGATTTTGTTAATCGATTGTTCAGTCACCTCCTCAGGAGTGACGCCTTGTTTCCCCGCATTCATTTCATCTAGGTGCTGAACTCGGTCTGTTGCGATTCTTCCTGGACCGACTGTATTGATCAAAATCCGGTCCGGTGCTAATTCTGAAGCTAACGTCTTTGACAATCCAACGATTGCCGTCCGGAATGTATTCGATAATATCAATTCTGGAATCGGTTCCTTAATGGATGAAGAAGCAATATTAACGATTTTCCCGCCCTGTTTTTTTAAATGTGGCAAGCTTTCACGGATCGTCCTTATGAAACTTAGTAAATTAAGTTCGAAGGATTGTTGCCATTCTTCATCATTGAAATCTGTAAATGAACCCCCTGGAGGACCTCCGGCGTTATTAATAAGAATGTCGATACCGCCGAATTCCTCAGCAGTTTGCCCAACCAGGCTTTTAATATCTTCAGCTTTTGTTATATCCGTTACCTTATAAGAAACTTTACCCGTCCCAAGCTGCGATAATTCCCTTTGTACGGCGGCAAGCTTTTCCCCATCACGGCTTGCCAGCATGACATTTGCTCCTTCCTTAACCAATTCAGCTGCCATTGCCTTCCCCAAACCTTGACTTGAAGCTAAAATCAAGGCATTTTTCTTTTCCAGATGTAATTCCATATAATATTTAACCTCCATTTTCTTAAAATCATAATTCCATTATATCGCCATAACCGTAAAGTGAAAAATCTGAATAATCATTATTGTGATTTTTATTTACAAAAAAAATAGCCGGTTGGATAACCCAACCGGCGTCAAAGGGGGAAATGAGAATGTCAGCTGCCCTAATAGAGCTAAACAACTGTGCTTGCTTTTTATTTACCCCCATTTTGAAGCAATAAACACTTTTTCTCAAAGTATCAAGCAAGAATTACAGGACAGGACAGCACCCCATCCGAAGGTTCTGTGGATGGGGTGCGTTTTTCCTGATTTATTTATTTCTTCAAAGCGTTAACTACCGCTTCTTTCACATTATCATTCGTATCCAGCCCTAAAACTTCTTGAGATAGTTTTTTCATCTCTTCAAGTGAAAGTTGGCTAATTAAAGAACGTGCTTTTAAAATCGAAGTGGCACTCATTGAAAATTCATCAAGGCCCAATCCGATCAATATCGGTATGGCCACTTCATCTCCAGCCATTTCCCCGCACATTCCGGCCCATTTCCCTTCTTTATGAGCTGCATCTATGACCATTTTCACCAGGCGTAATATCGCTGGATTGTATGGTTGATATAAATAGGATACTCTCTCATTCATTCGGTCAGCGGCCATCGTATACTGAATCAAGTCATTAGTGCCTATGCTGAAGAAATCGACTTCCTTAGCAAAAATATCCGCCATCACTGCAGTTGAAGGGATTTCAACCATGATTCCGACTTCAATTTTTTCGGCAACTTGAACACCATTATCAAGCAATTCCTGCCTAACTTCAGCCAATACGGCTTTAGCTTCGCGGAATTCAGCAAGCGTGGCAATCATCGGGAACATGATTTTCAAATCTCCGTAAATGCTTGCACGAAGCAGGGCACGGAGCTGAGTCCGGAAAATCTCCTGCTCATTTAGGCAAAGGCGAATCGCACGGTATCCAAGGAAAGGATTCATTTCCTTAGGAAGCTCTAAATAAGGCAACTCCTTGTCCCCGCCTATATCAAGCGTTCTGACGACTACAGGCTTACCTGACATTCCTTCCAGCACCGCTTTGTATGCCTCGAACTGTTCTTCTTCACTTGGAAAGTCATTTCTGCCCATATAAAGAAATTCCGTACGATATAACCCGATGCCTTCACCGCCGTTTTGATGTACACCCTCAAGATCTTTCGGCGTACCGATATTGGCTGCCAATTCCACATGATGGCCATCATTTGTAACGGTTTGTTCATGAACCAGTTTCGCCCACTCAGCCTTTTGCATGGCATAGGCTTCCTGCTCCTCTTCGTAGCGTTTCACGAGCTCAGGAGTAGGATTGATGTGAACTTCACCCTTTAAGCCGTCAATAATGACCAAGTCACCATTTTCAATGGACGAGGTCACTGACTTCGCTCCAACGACTGCTGGAATTTCCAATGAACGTGCCATTATGGCTGAATGGGATGTACGTCCACCGATATCGGTCGTAAATCCTTTAACATATGCCGGATTCAACTGTGCTGTATCGGATGGAGTCAAATCCTCCGCAATGATGATCACTTCTTCAGCAATCATGCTCGGATTTGGAATATGAACACCTAAAAGATGTGACAGCACCCGTTTCGTGACGTCACGGATATCCGCCGCACGTTCCTTCATGTATTCATTATCCATTTGTTCAAACATCGTAATGAACATGCTTGCGGTTTCATTTAAGGAAAACTCAGCGTTGACGCCTTCTGATTGTATTTTATCCTGAATTGGAGTGATAAGTTCCGGATCAGCCAAAACAAGCAGGTGTGCGTCAAAGATAGCGGCTTTATCGGCACCTAAATCCTTTTCGGCTTTATCCCTGATTATCTCCAGTTCGTTTGTTGACTTTTGAATAGCTTCCTTAAAACGGGATATTTCAGCCCCGACATCTTCTATGCTTCTTTTTTCAATCGATAAATCTGGCTCAGTCAGTCGATAGGCTTTAGCGATGGCTATTCCGTTTGAAGCTGCTATTCCACTAATCAAAGTGGACATTATTCTGCTAATCCTTCTCTGTTCAACGTTTCAGCAAGTGTGTTTAGTGCATCATTTTCATCGCTTCCTTCAGCAGAAATCGTAATTTCCGCCCCTTTGCCAATACCTAGAGACATTACGCCCATAATGGACTTAAGGTTCACTTTTTTCTCTTTATAAGCAAGGTTTATTTCTGAATCAAATTTTCCTGCAGCTTGTACAAGCAATGTAGCCGGACGAGCGTGAATTCCTGTTTCTGCAGTTACTGTAAATGTTTTTTCTACCATATAAATCAATCTCCTTTAAGATAAATTAACAAAAATAGGTTATGTAAGGGGGTTTCTCCATCCAATCAGGAAAGAAACGAAAAAAAGAAATGCCCTTTTCCTTATCAGAATAGCATTATCATTCCCAACAAACAAACCAAAACTATTGGTACCTACAAAATAGTACAAAAATATAGAAGGAACTGCAACTATTACTTTTCAGATTCTTCAATGATTAAATGGACAGCTGTGCATTTTTGGTAAAAAAAGCCCTAAAACTCAGCATAATGAAAAGGACCACCGTTAATGAAACACTTCCGAGAATCCCGATTAGTATCGCAATCTGGTACTCAATAGCGATTAGCGGGCTTATCCCCGACAGGATTTGCCCTGTCATCATTCCTGGAAGGAAGATAATCCCCATCCCGAGCATATTGTTCAAAGTCGGGAGCACTGCCGAGTCGAATGCAGCATCCACATATTTCTTCACAGCCCTCGCTGGAGTCGCTCCAAGCATCAACATCGCTTCTACCTTTTCACGATTACTGCTAATTCCATCATGGAGGTTTTTAAGCGCCAATGTCACTCCTGTCATCGCATTTCCCACGATCATCCCTGCAATTGGAATGAAATACCTCGGCTCATACCATGGAGTGAAATGGATCACGACCACATTAAAATAAAACAAGGCAGCCATGGGACCTGACAACATACTTAGGATAACCATCCTTTTGATTTTCTTATTAAGTGTATGGGACACTTGCTTAAAAATATTATGGATGGAAAACAGGGACATCGCACATAAAAACCCCAAAGAAAGTAAAGGGTGGGGATTTTCAAAGATATATGTCAAAACATATCCGGCGAGAACGAGTTGGACCGTCATCCGTACCGTAGCGAGCATGATTTGCTTTTCCCGTGAAATCCCGCGCCATTTCACGATTATGAGCAGGATTACTACAAACACGTAGGCCGCACAAAGACGCCAGAACTCAATATCTATTATCCCATTCGCCTCCATTAATAGTCACCCTCCTTCGCCTTTTTCAGAACGATCCTTTTTTCAGCACAGATGTCCGCAAGCTGTTTTGAATGGGTTATCATGATGACCGTTCCTTTTTCCCGCTTTACTTCTTCTAAAAAACGGCTCATGACCGTCAGCTCGGCTTCCTCATCAAGAGCCGAGGTCGGCTCATCCAGTAAATACACCTCGGGTTTCAATAAAAGTAGCCTTGCCAGTGCCAGCCTCTGTTTCTCCCCGCCAGAAAGATTCTCCGCCCCCTCGTCTAAAGACTTCTGCAACTGGACGGTTTCAAGTGCTTTAACCAATTCGGCTTTATCCTTTTTTTCCCGTTCTGTCAATTCCAGGCCAATCTGAAGATTTTCTTCAATCGTACCCGGTAAAGTGAACGGTGCCTGAGAAAGCATTGTGACTTTACGCCGGAGCTCTATCGGGTTGAATTTATCCAGCAGCTGATCCTGATAATAGATCGAACCGCTATCCGGGTCATCCATCCTGTTCAATAATCGTAGCAGTGAGGTTTTTCCTGCACCGCTTTCGCCAGTCAAGCAAGTAACCATATAAGCGGGTATTTTCAAATCATCAATTTTCAAAATCCCTTTATACCTAATATTTTCAAGCCTAAATATCATTTTGCACGCCTGCCTCCCTTACTCCACCATATCATTATAAGAAACTATCATGATATGGGGTAGCGATGCATGTAAAAATTTTCATTTTCTTTCGCTTTTTTATGGGTTAGTATTAGTCCTGCCGAATATATCCATGACGGACGTGGAAAACACCTTAATAAATGGAGGGACTTATCATGTACGGAAATTCCTTGTTACATTCTTATCTGAATGTTTTTCTCCTGACTGCACTTTGCCTGATTACGTTGTCTGGCTGCCAGGCAGCATCAGATAACCAGATTAATCAATCCAAACAGGAAGATTCAATTTCAAATGAAGAAAAAGGCAAGACATTCACAGCCGAGATCATCAAAGTTGTTGACGGAGATACAGTAAAAATCAAAATGGCTAATGGAAATGAAGAAACGGTCAGGCTCCTTTTGGTAGATACTCCAGAAACCGTGCACCCATCCAAGCCCGTTCAGCCTTTTGGACCTGAAGCAAGCAATTTCGCCAAGGAACTCATGCCTGCGGGCTCTGAAGTGGAAGTAGAAACCGGCATAGGTGAAAGGGATAAATACGGCCGGCTGCTGGCCTATTTTTATGTTGATGGTAAAATGGTGAATAAACTCCTGCTGGAAAAAGGACTGGCAAGGGTAGCTTATGTTTATGCACCGAACACGAAATATCTTGATGAAATGGAAGATATTCAAAAACAAGCCCAAAGAGACGAAATCGGTATTTGGTCAATTGAAAACTATGCAACTTCAAATGGGTTTGATGATTCCCAGTCAAAAGAAGTATCAGCGGAAAAGCCGACTGGATCTTGCAGTAACCCGCAAATTAAAGGGAATATAAACTCTAAAGGCAATAAAATATATCACATTCCTTCGGGCCAATATTACGAAATAACTAAACCAGAAGAAATGTTTTGTACCGAACAGGACGCACAGGATGCCGGTTTCCGAAAATCGCAAAGTTAACAAATTCAACAGTTTATCAATATGCCCGCTTCCGAACTCGCCTTTGGAAATTTTCAGGGGTGCTACATAATGAAATACACCCAAAATGAAGTATTTCGTTACTGCTTTTCTCCCCCGCTTCCGTATTTTAAAAACTAAATGATGATTTGGAAAATTACCCATCTTTATATGTACAAACTGCAGGCAAATTAAAAGAAGATCAGTTTGCCTGCAGTTTTTTATTTTAAAAAAGATCAAGCGGGTATCAGAAATCCGCTCCCTTTCCGCCGTCTGTCTGCCTCAATCCATAGAGTTTCCATCACATGTACAAAAAGTAAAAAACATGTAAAAACCTGTTTTTCTTTAAAATCATGGTCGGAGTGAGAGCATTTCGACCCTCCTTTATTATCTAGTTTGTAGACAAAAGGAGTTCTATCTTTTAAAACATATTTGATTGGAGCGGGTGTTCGAGACTCCTGCGGGAAAAGCGAGTCAGAGACCCCACAGGCGCAAAGAGCGCCGTGGAGGCTCCCGGACCGCCCGCGGAAAGCGAGTGCCCTACGTTTC
The DNA here is from genome assembly GCF_044762725.1 of Peribacillus sp. NPDC096447. NCBI lineage: Bacteria > Bacillati > Bacillota > Bacilli > Caryophanales > Bacillaceae > Peribacillus > Peribacillus sp. NPDC096447. The sequence continues at coordinate 303,393 of NZ_JBIWEV010000002.1, forward strand.
AATCAACGTTCAAATTTTACATACCATCCAAAAACAGTTTTTCTAATTTTAAATTCATAATTCGGAATGATACCTTTCCAAACTCCCTTTTGTCGACAAACGGAACATTCATATGTATGGCTTTACATTGAATGAAGAGGAAAAACCAAAAGAAGAAGTAGTGAATTGTTTCGGCACATCCAATATCAGGATGTGTTTTTTTCATTTGGTCACCTTTTTCAAGATTATCTGAATCTCCGTTTTTCCCTTCAATAAGGTACTTTTTAGCTCCTTTAAAACCCACTTTTCCCCCCTCCATTTTTCCGTTACGCATTTTGGCTATATATGATCGATTTATTTATGGTAGAAGCACCCGGGATTACAGGAAAGTGCACTTTCTAAAGGTGACTTGCTTAATGGAAGATTTCTCAGCACTAACGAAGGAATTCACCCCGATGATCCATCATATTATCCGCTCACTTTCCATCTATAAAAATAAGGAAGAATATTTTCAAGTAGGCTTGATTGCTTTATGGGAGTCATTTGGGAATTTCAATGAGGAATACGGAAAATTCTCCAACTATGCCTATACTGTAATCAAAGGCAAAATTCTGAACGAATTAAAGCATCATCATAAATATGAGATCCGTACCGAACCCTTTGATTCCTTCATATTAGAGATCAAGGATCCTTTTTCGATGCATGATGAGGCCTTTGCCATCGATAATATCTTAACCTACACGGAAGGATTGACACTGAATCAGCAACGCTGGCTTTTACAGACATACCTCGAAAATAAAACGGTGTCTGAAATCGCTGAGGTCTATCAAGTCACTGCAGCAGCCGTCAAATCATGGAGAAAGTCCGCTTTAAATAAATTAAGGAAACAAGTGACTTTTCCATTGTAAATAATTAGGGGTGACTCAATCATGAGCCACCCCCAATTATTTACATCGATTAACTTCTCGCTTCTTCTAAATACGTATAAATTATCACACCGTTATGTTGGGCATTCCCCCGAAAATGTTTAAAGTCTTCCCTTTTAACAAGAACCTCACGAAAAGCTAAAAATTCTTCTTTTGTTATCCTGAATTCATCCATTTCCCGATTTGCCAGTTTATCGAGTACATCTTTTGCTTCATCTGCATTCATCATATTATCCTCCTTAATTATCAAATGTTCCATCATATTCAGACAGGAGAAATTCCGTTTTCATTTTAACATAAGCATGCCACTAAATATAAATCAGAATTTTTTGAGGCCCTCTTGCTACATTATTCTTTACGTATGCTTTAAAATAGTGCAAACTGTATATTAAAATATCATAATGTATAATGATTGGCATATTTTGTACATAGAATTACATACTGGTACGTATAACTGCGTTTGCAAGATATACCAAATTATGCCACATCATTACAGCTGCTCCATTTCAAGAATCGCACCTCCCTTTAAAAGTTTAGCTTACTGTACCGACATAAGAGATAACTAATTCTCTTACTGGCACTTCCCACGTCAAAATCTAAACGGCAAGATGTTCGAATAATCCAATTACTCCATAGTTACTTTTTGATCATTAGAAACAAAATGGGAAAGGATGATTACCATGAAGAAAGCGGAAGTTGGAAATATCATTGAATTTAGAGAAGGCTTAAAAGGAATCGTCGAGAAAGTGAACGAGAACTCAGTAATCGTGGACGTCACGTATATGGAAAATTATCGTGATTTGGAACTTGAACAGAAAACCGTCGTGAACCATAAAAATTATAAAATCATAGGTTAATTCAAAACGGGATGGTTTCTCAATACCATTCCGTTTTTCACTTTTTAGCAAGCGTATGAATTGATTCTCCAGTTTTTTTGTAACCATTTCCATTTTACTCCGTCTAATTCATTAAAGGGCAAAACACTTGTATGTGAAGCAAAATATCCAAATTCAGATTGGAATTTCTATCAGAAAGATGAGGGAAACAAATGACTCGTTGGACACGTTATATAGGCTGTGTCACATTCGCCGCTTTTCTGCTGACTGGCTGCGGTACGACCACAGACGAAAATGCAGATGAGCCACAAGAAGGTTCAGTAAAAGAGGGGAACGAAGGCAATGCTTCTCAAGGAGATAATCGCAATAACAAAGTAAGACTGATGGAGCAAAACCTGCAATATTCAATTAACGGGGAAGCAAAGGAAAAAACAGCTTTCTTAAAAAAAAGTAATAATCAACCGTTCAGCCTTTATGTTTTGCAACAATTCAGTTTAAGTGCCGAAGAACCTGGAAAGGATATTGTGTTCCTGACTGAAGATGACTCCATTTATATGAGAATAGAATTATTGAAGACGGATGTCAATTGGGATGAGGTGGAAAAAAATGTTCAATCCCAGCTGGAAAGCATTACAGAAACGATTAGGGATCCTTCACTTGATATCGAGAGCGGCACGGGATTTGAAGTGGAAAGTGGGGATGATGTGATCACTTCCATATTGCTCAAGGATGAAAAAGCACCCGTCCGCTTAACTATGTTCACAAAAAAAGATCGAGATTACCGGGATGCTTTTCTAGAGATGGCTAAGACGCTGATGAAAGGATGAACATTGATTCCCCCCTGATACGGAGGGCTAAGTTCAGGCCCCCCGTTCTTCATCACTCCTTCCCCGCCTTGCTTTTCCAGACCAGAATTAAAAAAAGGAGACTTATGTATCCAAAAACCGGATAAATATATCCTAGTAACCTTCCATAGCCGAATTCGCTAATGATCAAAGCTATTAAAAAAATCACCGCTATGATCAGCATGCTTGGCAATTTAATATAACTGCTGATTTGCCTCTGTAATCCATATATGTTTCCGATGACCGAAGTGAATATCTCCCCGTAAATCACCAAAATGAACATCCAATATAACTGACTGGCTGCCGTTCTCATAATAACTGCTGAAGGAATTTCATAACCATTCACGTCAGGAAGTGTCATAAGTGAAAAATGCCCCGTCAATAAAATGATCGTAAGGAATATCCCTCCAAGGATTGCACCATGTTTAATGACCTTCTCATCTCGAACTTCATACGCAACAGGAACCAGCACAGCCTGTGCCAAAGCAAGGTTAAAGGCTGTATAGGCAAATGGTGACAAAAGCATTTTCACGGTGATCACTTCATCTGGAACTTTTGTAAGGGTCTTAAAGAAATCCCCGTTACCCAAGGTCGAGAAAAAAAGGATCAAACTAAAACAGATCATGATTGGTACAACAAACGAGTTCACAGTGAAAACACCGCGCATGCCCATCATCAGGACCAAGGATGCCAGTATGATCGTAGACCAACTTCCTATACTTTTAGACACGCCAAGTTGTTCTTCGAAAACGGCTCCTGAACCCGAAATCATGACAGCCGTCACCCCTAATAGCATGATAAGGAAGAAGATGTTGATGATTCCTGCTATTTTCCTGCCAAAAAGAAATTGATTGAACTCCTCATAAGAAGATGCTCTGATCCTTGCGGAAATGAGCATGATTTTCGTTCCAGTGAAAATGAAAATATAACCTGCTATTAAAATCCCGATAAAGCCATAAAAGCCATAACGGGTAAAAAACTCGACAATCTCTTTTCCAGTTGCAAAACCTGCACCGACGACCGTGCCTACATAAACCGCTGCAATCTGAAAACTTCCTGACCACCTTGACAGCATACTCTCCCCTCCTCCCTACATTTATATGTAAGGAAGAGACATTTAAGACAAGCCGAGCAATATTCCTTTCGTCGGCTGTTTTTTTACTGTGCTAACATTCTCTCATTAATGTAAACTGAACCCCCCTATGCATTTCTCCGTGAGGCTTCAAAAAGCACTTTTCATGCCCAACATTTCAAACGTATGAAAGATTTAAAAAAACGCTTGGAATTATCTCCAAGCGTTTTTTCAAGTATGCGTTTCGTATCATACAGCCTAATATTTCATAATGCCTTATCATCTACAGTGGAGAGCCATTCGTCTATCACCTTCACAACGGACTCTACAGTCCCGTCAACAAATGGGGATTTCAGATTCGCAGATTCAACGAGATCAAGGAAAGACTTGCTGCCTCCAAGTTGGCACAGATTCAAATAATCCTCCCAAGCCGTTTCATCTTTTTCAGTCGACCTTTTCCAGAATTGGAAAGCACAAATCTGGGCCAATGTATAGTCGATATAATAAAAAGGTGATTGATAAATGTGGCTTTGCCGCTGCCAATACCCGCCATTCTCCAAGAATTCATTTTCTTCATAATCGCGATGCGGCAAATATTCCATCTCGATCTTACGCCAAGCCCGCTTTCTTTCAAGTGGGGAGGCATCAGGATTTTCATAGACAAAATGCTGAAATTCATCAACAGCCACCCCATACGGAAGGAATATGAGGGCACCGCTTAAATGTGAAAACTTATACTTTTCCGTATCTTCCTGGAAAAATAGCTCCATCCATGGCCAAGTTAAAAATTCCATGCTCATCGAATGGATTTCACATGCTTCATATGTGGGCCAATAATACTCAGGAATGTCAAGGTCACGGCTGCGATACACTTGAAATGCATGACCTGCCTCATGTGTCAAAACATCTATATCCCCGGAAGTACCGTTGAAATTGGAAAAGATGAATGGAGCTTTATAGTCTTCTATAAAAGTACAATAGCCTCCGCTCTCTTTTCCTTTCTTCGCCACAAGGTCCATCAGGTCATTATCTATCATATAGTTGAAAAACTGATCCGTTTCAGGCGAAAGCTCCTGGTACATCTTTTTCCCATTTTCGATGATCCACCCGGCATCGCCTTTTGGGATGGCATTACCCGTTCTGAAATGAAAATTCTCATCATAATAGTTCAGGTTCTCCAATCCAAGACGTTCGCGCTGACGTCCCTTCAGCCGGGTGACAAGCGGTACCACTTCCTCTTTCACCTGCTTGCGGAATGCAGCAACCATTTCAGCATCATAATCAGTCCTTGTCATTCGATAATACCCAAGTTCCACGAAATTCCCATAACCGAGCGCTGTCGAAATTCCATGCCTCACCTTGACAAGTTCGTCGAATATACGATCCAATTCCTCCTGCTTTTCTTCAAAGAAACCGTAATATGCCCCACTTGCATTTTTCCTTAATTCACGGTCCGAGGACTCCATAAAAGGCTGAAGCTGCGCTAGTGTTAATTCTTTTCCATCAAAGGGGATTTTTGCAGAGGCAATCAATTGTGAATATTCACTTGATAATTTATTTTCTTTTTGCAGCTGTGGTATGATTTCGGGCGAAAAAGTTTTGAGTTGGGCCTCTGCCAGGTCAAATAGTTGAGCTCCCCATTTCAACTCAAGCTCCTTGCGATATTTCGAGCGAACGAGTTCATTGTAAAATTTGGAGGTTAACTCTTCCATTTCAGGGGAGAAGTCATCTAAATAATCATTCTCCGCTTTATAAAAATCATCATTGGTATCAATGGAATGCCGTATATACACCAAATTAAACATCGTACCTACATAATTTCGAATTTCATTTATTTCTTCCATGGCTTTTATTTGTGCATCGGCATTAGCAGCGTCAGTAAATTTTTCCAAAGCTTTCATGAACCGTGTTTTAATTTCATCCATTTCAGGACGTTTATATTCATACTCATTAAATTTCATATGTACGCTCCTTTTCACGATATAAAAACATTTTTTCCTGTATAAGCCAGAGTAACATTTTCCAATCCAGGTCACATTCATCATTATCGCGGTTATCGTAATATAATTTAATTCGCCACAGCGTTATTAAAAACCTCTATGTCCCCGAAACAAATTCAGGTTTTATCAGACATAAAAAACCAGCACCTGCAGTCAATCCGGGTGCTGGTTCTTTAGCTAATTTTGAGCGGAATACCCAATCTTTTTAAGCAATTCGATCACGGTGGCCTTTTCATCTTGCGTAAGTACACTCATGATATCATCGATTCTTTTTTCATGCTCAGGAAATACTCCTTCAATGAAGGCCTTTCCTTTATCCGTTATTTTTGCAAAGGTTACACGGCGATCCTCTTTACATGCTATTCGCTGTAGATATTCCTTCTGTTCAAGTTTATCCACAACATAGGTAATGCTGCCGCTCGCCAGCAGGATCTTTCCGCCTATTTGCTGAAGAGGCTGATCCCCTTTATGATAAAGTAATTCCAGTACGGCAAACTCAGTGGGATTCAAACCCTCTTCAGCTATATGTTTATTTACCACATCATTAATGGATCGATGAGCTCTAGACATCACGATGAACAGTTTCAAAGACTGTTGGATGTTATTATTCTCCATAACTTCACAACCTTAAAATTTTTAATTAAAATATCTTGAATTAAAAGTTATTATATGACATAAAGACTTTTTTGTCAATCTGCCCTGTTAGTATGCACTATTGTTTAATCAATCATTTTGATATACTTGAAAAAAAAGCTAAAGTAGTGACAAACATGAAAACAAGGCATAAATTCACCACATATCTACTTATTGTTATTTTACCATTAATTTTTCTCTCTATCATTTATTGGATGCATTTAGAACGTTCCATTCAAAAAGAAAGACAGGAACAAGCTAAATGGGCGGGAACGGTTTATCAAGAATACATAGATCAAGTTATCAGTGAAACGAAGGAAAGCCTTGAGCTGCTTAGCCTTAGCAGTTCCATGCTTTATATGGATGACAAACAAACAGAACTTCTTTTGAAATGGATCAAAGATACAGATTCCAGGTATGCAGGAGTGTATTGGCTAAATCGTGACGGTGTGTCCATTTCAGGGACGAATAAGAATTTCCATCATTACTATTTAATTGAACAGAATGATATTGAGCGTGCCCTAAAAACACAAAAAGCGGTTGTTGCAGGAACAAAAGTGCTACATAACCATGATTTTAATTATTTTTCCATTTTTGCTCCCATTCTGGATCAAGATAGAAAAGTGCAAGGGTTTTTACTGGCACATATCAGGCTGGATCATATGGAAAAAAGATTAAAGAACCTTAACCCCGGTCATACCTTAAAATTGGAAACAAAGGACAAAACCCGAATTTTAGAGATAAATGCCGAAGGATTCACTGGACATTCAACATGGCTGGATGTCCCTTTGACAGAAGTCGATTGGACACTGTCGGTCAAAGTGCCCGACAAGATTAACACAAATAACATGAATGTTTTTTTAATGCTTGTCTTTTTCACCTTCTTTTTTACTCACATGATCTATATCATCGTGGAGGAACTGATCGTTCGCAGGAATACCAAAAAACAAAAGTTACTAAACGAAAGCCAAAAAATAGATTTTGTCGGTACATTAGCTGCCAGTACTGCACATGAAATAAAAAACCCACTTACCGGCATAAAGGGGCTAGTGCAATTATTGGTTGAAAAACACCCTGAAGAACAAGATCAGTTCTATTACTCTGTCATCATGAAGGAAATTGAACGGATCAATAGCATCGTCAGCGAATTTTTGATTTTAGGGAAGCCAATGGCCCAGACTTTATCCTTATATGACATTCGCAGTATCATTGCTGAATTGAGACCAATAATAGAATCAGAAGCACGTCACTTCAATATTGAAGTGGAATGGAATATCATAAAGGAGCCGATCCGGGTTCATTGTACAAAGGACCAACTCAAACAAGTCATTCTCAACATTGCCAAAAACGGTTTCGAGGCCATGGAAGTTGGGAAAAAGTTAAGGATTCAAATTCACCATGAAAATGAATGGGCTAAAATCATGATCATCGACACCGGGCAAGGACTGAATGAAAAAGATATAGATAAAGTGTTCGATCCCTTCTATACATCGAAAAAGGAAGGAACCGGATTAGGGTTATTTGTGTGTAAACGAATTATTGAATCTTTTAACGGTACAATCGAGTTTTCAAGTAAACCTCAAAACGGTACAACCGTTACAATCAGCTTACCGCTGATAAAACATTCCTAGCAATACTTTTGAAAGCTTTCATTTTTTTATGAAGACCAGTTACGATTCCGATTTATTTTAAGATGTCATGCATACGGTGCATGCCTCTTGAATTTATTTATTGAATAGGTAAAAATCTCAATCAGGAAGAAGGAAATAAACAGATGGGAAGTATCGCTGCCATTAAAACAAAGCCGCAAAAACAGGATATGACTCTTAAAATCATGATCATCATAGGCATATGCCATTTAATGAATGATTCTCTACAGGCCGTCGTACCGGCCATGTTCCCAATCCTCGAAAAATCAATGTCGTTAACGTATACACAGCTGGGGATGATAGCATTCTGCCTGAATATCGTCTCATCGCTTCTGCAGCCGGCAGTTGGGTTCTATACTGATAAAAAGCCCTTTCCATATGCATTGCCCATTGGGTTGACCAGTACTTTAATCGGGGTCATCATTCTTGCACTTGCCCCAAACTATACCATTATCCTTGGTGCAGTCATCTTGATGGGCTTAGGGTCAGCCATATTCCATCCGGAAGGCTCCAGGGTTGCCTACATGGCAGGCGGATCAAAGAGAGGCCTGGCACAATCAATTTATCAAGTCGGAGGGAATAGCGGGCAGGCACTTGCCCCGCTCATCACAGCCATCGTACTTGTTCCTTTTGGGCAAAAAGGCGCACTCTGGTTTGCCCTGGTTGCCTTAATGGCCGTTATCCTATTGCTGTATATTGCCAAGTGGTATTCCCAAAAATTAGTTCACTTCCAGCCTAAAAAGCTTGCTGCAAAAGTCATCAATAAAGAACGGTCCCATAAAGTGGCAAAAGCCTTGGTATTGATATTATTCATTATTTTTGCCCGTTCCTGGTATGTATCTTGCATGACGAACTTTTATAGTTTTTATTTGATCGAGCAGTATTCATTCACGATAAAATCCGCACAATTTTTCCTATTTGCCTTTTTAGCCGCTGGTGCTGTAGGTACGTTTTTCGGAGGTCCGCTTGCTGATAGATTCGGGCGCAAAAATGTCATTTTCTTTTCATTCGCTGCCAGCATGCCACTAACCGCACTTTTACCATTCGTACCCCCTACAGCCGCTTTTATCTTATTATTGATGGCGGGATTCATTATAATGAGCAGTTTTTCCGTCACTGTTATATACGCACAGGAATTGGTCCCGGGAAAAGTCGGGACGATGGCTGGCTTGACTGTTGGGTTGGCCTTTGGAATGGGTGCCATTGGATCCGTTACATTGGGAGCCATTGCCGATATAATTGGAATCGAATCCATGATTAAGCTAGTGGGATTCCTGCCATTGCTGGGGATCATCAGCATGTCGCTGCCGACTGATCAAACATTGAAAAAATGGTATGCAGAAGAATAACTGAAAAATTGTTATTTCCTGGAACATATTCTTTTAGTCTAAATACAATAAATTATTGTTTCACCCTAAATTTTACAAATAAGTAACGATAAGTACCATACAAAGGAGAAATTTATGAGTGGAGTTTTATTAGGCAGCATCCTATCTGCTATGTCTACAGGGTTTGGTGCGTTACCGATCTTGTTCATTCAAGGTTCAATCACACATCGATTCAGAGACACGCTTCTGGCATTCACCGCTGGAATCATGATGGCTGCTTCGTTATTGAGCCTGATCCCGGAGTCTCTGGCCACCGGAGGGTATATTCAGCTAGTCATTGGAGTTTTTCTCGGGGTATTGACATTAACGATCATGGAAAAAAACATTCCTCATATCGATCTCAGCCATACGAAAAGTGGCATTAAATTCGATGAAAAGGCTTTGCTCATCATCACTGCCATTACACTTCATAATATTCCTGAGGGTCTTTCTGTCGGGGTCAGTTATGCTTCTGATACAGCTGATACAGGTAACTTGATCGCTTTTGCCATCGGCCTGCAAAATGCTCCGGAAGGATTACTGGTGGCTTTGTTTTTAATTAATCAAAAAATTGGTAAACTCACAGCGTTCCTGATAGCAACCTTAACCGGTACCATCGAAATAGTTACAGGGTTATTGGGTTATTATTTAACCTCTTACATTGGGTTCCTGGTTCCATACGGCCTAGCTTTCGCCGCCGGGGCCATGCTTTTCATCGTTTATAAGGAATTGATTCCTGAAAGCCATGGGGATGGTAATGAACGCACATCTACCTATTCCTTCATTGTCGGCCTTTTGTTCATGGTAATATTATTGGAAGTTTTGTAATTCCCCCACCTGCCATGGCTGGCTCCATCAAGTGAGTCAGCCCTTACTTTTTATTTATCAGTGTAATCCATTCAGAAAAAGTAGGTCTCTAAACCAATCCCGATGCATGAAGGACACCCTCTGGTGACCTCCCTCGATATATACCCCAAGCCTATGAAAATTTCAAAGATATTTCTTGTGTATATGGTTCTTTCTTTAATTGTTTTAAATGATATGTTCGTAAAGGTTCCTTCATAGAAATCGCAAAAAGGGGATTGTCTCCCTGCCTGCCAAATTAAAAAGTCATGCATGCATTCAGTTCCCTCTAAAAGGTTATGTCATCATTAAAGGGCTGCTGCACTATAACAACCATTTCTTCCCGCTTATTTCTCACTTCCGATGAATGATGTTGAAGTATCAAATACTCATTTATTAGTTTATCAAGCTGCTCACTTTGGCGAAGGGTATACTCATGACCTAGTCCATACATTTTGGCCAACTCCATCATTTCCCAACGCTTCATTCGAATCTCAGAACAAATTTCCATTGCACACCTAGAATTCATAACTACATTCACTACTCCTGCCCTTTTAAAGTTACATTATAATAAAGAAGTATTACAAAATATGCCTTATATGTAAATAGATTCGCAAAAAAAGACAAAACTTCTTAAATTGCGATAAAGCTTCACCCACCAGCAGACAGAATATGACGGAAATTTCTAACCATAAAACTCTTAATTATCAGGAAGAAATCCTATGAAGCCAGCTCCGAAAAATGATTCGAAAGTTCCCCAATTTGAGGGGGTTATTAGTTTCCGCTTAATTAATTCGGCAGCTTCCCTTTAATGAAAGCACAACATTTTAATGAGCTTAATTGTGGTTCCAAAATAATGATGATGGAACAAAAAAAGGAATCCAATAAAGGATTCCCCAGACTGTAGAAAATTCGAAGAAAAGCCAGTTTGCCTGCAGTATTTTAGGATAAGAACTATATGTCCACTCCAGGCACTCGCTTTCCGTTCCAATCCCTTTGTTTAATAAATTAGATAGAACCTATTTTTACGAAAAGCGTTTCAGTTTTTTTCAGAAATCCGCCCCCTTTCCGCCGACTGCCTGCCAAGCCGCATCAAAGCAGGATCTAGCGTTGTCTCGGCTAGCCAGTTATTCGGCAGTAATGTCGCAACTATCTTCTACTCGAAAGGCAAATAAATATGAAAGCTCGTCCCTTTTCCCACTTCGCTTTCCACTTCTATATAGCCATTGTGCTCTTCAATGATTTTATAGCTGACCATGAGCCCGAGTCCCGTTCCCCTATCCTTCGTCGTATAAAAAGGTTCACCCAATTTTTTTAGCATTTCCGTTGAAATCCCCATGCCTTTATCGGTAATTGAAATGCAACCGTATTTCTCTGAAAACCGGCTTGTTTTAATTTGAACAGATCCGCCATCCGGCATGACTTCCAATGCATTTTTGATGATGTTAATAAACACTTGCTTTAACTGGTTCGCTTCACATAAAACCTTAAATTCCTCTTCTTCAAAGTCTGTCTCGAATTGAATATTTTCCAACAGTGCCTGAGCGGCCAGTAACTCTAGTGTCTCTCTCAATATTGTATGAACATCCTGTTTGAAAATTTTTAGCGCCTGCGGCTTTGCCAGTACCAAAAATTCCGTGATAATGGATTCGATTCGCTTAATTTCGGATGTAATCACATGAAAATATGTGGAAAACTCCCCCTTGACACCATCCTCTAGCAACTGGATAAAACCTTTTAAGGCTGTCATTGGATTCCTGATTTCGTGAGCAATTCCGGCCGCCAGTTCACCAACGACATTCAAAGTATCCGATTTCCTGATCTGTTCCTGCATTTCGAGATTTTTACTCACATCTCGGAAAATGCTTAAATTCAGGTTCGAATATAAATTTTTCCTTGTCAAAAATTCAATATGCTTTACTCTTCCATCTTCGAACGTTATTGGAATGATGGATGAGTAGACCTCATGCTTATAAACATTTTCAATGTGAGCGTTCAAGACTGGAGCATTTTCAGGAATTTTTTTGATGAATCCCTTAACAGATAAAGAAAGCAGTTTACGCTTTGAAATCTCCAATATTTTTTGACCCGCTTCATTAATATCGGTGAACCCTTCATGATTCCAGAGAATCAAGCCGTCCAATGTTCCCTCAAAAATCTTCCTGAACTTCTTCTCACTATCCCTTAATTCCTTCTCAATCAGCCAGCGCTCACTGACATTTCGAAATATCGTTACGTTATACCCGTCACCTTCATGTTTTTTGGCAGTCAATTCAAGCAATTTAATTTGATTATTAGGCATTTTATAAATCAGCTCACCCCGAACTTGGGTGTCTCTTTCAAACGTTTCCATCATCTGACCGAAATGGTGATTATTGCTGTACACGTATTTCCAGATATAACTGCCTATCAAATCCTCTCTGCTGGATTCGAATATTTTACATGCTGAATGATTGACCCGAAAAATGATTCCATCATCATTCCAGAATATGATCGCATCCATGGACTGGTCGAATAATTCCGCAAAAATCCGTTCGCTCGTCTCTAACTTTTTTTCTATTATATTTGATTCTGTAATTCTTCGAAGCACCGACATATATAATTCATTTCCTACCGTTGAACTTATGGAAAAAGTAAAGTGATGCAGTTCATCCCCAACCTTAATCTCTACCTCTCCTTTGAAGTTCGACTCATAAAAGGCTCTTTGTATGCTCTCATCCCAATATCCCCGATAATCAGGGGATATGAGGTCCCTCATATTCTTGCCGACAATCTCTTTTTTCGGGATGCCCATGACATGGATAAAAGCATGGTTCACTTCCATGATTATTCCTGAACTGTCGAATAGAACGATACTTTCTATGGCTGTATCAAAAATGTCCAAAAACATCTGCCTTGACATCCTTGTTTCCCTTGACGAAGAAACATCCAATGTCACATCCCCCAAACGATAGAACTGCTGTCCTTCGGAAAGATCGCCTATACGTATAAACTCTATTTGCTTAAGGGCTCCGGTATGAAGCTGGATAATTTGCCTTTCAGATTCATTCGAGGTTATTAGGGATCTTGACACTTCATGATTATTTAAAGGGATGACATCGAGAAAATCAGTTATCTTCATGGACTCCAGCTGATCTTTCGATGATTCCAGCAGGGCACATGAAGCATCATTGGCAAAAGTGATACGCAGTTCCTCATCAACTCTAATATAAGGCTCTGACATTGAATTGAAAATATTCAAAAACCCTTCGATTTGTTTATTCAATTTTATAATTTTCTGTTTATATCCCGTTTCATTCTCATAACCGATATTCATATTAACCCCCCTCATCAAAACCTCTACTTACCAACTTTATTCGACATCCATCTTGATTTTCCTCGGTATTTTCGAAAATCATAAAATACCAAAATTATCCTATATATCAAATTATAGTATATTGAATACTATAAAACTTAGCGTTAAGCTTAATTTAAGATTTTTATAATAAATTTAATAAATATTGATTTCGTACAAGGTATTTAGGGTATAAGAAATAACAATGCTTTCTTTTCTAGCTACCTTTAAAAATTTATTAAATGGAGGCAACAATGAAACAACGTGATTTTTTCTTCGATAACGCCAAGTTCATTCTCATGGCTTTTGTCGTCTTTGGACATTTGCTGAATACGTATATACATGACAGTGAAACGATTTATGCTTTATATAAAACCATTTACTCCTTTCATATGCCTGCTTTTATCCTGGTTTCAGGCTTCTTTGCGAAAGGTTTTTATCAAAAAGGGTATTTAGGTAAAATTACTAAAAAACTGATTTTACCCTACATCATTTTCCAATTGATCTATACCGTTTACTATTATTTCTTATATGAACGCTCTGCCATCACCGTAGACCTGCTTGATCCCCAATGGTCGCTATGGTTCTTGATCAGTTTATTCTGCTGGAACATCATGCTGCTTGGTTTTTCAAAGCTAAAGCCATCATTAGGCATAGGTTTATCTATTTTGATCGCATTATTGATTGGATATATTGACAATATTTCCAATTACCTTAGTCTCTCCAGGACATTCGTTTTTTTCCCGATGTTCTTGATTGGATACCATTTAAGCAAGGACCATTTAAAAAAACTATTCACTCCCAAAGTTCGTTTGGCTTCACTTAGTGTCATGTTAGTGATTTTTATCGGTTTTTATTTAAATACCGATATCAATTATAAATGGCTGCTCGGTTCAAAACCATATGCCGAACTCGAAGATGCGACAACCGTGTCCATGTTCAAACGCCTAGGATTTTATGGATTGAGCATAATTTCAGTGTTCAGCTTCCTTTCATTCATCCCACGCGGACAATATTTCTTTACGAATTGGGGTAAACAAACCCTTTATGTCTATCTGCTGCATGGTTTCTTCATTCGGTTCTTCCGTGAAAGCACCATACAGGAATACTTCAGCAATACAGAGAGCTTCATCATGCTCGCCGGCCTCTCTTTCTTGATTACGGTGTTATTATCAAGTGAAATGATCGCTACGATGGCTCAGCCGATCATCGAATTGAAGGCGACCAAAACAAAACGTTTCATGACTAAAACAAAAGAATATATTAAACAAGCTTTTTAAATAAAACGGATGAAGCATTTTCTGCTTTATCCGTTTTCATTTCATATTGGCCTTCAAGGTGAAAAGATTACCCTTCAATGCAATAACTCATTTTTCAAATGAAGCACGCTATGGTAAAATTACTCGTTAGTTCTTGTTGGCTTAAAAAGACATGTACACGAAAGGAGTCAGGCGTTTATTTTACGCCCTTTAACATGAATATAATAATCAGTACTCTTAATGCAAAATATATCCATACATCGCTATCCATCCGATATTTAAAAGCTTATGCCCAGCCAGATTATGATGTACAGCTGGCAGAATATACAATAAAAGATCCGATTATGAACATAGTTGGTGACCTTCATTCCAAAAAACCTGATGTAATCGGGTTCAGCTGCTATATTTGGAACATCGAGGAAACAATGAAGGTCGTAGCCATGCTGAAGAAGATCAATCCAGGATTGGTTATCATCCTGGGCGGACCTGAAGTCACCTATGATGTTGGGGAATGGCTTGATCAGATTCCCGGGGCTGATTTCATCGTAATTGGCGAAGGTGAAGTCACCTTTAAGGCCCTTTTATCTGAAATCGATGGTTCGAATGACTATAAGAAGGTCGGCGGCATTGCGTATCGGCAGGATGGGAAAAAAATCATCCAGCCTCAGAACGGCAAGGTAGATTTGAAATCCCTCCCTACTCCATATCGTTTGGAGGAAGACCGTGGCGACCTATCTAAACGTGTCACCTATATCGAAACTAGCCGAGGTTGCCCTTTTAGCTGCCAATTTTGCCTTTCTTCGATTGAAGTGGGTGTCAGGTATTTTGATCGTGAAAAGATTAAAGAAGATATCAGGTACCTAATGTCTAATGGTGCAAAGACTATTAAGTTCGTTGACCGAACCTTCAATATCAGCCGAAGCTATGCCATGGAAATGTTTCAATTCTTAATCGATGAACATCTTCCCGGTGTGGTTTTCCAATTCGAGATCACGGCGGACATCATGCGTCCGGAAGTTATCCAGTTCTTGAACGATAATGCCCCAGCAGGTTTGTTCCGCTTTGAAATAGGGGTACAATCGACGAATGATCATACGAATGATCTAGTTATGAGAAGGCAGAATTTCGAAAAACTGACAAGGACCGTAACCATGGTAAAAGAAGGTCAGAAAATTGATCAGCATTTAGACCTTATTGCCGGTTTACCAGAAGAAGATTATCATTCTTTCAGAAAGACCTTCAATGATGTATTCGAGCTCAGACCCGAAGAGATGCAGCTTGGTTTCTTAAAGATGCTTCGTGGCACTGGCTTACGGATACGTGCCGATGAACACCAATATATATACAGCGAACATGCTCCCTATGAAATCCTGGGGAATAATGTTTTATCCTTCGATGACATTGTCCGCATCAAACAAGTTGAAGATGTCCTTGAAAAATACTGGAACGATCATAGAATGGACCATACCACGGAATATCTTGTCCAAACGGTATTTCAATCACCGTTCGACTTCTTTCAAGATTTCGGTACCTATTGGGATGAACAAGGGTGGTCACGAATCGGACATCAGCTTGAAGACTTGTTCAGACGTTTACAGCAGTTTTTGGCTTCCCGGGAATCTGCCGAACTGAAAAACATTATCGGACTCATGAAATTGGATTATTTCATGAATCAAAAATACAAACCACGTAAACCTTGGTGGGAAGCTTCATTAGATAAAAATGGCCGGAAAGAGATTTATGAAGATATTCTGAATAACCCTGAACAGCTTGGTTCCTCTTTCACAGCTTTGGCCCTTAATGAAAAGGAAATACACAAACACACATTGCTCGAGGCACTTCCCTTTGATTTGGAAACGTATTTAGCTGAGGGAACAATCGTCGATAAACCATCGTTCATGCTTGCCTATTTTGATCCGAGTGGTAAGGGATCAACGATTTTCCCTCTCTCAAAATCTGGCAGCATCATTCTTTAAGAATAAGGACGGACCCAAGAATTGGGTCCGTCCTTATTTACTTATCACTTTCACGTTTTTTATTTTCTTTTGCCAAAATTTCATAAATTTTTGTTGCGTTCATATCGCCGCTGAATTCAATTCCAAATTCCGTTCGTACATGTTCCCCCATCTTTTCCCCGCTGTCCCGTTTTTCTTTATCCATTAACTTCTTCCTTTTCTGCCTTGCTTTGAATTGCGGTTGGCACCTTTCATTGCGTTTTCCTCCATTGCGAACTCATTGGAAAATTCATTTTCAGCTTGGTTTCTTTTTGGTGTTTTACTTGCTTTGACAGCACCATCCACATTGGCTTTCCGTTTCATTTCATCCACCCTTTTTAATATAGTTTACATCTTTAGAATGGGGTAAAAATGCCGGAAATTATTCAGGGATAATATAGGGACAGACGAGAAAAATAACCGTAAAACGGAAAGGGAGACGCTATATGAAAAAAAAATTGGATTCACCAATTATCGACGATACACAACCACACCAAATTAACGCACCAAGCTTTAAAGGAACAGGCATAAAACCACTGGCTCCATTCGTTAATGATTATGGAGTCGTCATCGGCGACAGTAAATATGCATCCGAAAACTCACCACTTGAAAATTGGAGTGAAGATACAGATCCGGAAATCATGGCTGGAGACGAATGGATACACCCCACCAATGATATAGGCTGGAATTCCACTGAAAACCGTGAATTGTTAGAGGCTAAAAGAGCACCGCAGCCGCCTTTCATGCATCCCGATAAAGATGTCAGCACAGATACGGATTGAGTCGTTCTAGAAGGGCAAAAATCCCATTATCATACAAGGGGTGCATCACACCCCTTCTTCTCATTTAACCTGCAAAATCAACTTCCCTTTTGTTTGACGGGCGTTCATTTCCTCATGGACGGCTGCTGCCTTTTCAATTGGATAGATGCCGCCGATGGTTAGCTTAAGTTCCCCAGACGCGACGTATGCAAAAAGTTCTTGAATGCTGGGCAACAGTAAATCTGGGTGTTTCATGATCTGTGGCAGGAAAAAACCTACGACGGATTGATTGCGCCTCATTAATTGCTGCGGGTTCATCGTATAAGGCTTACGGCTGGCATTACCAAAAACAACTAGACGTCCAAATGGTGCCAAACATTTCAATGTTTTATTGAAAATATCCCCTCCAGCCATTTCCAGCGCCACGTCGACTCCCTTTCCTCCCGTGACCTCACGGACTTCCATTTCCCATCCTTCTTTCGTGTAATCGATGAGTTCATCTGCCCCCATCTCTTTAGCCAGTTCCAACTTTTCCACTGTGCTGGCTGTGGCAATCACTTTTCCAGCCCCGAAGATTTTGGCTAGCTGGACAGCAATCGTTCCTACTCCACCTGCAGCAGCATGGACCAATACCGTATCCCCCTGTTGCATGCGTCCCATTGTCTTTAAAATATGATAGGCGCTTAGACCTTGAAGGGGCAGGGCAACAGCTTCATGGAACTGTATGGCATCAGGAAGCGGAATGGCCGAGAATTCATCCGATAGGGCGTATTCTGAATATCCACCTGACTCAATTAAACTCACGACCCTTGTACCAGGTTTGATTTTAGTCACCTTTCCACCAACTTCCACCACAACGCCAGCCACTTCCGCACCTGGAATGAACGGAAGCGGCGTAGGTACTACATATTGCCCTTCCCTTCTGGCTGTATCTGCATAATTGACGCCGACACAATCGATTTCAATCAGAACTTCATGCCCAGTTGGCACGGGTCTTTCCATTTCAGTCAATTTCAGTACTTCCGGTCCGCCGTATTCTTCAAAATGAATGGCTCTCATCTTTATCCCTCCCTTATTAATTCCCTGTGAATTCCGGTTTTCTCTTTTCTTTGAATGCTGCAACTCCCTCCAGATGATCTTCTGTTGAAGCCATCAAGGTTTGCGTGATGCGCTCCTGTTCGAGTATTTCATCAAGTGTAGCCGTAAATGAATGACTAACGAGCTTTTTCATCATTCCATAAGCTTTTGTCGGTCCATTTGCCAGCTTTTCCGCAAGTTTCAATGATTCTTCTTCAAGTTGATTGAGTGGGTATATATAATTAATGACACCTAACTGGTATAAGCGCTCCGCAGAAATCGGTTCGGCAGAAAAGAAGAGCTGCTTTGCAAGGTGGGGCCCTACTAATTTAGGTAAAAAATAAGAACCCCCTCCATCAGAAATCAGGCCTACCTGTGAAAAACTCATGGCAAATTGACTATCATCGGAAGCCACGATCAAATCACAAGCGAGTGCCAAATTGAATCCTGCCCCTGCCGCAAATCCATGGACGGCAGCGATTACGGGAACCTCAGAAGCATCCAGAGCCATTATGCATTCGTTCATTCTGCCGACATGATCATACAATTGACCTGCAGAGGCCTTCCCCATCGACTTTACGTCTCCTCCTGCAGTGAACGACCTTCCCGCCCCTTTGATGATGACGGCCCTTATATGTGGTGTATGTTTTACATCCTTAATCGCTTTCGTTAAGCTTGCAATCATATTCGGACTAAACGCATTCAAGCTTTCAGGACGATTCAAAGTCAGGATCATTACATTATCGATTACTTCTGTCAATAAGTGTTCTTTTAACATTTACCCATCCCCTTTTTCTATTTGATCAACCAGCCGCCATCCACCAATAAATCCGTCCCAGTCATATAGGAAGCCTCCGGGGAAGCAGCAAAGGTAATGACATTACTTATTTCCTCCGCTTTCCCCACTCGTTCCAGTGCCGTGTTCCGTTGAATGGACTTTACGAATTTTTCATTTTGCAATCCATCCTCCGTTAATGGAGTTTCAATGAATCCAGGTGATACGGAATTGACCCGAATGCCGACTGCAGCGAGTTCCAGTGCCAATGATTTAGTTAAACTGATGACACCTGCTTTAGCAGAGCTGTAATGCGGGATGAATGCCCCTGCCTGATGCCCTGACAGTGAAGCCACATTCACGATTGCCCGATTGGCGGAGCCTTCATTACCACTGCCCGCTCCTTCTTCCATCACTTTCCCCAAGTACTTGGAAACAAGAAAGACACTTTTCAAATTGACATGCTGAATCATATCCCAATCAGCTGCAGATGTATCCAAAAGCTTCGAGGACTTCGATCCACCTGCGTTATTGATTAAAATGTGAAGGTCACGATATTGTTCCTTTACATACATGGCCAGCTCTATTACATCCTCCTCGACGGTAACATCTGCAGGGAAAATGTCAGCCACGGGAATCGTATGCCTGGCATTGATTTCTGCAGCCGCTTTCTCCAGCTTTCCTTTCGTCCGCCCTACCAACAACACTTTTGCCCCTTCGTCCGATAGGCGCATCGCTGTAGCTTTTCCAATTCCGGAGCCTGCACCTGTCACCACCGCTATTGATTGTGAAAACCTCATCCCCTTCACTCCTTATCTGGATTTTGAACTACGTTTCCTGCCTCTTCAACTCAGCTTCGATCCTTCCATCCACCAACTCCGGGACAAGATCCAACGAACCTTTTTGCGCCGCCAATTCCAAATCGGCGATCAAACTATGTTTGTCAAACAGCTGGCCGACATACGATGATTTCAGGATATCAAAGGCATTTTCGCTATTCGTGCGATAAAGCGCATTGGCAGCCTTTGCTGCATCGTTGAGTATGAACGAGCCTTGCGATCCAGCAATCAGGCAATCTATCAAATGGCCTGCACCGTAAAAATCTTCCAGACTGAATTCACCTGAGTTTCCCGAGCAAACGATGATGATCGTTTCTGTTTTATGATGTTTTTTTATTTTTTCCGCAACAGACGGATTATTCAATAAAGAAGCGATATAAACCTTTTGGGCAGAGGCTGAATTTCTCAACGCAACCGTTCCATTAGTCGTGGAAAGTATTAATGTTTTGCCGCGTACCAACTTACTCAATAGCGTCGGACTCGGATACATTAAATCATCAACCGGCTTAGCTTTCAGTTCCCCTGCAACTACAACATCCCCATGGTCCAATTCCTGGCTTTTCACCAAGGCATCCACTGGATCCATGACAGGTATCACCTGGCGTGCTCCCTCATGAAGTGCTGAAATAATCGTAGTGGTCGCTAATAATACATCAAGTACGACCGCAACTTTCTCCCCTTCTCGAAGCTTTTCCCCATCTATCTCTTCTTTTTTTAGCAACAAATGAATGTTTTGTATATATTCCATATATTAAACTTCCTTCGCAGCTACATTTGCTGCATGAGTGAGTAAGCTTTTAACCGTTTTTCCGAGATTGGAGAAACGGGGATCATTAGTCTGGCCTTTTTTATATCGATAATAGATTTGCTGAAGAATGACAGCCAACTTAAAGTAACCGAATGTTAAATAAAAATCGACGTTGGAAACATCCCTGCCGCTTCTTGCTGCATACATTTCGATAAATTCCCTTCGTGTCGGGAAACCAGGTAAAGTCGTGACGGACGCTTTACCCACACCGATTTTGATAAGTTCCGGATCACCGCTTTCCGTCCAGTAGCTTAAAGCCACTCCTAAATCGGCTAACGGATCACCAACGGTGGACATTTCCCAATCAAATAAACCAACCATCTCTGTAAGGTCCCGGTTAAACATGGCATTATTGATCTTATAGTCATAATGGATAATAGAAGTCTGGCTATGTTTCGGGATATACTGTTGAAAATAATCGATAAGCGGTCGAATTTCCTTGATTTCATCAGTTTTTGCTCTCTCATAGCGGGAAATCCATCCGCGCACCTGTCTTTCAATGAACCCTTCAGGTTTGGAGATTTCCACCAACGCAGTTTTCTCATAGGGAATCGAGTGAAGGTCAGCAAGCCGATTGACCATGACATGAGAAAGCTGTCGGCACTTTTCGACAGTTGGCTCGATTTCCTTAGGAAATTCGGTATCTATTACAATTCCATGTTTCCTTTCCATTAGGAAAAAAGGGGCCCCGGCAATCGATTCGTCATCCGAGAACAGAATAGGCTCGGGAGCCGCTTGGAAATATGGGTTGATTGAAGAAAGGATATGATGTTCACGCTTCATATCATGTGCCTTTGGCGCAACAGGACCAAGCGGAGGCCTTCTGAGAACAGCCTCCCACTCGCCCATTTTCAGCTGATAGGTCAAATTGGAATAACCCGTTGAAAATTGTTGCAATTCTAATGGCTCATTTGGAAGGTCCAATATATTTTTTCTTAGGAAACCTTCTAATGCATCAATATTCAGTTCCTCGCCTGGTCGAACAGGAATCGTATCGTCAACCATGTTCTTCCACTCCTTCATTCTAATTATGAACAAGATGTGAAATGAGTTTTTCTTTAATCATTTCAGGAATAGGTTCACTTTTTTGATTCAAAAAATTAAAACAGACTAAAACTGCACTTCCCTTAGCAATGATTTCCCCAGTTTGTGCGCAGAGGATATCATGGGCCATTTCACAACTTTTCGTCCCTACCTTTTTTATAGATGAACGAATGGTCAAGAGTTGATTGAAATATCCCTGAGCAATAAAGTCGCAGTTAGTGGAGGCTAACAAAAAGTTCCATGACTCGACATTCGTCGCTAGGCCCAAAGCTTCAAAAAATTTCATGCGCGCTTCTTCGAGGTAAATGAAATAACTTGTGTTATTGATGTGGCCCAAAGCATCCGTTTCGGAAAAACGGACGTCGACTTCCAATTCATGCATAAGACCCCTCCTTGAAATTAACGATGTACAAAAGCAGGTTTACGTTTATCCAAGAAAGCGGAAACCCCTTCTTTAACATCTTCAGTTTGGAAGATTTCTTCAAAAAGATTCGTTTCAATCTCCAGACCCTGTTCAAGCGTGGCTTCACTTCCTTCATTAATCGCCTTCTTGATTCTCGAAAGTGCCTGAAGTGAGTGCCTTGTCATTCGTGAGGCCAAGATTTTCGCTTCCGATAAGCCGCAGCCTTGCTCGACGACTTTATTGACAAGCCCGATCTTTTCCGCTTCTATGGCACCTAGCGGGTCACCGGTAAATATAATCTCTTTTGCCTTTGCGTTTCCGACAAGTCTGGACAAACGCTGTGTACCGCCAGCTCCAGGAAATAAGCCTAATTTCACTTCCGGCAGACCAATTTGAATCTGTGCTTCAGCCACTCGCAAATCACAGGCCAGAGCCAGTTCACATCCGCCGCCCAAAGTCAGGCCGTTCAATACAGCTATTGTAGGTTTAGGAAACTGGTCGATTTTGGTTAGGACGGCATGACCTTCCTTTACCATTTCCTTCATATTCGGGTTC
The DNA here is from genome assembly GCF_044762725.1 of Peribacillus sp. NPDC096447. NCBI lineage: Bacteria > Bacillati > Bacillota > Bacilli > Caryophanales > Bacillaceae > Peribacillus > Peribacillus sp. NPDC096447. The sequence continues at coordinate 326,392 of NZ_JBIWEV010000002.1, forward strand.
CCCATCATGCTAGGGAATTCTTTTATATCAGCACCAGCCGCAAATGCGATATTGCCTGCACCTGTTATGAGTACCGCAACAGTTTCATTATCTTTTGAAAGTTCATCGAATGTTTCTCCCAAGTCTCTGAATACTTGTTTACTGATTACGTTTAATGGAGGATTGTCGATGGTGATGACCGCAAGCTTATTTTCCTTAACCACTCTAATTAATTTTGTCATCGATTCTTCACTCCTTGATTTGGATAATCATACCAGCCTTTTCCTGTTTTCCTTCCTAAATGTCCCTTATTCACCTTTTCTGCTATACAAGCATTTGGCTTGTCTTCTGGATTTCCAGTTTCATTGTATCGCTGCTGCATGACAAAATATCCTACATCAATGCCTGATAGATCCATCAGTTCAAAAGGGCCGATGGGATGGCCTAAGGCTTTCCTGCAAATTAAATCGATATCCTTATAATCCACAATTCCTTCTTCATACAAATATAAGGCCTCACGCTGCAACGCTCCCAAAATTCGATTGGCTACGAAACCCGATATCTCTTTCCTCAACAAAACTCCTGTCCTATTCATTTTCTCTGTCACTTCCATCGCAAGCTTGGCTGTTTCCTCCGATGTTTGATCACTCATGACAACCTCAACGCAATCCATTACTAGAGGCGGAAAAAAGAAATGCATATTAATAAACTTATCCGGACGATTCGTCACACTCGCAAGCAGGCTATTGACGATCGTTGAACTATTCGTTGCAAAAATGGTTTCCGCGGGGGCGAATTCTTCAAGTTTAGCGAAGACCTCCTGTTTCACATCAAGTTTTTCAACTACCGCTTCAATGATCAGATCAGCTCCACTCGCCGCTTTCTCAAGATCGGTAGTATATTGAAGACGGCTAAAAGCAGCCAATTTACGATCTTCAGACAATTTTCCTTTTTGAACCCATTTAGTCAAAATGACGTCCAATTTTTCTTTGGCTGTATTCAACGCTTTTTCCTGAACATCCTGAAGAATCGTTTCGTAACCTCCAAGTGCAGCAAGCATCGCAATTTGATGTCCCATCTGCCCGGCCCCAATTACGGTTATCGATTGAATTTGCTTGTTGGCCATGCCTTCTATCTCCCTTCTACTAACTGGTTAGTATGTGACCTGGTCACGCTTCAATTCCGTGCAGAATCATCCCCATAAAAATGGATGCAACTTCCTGTTCGGTTTTTTCACCTTCTGGGTCGAACCAATGATAGCTCCAATTGGCTACACCCAAAATAGCAAAAGAGATGATGGATGCATCGAGATTGGAACGTAGTTCTCCGCTCTCGATGCCGCTAATCAGCACTTGCTCGATTTTATTACGGAACTCATCCCGCTTAGGAAGGATTTGTGCAAGTTTTTCGTCACTTAGATTTTTCATTTCACGGAAAAAGACCGTTGCGCTGGATTTTTTGGTTTTGATGCTTTTTAAAAGCATATATACCATATCGTAAAGCTTATCCTTACAGCTTTTCCCAGGTTCCGATATGATCATTTCCTGCTCACTAAGCAACTCGTCTATATAAGCGAGATGAATATCCATAAGCAATTGCTCTTTGCTCGTAAAGTAATAATAAAACGTTCCCTTCGTCACCCCGACCGATTCGACGATATCAGAAATCGAAGTTTCACTAAAGCCCTTCTTTTCAAATAAGCGTATGCTATGTTCTGTCATTTTTTCTTTCATGTAAGCACCCTCGCAATCTGTTAAAATTTCAGCTGAATTGATATCATACGCTTTCGTACTATCAAAGCCCACTTATTTCCTGGAAAGTTCTTCTCTTAAAGCCCGCCTTAAAATCTTTCCGACATTTGTTTTCGGTAACTCTTCACGAAATTCAACGAAATGCGGAACTTTATAGGCCGATAGATTGGCACGGCAGTAATCGATGATTTCCCGTTCATTTGCCGTTTTATTATTTTTAAGTACAAGCACCGCTTTTACCGACTCCCCTCGGTACGCATCCGGAACGCCGATGACAACCGCTTCCTGGACAGCAGGATGTTCATAAAGCACTTCCTCCACATCTCGCGGATATATATTATAACCACTTGCGATGATCAAATCTTTTTTCCTGTCGACAATATAGAGATACCCGTCTTCATCAACTTTGGCGATATCACCCGTATAAAGCCAACCATCCCTAAGGGTTACCGCCGTTTCCTCCGGCATATTCCAGTACCCTTTCATCACTTGTGGTCCTTTGACGACCAATTCCCCCATTTCGCCAGTGGCCACTTCTTTTGTCCCGTCTCCCAGGTCCATCACTTTATATTCAGTCGAAGGGATTCCGATCCCGACGCTCCCCGGCTTCCTTTTTGCAAATACGGGATTACAATGAGTTGTTGGCGAAGCTTCCGTAAGACCGTAGCCTTCCAATATCTTTGCACCTGATTTTCGTTCGAACTCACGCAGCAGTTCCACGGGCATCGGTGCACTTCCGCTGTTACAGACCTGAATTGAGCCCATTCCATATTCTTCTGCCTTCGGGTGATTCGTCAACGCTACATACATGGTAGGTACACCAGGAAAAGTGGTCGGCTGTTCACGCTTTATCGTTTCCAGCACTTCTTCTATTTCAAATCGTGGCAGCATGATCGAGTCACCCGCGATATACACGGATAAATTCATTGCGGACGTCATTCCAAAAACATGAAAAAGCGGGATGACCGACAGCGTTCTTTCAGATCCCATTTTTAATTCATGCTTGAAGAATTCATACGATTGAACGACATTGGCCAGAATATTGCTGTGAGACAGCATCGCCCCTTTTGAACGGCCAGTCGTACCACCTGTGTACTGAAGAACGGCTATATCATTTTCCGGATCGATTGATACTGGATTGATTTTCCCGTCTCCTGTCTTCATGAATTGGTCAAAAGAAGCATCAGGCTGGAAATCTGCATCCGAAGGCTGAAGGCTTACGGCGATAATATTTTTCAGATTTGCATGTTGCTGAACACTTTTCACTTTCGGGTATAATCCGTCCAATACCACGATCGTTTCTGCACCGGAGTCCTGTAAAATGTGCTGCAGCTCCCTTTCAACCAGCATTGGGTTGATTTGAGTGATAATCGCTCCTGTTGTCAACGAACCATAATACGCAATGACGTATTGCGGACAGTTAGGCAGCATGATGGCGACACGGTCGCCTTTTTGAACACCTTTTTTTTGCAGGGCTGAAGCAAAGGCTTGCGATGCATGAAAAAGTTCCTGATAAGATATCTTTCGGTCATAAAAAGTAATAGCTGTATTGTTTGGATAGGACTGACATGCATTTTGAAGGATTCTCTGCATCGGAAACTCAGGGACATTTATTTCCTTTGAAATTGAATCAGGATAAACGGACAGCCATTTTTTCATCATTTCATACCCTCCAGCCATATTTACTTACCTTTCATTACTTTGCATGTGAACCCCCATCGACAATCAAGATATTTCCAGTAACAAAATCAGATGCCTTCGAGGCCAGGAAAACCGCTGCCCCTTTTAAATCATCATCACTCCCTAATCTTTTTAGCGGCGTGGAATCCAAGATAGGATTCTTCCCTTGCTCAAGAACCCCTTTCGTCATTTTTGTCGGAAAGAATCCAGGTGCGATTGCATTTACATTGATATTATGCTGACCCCATTTAACAGCTAAATCCTTTGTTAAAGTAATGACCGCCCCTTTACTCGTATTATAGCCGACCGTATCGAGCACCCTAGGGTCGGTCCCCCCTAATCCGGCGACGGAAGCGATGTTTATGATTTTCCCATGTCCCTGCTCAATCATGACCCTTCCTGCTGTCTGGCTCATGATAAAGGTTCCGGTTACATTGACATTCATCACCTTCTGCCACGCTTCAAGGGGCATGTCGACGGCCGGTGCCCCCCAGGATGCCCCGCTATTGTTTACTAAAATGTCGATGGCACCGAATTCACGGTAAGTTTCGTTAACAACCTCCTGTACATCTGACGGATTGGTGATATCACACTTGAAGGAAAGCGCCTTGACTCCAAGCTTTTCGATTTGCGAAGCAACTTCGTCGCATGCCTCCTTCTTCCTTGAACAAAGAACGACATTTGCCCCGGCTTCGGCAAAGCCGGTCGCTATTTGTGCTCCCAATCCTCTCCCTCCGCCGGTTATGATCGCCGTCTTTCCAGTCAGATCGAATAAGTCGGTAACTTTCATATTTTCACCTCATGCTTTTGTTGGTATTTTCGAAGTTCTATTTTAGCAACTTGTGAGCGGTGAACTTCATCGGGACCATCAGCAAGCCTTAACGTCCGTGCATTTGCCCAATGTGCAGCAAAAGGGAAATCATCGGAAATCCCTGCAGCTCCAAAGCCTTGGATGGCCCTGTCCAGCACTTTCAATGCCATATTTGGCGCCACCACTTTTATCATGGCAATCTCGGCCTTCGCTTCCTTGTTCCCGACAGTATCCATCATATAAGCAGCTTTTAAGGTCAGAAGTCTTGCTTGTTCGATTTCAATCCGTGAATCGGCAACCCACTCCATGATCACACCTTGTCTCGCCAATGTTTTACCAAAAGCGACACGGTTTTGAATGCGCTTACATAATTCTTCAAGTGCTCTTTCAGCAGCGCCGATCAGCCTCATGCAATGATGTATCCTTCCGGGTCCGAGTCGTCCTTGGGCAATTGCAAATCCTTTACCTTCCCCCCATAGAATATTCGTTGCCGGAACCCTCACATTTTCAAAAGTGATTTCAGCATGGCCATGCGGGGCATGATCATAGCCAAAAACAGGGAGCATTCTCTCGATTTTGACACCCGGTGTATCCAGCGGTACAAGAATCATTGACTGTTGTTCATGCTTGGACGCCTCAGGATCTGTCTTACCCATGACGATGGCAATCTTGCATCGAGGATCGCCTGCTCCTGAAGACCACCATTTTCGGCCGTTTATGACATACTCATTACCCGTCTTTTCTATCCTGCATTCGATATTGGTCGCATCGGAAGACGCCACTTCCGGTTCCGTCATCGAGAAGCATGAGCGGATTTCCCCAGCAAGCAAGGGCTTCAGCCAGCGTTCTTTATGTTCATCTGAGCCGTATCTCACCAACACTTCCATATTACCAGTGTCCGGCGCATTACAGTTGAAGATTTCAGGTCCTATCGTCGACCTACCCATGATTTCACAAAGCGGGGCATATTCTAGATTTGTTAAACCCGCACCATAATCGCTATCAGGTAAAAATAAATTCCATAATCCTTCTTCCTTTGCTTTTGCCGTCAATTCAGATAATACCGGGGGTATTTCACTCCAGCGGCTCTTCTGTGCTTCGAGCTGCTTTTTGTATATTGATTCATTTGGGTATACATGCTTTTCCATGAATTCCGTTAACTTCTTTTCCAAGTTTTTCACCTTTTGAGTATGTTCAAAGTTCAAATTGATTCCTCCTTTTAAACTTACTAACCGGTTAGTATGTTATTACTTTTAAAGTATATACACAACATTCAGATTTTTTCAATAATTAAATCATTTATTTTCTTATCATTCAAAGCCCTGTACCTGGACCTTTTTGTTCCCACTATATTCCTTTTGTTGGACGGTGGGAAATATACAAACGATTTTCGTACCTTTTTTCAGTTCACTTGTGATGTAAACTTTTCCGCCATGATTTTCGATGATTCTAAAACAAACGGAAAGACCCAATCCCGTTCCTGATGTTTTTGTAGTAAAAAATGGTTCTCCTACTTTTTGCAGGGAGTTTTCCGGAATACCCTCCCCTTCGTCCAAAATGCCCAAAACAACTTCCCCATTTTCCCCATTTATGCTCACAAAAATATTTCCGCCATTCGGCATCGATTCTATGGAATTTTTTATCATGTTTATTAGTACTTGCTTGATTTGGTTTTCATCAAAGTACATAAAAATAGGTTCCGAATCATAATTTTTATGAATCTGAATATTGTTCAGTACGGCGTTTGTCTCCAATAGCGTCACGACATGGTTGCAGCTTTCCTTTAGATCCTTCTCAAGAAAAACCGCCTCAGCAGGTTTCGATAGCAGCAAAAGTTCATTCAGCACTTCCTCAATTCGATTTATTTCCGAAAAAATAATATCATAGTACTCCTGCTTTTCGGCACCGCCATCTTTAATCAACTTCACGAATCCCATTATCGCTGTCATCGGGTTCCTGACCTCATGTGCAATCCCTGCCGCAAGTTGGGCAGCCGTTGATAATTTGCTTGATGTGATTGCCAAATGTTCGTTTAGGCTCACAAGCTTTTCCTCCGCATGTTTACGTTCATTGATTTCCGATAATATGCCCGCCGTCCCGATGAATTTCCCAGCGTCATCATAAATTAGTTTAACGAATGCTTCAACCCAACTTGTTCCCTTTTTCGCATTTAGTTTGATGTCCGCACGAAAATATTTATTCCCTCGATGAAAGGTGTCCGCAAAGGCCTTTAATACGTCTTGATAAGAATTGTTATCCATATGTTTAGAAAAGTGAAGCCCTAGGGATTCATTCACGGTTGCACCACTCATCGATTTCCATGCCGGGTTTAAGTACAGCCAATTTCCTTTATCATCCGTTTGGAAAATAACCTCATTGAAGCTATTGACCAGTTCTTTGGAGTAATTGGAGATAATGCGATAACGCCCTTCGCTATCCTGCAATAAAGCAATCGTTTTACATTTATGATCAAAGATGGCACCCAAACACCAGGCTATGGTTAAAATTACGATTAAATATATTCCTGCAAAGGCGGAAAACCTGCGTTCTTCATGACCCAGCCACCCTATATAGGGCAGTATCAATATGAAGAAAAGGGCAGGGACAAAGATTCTTCCTGTATATTTCTTCATTTCTTCCACCTCCTTACCAAAATGATTTATATTTCATCCGATCTAATTCCAAGTAAGGGGTCAAATTAGCATATCTTTTAAATAGAAATGGTGGAAAACTCACTTAATAGGTAAATTTCAACATTTTATCCAAGATTCCTGCAAACAACACAAAAAACCTTTCCACCGATGGAAAGGTCACTGTTAAACTTAAATCATTTACCCAATGATGACGCGTTCTTTTGGATAATGGAAATTTTCCGTAACTTCTTTATGGCCTATGATATACAGGAGGGAGGTTATCCCGACACGGCCAATGAACATAATGATCATTATGACAATTTTACCGGTATTGCTGAGGTCAGGCGTGATTCCCATCGAAAGGCCGACTGAACCGAAAGCCGAACATACCTCAAAAATGATTTGCATCAAAGTAAAATTTTCAGTAATTGATAAAATGAAGACCGCCATTATGCAAAGGAGGGACCCCATGATCATAACTGCTGTCGCTTTTCGGATATCATCGGGATGAATCTCCCGTTTGAACACTTTAATGGAACGCCTTCCTCTCATGAAATTCCATAAAAATAAAATCATGATGGCCAGTGTAGTTGTCCGGATTCCTCCCCCGACTGAACTTGGGGATGCTCCAATGAACATCAAGATGCTCATCAATAAAAGGGTCGGTTCCGAAAAGTCACTCACATTCATGGTTGTTAACCCGCCGCTTCGCGTATTGGAGGACATAAATAAAGAGTAGAAGAACGATTCATGCCAGCTCTTATTTTTAAAGAACCCATTTATTTCCAAAAGATAAACCAAGATCGTTCCCCCAATGATAAGGGAAAAGAAAGTGACTGAGGTCAGCTTCGTGAACAAAGAAAAATGAAACTTATAAGTACGGGCCCTATTGGACAAAAACTCTTTCAGCTCAATCAAGACAGGAAACCCAATGGCGCCAAGGGTAAGCAGGATAATCGTAATGAACTGTACAAAATAATCGTCTTTAAATGGAATCATCGATATACCGGTAATATCAAAACCAGCATTCGTGGTGGCACTTACGGCTAAAAATAAGCCATTTAAAAAGGCCTCTTTCCAGTCTGGAAAATAATTCAGAAAGTAAATGCCTAAAACGAGAGCTCCAATCATTTCAATTACGACAAATATCTGTATGATTTGGATCAATAATTTAACAAGGCCCGAGAGGTTCGATTGGTTTTGATCAGTCATGATCAATTGCCTTTCCTTCAAACCGATTTTCTTGCCCACTATAAGCCAGAAAAAAGTTCCAAGTGTCATGATGCCAATACCGCCAAATTGGAGAACGAACATTAGAATGAAATAGCCTACCTCATTATACACTTCGGGCAAACTAACAACTGTCAGACCTGTCACACTAACTGCACTTACGGCTGTGAATAAAGCATCCATGAATTTAAATTCCACGCCTGGCTTCAGAGCAACCGGCAAACTCAACAGTACGGTCGAGATAGTTACGGCCAAAAAATAATAACCGACAATAAGCTGAGCTGGTGTTAACTTTGATAATATTTTTTTGATAGCAAACATAGAGAGTTTCCTTTCTTACTCCTATATAGTTATGTGAATCACATAACCATTAAAAATCTAGTTTACCCTTTTTTCATTCTTTTTTCCATTCTCTTTTAAAACTGACTTACTTACAACAAAAAGGCAGGTTTACCAATAAGTTTGATGCTGCTCATATAAGTAAAACTCGACATTCTACTTATACTATCATTACAGCGGCAAAAGCCGTTGAAAAAGTAAAGGGGAGATTCAAAAATGGCTAACAGCAGCAACAATCTTCTTGTTCCTGGAATCGAACAAGCACTAGAACAAATCAAATATGAAATTGCATCTGAATTCGGTGTACAATTAGGTTCCGATACTTCAGCACGTGCCAATGGTTCAGTTGGCGGAGAAATCACTAAACGTCTTGTACAACAAGCACAATCTCAACTTAAAGGTCAATAATTCCTAACACAATTAAATATCCATGGCTAAGAGTCCAGCAGCATGCTGGACTCTTTTTAATCATTATGTCCATTTCCGTTTCCATTATTGCCTTTACCCCTTTTCGACTTCTCCCAATCTTGCTTATTTTGTTTATTTTGCTTATTATCCTGTTTTGCTTGCTTATCCCGTTTAACCTGCTTCACTTGGTTAACTTGTTTATTTTTATTTTCGTGCTCTATATGATCATTATTATTATTTTCTTTGGCTGATGAAACCTTTTTTACATCGAACTTTTTATCATTCTTTGCATTTTTCTGCTTGTTCTTTGATTGGTTGCTGTGGTCGCTATCGGATTTTCCTTTTGACTCGTTGCTTTTTTCCTTATATCCATTTATTGCATTCCGTTTTCCAATTGTATCTTCCCGTTCAGTTTGTTCCTTAACTTTGGTAACTTCCATACCCGCGTTTTTCCGTTCAGTCGGTTTGGCTTCATTGGCCGGCTTTTGCTTTATTTCAATATCATTATTCTCTTTTTTCTTTTCTCCATCCGATTTGTTTTCCGTACTCAGCGTCACGCTCTTCTCTTTCGGAATAACAACCTTTTCCTCAACTTTTTTATCTGGTGCTGGAGCAGGCTCCCTCTTATTGACTTTTACCTTATCTTTATCTTCATTCAACTTCTTTTCGAGATACTTACCCGTGGATATGCCTTGTTCCCTTGCTTGCTTCCGATCGCTTTTTGTTGCCTGGATCACTTTCATTTTTGTGTTAGAAACATTATCCTGCTCAGAAATTTCTTTTATCTCTTCTTTTAAATTCTTATCCAGTTCTTTATCTTTTTCCAATAACGTTGTGGAAACGACAATTTGTTTATTTCCTTTCAAATAACCAAGTTGCTTCGTCGTTTCAATGATCCGGTTTGTAATAGTCTTTATATCCTTGCCTTTCCAGTCCTTCAGCTGACCAATCACAAGCTTGCCGTCTTCATTTAAACCGGTAAGTTTGAGAACTTCTAAATCATCGTCAAGCTCCAATTCAATGCTTGGATTCACATCTATCGTCATATATGCCGACACAGGACCGGAGAAATAAGAAGGAAGAATCAAAAACAGAATCAAGAAGGTGGAGGCAATGCTTAGCACGGCCGTTTTTTTGAAAGATGAATGAAACTTGGAAAAGGCTAAAGTGAACTTTTGTTTAGCAGGTGAAAAAGTGATTTCCTCACCCACTTCATATACCCGTTCCTGCCTTTTGGTTTTCAGAAATTCACCCTCGGGGGTCAATAGGGTTACAAATCGCTTATTAACTGAAAGAATAACTCCTTTTTTCATCCATCGATAGCCCCTTTTATATAATCATTCAAATACAAAAAATCTCCGTTTATTATGATTGCCACAGCAATGATGTACTTTCTGTTCCGTTCAATCGTTTTTCTGCTTACTTCCACTTTTCCCTCAAGCTGTTTTACGGGCAGCCGCTTTTTTGCAAACAGGATTTCTTTCAGTTCGTCATCTTCCATTAACAATTTAGCGATCATAATAGCTCCCTTCCTGGCATCTGCATGTTTGGGGGAGTTTTCAACTAAATCCTCAAATGACAGACCAAAATCCTCTAGATGGCTTATATAAAGCAGAATTTCTTCTTTTCTTTTTTCCGATTCCTTCTGCTTCTCGTATTCATTGATGGAATTTTCATTATCGAAATATATATGGCTTTGCTCATTATCATCATTCAGTGATAAATCCAATAGGAGTTCTCTTTGTTTGGACTGGCTTCTTATATAATCTATAACCCTTCGTTTAACGAGGGTTTCGGCAAATGCCAATAAAGAACGGCCTTTTTCCGGGGAATATTTATCGATTGCCTCGTTAAAAGCAATCAGTCCAATACTGAATTCATCATCTGATTCATATATGTAACGTTTGCAAACCGATGACACTGTTTTCGCAATAAAAGGTTTAAATGACTCTATGGTATCATTACGAAGGCTAATATCGCCTTGTTGAATTTTCAATACGGTTTCTTCTAAAGAACGCTTTTTTTTGAATGCTGTTAACAACAATCCAAGCATTTGCTCACCTCGCTCCTGTTGAACATAAAATACGCATCAACATACTTATCTTAAGCGGAGGGAGTCTAAAAGACAGTACCAAAAGAACTATTTTTGCATTAAAAATGAAATCACATAATATATCAACATGATAAAATACTTAGTTTTTTCTCGTTTATTACAGTGCAATTACAGTAAGTTATCTTTTTTCTGATTTCCGTCCAATTCAATGGGACAATTGTCATTTTTATAACCGGAATTTAATATTCACATCTTTTAACATATCATTCGTAAACATCCCTGCGCTTTTGAGGGTCATCTCCATAAATACATGAAAAAGCAAAAAAAATAGGCGTGACCAGCACGCCTGTTTTTTTAAGCTTCCTGTATTTTTTTCTCTTCTTTTTCTTTTTTTTCTTTTTTTTCTTTTTTGCTTGAAATGATCCATGCACCTGCTGCAATTCCAATCAATACGACCCAGAAAATCGATTTCCAAAGAGTTGATTCAGGGAAATGTTGATCGATGACAGCCAGTGAAGGGTGTGCGAGTGTGTGTACCGCCAACTTCACTCCTACCCATCCCACTATCAAAAATGCAGCCATTTCTAGGGAAGGACGCTGATGAAGCAACTTCACGAACGCATTTGCTGCAAATCGCATAATGATCAACCCAATCATGCCGCCGAGGAACATGACAGCGAATTGCCCTCCGTCAATACCGCCGACTTTCATCCAGCCTGTTTCAGGAAGTGTAACAGCTAGTGCGACGGCAGCCAACATCGAATCGATTGCGAAAGCTATATCAGCCGCTTCAACCTTTACCACGGTCATCCAGAAGCCGGATTGCTTTTTAGGTTTCGTGATTTCCTTCTCACCTTTACCTGCGTATTTTTTGTAAATGTGCTGAAAAGCAATGAAAAGTAAGTAAATCGCACCGATTGCTTGAACTTGCCACACCTCGACAAGAAAGGAAATAAGGAATAAACTTGCAAAGCGGAAAACAAAAGCTCCCATCAAACCATAAAACAAGGCTTTTCGCTGTTGTTCTTTTGGCAAATGCTTAACCATGACAGCCATGACGACTGCATTATCCGCAGCAAGTATCCCTTCTAATCCAACCAAGATAAGAAGGACCCAGCCATATTCCAATAATATTGATGCTTCCATCCATTCAACCTCCAATAGTTAGTATTTCCTTCCTACTGGCATTGGCAAAATAAAAAGACCTCTGCCATATAGGCAAAGGTCTTGCTGAACATGAAATCATGTCAACAAAGCCGATGAATGTCTAACATTCACGTAATGACGACTTTGTTTTAGGGCGAACCCTAACGCTACTCCCCTTTGAAAAGGAAAATCAGTTATTAAGTATATTAATAGTATACGCGCTCGTTATGAAAATAACAATCTTTTTTATAAATGGATCTCATTTTTTGTTCCTTTTGGATAATTTAATCAATCGCAAATATTCTTTGCCGAAACGAATCCAGTTCGGTTTGGCAGAAAAGTAGTTCTGAAACAGCGATAAGAAACTCGTGTATTTTCCTTCATATGGATACCATTGTATTTCTGTATTGTTTTTACCTTTATCGATCATGATCGCTTTTTCATGGCAGAAAATCTTTAACCCATGCTCGCCATGATAGCGGCCAACCCCGCTTTGTTTGGCACCGCCAAATGGTAAATGATGATTCGCAACCGTTATCAGCACATCATTGATCGTCACCGCTCCCGTTACTAACCGAGACGCAATTTTGCTTGCTTTTTCCCTATCCATCGTCCAAACGCTGGAATTGAGTCCATATTCACTTTCATTTGCCAGGGCGATCACTTCTTCCTCCGTATCAAAAGGCACAACAGGCAACACTGGTCCGAACGTTTCTTCTTTCATGATTTTCATGGAATGATCGACATTGGACAGAATCGTGGGCGGAATGAAATGGGTCTCTCCCGTTTTCCACTCTTTCGGTGGTATTCCGGATTCAAGTACGGCCCCCTTATTCAGTGCATCCTCCAGCTGTCCAGCCACAATTTCAACTTGTGCCGGGAAAGTCATTGAACCGATATCATCCTGCGATTGCACCCCCTGCCTCATGGACTTCGTTTTTTCTTTAAGAAGCATGAGGAAGTCCTTATAAACAGGACGTTCCACATAAACCCTTTCAACACTCATGCACACCTGCCCGCTGTTTGTGAAAGCCCCCCAAAGAGCCCCGTTCACAGCCCGTTCCAGGTTAGCATCACGCAGAACGATCATCGGATCCTTCCCGCCAAGCTCCAGAGTCGTTGGGATCAGTTGTCTTGCTGCGACCTCACCAATCATTTTCCCAGTCCTTACAGATCCGGTAAAAAATATATAATCTGGCTTTTGCTCAGTTAATGCCGAACCCAATTCTTTCCCTCCATGGGCAAACTGTATAGTTCCGTCCGGGAAACCAGCTTCAAGAAACAGCTTTTCGATGCATATCCCAACTAAAGGAGTTACCTCTGAGGGCTTGGCGATGACTGTATTTCCCGCTGCTAGAGCATTAAGAATGGGTACCATGGAAAGCTGCAGCGGATAATTCCATGGTGAAATGACGAGAATCGTTCCACGGGGCATATAATGGATATAAGATTTTTTTCCAATTAACATGAGCGGAGTGGTGACCTTCCGTCCGGACAGAGATTTCACTGCATGTTTCTCGATATGCTTGATTGCATCAATCGTTGGCATGATGTCAGCAACCAGCGCTTCAATTTTCACTTTTCCCGTATCTTTTGAAATGACTTCAGCTATTTCATCCATTTTTTCAACCATCAATAAACGAAGCCGTTTTAAATAGTGCAGCCGTTCCTTGATGGGAAGATTCGACCATGCTTGGAACGCATGTCTTGATTTCTTATATATATGAGGAATCGACTTCAATGGTGTTGGGATGATTTCCGCAATCTTCTCACCTGTTGCCGGAGAAAACACTTCCAGCTTGTCATGTATTTCTTCCATAACTACTCCCCTTGCTTTACCTTATTTTTATTGGTACTTCCTATCATTTTTATGCTTTTAATTAAGATCGACCAAGGAGGCACACCTTCCCTAATTCACAAAACGTAACGTACGAGGTTTTCCCACCCCTCTTTATATCATGCCTGAGACACAGCAGCCTGTATAATATAATCGATTGGAACCAAGTTCACAACCGGTTCCCTCTCTTCATTAAATCCCTACCCGATTCCGTGCCACATAACCGGTGTTAAAATAAGTATACCTCTTAAGATGAGTTACTCTAACAAATTCGTTTACAGTATCCACTGCTCACATAAAGTTTTGCCACAAATAACCTTAAATAGTAATCTTCCAGACAATACAGCACCGATAAATGGAATATATAGTAAAAAAATTTCCGTTATTAAAAGGAGTATTCACGTTTGCTATCGAAGGTAATGTATAGGAATCCGAATTAGGCTATAAGCAAAAAGGAAATCCGGCAGACAAGTTTCTAGGTTTTAGTGTTTAATATTGGTTTATGGAGGATAAATTCATATTATCGAATAAAAATTATTATCTATATAAACAATTTTCCGTTACTATATAAGAAGGCGATTTTTTCGCGCATACATATTTGAGGTGAGCGCACAAGTGAAAAGAATAATTAAAGCATACGACTTCCCTATTTTCATCGCTGTCGTATTACTCTGTTTGTTTGGTTTAGTCATGATTTACAGTTCGAGCATGATTACTGCTGTTGCTCGATACGGCATGCCCATGGATTTCTTCTTTGAGAAACAAAAAACGGCCTTTCTCATTTCATTCGTGGCAATGATCGTCACGATGATTCTTCCTTATAAGATGTACAAAAACAAAATGTTCTTGATGTCTATGATGTTTGGAATGGCCGGTATCCTTTTGCTGCTCTTTATCTTCGGCCATACAGCAGGAAATGCCACAAGCTGGTTCAAATTAGGGACAAAATCGATCCAACCCGCTGAATTTTCCAAGTTAGCCATAATCATTTATCTGGCAGCCATTTACGGAAAAAGGCAGGATCGAATCAATAGTATTGATAAAGCCGTCATCCCGCCGATTTTCTTTCTGGTATTCATCTGCTTTTTAATCGGAATACAACCTGACTATGGAACGGCAGCGGTCATTTTCCTGATTTCAAGTACCATGATCATTTCATCCGGGATGTCTTTTAAGAGTATATTCAAACTCTCTTTGATTACTGCGATATTCGTTGCCATTTTTGCATTAGGGGTACTCGTGACAGGAAATTTCTCAGCCGTTCTTTCTGAAAATAAGATTTCTCGTTTTACGGGGTTTGCAGACCCTTTCGGAAAGGCAGGAGAAAGCGGGTATCAACTCGTGAATTCCTTATTCGCAATAGGATCCGGCGGCCTTACTGGAGTGGGACTTGGTGACAGTGTACAAAAATACGGGTACCTGCCTGAATCACATACTGATTTCATTATGGCCGTCATTGCAGAAGAGCTGGGGATATTCGGAGTGGGATTCGTTCTATTGACACTAGGTTTTATCGTCCTGAGGGGATTTGTACTTTCAGCAAAATGCAAGGATCCTTTTGGAAGCCTTTTATTGATCGGCATCTCATCCATGATCGGCATTCAAGTCGGCATCAATGTTGGCGGAGTGACAGGACTTATCCCTATTACAGGGATCACCCTTCCATTCATCAGTTATGGAGGATCTTCCTTACTGCTGCTCATGCTTTCAATGGGTATATTCCAAAATGTCGTTATGCGAATGAACTTGCTTGAACAGAAAGAAAAGGTCGTGTCCATCCCAAAAGATGAGATTGCGTCTTCAAAATAATCGATCAATTACCCCCTGATATTTCTGTTCATGTCAGGGGGTTCCCTTCTCTGTAAGGTTATGAAAGTTCCCATAAAAAAACAGGCAGTCAAAACTGACCGCCTGTTTTTTTCATTTATAATGGATACCGATTTTCGTAAAGCCAGAAATCAGACTGAGCAAAGGACAAAGCAGGCAGAAGAATGCAAATGGGGCATATTCAAGGGTTGAAACACCCAATACCTGTGTCAGGAATACACCGCAGACACCCCAAGGAACCAGAGGATTCACAACTGTTCCCGCATCTTCAAGTACCCTCGCAAGCGTTTTGGGCTGCAAGCCTAAATCTTCATATTTCTGCTGAAAGGCTTTCCCAGGCAGTATGACTGACAAATACTGTTCACCCACCAGGAAATTCACACTGATTCCTGCAAATACAGTAGCGGAAATCACTTTCGCTACACTCGTCAATGAATCCTGGATCGCTTTTAAAATAGAAGGGATGACTCCCAATTCGAACAATAGTCCGCCCATGGCCAATGCCAACAACACCATCGAAACGGAGAACATCATACTTTCAATGCCGCCCCGCGTTAAGATTGAGTCAAGTTGATCCATTCCACTCTTGAGTACAAATCCGCCGTATAAAATATCTGCCAGTTTTGCAACCGTCAAATTAGGCGTTTGAATGAAAGCGATGATGGCTGCCGAAATGATTCCTGCCGACAATGTCGGAATGGCTGACACCTTTTTCAAAGCCATGATTAGAACGATGACAAACGGAATCAAACTCCATATGCTTATATTCGTTTCCATTTCCAGGGCTTTGGTCATGGCTTCGATTTCCTCAACACGAGCAACTTTGACATTCGGTGAAAGGAAGTAAAAGATGATAAGCGATATTAAAAAACCTGGAATGGTAGTCCAAAGCATATTATTAATATGTTCAAATAATGGTGCTCCAACCGTTCCCGATGCAAGGTTGGTAGAGTCGGATAATGGAGACATTTTATCCCCAAGAAATGCACCCGAAATGATTGCACCGGCTGTAATCGCCAACGATAAATCCATCGCCGCCGCCATACCTATTAAAGCAACGCCGATAGTGGCTGATGTTGTAAGTGAACTCCCGATACAGAGCCCAATTAGCGAACACACCAGAAATGTGATCGCATAAAAATATTCACCAGAAATCCAGTCAAACCCATAGTACATGATGGTAGGGATCGTCCCGCTTGCCATCCAGATGGAAATCAGCATTCCAATGAAAAAGAATATATAAATGGCTCCCATACCAGTACCTGCACCTTTGACTATAGCCGCCTCCATAATTGAAAATGGCAGCTTTTTGATCTTCCCATAAACAAATAAGAAAAGGATTGCCGCTATTATTGGAATATGGGGGGCAAGTCCATAATGTATGATTCCAGTTGCAATGATTAAGAATAGAATGGCCAAAACCCCAATTGCTTCAAGTAAGGAGAGTTTTAGCTTTGCATCTTCAAGACGCATGATGTATTTCCCCGCTTTCATGTTGTATATTCTCTGAGGTAAGGATCGGACCTTCACCCCTCACGATTACTGAAACGCTTTTAAGCACTAAAGTACTAGCTAAATATAAAGGAGTTTCGGGAGAATGTCAAAGGAATAATAATCTATTTTAGTAGAATTCGATTCTTCATTTCTTTTTACCACAAAACAAAAACCCATACTTCACTTCGTATAGGTTCAGCCTAATATACCATAAGATATAAGTCCCTTTCTTTGCTTAGCCCCCAAATAAGGCCCTATCTTAATCCAATACCGATGTCCCTACAATTCTTTCAGTTATGTCGTAGTCCCACCTAAATGAACTGCAAACCGTTCCTGATCATCAGATAATGTGGTTTTTAACTTACCAATTAATAAATATTATTATTGTGTACAAAATACGTTTTGTAAGTAAAAAAATGATTCCTGTACACCACCGAAAATTTAGATTTTTAGATTCCATCAACTGCTGCATTCGAATATGTAATTACACAAATTCTTTTATTATAATCTCATTTTGATTAATAGCGTATTTTTACAATCGATACTATTTGCGACACATTTTCCTAGGCTTACTCCTTTAATCAAACGCCATCCCCTTAAATAAAAATAGCCAACATCTACTCTTTTAAAAAAATGGTTAATGTTATACAATAAGTTTGTTAAGTATTTCACAAACTTCCGTTAAAAAGTATCCATCCAAGAAGGATGGATACTTAGAAGGCTACATTAACAAGGATATATAGATAGGTAATGTAATTAAAGATAAAATGGTACTAATTACAAATGAAGATGCTGTTTCAGTTGATAACGAATCAAATCTAGTTGAAATCATTGCCGCTACAGCAGAGCCCGGAAATGATACTAGCAAAATAGCTTTAATCGTATCTGCATGATCAAGACCAATTAGATGAGCAACCAGAATCATATATAATGGAATAGCCACAACTTTTAAAATGGAAATACCAAAAGCAATTGGTCGTAAGCTAATCTTACGGATACCCACGGTTACACCAACAGCAAATAATGCAACCCCAGATGTCACTGACCCAATTTGATCGAGAGCATTTTTTATGATATCCGGTGCCTGGAACCCTAATAGTGTTAATACAACAGCAAGTAAGGGAATACATGCAAGCGGTTCGCTAAGACCATGCAAAACGATACCCAGAATGTTTGTTTTTTCATCTTTAGATTTACCCAATCTGGATTGTCCGACCGTACCAACTATTGTTGCTAATGGATCCAGAAGGGCATTCACCACAATACCGGTAATCGCAATAGGTATAGCTATCTCTTGCGCCCCAAACAAACT
Source organism: Peribacillus sp. NPDC096447 (assembly GCF_044762725.1). Classification (NCBI taxonomy): domain Bacteria; kingdom Bacillati; phylum Bacillota; class Bacilli; order Caryophanales; family Bacillaceae; genus Peribacillus; species Peribacillus sp. NPDC096447. The sequence continues at coordinate 344,892 of NZ_JBIWEV010000002.1, forward strand.
GCCTAATACAGATATCCCCATAAAAGCAAAGGCTGGCTGAGTTGCGTTTAATGAAAACATAGATGCTTTAGTTAAATCGTATTTAAACACCAAACGAGCCACTATCAAAAGGATAATGTAAAAGCCAATAACACCTATGGTCATAGTTAAGAAAAATGACCATTGATTAATTAAGGTTTGTTTTGAGGTTGTTGTGATCCCAATGAATAAGTGTGCAGGTAATGCAAATTTTGTAACTAACGTATTAAGCCCTTTGGATGATTCTGAATTAAAAACTTTAAAATAGCCACCCAAATAACCAATAATAATTGTAAAAAAGATTGGTATTAATGTTAAAAATATATTCCCAATATTCACTCGAGATGCACTTCTCTTTCCAAAAAATTGTCCTATTTAAAAGATTCTACTATGACTGACTTATACGGAGATTCCCCTAAAACGGATCCCCTTTCTTATGAAACAACAAAATAATCTGGATTTATTTCCCACGAATAGTTTTGTACTCCGGCTTCCACATGGATTCTGTAATTGCTTTTTCAATATCTGTTATATCCGCTTTCGCAACTCCTTCTTCAATGGCTGTCTTTGCCACTTCAATGGCTACAGATTTAGAAACCTCTTGCAATTGTTTGATTGAAGGGAGTAAAGAAGCACCAGGCTTACTGCTATCCGATAATCTTGAAACAGCAGATGAGGCTGCTGCAAGCATGCCTTTAGAGATTTTTGTTGCTTCTGCGACAATTGCACCAAGTCCAAGTCCTGGGAAAATATATGCATTATTAGATTGTCCGATTGTATAAATCACACCATTATAGTCAACATCATCAAACGGGCTTCCTGTCGCTATTAAGGCTTTACCTTGAGTCCACTTTATAAGGTCTTCAGGAACAGCTTCCGCTAAGGGAGTCGGATTTGACATCGGCATAATAATAGGATGTTCCACGTGCTTTGCCATTTCTTTTACAACTTCTTCTGAGAAAGCCCCTGCTTGACCAGAGGTGCCGATTAAGATGGTTGGTTTAACCTTTTTTATTACCTCTAATAATGGGATAATCCCGACTTCATTCCGATCCCATTCCTCGACTTCTTCAGCTTTCCGGCAATACGACTTTTGGAATTTCAAAACATCAGGAATGTCATCTATCAACAATCCACGATAATCAACGGCCCAAAATTTACCATATGCCTCTTCTCTGGAAATACCATCAAGGATCATGGCTTCAACCATTTGATCAGCATTACCGATTCCTGCTGCACCTGGACCAAAAACAACAACTCTTTGTTCCTTTAAAGGAATACCAGTTACTTGTAATGCAGACTTTACGGCGGCTAGTGTTACTGCACCTGTACCTTGTATATCATCATTGAAAGTGAGAATCTTTTCGCCATAATTATCGATTATATTTCGTGCATTTATATTTCCAAAGTCTTCCCAGTGAAGTAATGCCCTTGGGAAGAAAGCTTGAGAATGTTCAACAAATAAATCAATGAATTCGGTGTATTCATCACCGCGAACACGCCCAAACCTGTTACCAATATACAGTGGATCACTAATCAGGCTTTCATTGTCAGTCCCAACATCCAGGACAATAGGCAGCACCCTGCTTGGATCAATTCCCGCAGCTGCAGTGTAGACTGCCAATTTGCCAATGGCAATGTTAATTCCACCAACTCCCTGATCTCCGATTCCAAGAATACTTTCAGAATCTGTAACAACTATTAAATCGATATCATCAGGTGAAAGGTCCAGGTTTTTAAATGCATCTTCCATTCCCTCCATATTATCAATGGATAGGTATAGACCTCCTGGACGGTGATATTCTTGGGAGTACTGTTGAATGGCCTCTCCTACAGTAGGTGTGTAAATGATCGGAAGTATTTCGCTTAAATGGTCTTTAAGAAGGCGGTAAAACAGTACCACATTCCTATTAAATAAATCATATAACATTCCATTCTTCCGAATATTGCTAGGTTGAGTGGAGAATTGTTCATAAGCTCTTTTTACTTGCTCATCAAGAGTAAGCACCTGGGATGGCAGTAAGCCTACCAATCCTAATTCATTTCTTTCTTCCTTAGTGAAAGCAACCCCTTTATTAATAAAAGGGTTTGACAGAATACCTTTTCCTCTTAAAGTTGTTTCCAAGCCCTTGTTTGTCTTTTCATAAGCTGTCATAGACGTTCCCTCTTCCTAAAAATGTATATTTAAAAATGATCATTACCAGGCAATAGAGTATATTCTTCCCTGGGGAAGGGTAATTACTAAAAGAAAACTGTAAAAAGGAAAATATATATACAGCACTTAAAAACTTAAATATTTCCTCATTACTGCTTATTTGTTCAATCTTGTGAAAAACTCTATAAATAACTCAATCGCCAGTCTATATCTTAGTAGTCATTTACGGGGGACACTAGCTTATTTAACTAATTTTAGTATTATGTAATTAAAAAAAGTAAGCAGCCATTGGCTACTTACAGATAACGTTGAATAATATGGCTCTTGTCATCATTAAATTTGTGTTGGGAGACTGGTCGGCCTACCGTTCCATAGATTACCTTAACATCAAGGACACCGATATCCTTCATGAATTTTAAATATTTCCTTACTGATACCCTGGATATACCCGCCACATTTACGACTTCCTCTGTTGAAAAGGGAGCATTTTTAAATACCAGTATCACATTCCATATAATCTTTAAGGTATCTTGAGACAATCCTTTCGGTAATTCCTCTGGTAAATGAATTTCTTCTTGATGCAATATTCGATAATCTAATTCTTCTTGATTTAACATATTTTTATCTTGAATAAAATCCGATTTGTTCCGATATGCTGATAAGGCCGCGTTAAAACGTTCAAATTCAAACGGCTTAATTAAATAATCAACAGCACCTAGTCTTAATGCTTTCTGAATCCTCTCAATGTCCGACGCAGCAGAAATGACAATAACATCTATTTCTTTTTCACTTTCTCGAATTTGTGAGAGTAAATCGAGTCCATTTTTCCCAGGCATGAAAATGTCTAATAGAACTAACCCTATCCTTTGATTCTCCAATACAGTCAGAGCTTGATCCACTGAGGAACAGACAGCAGCTAATTCGTAGCCATCGACTTGATTCAAATAGCGCTTATTGAACTCTGCAACCATCGGGTCATCTTCTACGATCATTACCTTAATCATCCTACATCACCCTTGCTTTGTATGGTATATAAACCACAAACGTTGTTTCTTGACCCTCTTTTGAACTAATTTCGAGATCTCCACCTAGCTTATCCAGGCTTGCCTTAACCAAATATAAACCAATCCCCCTGTCCTCTCCTTTTGTTGTAAATCCTTTTAGAAGGATATGATTAAGATTGGCATCAGATATTCCCTGTCCAGTATCATGAACTTCAATAGTTAAAATATCATCTGCATAATCAAACTTTAATTCAATTCGTTTAACGGGCCTTTTTTCCACTGCTTCTATAGCATTGTCAATCAAATTTCCTATTATCGTAATTAGCTCATGAGTAATAGATGCATTTTCTGGTTCTGGCAATTGAAAGTCAGAGGATAATGCCAGCTTAGCACCTGCTTCCCTGGCATAGCTTAGTTTTCCAATTAAAAAACCGGCTAGTACTGGATCTTTAACGGTTTTGGTAATAAAGCCAATCTCGTTTTCTCTGTGGTCAACAAGATCACTAATATATGCTGCAAGCTGATCATAATAATGCATATGCACCATACCAAGTATTACATGAAGCTTGTTCATGAATTCGTGCGACTGGGCCCTTAACGATTCAGCATATAAACGGACCCCAGTCAGCTGCTCCGCCAGCAGATGTATTTCTGTTTTATCACGAAATGTAGCCACGGCACCTACGATTTCATCCTTCACAAATACTGGCACCTTATTCACTAGTAAGACACTATCTTTTAAATCCTGCTCTTTATCTAATTCGACCTTTCCGGTCTCTAGGATTCTATCCAGGTTTGAGCCAGGCATGTAACTAGTTACCTTATTACCCGTTGGATTTTCATTAATACCCGCTTTTTTAAATATCTTTAAAGCTGCTTTATTTACAAGAGTAATGGTTGAACTCTGATCAACCGCTATAATTCCCTCCCGAACTGATTGTAAAATGGCATTTCGCTCTTGTAAAACCTTTGCAATAGCAAAAGGTTCCAGCCCAAATAATATTTTCTTAATATACCTTGCCAAAAGTATTGCGCCGGCAATTCCGGTTAATATTCCAAAAACCGTTCCTACATAAATATTAAAACGGCTTTTTAAAACAGCATCATTAACTTTTTGAAGAGAAATACCGACCACCACGGCCCCAATTTGATTATCCTCTGAATCATAAACAGGGGTGAAAGAACGCAAAGATCTGCCTAAAGTCCCTTTGGAAATAGATATGTGCTCTCTACCTCGTAATACATCTTTCTCATCCCCTCCAACAAATTTTTTTCCTATTTTACTTGGATCGGGGTGAGTTTTCCGGATTCCATTATTATCGATTATTACTACAAATTCTACATCTGTCGATTTTTTTATCCTATTGGTAAATTGCTGAACTTCCTGATTGTTCTCACTTCCACTTAACGCTTCGATTACAAGCGGCGTTTGTGCTGCCATGCGTGCTACGTTTACTGCTTTTTCAGTCTGGCTCTTCTCTATTGTATCCGCAACTGTTTGGCTAATAAGAATATCTGTAATAAATAATGATAGGGCTACTACCCCACACACCAGTATCATAATAGTAAACTGTAGACTCCATTTCCCTTTTTTCACTGCTACACACCTCTTTGTTCTAAAAACTCTATTAACTTTAAGGAAGATACTTTTTATGTTAAGTATGTTCATTTTGCTTACATCACACAATTATTCGGTACTTTATCAAGTTCCAAATCAATTGTGATAAGTTATAACCTAACCATTTGCCAATGGTATCCTTAAAAATACTGATTCATCTGCAATATTTTCCAATAATAAAACCGACTATACCTTCGTAGGCTTGGTTATAAATACATACCCGGTAGTTCAATATAAGTTATTTTTGCTTTACTCCTCCAGGGTTAAAGCCACAAATTTTCTATTAGTATTATGCAGTTCATTAAGAAGTTTCGCGAATATCCCAGCAATTCTTACCATGACTAAAAGTTACTACGATTTTCTTATTTAACCTTTCCAATTAGTTACTATTTAATTTTCAAAAATACAGCTTACTAACATCTTCTATCTCCCTGTTTCCGCTTATCTAAAGTCGACATGTTTAAAACAGGGGGTAATGATTAAAATACCCGCATTTTCAACAGATTTCAAATCAACAATGTAATAAGATCGTACTCAAGGTTTAGAATTAGTCATCAATTCATAGAAAAGATCAACTAATTACTAGAGATATGTTAATGATTATGAAAAAAGATTAGTAATTGTAGTCATCTGTGCGGATGTAGACGGGGCAATAGAAACCTATAAATCGAAAATAGTGCGAATCCTACTTATGTATTTATAACATCAGTCTTTATTGTTTATATTACTGGAATCTGTTTTTTTGGATTACACAAAAAAAGCTTGCAGATTTAGACCCTAAAAGGGACCTTATTCTCCAAGCTGAACAACCTCCATTATTCGAAGTTTTCCAGTTAAACTATTGATTAAAATGATATACACCCCAAATGTCAGGGGTTTCTGAAACAATGTACCAAGCTAATACTCCGCCTAAGTGATTTTGTTTTAACAGTTAAGTCGGAGCCTGATTGATTATGAAGTTCCTCCATAAATTTGCCCTATAGGTAATTTTCCCACATTATAACAGGTAAATATAGCCGCGGACACATGTTTAAGGTACTATCAAAAAACCTTTCGATATTTAAACAATGCTCCAGATGATAATGAAAAAAGCCCGTGTATATTACACGGGCTTCTCCATTATTTCAAATCCATTGGATTATATAATTCCACGTCAGGATTTTTATCTTGGAACCAACGAAGTGCAAACTCATTTTCAAATAAGAATGCATATTTATCAAACCGGTCTTTAACAAGGATGCTTCTTGAGCTATGAAGATTTTCATCAAGCTTTTCATCTTCAGCCCAGCGTGTAATCTTGCTGCCCATGCGCTCCATCACGACTTCAACATTGTACTCGTTCCTCATTCGATGCTCGAATACTTCGAATTGAAGTTGCCCAACCGCACCAAGCAGATATTCTTCCATCCGAACCGTTTTGAAGAGCTGAATTGCCCCTTCTTGTACAAGTTGGTTAATTCCTTTATGGAAGTGTTTCTGTTTCATGACGTTTTTAGCTGTTACCCTCATGAATAGTTCCGGTGTAAACTGAGGCAGCCTTTCAAACTGGAACATGTCTTTGCTTGTTGTGATCGTATCGCCAATCTGGTAGTTACCGGTATCATATAAACCGATGATATCTCCGCTTACCGCTTCATTTACGGTGTTCCTATCATCAGCCATGAATTGGGTAGAAGAAGACAGGTTAATCGGTTTCCCTGTCCTGCTCAAGTTTACGCTCATTCCACGCTCGAATTTACCGGAGCAGATACGAAGGAAAGCAATTCGGTCACGGTGTTTTGGGTTCATATTCGCTTGGATCTTAAAAATGAAGCCAGAAAAATCATTACTGACAGGGTCCATTTCACCAGACGTTGTCATCCGTGCTTGTGGAGCTGGTGCAAATTTCAAATAAGCATCCAAAAATGTCTGAACACCGAATGTCGTTAAAGCACTTCCGAAAAATACAGGACTTAGTTTTCCATTCGCAATGTTTTCTTCAGAGAATTGGTTACCCGCTTCCGTCAACAGCATGATTTCTTCCAAAGTTTGCTCATATAACTGGGAATCCTTAAGTTTATGATCCACTTCGAGTTCACCTTCGTCATTCAACGGAAGGAAACGCTCTTCCCCTTCAGTTTTGAACTGTTCAATCCGATTATTGAACCTGTCGTAAATACCCACGAAGTCTTTTCCCATCCCAATCGGCCAGTTCATTGGATATGTTTCTATACCTAATACCTCTTCGAGTTCGGCAAGCAATTCTAGCGGCGTTTTACCTTGTCGGTCCATTTTATTGATAAAAGTGAAAATCGGGATACCCCTCATCCGGCAAACTTTGAATAATTTAACCGTCTGATCCTCGATACCTTTTGCCGAGTCGATGATCATCACGGCGCTATCAACAGCCATCAGTGTACGATATGTGTCTTCACTGAAATCTTGGTGGCCTGGTGTATCGAGAATATTGACACGGAAATCATCATAATCGAATTGCATGACTGAAGATGTAACGGAAATTCCCCGTTGCTTTTCAATCTCCATCCAGTCACTAGTTGCATACTTCCCTGTTTTTCTAGCTTTAACTGTTCCGGCATCACGGATCGCGCCGCCAAACAGCAATAATTTTTCTGTCAAAGTCGTTTTCCCGGCATCCGGGTGAGAGATGATTGCGAAGGTCCGTCGGGATTGAACCTCGTCTTGTAATGTAGTCATAAAATGTTCCTTTCATTATTGGAGTCAGCAAAAAAAATTTATAGGAGATTTACTGTATTTTTTACATTGGAATGGCAACCTTTCTTTGTATGGAAAAATCCTGATCCTACACAATATATGTAAGAAGAAATATATCATAAGGCATAAGCCTTGGCCACTCTGCATTCATGTCAATCAACCTTTCTATTTTAACACGATATGAAGGAAAGATGTAGAGGTGAATGAAACACCATAAGGATTTGTTCAGATGGCAAAACAAAAGACGCTTAATCAGCGCCCCTTATCTTCATCCATATGGATATCGTTCATTTATTCATTGGTTTAGCTTATTTACCTTGCAGTTTTAATCGCTTTTTGATTCCGCTTGTTCTTCCAACGTTTTTTTACTTCCTTGAATATGATGGGAGCAGCAAAAATTAGGGCCCTTTTTAATAATCTCTTCATTTTTCATCAGTCCTTTCTTTCTTATCATATACCCGATTATTTTCGTGAAAAACTTTAATGCCAAATTGTTTTCCTAATCTCAACTCTAAAGGCTTTTCCTATCGGCACTGTCATTTTCAATCCAGGAAACTCCTGTGCGACAATACCGTTATGCTTCCCCGTATAAAACCTGTCTAATATTTTTTTCCCAAATGGGAATGTATAAATTAATTCCATTTGTTTTATCCTTTATAAAGGTGGGTATATACTAAAAAACTGGAAATTGCCCCAAAGGTTAACGTGTTAATTTTTCCTGTAGGCTTTCACATATTATCAAGCATCTTCGTATGATAATTTTAACTTGAATGAGGGTGCTGGATAATGTGTGAAATTGATTTTTCCATCACGGTAAAATCATCACCATTAATATTTTTAAACTTTTTAGGAGGATTCATCGAATGACAGTAACAGGTAAAGTGAAATGGTTCAATAGTGACAAAGGATTTGGATTTATCGAAGTACCAAACGAAGACGATGTCTTTGTACATTTTTCCGCCATTCAAGGAGAAGGTTTCAAGAGCCTTGATGAAGGTCAAGAGGTTGAATTTGAAATCGAAGAAGGAAACCGCGGACCTCAAGCTAAAAACGTCGTAAAACTCTAAAGCATAGATACACAAACATATCGATAGGCTTGCAAAAGGATGCCGCCCGGATTGGGCGGCATCCTTTTCCTTTATATGTACAAGCGGCATATTCACGTTATCTTTCATTAAAATGATCCAAAATGAAGCCGGGAACATGTTCGCCAGAAAAACTCTTGATGTCCACATCTCTGCTTTCTTTATAATAAAAGGCAGCTGAGTACTCCCCGCCCCAATCGATTTGGGCATTATCAATGGCCGTCTCGATTTCCGAAGCGGTCTTAATTTTCAAGCGGTTTGGCTGTTGTTCAATCTGCTGTGCGATTTCACTTTCAGAATACGAATGATAAACTTTCGAATCGGTCTTCGCAACCAGTATATAAGAGACATCATCAGCCATTAACCTTGCTTTTTCCGATTGTCCGGTACTTTCCATCCATTTTGAAAACTGAGTATATGAAGAGTCCCAATTCATATAAATGGGTTTGTCATTATGCAAGAGAACATCGATGGAGGCATACTCACCAAAAGAAGATGTCATTCGGTCGAACGATTGATTATTCAGATCCTCCGACAATGCCTTTACGGCTGCTTCCAGCTGTTGACCGTCCGTGATTATTATTGATTTGTCCACTTGTCCGCTCGCCGTTATCTTGATTTTAGTTACGTCTTCAGCAGAAACATTCAATAACTCATTAACCATTTTTTTATATTCATTCGACTCATAAATTTTCGCCAATAGCGGCTTGTATGAGTCGTAGTTTTGCAAATGATACTCCCTTGCTAACCGTTTTCCGTTCTTGAGTTCATACATCAGGAATACGGATTGTCCATCATTCAATTCACCTATGGAAACCTTTTTACCCTTATCGATAATTTCCTGATGCAATAACCTGATTGCTTCTATATTTTCCTTCTCTTTTAAATAATTGAAAGCGTTATCCGATGTGTCACCATCTTCATTAAATAAAGGAGAATTGCCAATATAAATTTGGCTAATCATCTTTTCATCAGGAATCTTGGCCTTATACTGAAAGGGATCTATTTTTATAATGAGTGCCAGCACAATGATAGCCACTATAAATGCTGCATAACCTTTAAGGTTGACCCGTATTCGCCAAGTCTTTTGCAGGACCATTTCCCCTAAATAATATCCAAGCAAAGAACCGACGGTATATCCGAAGAAAATCCACCCAGGTTGGCCTGTCGTTTCGCTAAAATACAGCCCTGTAAACAGCATCATGCATAATGTCAGGCCGAATTTAAATAATGGCTTAATCTTCGGATAAACAAATGCCTGCGATACATGCTCCAGCTTTCTCCTCTCATAGAGAAAAAGAGAACTAATCAGAAAAAGTAAGGTTAATATACTATAAATTAAAGTATTAACAGAGAAAAAGTATATTTTTTTCATCTCCATTGCTGCTAATAAGGGGGAGATGCCATTCATATTGGAGCTTAGATAATAATCTGCAGAAAATCCTGCTATCAAAAACTTCACATTGGCTGCAAACAATACAAACAGCCCCACCGGCAAAGCAAGAAAAATATAGGTCAGCAATCCTTGAAAGGCTGATAATCCCGTCACCATTCCAATTAAAACGGCAACAGAAAAGATCAAAGCTTCCATAATAAATGTAGTCGCCATCCAAGACCATATATCAGGCATGGTATATAGCGTTTCTATATCAATTGCCGAGTGGAATAATATCAAAATTAAACCTGTAAGCAATATCGGCAAACCCAAGAAGCCAATTCCCGTCCCAATCATATGAATGTAGATGCTGCGTCTAGTAATCGGTAAACTATGAATAAAGTCAGAGGCTTGTTTCATTTGTAAAAACCGAAAAAGGAAGATGGCAAGTAATACTGGAATAACGATGACCAAGACAAACTGTATCATCTGCTGACAGGAAAAAAGGTTTTCGAATTCCACATATTCATTGTTCTCATTCAAGATAATCGCTAACATTTCCAAAGGCAGCGCAAATATGAGGCCGACGAGATACAGGAAACCAATCCAGCCAGTGCTTCTGAAAATATAGATAATCAATTCTCTATTAAACCAGGTTATTCTGGATGACATAACCGATATCCCCCATTTCATAAATGAATATCTCCTCTAGAGTAAGGGGGAGAATATCTAATATTTCTGGCTGAAACTGATTAAAGTGCGATTTAATCATGGATTCTTTACCTTTAACGATGCACACGATCACGCTGCCGCGTCTTTCCTTGTTTAGAATTTGAATTCCGCGGTATAAACCGTGGGGAATTTTATGTTTAAAGGCGATTTGCACTTTGTGTACATCCGCTTTTAAGTCATTCAAATCTTTTTGGATCACAAGCTCACCTCCATGCAAAATCCCTACATGATCGGCTAAATCTTCAATTTCCCGGAGATTATGTGACGATAGTAAAATCGTCATATCCCTTTCCGATACATCCTGAATCAACAACTGCCTCACATTTTTACGCATGACCGGATCCAACCCATCAAACGGTTCATCCAGGATGAGAACTTCCGGCATCGTCGAAAGTGCGAGCCAAAAAGCAACCTGTCTTTGCATACCCTTCGATAGTTTATGTATTTTATTTTTGACGGGTATCGGAAATACTTCCTGTAATTGATAGAAACGTTCTTGATTCCATTCACTATAAATATGGCTATAAAAACCTGCCATTTGCATGATCGTATAGTTAGCCAGGAAATAAGGCGTATCAGGAAGGAAGAAACAGCGATTTTTCACTTCACGGTTTTCAAACACATATGATCGATCAATTAAAACTTCACCTGCATCCTGTATCAGATTGCCTGAAAGCATTTTTAATAAAGTCGTTTTCCCCGCCCCATTTGAACCTAATAACCCGAATATTGAGCCTTTTTGTATGACCAAGGTTACGTTTTTGATCGCTTCTTTTCCTTCATATAATTTACTCACCTGTTTTATTTCAATCATGAATCTCCCCCCTTTGCCAATGGACTGATTTCCTTTATCAATCTATAAATTTCATGTTTATCGATTCCGATATAAAGAGCTTCAGCTAGTACCCTTGAAAGCTCGTTTCTGATCTTTTCTTCTTTCAATGAATTTTTTAAGGATTTAGGAGGTGCCACGAAATTCCCTTTGCCTGGTAATGTATATATAAACCCGTCAGATTCAAGCTGCTTGTACGCTTTCTGGATCGTATTTGGATTGATGGTCAATTCCTGAGCCAATATTCGTATAGATGGGAGCTGATTATGTTCCTGTAAAACTTCATTGATCATTAGTTCCTTTAACTTATCCATCAATTGCTCATATATCGGCTTTCCATTTTGAACATCCAACTCAAACATCATAAACCCTCCTTGCAAATGGGTGTATTACATCTCCTAATACAGTACATTATAAAACAATATCTTCCAATTTAGAACCAATTTAAAACCATTTTCACACAATACTCTCCATAAACTCGCTTTCATTTTGTTTAACAAGACTTACAGGAGGGAACTAATGATAGTAAGAATAAACAAAGGAGTTGTTTTCATTGAAACCATTATATACAGCTACAGTTACCGTACAAGGCGGTCGTGAGGGACATGTTAAATCAGAGGACGGGATTCTGGACTTCGATGTGAGATCACCGAAGGAATTAGGAGGTTCCGGTGAGCGCGCCACAAACCCTGAACAGTTATTTGCAGCCGGTTATGCGGCTTGCTTTGACAGTGCCTTGAATCTTGTTCTGCAAAAAGAAAAGAAAAAAGTCGATACTTCCGTGACGGCAAATGTCACGATCGGTAAAGATGAGGAAGACGGCGGCTTTAAATTGGCTGTAAGATTGGATGTTTCTATTCCCGACCTAAGCAGGGAAGAAGCCCAAGAATTCGCCAAAAAAGCACACATGACCTGCCCCTATTCAAAAGCAACTCGCGGGAACGTCGATGTCACCTTGATTTTGGTATAAAGTTTATGCAAGGGAATGGATACGGCATTAAGGCCGGCTCCATTCCCTTTTTCTTATTTCACTTCTTCCAATCCCTTCATTTTCAAAAGAAAGCCCAGACCTATTACCGCCATGATGATCAATGACCCTAATGCCATCCGGCTCGCCAATGTACCGAGGTCATGGAATACCAACGTTATCGTTCCATATAATAGCGGACCGATTATTGAAGAGACTTTTCCAGAGAATGCAAATAGTCCAAAAAATTGCCCCCTCTTCTCATCCGGGGTCAATTCAATGATATATGTCCGTGATGTCACCCACATCGAACCTAGCGAAATGCCGAACATACTCCCTGCAACCCAGAACCAAAGAGCCGTTTGTGCAAAGACCGCTATAAATAAAGCGACCAAGAGCAGAACTCCCACATATGTCACAGCTAGCCGCGGTCCCTTCCACTGCGTGATGTACCCAAACAGAAACGATCCGGCTATACTCGATATTGTCGATACCAAGTAAAGCAAAATGAATCCGCTTGAGGAAAATCCAACAACAGTCTTGGCATATATGGCCATCATGCCGATAGTAGTCGCAATTGCATCATTTAAAAAGAAATAAGCAATCATGAATGTAAAAACCAATCGATAGGATCGCATTTCTTTAAATGTTGATTTAATTTCCTTATAACCGGATAAAAAAGGTTGTTTCGCTTTTTGCTGTTTTGGAGACTCTTTTAAAAAAAAGAACAATGGAAGGGAAAAAACCAGAAATAAAATGGCTGTGGGAATAAAGGCTTCATGTGAACTCCCTTTACTTATGAATGGATAGATTGACAGGCCCACTAACGTTCCAAGGTAGCCTACCGCCACGCCAAATCCTGATATAAGCGGCAATTGCTGTTTCGTGCCTAAATCGCTCATCATCGTATCATAGAAAACAAGACTCGAATGATAAAAGAACTTTGCTATTACAAATAAAAGAATGACGATCCCTAAGGAAATGGGAATGCCAAGAAGCTTCCCATCGAACGGCGCCCCTCCAAATACCCCCATTAAAAATGTACATACAACAGAAATGAGTGTGAAAATCATAATGTATTTTTTCATCTTTCCCGTTCGATCGATCATGACACCGAAAAGCGGGGAAAACAAAACAAGAAACAAACTGGCAATTGCATTAGCGTAGGAGATGAAGGTACTCGCAATCTGATCAAGAACGGCATTTTCCCCAATCTGTTCCTGGAGGAAGAATGGAAAGAAAATCGTATTGATATTAGAAGAAAAAATCGTATTGGCAAAATCGTAAAACGCCCAAGAAAGAATGGGAAGGGAAAAATATAAACCAAAATTCCCCTTCCATTTTTTAGACTTCGGTTTCACCTGCAATTCCATCTGCTTTCCCCCCTTATTGATACTTAAATTATATGTATTCCATACCTTTCCAATAAATCCTTTAAGTCGGGATTATAACATTGTGTAAAACATGATTTTTCCCTGGCTAACATGTAAAATTGTGAAATGAGGCTGTCCTGAGAACTTCTATATATTCTTTTTAAAGAATATTTAAGAATTTTAATTAATGTGCCTAAAAGGAGTGTGAAAGATGATTGCATTTTTTCTTATTATGTTGGTAACCATACTTGTCCTGTTCGCCATCTATTCTAATCGAACAAAGAGTGTTTTCCCTGAGGACTTCATAATGCAGCATTCCCCCCTTAAAATTGGACATCGCGGTGCATCTGGATATTGCCCCGAGAATACAATGGCATCTTATAATAAAGCTATTGAATTGGGAGCTGATTTCCTGGAAGTGGATATCCATCTTAGTAAAGATGATGTACTTGTGGTTCATCATGACCCAACTCTGGATCGAACCACGAACGGCAAAGGGAACATCCGTGATTACACGGCTGCCGAATTAAAGGAACTGGATGCAGGAAGCTGGTATCATTCCCGTTATAAAAACGAAAGGATTCCTTTACTAAGTGAGGTATTGGAGAATTTCGGGTCTGAAGCCGGAATCTTAATCGAATTAAAACATCCATCTGCTTATCCCGGCATAGAACAGAAACTTGCAGAGGAATTAGGAAAATTCCAGGAACATTCAACAAGTGAAAATAGGATAATGGTTCATTCGTTCGATATGGAATCCATGAAAAGGTTTCATCAATTAATGCCGGACATACAAGTGGGCGTTTTGATAAAACGGCGAATTAATGACCAAAAGTTAAAGGAGATTGCCGAGTTTGCATCATTTTTGAATCCAAAGCAAACGATTTTGAGTACGAAACTGCAAATGCGCATCCAAAAGCACGGGATGAAAGTATATACATGGACCGTCAACAATAAAAAACAAATCCGCATGTTCAAAAAGATGCAGTTAGATGGGATCATTTCTGATTTTCCTGATTATTTTTTTGATTGAATCTTTGAATGAATCCGCCTTCTTTAATAACCTTACAATTGATTTCAGAAATCCGCTCCCTTTCCGCCCGCTGTCTGCCAAGCCTCAGCAAAGCAAGCATCCAGGGGGTCTCAACTTGCCAGTTATTCGGCAGGAGTCTCGCAAATTTCTTCAATCTAATAAGGGTTACAGTAAAAAAACATTAAGGATAATCTAGTCTCGTTTTATAATCATGGTTCGGGGTGAGAACATTCCGAACCTCCTTCTTAAAAAAACATCCCCGTTGTTTTCAGCCGGAGCACTTTTTTCGGCCGTACACGCATTTATTCGACCCACACCGCACTTTATTCGACCGTTCACCATTTTATTCGACCTACACCGCACTTTATTCGGCCGTTCACCATTTTATTCGACCCACACCGCACTTTATTCGACCGTTCACCAATTAGCTCGACTACACCGTACTTTTTTCGCCCCCCCTTTTGTCCACAACTGAACAATCCGCTAATGCGGATTGTTATTTTAATAACAATGAAAGAATTGTATCTCATGCGCGTCCGTTCCATAATAGGCCCATCGCTGTTGACTTCGTCTCCATCGATAACCTGCCACGGCATTATAGCCGACATATGTGGGGTAAAACCAAAATGAGCGGCCAGTTTTAAGCCAAACATACGTATGTTTGTATAAACACCCTTTCATTGAACCAGTGTCCATTGCCTTAGACATTCCATCGTGAAGTTGTGGAGTGAATAATGGCGGAGCTATATGAGGCGGGCCTCCTCCGTGCGGCGGCCGCGGCGGCTGGTCCCCATAGGAAGGGCCAGGAGGGCCAGGAGGAGTCCTTACATCCATTATCTGATTTTCAAATGGATATGGAGCTGCCAAGAAATCATTATCCATGTTTCGGAGATGTGCATTTTGATATATATTTTCAGTACCGTTATTGTGATTCTGTTGAACGAATGAATTGTATGGTTTCATACTTTTTCACCTCATAATTGAACTTCCTTTATCCGTATGTAGACGATCGACCATATGTGCATCTTCATTCCGAATTACTTGTCTCGACTCTGGTGTTCTACAGAATCTTTAATCGGAAATTAATGACCAGAAAATATTCCCTGTTTATTTTTTGAAAAAATCCCTATATTTTTTGGCTTTCTTGTACTAGAATTTGATATAGTGTTCTTAATGATTTAAACTTATTCCAATCCCTAAATCGTTTTTTGGGGCCCAACCGAACTAAATTTTCTTATCTTAGAAAAAACGAGGGATTCCTATGTGGGAATTATTATTAGAATTCGATTATCAGACCGTTCGCCATGCGGTATGGGCAGGTTACTTATTTACCTTTGTCTTTCCACTGGCTGCGTTTTACTTCTTAAATAAAAAGCAATCACTCTTGAACGACAAATATCAAGCTTCCGTTCATTCAGATAAAAGTAAATCCCCTGTTCAGAAAGGCAGCACTTTTGACTGGCGCGGTGCACAGCGCTTTTTCACATTTATCCGGCAAAAGGATTCACCAGATGATTCCGATGAGCCAAGCCTCCTTCTCGTTGTTTAAACATTAACAATTCGAGGAGGAAATTATATTGAAGAAGAAAAACATGTTACTAATTGCCGTCCTATTTTTGGCAACTACCCTTTTGACAGGTTGTTCAGCAGCAACGAGCGGTCCATTTCATACCGCTTTGGTTAACCCGATGACAAAAATGCTAGAGTTTAATGCTGATTTATTTAATGGCAACTATGGTTTAAGCATCATCATGATGACATTTTTGATTCGCCTTGTCTTGCTTCCACTGACTGCCAAGCAATATAAAACACAGCTTAGCATGAAAACGAAGATGAATGGGCTGAAACCGGAAATGACTGCAATCCAGCAGAAAATCAAAGAGACGAAAGATCCAGCTAAACAAAAGGCCCTTCAACAGGAAATGATGCAGCTTTACCAAAAGCATGGAGTCAATCCTTTAAACATGGGCTGTTTGCCGCTCTTAATTCAAATGCCGATTCTAATGGGCTTTTATTATGCGATCCAAGGCTCCCATGAAATTGCCACCCATAGTTTCCTTTGGTACAGCCTTGGTCAGCCGAATATTGCCATGGCGATTATTGCTGGTGTCATTTATTACTTCCAATCGGTCATTTCCATGAGGCAAATGCCGGAGGAACAGCAGAAACAAATGAAGATGATGAGCCTGCTCTCACCAGCAATGATTTTATTCATTTCTTTCTCCGCTCCTGCTGCTTTGCCGTTATATTGGTCAATCGGAGGTATATTCATGATTGTTCAGTCCATTGTGCTTCAGCGAATATATAAAAAAGACCATGCCGTTGTTCCGGCTGCAAATGAAACGGTTATGAAAAAAAGCTAATCCAATTGGATTAGCTTTTTTTTCATTCAGTGAAATTTTCGCGAGTAATTGCTAGCCTTGATGGAAAGTGGATTTTCAGGGCGAAATTCACTATTTTATTTCTTCGGCAATGGATTTGTTGAAACCTTTTCGAAAAACTTCTCTACATATTCGAAATCCGTGTAAAAGAACAATAATAGGTCACCCGGTTGTGATGTTTCCCAGGCTTTTACGAATGCGTCCAATTCATTAGGTTCGATTAAGGTCCGATCTTTTTGTAACCCTGCTTCTACGGCAGCTTCCTGAAGCAGCCTGGCTACTTCGAAAGGCTCCCTGCCCCGCAAATCATCGTCTTCTTTAATGATGAACAGATCAGAATTCATGGCCGCCGCCTTGGAGAGCCTGATAAGCTCTTCATCAATGCGGTCCCCAGGTCCTGCCAAAACAGTGATAAGACGATTTTTGTTATAAGCACTGACCGTTTCGAATATTGCCTTCAATCCTGCTTCATTATGGGCATAGTCGATGATGATCGTGCGCTCCTTCAACTTTTTTAAATTAAAACGTCCTTTGGACAAATTCGTATCAGGCATAAATGTGGCAGCCTTCCTTCGTAGTTCTTCCATGGAAATTCCTTGAGTTTCAGCTGCGGCTAACGCCTGAAGTAAATTGGCGATATTATGACGTGCCATGCCGGAAATCGTTATTGGAATCTTGGTGCAATCCATAAATTGATGGATGACACCATCAGATGAATGACAGATTACACCTTGTTCATTGACGTACCAAACTTTACATCTACCATTTATTGCAGCCTTAACGTGAGGCTGGGTGGCATCAGTGGAGGTGTAAATGACCTCTCCATCTGTATAAGCGTTCATGGCAGCTACATTCGGATCATCTGCATTCAGCACACAATAGCCTGTTTTCATTACGACTTCGGCTACCAGCCTCTTTAATTTAATGAGATCATCCAAAGTATCGATTCCATCACGGCCGAGGTGATCCTCACTTACATTGGTAATGATCCCCACATCACATTTACGAAAAGCAAGACCTTCACGCAAAATCCCTCCTCTGGCCGTTTCCAATACGGCTACATCAACTTCAGGATGGGCCAATACCATTCTTGCACTGACCGGACCACTGCAGTCACCTTGATCCAAAACCTCATCGCCGATATATACTCCATCAGAATTCGTCATACCCACCTTTGTATTTTCATTAGAAAGAAAATAATGAACCAATCGGGTCGTTGTCGTCTTTCCATTTGTTCCGGTCACTGCGATGATCGGTATAGCTGCCTCTTCCCGAGTCGGAAATAAATAATCGACAATGGCCTTGCCTACATCCCTTTTTTTCCCTTCGCTCGGATAATGATGCATTCGAATTCCCGGTGCAGCATTCACTTCAATAATCGCGGTCCGTGTATGTTCCATTGGTTTTGATATATCCTCACAGATAAAATCGATTCCGGCTATATCCAAACCGATCGCTTTCGCGGCAGCAACCGACATATTCTTAATGGTGGGATGAACCTGATCCGTTACATCGATTGCCTTTCCACCAGTTGAAAGATTTGCATTGCCGACAACTTGAACCAATTCCCCTTGATTCGGAATGGTATCGAGCGTCCGATTAGATTTTTCCAAGTAACAGGTCACGGTATGTGTAAGTGGGATTTTTGACATCGGCTTCTCATGTCCTTCTCCCCGCAAATCATTACAATTTTCCTTTTCTATCAATTTACGTATCGATTCCTTACCGTTGCCAATAACATAGGGAGGAAGCCTCAAACTAGCGGCTATAAGTTCACCGTTGACTATCAGTAACCGATAATCATGTCCTTCAATATGCCGTTCGACTATGTACTTCTCCACATGCGACTCCAAACAATTGATTACATTGAATAGTTCATCCTTATTTTTGATATGGGTGATGACACCCTGCCCCTGCCTTCCATTATACGGTTTAATGACCAGCGGAAAACCCAGCCTGTCCGCCGAGGCAAAGATATCTTCGATGGAATGGGCAACTTCCCCTTCAGGTACAGGGAGGCCACACCCTCTTAAAATTGATTTGGTCAATGATTTGTCACAAGAATTCTCAACGGCAATATTCGAAGTCTGGCTGGAAATTGTCGCCTGGACATACTTCTGCCTTGTACCGGTTCCTAAACGCAGTAAGCTTTCATCACCCATTCGCTCGACAGGGATACCTTTTGCTTGTGCTGCCTTAAAAATGGCTTCGGTACTTGGCCCCAGTTTATTTTTATAATATAACTGCTCTATTTGTTTTACATAAAATTGTACATTTATATGCTTTTCACCATTCAGGATGGCTTCCGCTATATCTTTTGCTGCTAAAAAAGCTTGAAGACCTGAGTGAGGCTCCTGATAGTCAAAGGTCACATAATAAAAACCCTTCTTTTCCATCATTATCGTTTTTCCACGAATGGCTTCGATTCCGGCCAAGTTTTGAAGCTCAATCGTCATATGCTCCAATATATGTCCCATCCATGTTCCTTTTCTCAGCCTTTCGGCGAAACCGCCTCGATACCCTTTTGAACATGTATGGCTTCCCAAGTTCGGGAGCGCCTTTAACAATTTTTCATTGAATCCGGGTATTGAATCAGATGGTTTCTGTTCCAGTTCCCCTATATCCAATTCAATGCAAATCGTCGGTGAATAAGCAAAATAATTAGGTCCTTTTAAATAACGGACTCGATTGATTATCATTGTTGGATCCCCTTTTTCATCAACAATTTCCTTTTAAGCAGGTCAAAACGGTATCCCCTGGTTAGTGCATGAAGGTTAAATCCCGAAAGAGTCAACTCTTCACTGCCATTTTCCGAAGATGTGATATTGATATAATCACTGGTGCTGCCATCAAGAACCAATACTTGATGTTGGCCAACTACTTCAAAAAGACCGTCTTTAACTAAAATTGCTGTATTTTCATCAATGCCAATACCCATAATTTCCTTTTTCCCTGCTATCGCACTTAACAGGCGGTCAAAGCGTCCACGCTGGGAAAAATGTTGATCGATTATCAAACCGTCAAGAAAGCCGAACCCTACCCCAATCTCAACCTTTAACTTATTGTCATTCAGCATCGTGTCAGCAGCAATGATCATATGCTTACCTAAAATGGAAGCGCCAGCACTTGTCCCTGCTATCACCATTCCTTTATGCCAGGCTTTAGAAAGGGCATCGTGGAATTTGGTTTTTCCAATCAGCTCAAACAATCGGCTTTGGTTTCCCCCTGAAATGAAGATGGCGGAAAAAGATGTCAGCTGTTCACAAATTGCCAGGTCATCTGCATCCTGCCTTGAATCCAGCTTGATCACCTCCACCCTGCCCACGCCTAAATCCCTGAAAATCTTGATATACTCTGTACTCACTTCCTCAGGAATTTCACTCGCTGTAGGCAATATTCCTATTCCGCCATCCCCATTACGGGTTGCAAGCTCGACAAATTTATTTAATACTTCACCTTCAAGGCACTTATCCTCTGCCCCGCCAATGATAAGTAATTCACCACAATTCATTCATCATACTCACCTTTACAAATGGATTAACATCATGAAATTGCTCAAAATAGAACACATAATGACTAGTATGGCAACTTCTATCAATCTTCATTCATAAAAATGGCAAACTGCAGAATTTTGTTTAACTTAATGAAAAGAGAGGAAAAGTAATAGAGTAAAAAAATAAAAGGAGTGTGCAAAAATGAGCCAAAACCAAATAAAAGAAAAAGTATTGAACATCATCCGTGATCATAAAATAGGAGTTTTATCTTCAGTTGAAAACAACAAACCACATTCACGCTATATGACATTCTTTAACGATGATTTAACTTTATACACACCAACGAGTGGAAAGACGGAAAAAATTGATGAAATTGAAAAGAATCCTAATGTTCATATCCTGATCGGCTATGATAATAAAGGATTGGGCGATTCTTACCTGGAAATATCAGGTACCTCGAAAATAAACGATTCGCAGGAACTGAAGGATAAATTATGGAATGAATCATTTGAAGATTGGTTCGAAGGTCCGAAAGATCCGAATTATTTAATCCTGCAAATTAAGCCGGAAAGCGTCCGGTTGATGAACAACAACGGTGAACCTCCACAAGAATTATCATTGTAAATCTTTATTTTTTGTACTTTCGCCAATTCACGAGTATTACGCTCAAACTCACGAGTAAATGGCCCAAACTTACGAGTAAAACACCAAAACTCACGAGTATTTGATCGAAATTCACGAGTAATACGCCAAATCACGAGTAAATGACCGAAATTCACGTACATTTCACTAAAAACACAGTACTATAATAAAAATATCGCTAAAAAACAGTTAAAAGCCCGCACATGAGTGCGGGCTTTTTTCACGATTATACCAACTCTGATTGGATATAGTGCAAAATCAGATTGGCTGTATGCTTTAATGAAGAGACATGTGTCCGCTCGAAGGCATGTGAAGCATCGATCCCCGGTCCGATCAGGCCATGTACGACATCATACCCTGCCCGGATTGCAGCGGAAGCGTCCGATCCATAATATGGATAAATATCGACGCGGTAGTCGACGGCATTTGCTTGGGCAAGTGAGACTAAATGCTGACGGAGTTTATAATGATATGGACCTGAGGAGTCTTTTGCGCAAATGGATACGCTGAATTCATCCGTCGATTGTCCATCACCGATCGCGCCCATATCGACTGCTAGATATTCGACTGTTTCCTCAGGGATATTGGAATTTCCGCCATAGCCGATTTCTTCATTGTTGGAAATCAGGAAATGGGTCGTATATGCCAATTTTATTTTTCCTGCGGAAATGAGATCAATGATATGAAGGAGGATGCCAACGCTAGCTTTATCATCCAAATGCCTTGATTTCAAAAAGCCTGTATCCGTCACTTCCACTCTCGGTTCAAAGGAGACAAAATCTCCAACAGAAATGCCAATGGCCTCGGTTTCCGCTTTGGTTTTCACGACAGCATCTATCCTGACCTCTATTGTCTCATCATCCCGCTTGGCATCACCGGCATTTTTATATACGTGGACAGAGGTCTGATTGATTAAAATGGTCCCGGTGATAATGGCTCCGTCAGCTGTATGGATTTTACAATACTCCCCTTCCACTGAGTTCCAGCGGAAACCGCCGATCATCGTCAATTTAAGGCGGCCATTCGCCTTGATTTCCTTTACCATGGCCCCCAGAGTATCGACATGGGCAGTCAGCAAACGATGTTTGCCATCATTTTCGCCTTTTAATGAAGCAAGCAATGCCCCTTTATTCGTGATCTTGTAAGGAACCTTCCTCTGCTCCATGAAATCGGCCGCGTATTTTATGGCTTGCTCTGTATAGCCGGAGGGGCTGGGTATGGACACCAATTCTTTTATGTAAGATACAATTTCTTTTTCTTCGATCACACTCATGCGTATCATCTCTCCTTTCCACTTTGTTCATTATATCTTTTCATGGCAAATTTTAACATATTTAAGACCGCCAAAAGGCGGTCCTTTCATCGATTTAACCCATAAAGGCCAAGACAGGCAACATGGCCATAGCTAATGTTGCAATTCCATATAACGCTAAATTCTCCATAGTCACTTTTCTTTTCCACTTATCGCGCCATACTTTGTATCTGTCCATATCCTCGTTTCTCATAAAAAAACCTCCTTCATGATGAAAGTTCAACTTACTTCAACTGTCTTTGTTTGTTGGACATTTCCTTCATATATTCCAAGAAGGCAATTCTCTTTTCGTCTGGATAGGCTGTAATGTCTGCAATGATTTCCTCTTCAAGAGGTTTCAGTAAACGGCCAACCGATTCAGTAAACAATATTTCTAACTCTCTCTTTGTTTCATTAGGATTTCTCACTTCCATCAATATCACCCTTCCAATTACTTACTATTATCTATATAACCTTTATCCACTTCATTGAAACGCAAAAAAATCGGCTGCCTATATAGGCAGCCGATAGTCATCAATTAAATTATTTCGTTACACCGACATTATGCCACTGATATTGGCGGCCTGCGAGATAATCATAACCTGTAACGCGTTCATTCACTCCAGCCAATTGATAACGGAATAATGTCGGAATGACCGGAACCTCTTCATGGATCAATTCCTGCCACTCATTATACGTATCGATTCGATATTGATCATCGAAGGCTTCCTCTGAAATCCCTTTAGCAAGAAGCTCATCATTTTTTTCATTCACCCAACGGGTATAGTTAAATTCTGCGGATCTGGACCATATTCCTGATGGATCCGGATCGGAAGCGACACCCCATGCAGCTGAATATACATCAACTTCGTCATTATCCTTTTTCAGCAGGTCATAGAATGAATTGAATTCATGCAGCCTTCCATCCTGCAATTCGACGTCCAAACCTACTTGTTCCCATTGCTGGATATAATATTTCGCTAGTGGCTCAGAAACATCGGAACCGCTCATGGAAGCAAAATTGATCTTGAACTCTTTTCCATCCGCATCTTCACGAATGCCATCGTTATTCGTATCTACAAATCCTGCTTCATCCAAAAGTTTTTTAGCTTTTTCAGGATTATATTCATATGGTTTTACATCTTTATTGTTATATTTAAAGTTCGGTGTAATGACAGAGTTGGCAGGGAAGCGAAGGCCCTTGAACATCTTTTCGCCAACTTCTTCATTATTGATGGCATATGCCATTGCCTGACGAAGGCGTTTGTCACCGAATTTCGGATTCTCATCCATAACATTTTCTTCTTTTTCCTTATCATAATGGCCGAAGTTAAAGCCAATATAGGAATAAGCCAATTCAACTTTCCCCAATAATTCGACATTAACCAATTCCTTGGCCTGATCATATTGCTCAGCCAGGACCTCCGCTACATCGAGGTCGCCATTTTCAAGTGACTTGACGACAACAGACGGATTCACGACTTTTAATGTGACACTGTCCAATTTAGGTTCACCGCGGTAATAATCTTTATTCGCTTCGAATTCGACCGCTTCCCCTTGAACGATTTTCTTCACTTTGAATGGTCCAAAACCAATCGGATTTTTACGGATTTTATCCGAAGATTCCAACTCTGCAATCGGAACATCTTTTAAGTATTCTTTATGAAGCGGGTATGTCCATAATCCAGTCGTGACGGAAGGATTCGCTTTTTTGAAAGTGAAAGTAATTTTCTTGTCGTCGACTTTTATGCCTGAAATCTTGTCCGCTTTCCCTTCATGATACTCCTCCATACCCTCGATTAAAGCCATTTGTTCATCATAGCGTACACCTTTATAATCTTTGCTTCCCATGACAAGGTATGCATATTCTAAATCAGCACCTGTCACAGGTTTTCCATCATGCCATTTCACATTATCCTTAATCGTCAGCGTAACCGTTTTATGATCATCCGAAATCTCATAGGAAGCGGCACCTTCATTCGTATATACATAGTTTTCGTCTGTATCCAATAAATCTTCATCAAAGAATGTGATAACTTGGTTATCGGGTTCGCCTTGATAGAAAACTTTGTTTAATATCCCTTCAAACGGGGTATCGGAAACCAAACCATATGTCAAATGGCCGCCTTTAATCGGCTCTCCTTGATTTGTCGTCTTTGTCGGGAATTTAGAGGTATCGACCTGTTCGACATCTTTCCCTTTTTTCTCTTTCGTTGACGATTTCTCCGTATCATTCGAACATGCAGCAAGCAGTAGAGACGAAATGGCCAATGCACTTAATACCTTACTGTAGCTTTTGATTTTCATATCATACACTCCCCTTTTTTATGCTCTTCTTTGTCTTGCATCGGCTGCGCGTTTTAACGCTTGACCAACGAAATTTATACTCAGCATCAACACTAAAATCATGAGTGATGCGGGTACCCATATCCACCACTTGTTTTCCAGAACATCTGGATTACGAGCATAACTGATGAGCGTACCTAAACTCGGTGTGCTCTCCGGAAGACCGAACCCTAAGAAAGTCAAACTGGATTCTAGGCCAATATTGCCAGCAAGGTTCAAAATGAAGTTAACGATGATCAGTGAACTGACATTGGGCAGAAGCTGAAACAGGATGATTTTCCAATGTGGCGTCCCGAGTGTCTGTGAGGCGTGGATATAATCCAGCTCACGCTCTGACAAAGCCTTTGAACGAATCAACCGGGCCTTACCTGTCCATAAAAACATCGTCATGATTAAAATGAAAACATATACATTGAAGATCGGTACAATCGTGACTACAACGATGATGAACATCAATTGCGGCAGGGCAATCACGAAATCGATGACGCGCATGATCACATTATCGGTTGCCCCGCCGAAGTAGCCAGCCAGAAGCCCTAATGATAAACCGATGATAGCGGTGAATAATGTTATGAATAAACTGATCGTGAATGAATTTCTGGTACCCACTATCAATTGTGCAAATACATCCCGGCCGCCATAATCGGTTCCAAGCCAATAGTCTGAAGATGGTTCCATATAAATGGAGAGAAAATCGACCTTGGCTATTTCCTTGGCGTCCATGAAGAGCGACGCACCGTAAACAAAAATCAATATGGCTGCTAATATAATCAATGAGCCCATGGCAAGCTTATCCTTTTTGATTTCCTGCCAGATGATTTTGATTCCTGAAGGGCTCACATCTTTCACTTGTATGTTCTTTCCGGTTTCTACTTTCATTTCCATACGACTCACCCCGCTCCTATTCTATCCGTATACGCGGATCGACCGCACTAAGTATGATGTCCGAAAGAAGAGTGCCAAGCAGAGTGGCAAATCCCGTCATCATGACGATGGCCGTGACAACGCTGAAATCCCGCAGACTGACTGAACTAAGGAAAAGCTGCCCCAGACCCGGATAACTGAAAATGGTCTCGATTATGACCGCGCCGCCGATCAATCCAGTAATTTCATAACCTAAGAATGCCGCTATCGGTAAAAAGGAATTTCTCAGGATATGCCGTGAATATACTTTTGATTCAGGCACTCCCTTCGAACGCGCTGTCCTTACGAAATCCTTGATTTTATTATCGATGATTTCATTTCGCAAATATTGGATCGTACTTGTTGTTGCAATTAAAGCTGTACTTAAAGCTGGTAAAATCAAATGATTGATCTTGCTTACAACATAGGCGAATGTTCCTTCATCCACCTTTGAATCGACACTGCCACCAGACGGGAACCAATCCAGGGCAAATCCGAAAACGAATAGCATGATTAAAGCAAAAATGAAAATCGGCGTGCCAAATCCTACATAGCTATAACCCGTAACGGTTTTATCCACCCAGGTATCGTTATACCTTCCGCTAAGTATGCCTAATGGAATCGCAAGCATATATGTAAAGATCAGCGTGACCAACGCCAGGAACACCGTGTTCCAAAGCCTGTCTTCGATAACATCCATGACGGGCGTCTTATGTGTATAGGAAATACCGAAATCCCCCTGTACTGCATTGGATGCCCACCTTATATATTGTTGGTACCAAGGGTCATTCAAACCCAGTTCTTCCCTGATCCTATCAAGCTCGGCCGGGTTGGCCCTAGGATTGATTTCCTGACCTGACAGTGCATCTCCCGGCATTGCTTTTGCCATCATGAAAACGATGATGCTCAATAAAAAGAGCTGCGGGATCATAACTAATAAACGCCTTAGGATAAACTTCCACATATTCCTTCCACCTCCTTATTGTAATGCGACTCTATGTGTCGATGAGATTGGCTTCAAATCGTAGGCACGTCCATTCTCATCGAAATATTTTGAGTATGTTGACTCATATTCCGAGGTGAGTTTTTTTCTAAGCTGCACTTTTTCTTCGCGAACTTCCGGCTCTAAATCCGGAATGGCGGCAATCAGGCGCTTCGTGTATATATGTTGCGGATTTTCATAGATTTCCTCGCTTTTGCCTTCCTCTACCAATCTACCGCGATACATAACGCCCATCCGGTCACACATATGCCGGATTACACCTAAGTCATGCCCGACAAATAAATAAGTCAAATTGAACTCCTGTTGGAGATCCTGAAGGAAATTCAATACCTGTGCCTGAACGGAAACATCCAGTGCTGACACCGGTTCATCCGCAATGATCAGTTTAGGTTTCAATGTCAAAGACCTGGCAATCCCAATCCGCTGGCGCTGCCCCCCTGAAAATTCATGAGGATACTTGTGAATCGACTCCGGACTGAGTCCGACTTTGTCCAAGAAGTCCTGGACGATTTTCTTTTCCTCTGAAGGTGATAACCGTTCGAAGTTCCTCAGCGGTTCGGCAATGATGTCAAGTACCCTCTTCTTGGGATTCAATGATGAATACGGGTCTTGGAAAATCATTTGGATATCTTTTCTAAATGGTTTAATTTCTTTTCTACTTAAAGATGCTAAATCCCTGCCTTCAAACAGGATTTGTCCGGATGTGACATCATTCAGCTTGACCACTGCCTTGCCTGTCGTGGACTTGCCGCTTCCGGATTCCCCGACCAAACCATATGTTTCCCCTTGCTGCAACTCAAAGGAAACACCGTCCACGGCCTTTACGTGATCAACCACCCTTCTGAAAAAACCGCCCCTTATTGGAAAATGCACTTTCAGATTATCTAATTTGAGTAATGTCATGGGCCGATGCATCTCCTTCAGCTTGAAAATAAAATTCTTTATAGCACGTACAGCGTACAAAATGATCGTTGCCCACTTCGTGAAGCCGGGGTGTCTCTTCATGCGCATGCTTAGGTATCCAAGGTATCCTAGCTTGGAAGCGACATCCTATCCGATCCATTTTCGCTATCGATGGAACGATTCCTTCGATAACGTGCAAACGGTTTTTCTCGTTTGCAGCCGAAGGTATCGAATTTAATAACGACCTCGTATATGGATGCAGCGGATTGTTGAATATCTCTTTAACACTTCCCGTTTCCACTACCTGACCTGCATACATGACAACGATCCTGTCAGCGACCTCTGCTACGACGCTAAGATCATGTGTAATTAAGATGATCCCCATTTTTGTCCTGCTTTGGATCTCCTTCAGCAGATCAAGTATTTGTGCTTGAATCGTAACATCCAGTGCCGTCGTGGGTTCATCGGCAATGACCAGTGCAGGGTTGCAAGCAATGGCAATCGATATCATTGCCCTTTGCCGCATTCCGCCCGAGAGCTCATGCGGATATTGCTTGTACGTCCGTTCAGGATATGGAATTCCCACTTGTGTCAAGAGTTCGATCGTCCTGTTCTTTTTTTCAGCACTGGAGAGTTCAGTATGGTAATCAAGATTCTCCTCGATCTGTTTTCCTATGGTCATGAGCGGGTTCAAAGCCGTTAATGGTTCCTGGAATATCATACCTAATTCCTTACCACGGACTTTATTCATTTGCACATCATTCAACTTTAGTAGATTTTGACCTTTATAATTGATATTTCCTTCGGATTTCGTTCTCTGCTTATTATGTAATTGCATGATAGTTAAGGCCAAGGCACTCTTTCCACAACCTGATTCTCCAACAACTGCTACAATTTCATTTTCATTCACCGTAAACGAAACATCATCCACCGCTGCATGATATTTGTTACCGATTCGGAATGAGGTAGTTAGGTTCTCTATTTGTAAAATAGCATTCTTCATCCTTGCTCCCCCTAAACTATTTTATCGGGAAAATAATTAATCTTCTGATAATTAGTTAAAATTTTAATCAATTTTTTACATTTATACAATAGTTTTTATAGAAAATAATCACATTTTTTTCAGATTTTATAACTTTAGGAATAATTTTCTGCAATAAAAAATCGTTTCCTTTATAACTGTTATACAGTAAAGTTTTGAAGTCCGATTAAATATATAGAATCAATAATTTTGAATTTATTATTTCAAGATAGCTTTTTTAAAGTTTATGCCCATTTATTGAACTTGTCGTTTTACGTAACGCGGAATGGTTCTGATTGAAGTATTTTGATATTTCAGAAAAATTAGTATATTTGTAAGAATATCATAGAAAAGGTAATTACTTCATATATATTTCAATACTTTTAAAAAAACACCAAATTTTCATGTAATGCAATGAAACCTTTTTAAAACAGATTCGTAGAAAACGGTAGAAAATAAATGATGAGGTGATTGAATGTATTCACAAACTGTACAAACATATATGCCGTCCGTCATGCGGACGTTCGCTTTATCACTTGCCGTTTCCGTTTTAGGGATGGCTCTCGGCACTCTTGTACCGCCATCGTTGTTTCTTCCCTTGGCGATACTTGAGATCGCCATGTTGATTGGAGCATTCATATTGCGGAGGAAAAAAGCCATCGGCTACACATTTTTGTATAGTTTCACGTTGATTTCTGGAATTACGACCTATCCGATCATCGCACACTACCTAGCTGCTGCAGGGGCAAATGTGGTGATCCTGGCAGGTGTTACGACGACAGTCGTATTTGGAGGACTGGCGGTTTATGCCACAACCACCAAAAGGGACCTTTCTTTCTTGGGAGGAATGTTATTTGCGGCCTTGCTAGCTTTAGTGGTCATTAGCATTTTCAACATTTTCTCTCCATTAAGCTCTACAGCCATGCTGGTCTTTTCCTTTATCGGGATTTTAGTTTTCAGTGGTTATATTTTATATGATTTCAATCGAATGAAGCATTACGGGGTAACAGCCGAAGAAGTACCGCTCATGGCCTTGAATCTATATCTTGATTTCATTAACCTATTCATTAACATCTTGCGCTTCTTTGGTATTTTAGCAAGCGATGACTAAAGTGCTAATCGTATCAAACCCAGCAAGATAACATAAGAAAGACGCTTGGACTTATCCAAGCGTCTTTTCACATTTCTTTCCCATACAGTTAAGGTAAGATGTGAGTACTGATTTCCCCAAAACTCCTGGCAATGAATTAAAGACCAAATCACAATGAATTTGGTCTCAATCATTAATAAGAACAGCAGAAGGGATGGGGTATCTTATTTATATAATCCTGGATTTGATTGATCGGTCCATGGCAGTTTCACTCCGAAAGTACTTGCAATGAACTGTGTATCTTCCCTTCGTTTTTTCCTTATTTGGGCCCGTTGTTTTGCTGATTCATTTAAATTCATTTCCATCTCTGTTTCAGGAACCAAACGCGGAACCGGAATTGGTTTACCTTCTTCATTAATGGCAACAAATGTCAAGAATGAAATGACGCATAAATTCCGGGCTCCTGTAACTAAATCCTCTGCAATCACCTTTACGATGATTTCCATTGATGTTCTCCCTGTATACGTCACGAAGCTTTCAAGGCAAACTGCATTTCCTTCGTGAATAGGATGCAGGAAATCGACAGAATCAGTTGATGCAGTAACGACGTTGCTTCGCGCATGACGCATGGCTGATATAGCCGCTACATCATCAATGTATGCCATTAATTTGCCTCCGAACATCGTACCAATATTATTTGTATCCGGCGGGAGGACAAGGCTTGTTTTTATGACCAAAGAGTCCCGGCAATTTTTTGTTTCTTCCATGGTGACTGCACTCCTTTATGTCTGATTTCTCACTAGTCCACTTTATCGAATTCTTACCTGTAAAGCAATTCACATGCTTATTTTCCTGCTATTAGTCAAAATTATGCGGCTAATAATGAAGCCAACCGCTTTCACTGCCCTTTTGGCTGCTTGCCTTGCTGCAGCTCACGCAGGCTTAAGCCAAATGTCATTTGTAAATGCGGATAATCCTTGAACCCTGCCCAATCCCCTCCCCAATCGAAACCTAACCCTTTAGCGATGGTCACGACTTCCATCCAATCTGACTTTCCATTATCGTTGCCGTCATAACTCATGTCCCAAATGGCCTCGCCTTGTTTGTTAAGGAGGGCAAAATCTATCGCCAACCCGAAATTATGCAGCGACTCGGCACCTCTTGCATTCGTTACGATGTTGCCCGAGTCTGATCTGCCCTTTTCATAGAGCTCATTTTGCTCGGCTAAAGACCGGAACCCCGCCGTAATGATAACCGGGATGCCTTTGTCATTAGCCAATTGAATGAGCTCGTCTTTTTTTTCGGCGACGATCGGATTCAGCTCGTCAGTCAGTTCGATTTCATCCAGATCAGGAGGAAGCATATACTTGAACAAAAGCCCCAGTAACAATCCAAAAAAGCCCAATACCAAACATGTCCTTACCCAAGTGGCTTTCACTGAAAAATCCTTCCTTTACGAATAACTGTATGAAAGTGAAAAACTCAACCAAAGACGGATGAGTTTCTTCTATTATAACTTTGCTTTCAATTCTTCAATTTGCAATAAATGCCGTTTTTCATGTAGTCCCACGAACGGGATCCATTGCTTTAAGCTTAAATCTTTAAACAAAGGATGTGGAAAAGACTTTTGTTCGAGATCAATTTCCTTTGCATGGTCAACGATCTGTATAAAAGCCTTTCGGGATTCGGACAACTTTTCCTTAACCTCACTCAAAGTTTGGTATGATTCTGACGGAATGACAAATGGCGGGGCCTGGACCTTCACTTCACGATTTAAAGTAAGCTCGATCGGTTTATCCACAGCAGGAATGCTATCGTCGCTTTTCAATTTATCGGATATGCTCTTTGTTATGGCCCTCTCCATTAAATATAAATGCTCCAATACCTGGATGATGCTCCATCGTCCAGTTTCAGGATGGGCGTTCAGCTGTTCATCCGATAGTCCGTTGACCGCATTTAAAAGCTCTTCCCTGATTTTTTCATTTTCATTCATTTTTAGCATCTCCTCTTATAAGCCTCGCTAATCTCCTTTAATTATTCCATGTCCTATAGGAAAGTGTAAAATAATAATACTTTTTGACAGAAACGAACCGATTAAAAGTTGTCTATTTTTTGAAAAGCTCTATGATAGTCATTAAGGTAAATTTCAAATGACTTTCAAAATTCATCATGGATAGTCTAATAGGAGTGATCGCTATGAGTGGAGGACATATTCCATTCAGCCACAAAGGCCGCAGTGCCATGCATGCAATACCCTCAAAAGGAAGCATATGGTTGATGCTCAAACAAATGTTCAATCGGGTACCATCCAAATGGAAGTTCTGCACTTTGACTTTATGTATCATGCTTTTCATTTCATTGCTTGAATTCTCCATCCCCCAGTTGACGCAGTTTACGATTGATAAAGTCATTCCCGAAAAAAGATATGATTTGTTAATCTGGATTGGCACAGGAATTCTTTGTGCTAGCATCTTATTGGCTTTACTGAACTACTTTAACAGCTATATCGTTTCCAAGGTCGGTCAAAAGGCTATTATGGATATACGGAATAACATGTATGACCACATTCAAACACTGGATATGAAATTCTTTGACAAAAACCGTACTGGTGACTTAATGTCCCGGTTGACCAATGATGTCAACTTACTGCAGCAGCTCATCTCTTCGAGCATGCTTCAAGTCTTGACAGACACGGTGACTTTCATTGCCGTGGCGGTATATATGCTTTTCATTAACTGGAAGCTGACCATTGTCCTTCTTTTTACATTCTTTCATGTTCTATATCACAAGGGTATTCGGGAAACGCATCAGGATGTCATTTAGGTCTGTGCAAAGTTCCGCAGGAGATGTCAGCAACCAGTTACAGGATTCCATTTCAGGAATGCGGCTCATTCAATCTTTTACAAATGAAGAATTCGAATCAAGGCGGTTTGCCGAGCGTAATCAGGAAAACATGGCTGCGAACGTTAGATCCGTTCGGCTACGTTCCATGTTCGGTCCGATTATTGATTTACTGAACAATATCGGTCTTGTAGCAGTCATTGTGTTCGGTGCCTGGCAAGTGATGGAAGGTGAATTCACAATAGGATTAATCGTGGCCTTCCTCGCCTATTTGAGGTTGCTGCAGAGTCCCGTTCGCAATTTTAGCCGGGTCATCAGCATTGTCCAGCAATCAGCCGCCGCCTTTGAGCGGATAACTGAAATATTGGAAACACAACCTGAAATAAGTGACAAGGGAAATGCCATTGAACTCCCTTCCATAAAAAAGCAAATTGAATTTCAATGTGTTGATTTTTCTTATGATGAGAGTGTTCCTGTACTCAGCAATTTAAACCTGACCATGAAAGCTGGTCAAGTAACCGCTCTGGTCGGCTCCTCTGGTGCAGGAAAATCGACCATCACGAGCCTTTTGATCCGATTTTATGATCCGCAAGATGGGACAATTAAAATGGATGGCCATGATATCAAAAATGTATCACTGAAATCATTAAGGGGACAAATGGGAGTTGTCTCCCAGGATATCATTTTATTCAACGGTTCCATCCGTGATAACATCGTGTATGGAAAACTTGATGCTACAGATGATGAAATCATTGAATCCGCCAAAGCGGCAAATGCGCATGACTTTATCAGTGCCTTTCCTGATGGTTATGATTCTCAAATTGGAGAGCGCGGAGTCAAGCTTTCAGGCGGACAAAAACAGCGGATTGCCATTGCCAGGGCACTTTTGAAAAATCCGCAAATCATCATTCTCGATGAAGCAACGGCGGCATTGGATACAGAATCCGAACATTTGATACAGGAAGCTTTGTCACGTTTATTGATAAACCGGACTTCAATAGTCATTGCTCATCGTTTATCGACCATTCATGATGCCGATCAAATAATCGTCCTGGAAAAAGGGTAGGTTCATGAAAAAGGAACACATGAACAGTTATTGCAAAACAACGGCAGATACAAGCAACTCCATGACTTGCAGTTCCCTCAGCTAAAAGCCATATTAAATTCCTAGCAAGCAAAAATGCACAGAATGCCTTTCTGTGCATTTTTGCTTTCATTTGAAATCATAACTTTCCAAAACCCGATTCGCAATGAGCTGATACCCTTTTTCATTCGGATGTAACTTATCACTGAAATACTCTGTTTTCTTTTTACCTTCAAAAAGATCATTCGTAGGAATGAATAACATCCTTTTGTCTTTATCCGCTATTCCCTTTATTGACTGGTTATAATCGCGAATGTGCTTTTCAAGTTTTTGATTTCCTTTAATTGGGTTATATAGTCCCACTACCAGAATATCCGCTTTATCGTTTGCCTTTATCAGTGTTGACGTAATCTTTTTCAGATGGCTGATATACTCCCGTTTACCCTCATTGATTTTTCGATCACTGATTTTCTCCAAGTCCCCGCCGTTACTATTGATCAAGTCATTCGTTCCGATATAAACGATGAAAGTATCGGCTTCATCAAGTTTCGTTTTAATGCGGTAATCATCAAGCTGTTTCATCACCCCATCCGTTTCCTGGCCTTTTATACCGTAATTCCAAAAACTCACTTTTTGTTCCGATTCCGGATTATTCAATTCATCCTCCAGGCCTTCTATATATCCTTCCCCGTCCTTATCCCCTTTTCCATAGGTTAACGAATCTCCAAAAGCCATCACCCTTTGCACATCTTCCGACTCCGAGGCCTGAAATTCATATGCAGCAAAACATATAACCAGTACTATAATCAAAAAAACTGACAATTTTTTCATTTGGTTCTCCTCTGTCTTTTTACTAGAAGTATTTAATCCTTTACATACCCCAAAAACCTGCAGACTTAACATAAAAAAAGAATTGTCAGATAAAGAGTAAAGAGTGTATGATAATAAAAAACTTTCAATGGATTGGGTGTCATTCACCGTCCCTTAAACAAAAAACGGGATTACCCTTCATTCTGGAGATTGAATAAATGATAGTTAGGAGTTTAAATCATGGAAGAGCACATAGAGTTTATAGAGGCAGAACTATCTGATCTACCCAGAATTGTAGAAATATATAATTCGACAATTGCTTCAAGAATGGTCACGGCGGATACGGAACCTGTATCCGTCCAATCGAGGGTTAAATGGTTTGAGGAACATCATTCAGAAAGTAGACCGCTATATATCATTACTATAGAAGGGAAGACTGCTGGATGGATGAGCTTTCAATCCTTCTATGGCCGACCGGCATATAATTCCACTGCCGAAATCAGCATTTATATTGATGATTATTTCCGGGGAAAAGGAATTGGACAAATTTCGATCCAAAAGGCAATTGAATTGAGTCCAAAAATAGGTATTAAAACTTTATTGGGCTTCATTTTCGCCCACAATATACCAAGCCTTAAGCTTTTTTCCAAATTCGGGTTTGAAGAATGGGCACATTTACCTCAAGTTGCCGAGCTGGATGGCATTGAGCGGGATTTGATCATTCTTGGTAAACGTGTCGATATTTAATTTTATTCTTTAGAGCTATTGCCTTGAGCAGTAGCTTTTTCAAATTAATACAGGTCGATTTGGCTAATTTAAAAATACCTATATGCTTTTTGGAGGGAATAATATTCAGACTCTCTTTTTCTTGCTAACGCATTTAATAGTGTATCCAATTCTTGACTGGCTTGAACAGTTAGCAGACTTGTTAAGCCATAACTTGCTGCCAATTTGATCATTTCCTGTCTCTTTTCTTCTACCCTTTCTAT
The DNA here is from genome assembly GCF_044762725.1 of Peribacillus sp. NPDC096447. NCBI lineage: Bacteria > Bacillati > Bacillota > Bacilli > Caryophanales > Bacillaceae > Peribacillus > Peribacillus sp. NPDC096447. The sequence continues at coordinate 380,594 of NZ_JBIWEV010000002.1, forward strand.
AGTTACCTTACGGCAAGGCATATATGTCACCTCCCATTTATTCAATTTTTTTACACTTTCATCATAATGAAACTACTAGTTAAAATCAACTATTTTTCAGAAATAAAATGTGTTATTTTATAGGTTAAATGTGACAAAACACCTACTTCATTCTTTAATTATGTATATTTTATGTCATTTCCTATTAAACGCAAAAAAGCATCCACTAGTGTAGACTGTGAATGCTTACATCATATCCCTTATCCAAGAACCCAAAATATAGTCCATCGCTTACTATGTCATCCATTCAGAAGGTGACTCGTTATTAGGTCTATTTATAACAATCTTATATTCATCTTCAAGCACTTTTAATGGGGCATCATAAAGGTGCCTTTCATCAGAGGTTTTGTATACTCCATTGGCCAATAGCTCTTCAATGAGCTTTGCCTTCCTCTGTTCAATCCTCTTAAATAATTCTGCCATGTAAATGGCTCCTTTCCTAGTCATCCTAGAGCCTGCTTCTAGTTAGCTAACTTTATCAACTTATTTGATTTTCACCAAATTATATATACCTTTTCTATTATGTCACTAAACGTTATTTCCCAAAAATAAAAGCCCCTTCTAATTCAAGAAGAGGCTGACAGTATCCGTGCGGCTCTTCTTATCTTCCAAGCATATGCTTGTTGGATTTAGCACAGTTCCCAAAACGGGTCCGCTGCCGAGGTTTCTTTGGGCCAAGTCCCTCCACCTCTCTGGATAAGAATTCGATATATAAATGTTGTAGAAATGATTCTATCCTAATAATCATCAAAAGTCAATTACCTGGTTCTCCCTTTTTTCCTGGACATAAAGTGCTCCCTCTTCAAATACGGGTTGCATTTTCTTGTCTTTCTGATATGATGTCAGTAATTACATACAATTCACACCACTAGGGGAGTCTTTTTTTTAAGACTGAGATGGAAATAGTTCCGGACCCTTTGAACCTGAACCGGCTCATACCGGCGGAGGGAAGTGGATGATATCGTCCATTTACAGACTATATCCATCTACCCCGTTCCGTATTCAGGAGCGGGGTTTTTCATTATTAAGGGGAACCATTCTAAAGGAGGATGAACAATGGAGAATATTAAAACAGAAACATTCAGTGATAGACTTCATGCACGGGCAAAAGAGATTTGGAAAAGGAACCATTCACATCCCTTTGTCCAGGCAATTGGAAACGGTACGCTTTCTGAAAAGAAATTTGCCTATTACCTGAAGCAGGACTATATCTATCTCATGGATTATTCCAAGCTCTTTGCTTTAGGTGTCATCAAAGCTCATAACATCGAAACCATGGCAAAGTTTGCGAGTATTTTAAATGAAACCCTTCAAGTGGAAATGGATATCCATCGGCAGTATGCTTCCGAATTCGGGATCAGTTCCAAGGAATTGGAAGATACAGAACCTACTCCCACCACTCTAGCCTATACAGGTTACATGCTAAATGCAGCTCAGCATGGGACTTTGGCAGACTTGATCGCCTGTCTCCTGCCCTGCGCTTGGGATTATTATGAAATCGGTTTGCTATTAAAAGAACAAAATGGAGCAGCATTGGAAAACAATCGCTACGCAGATTGGATAAGGTCCTATTCATCACCTGAATTCGGGGAAGCACACAAGTGGCTGATCGCATTGTTGGAAGAATTGACGGAAGGCATGCCAGAAAAGGAACTTCTTAGATTAGAAAAGCACTTTTTGGTTACTTCCCGATATGAATATTTATTCTGGGATATGGTTCAAAATGAGCAGGATTGGCCGCTGTAGGTCGCAGACATGATGATGAATCCTATCAAGAAACTGACGTTGACTGCCATGATCACGGCTATAACGACGCTGACCAGTTCATTTATTTTCATCCCTGCAGGATTTGCAAAGGTCTTCCCTATTCAGCATCTGGCGAATGTCCTCACGGCCGTTCTATTGGGGCCTGCTTATGCTGTGACACAAGCTTTTTTAGTTTCCATCATTAGAAACATGTCTGGTACCGGTTCAATATTCGCCTTTCCCGGCAGCATGATCGGTGCACTTTTGGCTGCCATCCTTTATCGAAAAACACAAAGCTTAAAATTCGCCTGTTTAGGTGAAGTGATCGGGACCGGCATTCTCGGTTCCCTGGCCTGTTATCCACTTGCCATCCTCCTATTGGGGGAAAAAGCTGCTCTTTTTGGTTTTTTACCGGCTTTTATGCTCAGTTCATTCGCAGGTGCGATTTTAGCTTTCATATTACTTAAAATACTTCTAAAAAATAATTATATGAAGGGGTTTTTTTATGAAAACAGCATTAACCATCGCCGGCTCTGATTCAGGGGGCGGTGCTGGAATCCAAGCGGATTTAAAAACATTTTCTGCACATGGGGTCTTTGGAATGTCTGCCATAACAGCCGTAACCGCACAAAATACAATGGAAGTCCGTTCAGTACAGCCAATTGAAACAGCTATCATATCGGACCAAATTGCAGCTATATTTGAAGATATTCCTGTCGATGCAGTAAAAATAGGCATGCTTGGATCAAAAGAAATCGTGGAAACAGTCGCTGCGTCCCTTAAAACCTTCATGCCTGCCATCGTTATCCTTGACCCTGTCATGATTTCCAAAAGCGGCCACCATTTGCTCGACGAAAAGGCTGTCTCCGCCTTAAAAATGGATTTACTTCCGCTTGCAACACTTGTAACACCAAATGTACCGGAAGCGGAAGTACTTACTGGCTTGTCGATTCGGACGAAACAAGATTTCTACAGGGCATGCATTTCAATACAAGAAATGGGCCCCAAAGCCGTTTTACTTAAAGGGGGCCATGCAGCAGGAAATCCAAATGACCTTTTTTATGATGGGACTGACTTCCACTGGATCGAGGGAGAGCGCATACATACAAAAAACACTCATGGTACGGGCTGTACCCTATCATCCGCCATTACATCAAACCTGGCAAATGGACTGCCATTGCAAGAGTCGATCGAACAGGCCAAGACTTATATTTCCGAAGCGATACGCAATAGTTTTTCAATCGGTAAAGGTCATGGACCTGTCCATCATTTTCATTCATATTCAAAAAAAGAACGGAGTGACTTAATATGAAGGTTTCCGCAGCCGATTTATTCATGAAGGTAAAAGAAAGAAAACCACTCGTTCACCAAATCACCAACTTTGTTACGGTCAACGACTGTGCAAATGCCACCCTTGCCATCGGTGGTTCACCAGTGATGACATCGAGCCCAAGAGAAGTGGCGGATATGGTCAAATTAGCGGATGCATTGGTCCTGAATTTCGGTACGATCGATGATAAAGCCTTGGAAGCAATGGAGATTGCCGGTAAGACGGCAAATGACCTGGATATCCCGGTCATTTTGGACCCGGTGGGAGTTGGTGCCACCGCCTATCGAACAGAGCAAGTGAAAGAGCTCCTAAGTAAGGTTACTTTCCAAATCATTCGCGGAAATGCAAGTGAGATCCTTTCATTGATTGGTGGGGATACCGTTACTCGCGGGGTGGATTCGGAGGAGCTTGCGGTTAGCAATGCAGAGCTGGCTGTTCGAGCGGCAAATAAATTGAATTGCATCGTCGTGGTCAGCGGAGCGAAGGATGCGGTCAGCGATGGAAAACATACGTCCATCATCGATAACGGGAACCTCCTATTAACTAATGTTACAGGAACCGGTTGCATGTCCACTGCTCTTATCGGCACTTTTTCCGGAGTCACCGATGATTTCTATTCTGCGGCGATTGCCGGTATCTCAACCATGAGCATTTCAGGTGAACTAGCTGCCAAAAACCTTCAAAAGGATGAAGGAACAGGAACGTTTCGTGTGTGTTTAATCGATGCAATATCAAGAATGGATAAGGAAATCTGGATGCATGAGGTGAAAATAAATGAAGAAGTCCCAAATTGATTTAAGCCTGTATTTAGTTACGGAAGAGTCCCTGGCAATAGAAGAATTGACCAAAATCATTGCAGAATCGGTTTCAGGAGGAGTCTCGATCGTACAGCTTAGAGAGAAAAACAATTCCTCCCTCTCCTTTTATAATAAAGCTTCTGCATTAAAACAGTTATTGAACGAGCTGTCCATTCCCCTTATCATCAATGACCGGGTGGATATAGCACTTGCTGTTGCAGCGGATGGAATTCATATTGGGCAAGATGACCTTCCACTGCCTGTCGTCAAAAAAATGGTTCCTGAAGATATGATTGTCGGTGTATCTGTCTCCACTCTTGAAGAAGCTCTCGAAGCCGAACGAAATGGAGCGGACTATATCGGAGTCGGTTCCGTTTTCCCTACCAAGACCAAACGAGATGCCACCCTAATGGCAATTGAGGATCTGGGGGAAATTTGCCGCAGCGTATCCATTCCCGCAGTAGCCATCGGGGGTATCACTGCCGATAACATTTCCGCTCTTTCTGATAGCGGACTATCAGGTACCGCAGTCGTATCGGCCATCATGAATGCAGATAATCCGAAGACTGCCTCCGAATCCCTTTTAAAAATAATAAAAGACTTTAAATAACAAAGGATGGGGACTCCATACAGTCCCCATCCTTTGTTTATGTCAAAACGGTATTCTTTGTTTCCTTCCCAAATGCTACGGCAACTGCCCCCACTAAAATAGCAATTGTGAAAATGGTGAAAATCGATGAAATCGGGGTGTCTGCGGCAACTAAATACCCTACGAGCAAAGGTCCCAGGACACCGCCAATCCTCCCGATCCCTGCAGCTAATCCAGCCCCTGTACCGCGAACTGATGTTGGATACTGCTCAGGTGTATACGCATAAAGTGCCCCCCATGCCCCTAGGTTAAAGAAAGATAGGAACATCCCGGACACTATCAGCAGTGCCAGCCCCTCTGCCGATCCAAAGAAAAAGGCACTGACGGCCGTTCCAATTAAGTATGTGATCAAAACGAATTTACGGCCCATCTTCTCTATCAGCCATGCAGCTGAAAAATAGCCCGGAAGCTGTGCAAGCGTCATGATCAAAACATATTCAAAGCTTTGAATCATGTTGAAGCCTTTTAGGACCATCACACTTGGCAGCCATAAAAACATCCCATAATAGGAAAAGACCACGCAAAACCATAGAATCCACAATACAAGGGTCTGACGGGAGTATTCCTTTTTCCAGACACTTTTCATATTGCTTAATACAGATGGTCTTTGCTTTTTTTCAAGTTCCGAATACTTCGGTGAATCCGGCAGTTTCAAGCGCAGATACAGCGCATATAAAGCTGGAACTGCGCTCAATAATAAGGCAACGCGCCAACCATAAGCCGGTATGATGAAAAAGGATATGAGTGCTGCCAAAATCCAGCCAACCGCCCAAAAGCTTTCAAGAAGGACGACGACCCTTCCCCTTTTACTTGCTTCAACACTTTCAGAGACCAATGTCGAGGCAACCGGGAGTTCTCCCCCAAGTCCCATTCCAATCAAAAACCGCAATATCAAGAACAGGCTTAGTGTACTGACTGCTGCAGACAGGCCACTTGCGATCGAAAACAATAATAATGTAATGATAAAGACATTCTTTCGTCCAACCCTGTCGGCCATCGCACCAAAAAATACGGCGCCGACAGCCATTCCTATGGAGTTTATGCTCCCAATCCAGCCAACCTGCTCACTGGTTAAGTTCCAATCCTGTTTTAATGCAACAATGATGAAAGAAAGCATACCGACATCAAGTGCATCGAACATCCATCCAAGACCCGCAACACCAAGTAACTTACGCTGCGATATCATTTTCGCATCATTTCCCATATATTCCTCCTGAAGAACTTTAGACCTTCTTGTTATTTTATCCTTATTCATTTTAACTATTAACTTTCATTTTTGCTATAGTAATTACAGATGTCATGACAAAAAAATACTTCATTTTTAAAATGATGAAGAAATCTTGGATATTCTGTCGAATGTTATAGATTGAATATTCCCTTTTTTTCATTTATCATAAAAATTGGCAATCATAGCGTTAACAATAAGTCATCATGTTTAGCCCAAGATAATTATTTTATTCAGGAGGGTAATTAATGACAAATCTAACGTTAGAAGTAAGTGGAAAGCTGCAAAAATTTTTAACAGGACCAAAAAAGCTCTATATTAATGGTCAGTTTGTAGAAAGTGCTTCAAAAAAAACCTTCTCCACTCCCAATCCTGCCACAGGACAAAAACTTGCCGATGTTTATGAAGCTGATAAAGAAGATATCGACTTAGCCGTCAAAGCTGCACGCAAAGCATTCGATGAAGGTCCTTGGTCAAGAATGAGCGCAGCTGCACGCAGTAGACTTATGTATAAACTAGCCGATTTAATGGAAGAAAATAAAACTGAACTTGCTCAATTGGAAACGTTGGATAATGGGAAACCAATCAATGAAACGACCAATGCCGACATTCCTTTAGCAATAGAACATATGAGATATTTTGCTGGCTGGTCCACCAAGATTGTTGGACAGACCATCCCGGTAAGCGGAAATTACTTTAACTACACAAAACACGAGGCAGTTGGTGTTGTTGGCCAAATCATCCCATGGAACTTTCCGCTTCTTATGGCGATGTGGAAACTGGGAGCGGCACTTGCTACAGGTTGTACGGTCATATTAAAGCCTGCTGAGCAAACACCGCTTTCCGCTCTTTACCTGGCTGAATTATTAGCTGAAGCCGGTTTCCCTGATGGGGTCGTAAATATCGTTCCCGGTTTTGGTGAAACCGCTGGACAAGCGCTTGTCGATCATCCGCAAGTAAATAAAATTGCATTTACCGGTTCGACCGAAGTTGGAAAATTGATCATGCGCTCCGCTTCATATTCCTTGAAACGGGTCACATTGGAACTTGGTGGGAAATCGCCAAACATCATCCTGCCTGATGCTGATTTCTCAAAAGCCATCCCTGGAGCTTTGAATGGGGTCATGTTTAACCAAGGTCAGGTATGCTGTGCAGGTTCAAGGGTTTATATTCAAAAGAAACATTATGATAATGTGGTTGCCGATATGGCCAGCCATGCAAAAAACATCAAACAAGGGATAGGCCTGGATCCAAGTACACAAATTGGACCGCTTGTTTCCGAGGAGCAGCAAAATCGGGTAATGGGCTATATTGAAAAAGGGAAAAACGAGGGTGCGGAAGTTCTTGTCGGCGGAAACAAACCGGGTGAACAAGGCTACTTTGTTTCACCTACTATATTCGCTGGTGTTGAAGAGGATATGACGATTGCTAAAGAAGAGATTTTCGGACCGGTCATAGCGGCAATGCCATTCGAAGATTTAGATGATGTCATTAACCGTGCAAATGCCAGTGAATATGGTTTGGCTGCCGGCTTATGGACAAGCGATATAGCCAATGCCCATTATGTTGCAGGGAAACTCCGTGCCGGTACAGTATGGGTGAACTGTTATAACGCGTTCGACGCAGCTTCCCCGTTCGGCGGCTACAAACAATCCGGAATCGGACGTGAAATGGGATCTTATGCACTGGACAACTATTCTGAAGTGAAAAGCGTCTGGATTAATTTGGGTAGATGATTTATTGACTATTAAGAAAGAGGGTCTCAAAGAGGCCCTCTTTCTTTCAGTCCATTGATTCGCTGCACCAAATCATCAAATTATTCAACTATTCAAACCTTTTCAATAGTCTTTCCTTCTTTAGTTTTGGTAAAATGCAAGATAGACAAAATAGCTGCTGGAGCAGCTCCTTGCCAGTTATAATGAACTCCTTCATATACGAGTAGTTTTCACAAACGAAGTAAAAAGTTTCTTTTTTATATGACAAAAAGTACAATTGAAAATGTAGAAAATGGAAAAGGAGTTTTAAATGATGAGTGATTTTCAAATGAATTTAGAAAAATATGCAGAACTTGCCGTAAAAGTCGGCGTAAATATCCAGCAAGACCAAACCTTGGTCGTAAACACAACATTAGAGGGCGCTGACCTTGTGCGTCTCATTGTAAAAAAGGCATATGAAAACGGTGCGCGCAATGTCATCGTTAATTGGAATGACGATATCGTTTCACGTACCAAATATGAACTGGCTCCGGACGAGGTGTTCCACGAATATCCAAAGTGGCGCGCAGAAGAAACGATCGAACTTGCAGAAAACGGAGCTGCCTATCTATCCGTCATCTCCTCCAGCCCTGACTTATTAAAAGGTGTAAAGCCTGAAAGGATTGCTAACTTCCAAAAAGCATCCGGGACTGCTCTGAAGAAGTGGCGTCAGTATATGCAATCCGATAAAGTGAGCTGGTCCATAGTTGCCGTCCCTTCAAAGGCTTGGGCTGATAAAGTATTCCCTGAAGAAGCAGAAGGTAAACGCGTTGATCTGCTATGGGAAGCCATTTTCAAAGCAGTTCGTGTTGATGTGAAGGATCCTGTGGAGGCCTGGAAAAAACACGATGATACCCTGCATGAAAAGGTTGATTATTTAAATGATAAGCATTACCAAAAATTGCATTACACGGCTCCTGGAACCGACTTGACAATCGAGTTACCAGACAAACATCTTTGGGTCGGGGCAGGAAGCGTTAACGTACAGGGTCATGAATTCATGGCTAACATGCCAACCGAAGAAGTGTTTACAGTTCCATTGAAAACAGGCGTTAACGGTACGGTTACCAGTACGAAACCACTTAGTTACGGCGGAAACATCATCAATAATTTTTCCGTGACCTTTAAGGAAGGACGGATCATTGAAGTAAAAGCTGAAGAAGGGGAAGAAATCCTAAAGCAATTGGTTGAAACGGATGAAGGGTCACACTATCTTGGGGAAGTGGCACTTGTTCCATTCAACTCACCGATTTCCCAATCGAATGTTTTATTCTTCAACACATTATTCGATGAAAATGCATCAAACCATCTCGCTATCGGCAGCTCCTATGCTTTCTGTATTGAAGGCGGAAAAAACATGAGTCCAGAAGAGCTTGCCGAAAATGGACTGAATGAAAGCCTTACACATGTCGATTTCATGATTGGGTCGGAGAAAATGAACATCGACGGCATCAAACAGGACGGCACATCGGAACCTGTCTTCCGTAATGGGGATTGGGCGTTTTAATTAACCGGCATTAAGCGTGATCACTTGAAAACCTTCTAATCATAGCCACGTGATTCCTGTAAAACCAGGGAACATGTGGCTGTTTTTTTCATTCACAATTAAAAAATCACCATTAGGCTTTTAGCTTTTGTCCAGCAAACTGAATGACATGGCATGCCCCTTTATATCATTGGAATATCTTGAACACATCTTTCATTGCCAAATATGTTATACTATTATTAAAGAGGGTGGCTAAATTGAAAAGCAATAAGTATAATACTGGTGAAACAGTAACTATTCAGGATACTAATGAATCAGTAACCATTAATAAATGGGCATATGTAAAAAACATGAAAAGATATTCTTATACCGTTAAAGAACATCCGACTACTTTTTTCTTTGAAGAGGAATTAAAAAAAGCTTAATGACAAGTCACTAAAAACCTACTCAGTCAGAGTGGGATTTTTTTTTGCTTTCATTTTTTTTAGCACAATAAAAAACAGACTCCCATCGAGGAAGTCTGTTCATATAGGTTACGATTTAATTTTAAAATTAAGCTTTTTGAACGTTAGCAGCTTGAGCTCCACGTGCACCTTGCTCAACTTCGAAAGTTACTTTTTGACCTTCGTCTAAAGATTTGAAGCCTTCGCTTTGGATAGCTGAGAAATGTACGAATACATCGTCTCCGTTTTCGCGTTCGATAAATCCAAAACCTTTTTCTGCATTAAACCATTTAACTGTACCTTGTTCCATTGTTGTTGCCTCCTAGTGCATAACACACATTGTATTACTATTTTTAATCATTTGGAAAATAACGAGTATCCTCTTCCACAACCAAAAACAATTCTTTATTAGATTAACATGAATTGATGCAGATAGCAAATTTTCCAGTGATATTTTAAGTTGGCTTCACATTCCTTTTGCCTTCCTATTTTCTTTATTTATCCAATTTAATGATTCAGATAGTAATTAATGGGTATATCAAAGTAATAAGAAACCGTACGATTTTCACTTAAAGAATTATCAACAAGGAGGTCACTCAATGAAATATTACAAAGTTTCTAATAGCGGTTTTGACAGTAAGGTTATTGTAGCCTATAGCGGGTATGAGGCACTCGGATATTATTTAATGGAAATCGATGATCAACTTGGTTTTGTTGATGATATAGATGTGGAAGAAGTGGATGCTGATGAACGAGTCGAGATTTCCTATACCGGGTATCCCGTTTATAAAACACTTAAGGAGCTATATCAAGAGAAAGATTTTTGGGAAGTTCCTAATGTTGTCGTGGAAGTCGAATAATGAAAGCACCCCACATCTTTAGGACAATTCCAATTTACCTCCGAATCAACTCGGTCAAATAGTATTTGGTAATTGCCAGATATTCACGGGTATATGATTTCAATAGTGACACTTTTGGTGTCTTTGCCGGCATTCCTTTAATGTCCAAGCCTTCTCTTTTTGCTATGTCGACTGCCCGGTAGATATGAAAGTCATTACTAACGATCAATCCTGAAGCTGCTGTATCAGGAATGAGTTCTTTTGAGAAAACAATATTTTCCTGAGTTGTTGTAGATTTGTCTTCCATCATGATGCGTGCTTCTTCAATTCCCTGGGCGATTAGTCCCTGTTGCATTGCTTTTGCTTCCGATATTTCTTCTCCCGGTCCTTTGCCGCCAGATACAATGGCCACTGTATGTTTATTAGCCGATAAATATTCTGCAGCTTTATCAATCCTGTATTGTAAGGATAATGATGGCACCGAACCTTTGACCCTTGCTCCAAGAATAATGAGATAATCGGCATTTTCCGGAATTTGCTGGTGAATGGTTTCTTGAATTTTCATGTGCAAAAAACCAAAATACCCCAGTACTGCAATAACGTTAATTACACAAAATTTATTTAAAGTTTTTCCCCGTTTCTTTTTCCTTTCCTTAAATAACATGCTTTCCCACTAACTCCCTCATAACTAAGATCGAAGAGCGGGAAATCATGAAAGACTTCCCGCTCTTCCAAAAATATTGAATTAAACAGCTTATTCTGTAACCATATCATCATATATCAATTTTCCAATTTTACTGATTACTTGACGGCTTTCTTCCTCTGATTTCATATCTTCAGTAAGAACTGCAGCATAAACAGTTTGTGTTTCTGACCGAATGATTGCGCAATCATGGGCAACTCCTCGAATTCCGCCCATTTTGCTTGCGACCTTGACCCCTCTGCCCATCCGTGATGGAAGTTTATCCCTTAATTGCTGATTGTCAAATACACGCAAGATTCTTTCCTGGCTTTCTTTCGTTAAAAAGTTGCCTGTATGTATGGCTTTTAAGCAGGTAATCGTATCTTCCGCCGATATGGTATTGTCGCGCCCTTCTTTTAATGCCTTAAAATCCTGCATTTTTCGTTCAAGGACAGTATTTTTCAAACCAAGTTCCTTGATGCATTGATTGATTTCCTCAAAGCCGAGCAGGTTCATCATCATATTCGTGGATGTATTGTCGGAAACGGTTATCATCAATGTCAATAAATCCTCTACTGTTAAAAATACCTTGTTCGATAAGACATGCAGGACCCCGGATCCCCCAGTCACTTCATTAGGCGGGATGGTCACTGGTTGGTTCAAATAGATTTTCTTTTGTTCACTTTGACGATAACCTTCGATGATCATTGGTATTTTGATCAAACTCGCTGATTGAAAGGATTCATTCTCGTGATATCCAATCGTGTCCCCAAGACCATTTTCAATTTTATATGCGATTCTCCCATTAAATGTTTCAACTAATGCCAAGATATCATGTTCTATAGTCTGTAAGGTCATCTATCCCCTGTTCCTCCCTTATATATCATTTAATCCCTATAAAAAAAAGCCCTTATACCCTAACTTATTCTACCATGTTAAAACCAGTACAATCTTCTTATAAATTCCAAATTGAATAATTTTTTGTATAAAAAAAAGCCTTCATATTGAAGGGTACCCAGTTTGTAGGTTAGGAGTTGCCATGTCCACGTGGCCATCTTCTTTAAATTAATGACAGCGAAAGTAAGCATCGCTTGATCGACAATTTTTTAAGTCCCCTTAAAGTAATCCAACTCATAACATGCTTTTCTTTTGCATCTGCAATACACGCTCAATCGTTTCTTTGCGTTTCGCATATATAGGTATTACATCTTGATGATGACGCAGATGATCTGCTTCTCCCACATATCCTTGCCAGATATGCCGTGTCACTACTTTTTGATGGTCTTTGCTTTCTGTACGCCGTGATAAATATGAGCATGTTGCACAAATTTGTTTTGGCGATTTGTACTCGCGATAGCCCTCTTTATTTGTTGTTGAGTACTTTAAAGTTTCTCCCGAAGGGCAAAGATAACAATCAAAGTGTTCATCTTAAACATATTCATGGTAGCAAAAGAATCCTTCTTTTTTTCGAGGACGTGTATAGGGTAAAGCAGGTGTGATTTCTTTGTTAAAATAGGTAGCTTGTAATCGCTGGTGTTTTGTAAGCTGCATCTACGGCAACTGCTTCTGGTTTTCCACCTTTCTCTATCACTTGCTCAACAAGTGGCTCCAAAATATGACTGTCATGTGTATTACCAGGTGTTACAATCGTTCCCAATACAAAACCGTTCCGGTCTGCGGCCGCGTGGAATGAATAGGCAAACTGTTTTGTTGGTTCATCTTTCACATAGTTGCCCCTCTCAGGATCCGTAGTACTTTCTTTAATTCCTCTGGTTTCTTCCTTATCAAATTTATCTGGTGGAAAAGGCTTCTTTCCATGGTTTTGATTGATTTCATCTTGAAGACGTCCTTGATATGCTCGTGTGCGAATAAGCGCAAATTTGAAAAGAAAATCGTACGCAAAGAAAAATTTTAAACATAGTTGATTGGAACGGAAGGTACGAGACTCCTGCGGGAAAAGCGCGTCTAGGGGAGACCCCGCAGGCGAAAGCCGAGGAGGCTCCCCGACCGCCCCCGGAAAGCGAGTGCCCTACGTTCCAATCAACGTCCAAATTGTACAAGCCATAAAAATAGACAAACTCGATTTTCATCGAGTTTGTCTACAGTCTGAGAGCCTTCATATCGAAAGCTCCCTTAATAACTATCATTCATCTGGCATTAACTGCCCGGCTCTTCGCTAATGGGAATCGTTTCTTCTCGGTTGTATCCACCTGTGTGATTTTACCATCGTGTACGGTTATTAAAACCGATCCATATTGCAGATCTTCCAAGCTTGAAATGATATGCCTGATTTTCAATTCTTCTTTCTTTTCCATAATATCTCTCCCCTTCACTACTGGTAATAAAGCTTCGTTTCATGCCTAATGTTAAAAGTGATCGCATGAAATGCGCAGGTGCTTCCCACTTTCAATGTTTTCTTGAGGAACTTGGTTTACCTATCATATCCTCATCACTTTACTTTCCGAATAAGAATAACCAGTTAATAGGAACTCCATATTCCCCTCCCTTCACTATAAAAAATAAAAGGCACCCGCCATCTAACAGATTAGATGTAAGGGTGCCTTTAGTTGACTAATCGGCAATATTCGGGAGTTGCTTATGTTATAGAAAAATACGATTCAAGCAACAAACCACATTATTCTTACCAACTAACTTGGTATTTACTAATATAATCCAATTTTCTCCTATTGTCAATAATGCGCTTAAATTTTCTGATTAGTCTGCGTTTTACATTTTACTTATTTACCACTTTACCAAACTAAACTATTTGAGATATACTATTTTAGTATAAGTTGTCGGTATAAACACTCACTTTGTATATAAGAAAGGTTCGATATAAATGGTAAATAAAAAATGGGGTTTATTGATTTTGACCACTTTCGTAATTGGAAATATGGTCGGCGGCGGAATTTTCATGCTCCCTGCTCAATTAGCACAGGTATCCAGTCCATTAGGGGCCACATTGGCATGGATTGTTACTGGACTGGGAGTTTTTCTAATAGCTTTAGTGTTTGGTAACCTGGCAGTCCGGAAACCGGAATTGAAGGCTGGACCGCAAAGTTATGCTCAATCATTATTTAAATCTCCTGCTAAAGGAAGGGTTTCAGGGTATAGCATGGCATGGGGCTATTGGGCTGCGAATTGGGCTGCGACAGCTTCTGTCATCATCTCATTTGCTGGTTACCTATCAACGTTTTTCCCTGTGATGCATAGTACGAAAGTGATTTATACAGCGGGTTCGTTTCAACTTGAACTAGGTAAAGCATTAACGTTTGCGGTATGTTCCATTGCCCTTTGGGGGATTCAGGCAATCTTGGTAAGAAGTTTTAATAGTGCTGGGAAAATGAATCTTTTTGCTACAGTTACCAAAGTGCTTGGATTCTTATTTTTCATCATAATCACGATATTCATCTTCGATACTTCCAATCTAGGAAACGGAGCTGAATTTTATGATAAGGCGGGGTCAGCCGTCTCTTTAGGTGATCAAGTGAATGCAGCTGCAATTTCAACATTATGGGCCTTCATCGGTATCGAAGCTGCCGTCATGCTTTCAAACCGTGCCAAGTCACAAAATGATGTAAAGAAAGCGACGATTTTTGGTTTACTCATCGCTGTTGCCATTTATATCGGCATTACTTTATTGACGATGGGTGCCATATCACAAGACGAGTTGAAAATATCACAAAAACCGCTTGTTGACGCACTACAAGCAGTAGTTGGTTCAAGCGGCACGTATTTAATGGCTGCTCTTGCCGTCATTTCCTTATTGGGATCGACAATCGGATGGATTGTCGTTGCCTCAGAAGTTCCTTACCAGGCAGCGAAATCGGATTTGTTTCCTGCCTATTTTGCGAAAGCGAACAAAAATGGCACACCCGTCCGTTCTATGACAATAACAAATATCATGACACAGATATTCTTATTCTCCACTATTTCGGGTACGATTTTGGAGGCTTATAAATTTTCCATGATCGTCGCTACACTCGCTTACTTGATCCCTTATCTTGCATCCGTTTTGTATCAATTGAAACTGGTCATGACTGGGGAAACCTATGACATCATGAAAGGCTCAAGGGTACGTGATGGAATTATCACCATCCTGGCGTTAATCTACTCGATCTGGGTCATCAAGACAGGTACAGCCGATATGAATACATTCATACTTGGCATTGCCTTATATGTATTCGGAATCGTCCTATACCCACTCTGGATGAGAAAAAAAGCATAACCTTAAACGCCTTGGCACAAATAAGTGCCAAGGTGTTTTTTTATATATCCTTTATTGCCAATCTAGTTCTCAGCTGAACCGTTTCACCAGATCTTAACTCCCTCAATCCAGTCAATTTTGCTGACAAATCCAAATTAGGAGCATTCGTTACCCATGTATATGGTTCAGGACAGACGAACCCCTCCTGGTTGAATAATACCCAAAACTTAAAATGTTGATCAGCATGATAGATGACCTGTATGCCAGCCTCTTGGTCAGTAAGTATGCACTCGTTTTCGAGGGCTCTTTCCTCATCATAGCCAAATAGGTCATCAAACAGCCGGCCCTCCAAGCTAAAGCCGTTTTGGATTTCCAGTGTATCGGCCGTTTCATGAATTGCACCAGTGGGCAATGACCTTTCATTCAACTCCCAATGTTTATTGACGGGAAGAGATATTCTGCAATCCTCCAATTTCCCCCCTGGTCCAAATGGAAAATTGAATACAGTATGATAACCTGTCCCCCACGGAAAGGGTTCAATGCCCTTGTTGGTGATTTCCAATTTTATATCCAATGTTTCAGCCCTTAAAGATAAAGACATATTCACAGTGATATCTTGTGGAAAGCTATCTTTTAGATCAAATTCACTGCTTGAAAATTCAGTATTAATGACGATTTCTTTCCCGTTCACCTCCTTTTGGCAGACTTGCCAAGGCTTGTCATGTAAAAAACCATGTATATGATTGAATTTTCCCCTTTCATTGACCGGAAACCTATACTCAGTCCCCTTATATGTAAATTGACCATCTTCAATTCGATTAGGAGGAAACAGGATAGGCATTCCGTATAAAATGGGAGCTTTTTTATACTCTTCCAGACTAACCGGAGTTCGCAGCACCTCAATATCCTTATGCTTGTACTTAAACGAAAGCAGATTGCTTCCTAAAGATGGCGCAAGTATCGCTTCCACTTTTTCATTGCCGAACTTTATGGCCTTTTCATTTAAAAAAGTGATATCTTCTATGTAACCTGCCACTTATTCTCCTCCTTTGACTTGAACATATATCCATCCTACTTCCGCAGACCATTTTTTGCAACAAATGGAAAATATAATTCATTATAATCTATCTGTGTTTAAAATATGTGTTGGTAATCTAGCATTTTGCTTTGTTTGCTTTACTATTTTTCTATTTCTCTTTTATCTTTTTCCTTCACACCGATCGAGTTGTACCTTATTAAATAAAAAAAGGATGCCGTAACGGCATCCTTTTTACTTATCTATTACTTTCACTTACTAAAGCCACTATGCCTTCTTCATCATCCAAAACAAGTTCAATACCCGAGTATGGATCTTTATTCATATATTCATCCAGCCATAAGCGAAGCGCTTCTATCAAGTTGATGGTAATTAACACTTGTTTCCGGCCATCGACAAACGCTTCCGCCGAAAAGCCATAATCATCATCATACATTAACTCGACTTCCACCTCATTGGGTTGTACCTGCTTTTTACGGGCAATGTAAACACAAACCGCATTGATGATATCTTGTTCGGATATCTTTAACCTCTCCATGGGTTTGTATCCTCTTTCTTCTTCTTATCTTTGAAATATGTGAATATTTTACGGATTACAACGATTAATACCACAACCGCCAACACGTTGATTAATAGACCAAGTATAGAACCAAGCATTCCCATATTGGCGAATAGGCTTCCAAAAAGTAAACCTGCCAATCCACCTAGCATAATTCCTTTCATTAAGCCGCCTTTTGTGAATGTGTTTCCACTCTTAGCTTTATTGGCAGTAGTAGCATCGGATTTCTTCGTTTCTTTATTTTGGAAATTCGAATTATTATTGGTGTTGTTGTTAAAGCTTCTTTTTCCTGACTTGTAACCCCTTGCATCGACTGATTCCGTATGATCCTGGAATACGTAAGTGCCGACTGGCGAGAATGCTAGTGTAATTGTAAGTAATGCAGCCATAAATTTTTTCATCATGTTTTTTTGCCTCCGTTTATAGTATGGAATGATGTTTCTTTATATGTTTTCCCAAAGTTACTGAAGTCCACATCACCTATCCTTATTTAATCTTATAGTATTTACGTTGAATTTCAAAATAAGTTTCATTTTTTTCGACTTTTTTTCAAAAAAAATAAGCAGGGGCATTTTCTCCCCTGCTTATTAAAGATCGATTAGTTTACACGAACGACACGGCCGTTGTATACACCTGCCCAATATCCACTTTCCATATTGGCAATTGCAACACCTGTTGAACTTTGGGAACCGATAAACTTGCCGCCGCCGACATAAATTCCGACATGCCCATCAGTTTTATAGGTATTGAAAAATACTAAATCTCCAGGTTGTTTTTGACTATCAGATACTTGACGTCCTGCATTTTTCAATGCATCCGTACTTGCTGGAAGGTTCACACCAGCTTGTTTATAAGCCCATGCAACGAATGCTGAACAATCGAAAAGACCGTTAGCAATATCGGATGCCGTTCTTCCGCCACCAAATTTATATGTGGAGTTACCGATATATTTATAACCTGCTGTAATGGCAGACCCTGTATTTGCACTGCTTGGCTTGCTTGATGTTTCAGTTTTACTGGCTGTAGGTTTAGCAGCAGAACTGTTTTTAGATGAATTTGAAGATGATTCACCTTTAGATGAACTTTTTGCCGTAGCTTCGCCTTTAGAAGAACTTGATGATTCTTCGTTAGAAGAGCTTGATGATCCTTCACTGGAAGAATTTGAAGAATTCACTTCTTCAGCAGCACGGTCAAGATCTGCTTTCTCTGCTGCTTTACGTTCTTCCTCTTTTTTGATATTTTCACGGATGGATGCTATTTGTGCTTCTAAACCGGCATCTTTATTCTCTAAAGATTGTTTTAGAGCTTCTGTTTCCGATTCTTTCTTTTCAATCTTAGCCTTCATGTTGACAGTTTCAGCTTTTTGATCTTTAATTTGAGATTGCATGCCTTTTAGCTCTACTTCCATATCCTTAAGACTTTGCAATTTTTTCTCAACGGTCGCTTGTTTTTTCTCTAAGTCAGCTTTATCCGCTTCCTGCTCGCTAAGAATCTGTTGGTCAGCTTCCACGATAGTGGCTACCGCTCCAACACGATTAACGAATTCACCAAAGCTTTTAGAACCTAAAACAACTTCTAGGTACTCAACGTCCCCGCCGCTCTCTTGGAATGAAAGCGCGCGCTCTTTCAAGACTTCCTCGCGTTTTGCGATTCTTTCTTCCAACGCTTTAATTTCTTTCTTTAAAGAATCTATGTCTTTTTCGGTGTCTTTAATTTCTTGTTTAGTATCTTTGATTTTTTGGTCATTTTCTTTCATTGCCGATTCGATCTGGGCAATTTGGGCATTCATTTTCGATTGTTCTTTTTTCAATTGCTCAATAACTTGTGCTGCCTCTGAAATATCTGATTGTATTCCTGTGCGTTGCGATTGAATATCCGTGATAGATTCAGCTTTTACAGACGGTATGGCAAAAGCACTTCCTAATCCAAGCATAATTGTCGTGTTCAATACGATAAGTTTTTTCTTCAAACTCATTTCCCCTGCTTTCCTCCCCTTGCATTTCCATCGACCCACTTCTTTTTCTCTATGAAAAATGATTAGTCAAAATAAATTGCTGGGAACTCTTCTCTATTTTTTTTACTCTTTATGTAATCTTCTAAGGTTGAAATAATATTAAATACATTTCTTAAATTCTACTATGTTTTCATCTAAGTCGTAGTATATCATCAGATTTTGTCAAATGCGTAATAACAATATTACAATTATATTTCAATTTTAACATTAAACATAAAAATTCGACTTTTCCACGTGATAAAACATCCAATATCTTACATAATCACCTTCGTATTTTGATGCAAGACTTTCTATCTAGTGTTTAGCACCAAGGGACCATAGACTATTGGCAGGCAAAAACTCACTACCTGTGAATGCACGGTAGCCCTTTTGGAACAGATTGCAGCTCATTTACCTATCATACGAGAAGGTTGACTTACAGCCCCATAAAAAAAACCGCTCATCAGCGGTTTTTCCGTCAATATTCGACCCATCCTTAAATTCCAGCCATAAAGTCGACAAAAACTTTCAATTCTTTCGGTCGGACGAATACCCTTTCTCCTTTGCTTATTTCCAGATTCAAATATTGTTCTTTCGTCAGTTCGATTTCCAGCGGTTCGTTTGTATCCTGACGAATGACTTCTATCCGGACGATGGGGCCAATTGTATGAATGTGCTCAATTATGGATGCGATCGAATCCTTTTCTGTTGGTTCTCTTTCTATGATAAAGTTATGAGCCCTTACATAACCAGTGCCCGCTCCATCTTCACTGCCCGGGGCATTCATTTCCACATTCCCAGTTACCAATTTCCCTTGGTGAACGTTGCCCTTGAAAAGATTGACACTGCCGAGAAAATCATAAACGAATGGATTTTCCGGGTGATCATATACTTCTTCCGGAGTTCCAACCTGTTCAATTTTCCCTTCATTCATGATTACGACCCGATCAGCAACATCCATTGCCTCTTCCTGATCATGCGTCACGAATACACTCGTAACATTGAATTCATCGTGAAGTCTTCTTAGCCAACGCCGAAGTTCTTTGCGAACCTTGGCATCCAATGCCCCGAATGGTTCATCAAGCAAGAGGATATTCGGTTCAACGGCAAGTGCCCTTGCCAATGCGACACGCTGGCGCTGGCCGCCTGATAATTGCGATGGATAACGATCTTTATATCCTTCCAGCTTGACGAGTTGAAGCAATTCGGTAACCTTTTGTGCAATAACTTCTTTACTGGGCCTCATTTTTCTAGGTCGGACCTTTAATCCATAGGCAATATTATCAAAAATGGTCATATTACGAAAAAGGGCATAATGCTGAAAGACGAAACCCACATTTCGATCTTTTACATGTTTATGCGTGTAATTCTCTTCATTAAAAAAGATCTTTCCGTTCTCAGCCTGTTCAAGACCCGCGATGATACGCAGTAATGACGTTTTTCCCGATCCTGAAGGGCCAAGAAGGGCAACAAGTTCACCGCTCTTTATTTCCAAATCGATGTTCCGGAGTGCTTGATAGGACCCGTAATATTTTGTAACATTTTCAATGATGATACTCATTTCATTCCTCCTACCTCGCTTTGGTTGATTTAAAGTCAGTTTTCCACTCTATGAAGCTTTTAATGATCAAGGTTATGATTGCAAAAATGGACATCAGGGATGCAACGGCAAAAGCGGCTGAAAATTGATATTCATTGTATAAGATTTCAATATGAAGCGGCATCGTATTGGTCATGCCCCGTATATGGCCAGATACGACCGATACAGCTCCAAACTCCCCAATTATTCTTGCATTGCAAAGGATGACTCCATATAGAAGCCCCCATTTTATATTGGGAAGCGTCACATACCAAAATGTCTTAAACCCTCCCGCACCCAGCGTGAGTGAGGCCTCTTCTTCAGACGTCCCCTGACTTTGCATGAGCGGGATCAATTCGCGCGCAATGAATGGGAAGGTGATGAAAATGGAGGCGATGACAATCCCTGGTATTGAAAAGATCACTTTAATGTCAAGAGATTGCAGCAGTGGACCAAGTGTTCCATGCAAGCCGAACAGAAGGACAAAAATCAACCCTGCAATGACGGGTGAAACGGAAAAAGGCAAATCTATCAATGTTATTAAGAAGTTTTTTCCCTTGAAATCATATTTTGTTATGGTCCACGCGGCAACCACTCCGAATATGGCATTGAGCGGCAAGGTGATGAGGACAACGATCAATGTTAACTTAATCGCAGCCACGGCATCAGGGTGGACAATGGCCGCAAAATAAGCTTCGGCACCTTTTTCAAAGGCTTTTACAAAAATCGCGATTAATGGGACTACTAAAAACAAAGTGAGAAATAGCAATACAATGGAAATAAGGATCCACTGAATGGATCTAGGCTCTTTAGTTGCGTTTCTCGTAATCATGACTGGGTGATTCGCATTTGCAACAACTGAATTATCATGTTCCATCATATCCCTCCTACTTCCCTGAATATCTTTTGCCGGTCCACCATTGTAAGATATTGATGGTGAATAAGATTATAAATGTAATAATGAGCATGACAGCTGCAACTGCTGTTGCACCTTCATAATCATACTGTTCAAGCTTTGTCATGATGATCAGCGGGGAAATCTCCGTTTTAAACGGCATATTTCCGGCAATGAAGACAACTGATCCATACTCTCCAAGTGCCCTCGCAAAAGAAAGTGCAAAACCCGTCAATATCGCTGGAATCAATTCCGGGAAGATGATTTTAATGAATGTCTGCATTCGATTCGCCCCTAAAGAGGCAGATGCTTCTTCCATCCCTTTTTCGATATTTTCAAGCACCGGTTGAACCATCCGCACCACGAATGGCAGACCGATAAATATAAGG
This sequence comes from Peribacillus sp. NPDC096447, assembly GCF_044762725.1. Taxonomy (NCBI): domain Bacteria; kingdom Bacillati; phylum Bacillota; class Bacilli; order Caryophanales; family Bacillaceae; genus Peribacillus; species Peribacillus sp. NPDC096447. The sequence goes on from NZ_JBIWEV010000002.1 coordinate 402,242, forward strand.
GCGATGATGATCCCTGCGGGAGTGAAAGCGACTTTAAAGCTGAAGAATTGCCCGATCCATCCGTTCGGTGAATACAAGGTGGTCAACGTAATCCCTGCCACGGCAGTCGGGAGGGCAAAAGGCAAATCAACCAGTCCATCGATGATCCGTTTACCGGGAAACTCATAACGAGTAAGCACCCAGGCAATTAACACACCAAAAACTGCGTTCACAAAGGCCGCAGTTAACGCTGTCATGAAACTCAATTTATAAGAAGCGAGAACCCTTGGTTCAGTTATGGTCGCCCAAAAATCCTGGAACCCCATTGAAAATGTGTTTAGAAAAACCATCGATAACGGGATCAAAACGATGATGGAGAGATACAGCAGCGTAAAACCCATCGTCAATCCAAAACCGGGTATGGTCCTCTTTTTCTTCTGTTTACCTTCTGTCACTATATTCATCGCTTCGCCTCAGCTCTTTTTCTGATTTATGAAGGAGAAGATGTAAAAGCCATCTTCTCCTTCATGCTTATTGCGGTTGATAAATCTCGTCAAATGTACCACCATCATTAAAATGTGTTTCCTGGGCTTTTTTCCAACCGCCAAACGTATCATCAACCGTCACCATATCGATTTTTGCGAATTGGTCTTCATATTCAGCAAGAACCTTCTCATCCCTTGGACGATAGAAGTTTTTCGCGGCAATTTCCTGACCGGCATCCGTATAGAGGTATTCCAGGTAAGCTTCAGCCACTTCCTTTGTTCCTTTTTTCTCGACCACTTCATCGACAACAGCTACCGGCGGCTCTGCTAATATACTGATTGAAGGATTGACGATTTCATATTTGTCATCACCGAATTCTTCCAGTGTTAAATAGGCTTCATTCTCCCAAGCGATTAGTACGTCACCAATTCCCCGTTCCACAAAAGTGGTCGTTGCACCGCGGGCCCCTGAATCCAGGACTTCAACATTCTGATAAAGTTTTTTCATGAAATCCTTCACTTTTGTTTCGTCATTATCGAAATTTTTCTCCGCATAAGCCCAGGCAGCCAGGTAATTCCACCTTGCCCCTCCGCTTGTCTTTGGATTTGGGGTAATGACGGATACATCCTTTTTAATCAGATCATCCCAATCTTTAATGCCTTTAGGGTTATCTTTTTTTACCAGAAACACAATGGTTGATGTGTATGGTGTCGAGTTCTCCGGTAAACGTTTTTGCCAATCCTTCGCCAGCAAATTACTAGCTTCATAAATGGCATCAATATCATAAGCCAATGCCAAAGTAACGACATCCGCCTCCAATCCATCAATGACTGCCCTGCCCTGTTTACCAGATCCGCCATGTGATTGCTGAATCGTTACATCCTGACCGGATTCTTCTTTCCAGTGCTTCACGAACGCTTCATTGAATTCCTGGTACAATTCCCTTGTCGGATCATATGACACATTCAAAAGCTCGACTGACTTTGATGTCCCGTCGCCTTCCGTTTTTTCCGAGTTGCATCCCGCAAGTACACCGAATGCTAAAATCAAACTTATCAATAACATTACCTTTTTCATGAGCTTCCCCCTTTTTTTACAACAAACAAAAAAGGCATGCTATTTCCCTTTCAATTATTCAGGAGATAGTATGCCTTCAGTTCTCTGATCAGCAAGTATTTTATTTTTTGTATATCATTACCATAAAGTAAAGTTAACCCAGTTGTCAACTAGGTATTGCATGTCCTTTTATTTAAATTCATTCACGTTTTGCAAATTGAAGAATTCCCCCAACGAAAAGGGCTCGATCCAACGGGGAGATCGAGCCCTTTTTAATACCTATTTATGAATTTGATGCTTTTTGATACAGCTTATTGTCCACGATATACTGATAACACTGATCAGGAAGTAAATATCTTGGTTCCCCGCCCATCGCGAATTCATCCCTTATATATGTAGAACTGATTTCCATGGAAAGGCCTTTATCAATAAGGTGAAATGTATTGCCATCATCATAATTCCTTAGCAATGGACTTTTGGATATGATTTTCAGCATATCGATCCCATCCCGTGCCATGACGATGAATTTATGATTTGCAATCAGTTTTTCCCTGAATTTCCATCGTAAGTGTACCGGCAACTCCTGATTATCAATATCTTCAAGTAAATCTGCACCCATTATGAAGTAAACTTCGTCCTTTGGAAATCGTGATTTAAAATATTCCATCGTATACCAAGTATATTGTTTACTCGTTCCGGCACGTTCATTAATTTCATAATCACTGACTTCGAATAACAGGTTGCCCCCTATTGCCAGCTTGAGCATTTCCCAACGGTGTTCATTGCTCGTTTTCATCTGTTTATCGATACGGCCATTTGAGCAAGGTAAAAAAATCACCCTGTCCAGCTTAGCACGATGCGCAATGGTGGACGCTGTCCATAAATGCACATTCGTGACCGGATCGAAGGAAGATCCATAAACTCCAATTTTGCCCATCCTTATATCCCCCTCATCAGCCTTTCTTTTTCACCACGGCCCTGATCGGGCTCCCGTGCCCGGCTTCATAAATCGAGATCAAGTTCGATGATTTTTTCCATTTCCATCAAAATGATAGGGAGAATCAATTGAATTCTTTAAGGGTCATCCGGATTCCCCCTACATTGACAGATGACCCTTCAGCCATTGATGAATTCAGCCGATATAATATTGCTATCTCCTAGCCAATATGGCGTATTTTCATTAAGGCCTTGGGAAATATCTAACCATTGATTCATGATATCCCCCCCAGTCAAAGCTTACAGTTTGGTCCTTAATGTCCAAAGCTCAGGAAAAAATGGCTGTTCGACCACTTTCTTCAGATAACTTACACCGGACGATCCGCCAGTTCCCTTTTTATTACCGATGATCCTTTCTACGGTGCTCATATGATTGAATCTCCAGAATTGTTGTTGACTTCCAATATCAACGAGTTTTTCGGCCAACTCATATAAATCCCAGTAGTTATGCACATCACGGTAAACGGTCAGCCATGCTTTTTCAACACTTGCATTTTCCTGATAAATTAAAGACCAATCCCTCTTCAGGACGGATTGATCGATGGGAAGCCCTCTTGCAGCCAAAGCCCCTATAGCCGCATCATAAATACTTGGTTTATTCAAGGCTGCCATCATCGACTCATAAAGCTCGGGCTGATGACGGAAAACGGCCAATATTTGCGAATTCTTTTGACCCATCGCAAATTCTATCAACCTGTTCTGAAATGATTGAAACCCTGAAGAGTTTCCTAGTTTCTCCCGGAATTCCATATAATCGGATGGCGTCAAGGTCGAAAGCACATTCCAAGATTGAACAAGTTGCTGTTGGATCCTGGCCACTCTGGATAGCATCTTAAAGGAAGGCTCCAAATGTCCTGCCTCAATATGATCAGTTGCCGCAGTCAATTCATGGATAATCAATTTCATCCACAATTCACTTGTTTGGTGAATGATGATGAACAGCATTTCATCGTGATGGCCGGAAAGTCGATGCTGACTTGATAAAATTTGATTTAAATGCAGATAGTCCCCATAGGACATATCTTTTTCAAAATCTGTTACCATACATTCTTCCAAACGATGTTCATCTCTTTGCCCCTTATCCATACTATCCCTCTTTCCCTTTACTTTCTTTTGAATTTCGACATCAATAAATAAACGATGCAAAGAAAGATCAGCCAAGGAACCCCGAACTGGAGCACGATTTTAAATGGGCCAGTGAACCAGGTAGATACCGTCAAAGCAAACAAAAGAAATGCACCAAGAATCGTTAGATATGGAAACCCATACATTTTAACCGGTAATTTGCGGCCCCCTGATTTCTCCCACCTCTTTCTGAAATATAAATGGGAAATGAACACCATGAACCAGGTTAAAATGGCTCCGAACATCGATATCCCCATCATGAATGCATATGAAGTATCCGGAAGCAGGACCTTTACTCCTGCAGCAAGAAATATTCCTAAAGTGGATATGAGAAGGGCCCTTACCGGGACACCTTTCCTGCTCACTTTTTGAAATAAGGCTGGAGCCTGCTTTTGCTCGGATAACGAAAATATCATTCTGGTGGAGGCATATAATTGACTATTCATAGCGGATAAAGCAGCGGTTAAAATAATGAAATTCATTATCCCCGATGCCCCGGGAACATTCAGGATTTCCATTACCTTAACAAATGGGCTTTTATCAATACCTGCAGATTGCCAGGGAACAATCATTAACATGATCCCGATAGTCAGTACATAAAAAGTGGCAAGCCTGAAGACAGTTGCCTTTAAAGCTTTAGGGACGGCTATATCCGGGTCCTTTGCTTCTCCAGCGGTCACCGCAATCAATTCAGTTCCTAAAAAGCTGAAGAGCGAAATGAATATGGCGACCCAGAGGCCCCAAAATCCGAAAGGCATAAAACCTCCATCATTGCCATAGTTCTCTACACCGATCCCGCTTGAAGGTCCGGCGCCAAACACCACATAGGCGCCCAGTAGAATGAATATGACAATGGCGCTTATCTTGATCATTGAAAATACATACTCAAAATTCCCGAATGTATTGACACTCGTCGCATTTACATAGATTAGCAGTGCAGCAAAAAGGAAAATCCAAACACTTCCAGGTACAGCAGGGAACCAATATTTCATATAAACAGCGATGGCACTCACTTCGACACCAATGGCAAGAACATTCGCTATCCAATATGAATACCTCACAACAAAACCCGCAAATGGACTTATATATTTTTCAGCAATGGTTCCAAAGGATCCCGATGTTGGATAGGCTACAGTCATTTCCGCCAAACAGCCCATCAGCAGAAGGACAATGAATGCACCTATTGCATAGCTGATAAGTACACTTGGACCTGCCGTTGAAATCGCAAGGCCGCTGCCCAAGAATAACCCGGTGCCAATTGCACATCCCATGGCTATCATGGTGATTTGATTCGATGATAATTCACGATGCAGTTTATTTTTCTCCATATGTTGCTCCCATTCTAGGCAATGATTCCCCTTTTATTTTCATAGTTTTCATATAATCTGCCGTCCATGATCTTCTTAAGCACCTGTACAGTTTCATAGACTTCCTGAAAAGAGGTATAAAGTGCAACAGGTGCTAAACGAATCATATTCGGTTCACGATAATCGGGAATGATGGCCTCTTGTTTCAATGCTTTACAAATTCTTGCAGCTTCTGGATGTTCAAGGATGATATGACCGCCCCTTTTTGCTTCATGCCTTGGGCTCCCAATCCCAAATCCATATCCCGTCAATTCCGAATGTATTAAATCCATAAGATATTGAGTCAGCTTCAAGGATTTCTTCCGGACTTGTTCTATCCCCGCTTCCGCAAACATTTCAAGCGAGCCTAAAAGGGGAGCCATGCTTAATATATGGGGAGTTCCAATTTGAAAGGCACCTGCCGAATTTGCCTGGGTGAAGGTATGTTCCATATCGAACTGCTTATCTTTCCGCGAGCCAAACCATCCAGCCAAACCGGGCAGCCTTGCAAAATGCTTACGGTTCACATATAACCCCGCTACACATCCTGGTCCGCCATTCAAATGCTTATAATTACACCAAAACGCGAAATCCACTTCCCAGTCGTCAAACAAATGCGGGATGGCTCCCACGGAATGACAGGCATCGAATCCTATCATGATTCCACGCGCATGCGCTTCCTTTGTTAACCTCTCCATTTCAAGGATCTGTCCGCTTCGATATAAAACCGTCGGAAGTACAATCAACGCTATTTCCTCGTTCATCTCTGCAATGATGTCAGCTTCTTCAAGGAATTTACCATCTCGGCTTTTCACCTGAACCAAGTGTGCCGAAGGATCAAGCCCATGCAATCGGAGCTGGCTTTGAAGTGCATAGATATCACTCGGGAAGGTTAGTTCATCCGCCAAAATCTTATTCCTGCCAGCTCTCGGTTCAAAAAAAGTGGCCGCAAGCTGATGCAGATTAGCTGTAGTCGACCCTCCCATTATCACTTCATCCTCTAAAGCACCTACTAGCGGGGCACTCAATTCACCCAATCTCTCAGAAAAGTAAAACCAGGGCTCGGTGCCTTCCGTCCACCCATCGATTCCATACCTTTTCCAATCATCCAATGACTTCATTAAACTTTTCTCAGCCCGCTTTGATAAAAGTCCCAATGAGTTGCCATCCATATAAATCATTCCGGGGTTCAAGTAGAACTCCTCTCTGTAAGAAACTAATGGATCTTCCTGATCCAAAGTTTCCGCATACTCTTTCGTTGACATGAAATTATTGATATCCATGTTCTCCCCGCTTTCTTCCAAGCCGCTATTTTTCACTTGTAAATCCCAACCCCTTCCCATGCCAACCTTATCATTCTGTCAGGATCTTTTTCAATATAATCCTTTTTATCAAAAATCATTGTGTAGTGATTTCTTTCATCATATTTCGGCCAGATTTCTCCTTCCGGGGGATTGGGGTTTCCATATTTCGCAAAGTTGACCCAATGGCCCTGCATTCTATGGGAAACCTTTAGGGCAGCTGACCTTGAACCATATGAAGTAATCCGTTTCCCAAATGCCGAGTCGAAAGTCTGGAAGGCAAAAGGAATTTCCATACCATGTGTCGCCCCTAATTTACTTATGCGCATTGCCGCCGTTTTATAATCAAAACGGTACATCCATGTTTTTTCAAAGCGGCTGTATGCCTCCGCATACCAAACCGAGGGAATATGGAAAGTGGCATCACGGCCAATGCCAAGCACAGCTTCCTTTTCTGGGTAGTTTATATAAGCATTCGTAATTCGCTCTTTCGCCTCTGGATCAGTGTTTTCGAACATTTTCTGAATCATCGCCGCATTAGTTGGGATTAACGGGGGATTCATCTGGTCGAATAACGTTGCTTCGTCCCTATTTGTTCCTATAAGCAATGGTATTCCCTTTGCTTTTCCGGATCGAATCGAATCTAGTGGATAATCGGGCAGGAAGTCACCATCTACGACAGGTCCAAATGATAGTGAGCCCGGCATGGCCTGTGAATTTTCCTGTAAGAGTTGGTAGGAGGCCGTGACAATCTCTTGAACTGGAAGTGTCTTTAAGCGGTGGATTTCATCCTTTCCAATGCCCAATATTTCAAGGAACCTTTCACTGAACTGGCGCGCAAATCCTTTTCCGTAAACAGATGTCGGAGCGGGACTTTCCGCAATGGCCTGTTTAAAAAGACCTCTCGCTGAAGGAACAGTAAGTAAAGTCGTCACCGCATTGCCACCAGCTGATTCACCAAATATCGTAACATTATCAGGGTCGCCGCCAAACGCCTCTATATTTTCTTTAACCCATTTCAGAGACGCAACTTGATCACGTAAACCTAAATTGGTTTCAAATATTTCTCCCTCACCTGCCAACTCGGAAAAATCCAGATATCCCAGTGCCCCCAGCCTATAGTTGATGCTTACTACGACTACATCTCCATTCTTAGCCAGTAAATGTCCATTGTACATATCAAGGGATCCAGCTCCCGTTATGTATGCTCCTCCAGGAATCCACACCATGACCGGGCGTTTTTTATCATCAGCCCTAGGCGACCAAATATTCAGGAACAAGCAATCCTCATCCATTTTTTCATTTCCGGTCATTCCTGTCCTTACCGCCCGATCATCCATCGGCTGCGGGGGAATCGGACCAAAATCCACTGCATCCAGGACACCGTTCCATTTATCAACTGGCTCCGGCGAGAGGAAACGCAGACCCTCAATCGGCGCTTTCGCATACCTGACTCCACGCCAAACGCATATATCGTTTTCCATAGTACCTTGAAGATGTCCTTTTACCGTCGTAACTATCGATCCAATCATTCCCTTTCACCTCTTCATATAGTGGTAGATACTTAAGTTCTTCTTTTTCCATTCCCTTATATCCTTCATCTTTATTGAAAAAAGATCTATAGACTCGTTCTTCCAAAATACCGCATCGTATATAAAGTCAGGTTATCCTCATGAGTTTGAAGTTTTCATTAAATGGCCAGTTAACAAAAAAAGACCCAATCAGGTCCTTTTTTTTGTTGAACTTGGCAAAAAGCTTAGGCGAGCATGGCAAGGATACTCAATAAAGAGCTGCCCCGAACGGAAAGCTGTTGTGCAGCATAAGTTAATTGCTGTTCATCGAGCTGTTCCAATAAAGGCTTTAATTCTAGCAATTCATTCTCCAGTCCTTTTAGGTCTGTAGATAGCTTGTCCACCATCAAGAGCACTTGCTCAGAATCAACAGTGGTTTCCGACCAGACTTGTAACCGTTCCTTGATTTCGGTCAAAGGCATATTCTGTTCTTTATACCGATTAATCATTTGAAGACGATTTAAAGCATCTTCTGTGTAATACCGATATCTTGACCCAGTTTTTTCATAGTTCAGCATTCCTAATTGTGTGTAATAGTCAATGGTTCTTCTCGAAACATTCGCTAGTTCAGCAAGCTGGCCAATCCGATATATATTCATCCAGATAGTCACCTTCTTTTAAAAATCTACTGTTAACGATACTATAACATAACTATCCAAAAAGGTGACTTCGAGGATGAAACTATTAGACTACTTTATCCGAATTGCCCTTCAACTGCTTCTTGGCAAAATACAGGGCATCTTCCTTCGATTTAAAAAAGTGCTGTTTATCTATTTTATGATACAACCCAGTGCTGAGTAACAATTCCTTGGGTTGCTGCTGAATTCCGGAAATGATTAATTTCCCCTTATATTTTCCGATGCGATTAACAATCGCCAATAGTGCAGCCTCTGCTGAAGTGTCCATATATGTTACCCGGCGCATGCTTAATACCAACACTTTCGTCTTATTATCCAAGTTCTCCAATATCGATGACTCCAAGACGTCTATCGATCCAAAGAAGAGGGGACCTTCCAAGTTATACACATTGATCTTTGAATCCGAATTATCAATTGGAACAATCTCGGTAATCTCATGACTTCTTTCCCTGACTTTTAACGTGTGGCTCATTTTTGCAATGAAGGTGATGAATGCAATCAATAAGCCGATTCCCACTCCCATGATTAAATCAGTGAAGACTGTGACGAGGAAGGTGACTAGCAAAACCGCAGAATCCGCCGTCTTCGTTTTCAATACATGAGCGAATTCCTTTCTTTCGCTCATATTCCAGGCAACAAACATCAATATGGGCGCCATGCTAGCCAAAGGTATATGCGCTGCATATGGAGAAAGCACCAGCAAAACCAGTAAAACGACAATTCCGTGAATGACTCCGGACATCGGGGAGACTGCCCCGCTTTTTATATTGGTAGCTGTCCTGGCAATGGCACCTGTTGCAGGTATCCCGCCGAAGAATGGGGTCGCGATGTTCGCGATTCCTTGCCCAACCAATTCCTTATTACTATCATGCTTGGTTCCCCCCATGTTATCGGCCACGGTAGCGGATAACAATGACTCGACACCGCCTAACAAGGCAATCGTAAAAGCAACGGGAAGGAGTGTGATAATGACTTCCACTGATAGCTCCGGCACTTGGAATTCCGGAAAACCTTTCGGAATCGCTCCATACGTCGAACCAATCGTAGCCACCTTATCGGGAAATAAAAAGTAAGCTGCAATTGTGGAAATCAGCAGACCCAGAAGCGGTCCTGGTACTCGTGGCAAAAGTCTAGGTGCCAGCAGTATGACGACAAAACATATAATCGCAACAATCACACTATATAGATTGATCGTGTCTGCTTTAATCACCAGTTCCTTCATGTTATCCATGAACGCTTCATGTTTTTCCACTTTCATACCAAAGAAGTTGGCAATTTGCCCTGAAAAGATTATTATCGCAATTCCTGTTGTAAATCCAATGATGACGGGACGGGGAATGAACTTCATCAAATTGCCTAACTTAAGAAGACCCATCACGACTAACATCATTCCGGCTAAAAACCCGGCAATAAGCAGGCTTTCATACCCATATTGCATAACGATTCCAAATAATAAAGGAACAAACGCCCCGGTTGGCCCTCCAATTTGATACTTGGAGCCACCCAAAATCGATATGAGGATTCCAGCGATGATGGTCGTATATAACCCGTATATCGGTTCGACGCCTGAAGCAATTGCAAAAGCCAATCCTAAAGGGATGGCTACAACACCTACGACCAATCCTGCCGTTACGTCCTTTTGAAAGCCCTTCATATTATATCCTTGAAATCTAGAATCTTTTATCATCTTTTTAAAACTCACATCCTTAGTCGTTTTTTTAGTTGGGATCTACCATCATCAGGAAAAATGACATTCTTTCATTTTAGAGGGAGTTGCTTGATCGAAATTAATCTAACTATTGTAGGTTTTTTCAACGGGACAAACCATGCGGGGGGACTTTTCAAAGCTAAGAAATAATCGTCATATGTAATCTCCTTATGTTAAGTTATTTGACATGGCCTCGACCACGCTTCAACATTATACAGTAAAACGTAAAACTGTACATTGTTAGTAACGTTAACATTTGTTTACATTTTTTTGAATCTTTTTACATTTACATTACAATCCGGGACCATATTTCCAGTCTAGTTAATTTGAAGCCGGAGATTCAGACTACGAATCAGGAGATTTGAACTTTGGACTAATTCCCCATACCGGAAAACTTGCTTAATGACCAATAGAAAAAGCATGTTTTGAGAAAGATTGCTCAAAACATGCTCTATAAAAACTCAAGGCTCTATATATGTTTTCTTTCAGTTTACAGCTCTTTTCCTCTCGTCTCGATAATATGCTTATACCAATGAAACGACAGCTTCTTTTTCCGGTTTAACTGATCATGATGATCCACGTAAATAAATCCGTATTGCTTCTTATACCCGTTTAACCAACTTAATAGATCAATGACAGACCATGCGTAATATCCTTTTAAATGGATGCCTTCTTTGATTGCCCGCTTAATCACTTTTAAGTGTTCCTCAATATATTTAATACGGGGAACATCCACTATTTCACCATCGATAATCGGATCCTCATCACCAAGTCCGTTTTCTGTAACATACATTTTAATATCACCATAACGCTCTTTTAACATATGAAGCCCATCTAAAAATCCTTGAGGTGAGATTTCCCAGCCCCATTTTGTATATGTTTTATCTTCCATTTTTACGGTCCGATAAAAGCCATCAAAAGACGGGTTTCCTGGAGCTAGAGTAGATGTTTCTCTTGAATGCTCCATATTTGAAACGGCTTCCCGATTTTTTTCCACACGAATGGGCTGGTAATAATTGAGTCCAATAAAATCATTTTTCCCCGCATTTCTTTTTAGCGTATCAAGTTCTTCTTCGGTCCAACTTGGTGTCCAGCCTTTCTCCTTCAATTGCTCAACCACATAAGCTGGATATTCACCTTTTAAAATTGGGTCATAGTACCAAAAAGTTTCATATTCATTGGCATGCCTAGCAGCTAATACATTCTCATGTTTGTCATCAATACTATAAGCTGGCAGGAATACATGGGTAATCCCAATTTCACCGTAATGATTCAGTGCCTTGTATACCTCTACCGCTTTGGCATGTGCATAAAAAACGTAATGTGTCGCTTGAAAGTATTTATTTTCATCGTTTTGGATTCCAGGCGGGTGCGCTCCTTTTAGATACCCTAAACCGCAAAACATAACCGTTTCATTAAATGTGATCCAATGTTTGACGCGGTCTCCGAATGCGCGATAACAAATCTCCGCATACTTGACGAATGCTTCAGCTGTTCGCTTATTCGTCCATCCCCCACCTTGTTCAAGCGTCAAAGGCAAATCCCAATGATACAGCGTAACAAATGGAACAATCCCATATTTTAAGCATTCATTAATAACATTATTATAAAATCCCAAACCTTTTTCATTGATTTCCCCGTCACCGGTTGGCAAAATACGTGCCCATGAAATGGAAAACCGATATGATTCAAGTCCCATCTCTGCCATTAATTTAATATCTTCTTTGTAACGATGATAATGGTCTATCGCTACATCCCCGTTTGTACCTTCATATGTTTTCCCCGGTATCTTTGAGAAGACATCCCAATTTGTTATACCTTTACCATCTTCATCCCATGCTCCTTCTATTTGAAAAGAAGCGGAAGCTGCTCCGAATAAAAAATCGTGTGGAAACTTCAATTATTACCCTCCATTTCATACCCTCTTATTAAATTTATGATAATACATTTTATTCATTGGCACAAATATTAATTTTTAATTCACGTAAAACATAAGCCTTAAAGATAGTATTTACTATCAGGGAATGATTAAATCCAGAATTCTGCTGAATCAACCTCTCTTTTTCTAGCTGAAGATGATTGATTTATAGTTTCATATGAAAACATGCAAAAACCCGTCCACCTTTGGAGGACGGGTTACACATATATTCAAGGCGTTAGCAATCACTCCACAACCGGGAGCCAGCCTTTTATCCCGATCAACTTTTCCCAAAGCGGATCTGGAATGACCAGTTCATGCTGATCTTTTTTTGAAAGGGTAGTCCGTATTTCCGCTTCTTTTCCAGACCTGATTTTTTCAATCCAATGCGGTTCCATAAGAAGTTCACGGCCAAGGGCGATAAATGGGACACCCGTTTCCATAGCTTCTGCAACTTCATCGGGTGTCTGCAGTGAGCCTACACCGACAACAGGGATACGATTACCTACTTTATCGTAAATATTAACGATGCGCGACTTTGTCCTATCACTCTCGCGGAATGAGCCATTCCAGAAGTGGCCTACCGATATATGTAGATAATCCAGGTTTTGATTCGCTAATCTATCGACGAATTGAATCGTATCATCTAATGTGATTCCAGGATTGCTGCCTTCTTCAGGAGAAAGGCGGTAGCCGATGATAAACGGCTTTTGCGCATGCTCAGCAACCGTTTTCTCGACTTCATTCACAATGGTAAGCGGGAAAATCAATCGTTTTCCCAGTGTTCCACCCCAGTTATCCGTACGACGGTTCGAGTGTGGCGAGAAGAATTGCTGCAGCAAGTACGTATTGGCACCATGGATTTCCACACCATCGAATCCTGCTTCGATGGCCCTTCTTGTTGCTTCTCCAAATGCCTTAATAACGTCTTGTATTTCAACTTCACTCATTTCCCGCGGTACAGGTGCTTCCTCACTGGAAGCAATGGCACTTGCAGAAACAGGTTGGTTATCAGGCAATAATTCCGGCGGACTTTGCCGGCCTCCATGATATATTTGCAGAATCGCTTTTGAGCCGTTGGACTGAATCGTTTCGGCTAGTTTTCTCAAGGATGGGATAAAGAAATCGTCATCTGCACTAAGTTGGCCTGGGAATCCCTTGCCTCCAGCAGATACATAGGCACATGCCGTGACCACCGCACCTACACCAGCCGCTCTTTCAGCGTAATAGGCCAGTTCATCATCGGTTACAACGCCTTGATCATCCGAAGAATAAGTGGTCATAGGAGCCATCATGATACGATTTTTCACTTCTACCCCTGATGGAAATATATATGGTTGAAAAATCTTTTCGTATTTTTGATTCATGCCAATCCTCCCCCTTAACTCTTAGTGGTGATGATGTCCGTGCGGTTCTTTAGAAGGATTCGTGATTTCAAAGCCTTCTTCAGGCACATAAAAATATTTAATCCAGACACCATCCAGAAATTCTTCACGTGAATCAAGCAAAATATCGATATCTTTATCTGTTTTGACAATTTCATCATGCTCTGCCGGTGTATCCAGCTTCATGTCATAATGGGCATGATCGCCATGCATATGGGTGATATATACACGAATCATTTTCCCTTCGGCTTCTTCAGTGCTCAGCATTTTTTGTAAGACCTTTGCTGCATTGCGATTTATTTTGCAATTCATGTCCATTCCTCCAACAATAAAATTATCCCTGTACTGAATTCTACCCAATTAAGGGTTATCAGTAACATCCATTTTTCCCCTTCATGATTGGCCATGTCCTCGGTCTGAAGGAAAGACGATACCGATTTGCTTTCTTGCTTCATCCATGATTTCCATAGTCAACAGTGAATTCGAATATGAATTTATATCGGATTCCATTTTCCCCTGCTGTATCAAATCAACAAATTCTTTTGCTTCATAATACATGGTAGGCATATCCTGTTTAACAGAAATATTTTCAGTGATTCCATCCCGATACTGAATATTCACCGCTTGCGGTCCTGAAATTTTCTGAATGATGATGCTTCCAAGTTCACCTTGAATTTCCGATGGCAAATTGGATTCAGTAATCTTGGAAAACATGACGACTGCCTCCATTTCATCATAGGAAAGCAGAATCGTTCCCTGCCCATCAACTCCTGATTCAAGCATCGTTCCTGATGCCTGCACCTTATTCGGTTTACCGAACAGTACAACAAGTGGATAGAGGACGTAAATGCCTAGATCCATTAAAGAGCCGCTGGAGAATTCAGGATTGAATGCATTCAGCACAGTCCCTTGTTTATATGAATCATAGCGTGATGAATATTGGCAAAAGCTTCCCGAGAAACGCCTTATCTTCCCGATTTTATCCAGATTCCCTTTTATACTTTCAAAATTCGGCATGATGGTCGATTTCATCGCTTCCATCAATAGCACATCATTTTGTTTTGCTGCCTCAATCATTTCCCTTACTTCTGCCGCATTCGAGGCCATTGGTTTTTCACATAATACATGTTTTTTATTTTGTAAAAACAACACGGCTTGCCTGCAATGATGAGAGTTAGGGCTTGCTATATATACAGCGTCGATTTCATCGCTGGCAGCCATCGCTTCTAAATTCGTAAAAATCGTATGTACTTCGTATTTATTGGCAAATTCCTTTGCTTTCTCTTCTGTACGTGAATACACGGCGGTTAATGATAAATCCTCTACATGCTTCGCAGCCTCCAAAAATCGTTCCGTGATCCAATTTGTACCTATTACCCCTAATCTTATCAACGTCCTATCCCCTTTCAAGCCAACTTAATTATGTCCTCAATATACAGACATTTCATTGAAAAACAAAGTATAATGAACACTCGCAAATGTTTAAATTGGATTTTTCAGGCAATATTCGTTTATAATTTTTCTATATTACCACTGCCATGATGTTTCTACATACTCCCAAATTGGGAAAAGAAGACTTAAAAAAGGAGCGTGTGAAGTTTATGACAGAATTAATGAAAAACAAAGTTGCCATCATTACCGGTGGAGGATCGGGAATTGGCCGGGGCGCTGCACTGAAACTAGCTGAAAACGGCGCGAACATCATCTTTTTTGACCGTACAGTCGAAAATGCCGAAAAAGTGAAGGAAGAAGTGGAGAACCTTGGTCGAGAGGCTTTAATCATTAAAACGGATGTATCCAAGGCCGAGCAAGTTGAACATGCCTACAAGACGGCCTATGAACATTTTGGGAAAATTGATTTTGTATTTGCAAACGCAGGCATCAACGGAGTGATTGCCCCTATAGAAGACATAAAGCCAGAAGATTGGGATCAGACCCATACCATCAACCTCAAAGGCACCTTTCTAACCATCAAATATGCCATTCCCTACATGAAGGAAACGGGTGGCAGCATCGTAATCAACAGCTCCATCAATGGAAACCGATATTTCAAGAATTTTGGTTTTTCCGCTTATAGTTCATCCAAAGCTGGTCAAGTCGCTTTCGGAAAAATGGCTGCACTCGAATTGGCAAGATATAAAATCAGGGTAAATACCATTTGTCCCGGCTCGATTGATACGAACATTCACGATAACACATTCCCGGAAGATGAAAACCTAAAAAAAATCACGATTCCCATTGAATATCCCCAAGGCTCCCAGCCCCTGGCGAGGAAAGCGGGGACTACCGAACAAGCTGGTGATCTCGTATTGTTTCTAGCATCAGACATGTCCTCCCATGTTACGGGCACGGAAGTTTATATCGATGGAGCAGAATCACTATTATGATTCATACTTACTCCCTTAAAGGAAAAAGCTGAAATCCACATCAGGATTTCAGCTTTTTTCCTTTTTAAGCAACTCGCCTTAAACCGCGACGGGCAAGGAGTAAATAAGCGAACATGGCGATGACATGACAGCTTACCATCACAATTCCCATCGGCAAGGGTGACTCACCTGAACCTAATCCCACCAGGGGAGCCATTAGTGATCCCAATATGAAGGGAAGCAGGCCTATTAAAGCCGAAGCACTGCCTGCTGTTTTTTTCTGATTTTGCATCGCTAAAGAAAAACTCGTTGTACCGACAATACCTACGCTGGAGACGGAGAGGAATAAAGCGACCAAAATTCCTGCCAACCCCATTTCAAGAAGGACTGAGGCAAGAAGCAATATTCCCCCAAACAAAGCTAGACATAATCCCATTTGAAGCAGCTTTTCTTCTTTAACCTTCCCTGCAAGCTTCCCGGCAACTTGTGAAGCGATGATGATCCCAATCCCGTTAATTGCAAATATCAGGCTGAAGGTCTGTGGGGAAACCCCATAAATGTTCTGGAGAACAAAAGGCGATCCGGAAATATAAGCGAACATAGCGGCACTTATGAATCCTTGTGAAAAAGCATAGCCCATAAACACACGATCCTTCAATAAGTTCCCAAAAGTCCTGATTGTATCATTTAACCCACCGGCACTCCTGAGATTAGACGATAAAGTTTCCTTTATCCCAAAAAATGCAGCCGCAACCATAATGATACCTAATACTGAAATGACAATGAAAACTCCCCGCCAAGAAGTAAACTGCAAAAGTTGTCCGCCAAAAACCGGTGCCAATATCGGTGCCGCCCCATTCACCAGCATTAACATGGAGAAGAACTTGGTCAAATCCGTTCCTGAAAAAAGGTCACGAACTATGGCCCTTGAAATGACTATGCCTCCCGCTCCCGCAATACCTTGGATAAAACGTAATAATAAAAGGAATTCAATGGTTGGAGCAAAAGCGCATAACAGAGATGAAATGCAATAGATGGCTAAAGATATGATTAACGGTGTCCGCCTTCCTTTCGCATCACTTAGAGGCCCTAAATAAATTTGGCCCAAAGCCAATCCTAATAAGCAGGCCGTCAAGCTCAGCTGCGCTAAAGACGTACTGCTATTCAGATCCTCTGCCAGTGTAGGGAGACCCGGTAAATACATATCAAGTGACAGTGGTCCAATCGCTGCAAAAGATCCCAGCATAAGAGCCATCAACAGTCTTTTGGATTTAGTCATTTCGTTGCCTGATGATATCGTTTCCTTCATTTCAATCATTATTACCCCTATACCTTTCAACTAATTGTACTTCCTAAATAAAACTCGACTTTCTTTATTTTACAAAAGATCGGCACAATTTACGATAAGTATGCTTCACTTGAATTCGTTTCTTCCTTTCACACTCAATTAAGCATTTATGTGAGGATAAAGGAAAACTTTTGAAGGTCAAAACAATTCCCACCTTCGGATGCAACTCCATTTGAGCATTATTTTCAGCTTCAGCTAAAAAAAATTCAATAAAAAATGACCCCATTTTGGAGTCACAATATACTGTAGGCAAACTCGAAGTAAAGTCAGTTTGCCTGCCGTTTTTTATTTGAAAAACGTTGGAGTTGATTTCAGCCGGAGCACTTTTTACCACCTATATCGGACGTTTTTTGTTATCCGGAGCTTTTTCTCGGCCGTTCACGTATTTTTCCGACCTACACCGCACTTTATTCGACCGTTCTCATATTTTTCGACCTACACCACACTTTATTCGACCGTTCTCATATTTTTCCGACCTACACCGCACTTTTCGGCCGTTCACGATTTTTTTCGACCTTTACCTCACTCCGAAGCATTTATTTTAAGTTCCACAGATTAAATCTGCTCCCATTCCGCCGACCGTCTGCCAAGTTCATCAATCTAGTGAGGTTTTATCCTATATAAACAATAAAAACTCATGGAGTATAACCAAAAATCGTGAAAGGGATTCGGGATGTGACCATTCCAAACCCATTTTAGGGTCATTTTGATTTATTCAACACTACTAAATTACGGGGAGTATCACCAGATAACCCCTCCATCAAGTTTTGTACAGCAAGAGCTGCCATTTTCAATCTTGTGGCAATGCTAGCACTGCCGATATGCGGCAATGTAACCACATTGGGCAATGTTAGCAGCGGGTGGTCCACAGGGACGGGCTCTTCTTCGAATACATCCAATCCAGCCGCCCAAATCTCTCGACTTTCCAGCGCCTGGTACAACGCTTTTTCATCGATAATCCCGCCTCTTGCGGTATTTATGAGCACAGCCGTCCCTTTCATTAATTCAAGCTGCTCCTTGCCAATCATGTAAGTGGTTTCCGGTGTGAGCGGCAGCATGACACAAACGAAATCCGAGATTTGGAGCAATCTTTCAAGAGGCTGATATTCGATTCCTAATTCCTTTTCCTGTCCATATTTACGGCTTCGATTAAAATAAACTATGTTCATATCGAATCCCTTAGCTCTTTTGGCAAGGGCTTCCCCAATCCTGCCTAACCCGATGATACCCAGCGTCGCACCGTGTACATCTTGTCCGGTCAGCTGCATCGGCGACCAGGTTTCCCACTTTCCACTCCTTAAATAATCTTCAGCCTCCATCATCCTTCTCGCCGTTGCAAGCAGTAAGCCGAAGGTTAAATCAGCTGTCGTTTCCGTTAAAACCCCTGGTGTGTTCGTTACCATGATGCCCCGTTTTGTTGCACTTTGAACATCAATATTATTATGGCCCACTGCCATATTGGCGATGATTTTCAGATTAGGCGCCTGTTCAATCAGTGACTCATCGATTTGTTCCGTCAATAAACAAAGCAGCCCCTCGACTTCTTTCATTTCTTCTTCAAGGACTTCTCTAGGGACCGGTATATCCTCTTGATCCCACATCCTGACATCATAACTTTGACTAAGACCTTCGATGATTTGTTCTGGCAATTTCCTTGTAATATAAATTTTTTGCTTCAAACCATAAACCTCCTATACCGCTTCGTTCCATGAAACGCATTTTTGCACCTTTTATCGCCTTCAGTTTTCATTACATAAAAAATTAAAAGAATATTGGCTAAATTACTGGCTTGTTTATTCAATTTTAAAATAAACTAGATAAATAGACCATTCATTTCCAATCAATCTTACTAATAAATTTCTCGATTGCCTGGAAACTTCCGCTTGACAGTTTCAGTTCATTCAACTAATCATAGAATAATAACCCTTTAAATCTAGTCGTTCATTAGTAATTTCGCAATTTTCCAGATGAAGTTTATCTCGATTTAGGAGGATATGGGACGTTCATGAAAACGAATACAACATTTAAAATTTATCCAATTATAGCCCCAAGCGCTTTATCTTTAAAAAGTATAAACTTTTATTTAGTTAAACAGGATGAATCTTTAACATTAGTCGATGCAGGTATGAATGATGACGTCTGCTGGAATGCACTGCAGCAAACATTAAACGAAAATGGATTTACCGTTGGAGATATCACGGAAATTTTATTAACCCATCACCATGGAGACCATGTTGGTTTGGTCAACCGGATTACCGAACTCCATCCGATTCCCGTTTATGCCCATTCTAAATCGATTCCCCGTTTAAAAAGGGACCCTGACTTCTTAAGTATGAGAATTGAATTTTATAAGCAGCTTTACCATGAGATGGGCTGTGGTGAACTTGGAGATAAACAAGTGGCTTACCTATTCAACGCGGTCGATAATAATAAAGATCAAAAACTGAATGGTGACATCATCGCAATCACGGAAAAACAATGGCTGAACTTTGAAGTGATCGAATTTCCGGGGCATGCCCCGGATCAAATTGCATTCCTTGACCAAGAAGGAAAACGGCTTCTTGCCGGTGATTTATTGATTGAACATATATCAAGCAATGCCTTGATCGAACCAGATGAAAACGGTAATAGGATGCTGACTCTTGTAGATCATATCAATTCATTAAAACGATGTTTAGCATTACAGGTGAATCTCCTCTTTCCTGGTCATGGTAACATCATTGAACAACCTGGTCATACGATTGAAAAAAGACTCAACAGCATAGAGAGAAAATCACAAAAGATCCTGGCCCTGATAGAATCCGGAATTTCTACCGGCAACGAACTGGCAAAGGAGTTTTACAAACAAAAGTATATAACAGAATTCCCGCTCGTCATGTCAGAAATCATCGGCCATTTGGATTATTTAGAATATCAGGGGAAGGTCACGAAACAACTCGTTGAAAATGTAGTTCATTATCAAGCTAAATGACATCAAAAAAGGCTGAAATTTATTGAAATCGTCCCCACTTAGTGGGGATTTTGCTTTTTTGGAAAAATATACAAATCACTCGAATCTGAAATACATAGGCCTTTTTGGGTGTCTTAATTAATCTAACAGGAAAACGATTAGAAAATGAAGAATATATTATCTGAATATTAAATATTTTTAGAATAGGGGATTGAAAGTGAAAAGAAAATTTTTAAAGGTTTTAAGTTCAACAGTAGTAGCGGCAGCATTACTTGGCCCAAATGTCAGCTTAGCTGAAAGAGGACCAAATACGACAGGCGGAATTAATCTTTCTACCGAAGCATTCCTTAATTATGACGAACTTGTAAAAGAATTAAATCAACTTGAGCAAGCGAGTGCAGGGAAAGTCAATGTAGAAGTGGCCGGAAAAACGAATCAGGGTCGTTCCATTCAAAAAGTGACTGTCGGTCATGGTGACAAAGTCGTTCTTATTCAAAGTGAAATTCATGGAAATGAAAAAACAGGAACTGTCGCGTTATTGAACATTCTTAAAAACCTTGGTCAAAGTAACTCACCTGAGGTAAAGAAAGTGCTTGATGAACTAACCATTGTTGCTATTCCAATGATGAACGTAGACGGCTCAGAGCTTGATCGTCGTGGAAATGAGATGACATGGTCTGAGGTTGTAGGTAAATTCCCCCAACTTTCTAATGTAAAACCTACTTGGAACTATTACACTACTCCCAGATCAGGAGACGACTATGCTAGCAAACCGGGATTTGATGTTAATCGTGACTTCAATCCTGACCTAAATTATGTACCAAAGCCTCAAGACTTCCCGGGGGCATCTGAAAAGCCGGGCTGGTTTATTACACCCGAAGCGCAAACGGTACGTGACACATATAAAGGGTTAAAATCCGAATTCGGGAAAGTGGATGTTTTTATCGATCTTCATCACCAGGGGTTCCCATATATCGAAGGAACTGATGAGCGTGCAACTATGTCAATATCAGGAAAATTCGTTCCTAACCCAAGCACTCCAGAAGGTGCTAAATATGCAGAGTATGCAGATAATTTTAAATATGATTTCTCCCGTCAGTTGACACTTACTGCGTATAATGCACTGCAAGCAAAAGGGAATTCAGTTTTTACAAATATTTCATTATACGATCAATCTATTGACTTGCCAGGAACTGCTTTAGGGACGTTTGCTTTAAACGGAAGTGGGACGGTTCTATTTGAAGTTAGTGGTCAAACACAAAACTTTGGGCAAAAAGAGAATGGCCAGCTCGTAAAAACGGTTGAAACGGGGCTAATGGGTATTATCAATGGGGTAACAGATGGATCGGTTCATAATCTTAATCCATCAGACTATGAAAAAATTCCTGAAAGTTCATCTACACCCGGAATCTAGTCAATTTTGAAACTTAATTGTAAAAGGGGCTTGTCCGCCATCTGGCACCGGTTGAATATCGAAGCCAGATGGCAGCACAGCCTTTTTTATTTGTCTATTGACAGGGGTAAGTCCATATCCAATTTAAGATTTCAGCCTTTTTTTGCTGATGAAACTCACACACACACTACAATCTCTCTGGAAAAAATGCCTTTCCTGGCTACACAGCGATCGGCGATCTCAAATCCTGCTTCTTCAATCATATGATCCATCGTGTCGATCGTTACGACGACGACCTTGTCAGCAAAGCCCCTGGCATGTTTAAGGATCGATAGCTGATCTTCCGGCGTCGCATGTGTATATAAATTGTAGGGCATATCGATAATCGCTACATCATATTTACTGGTGACCTCCGAAATCGGACCTGTAGTTACATCACCTTCGAGCCCGAAATAAGCAATGTTCTCCCTGGAACCGTCGGTAACAAGCGGATTGATATCCCGGCCGACAATATTGATCCCCATCGACAATGCTTCTACCAATACCGTTCCAATTCCGCAGCATGGATCAATTGCCTTCACTCCATCCGGATGCGGAACGGCTATGTTGGCAATGGCCCTCGCCACTCTTGTGCTAAGCGCTGTTGAATATTCACGGGGCTTCTTCATATGTTTTAACCAAACCGCTTCAGGTTTGACATACTTCCCAAAATACCAACGTCCGCCAAGGGTCACGATTCCAAAGACCTGATCAGGATTTCGTACATCGGCATTTCCCTGAATGTGCCAGCCAATCTCCCGTTCAATTTCACGCTGTCCATCATAATCTATTTTTGCGTCTTTATTCAAATCGTTAATTTTCACGAATAATACTTTGAACGTCGAATCAGGCAAATGAATATCCTTCACTTGCTCAACGATTTCGGATATGTTTTCCCCTTCAAACATGACGTCGACCCGCCCTTTTATGAAAGGGCTCCTGCTCGGTTCAATTGCTATATCACTTTTTAAAATATCCCCTGAAGTCTCAAAGCCAAAGAACGAGCGCATCTCCATTTTAGATAATGAGCGTTCGTCAGGGGTGCATGTAAACGTATATATATATGCCGGTTTGCGGCTATGATTAGTCAATCCATTCCCATCCTTCATTACTTTAGATTATATCTTTCTATCAAACATAGCTGTAATAGTAGAGAAAAGCAAATGGAATCGTGCAGAAAAAAGCAGGAATGCTTATCATTCAACACTCCTGCTGTTATATTTTTCATTGTTCCATCACTAAAGGATAGGAATTATTATTCCAATTTATGCAGCCGGCTATTTATATACTTTGCACGGGCCTCAATGAATTTCAGGATGAATTCGGGCTCATTATCAAATTTCACAATATTCCCCTTGATATATGGATCTTTTGAAACATAAGGTCTTATTTGATCATGCATTTCCTGAATGATAGGTTTCATATAGTTCACGTTAAAATGATTGTTCAAAATCTCCTTAAGAAGTTCTTGGTATCGGACACGAAATCCCCTTACATCAAGGATTCTAGCAGTCAATGTATTGAACCCCTCGATTCCCACATAATCCTCTTCCATCACTTTCCCGTTAACATCCCTGCCCCATGTCGCATCATAATCCCATGGAATCATTTCAAAGAGTCCAGTTTCTCCATTTCGATACAAGGCATAGTTATGAACGAACCCATCATAGTTTTGTGTGAATATGACACCGGCCAGCCAGCGCAGGTATTTTTCGACATCGACATATTTTGCGATTTCCTTTTCAAAATCCACTCTTGAAATTGTATTGATTTGAAGAATCAGCTCTTGTAAATATAATTCATCCTTTGCTGTTCCGCATTTTTTTTGATAGCCCATCTCCAATGATTTTTTAATTCCTTTATCCAAATCGCTCATCAATGAGAAATTGGCATCACCATCCACTGCATAGAAAATGGCCCCCTTTGGCAGACCCCTTTTCTTCAAATAATATTCATCCACCGATTCCAATTCCAGGTATATCCCTTCGTCTTTTCCGTTCAGATTCAGGAAAACGAACCGGGAGTTCGGTGATAAGGTTCCTATATCCGCAAAAAAGTCTAAAGATAATTTATTTCTTAGTAAAGATTTATCTTTATATTCGGCATTTAAATGAACTTCCTTGGCATTCTTAAAAGTATTAGGTTTATAAAAGACTACATTATAGGATTTTTTGCGAAAACCACGGATATGTGAGCCACGGTAAACAATATCAATATCAAGTTTTTTTCTGTTAAGTGTTAACTTTGCCGGTAAAGGATCATTGCACCATATATCTCTGCGAAGTTCCATTAAATTAACTGGTGAAATAAAAAGCTGGTACACAGGCAGCTTCTTGTCAGAATCCATATAACCCTTCCCTTCACTTTCCTATTAAATTATGGAAAAAAGCGAAGGATGTCACCAAAAAAAACACTATTTTAAAAAGATGGGGGTTTTCTTTAGCACATCACGTACAAGCAACATAGTTTAATGTATAGAAAGGGGGATTATATATGTCAGACATCATTCGTGACATACAGAATGCGGTGGATAGAGCCAATTCCATGGGATTAAGCGATTTCATGTTTAAGGACCCACATTCAAAAGGCCGATCTTCACGTACAAGCAACAAATGCTCCGCTTGCAGCACTAAACGTTGCACGAGCAGGAATAGGAATCGGTCCACTTGTGGTACTCAAAGGGGCACGAGTAGGTCCACCTGCAGCACGCAAAGGCGCACCAGCAGGAAACGATCCACCTGCGGCACTCAAAGGGCCTCTTGCTGGAAACGATCCACTTCCGGCACTCAAAGGGGCACGAGTAGGTCCACCTGCAGCACGCAAAGGCGCACCAGCAGGAAACGATCCACCTGCGGCACTCAAAGGGCCTCTTGCTGGAAACGATCCACTTCCGGCACTCAAAGGGGCTCTTGCTGGAAATGGAGATCGACATGCAGCACACAAAGGCGCACCTGCAGAAACCGGTGTTCTATATGCAGCAGACAAAGGCGCGCCAGCAGAAACCGGTGTTCCTCTAACCACTGCAGGTGGCTTTGCTGCAATAACTTTCGCAATAAACGGAAATGGTGCTTCTAGTTTCATGGTTCCGTTTTAATTTTTACTGTTTATTAAGCTTTAATGTAAAGCCAATTCCTATATAAAAACACAAAACTCGCCACTATTTGACGAGTTTTTGTGTTTTTATCGGTTATATCCATCCAACAGTTAATATGCTGTTATATCGGGTTGAAAAACAGCATGAAGAGCTTCATAACGTATACGAAGAAGGAGAACGTTATAAACACATTTAACAAAACAAAAATATCTCACCGTTCTTGATAAAAAGGCTATGAAGTTGATTAAGGGAATAAGGAGAAATTGATATTATGTGGTTTTTAAATACTAGGCAAATCCCCAGTGTTTTTATGAAATCTCTCCTTTGTAATTTAAAAAGTCCCCAGATACTTTGGTTTATAGCTTGGTTTATCTAATTATGCAAGACTTCTTCTCTTAGGCTAGGCGTATTTTTTTAGCCTGATAAGCCTAACCAATCCAAAACCCAAAAATCAAGGCAGCCGGTTAAAATAGTTCCACTATTATTTTCATAAAATCCGCAGCTCCATCATCTACCTGAACATATTAAAAAGGATCCTACCCTCATACATACGGTAGAATCCTCCCAGTATCGCTTATTTAACGGAGACCAATTCGAACTGTGCATACACATCCTTCAGCCCTGCTTGAATGGCTTGACCAGCCTTCCCACGATAATGCATTTGCACCCGATCAATCAATTCTTCGATACCATCTTTCAGGCAATAACCGCGCAGCAGCTGACGAATGAATTCCCTTCCATGTTCTGTAGCAAGCGTACAGGAAGCCTCGACTATTACTCCATATTTAAAGTCAAGCTCCACCGTGATCGTGATCGAATCATATATATTTCTCGCTGCCATCCCTTGTGGAAGCTTTGCATGCCCTGCAATAAAGTATGTGTTCATCATCTGATCTCCTCTATCTATAGTTAATGTACGGAAACCTGCTCGAAGGGCCATGCAGGCAATTGCTTACGAAGCTCTTTATCTTGTCTGTAGCCAAGTGCGTATTCACCCTGCATTACAGTATGAATCTCACGGGTTCCTTCATAAATGACCGGAGCTTTTGAATTCCGCAGAAAACGTTCCACTGGATATTCATTCGAGTAGCCATAGGCACCATGAATTTGAACAGCATCATTGGCAGCTTCGTTTGCTGCATTACATGATACCCACTTGGCAAGCGATGTTTCCTTCGTATTCCTTTTTCCTTGATTTTTCAAGGTACCCGCTTTAAAGACGAGCAATCTGGAAATCTCTAAATTTGCGGTCATCTTGGCAATCATCTGTTGAACGAGCTGATGCCTGCCAATCTCTTTTCCGAATGTGCTTCTTTCATGGCAATACTTCAAGCTTGCTTCCAGGCTTGCTTCTATTAACCCTACAGCACCTGCGGCCACTGTAAACCGGCCGCTGTCCAATGCCGACATGGAAATTTTAAAGCCCTCACCTTCTTCACCAAGCCTATTCCCCACTGGAACTTTTACATCCGTTAAAAAGATTTCGCCTGTATTCCCGGCACGAATCCCCAATTTCCCTTTAATGGCTTTCGACTCCACTCCCTCGAAAGTCCGTTCCACAATAAAAGCAGTGATACCCCTAGAACCGGCATCATGATCCGTCTTGGCGAAGATAAGGAAATGATCTGCATAATCACAGAGCGAAATCCATGTTTTAGACCCGTTCAAGATATAATGGTCCCCAACACGTTTTGCCGTTGATTTCATTGCAGCAACATCAGACCCTGCATTCGGTTCAGTCAGACCGAAAGCACCTATCTTGATCCCTTTTGCCTGCGGTACTAAATATTTCTGTTTTTGTTCTTCCGTCCCCCATTGCAGCAGGGTCATGCTATTCAACCCTGTATGTACAGAAACTGCAGTACGATAAGCCGTATCGCCTCGCTCCAGCTCTTCACAAACGATGGCCAGGGTATTATAATCCATTCCGACTCCGCCATACTCTTCTGGTATACAAACGCCCATCAACTGCAATTCCGCTAACCTTTTTAAAATATGTGGCTGGAATTGACCTTGCCTATCCCACTCTTGAATGTAAGGGATAATTTCCTTATCGACAAATTTCCTTACCACTTTCTTCACGCTTTGCTGCTCTTCTGTTAATTCGAAATTCATCATTAAAATTCCTCCTAAATAATTTTATTTTCCTTGAATTTGCTTATTTGATTTGGACTATATCCAATATCAGCCAAAATGGAATCGGTGTGCTCACCATAGAGCGGCGGATGCTTTCTCATCGTAACCGGCGTTTTTGAAAGGTTCAGGGGCGATCCCGTCACTCTAAGATCTTCGATTGTGGGATGCTCCATGCTCACCAACATGCCTCTTGCGATGATTTGCGGATCCTCGAACATCTCTGCTATATCATTGATCGGACCATTGGGTATCCCTGCATCATCAAACAGACTTTTCCATTCCTTCTTTGTCTTTCCTTTCAACAAATCCTCTATTATCGGTATTAATACTTCCTTGTTTTGCAAACGTTTTTCATTATGCTTAAACTGTTCCTGCTGGGCTAAATCAGGTCTGCCTATAACGGTTGAAAATCTCCGGAACTGATCATCATTTCCTACTGCCACGACAAGCTCTCCATCTCTTGTCCGGAATGTCTGGTATGGAACGATATTAGGATGCTGGTTTCCCATTCTTTCAGGGGTCAAGCCACTGAATAAATAGTTGCTGGCGACATTCACCAATGAAGAAACCTGACAATCCATTAACGAAATATCAATTTCCTGACCTTCCCCCGCTTTCTCCCTATGATGTAAAGCGGATAAAATGCCAATGCATGTATACAAGCCAGTCAATATGTCAGCTATGGCCACCCCGACCTTCACGGGACTCCCATCTTTTGCTCCTGTGATGCTCATCAAACCACTCATCGCTTGAATGATATAGTCATAGCCAGGCAAATCCTTATAAGGTCCTGTTAAACCAAATCCCGTAATCGATGCCAAGATCAGTTTGGGGTTCATTTCCTTTAAATCCTCATAACCTAACCCCATTTTTTCCAATGTACCCGTCTTGAAATTTTGAATGACTATATCCCCTGAAGCCACTAACTTCCGGAAAATCTCTTTCCCTTCTTCGGACTTTAGATTCAAGGTCATGCTTTGCTTATTTCGATTGGCACATAAATAGTAAGCGCTTTCTCCTTGGGCGAATGGCGGACCCCATCCTCTCGTTTCATCACCTGATTCATGATGCTCGATTTTAATAACATCGGCACCCAAATCACCGAGAATCATTGAACAAAACGGCCCCGCCAAAACACGGGATACATCGATAATCCTGACTCCCTCCAAAGCTCCATTCATATCATCACCCCTTTCAAACTGTCGGGATACACAAAAAAGAGCCAGTAAAACCAACAATGTCATTACATTGAATGTTTCACTGACCCTTATCCACGAACTGTCTTCCTGCAAAGGAAGATCAAGTGAACCAAGTCAATTTTTATGGATTCCAGTTTTATAACAAGCCGGCCATGCAACAAGGTAATTTGTTGTCATCGGTTTGGTAAATTAAGTATAGTTCCATTTTTTGAATTTTGCAATAATTTTGTTTGGACGTTTTTATTACTTCCACTGAAATACTCTGTAGTATACCTCCCGTTAATATAAAAATACTTCCAGTAGTAATCGGAATTGCCTTTATTCGTGAGGCATGTGATGATTGAATATGCATAACTGTCAATATATGAATTATACATACTATCAATTATCGCTCGACAGACAAGGAAAAATTAAAAGGGAGATGGCGATATGGACAATAGAAAAACGGAAATAATCGAAGCGATCAAGAAATACCACACAATCATCATTCATCGCCATGTTAATCCGGATCCGGATGCATTGGGATCACAAATCGGTTTAAAGAAGCTATTGAAGCATTCCTACCCTTCTAAAGAAGTCTATGCGGTAGGCGAAGAAGTGGATAAGCTTCTATTCATTGGTGATATGGATGTCATTTCCGATAATAAATACAAAGGTGCCTTAGTGATTGTTTGTGATACGGCCAACATTTCACGGATCAGTGATTCCCGCTATGATCAAGGGGACATGCTGATCAAAATTGACCACCACCCTGAATATGAACAATTCGGTGATCTTTCTTGGGTCGACCCTTCTTATAGCTCTGCAAGTGAAATGCTTGTTGATTTATTCTTGGAATTCCCAGTGGGCTTTATCATGAATAAAGAAGCGGCTAAATCATTTTATGCAGGAATACTTAGTGATACAGGGAATTTCATGAATGGGAATACCACTCCGAGGACATTAAAGATGGTTTCGCACTTAAGAACTTATAATATTCAGCCAGAAAGAATCCATAACAGTCTTAATGTAAAGGAAAAAAACGCTTCAAGACTTCAAAAAGACATCCTCATGAGCTTCAAGGTAACCGATAAAGGTGTAGCTTACTTCATTATTACGGAGAAACTTTTAAATATGTATGGTGTGGATCGACTCGAAGCTTCGAATTTAGTCAATACACTATCAAGTGTCAGGGGCAATAAAATCTGGGCTTTCTTCATCGAATATCCTTCTGAAATCCGTGTCAGGATACGTTCACGGAATATTCCCATCGCTTCAGTCGCACGTCAATTCAATGGAGGAGGACATTCACTGGCTTCAGGAGCTACCATCCATTCCTGGGAAGAGGTTGATCATGTTATCCAAGCATTGAATCAAGTCTGTCCATAACAGGGAATCCATGACCTGCGGTGGTTATATGCAGGATTATTTCCCCAATTTAATTAAAACGGATTAATTCGGCCTTCACCGGAAAATAATTCAACCCACAACGTAATAATTTGATCTAATTTTGATTTATTCGACCTGTACTGTCATTAATTCGACCTACCACGTAATAATTCGACCTAATTTCGATTAATTCAACCTATACTGGAATTAATTCGACCTATGCAGGATTTATTCGACCATTACTGGGATTAAATCCAACCTTCACCTGATTTCAAAAAAAGCGCCAAAGCCAGGATGGCTGAGGCGCTTGCTTGTTTCAATTTATTTGGACACTTCTTGAAGAATTGATAAATCGATCATGCCTTTTATATCATTGCTAGGGATATAACCAGCTTCTTTGCTTATGTCGGCCATTTCCTGAATGACTTGCTCATTAACTTCGGTTGTCACTTCGAGGCGTGAAAATGCTGAAGCCACTTCTTCTTTACTTAATTCTTTTCCAGTCAGTTCCTTCAAATGCTTAATAACCAGTTCTTGGCTTTCTTCAGGGTTGTCTTGTATAAACTTCACCGCTTTTTCATGCGCTTTCAAATAAGAAGCAGCGAGCCCCTTTTTATCCAAGAACTTCTGGCTTGCAGCCACTACCGTGTTAGGTGAATCTTTCCCCCATGCAAATTGATCCCAGTCAAGCAGTAACTTTCCTTTTGCCTGGTTTTCCAATACATAACCCCATGGTTCCTGGGTTGCTGCTGCATCGACTGATTTTTGGACAAAAAGGGCGGTTGTGTCAGCAGGTGCTGCCGCATACAGTTCAACTGTGCCCCCATTTGTGGTCGGTTTTAAGTCAACATCTTGAAGGGCCTTCCTAAGCATGACATCCTGTGTGCTTCCAATGACGGGAATCGCTACCTTTTTACCGCCCAAATCTTTTAAATCCGTAACCTTGCTGCCCTCACTAGCAACAAGTACGGCGCCTCCATTAACAGCCCCGGAGATCAAGTGGTATTCAGGGTTTTTTACGTAAAAGTTAAGCAATGGACCAGGGCCGACCGTTCCGACATCAATGGCGTTTGTAGCCATTGCTTCCATGAATAATCCGCCATTGGCCACTGTTTTGGTTTCAATCTTAACATCTTTACCAAACTCTTCTTCGAAAAAGCCTTTTTCAAGCGCAATGATCGTTGCACTGTGGGTTAAGTTAGGAAAATACCCAATTTTCACGGATTTCCCCCCGGAACCTTCTCCTTCTTCATCATTACTGCTGGATTGAGTGCATCCGCTTACTATTCCGATTAACAATACAGACAGTATAAGGGCAAAAAAAGATTTTTTCAGCATATTTTTCTCTCCTTTTAAACTATTATTTTATTAAACTACCGTTGATTCACTCCCCATTTCAATTGAACATTACGTTCAAGACGGGAGAAGACGACATTATCCACGATTGTTCCGATGATTGCGATGATGATCATCACGGAGATGACCAAATCCATTTGTCCCAGTGATCTGCCCATTTCCAGCAATTGTCCAAGACCGCCTCCCCCGCCAAGTAATTCACCGGCCATCAATGCACGCCAGGAAAAGGCCCATGCGATTCGGAGACCGGATATTATTTGCGGGACGGATGCTGGTAAAATTACGGTGCGAAGAAAATGAAACCCGGTCGATCCATATGTTTTTGCAACCCGCTGATACAACTGGGGTACATTCCGGAATCCACTCGTTGCATTAACCGTCATCGTCCAAGTTGCGCCGATGGTGACGATGAAGAGGATCGAAAAATCATTCAATCCAAACCAAATGATCGCTAAAGGGAACCACACGATACTCGGGATGGACTGTAATGCCGTCACGACGAATCCTAAAGTGTCTTCGACCAATTTAAAGCGCCAAATGAAATATCCTAATATCAGACCTACTATAATGGCAATCATAAAGCCGATAAAGATACGGCCAAGGCTTTTTCCGATGGCTTCGGTTATTTGTCCGCTCATCAGTCCATTAAACAGAGTTTCCAAAACCTGAGTCAGGCTTGGGAACATGAAATCCGGAAGACTGGAAAGTCTAGATGTGACTTCCCATATCCCCGCTATCATCGCGATGAATATGATTCGTCTTAAAGCTGTAATCATTCCCCATTTCCTCCTTCAGCACTTTTTCAATTTCCTCCTGCAAAATCGATAGAACCCTTTGTTCTGTATGCAAAGTTACACTATCCGGCATAACTCCATCTTTCATGGAAGGGACGGAAATCGTCTCTTTGATTTTCCCGGGACGGGTAGCAAAGACGATAATTTTTTCGGAAAGCTGAACAGCCTCACGAATATTATGGGTAACGAAAAAGATCGTCACTTTAGTTTTTCTCCAGATTTCGAGCAGCTCTTTATGCAAGACCATCCTCGTTTGCTCATCAAGCGCGGAGAATGGCTCATCCATCAACAGGATATCCGGTTCCATCACCAATGCTCTTGCGATGGCTACCCTCTGTTTCATGCCCCCTGAGAGTTGATGTGGATAGGAGTCAACATACCGGCTGAGGTGAACCATCTTTAAAATGTCCAATGCCTTGGCTTTAGCCTCTTCATTGGGCATTTTCTTTAACTTCAATCCGTATGTAACATTTTCAAGTACCGTCAACCAAGGAAATAATCCCGCCTCTTGAAACACTACAACCCGTTCCGGACCTGGCTTCACCACTTTTTTCCCAGCTACACGTATTTCACCTGCATCTGCCTTATCAAGGCCGGCAATCAGATAAAGGAGCGTGGATTTACCACATCCAGAAGGACCGACGATCGAAACGAAGCTTCCTTTCTCGACCTCTATGTTTATCTTATCGAGCACCTTTATGCTATCTTTCTTTTCATTCTTAAAACTTTTTTCAATGCCATCTATTGTTAAATACATAAAGTCACCCCACTTTTATATCGCATCGATTTACTAAACATTATTTCTTAATAATGATTAATCCAATGGTTTTTGTCAACTATAAAAATGCAAAAATTCTAATTTATCGGTATCTTTCTATTCAACTGTCAATGTATTGATAAATATTCCAGACTTACACAAAAATACATATGAACAAATTCCAATCAGCAAATAAAAAAACCCGAGCCCTTTGTAAGGGTTCAGGCTAATTTTAACATCTTCCGATAACGTTAAAAAATCCTGCTTCCATACAATTTATCCTTCATCTTTTGTGTCCTTGCATGCAGAGGCTTTTTCAAAATGACACCTAAGGTGAGTGTGAATATTAAAAAGAGAATCAGGATAAAAATGTCCTTGCCAGCTACGCTCCAAGTTATTCCCCCAACAGATTCACGAAGTAAACCCACAGCATAGGTGAACGGCAAGAACGGGTTAATATGCTGAAAAAAGGGCGGTGTGACCTGAATCGGGAAGGTGCCTCCTGAACTTGATATTTGAAGGACCATCAAGACGACGCTTATCCCTTTTCCAACATTTCCAAGAACGGAAACGAAGGTGTAGACAATGAGTGTAAATACTGTACTTATCAGAACGGAAAACAGGATGTACTCAAATTTATCCGCTACATACACACCGATCAGGATGATATTCCCAATGGAAACACTAAGGGCCTGCATCACCCCAATGATGAAAAATATAAGATACCGACCGATATAAATTTGATACGGGCTGTAGACCTTTTGAGAAACACCCACGCTAAGCATGGAAATCAATATTGTACCGCCGACCCAAAGGGAAAGTGCCGTAAAGAAAGGAGACATGGCGGATCCATAGTTCGGAATCGGAAAGAGACTGTGTTTATTGAGCAGCACTGGTTCTGAAAAAAATTCACTTTCTTGTTCAATATCATTCCTTAGGAAATCGATCACTTCTTCCATATTATAAGACTTATCGAATTCCCTCATTTTAGAAGCTAGAGCCTTTATTTTCGTTTCGATTTCCGGAAACTTATTCTGTAACTTATCGATATCCCCTGTACGTGTTTCCAATGTTCGATTGGTCTCATTCAACAGCGTCCTCACCTCAGGAAGAACCTTGGCGCCCTCCTCCATCGTAAGCTGGACATTATTCAATATTGCTTCCGTTTCATTCCAGACTTCAGTGAATTTTGGCCCCGTTTCCTTTGAATAGCTCTCCTGGAATCTTGCCAAGACTTGATCATTGTTCCCAGCAAGTTCGATAAGATTGCCGAAAGCTCGGTTATTCAGCGCTTGAAGTTGTTTCGAAGCATTATCCCTTAGTTCATCAACCAGCTGTATTTCTGGCTGAATCAAGTTTTTCTCATTAAATTGATTGACCCTCACCAATAAATTATACATACTGTCCAAAAGGTACAGCTCTTTATTTATCCTCGTTATCCCTTGTTCCACTAGATGATCATACTCATTGCCAGGCAAACCCTGACCCGTTAACCGGTTCGCCAGCACTATAACGGATTCATTATCGCTCCTGATGTTCGCAATATCATTTTTCAAAAGGGGATTGATTTCTGTGAATGCCTGCCTTGTTGAATCTACATAACTAGAAACGTCCGATACCATTTTATCCTTTTGCGATGTTATTCCTTCTATTGAATCCAGGCCATCATTAACCTTCTTAATGATATCTTCAGCCTTTTTAACATGTGTTTGAACGGTTTTGATATTTTGCTCAAGCTCAGGCAGTTCACCCTCTAATAAATACACCATATTCTTCATTTTTTGAATCGTCGGCAACTCGTTTTGCAAGGTGATTCCCAGTTCATTAAAGATTGCAAGGATACTGCCACTGGCTGATTTGATAAAGGCTTTGCTCACATTGTCCACAATGCTGTTGGCACCCGCTGCCGTTATTTTAGGAGCAATGGAATTGATCTTTTCATTAACATAGTAATCAATTTCCGCCTTCTTAGGTTCATCGGTCATGATCGTCGCAATATGTTCGGAAAAGTTCTCCGGAATGATGATGGATGCATAATAATCACCCTTTTCCACCTTTTCTATCGCTTCTTTTTCCGATGTGAATCTCCAGCCCAGATCCTTATTTTCCTTTAACCCTTCCATTACTTCCTTGCCTATGTTCACGGCTTCGCCATTTAACTCCGCACCTTTATCATTATTGGCAACACCGACAAGGATTCCTTCCGTATTTGCATACGGGTCCCAAGATGCGACAATATTAAACCACGCATAAATGGAAGGGATGAACATGAGAAAAACAACTACGATACAAACAAAGAAATTTTTATAAATGCTTTTTAAATCGTCAATGAAAATTTCCTGAATATTTCTCAAAACATACCCCCGTGCAAAAGTATTTTGATACTATTATTCGAAGAAATTACTTTAACGATACAAGTAAACATATCCATCAATTTTTCAGACCAAATAAAAAGAAGCAAGTAACGAACTACTTGCCTCCTTAGATTTCACGAATCTTGAATGCCTGGTTTAAAAAATAAAGCTATCAGTTTATGTAAGATGGGTTCCCGATTCAATGACGGTTTCTTGTCTTTTTCCTTTTTTAGTTACAGAATAAACGGCAAGGTGTAAGAACATACTATCACAAACGAAATGTCGGGAGTTTTGCAAGGGAGAAATAGTCATGTCAGAATCTGTTGAAATCATCTTTCGAACCTTGACCTCTTTTATTTTATTATGGGTATTTGTCCATCTCCTTGGTAAACAGACGATTGCCCAGAGGACCTATCACCTTTATATCGCTTCAATTACGATGGGGACAATTGCAGGGAATCTAGCATTCAATATTAAAATTAAATTCCTGTATTTTATCATTGCAATTATTATTATGGGTACCGTCGTTTATATGCTGAATCTTCTATCGATTAGAAATCCGCGCTTCGGGAAATGGATCGCTGGAGAACCTGCTACCTTAATTCAAAAAGGACAAATTCTCGAAGAATCAATGGAACGGATGGGGTATTCACTAGAATCTCTTAAACAGGCTTTGCGAGGAAAAGATATCTTCAACATTGAAGAAGTGGAATTTGCCCTTTTAGAGACAAATGGCTCCCTCTCTGTATTAAAAAAAGAACAATACCAAAATGCCGCCAAGCAGGATTTACCTTTACTGCCCTCTGCAGGATCTGTACCGATAGAACTGGTCCATGATGGAAAGATTCTTTATGAAAACTTATCCAAACACACCTACGATTACGAATCGCTAGTGGCTGAACTCAAAAAAAGGAACCTTACTGTTTTTGATATCTCGTATGCTGTCGTAGGAACAAAAGGAAATTTGTATATTGACTTGATTAAGGATCAATCAAAGGAATAATCCTTTGGTTTTCAGTAAGTATCAGATATCTTAACAATAATTCGACCCATATCATGATTTGACCATGTTTCATAAAATTAAACTGGATTAAATGAGTTTTAATATTTCATAATTGGATAGCTGGAATAATAAAAGTGGTTTTTCCAGAAGGAAAAACCACTTTTTCAGCCTATTATATTTAACTCTTTTCAATCACGTTTATCAATTCCCTTAAATAATCCGGTAGATCAGGCGGACGCCTGCTTGATACAAGGTTTCCATCTACTACGACGGGCTTATCTATCCAAGTTGCCCCCGCATTTTCCATATCATCTTTAATGCCCGGTGTACTCGTTACATTCTTCCCTTGTAAAATTTTAGCGGAGATCAATACCCAACCAGCGTGACAAATTTGCCCAATTGGTTTTTTACTATCTTCCATGCTTTGGATAAGTGATATCACTTCAGGAAACCGGCGAATTTTGTCAGGTGCCCAACCGCCCGGTACAAGAATGGCATCATATTCTTCAGCTTTAATACTGCCATACTCATAATCGGATATGGCTGGTACACCATATTTTCCAATGTATGTTTCATTCGCATTTTCTCCAGCGAGGTGAACAATCGCTCCTTCTTCTTTTAATCGCAAAATCGGATACCAGAGCTCTAAATCTTCAAAATCATGATGCACAAGACTGATTATTTTCTTTCCTGCTAATCTCATGAAAAACCTCTCCTTCTTTCGTTCTATTGCCCTTTACCATACTTCCCTATTACTTCCCTTTTTCTACTGCCTGTACACTAAACATTCATTAACCGATCATCAATATCCCCTAAAAATCAACCTTTACCAAGTACAACCCAGCTGCCTCCGCCATACGGCCCGTTTGGATTCTTTCTTTTGACTCTAAAATACTTGGTATATTTTCAGCATCTATTTCATTTAACCCTACTTCTATCAACGTTCCGACAATCTTCCTAACCATATTATAAAGAAATCCATCGCCTCGCACCGTAATTTGGATGAAGCCGGCATTTTCTTCTATATCAATGGAATATATCTCACGCACCATGGATTTTTTCTTAGACTTTGCATTTGAAAAAGCAGTGAAATCATGTTCACCTATAAAAAATTGACATGCTTTTTTCATTCTTGTGAGATCCAGCTTTTTCTCTACATGCATACTGTACTTTCGCATGAAAGGATTTGTATATTGCTCGTTCCAGATCTTATACAAATAGGTTTTATCCTTAGCATTATAACGGGCATGAAAACGTTCAGGAACTAGCCTAACCTCGACAACGCTGATATCTCGGGGTAAATATCTATTCAAATAATTCATGATCTCAGCTTCAGTCAGATTTTCACCGAGCTTAAAATTGGCGATTTGAGCAAGGGCATGTACACCGGCATCCGTTCTGCTGCATCCGATGATTTCAATTTTTTCCCCTGCCATTTCCGTTAATACATTTTCTATTTTCCCTTGAATCGTATCATCACTATTACCTAGTCGCTGCCAGCCTTTATAGCGCCCGCCATCATATTGAATGGTCAATTTATAATTGTTCATTGCGCCCTCCTTATTTTATTCCTGTAAAGTCATCTAAACAGAAAATTCTTGAAAAATACAAGCCCCCATACAACTCCTGCTGTATGAGGGAACAGATCGTCCTTTCTTAGAAACACATTTAAATTGTTAAGTTGTTAATGGGTTTTGTAACTGCTCCACAAGTCTACAGTAAAAGGAGTTCCATTTTAAGGGTTCGTTCAGGATACACCCCCACAGCCTCATGGACCCTGATTTATGTAAAGATCCTGCAGCTCATGCGATTCGATAGTAAATCCCAGCAATCAAACTAAAAAAGCACTTCTGCATAGTGTACCAAAGTGGCTAACGTCATGCAACGAACGAGCCGGCGTCACATATCCAGTTTCCGTGCAACTTTGTGCAATGCAGAATCACACAGAAATAATAAATGGAAATCAAAAAAAAAAAGACCCAAACCCCTGTGATATCAAGGATTCGTGCCTTTGGCAGTTGATGACCTGTGAGGGATTCGAACCCACGACCCCTTCACTGTCAAAACTATTTCACACTTATCTTCATCAGATAACAAATTATCCATAAGAGCAATAACAACCAATTTATTTTTTCACATGACAGCACTCTTTTGCTTAAGTCCTTTTTCAAGTAATTGGAATAATCATTGTCCAACTTATAAAATTTAACGAAAAAGCATTAAAAGGGACTTCCAATGAGTAAAAGAAGCGTTATTTATACAAAAGGTGAGTATATAACAGTAGCAATTATTTTCTCGATATTAATAGTGATTCAATACCCAATTATAGCATCATTCATTGTAATAGGTGCTTTGTTAGTTGGAACATCGCAAACCTCATTTTTTCCAGCCTTTTTTACTCTCCGTCCTTATAATTTGGTTGGAAAAACTTACTTTTTTCTTCTAATATACTTTCTCTACAGCTTCTTTATCAAAAATCATGTTCATTACCTCCATCTAGTATTCTGTGATAGGTGCACTCTATCTTAATTATAAAAAAATCTAATACTTGAAAGTTAATAATCTAGAAAAATATTCCTAAAAGGATATAATAAGGATATTAGCAAGATGATAAATCAAGAAGAAGCTCAGATAGACATAGTGTCACTGGGGTCATCTTTTTTCCCATTTACTCTAGGAGGTACATTTTGAAAGAATCTAAATTGAATAAAGGATGGTTAAGTTTGGGGGCAATCGGGTTATTTTTCCTAGGAAAAATGAAATGGTTGTTTGCGCTATTGAAAATAGCAAAAGTAGGTTCCCTGATTTCTATTTTCGTTTCATTAGGAGCGTATGCCTTGGTTTACGGTTGGAAATTTGCCGTAGCCCTAGTCTATCTAATTTACATCCATGAAATGGGGCATTTACTTGCTGCTAAGAGAAAAGGCATCAAAACATCCAATGCCATTTTCATCCCTTTTGTAGGAGCGTTAATTGCCCTTAAAGAAGAGCCCAAGAATGCTAACCAAGAAGCTTATCTTGCCTTCGGAGGGCCATTATTAGGTACATTAGCATTTCTACCAGCCATCCCCCTATTTATGATGACGGAAAATCCATTTTGGCTTTTAGTTATTACACTTGGAGCCATGATTAACCTATTTAACCTAATGCCTGTACATCCTCTTGATGGAGGACGTATAGTGGGAGTCATCTCCACAAAGCTTTGGGTATTAGGGATTATCGGAATGGTTGTATATTTGTTTCTCCATCCAAATCCATTTTTAATTCTTTTCTTATTATTGGGTATTTCTAAGTGGTGGAAAGAATTCCGTAGCGAGACTACCAGAAATCAAAGAGACATCATCATTGAATTGAATCAACTTGGTTTAAGGCAACTGGAACAATATGCAGGTGCAACAGATGAAGAAAGAATTCGCCTGGTTAATATTTGGAATATGGAATTAAGCCAGTTACATGAAAAGTTAAACAACATGAAGAGTTGGCATATCCCGCTATTTGATGATAATAAGCTAAAAGAAAAACAGCTGACCGAGGTAAAATTTAATATTTATAGATCCTT
Organism: Peribacillus sp. NPDC096447; assembly: GCF_044762725.1. Lineage (NCBI taxonomy): Bacteria > Bacillati > Bacillota > Bacilli > Caryophanales > Bacillaceae > Peribacillus > Peribacillus sp. NPDC096447. The sequence continues at coordinate 441,467 of NZ_JBIWEV010000002.1, forward strand.
AATGGATGCTGCTAATTCGAATGAATACCAGTACGGACCGACCGATTTTGAAAATATAGGCACGTATGAACGAATAGAAGCAACGTTCTTTAAAGAAGTGCAAGAACAAACTGAAATTAGGGATAAAGAGAAATCCTATTACACATCGAGTCTCAAAACAAAAGTCATCTGGTTCTCATTATACATTGGGCTTGCCATTTTCTTAATGATAACAAGCTTGTATGCAGGTGATTTAATGGAGCAATACAAAACTTTATTACCGTAATACATTATGAAAAAGGGACCTCAATTTATGAAGGTCCCTTTTGTTTGTCCCATTTATCATAGTTTAGGATTACTAATCAAAATAATTCTGCCATTCCCTACAACGTGTGTACATTGTTCATTAATGGAAGTTCTATCCCCATTTCGTTTATGTAATAATATTTATTGTTCACAGTATCGTAGCCCATATCTTTTGTTGAAGTAAAACACACGCCATATTGATGGATTTCGGTACCTTCCAATGCCTTTAAATATTCTAATTTCACTCGAATAACTGAATATTTCCCCTTCTTTTTCTAACATTGTTTTTTTGGGAACATCATAAAAAGCTATCTTCGATATGGAAATACTTACAAATGATTACACACTCTACATGACTTGTAGAGACCGCAAACAAATGGATGTAGAAGTTGTTTTTACCGCTCAATTTTTGTTTAAACTCTTTGACATAAAAGTACTAGCATATGAACAATCCTTTTTACATTATGTATCATCGATAATGAAAAAGACAATTGGACGCGAATCACCAGCTTTGGACTGAGATCTTTTTATTTGAATGATCGTTAATCAATTTTCTGCTCTTGCCGCTCGTATTTGGCTACTCTTTGCAATTTATCTAAATCCACCTTACGATCCCATACTTTTTTTGCATTTTCTGTAATATAGGGATAAAGATATTGATCAACGACCACCTGATAATCCAGGTCATCAAGTAAATTATACGTACGAATTTTTATGGTTTTGTTATCAAGGGTGTCAATGACTATATCATTGATTAAATTCAGTGGATTTCTTACTAAATCGATATTCCGGATATTCTTAATATAAACTGTACCTTTCTTCGACTTAATCGTACCATTTTCACCTTGGACAATCGTTAACAGGACCTTTCCTGGAATAAAACCCGGAAGTGACCAAAGCGTTAGGTAAAGGTAAAAAGGAGTAAAGATGAGACCACCACCAAGGTAAAATAAAGAATACTTGGATTCAAATTTCAAACCGTATATGATTAAGAAAAAACAAGCAATTAAAAAACCTGCAGTCGCAAGAAACATCCACCCGTACATGAACTTTGACCCTTTTATCTGAATGGCGTTATTTTCTTTCTTAACGTTTACCAAATAATGCACCTCCTTAAGCTGGAAGAATCTTGTTGGATAATAATAGTTGATTAATAGATGCCTCATTTGCTCTCTGAATACTCAGGTCAAGGTTGATATCCCTTGTAGCTAGATTAGTATATAAATTTACTTATTATTATATAGGAAAAGCCATGGACCCTATGAAATCCATGGCCTTTTGTTTACCGTTGCATATGTAGTAGTTGCTTTAGTTCACTTTTTGATAACCACGGTCGTTTACGGTGTAGCATACGGTGGCAGTTAGCACATACTAGGGCGATATCCTCTACCTTTGTTTCTTGGTTATCGTCCATTTCCGATACAGGTTTCGTATGATGACCTTCTATATAACCATGTCCTAGTTCACCGTAATATTGTTCGAAATCAAACTCGCATACTTCGCAAAATAACTTACCGTGCTGTTGTAAGAATCGTTCCTTTGCAAGTTTAATAACAAGGGGGTTTCTTTCACGTACTAGATGCTGTTTTAATTTAACCTTTCCTTCTGGAAAACCTTCGTCATCTTCCGTAAACCCTATACGATCAATTTCGTTAAGTTTACGTAGTACATTACCTACGGAACTAAAACCGTACTCTAAAATTTCGTTTCCTTCTGTATCAGTAATACCCTGTCCAGACATAGTGGTATTTGCAAATTTAATATTAATATTGCTTAGATATACGGGGTTATCAAACAATTTGAAGTCGGTAAGAATTATACATCCTATTTGACCCGTATATGCATCAGTTCCAAACATGGTTTTCATTCTACCTATAAAACTTTCCTTATCTTCATCACCGTTAGCATTACGGTATCTGTCCCATGCTTCACCTGCCGTTAATACCTCGAAACGTATGTACGTAGCCATACCCAATACCGCTCTTTCTCCTTTAACTCTCTTATCATTTTTAACAAGAAAAAAGAACGGTTCTCCCATGGTTATCGATTTAAAGTTTTTAGTGTCCTTACGCCAGAAGTTAAATTCATCTGCTTCATTATGCGAAGATAAATTCGTAAACCATTCCCTAGAAGTAACCCCAATATAACCATTCATGTTTAAACCTCCTGCAACTAACTAATAATGCCTGTAAAATATTGTATCATTCTATTAACGTTATCATAGGGTGGATTTTTAGTTTTGCAGAAATCTCGGTTATGCAACCCACCACGTTGTTCTGATGCAATAATTTTAGATGACTTGAGAAACCCTTTGAATTTAATTATGATTAAATTCAAAGGGTTTTTTATCAGAAATCTATGTTTAATTTAGAAGCTTCCAGAACGCCATATCCTCCATAATTTCGTATCTATTATTGGTAACGGACGTGACTAAACTATAGTGTTTTTGAAGTTGCGCTATCTTTTTAACTATCTGCTCACCCTCAGCCTGATTTTCTGGACTGAAGATAGCTTGTACTTCCTTCTTTTTAATGGTAGGTACTCTATGTATAATCCAAGTCAATATATACTGAGCATAGTCATTATTTGTAGTTGCAAAGTGGTCTAAAAATTGGGTTGATAGGATTACACCAACGCCATATTCTCTTCCTTCTTTCATAATTTTCTTTAAAGAAGAGAAGTTTTGACTCAAGAAATTATCTGCCTCATCAACAAGTATCATTTTCGTTAATTCACGATAATCTCCTTGAATTGTACTGTGCCCTTTTGTAGACATCTGGGAATAGAAGGTGTCCAAAGTGATTCCTACTATCAAGTTCTGAACACTTGGATCATAACCAGCCAGATTTACAACCGTTACGCCTTGTATCATGTCGTATAAGGACTTTGTATTCTCACTATTTGGAGAAAAGATCTCAAAATCATAGATTTGTTTTAGTGCTGCATAAAGACTATCTTCTTTTACATCCTCCCTTTCCATTAATCGTTCAAATACATTATTTAATGTAGGTGGTACCAGGCCCCATGTAGCCATAACAGCCTTATAAATACCAGCTTGTGAATAAGCTTCAATGATTAAATCATTCAATAACTGCTGTTGCTTTATACCTAAATTAAAAGCATTAGCAATTGTTTCTTTAATGGTACTAGCTGTATGCAAAGGCAATAATGGCTTTAGTTGTTTTCCCCTATATAAAGATAACGGATTATACGGAAGGTGATATGGATGATACACTGTAGCGTTTGTCGCCCCTGTAAAGTCATCTTTAATATAGTCACCTTTATAGTCAAAGATGAGAACATCAATAGGTGTTCCATTTACATTAGATAGAGAACCATCATGTATCTGTTTAATGAGCGATTTAGTAAACTGAGTTTTACCCGTCCCCATCGTACCAATAATACCTGTATTCGTATGCATGATTTTACTAGTCGTAGTTGGATACCAATACAATGGTTCATTGCTGTTGGGTGATTGACCAAAAAGAATTCTTAATGGTTCAGTTTCGTCAGGCAATTTTGTAACGGAAGGTTCTATAACTAGAGAACTATTATGTGAGTCATGATTCGCCGTAACCGGAGCAATTGCATGGCTTTTTTCATAAATATTTTTCAAATTTTGCTTTTCTTCCGTTTGCAGTTCCTCAGGCATTTCCTCCTGTTCCATGTTAAGCATTTCGCCCTTCGGTTGTTTATATATATCCTCCCAGCCTTTTTTGAATTTCTCATATGCTTTTTGCATTGCGGATGGTGTTAAGTGGGTGTACACGTAGTAATTGTCTTTTACAAAGATATTTTTCTTTTTACTTCCATTTTTGGCTACGAAGTATTCTGAATCTGAAGTTCGGATTCCTGTGAACTCTATTGTTTCAATTGTTTTTTGTAAATCCTTTTCCATGAAGAACTGCCAGAAGTTGCGGAAGATTTGTGCGTGTGATTTTTCTGCCCATCTGATTATTTCACCATCTATGTTCATTTCAAATTCATGAGTGCTCATTAGTAAATCCTCCTATATTTCTCCTCTTTAAATATTAGTTTACTAAATTTTAGCTGGCAAATATAAATAAAGATATTAAATGAATTGGTTCTGTTGCAAAAATTTCTAGAGACTTGCAATTAATTTCGAATTTTTGGACATGGCGATACTATTACTCTAAAGAAGGTGCGTGATCAAAGTTAGAAATCAGGTTTAAACCTAAGCTTTCTAAGACAACTCCTCTTTCTCTGGGTCTTGTCTTATTGGATATCAGTTTAATTTCTCACTCAAAATTCAGCTCCAGAGAGATTCTCCAAGGAGGTTTCTTTTTCTTTTCTTGTTTTAGTTTAAAGTCGGGTCACCATTTTCCTAGAGTACATTAATTTATAAGCATTTTATCTAATTCACGAACTTTATCATATGACTCCAATAGTTGTTCAGGTATTAATGTTCTCCCATAATCCCAAGCATTAGTTTCTATTTCAGATTTTAGCTTTTCTTTTTCTTCTTCATGACCATACATTAAAATCCTTAGATCATGTTTGTTTTTCTTAAAATCCAAATAATAACCAATCATACGATAAAGAATAATTTTAACAAAGTCTTCCTCTGTCTCTTTAATTCTAATTTTCCCTTTATAACCGTTAACTTGAAGGTAATTGAATTTTATAGTATTGGTCGATACGTTATAACTCATAGGTGCACTTAGATTATTGTCAAATTCATAAATAATATCCAAATTGTGCTCATTTAATGTGTTTTTAATTATCTTTTCGATATCGCTTATATAAAGCATTTAACTATCACTTCCTTTTAAAGACTGACTTCATTATAGTAGTAGATTAAGTTATTCTTCCTTTATCAATATCATAAACTGTTGCGATCTTAAAATCACACAGTTAAAAATTAAGGAAATATTTACTATGTTGAGGATAAATCATACGAGAAGTGTAATTAATCCCTTAATAGAACCCTAATTGGAAAGGAATTTTACTTTTAATTAGTCTTCCATACTTTCCTCCTTCTATTTATTTCACTTTAAAACTTTCTATCATTGGTTGTAATTCTTCTTGATATTGTTCTACCATCATTTCAAGTGAAGGCATTGCATTATACTTTTCAAGCCAAGGAACGTAATGAAGTGCTACATTATGCGCAATATCAAAGTAGGGGACAGGTTCGTTGTAACCACACTCTCTGTGAGCTGAAAATTTATCTCTGAAGTCTTTCATCGTTTGCCGATATTTTGCATAGTCTTCATGCGTCATGTTCAGAGCTTCCAAGAAGTATTCCCGTGCATGGTATTTGGTAGTAAGGTAATCCAACACATTATAGTAAAGTGGGTTTTACCTAAGAATATAATTATGTACTTTTTAAAGAAAAGCAAAAAATACGGTCTTATTTTTAAAATCCATCGTGAGCTGAATAAGCAAAAGGCTTGACCTACAGTTCCTTGAAAAATTAATTATTATAAATAATTGTCCTGTAATGCGTTTTAATCCTTCTCTATCCGCCACCAATTGAGTAAATAATACAAAATGAACTATATTTTTTAAAAATAAAAAAAAGGCCCAAATCCTTGTGATATCAAGGATTTAAGCCTTTGTTAGTTGATGACCTGTGAGGGATTCGAACCCACGACCCCTTCCCTGTCAAGGAAGTGCTCTCCCACTGAGCTAACAAGTCGTATGTAATGACTGACTGGTTACTTAAGTACATAATTTATTATAAGTTTTTTTGTTAAAAAGTCAACGCATTATATTAAAAAAGTTTTATTTTTTTCTTATTTTATTTCCCCGCTCCGCAAAACACGAACGAACATTCCCTTTTCACTTGCATATAAAACGTATGTTCGCATATAATGATAGCAAGCAAGTCAGCAAAGGAGTGACAGGGAATGAAATATATACTTCGTAAACATATGGAAGAAAATGCTCCATTGGAGATAATTTATCTCTCCGAACAAGGTAAGATCACGCAGCGGAAAATTCAGGTGCTTGAAATTTATCCAGGCCATATTCACGCATTCTGTTTTCTAAGGCAGACAAAACGGACATTTAAAGTGGCCAATATCCTTTCTGCCCGCCTCATTAAGGCCAGGTTTGATAGGTCTGGCTAAAAGATTGTTAATCAAGGTTCAACCGATTAACTCTTCTTCTTCCTGGATGTCCTTTTCCTGTTCGGTTAACGATTCTTCTTCATCTCTCAGACGGTGAGCTAACCTTGAGGCGGCACTCGCGGCAATGCTTGCAACGATATCATCCAGGAAGGTATGCACGATTCCTTCTTGCTTCTTATCAAGTTCGTGTATGACGCCTATTTTATTTTTATCCAAATGGCCAAAGGTCGTTACAGCAATGCTTCCGTAACCGAGTACTGCACCAAAGGCAATCGTTTCATCCACTCCGAATAGCCCTTCATCAGACTCAACAATCGATTGCAGGGGTTCTGATAGCTTTTTTTGCTCGGCCAGTTTATCCAGCTCCACACCGACTAAAATGGCATGTTGAATTTCCCTTTTCAACAGGACACGCTCAACGCTGTGGATGCATTCCTCCAGCTTAAGATCAGCTTTGTACGGGAACTGCAATTCATAAACGATTTTTGCAATTGCCTCCACACTGACACCACGCTCTAATAATGTTCGTTTAGCCGCCTTCGTTACTTCCCTGCTGTGTACCTGTACATCTGCCATTTTATTCGCCACCTTTTTTATTGTATTATTTTTCTATATCCTTTTATTATAGCACCTTATTATTCAAATTTTTAGAAAATACAATGAAAATTTTCTATTCTAAAATCTTGTCACGGGAAAAAGTCGCAAGGCTATGCTAAAATAATCAAGTAAGTTGTTTTTCATTATTAATTATCATTGAGGTGCGGGAGAATGAGTTTACGCAAAGGCACAATTAAAGAGTACATGTTTAAAAGCGAGGCTTTAGCAGAAGAATTGGAACTGCTTGTTTACTTGCCTGCTAATTTTTCGCCATTGTATAAATATTCGCTTGTGATTGCTCAGGATGGCCGTGATTATTTTCAAATGGGTCGAATTGGCCGGGTAGCAGATGAACTGTTAGGGAACGATGAGATTGAGAATATCATCATTGTCGGCATTCCTTATAAAGACCGCTTTGACCGCAGGCGCAAATATCATCCGGACGGGGAACAGCACAATGCATACATACGTTTTCTTGCCCATGAACTTGTCCCGTTTTTAGATGATGAATTCCCAACCTATCAAATGGGACATGGTCGAACTTTGATCGGTGACTCTCTTGGCGGTACAGTTTCCTTATTGGCCGCACTAAAGTATCCGCATACATTCGGTAAATGCATCATGCAGTCGCCACTTGCCAATGAAGCAGTAATGGATGCTGTACGTAATTTTGAGGATCCGCATCTCCTCGAACTCTATCATGTAATCGGGACTGGCGAAACAGATGTTCCGACGACGGATGGCAACAAGGCAAACTTCATAGAACCCAACAGGGAATTGCATAAATTAATTAACCAAAAAGGATTTCCTTACTTCTATGAAGAATTTGAAGGTAATCATACCTGGAAATACTGGCAGGCAGATTTAAAACGAGCACTATTGGAAATGTTCTAACCATCTCTTTTTGAGATGGTTTCAAGAAAAAACATGTCCAACTATAATACAACAATAAAAAAATATCAGGAGGTTTTATTTATGAAATATGGTGTTGCAATTTTCCCTTCAAAAAAACTTCAAGATTTAGCTAACTCCTATCGCAAACGGTATGATACGAAATATGCTTTCATACCACCGCACCTGACGCTTAAACCAACGTTCGAAGCGACGGATATGGAAATTTCAACAATCGCGGATCAATTAAAAGACATTGCTCGTAAATGCAGGCCATTTACGATGAACGTTACGAAAACGAAGTCTTTCCAACCCGTAAGCAATACTATTTATTTCAAAGTGGAATTATCCGAAGGGCTTCAAGAGCTGCATGATGCACTTAACAATGAGGACTTCATGAAAAGTGAAAGTGAGCATGCTTTTGTCCCGCATATTACCATCGCTCAAGATTTATCCGATAATGAGCATTCTGATGTTTTAGGCCAATTAAGCATGCTTGACATCAGCCATGAAGAAGAGGTTAAACGAGTTCACTTGCTGTATCAACTTGAAGATGGGGCATGGACCGTTTATGAAACATTTAGATTAGGAGCTGAATGATTTCGTGTTTGTAAAAATCGCAGAGAACAGCCAAGAGCTTGAAAATGCTTATATGATTCGAAAAAAAGTGTTCGTCCAAGAACAAAACGTCCCTCTTGAAGAAGAGATCGATGAATATGAAGAAGAGTCTACACATTTCGTTTTATATGATGAGCAGCATCAGCCAATCGGTGCCGGCCGTTTCAGGGTCATCGACAACATCGGTAAAGTCCAGCGCATTTGTGTACTATCATCGGGCCGTAAGAATGGTGCCGGTGCCATGATCATGAATGCCATTGAGGAATACGCCATCCAGCAGGAAGTACCTCAATTGAAGCTTGATTCCCAGGTGCATGCCATCCCTTTTTATTCGAAATTAGGGTATGAGATCGTTTCCGACGAATTCATGGATGCCGGCATCCCTCATAAAACGATGAAGAAAACCATTTTATGATATAAAAAAGCTGTCCTTTCAGTTCTCTGATTGGACAGCTTTTTTTGTTCGTTCATGAACTTAAATTATCGTTTTATAAAAAAATCATTTCCGTTCAATGGCAATCTCCGCAAAAATACATAGTCTATATATAGAAAGCAAGAAGGAGGGAAAATTTTATGGGTAACAATGAATTTAACCTGGAGGAGTCTCAAAAAAGACTGATGGAACTGCTGGTTTCGAGGACTATGAGAAAACATGGTTTCAAAAAGGAAAAGGTCGATCTAACCGAAAGAGAGAAAAACAACCTTAAAGAAACTATTCGCCATTTACAAGAGCAATCACTAAAAATCATAAACCAAGAAAAGAACATCACGGAACATGATGTTAATCCAGTTACAAATTCCATTCACAACAAATTCACGGATTCCAAAGATAAATGACACACCATATCACCTAATCAAACCTTACTTGCTGGCGAGAAATAAGTAAACCGAGACATAGCAGCACTTACATTTCATTCCTAAAGCTCCAGCTTCTTTAATATTCATCCCCACACACTAATACTTTCTCTAAGTATTAAAAAATAGACGAATTAACTGATTTATTCGTCCAACCCGATTACCCATCAAAGCATATTTTAATAGGGAATAAAACCTAAGGAGGAAAAAACAACATGAACCAAAATGTATATCGTAGCAACTGTAACACACATGAAGACTCTGAAAGATCATGGTCGGCTTTAGATTCCGCTTCCAGACATCCCCTGTCAGGGTTCTGTAACGACGATGACACACGCATTAGCCAAGAGGCAATACAGGATAATAATCAATTTCAGCTTTCTGAAGAACTTATTTACATTAAAGATTCTTGTAATGTAAATGTCACTTCTACGGATGTTAAAGCGGCCCTTTCTCTTCAAGCTGCTCTACAAGCTGCAATTGCGGTCATCGTAAGCATTTCCATCGCAGATTCTGATAATGCTGAAAAGATCACTCAAGAATTAATCCAATCTTCTAATGTTAAACAAATCACGCGCCAAAAAACAATTGTTGAAAACAGCCGTGATATCGACATTACAACAACTGATGCACAAATCGCTCTAAACATCCAATTATTACTGCAACTATTGTTAGCTCTAATCGTAGAAATTGACATTCTCTAAGGAATCAACACAAAAAGGACACTTCGCGTGTCCTCTTTTGTTTTTGGTGGCATATCTAGACAACTTCGTTGAAAAACCTGCCTTTTCCTGTCATTTCCGCCGTTATTTCTTTACTGACCCTCATGCCCATTTGATATTTATATGTGCCTGCCCCATATGTACTTTCCCGATTATTATCTTTCATTTGATGTAGTCCTTCAAAGCTTTCCCTTTCCCTTTCCAGCACCTGATCAAAACGGACAGGTTGAATGGTTGCCGTCCCTTTAACAATTCTTACATTCTCTGCAGCTTCGATCGTCCGGTTGGCATATTGAATATAATCAAATTGTGTGACAGGTGCTATGTACCCCATAGTTTTCCCTCCTTATATTTACATAATTGTGTTGTCATTTAATTACCTGTCCGAAACTTTAAACATGATTTCCGCATTCTTTTTTCCTAATCTTCTGGTATGATGAGTATTGCCGATATTTTTAATAGATTAGAGGTATCCATTTATATGAATCAAGCAAAATCTGGCAATGAAATCGTACATTTACATACCGTTTCAGCTGGTGAGCTGCAGACACTTTTTGAAAAAGGAAAACGTGATCAGCTTTCTTGTATCATTTGTCATAAACCAGTGAAATTATTTATTGGAATCCATGAAACGCCTTATTTTTATCATAGTGATCCCTCGCAGGTACCCTGTGACATGCCAATTTCAGAACCAATAAAAGAGGAAAAGCCATTAGAATATATGGAACAGAATGGATTTAGGATTCCTACATCACGAACCATTACGGAAACGAAAACCATTACAGAACCTTTCCTTAAAAGCCGGCCCATAACCGGCAATCCGAAATATTCAGATAAACCATCCTGCCTGGCACAATCAGAGGAACCATACTTTCAAGAATTATCCTCATCAGGGGTTGTTCTCGATGCAGAGCAACTAAAGGCGGTAACGACGATTGATGGACCAATTCTTGTCCTATCAGGAGCAGGCAGCGGGAAAACCCGAGTATTGACGGTACGCACAGCCTACATGCTTACAGTGAAAAAGATTGATCCTAAAAGTATCATGCTTGTAACATTTACGGCAAAATCCGCAAAGGAAATGCAGCAGCGTCTGCTCGGTTACCCTTATATGACTCCTTCCCTTGTTTCTCAAATCGTTAGCGGGACCTTTCATAGCATCTTTTATAAAATCCTGATTTTCCATGAACCAGCTAAATGGCAGCGTGATTTCCTATTGAAGTGGGAGTGGGAAAAAGAAAAGGTATTGAAACAGGCTGGAAGGGAATTGGAACTTGATGATAAGGAATTTGCATATGATCAAGCCCTTCAACAAATTGGGCTTTGGAAAAACTCATTGGCTTTTCCAGAAGATATCCAACCTAAGGACGATTGGGAGAAATCGTGTTTATTTTTATATAAGAAATATGAAGAATATAAACAGCAAACAGGGAAGTATGATTTTGATGATATGCTTGTAGGCTGTTATGTATTTTTAAAAAACCACCCCGATTTTTTAAAGAAATATCAGCAAAGGTTTAATTATTTTTTGGTAGATGAGTTTCAGGATATCAATAAAGTTCAATATGAATTGATAAAACTCCTCTCTGCTGAATCAAAAAATGTATGTGCAGTTGGAGATGATGATCAATCGATTTATTCATTCCGGGGAAGCGATCCGAAGTATATTTTGAATTTCAATAATGATTTCCCTCGTTCCCAAGTTGTGAAGCTGACGGAGAATTACCGCTCTTCCCATGAAATTGTCGCTACAGCGAACCGATTGATCAAGCGCAACCAGAACCGGATGGAGAAAAAGATGAGGGCACAGCATGATTCAGGAAATCCCCCTGTTTTATTTTATCCTTATGATGAGGAATTGGAAGCAACGATGATCGTATCCGATATCCAAGAGAAAATATCCAAGGGAGCAAACCCTGGGGATTTTGCGGTATTGTACAGGACACACACGATGTCCAGGGCCATTTTTGAACGCCTAGCCGCTTCCAACCTGCCATTCGTCATTGAAAAGGATGCGGATTCGTTTTATCAGCGCAAGGTCATTCGCGGCATGCTTGCCTTTATGCGTTTGAGTTTGTTTCCGCATGACAGCAAGGCAGCAGCTGATGTCCTTTCCTCCTTATTCTTAAAGCAAAGTATATTACAAGAATTAAAAGCAATGACAATATTGCAGGATTGTGATTTTATCGATGCATTTGCTTTTGTTAAGACAGGACATGCTTTTCAGGAACGAAGATTAAAAACGATTCCAGGACAGATACGCTCTTTAAAAATAATGTCGCCACTCGTAGCTTTAGAAATCATCGAAAAAGATTTAGGATACCAGGAATATGTAAAAAAACGCGGAAATGATGCGAACCTGGAAAAAGGGTCCGATGACATCCGTGACTTAAAGGTTGCGGCAAATCGTTTTCCCACCGTCGCCGCTTTCCTTGAACATGTCGATCATATGACTGCGATGGTTCAAGAGATTAAACAGCTATCGAAACATTTTAAGGATGCCATACAGCTTACCACCATACACCGTTCCAAAGGGCTTGAATACCAAACCGTCTATGTCCTTGCTGCTGTCGATGGCAGCATCCCTCATGATTTCGCACTTGAATCTTACCGAAAAGGGGAACTATCCCCTCTTGAAGAGGAAAGACGATTGCTCTATGTAGCGGCAACCAGGGCCAAAAAGGATCTTTATCTTTCCATCCCGCAAACTAGACGTGGACGGACCGCCCATCCATCACGTTTCTTGAAGCTTTGACCAAAAGCTGATGCTAACCATATATGGAAATAGATAGTTAAAACAAAAAAGGGTTTGGAATGGTCTCATCCCGAATCACTTACAATTTTAAGGAACGAAATCAAGATGCAACTTTTTTTTAATAAAAAAACTGCAGGCAAACCCGCTTTCTTCGAGTTTGTCTGCAGTCTGAAGGCCTGCATGATAGCAGGCCTTTTTTCACTTTTTATTTATCATATTGGATATCGTCCCGAAATCGAGTTTATTCCCTTCAGCTACGATGGAATGAACGATTTTATCTTCCGTTTCTTTATTGACCGGTTTATTCGCGATTTTTGAAACGCGCTTAATGACATTTCTAACAGTCGTTTCATCTTTGAAATTGGCTCCTTGGAGCGAGTTTGCCAATTCTAATACATCTTTCATATTTACGCCGGTTTTACCTTCTATGTTTTTAAAAAAGTTATTATCCATACCTAAGCCCCTCCCTTTTCTGTACCTATCCTATGGCATTATCAGAAAAATGGTGCTAGGCCCATACAAATAAAAAAAATGGAATAGGCTTCTTCTGCCTATTCCATTTACCTTAGCAGAAAGAAGCCCCTACAATGATCAATAGGATAAACAATACAACGATTATCGCGAAAGTGGAACCGCCGCCACCGTATCCTCCGCCATAACCGCAGCCATATCCATAACCGCTGCCGCCACAACAACCGTAGCCACCAAAACCAAACATACATATCACCTCGCTCTCGCTAAAGCTTACTGATAACATATGTAGGTCTGGACAAATATGTATAGGCCATGTCCTAGTCCAGGCTGCCTATTTCCGCTTGTTTCATCCTTTTGGTCTGAAAACCAAAGCTCCGATGAATCCAAAGACGATTGCTGCAGAGATACCGGAACTTGTAATTTCAAACATGCCTGTCAGTACGCCGACGAGACCATGTTTTTCCGATTCCATCATCGCCCCGTTCACCAGCGAGTTCCCGAACGAAACGATCGGTATGGTTGCTCCGGCACCGGCAAAGTCAACAAGCGGCTCATATAAATCAAATCCGCCAAGAACAGCTCCTATTACAACGAACAAGCTTAACGTATGTGCCGGTGTCAGCTTAGCAACATCGAAAAGAAGCTGGCCGACTACACAGATCAAGCCACCGATGACAAAGGCCCAAAAAAACATTGCTAACATCGAAATCTCTCCTTTTTCATGAATTCATCCCATATTCAATGGCTACAGCATGGGCAATGCACGGAATCGTATCTTTTTGCTGGACGGAAAGTGGTGACAATAATGCTCCTGTTGCGACCAGCAGGATTTTTTTATATTTGCCGGAAATCATTTCATTCAGTATATGACCGTATAATACCACTGCCGAACATCCCGCACCGCTCCCGCCAGCCAAAACAGGCTGGTCCTTTTTGAAAATCATCAATCCGCAATCCTTGAATTTTTCCTGATTGATATCACAGCCCTTTTGCTTTAATAAGTCAAGAGCTGTCTCACTCCCTATTTGACCTAAATCACCAGTAATGATGAAATCATAATCATCCGGGGTCAAACCAGTATCTTTGAAATGGGCAAGTATCGTATCGACTGCCGCTGGGGCCATCGCTCCCCCCATATTGAAAGGATCTTTCAATCCCATGTCAATGACCTTACCGATAGTGGCGGAGACAATATGGGGAAATTCCCCTTGCTTGCTTCCATCAGGAGCAACAAGCGCCACCCCCGCTCCCGTTATCGTCCATTGAGCTGTAGGTGGTTTTTGCCCGCCATATTCAGTTGGATAGCGAAATTGTTTTTCAACAGCTGCATTGTGGCTCGAGGCACCTGTCAACACATAGTTAGCCCCGCCATAATTAGTGATGAAGGCAGCTAGAGCAAGTCCTTCCATCGATGTGGAACAGGCTCCAAACAAGCCGAAATATGGAATTCCATTGGTTCTCGCTGCAAAGCTTGTAGGTGTAACCTGATTGATTAAATCACCCGCCAAGAAAAATTGCACCTGCTCCTTGCCGATCTTACCTTTTTCCAAGGCAAGCTCAACCGCTTTCTCCATCAAATGCCGATGAGCTTTCTCATATGAATCCTGCTCCATCCACAAATCGTCGTATAGAATATCGAAATCACCCGCGATTTCTCCATTAGCCTCAAATGGCCCGCCTGTTACCCCTGTTTCCAAGATGACCGGTTTATTGGTGAACATCCATGTTTGTTTTCCCTTTAACACCGCTTAGCCCCCAATCATTAGGTAAATCGTTTTTATCAACGCCACGACAAAGGCTGAAAATACTCCAAATAAAATGACCGATCCGGCCAATTTAAACATATTGGATCCAACTCCAAGTACAAAACCTTCCGTCCGATGTTCGATGGCTGCAGAAATGACTGCGTTACCGAACCCCGTAACAGGGACGGCACTCCCTGCCCCCCCAAACTGGCCAATGCGGTCGTAAAACCCGAAACCGGTCATCAAAAGAGCCAGGAACACCATGGTAGCAGTGGTCGGGCCTCCGGCTGTCTGCTCCGTAAAGTTGAAAAAATAAATATAGAAGTAGGAAATGGCTTGTCCGACTGTACAGAGTATGCCACCTACCAAAAAGGCTTTCAAACAATTCTTCACTAATGGTCTTTTAATTTCATGCTTCCCTTGAAGCTCTTGATACGCATCCTGTATTGGGGTCGTTTTCTCCTTGCCGCTCATAGTGCTGAACCTCTCTTCTAAATTAATTCTTTTTGAAGTTCTTCAATTTCCTTGAACTTCTTCCTTGCCTTTTTCTCGGGTACATCTTTTTCCTTAAGTAACTCGTTCAATCTTACCGATTCCAAAAAGATTTTATAATCGCTAGATACGATAAAATCATTTTTGGGAAACTTCTCTTCCAGATGTTCAGTCACAGTCTTTTCAATTTTCTTCATATGAAAACGTTGTAAGTGCTTAACTTTATAAGCGACGATAATCTTTTTGTCGTTTTTCACGACGATCACGTCATAGATGGTGTCTTCATTGGCAACTGTTTCCTTGACCTTTGAGATCAGTCCCTTTTCATCCTTCTCATCCATTCCATTAATGATATCCATCGGTTCAGGATCCGTACGTTTAATCATTGCTAAATTCTCTGTTTTTCCATCATTCTTATTGCTGCATGCAGTAAGCACACACAAAACAACTATAAAAACCAGAAAGCTGGCCTTCAAATACCTTCCTTGTCTGAACATAGAATCACATCCTAATTTATCGTTCTATTGTTATTTTCTTGTTTAACTGTTTTTTTATGAATGGTAGGATTAGGAAATAAAAAAACCTTTCCGAATGGAAAGGTTTTTTTTCTCAATAGCCTTTATTTTTATTGTTATTATTACAGCCACAGTCTTTCTTGATTTTGACCGGTTGTTCTTTTTTCATCGGTTTGGCATAAGCCCATGGATTCTGTTTCTGATTCAATTTATGACTCCTCCTTTAACATCTATACCATACTATATGAACGAAGAGACAAGTTGTTTCCAATCAAATGTCCATAATTTTGCTGATTATGACTTCAATAATCGCTCCTACTGCTGCTACGGCAAGGATTAATATCAGTACGTCACCTATAAACCAATGTTGGATATAAATAAAAACCAGAAAAAGGCTGACCCAGACACCCACGCACCAAAAACAGCTTAGCAATTGGCCAAACCAGCCAAGCAAGCCCTTTTCCTTGGGAATTAAAAATATTTCCACTTCTCCTTCTTCATTTTTTTCCTCTATCTCTTTAAAAAAGGGGCGGCGCAACGGCTCCATGATTTTATCGAAGACGATCAAACGTGTCAGCCTGAAGGAGGCCAAGCCTAATATGATAAATAAAGTAAATTCATTTTGTGGGGGAAACATTTAATATTGCTCCTTCACTTGGATTCTTCAATTATTTTGGCATCGATAATATCCGGCAGACCCACGAAACGGATATGGTTCCCTCTTTTAATCTTCACAGATTCCCCCTTCATACCCAACACATGAAACTGAAGCGTTTCCCCGTTAATAACAGCCTCACATAGTGGCTTTGGAAAACCTTGATGATTGGATAAGCGGGAAATGATGTCCCGGGAAGATTCTTTCTTCTCCACCTTTTTCCTTTTTCTCTTAACTGGCTTTTCGTTTTCCTGTTCTATTTGTTCAGGATGTTCCAATTCTTCAACCGGAGTTTGCTTAGGGACATATTGTTCGGTGATTTTCCTTAATCCCGTAATCTCCTTTTCAATTTCCTTCATGGCATCATAAACACCAAATTCGCGTTTGATTTGTTCGATTTTTTCTTCTTTATTTTCGGTTTCATCCTGAAGCTCCGGCTCAACACTGTCTTGAGGTTTAGCCTTTTTCGTTCGAAAATCACTTTGCATATTTCCACGCAGATCTGATATTTTTGCTTGATCGACATATAAAAGTGGTTTGGATTCCTTATCGCCATTTTTCTCTGACATGAAAACCCTCCTTAATATTTCAGAATATCCACGGACTGCAGCTGTTCCATTTGGTATTGGACAACTTTTTTCCCGAATTTATGCCTTATGAACAAACTGGATTCTTTTTTTTGTTCCAATTTCCCGAATAGTGTACGGTCATTGATGATGAACTTACAAACAGGCTTAGGTGCAAAGGCTGGAAGTCGGGACAATAGCTCCACCAATTCCTCGGGGGTATATGAAGTGCTGATATTTTTTTCATGCAAATTGATATGTCTCTTCAGCGTATTTTGTATGGTTTGTTTTCCATCAGCACAAGGCAGACCAACTTTCTTCACGTCCATGATGCCCCTCCTTCTTTTTCACGAATAGGGTTGAAAGCAGGTTTATGCCGATTCTCGCAAACAATGAATATCCGCTCTATGTATCATTTATATGAAATTCACCCTTCTTTATGCTGGAGATGTGCCACTCCCCCAAAAAAGGACATAAACCAATCTTGGATATGCTGGGCATTAGTGGAGAAAACTAAAAAATAATGGTTGTTAAAGGAGCTCCGAAGATGAAAAAAAGTGGAAAGATTTCAACCGTACAACTATCTTTAATCGTGATGACGGCTGTCGGTTTAAAAAATCATGTAACGATCCTTCCTCATTTACTGCCAAGTGCAAAACGGGATGGCTGGATTTCCGTACTGCTTGCTTTTGGTTTGATAATGATTTGGTGTTTACTTTTGTTTTACATTCACAAAGCCACCGGTCAGACCAACATATTTGTATGGATGGAAACGAATATCGGAAAGGTACCAGGCAAAACTTTATCCATTGTCATAAGTATCTTTTTCGCATCATTAGCTGCGGTGTCCTTAAAAGAGATGATTGTGTGGACAAAGGTATCCTATTTACCCATAACGCCACCAATCCTTGAAATAATCCTTTTTACGGGATTATGTTTTTTTCTTGCTTCCACTAACATCCAAACGATTGTTATCACTAACACATTCGTACTGACTGCGGTAATCATTTTTGGGTTTTTTGTAGCTATCACAAATATCCAATTTAAGGATTTTTCACTATTAAAGCCAATCATGGAAAATGGATGGTCCCCCGTTTTTTCTGGAATGATCTATCCTTTGTCCGGGCTTATTGAGTTGATTGTCATACTATTCATGCAGCAAAAAGTTCATGGGAAAATAAAATTCAAGGTTTTTGCCTTAAATGCCACTATCCTTACCTGGCTAATCCTTGGCCCCCTAATTGGTTCCATTACGGAGTTCGGTCCAATGGAGGCTTCCAGACAAAAGTATCCGGCTTTTGAACAATGGGGATTGGTGACTTTAGGTAGATTCATTGAGCATCTTGATTTCCTCTCGATTTACCAATGGTTAACCGGAGCCTTCATAAGAGTATCGTTTTTCTTATTCTTATCACTGGAAGTGCTATCCATAAAAAAAAAGCGCAGCAAAATGATATTGCTCATTGCCTATTCTATTATCCTTATCGTCTCCAACGCATACAGCTTCAGTGATGTAATTTTATATCACATTATCGGAGTATATGTCATGCCGATTACATTCTGGTTCTTTTTAGCGGTTTCCATCCTTTTAAGTATTTTTGTTTTCTTCAGCAATCGTAGAAAAAGGAGGCCAACATCCGATGTTCAAAAAAACAAAAAAGCAACTGTCCAATCCGAAAAGTAAAAAGGATTACATAGAAAAGCTTGAAATAAAAGAAGAATCCGATTTAAGAAAAATATTTCAAAATTCAGGAGATGTTTTTTTCCAAAGCAGTCTATATCGCAATGAGTTTCCCCTTAAAGTCACATTATTAGGATGTGAAGGACTTATCGATACCGAACTGTTAAATAATCTTGTTTTTGAAAGATTGACATTATTTTTCCAAAAGTACCCAAAGGGAAAATTGACACTCGAGGAGTTAAAGGACTCCCTTTACCTTCCTCAACTCGCCGAAGTTAACACAAAGGAAGAGTTATTTGCAGACATCTACTCTGGGAAGTTAATCCTTCTCATTGAGGGTTTCGAATATTTATTATCCGCTAATATTTCTAAGCGTCCCCAACGCACCCCTGAGGAAACATCTGCCGAAGTCACGATAAAAGGCCCTAGAGATAATTTCATAGAAGATTTATCCATTAACGTCGCTTTAATCCGTAAGCGAATGCGAACAAACTCCTTGAGTGTTAAATATTTCGAGGTGGGCAGGCGAACTTTGACTAAAGTCGCAGTTTTATATATGGATGACATAACTAATCCTGATATGGTCCAGGAAATATCTCGAAAAATTGAAGCAATCGATGTGGATGGGATATATGGTGGTAATCAATTTATGGAATTGATTGAAGAAAAGCCTTCGATACTTTTCCCTAGGCATGACTATTCAGGAAAACCGGATTTTGCCGTACAATGCCTGTTAAAAGGAAGACTTTTAATTTTAATTGATGGTGTTGCCTACACAATGATTACACCAATCAACCTCTTCATTGTCCTAAAAACATCTGAAGATAATGAATACACGTCCATTTACGCTTCATTTGAAAGGTCCCTTCGATTATTCGGTATTTTTATTGCGGCTCTATTACCAGGTTTTTGGGTCGCATTAACAACCTTTCATCAAGACCAGCTCCCGCTGATATTGCTGGCAACAGTAGTGGAGTCAAGAAGGGGACTGCCACTCCCAACCGCACTGGAGGCAATTACCATGGTAATCGTCTTTGAAATCTTCAAAGAAGCAGGGATGCGTCTCCCCACATCGATTGGACCTACATTAAGTGTATTAGGAGCATTGATCATAGGGGATGCCGCCATCCGTTCCGGTTTAACCAGTCCGGCCATGCTTGTAGTCATTGCCGGTTCGGCTGTCGCCACTTTTACTCTCGTCAATCAAGCGATCATTGGTGTCATCAGCTTAATAAGACTCGTTGCCATTATATCCGCTTCATTCTTGGGACTTTTCGCATTTATGCTACTAGCTCTATTTTTATGTGCATATGTAAGTAATATCCGGATATTAGGAGTTCCTTATATGGAAGTTTCCGCTAATTTGAGTATGTCCAACATAGTCAAAACACTTTTTCGCATTCCTCCCTCATTGGATAAAAGACGCCCATCCATCTTTTCTTCAAAAGATCCTACGAAGAAAGGTGAGGAAGGACATAAATGAAAACGAAAAGCGCTCTAATTCTTTTATTATGTGTTTTCGTTCTCACCGGATGCTGGGATTCCAATGAACCTGAACGCCTTGTGTATGCAAATGGTTTAGGCATCGATTATAAAAACGGCAAAGTCATCGTTCACCTTCAAATAATAAATATGAAGGGATTAGCCAAATCGGAATCCGGCGGTGACCCAAGTTCACTTAGCGCAGCTGATGTTGGAACAGCTACTGGAAACACTTTGGAAGAAGCATTATTTAATTTATATCATACAGCCGATCGGCGTATTTATTGGGGACACCTCTCATTTGTGATTTTTTCTGAAGAAGCGCTTAATGTCGGCGGACTCAAATATACGGTTGATTTTTTGGACCGTTATCGTGAAACACGCTATCGGATTTACTTTTTCATGACTAAGGATTCAATAAAAGATGCCATGCTCATTTCTCCCATTGAAAATATATCCATGGCATTTTCAAAATTGAGTGATCCAGATGATAACTATCATCAAAGTTCCTTCATCCCGCCCATTAATCTAAGAGAAATTATCATTCAACTGGATGAACCAGCTTATCAAGTTTCCATACCAGAACTAAAAATAACAGAGCAATGGACCGGTCAGGATAAAAAGAAGAAGTAATTATTAATGGAAAGTGTAACTATCATTTCCAATAATAAAATAAAAGAATTTCTGCCTAAGAATGTCATGAATGGAGGGAGATTAGTCAATAAAGATTTCGTTCGTGATAGCGTAACCCTTTTCCCCGGAACAAAAAAGGACGCATCTGTCGTCCTTTACGATAAAAAGACAGAAATCACTCCTATCACCGAGAGAAACGGGAAAGTCCGATTTGATGTCAATTTGAAAATTAAAGCAAGTGTGGAAATGATGAAAAATGATATAACACGTGAACAATATGAAGCTGAAATAAAACGCTCCATCAAGAAAGAGATAAAAAAGACATATCAATATACGCAAAAAAGAGATATCGACCTCTTCAAATTCTCTAAACTACTCTATCGGAAGGATATTGAAACGTGGAAAAGAATTGAGAGAGAAGGAATGATCCCCTTGGAAGATGATACGCTCAGATCAATTTGGGTTGAGGTAGAACTTCAAGATACCGGTAAACAAAAATTATCTCCCATCTTTGAAGAGCAAGGAGACAAAGGATTGGAAAATCAATAAAGGAGGGGGCCGATGTCGGCCCCCTCCTTTATTGTCATCCAATTATATGATAACCAGAATCCACATGGATATTTTCCCCGGTAATCCCGCGGGACATGTCACTTAATAAAAATACTGCCGTATCCCCTACTTCTTCAGGAGTCGTTGTACGACGAAGCGGTGCTTCTTCCTCAATCTTCTTTAAAATTGTATTGAAGTCACGAACACCTTTAGCGGATAAGGTACGGATAGGTCCGGCTGAAATTGCATTCACTCGAATGTTATCTTTGCCAAGATCACTTGACAGGTAACGGACATTGGCTTCAAGTGAGGCCTTGGCCACTCCCATTACATTATAATTAGGCATGACCCGTTCACCGCCAAGATACGTCATTGTGACAATGCTGCCACCTTCCGGCATGATTTCCTTCGCCGCTTTAGCTACAGCCGTTAAAGAAAATGAACTGATATTATGGGCAAGCAAAAACCCTTCACGGCTCGTGTTGACGAACTCACCGTCCAGCTCTTCCTTGTTAGCGAATGCGACACTGTGTACCACGCCATGAATGATACTTGTTTCTTCCTTAATCGCCGCAAAACATTTTTCAATGCTTTCATCCTTCGTTACATCACATTGTAAAATGATGGAGGGCTCTCCTTCCAATGTAGAAGATAGTTCCCTAACGCTTTTTTCCGTACGGTCTTTTCCGTAAGTGAAGATCAGCTTTGCACCTGCTTTATGTAAGGAACGGGCAACTCCCCATGCAATACTTCTTTTATTCGCAACACCCATTAAGACAAACGTTTTTCCTTCTAATGAAAAAGTCATCGTATGTGACCTCCTATTTTTAATACAAGTTATTAGTACCTGCTACTAATGACAGTATATCAAATTTCCTCTGATAAAAACACCGTTTTCTGAAGCCACCTGGGAATAACACTTCAAAAAAGCCTTCTTTAGCTTATAGTAAATAACCCATGAATAATGTAGCTAATCCGAAGTAAATCAGGATACTGATAATGTCATTGATGGTTGTGATGAATGGTCCGGAGGCTACTGCCGGGTCGATTTTCATTTTATGCATGAGGAGCGGTACAAGCGATCCCGCGAGTGTGGCGACTATCAATGTAATGAAAATAGATATGCCGACCAATAAACCGAGCATTAAATCCCCTTGCCAAATATATACGATTAAAATGATGGCTATTCCACATGTCAGGCCGGTGATGAGGCCTGTCCCAGCCTCCCGCAAAACTAGCTTCCACTTGCTATCCTGCTCCAAGTCCCCAGTTGCAATT
The DNA here is from genome assembly GCF_044762725.1 of Peribacillus sp. NPDC096447. Classification (NCBI taxonomy): domain Bacteria; kingdom Bacillati; phylum Bacillota; class Bacilli; order Caryophanales; family Bacillaceae; genus Peribacillus; species Peribacillus sp. NPDC096447. The sequence goes on from NZ_JBIWEV010000002.1 coordinate 464,355, forward strand.
CCCCGTACTGCAACAGCCAATGCTTGAGTTCCTGTGTTGCCAGCCATTCCGCCTATCAATGGAATAAATACAGCAAGAATCGCTTTTTGACTAAGTGTCTCCTCAAAACGGCCAATCAGGCTGGCGGTCAATAAACCTAAAAACAAAAGGATGATCAACCATGGCAGCCGTTTCTTAGCAGCAGAAAAGGGACTCTTATCCACATTGTCCAAATTGGATACACCCGCCAATTTGGAATAATCATCAGATGCCTCTTCATCCATGACATCAATGATATCATCAACCGTAATGATCCCTAACAAATGGTTTTGGAAATCGACGACAGGCACGGCAAGGAAGTTATAGTCCCTTATTTTTCGTGCCACCTCTTCCTGGTCTTCAGATACAGGTACGGAAACCACCCTGTCATCCATTAAATCACCGATTAAAGCATCTTCATCAGCTATGATCAATGTCCTGAGCGATAAAACACCAAGCAGCTTCTTATCCTGATCGGTAACGAACACATAATATATCGTTTCCGCTTCCGGAGCTTCCCTTTTTAAGATCTGCATGGCTGATCGAGCCGTTTCGTTTGCTTCAATGGCAATGAACTCTGTCGTCATGATGCTTCCTGCCGTAGATTCCTCATAGTTCAGAAGCTCCTGGATTTCACTTGCCGCTTCATCATCCATGATGGTCAAATAGCTGACGGCCTGCTCATCATTGATTTCATTCAGGACGTCAGCCGCATCATCCGCATACATATTGGAAAGCATATCGGCTGCATAAGAAGGGGTCATTTCAGCCAGCAGGCTTTCGTAATCCTCTTCATCTATTTCTATATTTTCAAAAAGGTCCGCCATTTCTTCCGGTGACAAATATGTGTAAACGACGGATCTGAATTCATCTGACAAGCTTGTATAAAATTGAGCCTGATCATATGGATGCATTTCAAGGAACTCCGTACGAAACTGATCCAAATTTTCCGTTTTAAGTGCTTCAAGCAAAAGCTCGTTATTCATTTGACTGCTCTCCCGCTCCCGGTCCTTCATCTCCTCCATAACCATACACCTCCTAAAACATATTTTTTCATTTCCTCGTTTATATTTTATTTTTTTAAATAATACTATACTAATACCATAAACATAGACAAAACAAACAAAGGATGTGTCAAATGAACATCGATATCATAGGGGACATTCATGGATGTTTCGCTGAATTCAGGCAGCTGACCGAAAAAATGGGCTATACTTGGGAGACTGGGTTTCCTGTACATCCCTCTGGAAGGATTCTCGGCTTTGTAGGGGATTTAACCGATCGCGGCCCAAATTCCCTTCAAGTAATCGAGATTGTCCATGAATTAGTCATTAACCAAAATATAGCAAGGTATGCCCCAGGTAACCACTGCAATAAATTATATCGTTATTTTTCAGGCAATAAAGTTCAAATATCACACGGTTTAGAGACTACTGTAGCTGAATATGAATCACTGAACATCCGGGAGCAGAAGAAGATCCGAAAAAAATTCATGGATCTGTATGAACGATCCCCACTTTATCACCTGATTGATGAAGGGAGATTGATCATTGCCCATGCAGGAATTCGCAGTGACTATATTGGTCAATATAGCAGTAAAGTAAAAACCTTTGTCCTCTATGGTGATATCAATGGCTCCAAACATCCCGATGGGTCACCGGTCAGGAAGGACTGGGCCCAAACATACAAAGGGGAAACATGGATCGTATATGGACATACACCAGTTCCTGAAGCTAGACGAGTCAATCAAACATACAATATTGATACAGGCTGCGTCTTCGGTGGAAAACTGACCGCTGTCCGTTATCCCGAAATGGAGCTTCAAGAGGTGCCTTCAACCATGCCATATATTGCGGAAAAATTCAGGACATCTTTTGATTAACCAAAAAAACTCGCCATCTTGGTGAGTTTTTTTGCGTCTATGGATTTTTTCATAAGCTTGAATTCCTTTTAATGCACCGGTTATAAAGTCAACTTCCCTCGATCAAACGGGTCATATCTTCTGGTAACTCTTCTTGAAACAACATCATCTTCTTGGTGAAAGGATGTAAAAATTTCAATTCAAAACAATGAAGGGCTTGGCGAGGGATACCTTTCCTGTTCCCTCCATATAAATCATCACCAGCCAGCGGGTGACCTATATGCGCCATATGGACCCTGATTTGATGTGTACGCCCTGTTTGGAGTTCCAAATTAAGGAATGTATGGGACTCTGTGTGTGCCAATACCTTAAATAGGGTACAGGCATACCGGCCGTCCTCCCTGACTTCCCGTTCAATGATGCTGGTCGATTTTCGTCCGATTGGCGCCACTATCTCTCCTACAGGACCTTCAACGATTCCTTCAGCTATGGCTTGGTATCTCCGTTTAACCTGTCCTGATTTTTGCTGTTCACTTAAAAGGTGATGGATATGCCGGTGCTTGGCAATTAAAACCAGACCGGATGTGTCCCGATCAAGACGTGTAACTATATGGATCGTTGCCTGTATTCCCGTCTTCCTATAATAACCCGCCAAGCCATTCGCCAGACTGCCGTTGGGATGCTCGCGGGAAGGAATGGTATTCATGGAAGGGGGCTTGGCCACCACCAATACAAACTCATCTTCATACCTGATATTCAGGGGGATGGGTTCCGGTAAAAGGCCTTCGCTTGCCTGCTCCGGCGGAAATATGACAGTGACGATGTCGCCTGTTTCTATCCGTTCCCTTACGGTTACTTCTTCGCCGTTCAACTGGATATATCCACCTTTAAACTTAATATCCGTTAATGCTCGTTTTGAAATATCGCATTTGTCGAGAAACTCTCGCAATAAAGAGCCAGAATCCTCTTCAAAAACCGACCAGGTCAAAGAAAAGTTTTGATTTGACATGAGGTGAGTCTATCTCCTTAATTAGCAATAAATGAATCATGCACTCTTTTCCAGAAAGGAAAAGGGCGGAATCTGGCAAATCGGATCTTCTCATCTGCCACTCTGCACTGTATCGACTTTACATTTTCCTGAAGCAAGGACAAATGGTCGACGGTAATTTGAAAATTGACCGCATTGACCGGCCTGAACATACAAGTATGATGTGCCGGCAGCAGAAGTGGCGATCCTACCGTCCTAAACACCCGGTTATTAATGGATGCCAATTCGGTAATCTGGATGGCATCGATTGATGGATGGACGATGGCCCCGCCAAGCGCCTTATTATACGCCGTGCTTCCAGATGGCGTTGCAATGCATAGACCATCTCCACGGAACGTCTCGAAATGCTGGCCGCGAATTTCAACGTCCATGACGAGCGTCCCTTCAACACTTTTGACTGTCGATTCATTCAAAGCCAAAAATCTGGCTTCCCGTCCACCATGCTGATAACGGACGATCGTTTCGAGCAGTGGATATTCCACTATTTGAAATGGTGTTTTTGCTAAAGCAATCACCAATTTTTCAATTTCATCAGGCGTCCAATCTGCATAAAAACCAAGATGTCCTGTATGTACACCAACAAAGGCGGTTTTATCCAATCGATTCTTATAACGGTGAAAAGCATATAATAAAGTGCCATCACCACCGACAGAAATGACAATATCCGGCTGATCTTCGTCATATTCCAAATGAAAGTCCTGAAGATACGTTCGCATCCTTTGCATTAAAGTATTCGATTTCGCATCTCCTTTTGACGTTATCGCAAATTTCATGTAATCCCACCTTCAATTTAGATTTCTTCTCGTTTACCCATTTATGTGTTCAAGAATCTTTCTTCCTGGAAAAAAGACGCTGTGCTTCCTGGATTTCCGTACGGATTTGCGACATCTCTGCATCAAGCAGGAAGGCAGCTTCAGCTGCACGTTTGAGTCGCAGTTGAATATCTTCCGGGAAAATGCCTTTATATTTATAATTTAAAGAATGTTCGATCGTCGCCCAAAAATTCATTGCAAGAGTCCTGATTTGAATTTCGGCAAGGATATTTTTTTCGCCATGGATCGTCTGGACCGGATAGCGGATTACAACATGATAAGAACGGTAGCCGCTTGCTTTTTTATGGGAAATATAATTCCTCTCCTCGACTATCTCGAAGTCATTGCGGCCTCGTAATAGTTCAACTACCTGTTCGATATCATCCACGAACTGGCACATCATCCGAAGCCCTGCAATATCCTGAATTTCCGTTCCCAATTTATCAATGGGAATATCCTTCAGGCTCGCCTTATCCAAAATGCTGACAATCGGCTTTACCCTGCCTGTTACAAATTCGATCGGTGAGTGAATATTCTCTCTCTCAAACTGTTTCCTTAATCCTTTTAGCTTAACCTTTAACTCTTCGACAGCCTGAGTATAAGGCGCCAAGAAATCGTCCCAACTCTCCATTGCCACACCACCTATATCTATCTAAAAAGCGCCTGTTCAACTCTGGTATGGGCAGAACGCTCTCCTAAATCCAGCAGTCACATGACTTTATGCCAAGTCACCACTGGATCCTATTAAATCTTTCTAACAAAAAGTATGTATTGAATTTCTATATATACGATATACCATTTCTCATGCTCAACGTTTATATTTTATCATATCCTGCAATTGATTCCTAAATATTCAAGTACAATAGCAAAAAATTATTGAATTCAATTTGACAGCTGGAATGGTTCTTATATGATTAACCTAAGAATCAGCCAGGAAGGATGGAACACATGAACCAGCATATTGAAATTGAATTTAAAAACCTCTTGAGCGAAAAAGAATTTCATCAACTGATCGAATACTTTCATGTCGGGGCATCGAACTTTAAAACACAGAAAAATCATTACTTCGATACACTCGGATTCACTTTGAAAAATCAAGACTCTGCCCTTAGGATCCGCGAGAAAAACGGGCGTTACGAGCTGACTTTAAAACAGCCCGCTACAGAAGGATTATTGGAAACGAATCAAGATATCTCTGAAGAAACCGCATATGCGTTTCTGAATCATAACACATTCCCTGATGGCGAGATCCAACTTCTTATCCTCGAATGCGGAATTGATCCAAAAGACTTTACCTGCTTTGGCACATTAAAGACGGACCGTTTTGAATTTCCTTACAAAGAGGGTTTACTTGTTTTAGATCATAGTTCGTATTGTAATCAGGAAGACTTTGAGCTTGAATATGAAGTGACGGATGCAAACGCCGGGAAAAAAAATTTCCTGACCCTCCTTGAAACCCTTCAAATTCCGGTAAGGGAAACCGAAAATAAAGTGAAGAGGTTTTATCGCGCCAAATTCCAAAAATAATCCTGTTTGAACCCATTCGGAGGTGGAGAGTTTGAAAATCCAAGATTTTAAAACGTTCATGGAATTGCAGGCAATCCAGCAATTCACAAATGGCAACAACACAAATGCAAATTCATCTCGGTCCATTTTCCAGGACATGCTCTCGGAACTGGTTTCGGGTGATGCTCTTGAAGGCGCTTCACAGACATTGGGTTCCCTTATATCACGCATGGAAGCGGAAACGAATTCCTTCCTTCAACCCGGCGGCCTGACATCCATGAACATCAACCCGGTATCCACTGCCCCTGCTGACAATCAGAGCAGTGAAACCGCAACAAACTATGATCATATCATCAGCCAGGCGGCCAGCTTATATAATCTCCCGGAAAAACTGATTAAGTCCGTCATTAAACAAGAATCGAACTTTAATCCTGAAGCCACCAGTTATGCGGGTGCAACTGGCCTTATGCAGTTAATGCCAGCAACTGCAAAAAGCCTTGGGGTGGATGATGCAACCGATCCGGAACAAAACATCATGGGCGGGAGTAAATATTTAAGTCAAATGATGGCACGTTATGACGGGGACATCCAGATTGCCCTTGCTGCTTATAATGCAGGGCCCGGAAACGTAGATAAATATAACGGCATCCCCCCCTTCAAAGAAACTCAGAACTATGTTCAGAAAGTTTATGGCACATTTTCAAGCTAAAGCAAGCTGACCCTGTTTATTTGTGAAGGGTCAGTTTTTTCATGTCTATATATTCTTTTTCCACGAATTGTTAACAAATCGTAAAGCTCCCCAAAACCTGTCATTTCCGGATCATTCCCCTGTGTCATACTACAGATGTAAAATTTTCTTTAAGCTATATATTTGTTATATCAGGACGTCATTGATAAAATATGAATAAATATCAACCATCTTTCTTTAAAAGGAGTAATCAACATGATGCAAGGGAACCCTACACCATATGAATTAATTGGAGAAGGGCAATTACACAAGTTAATTGATGTGTTTTACTCCAACGTTAGTCAACACCCGGATCTGCAGCCAATATTCCCTGATGATTTAACAGAAACGGTCCGTAAACAAAAACAATTCATGACTCAATATTTAGGCGGTCCCTCTTTATATACAGAAGAGCATGGCCATCCTATGTTGCGGGCTCGACATATACCTTTTGAAATTACACCAGAACGTGCGAAAGCATGGCTCTCATGCATGTATCAAGCTATGGACGAAGTTGGCCTTGAGGGTGAGATTAGGGAGTTTTTCTATCACCGCCTCTATTTGACGGCACAGCATATGATCAATACATCCGGAACTGACGGGAAAGGAGAAGGCAGTTGAGCGCACAAAAACCAGTTTTCAATATTTCCGATTGGATCAAGACGCAGCATTGCTATGATATAGGAAAAAAGCCAATTGAAATTTATGTTTTTGTTGATCCGCTTTGTCCCGAATGCTGGGGCTTAGAACCAATTATTAGGAAATTACAGATAGAATATGGCCAATTGTTCAGTTTACGCCATGTTTTAAGCGGTAAAATCGATTCTCTTAATATGGGGAAAAATAAAAATTATGAAAACATTGCTCAAGTTTGGGAAAAGACAGCCAGCCGCTCGGGAATGTCCTGCGACGGAAGCCTTTGGTCTGAAAACCCAATCTCTTCTCCATATACAGCTTCCATCGCAATAAAAGCAGCGGAATTGCAGGGCCGTAAATTGGCCATTCGCTTTTTAAGGCAGCTTCAAGAATATGTATTCATAGGAAAAAAGGATATATCCAATATCGAAGTCTTGACCGAATGTGCCAAGATAGTTGGATTGGATGTAGAGGAATTCCTTTATGACATCAATTCTTCCAGTGCAGCCAAAGGCTTTCAATGTGACATGAAAATCACGAACGAAATGGAAGTGACTGAAATACCCTCCCTTGTCTTTTTCAATCAAAATATTGAAGAAGAGGGAATAAAAGTTTCAGGTGTCTATTCTTACGAGGTATATGTTCAAATTTTAGAAGATATGCTGAATGGTCTTCCAGCCCCTGCACCCCCCCCCTCTCTCGAAGAGTTTTTAAGCTGTTTCAAACTAGTGGCCACGAAGGAAATTGAAACCGTTTATAATATGAATAAGAATAACGTCGAGTTGGAAATGAAAAAGCTTGTTTTAAAACAGGTGGCAGAGAAGATACCTGCAAAATACGGAACGTTTTGGAGATATACAAAGAAGCAGTCATGAATTTGACTGCTTCTTTGTTATATTAAAGGAAAAACCATGCAATCAAAAGATTGCATGGCTTTTTATAAGAAAATAAGGGGATGGGAGAAATTTTTCACGATCAAACAAAGGGGTATAAGTTTGTTTGTGATTTACTTCACAATAAATAATATAACAGATAACCTATTTGTGTTTCAACTATATGTGTAACTTTTCACAAATTGTTCACAATATATATTTTTCATTTTTTTTATTATCCCTTCTGATATATAGCTAAATACGAGCCCTTTTTATTTAAAGCTATATGTGTTTTCGATATCCGCTTAATATCTGATCTAGATTGGGAATAAGTCTATTTGTGAAACGCATCACATTATCTCTATTTATTGCCTACGCCTTTTTTCACTTTGTTAAAGCCGATCATTTAATTCTTTTTACTTTTCATGCAAATGAAAAACCCCGGCAAACCGCTAAATTTGCTGGGGTTTTCATCTATTTATACGAATAAGGGGATGGGAGAAATTTCACGACGAACAAACAAAGGGGTATATGTTTGGGATGTGATAACTTCTATATCTGTACTATAGCAGATTACATACCTTAATTGCAAGAACTTTGTGCGCAACTTCACATTATTGTCATATTCTTAGAATACTGCTTATTCTAAAACATACTATCTAATAAAGAGCAGATGAGCTTTTTCTGCTGCCAGGTTGGAGGTGACCAAATTGAAAGTCTTTATTCTACTCATACTCTTGATAGGGTCGCTATTTGTCCAGCTACTCGGTATCATGAACCTCATTCCTCTGTATTTTACCTCCCCTATTTTATTTTTTGTTTTCTTTATAATCCTTCATAGCTTAAATCAGAGAAATCGTTTTAAAGGATTATGACGGACATCCATATATGATGAAAAGGACCCGGCAGTGCTCGGGTCCTTTTCACATCCTATTTATTCAAAAGCTCTTCCAACTCATTTAATTTTTCTTCGAATACATTCATGGCTTCTTGTACAGGCTCGGCTTTTGTCATATCGACACCAGCCTTTTTGAGTACTTCAATCGGATAATCGGAACTTCCTGACTTCAAGAACTCCAGATACCTTTTGACAGCAGGCTCTCCTTCTTCAAGGATTTGCTTGCTCAATGCTGTTGCTGCACTGATTCCAGTCGCATATTGATAAACATAGTAATTATAGTAGAAGTGTGGAATACGCGCCCATTCCAAACCAATTTCTTCATCAATGGTCACGTTCTCGCCAAAGTATTTCTTGTTCAGCTCATAATATTCCTTAGTAAGCATATCCGCTGTCAACGCTTCCCCATTTTGGGCCTTTAAATGTATGGTATGTTCAAACTCTGCAAACATCGTTTGCCGGAACAATGTGCCGCGGAAACCTTCCAGGTAATGATTCAATAAATAGATGCGTTTCTTTTCATCTTCGATTGAATTCAGTAAATAATCATTCAACAGGTTTTCATTACAAGTCGATGCAACTTCCGCTACAAATATTGAATAATTCCCGTATGGATATGGCTGATATTTACGTGTATAGTAGCTATGGACCGAATGTCCAAACTCATGAACGAGCGTGAATAAGTTATTGACGTTATTTTGCCAGTTCATTAAAATATAAGGATTCGTCCCATATGTACCAGAAGAATAGGCACCGCTTCGTTTCCCTTTGTTTTCATGCACATCGACCCAACGGTTTTCAAATCCCTCTTTCAAAACGTTCAAATAATCCTCCCCAAGCGGAGCAAGTCCTTTAAGGACATAATCCTTGGCTTCGTCATATGTCACTTCCATCTTCACTTCTTTAACAAGAGGAGTAAATAGATCATACATATGAAGTTCATCTAATTGCAGTACTTTTTTACGTAAATCAAGATAACGGTGAAGTAATGGCAAGTTGTCATTGACCGTTTTAACGAGATTATCGTATACAGTCTCCGGAATGTTGTTATTACTTAACGCCGCTTGGCGTGCTGAATCATATTTTCGAACCGTGGCATTGAAGTTATGGTTTTTCACCTCACCTGACAGGGTTGAAGCAAATGTATTGCGGAACTCCCCATACTTGCTGTATACCCCCTTAAATGCCTCCTCACGCACACGGCGATCTTCACTCTCAAGAAAACTGATATATCTTCCGTGAGTTATTTCCACTTCATTTCCCTTTTCATCCTTGATGGTCGGGAATTTCAAATCGGCATTGTTAAGCATACCGAAAGTATTGCCAGATGCATCGAGTACTTCTGATGCCTGCGCCAATAATTCTTCCTGCTCTGCAGATAAGATATGTGGTCTCTGAAGATTGATTTCCTCTAAAGAATGCTTATATAATTTCAATTCTTCTTTTTCTTCCAAAAACCCTTCCACTTTGCTTTCGTCAATACTCAATAGTTCAGGAACCATATATGAAAACGCAGCCGCTGCCTGGGCATATAAAGCTTTTGCCCGATCCTCCATCCCTTGATAAAAAGAATTGGTTGTATCTTGATCATTGCGCATATGTGAATAAGAATAAACTTTCCCTAGCTTCTCGAATACTTCATCCTGGAGCTGAAGCGCCGCGAATAATTTTTCTGCGCTTTCACCCAACGTGCCTTTATGTGCCTCCGCCTTCTTGAGGTCTTCCTTTACCGCTTTGAAGGCAGCTTCCCAATCTTCCTCGGTTGCGAAGATATCTTCCAGTCTCCAAGTATCTTCAGGAGCTATTTCACTTCTTGAGGGTAATGTATTCGTTTTTGTTTCCTGTGCCATAAAAAAATTCCTCCTCATTCTATAGAAACTTGCCATTGGGCTAACTCGTAAACCGGATAGACGCCGCAATGCTTCATTCGGCGTTCATTCTTTTTAAAGCTTTTAATTCCCAGTTCTTATTACTATTTCTCCATTAACAAAAATAATCCTGCCATTTCATCTGAATTCAAGATAAATAGAGATGATATCACTGATTATACTGGATATTCCCCTTTTCCATCATCAATTTATGCTTATAATAGAAATTTTTTTCCAAAATTTGAGCTTGATCACTGGTAAAGGGAAGGGTAAATTGCCTTTCAACTTTAAAAACCCCTTCTTCCAGCTTTGATAGATAACCCAATTGCTCCAAAAGCATGATATATTGACCAACAGGATACTCGATTGGTTTTTCATGAAACAATGGCAACGGTCTTAACTTTATTTCCCCTTTTTTTGAGCGCTTTCTAAAAATGCGGATAATATCAGCCATAGAAATCTTTTCCCCTGTTCTTTTCTCTTGAAACACATCCATGTATAACCATGCCTGCCATTCGATCGAGGCAGTTTCGATCAGCAGCATCCCTCTGACGGGAACACCCACTTCAACGGGAAGTGTCGCAGGTGTAATATGATGTGAATAAAGCTCTTCGAAAAAAGGATCGCATCTGCGTGCTGTTTTCACTCGATGCAGGGACCAGCCATTTCGTTTATATCTCCACGCAGGCAGAAAAGGGAAACCAAAGCAATTTTGGGGCAATGCCCGACTAGGGGGAAGGAGCTTTAAAGAGGCTGTTGTCAATTCGGCAAAGACGGTTCTAGGGGTAAATGGAGTGAGGTTCTTTAATACTGATAAATGATCAGTTTCCGGGCAATACATCCAAAGAAACGGATGATGGAAGCTACCGGTGACGAAGAGCCATTGGAAGCGGGTTAAACTGAATTCATACAAGCTTTTCCTTTTTAAGCGTTTTGCAGCGAGGATCCAAATTGGCTTGATGCCTATGCTTTGGTAGGCTCTTGTCCTTTCCATGAATTCCACCTCGGGGATGACTGAGCATTGAAATTCTATTGCATAGCGATTGCCTCCTATCCTAGCTAAAATATCAGCCCTTTTCTTAATTTCAGGAAGATAGGCTTCTAGATCCACTTGGTAACCATGTGATAATAACCACTGAAACAATTTTCTTTTTCCCATTAAATGATAGGCGGATTCCGGTTCTGAAGAAGCACGGCATGAAGTACTATTTTTATGTGCGAAATGAGGAATCCTGACGTTTCCCGCTTTGATGGTCATTTCCATCTTGCAGCATGGACAGTAATAATCTGCTGACTTTCTCCATCCATCAATCTCGTTTGCCGGTATCTTTTCAGGGAGGGTAATCCAAGTTCCATCTTTCTTTATCGCAGTTAGCATAAATCTCCTCCTCATCCACTACATTCGCCTGCTTTGCTTAGAATTCCTTTTAATCCGCAAAAAAAAATGCCTGATCGGCATAAAGGAAAGTTACTATCTAAAGAAGGGGTGAAAGCAATCGGCATGTGGACTCCAATACTTTCAAACCGAAATTCCGTTTGGAAAACGCATCAATCTCCACTTCTTGGGATACCTTTATATCTTCCAAAAAATCATTCACCAGCTGCCGAGTACTTTCCGTCCTGTAGAGAAAAGCATTGACCTCGAAATTCAGGTGAAAGCTTCTCATGTCCATATTGGTTGTCCCAATTGACGCCAGTTGGTCATCAACGATGATGATTTTACTATGCATGAAGCCTTCATTATATTGGAATATACGAACTCCGGAAGCGAGCAATTCGGGAAAATAAGTTCTCGAAGCATGAAATACGATACGTTTATCGGGGTTCTTCGGTACGAGCAGCCTGACATCCAAACCACTTAAAGCAGCTACCTTCAATGCTTGAAAGATATCGTCATCAGGAACGAAATACGGAGAGGCAATCCAGACGGACTTTTCTGCCGAAGCGATCATTTTAAAAAAAATGCTTTTAATGATCGTCCACTCACTATCCGGCCCGCCGCCAATCAATTGAACTCCGCCATGTCCATGGTGGTTCGGCAGGCCAGTCATGAGATATTCATCACTTAAAAAACTATTATTGGTGCAATAATACCAATCCTGCAGAAATATGAGCTGTAAAGTCCTGACCGCTTCCCCCTTTATGATAAGATGCGTATCCCGCCAAGAACCGAATTTCCGATCTTGTCCCAAATATTCATCCCCAATATTGAGACCGCCGATGAAACCGACAGAGCCATCTATCACGATTATTTTACGATGGTTGCGAAAGTTGAATGTATTATTTAATAAAGGGAGATGCAACGGACCAAAAGCAACCATTTCAGCTCCCGCACTCCTCAGTTCATCGATATATGAACGAGCTAGCTTCCAGGAACCAACCGCATCATAGAGAAATCGGACCACTACCCCTTCTTTTACTTTTTGTATCAAGATGTCCTTTAACAGACCGCCAATGCGGTCATCCCTAACAATATAATATTCTAAATGAATATGATGTGTGGCTTTTTTTAATTCTTCGATGATATTGGAAAATGTCTCATCACCATTTCTTAAAACCCGGGTTTCGGTCGTAAATGAAATAGGGCTATTCCCCAGCCTATTTGCAAGAGTGATTAACTGCTGAGGGTTCTCGCCCATTTCCTTAATTCGGTCATTATACTCCGCCTCGCCGCTTATTTTCACGAAACTCTGTTTATCCAAAAAGTACTTCTTGCGAAATATCCTTTCTTTCCGAAAATTACGGCCAAACAAAAAGTAAAAAATGAAACCGATGAATGGGAAAGCGCCAAAAATAACCAGCCATGTTATGGTCTCGATGGGATCTCTGTTTTCCAGGAAAATGTTGAATCCAATTACCACCAAGAAAAGGGTCAATATAAGGCTGGAATAAAAAATCACCCTGCCATCGACGCCATTTATTAGAAAGTACCAAGAGCCGACCAACAAGAGAATAAGCAGACCGATGCCAACTATATTCTTCACCTAGACTACCTCCAATTAACAAACACAGGCACATGATAAAAACCTCCCTGCTAAGGTAAAACACTCATTCTTGAACGAAAAGGCCGATTTCTACTGAAATCGGCCTCAACAGTCTATGCGAAATATTTATCGACCGTTGTGAATACATCATTTTCGATAACTATCTTCCCGTACTCTTCAAGCATGTGCACCGTTATAGGTGACTCCTGACTATATTCCAATAAAAGACTTAGAACATTATCGATTTCTTCCTCATCAATCTCCGCCTCGGAAAATTCGATATAAAGATAATATTTATTCTGATAAACATAAAGTTTTGTCGTCCAGTCATCCAAGCCATGACGCTTGCTTAATGAAATGACATCTTCAAAATCCTCGAAAGTCGTGATGAATTCAATCATACCATCTTCGAATGTCATACCGCTTTCTTCATCTTTCCCATGAAAATGTTGATCAAGAAGCGTATCCATCTTGTCTGATACATTCAAATCCCTTAACTTATCATCTGAAAGAGGTAGCTCGAGTTTCTGACCATCTTTGGCAAGCTGGGCTTTTGTGACCAATACTTCCAAGCCTTTTTCAAGGGCTTGAACTTGAATCCATAAAGGTCCTTCAATCATGAATTCTTCTTCTTGATGCACTTCATCCATCATTTCCCAAAAAAGTTCCTCACTTCGCTCACGGCTGTACCAAATTTCTTCGCGATCAAAGCCTCTTTCCTCAATATCTATATAGGAAATATAAAATTTAACTGTATCGTCATTAATGCGTTCGATTTCCATGATTCCCCTCTCCCTTCCTATCTCATTTTGAAGGGATAATAACCCCCAAGCGAAAATTGCTCTTAAAAGCTCTTTACCCGTAAGTGAATACTGTAAATCATGATAGTCATTAAAACAGACTATTTTACATCATTTTATGACAAAACCTTGAAGAAGGGAAATAAAAAACATTACATATCTAAAAAACAATTGTTTGCCTAATATTCCATTCATTCTATAAAAAAATTCATCCTCATGCAACTATCATAATGCTTTCTTCAATTTTAAACTTACTGCCATTAATGCCTTATTATATACACGGCATGATGGGGTGCATTCTTATTTTTTCTTTAAATGATGACCGGCTCAAGGGACCTGCTGCAAATCCAAAACGTCTGCTGTCGCCTATGAATCATGTTATGTTACCCGTCATTAAGTAAAAAAAATCAGCTAAAATCGGTTATGTATAAAGAAAAAGCCCTGCACATTTCCTGGCAGAGCTTGAAAGACCTTATTAGTTGACCATACGTTGTGCTTCCCGTAACTGGAAGGTACGAACTTTACGTGGTAAAAAGCGTCTTATCTCATCTTCGTTATAACCAACTTGAAGCCGTTTCTCGTCAAGGATAATTGGACGTCTTAACAGACCTGGATTTTCCTTGATCAATTTATATAATTCTTGAAGAGGCAGGCTCTCTAAATTTACGTTTAACTTTTGGAAAGTTTTTGACCGTGTTGAAATGATTTCATCGGTTCCATCTTCAGTCATTCGAAGAATTTCTTTAATCTCATCAATCGTTAACGGTTCTGAAAAAATGTTTCTTTCTTTATATCCAATCTCATGTTCCTCTAACCATGCTTTTGCTTTCCTGCATGAAGTACAACTAGGTGATGTATATAATGTTACCATGTTTACTCACACTCCCTAAATATAGAATCGGTGATCTATGAGGGGAAATCTACTATTAGTATTCATAAGTACCACTCTAATTTGAAATAATTTTAATTAAGTATTTCATTTTCTTTATTATACACTAAATTATTTAAAATGAATACCCTTTTTGATATTTGGAAAAATCCTTATAAACTTCTAGTTTAGCCTGTACTATAGCTTTTTCTGTTTTTTATGTAATACATTAAAACCGCTTTTTCTAATTGAAAATACCTACCTACCATTCTCAGTTAACTCTCAATTCGGCCCTCATGATTTTTTTATTAACTCGTTACTTTTATTTACCCCCTATCTTTGTCAATAAACAAGAACATGTTAATATATTTTCTTTAATAAAAAGCAAATTCCTCCTTTTACAAGAAAAACCATTCTTTTAGCACATATATTTCTAAAAGGAAAAAAGTAATTCGAAAAAATCAGCGATAAGTGAGTAATCTACCATCCGAGAAGTTATAGATATTCATTTGCCCGGCAAAAAATGCACAATTAGAAAAGACAGTTTGCCTGCAGTCGAAAAGAACATTACAGTTGTTTTCAGTAATCGAAAGAGTGTCGCAATTTTCTTCAATCCATTGAGGTTTATCATAGAACAATAAAAAGCCATAAACGATAACCAAGTCTTATTTTAAAATGGTTGTTGGGGTGTGACCATTCCCCGCACTTTATTCGACCGTTCACGATTTTATTCGACCTCTACACCGTACTTTTCCCGACAAACAAAAAAGGGCCGGTTAAACGCCCGGCCCCTTTTTTTCTCAAATTTGCACCTCTTTAAAAATATCCGTTTCCTGACCTGCATTCAAGCTTAGTACATCCTCTACATCTTGATAAGATTTCCCATATAGGTCATCATCTTTGTAAGTATGGATTTCAGAGTAAATCTCTTTCATGAAATCAAATACGTCTTCTTCATCAACTGATGGATTTGCGGGCCAATATAAGATTTCCATAGGCGTATTCTCCTTGGTGGCAAGGGATTTTCTGCTGTAGGAAATTGAAGAGGCATGGTGGAATCCTTCCCTTTTATAAAATTTCAGCCTTTTCAATGTATCGTCATCATTTTCTTGTACTGGTTCTACTTCCAGCAAAATCGTTTTCTGCTTTTTTTGCAATTTTTGAATTAATTTCCTTCCTAGTCCCTGCCCCCTTGAATTCTTTGATACAAAAAGGTAATCAACGAATATAAACTCTTCTCCTTCCACATACAATAAAACATGGTCGGGACCTTCATCCTTTTTATATATTTCCTGCTTATCTTCTAAAAGAACTTCAATATGTTCTTTGGACTTCATTTCTTCAATAGGGAAATACTGGTTCAACTTATCATACCAATTCATAATTTAATCTCCTCATATGCTAGAATATACTTTCCAGATTTTTTCTTATCCACTACAATGGAACTTGAATAGCTTGAAAATATTAGGAGGGTTTTGATGATCAGTTACTTTTTGGACTTTTTTTTAGTCGCTGCTTGCGTTATTGGCATTACAGCTGTGAATGGCGTTGTGACGAATGGCATCGGCGAAAAATGGTTTGGCGGGAAACGTCACTCTCATATTTTCGATCAATCGAAACGAATTCAGTCAGGGTGGAGTAAAGTTGGCGGGAATAAAAAGCGGTAATTCAGAGAGAAATTGGATGACCGGAAGGATCTTCCAAGGTCATCCTTTTTTTCATGGGGTATAGTCTACTCCCTTTGTATATCGATTTGCTGCATTCCATAATAAGTATTCATCAATACCATTATCATTCAATGCTTTTATTTGGGCTTCCACTTCTTCCTTTCCATACCTTTGGTAATTCCCTTCACCTAAATATGAGGCAGTAAAATCTTGTAGCCAAGGTCTTGAAGTAGGTGGAGTTTTTAATTCCTTCAGCTTCCCGCTCTCCAATTTCGTATATTCCTTAACGAGATTATATGGCTCCAAATCAGGCTTATCGATACCAAAATAAGACGTCCAGTGACTCGGATAGATCATCGAGGAAATTACATCGACATTCTCAGAGATTTTTGTGAAGTTTTGCCCTATTCCGGGAGCTTCAGGCAATGTAGCTGCATATCCAAAAATATCCACTGATACTTCCACATCATATGGCTCCAGTTGTTTCCTCGCATAACTTACGAAATCTGTCACTGCCTGAACCCTTTTGGCTGTATGACTCACTTTCGCTTCATCATATTCACCGACATCATATTTCAAATCATCTTCTTTATTTTCGAATCCTTCGGGAAAACGGACATAGTCAAATTGAATTTCTTTAAAACCCAGCTTTGCCGCTTCAATGGCAATACCTACATTATAATCCCACACCTCTTTTAAGAATGGGTTAACGAAGGCTTCCCCTCGACCATTCTTCCATACCTTTTCGCCATCTAAAAAAGATAATTCAGGCTTCTCTTTAGCCAAAAGTGAGTCTTTAAAGACGACTACCCTTGCAATCGGATAAATCTGTTTATCCTCCAATTTTTTCAGCATTGCCCCTGGATTTTTTATGTAGTCTTTACCAATCCCTGCATATGGAGAATCTGGATCTTCGGTTTTAAACGTAACGTTCCCCTTGTCATCCTTAATGTCAATGACCATCGCATTCAAATCGGTTTCATCTACATATTTAATAAGTTCATTCAATTTACTGCCGCCCGCTGCAGGCCCTGTCACATATATTCCGCGCACAGCATCCGGATAGTCGAATTTCAACCCCGAATCAAAAACAAAACGCGGTACGCTCGCAGGCAATTCTTTATTTTCTAATGCTACCTGCCTGGTTTCGTTCATGCCTTGTGCATGAACTGGCTGTTGAATCAGGAATATGCACATTCCTGTCATCAACCATTTACACATTGGTTTCATTTCTCCACCTCATTCGCCATCAGTCATCAATATTCAACAAATATAATAAACCCCTTTCTTTAATACCACAAACAATTAACTTTACTCCTATATATTATAAATAATTAAAAAAACTGACTTACAAAATGAGAATACGTTCAACAACCCTGTATTCCCTTGTGAGTATCCTTCCCTAAAATGGTCCGCCCATTGTGAAATATGTTAAACGGATTGATTTTCCTTGAACCCTTCATTTCTTCCATATTCAAAAAAAGAAGCGGAAAATCCGTTCTATTGGCTTGTTTGCCGTTTCGATTATACATTTAATATGAATAAATGCTAAAATACAGTATAGTGGACATTTCGTATTCTCAAAATGGCATCGATACAGGACAAAACGGCCCTCCACAAGATTTAAATGAGCATTTCCCCATCACAGGAATATGCACATTTCTTTCAAAGAAAGTGGATTCATTTTCTATTTATCCTTACAATAATGAAATGCGAATATCCATTTATCAATAAACGCATTTAGAGGAGTGACTAGCAGTTGAAAAGGATTTTCTCCGGCATTCAGCCATCCGGTTCCGTTACTTTAGGAAATTACATCGGAGCAATGAAACAATTCGTTAACTTACAAAATGAATATGAATGTTTCTTTTGTATTGTTGACCAGCATGCAATTACAGTTCCACAGGATCGTATTAAGTTAAGGAAAAACATTAAAACATTGGCCGCTTTATATTTGGCCATTGGCTTGGATCCTGACAAGAATACCATCTTCATTCAATCAGAAGTACCGGCACATGCCCAGGCAGGCTGGATTTTACAGAGTATATCCTATATTGGGGAACTTGAGAGAATGACGCAATTTAAAGACAAATCCGCTGGCAAAGAAGGGGTATCCGCATCACTGCTTACTTACCCGCCGTTGATGGCTGCCGATATTCTCCTTTATAGTACAGATGTGGTTCCTGTCGGGGAAGATCAAAGACAGCATCTTGAATTGACACGCGATTTGGCTGAACGGTTCAATAAAAAGCATAATGATATATTTAAAATCCCGGAAATCAGCCTCCCTACAGAAGGGGCCCGTATCATGTCCCTTCAGGAACCAACCAAGAAAATGAGCAAATCCGATCCTAATAAAAAGGCAACGATTGCCTTATTGGATGATCCGAAGCAAATCGAAAAAAACATCAAGAGCGCAGTTACCGATTCGGAAGGAATTGTACGTTACGATAAGGAAAACAAAGCGGGTGTTTCCAACCTTATGTCCATATACTCCATCTTCAGTGGAAAAACCTATACAGAAATTGAAGAGATGTATGAAGGCAAAGGTTATGGTGACTTTAAAAGTGATTTAGCTGAGGTGGTACTTGGAGAAATCCTGCCAATTCAAGAACGCTATAATGAATTGATCGATTCGCCTGAATTGGATGAAATTCTGGACCGCGGTGCAGAAAAGGCGAACATTGAAGCCAATAAAATGATCAGAAAAATGTATAATGGCATGGGACTTGGCAGAAAGAGATAAAAAAAAGACGATCCTCAACGGATCGTCTTTTTTTCATAATATCGATGGGCTATCGCCAGCCTCCACTTGCCACAGCTTTTCAAAAAAAGGCTGCCCCTTCACAAGGTTTTCACAAAGCTGAAGGTGCTTCTCTGACCAGCCTTCCTTCATTTCTTCATATAATTCAAGCCAAGCTATCTGAAAATCCATTTCTTGAATGCTTTCATATTTCTCAGGAGCCCATTCTGTATACCAATAGCGGATTTCAGCAGTATTTTTCGCCGTGAATAATTGGTCCATGGCCATGAATAGCAATTGCTTAAGCTGTCTTTCTTTTCTTGTCAAACCGTTCATGAATAAGGGAGACGGCGACAAAATATGATATTCTTTCTCAGATGTAGGTTTTTCAGTAAAGGTGTAATCCATCTCATCATGGTTTTCTATCATGTCATAAACAATTTGTTCCTGCCGGGGAATTATTCTGCTTTTCCTAATCGGAATATGATACCCTATCGTATCAACAGCTAAGATTCCATTTCCGTCAGTCACGATAAAACAATAGTCGAGCTGAATTCGTTCATGATTTTTCCTTGCATATGCTTTTTGATATACATCATTCAGCAGTGGCTTAGGTAATTCTGACAAGTCGTTTTCTATGTAGTGGAACAATGTTGATGACACTTTCAACAAAGGAACTTGATCTAGTAGTTCGATCCCGTCATCCTTCCTCCATTCATGAAAATGACAAATATTATAGCCGTTTTCTTCTCCTTCAAACCAGTTAACCCATACATCATGAAGATATAGCATCATTCATCCCTCACTTAAACAAATTTCTGTTTGTCAATCAGTATAGGCAGGAACCATACAATTTATTCCTATTCTAGAAAACAGATTAAGAAAAAAAGAACGTATATATTAACGCTTTTTAGATAGGAATTCTTCAGATTGAATAATGAACGATTTTTTCACAGAGAGTTTCTCAGAATTTTTCACCAGGTAATAGCCACTACAGTATCCAAGCATATATGGATATCCTTTCGTTCCGAGCAGAAGTGCATCATGAAGAGGATCTGTACGTTTTATCGTGTGCTTTTCCTCTAAATGCTTGCTCCAAAATTCTCTTAGTTTATCTTCCTGATATAACTTAGTCCAATTAGCTAAAAATTTTGTTCCTAAATACTTCCCCACCGTTCTTTCCGCCAGTCCTTCCATGATCATCGTATCCAGGAGAGTGAAATCTTTTTGGTCCTTTTTCAAATGATGCAGACGGCAAACATGATGATATTCATGAATCAACAGCGCCTCCATTTCCTTTTCGGCTATCCCCTTTCCGTAAAAAAGGAATAGTTTATCTTTAAATGCCAACCCTGACTTCGTTTCAATTTTTTTATTCCATATCCCTGAAGACATGAGCGGAAAAATATATATTGGAACATCAGGCCCACCCCATAGATTCTTATAAGCTGTAAACAAGCTTTGTGTTTTTTCCCAGACATTATTTTCGTTTAAGTCTTCCCATGTTTGTTTTGTTTTTTGATTCGGCGAATACATGCCATGCTTCAATAAATGATGATAAATCATGTCTGCATCAAGGGTATTGTTGAATGTACTTTTAACTCTTTCCATCATCTGGACCGGGCGGTTGAAATCCTTCTTCATCCATTCATTGGTTGAAATGACTCCCATTTCCCATACACCTCCGCTTCTATTGACTATCGTATGATTTAAAGAAGGCGGTTGACACATTTTATATCCCTTGTATTTGCAATTTTCGCTTCAACATAAAAAGAGCAGATCCCTAAAGATCTGCTCTTCCTTCAAACTTATTGATATTTTTTGAAAAGAATAGTTGCGTTATGACCACCGAATCCAAGTGAATTGCTGATGGCTGCATTGATTTCGCCCTTCCTCGCTTGATTCGGGACATAGTCCAAATCACACTCAGGGTCTGGTGTTTCAATATTGATGGTTGGAGGCAAAATGCTGTCCCTGATTGCCTGAATCGTGAAAATCGCTTCCACACCGCCTGCTGCCCCTAACATATGGCCTGTCATCGATTTAGTGGAACTTATTGCAAGTTTATTAGCATGGTCGCCAAAGACTTCTTTGACTGCCATCGTTTCGTATTTGTCATTGTAAGGCGTACTAGTTCCGTGGGCATTCACATATTGGATGTCTTCCGGATTCAAACCTGCATCCTCGATTGCAATTTTCATCGCTCTTGCCCCGCCTTCTCCACCTGGTGCCGGAGCAGTAATATGGAAGGCATCTCCAGTTGAGCCATAACCAGCTATTTCAGCATAAATCTTGGCTCCTCTATTCAATGCATGTTCAAGATCTTCCAGAACGATGATTCCAGCTCCTTCGCCTATTACGAAACCATCACGGTTAAGATCAAAAGGACGGCTAGCCGTTTGTGGATCAGGGTTTGTCGATAAAGCCGTATTTGCACAGAAGCCTGCAACCGACATTTTTGTGATTGGCGCTTCGGCCCCGCCTGTAATCATCACATCGGCATCGCCTCGTTGAATGGCTTTAAACGCATCACCAATTGAATTAGTTCCTGTAGCACAGGCTGTTACCGTACATGAATTGATTCCTTTTGCCCCCAGTAAGATAGAAACCTGGCCAGCTGCCATGTCCGGAATCATCATTGGTACGAAAAATGGGCTTACACGTTTATAACCTCTGTTTAAAAAGTTTTCATGCTGTGTCTCAAGTGTCTCCAGCCCGCCGATACCCGAACCGATCCAGACCCCGACACGTGCAGCATTTTCATCGGTTATTTCCAGCTTGCTATCATTATATGCCATAACGGAAGCTGCAATTGCATAATGGGTAAAACGGTCCATTTTCCGTGCTTCTTTACGATTTATATATGTTTCTATATCAAAATCCTTGATTTCAGCAGCCACTTTAACGGGAAATTCTTCAGCATTCAAACGAGTTAAAGGTCCTATCCCCGATTTCCCCTCGATTATATTTTTCCATCCAGTTTCTGCATCATTACCAACTGGAGAGATTGCTCCAATACCTGTTACAACTACACGGCGATTAGTCATTTAAAAATGGCTCCTTCCTATTTTTAAAGCTCTTACGTTTTGCTTCTTCTTTTATTTACCCCACCTAAGAGCGATCGCTCCCCATGTAAGGCCACCACCAAAACCGACCATGACGATTAAGTCATTGTCCTTGATTCTTCCTGCTTCCATTTCTTCCACAAGGGCCATTGGAATGGACGCTGAAGAAGTATTTCCATATTTATGAATCGTTTTTGTCATTTTTTCAAGCGGTAGATCCAAGCGTTCCCTAGAGGCTTCCATAATTCGTATGTTAGCTTGATGCGGGACAAGCAGATCCACATCTTCTTTCGTCAAACCAGCTTTGTCCAAGACACCCAGGCTGGATTCACCCATCTGACGGACAGCAAATTTAAATACTTCACGTCCATTCATATGAATGAAATCTCCTTCCTGTAATAAGTGCTTCCCACCGGTTCCATCTGCGCCTAATTCAAAGGAAAGGACTCCTTTGCCTTCAGATACAGGTCCAAGTACAACTGCACCAGCTCCGTCACCAAAAAGTACAGCAGTGTTGCGGTCTTCCCAATTGGTTACTTTCGAAAGTTTTTCAACACCGACAATCAGCACATGCTTATATGCACCTGTCTTAATAAATTGCTGTGCCGTGATCATTGCATACATAAAACCGGCGCATGCAGCACTTACATCCATTGCAGCTGCCTTCATCGCTCCCAATTTCTCTTGAATCATGCAAGCGACAGAAGGAAACGACTGATCCGGTGTAACAGTGGCAACAAGAATTAAATCTATCTCTTCAGCCGAAATTTCCGCATTTTTCAATGCAGCTTTTGCGGCTTCATAAGCCATATCTGATGTATCAATATCATCTTTGGCAATTCTTCTTTCCTCAATACCCGTCCTAGTCCGAATCCACTCATCGGAAGTGTCCATAATTTTCTCTAGGTCCGCATTTGTAACGATTTTGTCGGGTAAGTAGCGGCCAAGCCCTAGTATTCCAGCATTCATCTTGCCATCCCCTTATATTTTAATGAGTTATTATAATCATCTATTATTACCTGGTACTAATTTTATATAAAAAAAGACTTCCTTGCAAGAGTTAACAGTTTGAAAAGCTTAAGAAATCTCTTTCGGAAGTCGGACAAGCGCCTATGCCAAGGGAAATTTGGGACATACATTATAAATAAAAGGAGAATAGGAGGAATTCATTTTGGACATCTTCAATCGCAACAGGGAGAGAAACACGGATGATCATTTTTCGAATTTGATGTTTGGCAGGAAAAATGAACCGGAGCAAGAGGAAGCGCAGGTTGATTACATGCAATTGATGGCAAGCGTTGAAACATTGATGGGCTTATACAGTCAATACAAACCAACCATTGATAAAATCAATCTGAGCCCACTGATCTCCAAGTTCTTGAAAAAAGAATAAAAAAATTTAAGGCTGCCCTTTACCGGACAGCCTGCCTTTAATTAACGCTGAGCATCTTGTTTACCAAGCTCATAAGCTTCTTGCATAACGCTTTTAAAGAGCTCCATGAATGGCTCTGCCATTTCCATTGAGAATGGAATCCCGCTTGCTTCAAGCTTCGCTTTAGCCTCTGGGAAGTATTTCATGGCGATTCCCATAAATTCAAGAGTTTTATCTGAACTCATTCGCATTTCCCCCTATCTTTTGAATATTCATCAATTGATCATTTTGATGCCAAAATAAGCTCAATATTATCATAATTCCACTGAACCCTTTCGTAAAGGGCGTACATATAAAATCATGAATATCTTTTGATGTTAATTCCTATCCTTGAACATTATAGTACAAGACATATAGATTAGAGGCAAATATACAGTTTTGTCCTTCCCAAATAACGAAAATGTTAATCACGCTTTCTCCACTTTTTAAGTAAGTTTAATCGTTTATTATGTTTTCTCTGTAATGCAATGCCTTCTTCCGGTTCCATTTTGCATTGCACTTCAAATATTGTTCCTTTATTGATTTTAGTTGTTGATTGGGAAGTGAATGAATCCATACTTTCACCAAATATCAACTTGGCACATTTATCCCAATGATCATCAATACTGCTGCACAATTGGATTTTTCTATCGGAACTTGTGGTAAGCACCGCTTCCAAAGCATTTACAAAATCAGTGATGTAGAGAGCATCTCCGGTATATTCCGCAGCAATTGCCGCTTTGATATCAGACTGTCCAAGCTGATTGATTCCAGCTTCAAAGCTCATGCCTTCCGATTGCCAAGGTCCATAAATCGTCGGTAAAAATATGATTTTTGCAGAATCCATTCCACGAATCGAGCTTAATATGGACTGAAATATACTGACATCTTTTTCAATGGGCATGAAAAGTACGAAATTTGGCGTTTCATTCTTGCCATTTTTTTTGCATTTCTCGATGAAGGAAACGATTTCTCCTATTACAAAATCGATTTTGTCCATTTTTCCTCTTTGAATATCATAACAAGATATGAACACCGTGTCCTGCTGTGAAATATCCAATAATTTAAGTTTATTTATCGGAAAGTATATATAATTTGAATTCCTGCCTATTTCAAGTTCCTTTTCTTCCTTAATATATTGACTTGCTTTGGAATCATCCCAATCGATTCCGATTACTTCTTCACCTTGGTTCAAAAAGAATTGAGTCACATAGAATCCCACGAATCGATAAGTGCCAATGACAATGTTTGTTTGCATAAATACAGCCTCCTCGTATGCCATCAAGCCCACTTCACCCGGCACGTCTAGTTTTTTTAGATGCTGTATCGTATGCAAACTATTGTAAAAATATATCTCTTCTCATAAAGTCTCTTCATTCTCATTGAAAAACTTCTGTATTTGATAGGGGATTTTATAACGTTTTTCGGGCAATATATACGTCAGCTGCAAGTCTGCTTTTCTAGCCAGCTGGATTTGCCGATAAAGGGAGGCTTGCTCTTTCCGTAAGCTTCCAAAAACCTGAATCACTTTCATGGGGATATTCTCTGCGATCATTGAATCTTCAGTGTCCAGTATATGCTGTTCACATTCTGCCGGATCGAGCTCATAAGCAGCAGCGACCTCCGACAGCCACTTTTTATAGAAGAACTTATTTTCCTTTTCTTTCTCCAGTTGTGCTTTCAAGGAAAAAACCGGATCTATCAACACAACAGACCTTATTTTATTACCAAGTTCATTCATTAACTTTAAGGCAAGGAGCGCGCCTGTCCCCTCTGCCAATATATGAACCCTTTGATTGACTATTTCTTTTTTCATGAACAGAATATATAGGTTAAGGGAAAGCTCGAGTGCTTTGGGACTGCCCCAGTTGGCTCCGTAAAAATTGGATGAAAATAGGGTGTATCCGTATTCCTTTAAATATTCCAATATCTGCAGCCTGCCAGGATGCTGCAGCCAAAAGCTGCTTTCTTTTTCGACAAAATGACTACGGTCTCCAATTACCATTACGGAAAAACCACTGGGCCGCTCTGGATAATAGATGATATTCCATTGGTCATCAATTTGAAAAGTTCGTTGTTCCATCGTTCAAACTCCTTTAAGGAATATTACTACTACTATATTAATTTATGACCAAAAATAGAAAGGGTCAGTGGAAACGCCTAACTTCTTATCTTAAATTAACCAAGCACGGAGTTTTTGCTTTTATTTTTTCCGTATGTTTTCCCTTTTGAAGTTTGAAACCAACAAGTCTGCCTGAAAAAGTTCTCTTATGATTTAATGTATTGAATTATTTAAAGGTTATTATTAAAAACACGTTTTAACTGTATATTAATTATGGTAAGATAAAAATGAATGTAGTGGAATGAGGTGAAATTCGATGCGTTATGCTTGGACAATTTTTTGGACATTCTTATTAGTGCATATGACTGTATATGTTGTTTCTTCCATGATCGGAGTTTCATACGATGCTGCGCAGGGAACGATTTTAGGATTAGCTGCTGCTATCCTGATTTGTATCATCCCGGCTATCATGCCTGCTGGGCCAGCTAAAGACTCTCATCAACATTAAGAAGCAAAAGAGGACATCCTTTATAGGATGTCCTCTTTGTTATACCGTACTTTGCTTACGGGTAAACTACATTTCAACGTTTTTATATGAGAACCAATTCATCATGATCATAATCAATCGTTATTCCTTCTTTAATCTCAACAGTCCCGGCAATGATTTTACGGGCGATTTTCGTTTCCAGATGCTTTTGGATGAATCGCTTCAGGGGTCTTGCCCCATATACCGGATCATATCCTTGTTCCGCAATGAATTCCTTAGCCGCTTCAGTAACATTCAGGACTATATTTTGTTCAGTTAACCTTACTTGTAATTGATGAACCATTTTATCTACGATTTCAACGATTTCTTGTTTTGTCAGAGGTTTGAATAAAACAATGTCATCAACGCGATTCAAAAATTCCGGACGGAAATGCCCTCTTAACTCTTTAAAGACCTGATCTTTTATTTCTTCTTCAATGCCGCCATCCACCCGGTTTGACTGCAATAAGAAATGGGATCCGATATTGGAAGTCATGATGATCACCGTATTTTTACAGTTGATTGTTCTTCCTTGGGAGTCCGTTATCCTTCCATCATCCAGCATTTGCAGCAAAATATTGAAGACTTCCGGATGCGCCTTTTCAATTTCATCGAATAATATGACTGAATATGGGTTTCTCCTAACAGCCTCCGTAAGTTGGCCGCCTTCCTCAAATCCAACATATCCAGGAGGTGCACCGACAAGGCGGGACACGGAATGTTTCTCCATATATTCCGACATATCGATTCGAATCATATGTTCCTCACTATCGAATAACGTTTCTGCCAAAGCTTTTACCAATTCGGTTTTACCTACACCCGTTGGCCCTAGAAAAATGAATGAACCGATTGGTCTGTTTGGATCCTTAATTCCAGCCCTTGCCCTTAAAACAGCATCGGATACGAGTTCCACCGCTTCTCCTTGACCTATTACGCGTTCATGCAGGATATCAGATAGGCGAAGCAGCTTCTCCCTTTCACTTTCCACCAGCTTGCTAATCGGAATCCCCGTCCACCTTGCAACAATCGAGGCAATTTCCTCCTCCGTCACTTCCTGGCGAAGCAATCGTGATTCCTGTTTTTCCTTTTCCAATTCGTCTTCCATTGCGTCCAATTCTTTTTGAAGCTGCGGAATCCTTCCATGTCGAAGCTCAGCTGCCCGGTTAAGGTCATAGTCATTCTCTGCCTGTTCCAGTTCATGACGCAGTTTCTCAAGCTCTTCACGTTGATCCTGCACCTTTTGAAGCGCTGATTTTTCCATTTGCCACTTCGATTTCATGCCATTCGCTTGATCCTGAAGTTCTGATAGTTCTTTTTGAAGCACTTCCAGCCTTGCTCTGCTTTGAGGGTCCTCCTCATTCTTCAAGGCCGCCTCTTCAATTTCAAGTTGCATGACTTTTCTCGTGATTTCATCCAACTCGGATGGCATTGAGTCGATTTCCATTCGGATCATCGCACATGCTTCATCCACAAGATCTATCGCTTTATCCGGTAAAAATCGCTCCGTTATATATCGGTTCGAAAGGACAGAGGCCGCAACGATCGCCCGATCGTGTATCCTGACGCCATGGTGAATTTCAAACCGTTCCTTTAATCCCCGCAAAATTGAAATCGTATCTTCAACATCCGGTTCAGGAACCAGAACCTGTTGGAAACGGCGTTCCAGAGCCGGATCCTTTTCAATATATTGCCGATATTCATCAAGGGTCGTTGCACCGATACAATGCAGCTCACCGCGCGCAAGCATCGGCTTTAACATATTTCCGGCATCAAGTGCGCCATCCGTTCTTCCTGCACCGACAATC
Source organism: Peribacillus sp. NPDC096447 (assembly GCF_044762725.1). Classification (NCBI taxonomy): domain Bacteria; kingdom Bacillati; phylum Bacillota; class Bacilli; order Caryophanales; family Bacillaceae; genus Peribacillus; species Peribacillus sp. NPDC096447. The sequence goes on from NZ_JBIWEV010000002.1 coordinate 492,532, forward strand.
GTGTGCAATTCATCAATGAATAATAGAATTTTACCGTCACTCTTCTTGATCTCATTCAAGACCGCTTTTAGGCGTTCCTCAAATTCACCGCGGAATTTGGCGCCAGCGACAAGCGCACTCATATCCAGTGAAAAAACGGTCTTGTCCTTTAATCCCTCAGGCACATCCTTCCTGACGATCCTTTGTGCCAGCCCCTCGACGATGGCTGTTTTACCTACTCCGGGTTCTCCTATTAATACAGGATTATTTTTCGTTTTACGTGAAAGGATCCGGATGACGTTACGGATTTCCGTATCACGGCCGATTACGGGGTCGACCTTCCCCGATTTAACCTCAGCAACGAGATCTCTGCCGTATTTTTTCAGTACTTCATAAGTGCTTTCAGGATTTTGACTAGTCACTCGCTGATTCCCCCTTATATCGTTTATAACCTGTTTTGCTTTATCATAATCAATTCCATATGATGAAAAAAGCCTGTTTACATTCGTTTTATTGACCTGCAGCGACGCAAGGAGTATATGTTCGACAGATAAGTATTCATCCTCCCACATCTGCATTTCTTTTTCGGCAGCCTTCAAAATTTGCTGCAGGGAGGATGACATGTAAACCTGGGAAACACTACCGCTCACTTCCGGTAATCGATCCAGTTCCTTATTTAGCTCTATATTAAATAGATTCATCGGTTTACCAGATTCCGATAAAATCCTGATTAATAAACTTTCATCCTGTTCCGTTAAGGCCTTTAATAAATGAAGCTCCGTCAGCTCGGGATTCCCTCTATCTTTGGCTAGTTCCTGCCCGCCGATGAACGCCTGTTGGGTTCTCTCCGTCATTTTATTAATATCCATCTTAAAACCTCCCATTCAGCTATATCATGAACGAATCCCACTTGGTTTGACCAAATTTGACCTTTATATTTTCATTATACTTTTAATTTTCCCCATGTAAAGAAAAGTTATAAAAAATGCAGGAGGTATGGACGATAAACGGCAAAAGCCTTTCTTCATATAGAAGAAAGGCAGACTCATTTGTAAACTGCATAAGGATGAAACAAAACGGATTATGCTTTCACGGCCGTTTTATTATAACCATGAAATTCATCGACGAATTGGAAATCCCTATCCGTACGACCTGCAAGGATCGTATCTCGGAGCAGAATTCCTGCATCGGTCGTATTGTGGATGATTTCCCCCCACATTCTTGCGCTCGATTGAACATTAGCCGTGCGCGGTATGCGTTCCTCTTGATATTCCAAAAATGCCTGTTCAATGTCATTCCCATGCTTATGAAGCATATCCGACAAATAAGCTGCATCTTCTAAAGCCTGGCAAGCGCCCTGTGCCAAGTATTGAAGCATCGGATGTGCCGCATCTCCCATAAGCGTAATTCTTCCTTTTGTCCAATTATCAATTGGTAAACGGTCATACATTGGCCAGCGGCGTTGCCTTTGAATGAATGAAATCGCATTCTGAACAAGCTCACAAGTTCCGGCAAATACACGGTCCATTTCTTCCGGGGTTCCCCATTGATCTGTTTTTTCGTTTTCTTCCGTATATTGAGAACTTTTGAAGACCACTACTTGGTTGTATAGTTCTCCCCTTCTAACCGGGTATTGAACAAGATGAAGGTCTGGCCCAATCCACATGTATACATCATCTAAATCTCCATGGCTCGTAACCTCTTCCATCGGGATCGCTCCCCTGTATGCAACATATTGAGAGCAGACCGGCTGATCTTCCACAAAAAGTTTCCGTGCCTTGGACCATAATCCATCGGCTCCAATGACAGCAGTTCCTGAATGTTGGGACCCGTTGGCAGAAGTAACCGTCACTTCACCTTCATTTTCTACTGTCTCAATAATGGTTTGATTCGTAACCAGTTCGATATACGGGTTCTTTTCACAGGCTTCAGCCAGTACTTTATGCAAATCGGAACGATGCAAAACAACATATGGAGCTCCATATCTTTCTTTATAAACATCACCTAAATCCAAAGCGGAAAGCTCTTTTCCGGAAAAGGCATCCATCAGCACCAATCTTTTTGGAAATACTGCAATTTCATTGATTTTATCCATGACGCCTAAACGCTGCAAGACGTTGGTGGCATTTGCTGCAAGCTGAATCCCTGCACCGATTTCGCCAAATTCGGGAGCTTGTTCAAGTACTTTTACATACTGTTTTGTTTCTGCGATTCCTAATGCAGTTGCCAATCCGCCAATTCCCCCACCGATAACGATGAATGGTTTATTTTCTGTGTTCATCATCAATTCCCCCTATATTAGTTGCTTTTAGCCAATGTTGCGGACCACTACCATAGTAAGCGTTTTCATTCGACTGGCATTCCATATATTTCAGGATCTAAGCTGAAGATTCCAAACAGATTATTTTCAAACCAAAACAGGCTTGAATTCACTTTCAACCTTTTGGTAACCATTGTTTGCGTCTAATGCCTGTTGCTGCTCCAAATCGAATCTCTCCATTATTGGTAAGTCGTTTACCGAGAATAAGTAAGAATCCGCTTCTGCAACGTGCTCATGCCATGCCCAATTTGGAACGACGAAATAATCTCCCTTGGACCAGTCAAAACGCACGCCATTAATGACCGTATAGCCTGATCCTTGGTGCACTTGATAAATTGTGGAATGGGTATGGCGATGTGCTTTCGTATGGAAACCTTTCGGGAGTTTCTGCATCCATGCCCCCATCGTCGGATTGGCCGTTTGGCCATTTGATGGATTGATATATTCCACGGCGAAACCATCATATGGATCCGGTTCGAAATTCATTAATCCTTCTATCGCTGCTTTGGTGCCTTTCCACTTGTAGTTGGCAAGCGGTGCCACTTGTGAATATCGGTCGGATACTGGACGAACCATTCCGCCTTGATAACGGAGCTCTGAAAAATTATCGGGCCGTTTAGGCGTTTCAATCCGATCAGGATATGGTTCAAAGAAAGTGCCGCCTATGGAATAGATGGTTGGGATATCAAGGGCATCCATCCAAATCATCGGTTTATCGCCAACATGTCCATGACCATGCCATAGGTTTTTAGGCGTGATCAAGAAATCTCCTTCTTCCATGAAGATCCTTTCTCCCTGCACGATGGAGTAGGCACCTTCACCATTCGTAATGAAACGAAGTGCACTTTGGGAGTGACGGTGGGAAGGGGCCACTTCACCTGGCAGCAATAGCTGGACCGCTGCGTATAGCGTTTGTGTTGTCGATGCCCAGCCCCAAGGCTGACGATATGTGAGTCCAGGGTTCTGAAAATAAATGGCCCTGCGCTCCCCGCCTCGGTCAGGTGTGAATATTTCAGCTGCTTCCATCAATTTTTTTGTCAAAAGCTCTTCTTTCCATAAATAAGCATGCGCATGTGGTTTAGGTTCATGGTCCATCAGAGCGGGAATGGCTTCCCACAGCGGCCCAAGGTTATACTGCTGAATATCCTTTGTAAAATCTTTTACGATTGTACTATTCATGTATTCCGATTTTTCAGCCATATTAATCCCTACTTTCTTTTTTATCTTGCCTCACTGGATTTTAGAAAGATTTCGCTTAATTTGATCATAGTGTCCTGAAACATGCTCATCGATGAAGTGATCGACTATATAAGAAACTGGTTTGTTTCCGAATTTTGCGAAATTCCGGTGTGGCGATTCTTTGGATAGTGTTTCTTCATCTAAATTCCCGAGACTGCTCTCCACTTTATATTTAAGCTCCTCCACTTGCTTCATGACATCTTCAACAGCAAGTTTGTCTGTATCGGTAACTGCAGCCAATCGGGCTGGATCTTGCAATCCACGCCCCCATTCGGCTCCAGGCACCGCTATTACAGTTTCCACTTCACCTAACCAATAAGGAATGGCTTCAGCTAAATGGGAAAGTATCTGCATGATTGACCATTCATCCTCTGCTGGTTTAAATCGGATCGTTTCTTCCGGTAGGTTTGCCGCTGTCTCAAGAATGTGGTCGATTGATTGTTGAACCGATTGGATTGATGTCCCGATTTCATGATAAGCCATTTTATTTTCCCTCCCCGACACGTCGCACACGGTTTTCAAGATAACCTATTTTGTCGATTTCGATTTTGACAACGTCACCATCTTTTAAGAACACTTGTGGATCACGGGCTACCCCTACCCCACCCGGTGTTCCTGTGAGGACGATGTCACCTGGTTCAAGAGTCATTAAGTTCGATAAGAATTCAACTAGATACTTCACATCGAATACGAAGTTGGATGTATTCGTTTTTTGGCGTTCTTCACCATTTACCGTTAATCGGACATTTAAGCCAGATGGATCGGAAAGTTCATCGGAAGTGACTAACCAAGGCCCCATCGGAGCGCTTCCTTCAACCGTTTTCCCTTGTAGCCACTCAAGTGTACGCCGTTGGATATCACGGTAAGTGACATCATTCGCAATTGTATAACCAGCTACATAATCAAGAGCATCTTCTTTTGAAACATTACGTGCCCTTTGTCCGACTACAAAAGCGAATTCCGCTTCATAATCCAGTTGTTCAGAGATTGGGAAAAACGGTATATCATCCTGGGGACCGATTACTGTATTGGCGAACTTTGCGAATACCACAGGGAATGGCGGCAGTTCACGACCCATTTCAGCAATATGCTCACGGTAGTTATGTCCGACACAAATAATTTTGCTTGGCTTTTGGACAGGGGCCTCTAGCTTTATATTTTCAATTTCATGTACCAATTTATGTCTGAAGGAATCACGATTGTTAATAGCGTAGTCCGCAGCCTTTTGCGCGATGGAAAGGCTTTCATTGCCTCCCTGTAAAAACTCCTCCATTGTTGCAGGGACATACGCGTCAGCGATTTGTTCACTGCGAAGTTTCCCTTCGCTTTCAAGAAGCGCTTGATAGGCATAGTTCAAGTCAACTACTACTTTATTCGGGTAAATTGCACCAATACGTTTAAATCCTTGACTGCTGAAAGTTACTAATTTCATATTTCATTCTCCTTTATTTATCTGGATTTTTTTAATACCTCTTTTTGATGCCACCATCCTGATTCTGCTGGATCCGCTTCGCATACCAGTATTTGAATGACTGTATATCTTATCTATTTCACTTATAGTTAACACTGTTCACTATTTATATAAATAATAACTCAATTTTCGGAATATTGTCAAGAAAGTATTGCAAATTTTTGTGCAAATGTTATCATCTACACCATTATCAGCACTTCGGAATCAATAAAAACTGCGCTAAAGTTATTTTTTTAATAGGAAAGGATATTGATAGCTTCAAGCAGCCGGCGGTTTTTCTGCTAAATTTCATTTATATTTTACAGATTCTGATATACTAGACCTAAATTAAAACAGATTAGGGAGATTGATTTATGGAAATCGTAAAATCCGGTTCGACGATTCAATCATTACAAATAGGGATGAGCATCATAGATTTACTTGCTTCCCAAAGAACTCCTTTAAGATTCTCTGATATACAGGAATTAACGGAAATAACGAAAAGTAACCTATATAAGTATTTGAATACTTTGACTCAACTGGAGCTACTATATCGCGATAAGACAACCGGTATGTATCACCTTGGGAGCAAATTGATTCAATACGGAATGGCAGCGATAGGAAATGAGGATGTAACGAGCAGAATAACTCCTTATTTACAGGAAATCAGTCACCATACTTCTTGCACGGTCCTTTTTTCCGTTTGGACATATGATGGACCAATCACTGCAAAAATATGGAATTCCAACCAAAACTTAAACATCGGGGCACAGTTAGGTACTCGACTTCCGCCAACATCCTCTTCCGGAAAGGTATTCACTGTATTTCAGGATCCTTCATTGACGGCGGAATGGATTGAAAAAGATCGTAATGTTACAGGTTCGTTCCTTAAAGAAACAAATGAATATGATGAAATTCGGAAATACAAAATAGCTTTTGCCAAAGAGCCTCTTGTACCATCCGTTTCCTCCATGTCCATTCCGGTTTTTAATTATAATTCGGAATTATTGGGAGCGATCACTGCCGTTGGGTTCACCGAGAGCATTCCTGATCATCATGAAGATCCTTTAAGCCATTATTTAAGGAAGTGCTGTTTGGAAATATCGAATATATTCGGTTATTCCGCTGAATAGAAAAAAAGCAGGAAGAAGGATGGCGATCATTCCTTTTTCCTGCTTTTAGATGTTTCATGGCTTCCGCTTATATGTCCATATCCGGTTATGATTGGATGTTTCAGGAAAAGAATCACCTGCATCAAGCTTTACCATTTTCGGATTCACTACCGTGCTGCCCGTTTCACCGATTTCTACGTAGGTCCCATTATTCGGTGCCTTTTGACCTGGCTTAAATTGACGATTTTGCCCCATAGATTTCACCCCTTTACATGCTTTCCCTGTTATTATTACCAGGTTCCTTCCTTTCATGTCAGAAAAATTAAGAACATACAGGAAAGCCGCTGAATTAAAAAAGCGTTGTTCTCTGAATTGACTTGACCGTTGATTTCCACTTCAGGCACTCGCTTTCCGCGGGCGGTCCGGGAGCCTCCTCGGCGCCATTGCGCCTGCGGGGTCTCCCTTGGACGCGTTTTTCCCGCAGGAGTCTCGAACACCCGCTCCAATCAATTTTGTTTTAACATTAAGGATAGACCTTTTTACCTGCAGTCACTTTTGTTTAAAATAGATGGATTAAAACTTAAGGTGATAAGGATGCTTTCTAAACATGGTTCTATTCAGCGAGATCATCTTGAAATGATTTACTTTAGATCACTTGGTCCCATCGAACCATTTGGTTAGTAAAATGAAGGCATCAATTATTGTCTTTTTCATCTATGACTTGGTGGCAGGAAGCCCAAGTATTGATTTAGTTATAATCCTCTAACTGCTACAAATAAAATCAAAAAGGTTTCGGAATGAGACCATTCCGAAACCTTTTTTTCTACAAACTGAGCGACTGCTCTCTGAGGAGACGCTTTTTTGGTTAAGACATTAAGTCCACAAGGACCGCCTTTTGGGCATGCAGACGATTTCCGGCTTGGTGGAAAACGACGGAATTAGGTCCATCGATGACTTCAGCCGTAACCTCTTCCTCCCGATGTGCAGGCAGGCAATGCATGAATAAATAATCTTCTTTAGCAAGTTTTACTAGCTCACCATTGATTTGATAATCTTTAAAAGCTTCTAAGCGGATACCATTCTCGATTTCCTGCCCCATGGAGGTCCAAACATCGGAATAGACGATATCCGCATCTTTTATGGCTTCCGAAGCTGAGGTTGTCACCAAAATTTCACTGCCAGTCTCTTCTGCCACTTTTTTAGCATAGGCGACGACCTTTTCATCAGGTTTGTAGGCGTCAGGACATCCAATGGAAAAATCCATTCCCATTTTTGCACAGCCTACCATCAATGAATTGGCAACATTATTGCCATCACCGATATAACTCATCTTCAAGCCTTTTAGCTGCCCTTTTATCTCGATGATCGTCAAGAAGTCAGCAAGCACCTGACAAGGATGAGCAAGATCTGTTAACCCATTGATGACTGGGATAGAAGCATTTTCTGACAATTCCAGGATTTTTTCATGCTCGAAGGTACGAATCATGATGCCATCAATATATTCAGAAAGGACTTTTGCAGTATCGGAAATAGTTTCACCACGTCCAATTTGCAAGTCATTGCCACTTAGGAACAAAGCGTGTCCGCCAAGCTGCATCATGCCTACTTCAAAAGAAACACGGGTACGGGTAGACGATTTTTCAAAGATCATCCCCAGCGTTTTCCCTTTTAAAGGCGTATATTCTTCACCAGCTTGCAATTTGCCTTTAATGGTCTGCGCCAGTTTTAACAAATTTGCAATTGCCGTTGGTGTAGACTCCTTCATGGTCAAAAAATCTTTTCCATTTAAAATCTTCGCTTGTGTCGGTGCCGTCATTGAACTCATACGTGTGACACTCCTTTCGAATATGTTACAAGCCATTCCTGAAGCGAGTTAACCCCTGGATCAGCTTTTTCTAACGATTGTAGATAGGCCTTGAACGTCTCTTCTTCCGTAAATGCAAGCAGTCGGTATTTCGCTGCAAGTAACCTTAGCTTCTTATCTTCCTCCGTTGTTCCATATGCCAAAACGACCGCCGCATTTCCTTCATTTAACCATTTATCAAAATCCGAATTCCCCAATATCAAACCTGCTTCTTTGATTTGGGCTAACAAATCTTCACTTAATTGGACAGATTCTGATTGATAAACACCAGTAGTATGTTTAGCTTTTTGAGCATGGAATACTTTTGTCAACGCTTCATTTACCGTTTCCCCGATGGCGATTCCTTCACCTGTTGATTTCATTTCCGGACCTACCTTCGAATCAAGTCCGCTTAGTGCAAATGTAGAGAATACGGGATATTTGACGACTGCATATGGAATTTCATCCATTAAGCCCGTTTTTTCGAACGCATTCGACAATGAATATTTCCCAAGCAATATTTTTGTCGCTATTTGCACCAAGGATACATCGGTCACTTTACTGATGATTGGAATTGTCCGGCTTGCACGAGGATTCACTTCCAATACATACACACTATTTCCCTCAATCACGAATTGGATGTTCATAAGTCCTTTATAACCAAGTTCACTAACTAGTTTTTTAGCATAAAGGGTCATTTTATCTTTGATATCGTCCGTTAAGGATTGAGCTGGCAATAATGCCATGCTATCCCCTGAATGGACGCCTGCTTTCTCTATATGTTCGGCAATGATGGGAATGTATACATCATTTCCATCTGCAATCAAATCGATTTCGGCTTCCTTCCCTGGAATATAGGAATCGATCAACACTGGATAGACAAGTGCCGTTCCATTTGCCATTCTATTCAACAAGCTTTCCTTGGAGCGGATGATTTCCATACCCTGGCCGCCAATTACATAGGATGGGCGTAAGAGCACCGGAAAGCCGATTGCCTCTGCACTTGCAATTAATTGTTCTTCACCATTAGCCATAGAACCCGGTACATGCGGGATATCCAGTTTTTGAAGAAGCTGATAAAAACGATCACGATCTTCTAATTGATCAAGTGTATCGAAGGAAGTCCCCAACAAATTGACACCGTATTCTTCCAGGCCTTTTGCCAGGTTTATCGCAGTCTGCCCACCAAATTGGACGATAACATCTTTAATATCTTCCGCTTCTATTACATTAAGAACATATTCAAGAGTCAACGGTTCGAAATAAAGGCGATCTGCCGTCGCAAAATCCGTGCTTACCGTTTCCGGATTATTATTGATCATGATCGTTTCAACATTTTCATCTTGGAGTGCATAAACACCGTGAACCGAACAGTAATCAAATTCTATTCCCTGTCCGATGCGGATCGGACCGCTGCCAATCATCAAGACTTTCTTTTTATCAGTTTTTTTCTGTTCGTTCTCACCAAAATATGTTGAATAGTGATAGTTCGTATGTGATTCGAACTCGGCTGCACATGTATCAACCGTTTTGTAGACAGCCGTAAGACCCAGTGATTTGCGGTGTGCTCTCACTTCCATCTCACTTACTTTCCATACGGAAGCAAGGTAGCGGTCGGAAAAGCCCTTTTCCTTGTATGTCTGCAGTTCTTCCTTTGTTACCTGATCGATTGCCTTAGATTCAATCTCCAATTCGTACTGGATCAATGACGCAAAGGATTTAAGGAAGAAATAATCTATGGCTGTCGCTTCATGGATTTCTTCAATCGTCACGCCTTTTCTAAGCATTTCAAAAATGACAAATATTCGTTCATCAGATTTTTCGGCAAGCTTTCCCCAAAGTTCAGGAACCGTTTTATTTTTCAGCGATAATAGCTGCAGCCCAATCGTTTTCAATTCCAAAGAATCGACGGCCTTTTGGACTCCCCCTTCAAAGCTGCGGTGTAAAGCCATCACTTCACCAGTCGCCTTCATCTGTGTTCCCAATTTGCGGTTGGCGGTCGTGAATTTATCGAATGGCCACCTCGGGAACTTCACCGCTACGTAGTCAAGAGCAGGTTCGAAGCTTGAATAAGTGCTTTTCGTTACTGGATTGATGAGCTCCGATAAATCGTAGCCGACAGCGAGCTTTGCGGCTATGCGTGCTATAGGATAACCTGTTGCTTTGGAAGCCAGTGCCGATGAACGGCTGACGCGCGGGTTTACTTCTATTAAATAATATTGCTTGCTATTCGGATCAAGGGCAAATTGAATGTTACAGCCGCCTATTATACCTAAAGCAGAAATGATTTTAATGGATGCGGCACGCAGCATCTGAAACTCATCGTCCGATAAAGTCTGTGATGGTGCCACGACGATTGAATCACCTGTATGGATCCCTACCGGATCGATATTTTCCATATTACAGATGGTAATGCACGTATTGTTTCCATCTCGCATAACCTCATATTCGACTTCCTTATAACCAGCTATGCTTCTTTCAATCAAGCATTGTGTAATCGGGCTTTCTTGAAGTCCGCCCCGTACAAGTTCCTTAAAGGTGTCCAGTGAATCGGCAATACCACCGCCAGTTCCCCCGAGTGTATAAGCGGGACGAACGATGATGGGGAAACCGATTTTGTCGGCAAAAGCCAGCGCTTCTTCAAGTGTATGGACAATCGTACTGTCGGGAACGGGTTCACCTATTTCAAACATCAACTCACGGAACAGTTCACGATCCTCCCCTTTTTTGATGGAGTCGATCGGAGTTCCCAATAATTTGACATTATATTTTTCAAGTACTCCAGCATCATCCAATTGATAAGCAAGATTCAATCCTGTTTGACCGCCTAATGTAGCGAGCAGGCCATCCGGCTTTTCTTTGGAAATGATCTTTTCCAGTACATCAACTGTTAAAGGTTCGAAATAGACAGCATCCGCATTCATATCATCAGTCATGATCGTTGCTGGATTGTTGTTGACCAGTATGACTTTATATCCTTCTTCCTTTAAAGCAAGGCAGGCCTGTGTACCTGCATAATCGAATTCGGCGGCCTGCCCGATGACAATCGGCCCCGAACCAATCACTAAAATGGTCTGTATCGTGTTGTCCTTAGGCATAAGCTTTTTCTCTCCCGCTATAATCATTTATCATTTGTAAAAAGTCGTTGAATAGTAATGAACTCTCGATAGGTCCTGGATTTGCCTCTGGATGGTACTGGGTAGTGAAGATTGGCAAGTCTTCATGCATGAGCCCCTCAACCGTGTTATCATTCACGTTTCTGAATCTCACTTGCAGTGATGTTCCTTGCAGGCTCGGTTCATCAACCTCATAACTATGATTCTGCGAACTCATATACACCTTTTTCGTTTTCAAATCGACCACGGGCTGATTCGCACCGCGATGTCCAAACAGCATTTTTTTTGTATTTCCGCCGAAGGCAAGGGCCGTTAATTGATGACCGAGGCAGATGCCCATCGTTGGAAAATTCGTAATGATCTTTTTAATGTTTCCTAAGAGGTATTCAAGCTGTTTTGGATCCCCAGGCCCATTTGAAAGCAAAATACCATCTGGCTTCAAGTCCTTGATTTGCTCGAATTCCGTATCGAATGGTACGACAGAGACTCGGCAGCCTTGCTCGACCAATGAATCCAATATGGATTTTTTATAGCCGAAATCCATCATCACAACGTGCTTGTCGCCTTCCCCAAAGCTCTCGACAACCTTTGTGGATACCTCAGCTACATGGGCTGATAAACCATTCAGGCCGGGTACGACTGTGTATTTTTCTTCTGCTGTGATGACTGCCTGCATGGAACCTTCCTGTCTTATATTCTTAACGACCGCTCTTGTGTCAACATGGCTTAAAAGAGGGATGTTCCACTTGTCTAAATATTCACCAAGTGAATATTCAGCTTGATAATGGGAATGGCTCATATTTCCTTCATATACAATAACACCGGCAACATGCGGCTTCTTACTTTCAAAATCATGTTCATTGATTCCATAATTTCCGATTAGCGGGTATGTGAAGATGACAATCTGGTCCTTATATGAAGGATCTGTCAACACTTCTTGATATCCGGTCATTCCTGTGAAAAATACAATCTCTCCAGTGATTGTTTTTTCAGTCGATTTAGTCAGCAGTTCCCCTTCAAAGACGGAACCATTCTCTAAATATAGATAGCTTTTCATGATCTTCACCTCTTTAGATGATGTATATTTATATATACAATAGCATAATTATTCATTTTATTCTATAAAAATTCATTAAATTTAGACAATTTGTTTTATTGCCAATACTTTTTTAATTTTATTTATCGCCTTATCGATCTCCGATTCGGTAACTGTCAGGGATGGGAGTAAACGAAGTACTTTAGGACCTGCACTCAATACAAGTAAGCCCTCTTCTTGCAGTTCCATTAAAAACACCTGAACATCTTGTTTACACTCAATTCCGACCATCATTCCCAGACCGCGAATCTCTTTCACTTCTTCCATGCCCTTCAATGCTTTTGTCAATTCGCTTTTAAGGTATTCAGCCTTTTTAACTGTTTCTTTTAAAAACCCTGAATGGAAAATTTCCTTTAACACGGCTTCGGCTGCTGAGACACTGACGGGATTACCTCCAAAAGTGGATCCATGACTACCAGGGTTAAAGAACTCAGACAGCGTTTCCTTCCCAATCATCGCCCCGATTGGCAGGCCATTTCCCAGCCCTTTTGCAGAAGTGATGATGTCCGGTTGGATATTGAAATGCTGGAATGCGAATGGTTTCCCTGTACGCCCTATCCCAGTTTGAATTTCATCTATGATAAGGAGAACTCCGTGTTCTTGGCATTTAGTTTGAATCGCGTCCAGATATGATTGCTGTACAACATGGATGCCGCCTTCTCCCTGAACGATTTCAATCATTACAGCTGCCGTATTTTCATCAATGGCTGCTGTCATGGCTTCATTATCATTAAATGGAACATATTCGAACGAAGCTAGCATCGATCCGAAACCAATCTTGATTTTTTCCTGCCCCGTTGCAGCCATCGTTGCAAACGTACGGCCATGGAAAGACTGCTGACATGTGACAATTTTGCTTTTCCCGGTAGCTTTACGTGCTAATTTTATAGCTGCCTCATTTGCCTCGGCACCGCTGTTGGCAAAGAACACCTGACTTAAACCAGAGGCATCAGCCAGCATTTTTGCTGTCCGTTCCTGTATGGAACATTGAAACATATTCGATACATGCCAATATTTATCAAGCTGTTCCGTGACGGCCATTTTTACCTTCTCATGACAATGTCCAAGATTCAGTACCCCGATTCCGGATGTGAAATCCAAATACTCTTTACCTGTTACACTCGTAATCTTCAATCCTGACGCTTTTCTTGGCTCAATGTTCCACCTTGCATATGTTGGAAATAAAGAACTCATTGTAATACCCCTTCCTCCTGAAGAAATTTCGTACCGATGAATTGACCGCCTTGATAAAAATGATCTTTCCCACTAACGATCATCACTTCTTCAATCCCTTTATTCAGCACCGACAACGCTGTATTGACCTTCGGAATCATTCCCCCATGGATACTTCCATCCATGATCATATTCTTCGTTTCCGTTTCATTCAATTTCTCAATGATCTGCCCGTTCTTCAAGACCCCTTTAACATCGGTCACAAATAAACACATATCGGCCGATAGTGCCTTCGCTACAGATCCTGCAGCCATATCGGCATTCACATTTAATTTAGTGCCTTCTTCGGTAGTTGAAATGGGCGTCAATACCGGACAATAACCTTTTTCGAATAAAAGTCCGAATAATTCCGTATTGACTTGTTGTATTTCACCAACAGCTCCAAGTTTCTGTTCATCGATATAATCACCTGTGAGAATTCCGCCGTCAGAGCCATTTAAACCGACTGCCTTGATGCCATGTGCTTCCAATTTATGAACAAGGCTGCGGTTCGATTTGCCTGCCAGCATAAGTTCCACAATTTCCAACACTTCAGTGGTCGTTTTTCTTAACCCATCTTCAAATACAGGTTCAATTTTAAATTTTTCAAGCATTGAATTTATATCAGGGCCGCCTCCATGCACAAATACGATATGGTAGCCGCGGTTTTGTAACTCTTTAACACTATTGAAAAACGACTCCGATAACTCGTTAATGATGCTGCCGCCGCACTTAATGACTAATATGTTCATACTTTTCACCTCTTACGAACGATAGCTTCCGTTTATTTTCACATAATCATAGGTTAAATCGCAGCCCCATGCCGTGCCTGATTCATTACCATCTTTCAAATAAACATGAATGATGATACTTTCATTTTCCAAGTATGCTTTGGCATCTTCCTCAGAAAACATGATTGGCTCACCATCTTTAAGTACGACAATGTCACCAAAAACGATCGTTGTTTGATCCGGATTGAATACGACTCCGCTTCTTCCCATCGCAGCAATGATTCGTCCCCAGTTTGCATCCGCTCCAAAAGCTGCCGTTTTCACTAGATTGGACCCAACGATCGTCTTCGCCATCATCTGTGAATCTTGCTTCGTATTCATGCCATGAACATTCACTTCTATCAGTTTTGTGGCACCTTCTCCGTCTTTCGCAATTTGTTTGGCGAGATTTTCCGAAGTTTGCTTTAATAATTCCAGGAAGATGGACCATTCCGGATGGTCAGGTGTCAAAGGTTCATTGTTCGCTTCTCCATTCGCGAGCACCAACACCATGTCGTTCGTTGAACAGTCGCCATCAACCGTGATTTGATTGAATGTATCATTTGTAATCGAGGATAGTGCTTGCTGTAAATCAGCCGGTTCAATTACAGCATCCGTCGTAATGAAGCCGAGCATTGTGGCCATGTTTGGATGAATCATTCCCGAGCCCTTTGCAGCACCGCCCATTTTCACGGTTTTACCGTCAATGATTGTTTCATAACCACAGCTCTTCGTTACGATATCCGTTGTTAAAATGGCTGTACCAAAAGCTTCAGCAGCTTCAGGTGTATTTTCTGGCTGCAATGACTCTATGCCTTTCCTTACCTTTTCCATTTCCATGAATTCCCCTATGACTCCCGTTGAAGCCACTGCAAATGAATGGTCCTCCAAACCGAACTTTTGAGCAGCAAGCTTCCTCATTTCCTTTGCATCTATTAAACCCTGTTCACCTGTACAAGCATTCGCACAAGCACTATTCACTACAATGCCGTGTAGTTTCCCAGTAACGGCAATGCTATCTTTCGTTACATTGATTGGAGCTGCCTGAACTATATTTTGTGTATAAACGGCCGCGGCTGATGCTGGGACATCGGTAAAAATGATGCCAACGTCCTTTTTAGAATAGCGTAATCCTGCATGGACACCTGACGCTTTGAACCCTTGGGGCATTAAAATGTTTCCTTCTTGAATATGTTTGATTTTTTCAACTTGCTGTAGTGTATTCATTGTTTCCCTCCAAAGTTTACGGATATAGCGGACTGTTCCATAGTCCTGCCGTTTCTTCTAGTCCCATTAATATATTTGCATTTTGAATGGCCTGCCCTGCAGCACCCTTCACTAAATTATCAATTACCGAAACCACCGTTACCTTACCTGTCCTTTCATCATAACCGACGCCAATGTCGCAAAAGTTCGATCCATATACCTGTTTCGTGGATGGAAAGCGATCAAGGGGCTGTACCCGGACAAATGGGTGGTTCTCGTATACGGTTTCGTATAAATCCTTTAATTCAACATTTGAGGTTTCCCGATTTACCTTAATATACATCGTAGCCATAATCCCTCTCGTCATTGGAACAAGATGTGTATTAAAGGTAATAGGCTGTAAACCTGATGACCATCGCCCAAGCTGTTGTTCGATTTCCGGTATGTGTTGATGTTGATTTACCTTATATATCTTAAAGTTCTCATTCATTTCACTATAATGGGTAACTGCCGAAAGTGATTTACCCGCCCCTGAAACCCCGGATTTTGCATCGATGATCACATCGGCAGCTGCTCCCGCCAATCCTTCAGTGAATAAAGGGGCAAGACCTAATAGTGAAGCGGTTGGGTAGCACCCAGGATTTGCAATAATCGTCGCTTTTTTTATTGCTTCGGCATTCCATTCAGCCAATCCGTATACGGCCTCTTCAATAATATGCTGAGGCGCGGCCGGCTTTTTATACCAGTGCTCGTATTCACCTGGAGTTTGAAGCCTGAGGTCTCCTGATAGGTCGATCACTTTAATGTCAAGGTTAGAAAATTCCGAAATCAATTGCGAAGAAACACCGGAAGGAGTTGCAAGAAATACAATATCGGATTTTTTTGCAATCGCTTCCGGATCAATTTTTTCTAATGTACCTTTCATATGCATTAAATGTGCATTATCTTCATATAAACTTCGACCAAATTGGGATGAAGTATGCAATGATTTTATTTTAAATTGCGGATGATTATTCAAAAATCTTATTAGTTCCATTCCTCCATAACCCGTTGCACCTACTATTGATACGTTCATAAAACCATCTCCTATAATTTCAGGTCCCTGTCATTCTTTGATTCTATTATTATATGACTGAATAAAAATAAAATCAAATGTATTTTTATAAAATTTAAAACATAAATTTTACATGAGAAATTATCCACCAAAAATCCTAGAATTATCCAAACTTGTTGACTACTAGGGTTTTTTCCGTTTAAATCAAAGGTAGTAATTGAGTAATGACGCTATCTGAAAGGTGGTCATATGCATGAATGAATTATCGTTATCTAATCGGATGCATGCAATTTTAGATAATAAACAACAAGTTAAACATATGGAAAAAGGGCGCTACCTTTTTCAGGAGAGCACCCCAGCAAGTGATTTGTATTACATTATTAAAGGGAAAGTGGAAGTGAGCAAGGTTGTTCCCGACGGTCGGGAATTAACTATACGCATTAGTTCAGAGAATGATTTGGTTGGGGAAACCGTCTTGTTTTCTCAAAATCCTAAATATATGATGAATGCAAAAATGATGGAAGATGGAACTGTTGCGGTTATCTCCAAAGAAGCATTAGAAGAAAAAATCGCCTCCGATAGCCATCTTGCAGTCGAGATGATGACATGGTTATCCGCTCAAAACCGTAAAAATCAGGCTAAATTCCGCGATATGCTCCTGCACGGTAAGAAAGGTGCATTTTACTCCACCCTCATCCGTTTATCAAATAGCTATGGCACTGAAGCAGAAGATGGTAAAGTTATCAATCTTCCCTTTACAAACCAAGAACTCGCCAATTTTTGCGGCACATCCCGCGAGGTGGTCAATCGAATGCTTGCTCAATTAAGGAAAAACAATGTCATCTCCATTAAAAAGGGACGCATTACTATTCTTGACTTTGACTATTTGAAACAGGAAATCGACTGTGAAAACTGTCCAATAGAAATCTGTACCATCGATTGAATCCCTCCCATAAAAAGCAGCAATACATAATGCTTTACTGATTTTAAAATGATTGGAGTTTATTTCAGGCTAAATCCATCCCTAGGACCATTGAATTATTTTCATTGCCTTGTGTCCTATATAAAAATGCATAAAAAAAGTATAAAAATCGATTTCGTCCATGACTGACATCAGTTCCTGACAACTAAACAAAAAAAGGGATGGCATAGCTGCCATCCCTTAATTTTTTACTCATTCGGACGGATTACCCGCCAATGAATGACATTTCGATTTTCCCCTGTTTCTTCACCGTTCCCGCTGCCCGCTCATCCGAATAGCGGTCGTCCCTACGGTTCCAAAGTGAAATGATGAACCCGGTTAATTCTTCATCTGTCATGTCGGAACGGAGTAATGACTTCAAGTCATGTCCCTTTCCATTAAACAGGCATGTATATAAACTTCCATTAGCAGAAAGACGTGCACGTGTACAACTTGAACAAAAAGACTCGGATACAGAGGTTATGAAGCCCACTTCTGCATTAGTGCCCTTATAACGGAAGCGTTTTGCCACCTCTCCAAAATAATCTTCTTCAACCGGTTCAAGATCGAATTCGGTTTGGAGCATCGCAAGCAGTTCTTTTTTCGTAATGACATTCTTCAACTGCCAGCCATTTGTATGTCCGACATCCATGAATTCTATATAGCGTAATTGAATGCCCTCATCTTTACAAAATCGGGCCATCGGCAGGATTTGAGATTCATTGGTTTCTTTTTTCACAACCATATTCACTTTAACGCCAAGCCCTGCTTCCTTGGCAGCAGCTATGCCTTCAATAACTGGCTTTATGCCGATATCCCTGCCGTTCATCTTCTTGAAAAGGTCGTCATCGAGGCTGTCCAAGCTGATATTCACCCTTTGCAAGCCAGCTTCCCTCAAATTTACGGCATGTTTTTTCAAGAAGACCCCATTCGTGGTCAATCCAATATCTTCAATACCTTCAATTTTAACGAGATTTGAAATCAGAGTGGTAAGATCTCTCCGTAGTAATGGTTCCCCGCCAGTCAACCTTAGTTTTTTTACCCCTAAGCCTGCGAATATTTTAGAAAGCCTTACAATTTCCTCATAAGATAATAGCTCACTTTTAGGCAGGAACTGAAAATTCTCGTGAAAAATTTCAGCAGGCATGCAATACTGGCAGCGAAAGTTACAGCGATCTATGACTGAAATCCTTAAATCCCTTAGTGGCCTGTCCAATGAATCTTTAATTTGACTGTTCAATTAACCACTCCTAGCCGAAAGTATTAGAAAAAACCAGACCATAAAAAGTGGCTCCTTGAATGGATTCACTTTTTTTGACTGGCTTTTTATTTCTATTACAGAGTTATTATTTGATACCTAATGCAATTTTAGCATATCTGGACATTTTGTCTTTCGTCCATGGCGGACTCCAGACAATCTTCACATCCGTTTCCTTGACCTCGGGGATATCTTCCAGAACCAATTTAACTTGATCTACGATCGTCCCAGCCATCGGACAGCCCATTGCTGTCAATGTCATCGTCACCGTTGTCAGACCTTCCTCATCCATATCCACATCATATACCAAGCCTAAATTAACGATATCTATACCAAGCTCAGGGTCAATGACCTGCTCCAAAGCTCCAAAAATAATGTCTTTTGTATCTTGATCCACTTCGATCACTCCTTTTATGGATAATCTCTTCGTTTTAGATTATCGGTTTCATCATTATGTCCGTATAAGCATCATAACAGATTTTGTGTGAGTACTTAAGCATTTTGCACAGCTGACAGTAAATGTTTCGCGAACCAGTCTGCTGTCTTAAGCACTCCTTCTCTACTGACCTTATGTCCAGCCTTAGGGTCAAGGATAAAATCAATTTTTTCATCTGCCTCATCATACCCTGCTTTGACCCCTTCATAAAAACGGTATGCATGTTGATAAGGCACAACCGGATCTTTGGCACCATGCCAAAAAAGAAGCGGACGGTCGGAAAGCTTATCCTGATTAAGACTCAAATCAAATGGCTTGAGCTGTTCAATCGCCTTGGCAACTTCCTCATCAGTAGCTGGGAAATTAACTTTCCTTTTCTTAATCTCCGCCATTTGGAGCTCTGCATACGCGACATATGATGGGTTACCCATTAAACTGACTCCGGCGGAAATCCATTCATAAGCAGCCAGGGCCCCATTAGTTACTATTCCCCCCATGGAAGTGCCCGCTACGCCAATTCTGTCGGGATCAATTAATTTTCGGGATAATAAATCATCCTTCAGCAAAGATAAATCGTGGATTGTCTGTAAAACCATTTCCCAAAAACGGGGCATCATTTGAGAATCACTTAAACCGGCTTCCCTTTCCCCATGATGAATCACATCGGGTAGAAGCACACGAAACCCCTTTTCAGCCAATAAATAAGCATAGTGTAGATTGTGTTCTTTTGCACTTTGAAAACCATGTATAAAAATAATAAGCGGCAATTCCTGTTTGAATGTGGTTTCTTCACCTAGGTGCAATACAGGAATATGTCCAATTAGTTCTTTTTCAATTATTATCAAGTTAACCCCTCCGAATAATTTGTTCCGGTCTTTCCAATACGATAATGGCATTGGCATCCATCATTTCATTCCTTTAAACCTGAGCTTCGCTTTAATTATCATAATCCTGGATATAGTAATATCATACAGGAATGCATAAAGAATGAAAAAGATTTACATTTACTTTAAAATAGGCTTAACAATATTCGCATATAATGAAATCAAAAAGAACAGAAGGTGTGTACATGGCTGAGAAACATTTGATCGTATTGGATCTTGATGGTACTTTACTTACAGATAACAAAACAATTTCTTCAAGGACTAAAAAAACACTCCTGAAACTAAAAGAAGATGGACACGAAGTTATGATCGCCACCGGGCGCCCCTTTCGCTCAAGTGAACTTTATTACCGGGAATTGGGGTTGACTACACCAATTGTTAATTTCAATGGCGCTTTCGTCCATCACCCATTACATACAAATTGGGGGGTATACCACTCTCCACTGGATATAAATGTTGCGAAAGATATTGTCGAAGCTTGTGATCAGTTTAAATATCACAACATCATCGCAGAAGTCCGGGATGAAGTTTATGTCCATTATCATGATGAAAAGTTAATGAACATGTTCAATGTAGGAAATCCGATCATGAAGACAGGTGACTTGCGCAATTACCTTCAGGATTCCCCAACTTCGATGCTAATTCACACAGATAGTGAATTCGTTGGACAGATTCGCCAGCATCTATCCGATGTTCATGCAGAATTGGTCGATCATCGCCGCTGGGCAGAGCCTTTTCATATCATTGAAATAATAAAAAGCGGGTTAAGTAAAGCCGTAGGGCTTAAACGTGTTTCCAACTATCTGGAAATTCCTCAAAACAGGATAATCGCTTTCGGTGATGAAGATAATGATTTGGAAATGCTCGAATACGCTGGAACCGGGGTGGCCATGGGAAATGCAATCTCACCAGTAAAAACGGTAGCAAATACGACTACATTGACGAATGAAGAAGATGGTATAGCCGTCTTCCTCGAAGAAAAATTCAATATAAAAGCCTAAAACGTCATTTTTTACCTTCATAATATCGATCTTTCAAGCCAAACTAATATGGACAACAGATCATCCCGTTGTCGACAACGCTCAGAATCGGAGGAGATAAGAATGGGTAAAAGCAGTAAATCTAAACGATTTGTACAGCAGGGCAAAGATAGTGTTGCCAGGCATGCCGAAAAAATCCCTTATCACACTACGTTTGAAGAGGCTGAAAAAGACAGGTTAAGAATTATGTCTGAACAAAGCTATGGTGGCTTCTAATGGGAAACAAATTATTCCAGAAGGCTAGGGAATTTGTTGAAGAAGCTCTCCACTCTGAGCATGACGGTGACCAGCAAAAGACAGAGGAAATCGCTAAAAACGCTCTTTCATCAGCCTTTGCCAATACGTCCGAGGCCGAAAAAGAACAACTGCGGGAACTCCAGGAAGAGCTGGAAAACCACTCTAAATAACGTGAAAGCCTCCAGGGTTCCTGGAGGCTTTCGCTTTGTTTTCATCAATTGTTATTTCGTGCCTTACCGCCTTTTTCACCGATTTCTTTATAAAAGTCTTTACCATGGGAATCAGCAGTGGCTTCTCCGCCCTTTTGCCCAATTTCTTGATAGAATTCCTTATCATGATTATCCGATGTGGCTTCTCCGCCCTTTTGCCCAATTTCCCGGTAAAAATCCTTGTCGTGATTTTTAGAAGTGGCTTCCCCGCCTTTACGGCCTGCTTCCTGTCTGCTCATTTTTTCGTCGTTAGCCATTTTCATCACTCCTTCATAAGATTTTAAATTGGCGCTACAATATAAGAATTAGCCGTTTTGTACAGGCAATAAACTTAAAACGCCCAAATACTTCCTTTTGTAATAGAAGTGTAATGGCCTTGATTTTTCCTTAATATCATTCCCTGCGGAAAGTCCCAACAATGCCTGATGTTTCTATGATGTTTGTGAAAGCGTGTGGATCCACTTCCTTGATGATCCGTTCAAGGTCATACAGTTCATACCTTGTAATGACAATCAATAACATTTCCTTAGTTTCGTTAGTGAATGCACCTTTTGCGGGAACCCTTGTTATTCCGCGAACTAACTTAGCATGGATTGCCTGTTTAAGCTCTTCGCTTTTCTTTGTAATGATCATGGCCGTAAGCTTTTCATGACGCGTATGTATCGCGTCCACGACACGGGTCGATGTATAAAGGGTAACAAGTGTGTACAAAGCTTTTTCCGGTCCATAAACAGCACCTGCCGTTACAATGATCACGCCATTCAGCAGAAATAAATAAGTACCTACAGGTTTATCTTTCTTCCGTGACAGAAGCATGGCGATAATATCCATTCCTCCAGTCGATGCACCGTATTTCAAGGTGATCCCCACACCTACTGCAGCAATGACTCCGCCAAATACCGCATTCAATAATATGTCAGGTGACCAACGTGTAATCGGAATGATTTCCATAAAGAAGGACATCAAGGCAACACTCAGGAAACTATAAAACGTGAAAGACTTTCCAACCTTACGCCAAGCAATGATCGTTACTGGAATGTTCAATAAAAGCAATAGAATACCTGTCGATACATTAAAAGGAGCAAAAGAACCAACCATCCTCGATAGAAGCTGAGCCACTCCCGTAAAGCCGCTTGCATATACGTTTGCCGGTATTAGAAAAAAGTTCATTGCGACGGCATTCAGCAATGCTCCGACCACAACTATGATAATTTTCTTCATTTCACCACTGTACATCCTAAAAACCTCCATTTCACCCTTATTCTATTATCTTTTTACCCTTAATTATTTATTCTATTTACGTAGAGATTGAATTTTCACCGTTACGTGCTACACTAAAAAGGAGAGTGACCACTCATTTTCTAAAAATTGTAAAAAGAAAGCAGGTGTATTATGGCTATCACAATTCTTGCAGATAGTGCATGTGATTTGCCGTTGTCTTTCTATAAGGAAAACAATGTTTCATTAATCCCTTTACAAGTCCATCTTGACGGGGAAAATTATGAAGATTTACTTACTATTAATTCTCACGAAGTCTATCAGGCGATGCTTGAAGGAAAAGCCCCGAAAACATCGCAAGCTTCCCCAGAATGCTTTATAGAACTTTTCACACAGTTTGCCAAGGAGAAAAAACAAGGGATATATATTGCCTTTTCCTCTGAGTTATCAGGAACATATCAAACGGCAGTGATGATCCTTAATCAAGTGAAGGAAGAGTACCCTGACCTTGACATTGAGATCGTCAATACGAAATGCGCTTCGATGGGCGTCGGTTTAATTGTAAAGAAAGCAGCCGATCTGGCAGCAAACGGTGCCACTAAAGAAGAAATCCTGGCTGCCATCGAATTCCAAACCCGGCATATGGAGCATCTATTCACTGTAGATAACCTAGAATACCTGGCCCGTGGCGGCCGCATCTCCAAGACATCTGCCCTTGTTGGCGGTTTATTAAACATTAAACCGTTATTGCATGTTGAAGATGGAAAGCTTGTTCCGCTTGAAAAGATACGCGGCAAAAAGAAATTGATTAAACGTGTAATCGAATTAATGCACGAAAGAGGCAAAAACTTAACAACCCAAACGATTGCCATCAGTCATGGTGATGATGAAGCAACGGCCCTGGAATGGAAGGAAGCCATCCAAAATGAATTCGGGACAACCGACTTCATGATCCATACAATTGGCTCCGTCATCGGTGCACATGCCGGTCCTGGCACAATTGCCCTCTTCTTCTTAAACGATACCCCTGAGAAATCATAAACATACATACTCCCTTCCATAATTGTGAACAATATATATTGATCAGATAATGGAAGGGAGTTTTCACTATGTCCAAAACAACCGATGACAATAAAAGGCCAAAAGATAACCAAGCGAGAAATGCTGAAAAAAATATCGCTTATCAGGAAAACCTTACTGCAGGTAAGCACTCCTATTCGAAGAAAACGGACCATAAATGAAGCGCGGGGCTTGTCCCCTCGCTTTTTTAATATCGTTTATATAGTTGTCTTCCTATCACACTTTCTCTATAATAAAGGAAATAAACCCTGCTGGAGGTAAGTGATGGCAAAGGAAAATTCATTTGATATTGTTTCGAAAGTAGACTTTTCAGAGGTAACGAATGCAGTTACCATGGCTATGAAGGAAATACAGACTCGCTATGATTTTAAAGGGAGCATTAGCAGCATCACCATTGAAAAAGAAGACCTGGTTCTAGTATCCGACGATGAATATAAGCTTGAACAGCTGAAGGATGTTCTCATCAGTAAGCTCATTAAACGTGACGTACCCGTCAAGAACCTGGATTATGGCAAATTAGAAGGAGCTTCTGGCGGAACCGTTCGCCAACGGGCCAAGTTAATTCAAGGCATCGATAAGGAGCAAGCAAAAAAAATCAATACCATCATTAAAAATAGCGGTCTTAAAGTGAAAAGCCAAATCCAGGATGATCAAATCCGGGTTACCGGTAAGAACCGGGATGATTTACAAGGAATCATTTCCGCGATCCGGGGCGCTGATCTGTCCATTGATGTACAATTCCTAAATTACCGCTAAGTATGAAGGCCTCACCTGCTTTGGGTGGGTCTTTTTTTATTTGTTGCAACTGCCTCCATCATCGTTCATCCCCCCTTTTCTTCAAATGAATCGCCTTCATGAAACATGGAAAGACTAGTCATGTTCCCTTCAGTTAAAACATTAAACATGAATTGATTTGGGTATTTTTTCCATGTTTTCTTTTTCCTAAAAGAAGGAATAGAAAAAGCGTAGATAATTAAATGGGAGGCGTTTATATCTTGACTACTCAAAACCAAAATCAGAACAAACAAGGATTTCCACCTCAACATCAGCAGCATCAACCTGGATTGGAAACAAAAATGGAACCGAACCCTGATTCAGTTAAAGCTGCCTACAAAGGAAGCGGCAAATTGAAAGGTAAAACGGCAATCATTACAGGAGGAGACAGCGGAATCGGTAAATCAGTTGCCATTTACTACGCTAAAGAAGGAGCGAATGTGACAGTTGCATATTTGGATGAACACGAGGATGCCAAAGCGACAAAAGAATTGATCGAAAAAGAAGGCCAGAAATGTTTACTCATTTCCGGTGATATCGGTGATGAATCCTTCTGCCAGGATGTCGTCAAAAAAACGGTTGATGAATTTGGCGGTTTGGACATTCTAGTCAACAATGCCGGAGAGCAGCATGTGCAGACAAGTATCCTGGACATTTCAGCTGAACAATTGGAAAAAACATTCCGCACGAATATTTTCTCGATGTTCCACTTAACTAAAGCTGCATTGAAGCACCTGAAAAAAGGAAGCAGCATCATTAATACAACCTCTATCACAGCCTATCAAGGCAACCCAAAACTAATCGATTACTCTTCAACAAAAGGTGCAATACTGGCATTTACAAGAGCCCTGTCGAACTCCATCTCAAAAGATGGCATCAGAGTGAACGGTGTGGCTCCAGGCCCGATCTGGACACCGCTGATTCCTGCCTCATTCGGAGAAGAGGATGTTGCCAAATTTGGACAGGATACTCCAATGGGCCGTGCAGGGCAGCCAGAGGAATTGGCACCAGCCTATGTATATTTGGCAAGTGATGATTCATCCTATGTCAGCGGACAAGTCATCCATGTAAACGGCGGGACCGTAGTAAACGGATAAGGCCTTACCTTTTCAAAAGCAGTGGATTTCACAAATCCACTGCTTTTACACTTTCAAGAGAGGATATTACCGGTTAACGCGGAATATATGAATGGAAGGAGTGGAGTCATTTATGAAAAAAATTGTAGATTCATGGTTCACCGTTCAGGAATTGGACTCAAAAACGTTTGCAATCAGTGAATATGGTCATTGGGAGAAAGTTCATTCCTTTTTATTACTTGGGGAGACCCTGGCTGCGTTAATCGACACAGGGTTAGGCATCGGTTCGATTAAGGGGATTACAGACCAGCTTACCGATCTTCCGATTATCGTCCTGACCACACATGTTCATGCGGATCATATTGGCGGTCACGGTGATTATGATACCATTTATGTTCATGGTGATGATGCCAATTGGCTGATCAACGGCATTGAAGGTTTGTCCTTGGAACAAATAAGAAAGAACATGGCCCGGGATATCACTATACCCGTACCGGAATCATTCGATCCTTTTACATACAAGCCATACCAGGGGTACCCTGATAGGCTCTTATCGGATGGGGACACGATCGATCTTGGGAACCGTAGTTTAATCATTTATCACACGCCTGGGCATTCACCTGGCCACATCTCAATTATGGATAATGAAACAGGTTATTTATTCACTGGCGACCTGCTTTATTCAGATACTCCCGTTTATGCATTTTATCCCTCGACGAGCCCTGAAGACCTTGTTAATTCGTTAGAAAAAATCGCAAAGATCAAGGCAGTCTCCAAAATCTATGGCGGACACAACCAACTCGGCCTCGAACCAAGGATTCTTGAGGAAGTTCTTGCAGCCATTCAATATCTTAAAGAGAATAAATTAGTCAGACACGGAACGGGTGTACATGCATTCAAAAGTTTCAGCGTACATTTCTAGCAAAAAAAGGCATTGCTCTTGCAATGCCCTTTTCGTCAATAAGTCATGGCCATTGCACCTTGCTTGATCGATCTGCAGGAATGCCTTTCCACGAAATGATGTGGAATGATGGTCCCGGCGGCAGGAGCATCCCCAGTCTGCAGCATGTGAATGATGCCCTTAGCGGCCTGATATCCCAAATCAAAAATATTAATATCTACGGAAGTCAGGGCCGGTAATGACAGTTCAGAGAAAAGAACGTTATTGAAGCTGACGATTGACATTTCTTCAGGAGTGCGCACGCCCATCTCGCGAAGTGAATGCACGATGCCAAGTGCCATGAGATCATCACTGACCACCAAAGCGGTAGGTGGTTCATCGATGGATAGTAAACTTTTTGCAGCGGCTTGTCCCCCTTCATGCAAAAAATCTTCATGCAGGGTATATTCCATCCTTCGATCGATTCCAGCCCTCTCCAATGCCCGTTCATATCCTGATAAGCGATCAAGGGTCATCACAAGGGTTACATCACCTCCGATGAATCCAACCCTTTCATGCCCTAGCTGTATGAGGTAATCCGTTGCCTGTTCGGCTGCCAAGACATTATCATTATCAACATATGTTATCTCCTCGATGTAATCATAGGGCTTCCCAATGATTACAAATGGAAAAGCCCTTTCTCTCAAATAGGTCAGAATGTGATCGTTCATCCTTGAATACATCAGGATTATTCCATCCACCATCCCCCCCTGCACCATATTCACTACTCCTTCGTAGATTTCATCTTCGGTTTTTCCCGTGCTTAGCAACAGGGAATAGTGGTTTTCCTGGGCTCCCTCACTTAGACCCTGGAGGATCGTCGGAAAAAAGGGATTTTGATAATAATCATTTGACGAACTTGGCATTACCAAACCAATGATCCTGGTCGATTGATTGGCAAGACTACGTGCAATGAAGTTTGGATGGTATCCTAATTTATTCATCGCCTTACGTACCCGTACCTTTGTTTTTTCACTTATCCGAGGATTGTTTGCAATCACTCGAGAAACTGTTGAAGGAGCAACATTCGCTAGCTGTGCCACATCTTTTATTGTGATGGCCATGCATTTCCCCTCTCCCCTCTTAGCCTTTATTGATTTCATTTTTTAAAAAGGTGAATACCAATAAACACTTCTTTAATATTTGTTTTATATTTATACATTTTGTATGTATTCATAATACACTCAGTTCAATAGTTATATCCATACTTTTTTTAATGTTTGTTCAATTTATCAGAAAATACTCACTTTTCCGTTTTTTCATCTATGTTTTAAAATTCAAAAAGAAGCTGATGTATGATCAGCTTCTTAAAAAACGACAGGTGTATTGGAAAATAAGAAGTCAGACGACTAACTACATAGGTTTTAAGCTAATTTCCAATCAAGTCCATAGCAATCAATAACGATAAATCCTCGTTTCATATGGACGTAAATCAATAAGGGACACCTCAGGGCAATCATCATAATTAGCTAGTAAGAGTTCCATTTTTCCCCAATAAGAAAGGTCGATTTGATGGTGATTCATACTAAAGTTACATACTACCATGACTGAATTATCATTCATACTTCTTGTATAAATATAAAGTTCAGGGTGATCTTCCCATAACAATTCATATTCCCCATAAACGAGGACCTTATGTTTTTTTCGAAGTTCAATCATCTTTTTATAAAAATGATAAATGGATGACGGGTCATTTTTCTGCTGTTCTACATTAATGGCGCGATAATTTGGATTAACCCTCATCCAAGGTGTTCCATGGGTGAATCCGCCATTTTCAATATCGTTCCATTGCATCGGTGTTCGTGAATTATCACGGCCGCTATGCCATATAATGTTCATGATTTCATCATGAGGACGACCTTTCGAGGTCTCTATCCGGTAAAAGTTTTTCATTCCGACATCATCATAATCATCAATCGAATCAAATTGGACATTCGTCATGCCAATTTCCTGACCTTGATAAATAAAAGGTGTCCCTTGCATGAAAAAGTATAGGGCCCCTATCATTTTTGCGCTTTCCAACCAATATTGATGATCATTTCCCCAGGTGGATACACTTCTCGGCTGGTCATGATTTTCAAAAAACAAAGCATTCCATCCTTTGTTTTTCAGCCCCTTTTGCCATTTGGTCATTGTGCGCTTTAACCCTTGAACATCAACATCGTGATTCTGTCCCCTATTCCAAAGTCCAAGATGTTCAAATTGAAAAATCATATTGAACTTCCCATTCGATTCCCCGACCCATTCTTCCGCCTGCTCAATCCTGACGCCATTGGCCTCACCGACCGTCATGATATCATACTTAGAGAAAGTCTCTTCTTTCAACTCCTGAAGGTAATCCAGAATCCCGTCCTGATTGGTATGCATTTCAAACGCAGGCACATACTGATGCCAATAAGGATTGGGCATATCCGGAAGGCCTTCACGCTTATGAATATGCGTGATCGCATCAATCCGGAAGCCATCGATTCCCTTATCGAGCCACCAATTGACCATTTCATATAATGCCTTTCGCACATCAGGATTTTTCCAGTTTAAGTCTGGCTGCTTTTCGGCAAATAAATGTAAATAGTATTGATTGGTCCTTTCATCGAATTTCCAGGCACTTCCGGAAAAGATGCTTTCCCAATTATTAGGCTCACGGCCGTCCTGCCCATCCCTCCATATATACCAATCCCGTTTCGGATTATCGCGGGAAGAACGTGACTCGACGAACCAAGGGTGCTCATCACTTGTATGATTCAAAACAAGATCGAGTATTACCTTCATCCCACGGCCGTGAACATCTTTCAATAACAGATCAATATCTTCGATTGAACCGAATTCATCGGAAACTGCCTGATAGTCACTAATATCATAGCCATTATCCGCATTGGGCGATTTATAAAATGGACAAATCCAAATAACATCTATACCCAAATCCTGCAGGTAGTCAAGCTTTGATATCAATCCTTTTATATCCCCGATTCCATCACCATTACTATCCATGAAACTGCGCGGGTATATTTGATAGCAAACCGCTTCTTTCCACCAGGTCTTATTCATGCTGTAACCTCCCGATCCTGTTTTCCACAAAGCCTTAGGGACAATGTTTGGCGGCTACCGACAATCGAGAGGCATATGATTATTTTGGTTGGTTCCGTTTTGAACGCTTAATAACCAAAGCAATGAATATACCAAAAATAAGAAGAACCAATCCTATAACTAACAGGTAAGGAATATTGATAATCGACTTAGGTGACAGCGTGTAGACTTCCGTCGTCTCCCTGTCGATTACGATAGAGTAACTGTTGTCCTTACTGCGGACCAGATCCCCATTCAGCATACCTCTCAACTCTTTATTGCTTTCAAGTTCCTTATCAGTAAGGTTTATCGTTTGAGTTTCAGTCGTATTGTTCATGGCGACGACAATCGTTTCTTCACCATATACACGCTTGAATACCGAAGCTCCACCTTTTTCATATAAAAGCTCCATATCCCCTTTTTTCAATGCTGGGTACATGTCTCTGAGGTCAGAAAGCTTTGTTATATATTCCACTAATTCCTGTTCTGTCTTAAAATTCATCAATTTATGATTATCCGGGGCAATATCGCCGTTCAAGGCAATTTCCGATCCATAAAATACGATTGGCACCCCTGGCATCGTATATAGATACGACAGCGCCATTCTCCATCTGGAACCTGGATTTTCGTTATGGTCGGCTGCATCCTTTGTAAACCGGGGCATTCCCTGCGTATCCATGAACAAAGCCTGATGGGCATTGCCCCCTAATTCATCTTCGCTTTTCGCAAACGCATCAAAAACAGGTTTCAATTCTTTATCGGGTGCAGCAAATGCTTCCCGTAGCTCTGAATTTTGCGGATAAGCCATAAAAGCATCAATACCCGTCTCCTTGTAGCTTGAAATCAATTCGGCATCACCTTGTACATCGCCGATTGTATAGAAATTTGATTTTTCAGATTTAACTGCATCCACAAATTCCTTCCAAAAATCCTTCGCTACGTATTGGACTTTATTTATACGGTATCCATCAATATCGGTTTCCGTTATCCACCATTTGGCAGCATCCAGTAAATATTTTCTTGTTTCCACATTATCTTGATTCAAATCAGGAAGTCCATCGACCCAGCCTGTTTCCAAATCCGCTTGGCTACCGTCCTTGGAAATCTTTTTTTCTTCATGGAACCAACCTTGTTTTTTGGGATCGGTCAGCCAAGTGGAGTCAGGACCCACATTATTTGCTTGAAAATCAATGATCACCTTCATATCGCGTTTATGTGCCTCATTCACGAGTTTTTTAAACTCTTTCATTGTCCCATAGTGTTTATCCGTTTTATAAAAATCGGCCACCCAATCGCCATGATAGCCATTTTCATCATTTGCGAAAATCGGTGAAAGGATGATAGCGGTATAACCCATATCTTTTAAATAATTAAGTTTCTTCGTGACACCTTCGAAATCCCCACCATTAAACGCGGAAGGGTCATTCACGTTCGCATCTCCATTATTTTGAGTATTCCCATCGAAAAATCTGTCGACCAATAATGAATATACGATTTCATCCTTCCAAGTTCGTTGTTCTTTTTCAGCTGCTCCTACTGGAATGGCGTAAAAAAGAAGCAACGGAATTAAAGCGAGTGATAACACTCTTTTTCTCATATCCGCTCTCCTCCTAGCTATCTCTTTACGCCTTTAAGATTAGCCTTTTGACCCCTTAACGTCAAATCCAATTTATAAAAAACTTTACACTAAAGGGACAAATTGGGGATACTGGTTATGGTTTCTGAATCGGAAAAAGGCAGAACATGATTAACGTTCTTTTTTTATCGTCTTGACCGCTTTATCCAAGGCCCTTTTTGGTTTTGCTTTTTGAGTGGTCATTTCATCCATGGCTGAATTCATCGGTCCCCATACCTTATTCATTTCCGGAATATTCGGTACTGGTTCAGCGTATTGTAATTGTATGCTTAAGGCTTGTGCCCTTTCATTTTCATTGATTGCGGCATTGTGTTTGATTGATTTATTCGGAGGGATTTCCCCTATTAAATCATAACGCTGCATTGCATTATCATCATTAGTCAAATATTCAACTAACTTCGTAGACCAATAAGGATGTTTTGTGAATGCTGTTACATGCCAGCCTTTGATTTCCATGAACGTTTTCATTGGCTGGCCATTGGGCAATTCAGGCATGGGGGCAATTCCTATATCCTTCCGCTCGGTAAATGAGTTCCCGTCACTCATGATAGAAGCCAAATTCCCTTGTATGAACAACTTTTCGATCGCTGCCTTGTCGCCTTTGGGAATCAAACCCGCCCTATACCATTTTTGGATGTATGCAGCCCCTTTTATGGCACCCTTATTATTCAAACCAATGTCGGAAGGGTCTAGTTTTCCATTCTTATCTTTAAATATATAACCTCCCATTCCAGCGATTACTCCATACGAATCTTGGAAATCATTCCATTTGGCGTAGTAACCATGAACTTTACCCTTTCTTAAATCCTTCGCCATTTTATAAAGGCCATTCATCGTCTCAGGAGCCTTAGCCATCAATTTTTTATTATAAAAGAAAACGGATGTGTTTACGGATTTCGGCAATCCAAATACCTTATCTTGATACATTTCCCCCCTAATTGAAGGTTCAATGAAGGCATTCAATACTTCATCTTTCACCTTCACTTCCTGAATTAAGCCTTCCTTCACGATTTGCCCGACTCTTTCATGAGAAAAAGTTACGACATCCGGGGCCTTTCCGTTTCCGATTGGCCCATCACGACGAAGCCGCTCATACATCTCGGTAGCTATTTCAAGCTCTTCATGCTCAACGTTGATTCCATATTCTTTTTCAAAAGCTTCAATCACCGGCTTTAGGGCCTCCGCTCTACCTTTTTCCTCCCAAATGATCAATTTTTCCGGCTTCGCTTCATTGCTGGCCTCGTCTTCCTTTTCCTTATTTTCTTTCACTGCTTCATTTTCCAAATCTGAACTGGAACCACAAGCACTTACACTAACGATCAAAAACATGGACATGAACAAATGAAAAATCAGCTTCTTCACTTTGATTCTCCTTTTTAAAATGTTTATTCTATCATGTCCAAAAGCACCGAATAATACTGTTTTTTCAGTTCAGTACTTCAAATAAAGCCACTTAATGAAAGCGGTGCCAAAGCTATTGTTATCATTATATGAACGGCTTTGGTTTTTACAACATTTTCCTTGACGTATTTATTTCCTTGTAGTGATGAACACTTTTTGTTATTTTTTAGTTAATGAGTGCTTCTTTCAATTGAAATAGGGTATATAACCATATTGAAAAAGCACTTAACCTGGCTAGTGCAGCTTCATAGAGATCCCCCTCATAAACAGCTGGAAGTTTCCTTTTTCACATCCTCAAATACTTATAGAATTGGAGTGGTTTAAAATGGAATATTCATCCATACACCATAGACCTAATGACAATTACAGCTATCCCATCAACACTGAAACCTTACATATCCGCCTACGTACGAAAAAACAAGATATCTCCTCAGTTGGATTGATTTTTGGTGATCCATACATATCAGATAATGGTCAATGGCAGTACGAAGAACTTCCCATGAGTTTGTCAGGCAGTGATAACCGTTATGATTATTGGCATATTTATGTGAAACCTCCTTACCGAAGAATTCGATATGGGTTCAAGGTAACCTCAGAAGAAGAAAGTGCATTTTACACGGAAAAGGGCTTCTTTAAAGAAGCCCCCCGAGATCCCGGATGCTATTTTGCGATTCCCTATCTACATCAAAATGAAGTTTTCAAGGCACCTGAATGGGTCAAGGATACAATTTGGTACCAAATTTTCCCTGAACGGTTTGCGAACGGAAACCCCGACAACGATCCGGAAGGTGTGAAACCGTGGGGAAGTGAAGACCCGGCGGTGGATAATTTTTTTGGCGGGGACTTTGAAGGAATCATTGAACATTTGGATTACCTAGAGAATCTCGGCATCAACGGAATCTATTTCACGCCAATCTTCCATGCCCACTCCAATCATAAATACGATACGATTGATTATCGGAGTATCGATCCGCAATTCGGAACGAAGGAAACATTGAAAACGCTCATAACCGAATGCCACAAACGGAATATCCGGGTCATGCTGGATGCCGTATTTAACCATAGCGGCTACTATTTCCCCCCTTTTCAGGATTTACTCGAAAAAGGAGAGAAATCGAAATATAAGGATTGGTTCCACCCACACAGCTTCCCACTTAAGGGAGGGGAAAGGCCCAATTATGAAACATTCGGTTTTTTTGAATCGATGCCAAAATTGAATACGAAAAATCCGGAGGTGAAAGAATATCTGCTCGAAGTCTCGGCTTATTGGATCAAGGAGTTCGATATAGACGCCTGGCGGCTCGATGTGGCAAATGAAGTCGACCAGCCATTCTGGCGTGAATTTCGAACAACGGTGAAAAAAATAAAGCCTGACCTTTATATTCTTGGGGAAATTTGGCATGACTCAATGCCATGGCTTCGCGGCGATCAGTTCGATGCCGTCATGAATTACCCTTTCACCAACCAAGTTTTTCGCCTGGTCGCCTCACAAACCATCAATGCACGCGAGTTCACAGAAGAAATGACAGCTATCTATCACAGTTATCCGACCAATGTTTTTGACGTGACATTCAATCTTCTTGGAAGTCATGATACACCGCGGATTTTCACGGATTGCGGGGAAGATCTAGCTCGAGCCAAGCTCATCCACGCAATCCTGCTGACATTCAATGGCAGCCCTTGTATATACTATGGCGATGAAATCGGCTTAACCGGTGACATGGATCCAGGGTGCCGAAAATGCATGGTCTGGGAAGAAGAAAAACAAAACACCGAGCTACTCAATGAAATTAAGGCATTGATCTCCTTGCGAAAAGAAGAACGATTACTTGCCAATGACGGGAAGTTCCAATTCCTTGATACAGCCGGAAACGAAAATATCGTGGCCTACCAAAAGTATAATGAAAAACGTTCTGTCGTGATCCTCATCAATCCGACGGATGTTCAGCAATCCTTTACCCTCCCTTTCGATTTGGAAGGACGTACACTAACGGATTTAAGAACAAAAGTAACCACACAAGTTGGCAAAATTGAAATGAGCGGTTATCAATATAAAATTCTCGCAATCAATCATTGAGGCAATGAAAAAAACGGGGCAATGAAAATCATCCGCCCCGTTTTTTTTTCATTCGATTATTTGGATATCATATTCTTTGAACCATACATGGGTTTGTGCCAAGTGAGCGAGCAGCTGTGGACCTGACATCAATTGCCCGAACCACGGCACTTTAAAAGCGGCACCCCTGGAATCTACTATATCGGTTAGCTTCTGCTTATCGAAAAACTCATGCAGGACCGAATTTTTATCCATCAGTAAGTCTTTCAACCACGCCTGCACACGGTCTGTATATATAGGGTTATGGGTTTTTGGATATGGGCTTTTTTTACGATATAATACTTCATCCGGTAACAGCCCCTCCAAAGCCTTCCTTAGAATACCCTTTTCACGGTTGCCTTCCATTTTCATTTCCCAAGGAATGTTCCATGCATATTCAACAAGGCGATGATCCGCAAATGGCACGCGCACCTCTAGACTTGCACCCATACTCATCCGGTCCTTCCGGTCAAGGAGAGTCGTCATGAACCATAATAAATTCACATAGAAAAGCTCTCTCCGCTTCGCTGCTACACCGCTTTCGCCTTCCAATTTAGGCGTTTCGGCAAGGGTGGTCAAATAAGCTTCCTGAGCATATTCCTCGAGCTTCAATTTCTCGCGCCATCCCTTTTTCAATAAAGATACCCGCTCCCCGGTCGATCTCATCCATGGAAAACCAGCACGATTCAAATCATCCTCACGATGAAACCAAGGATAACCGCCAAAAATTTCGTCCGCACATTCACCGGACAGGCCTACAACAAAATCCCGCTTGATTTCCTTACAAAACCAAAGTAAAGAAGAATCGACATCCGCCATGCCTGGGAGGTCCCTTACAAGGACAGCTTCCGTTAAATAATTTGTCAACTGCTCTTGAGTGATGATCGATGAATGGTGAACCGTGTTAAAACTATCCGACATCTTTTTAATCCAATACCCATCAGAGTTAGGCTGAAAATCATTTGCTTTAAAATAGCGCTCATTATCCTCATAATCAATGGAATACGTATGAAGCGGTCCTTTCCCTTCTTTTTGATAGGCGTTTGCAGCAATGGCCGTTATCGCGCTTGAGTCAAGCCCTCCTGATAAGAAGGTACAAAGCGGAACATCTGATACAAGTTGCCGTGTCACTGCATCTTCGACAAGGAAGCGAACCTTCTCGGCCGTCTCATCAAGAGTATCCCGGTGTTCTTCGCTTTTCACATTCCAGTATCTCCAAATCCGGAGGCCTTTCCTTGATACAGTAAGCGCATGGGCAGGCCTTAATTCCTGGATATTATGAAATACGCCTGAACCTGGCTTTCGGGATGGACCAACACCAAAAACCTCAGACAGCCCTTCGCGGTCAATCTCCGTTTTAACATCCGGATGGGCCAGAATCGCCTTCAGCTCCGATCCGAAAATGAACCCGCCGTCCCTTTCCGCGTAAAAGAATGGTTTTACCCCCATGCGATCTCTTCCAACGAATAATTTCTGTTCCTTTTCATCCCAAATCGCAAACGCAAAAATCCCATTGAACAAGTCAATGCATTTTTCTTTCCATTCTATATAAGAAGTTAGCAAAACTTCTGTATCAGAATGACCGTTAAAGGAATATCCTTTTAATAATAGCTGTTTACGAATATCCTCGGTGTTATATAGCTCACCATTATAACAAAGCGTATATCTGCCGTTTTCGTGATTTTTCGTCATCGGCTGT
Source organism: Peribacillus sp. NPDC096447 (assembly GCF_044762725.1). Classification (NCBI taxonomy): domain Bacteria; kingdom Bacillati; phylum Bacillota; class Bacilli; order Caryophanales; family Bacillaceae; genus Peribacillus; species Peribacillus sp. NPDC096447. The sequence goes on from NZ_JBIWEV010000002.1 coordinate 528,936, forward strand.
TTTCCGCCTTCCGCATCGACAACCGTTAACCGTTTATGACCAAAGGCAACATGGGCTTCGCACCAAACATTTTCTTCGTCTGGCCCCCGCTTTGCCAACGTTTTCGTCATGTTTTCCAGCGTTTTCGTTTTTGTCCGTAAATCTTTTTGAAAATGCACCCAGCCTGTTATCCCACACATTTTACACTTCATCCTTTCTATCCGGACTATCAAAAATATATTGGCTCCCTGTCTTAAAAAGATTTACAGTCCCTAAGTATCGCTTTAGCATCATTCCGAAGGACCCCCTGCCCACAACGCCCGGCGTCGTTAATGAATTGTTGAGCAAAGCATCCCGTGTTTAAACATAGCCTATGCAAAGACGGAAAGATGGTTATTTGTCCATAATATTTTAAAATATACAGTTATATTTTCATTGGATTTTGACTAAAAAGTAGGTGAGGATTCCACTATTGGAGGTATATGTATGAGTCAGCAACAACGAACTAAGTTAATGAACAGGCAAACAAGAGCTTTTACCGAAGGAACAGTGGAAAATATCAATCAACAATGGATTTTTTTCGATGATGAAACAGATGAGGCCTGCTCCATTGAAGACCACGTTGACAGCATCATCGAAGTGTACAGGGGTGGGCGCTGGCAGCAAGGAGTAATTGAAGAAGAGGGAAAAATCCTGCTTCATCGGGAAATCACCTTCTTAAGGGAAAATGAGCCCATTCGGATACGCAAAAAACTGCTCTACTCTTTTGAACGTTTATTGGAAGAATTGAACGACGATTCTTTTTTCCAATTTGTAACGACATTGAATTCACTTGATTTTTCTATTTATGATTGTATATATAGCTATAACCAGCTCACCTTTTTAAGGGCCGTCCCAAACCAGTCCGGCGTGAATTTCTTCACCTTTGATAACGAGAGCCAAATTTGTCTCGTTCAGCACCACTTTTCTTACGGAAAAAAGGATCATGATCGTTTTGAATTCACCCTGAACACCGGAAAAAGGATCGTCATTGAGAAAGTGAATTCACAATAACGGGTAAAAGAAAACGGGTAAATGAGATTTCCTCATTTACCCGTTTTTAATTCTGTATTAAAAAAAGTCCATTCCTTGTGGCAGCGAAAGTCCTAAATAAAGGACGAATACAAGCGCTACGATGAACAATGTCCACATGGCACTTGTGCTTTTTCCTTTTTTCGTACGGACCAGCACCATTTCCATCGCCGCAATCACGATGATTCCGACAATCATTTTAACTGCGTAAGCACCAAAATCAGTGATCAGCATGCCGCCAGTAAGGAAAATCAATAGATAGAACAACCGTGTTATCATATGTAGCATTTTCGCTTTCGGGTTTTCACCTTTAAGCATCGAATATGTGACAAAGAAAAGAATGATTCCGATAACCCAAGCTGTAATATGCATATGTGTCATTTTTTTGCCCCCTCGTTCAGTTTCCATTTCATCATATCATAGGCTTTTACAAAAAAACAAAACTAAGGATCCACCTGAATGCGTAAAACCAACAATTTAATGAACATCATTTACATTTCTTCTTAACTGGTCCCTACTTGCGCATAACCGGCTTTTTACCATATGTAAAAGAACGCCATATATATTCAACCGGTCCGTAATTAAACAAACCCATCCACAATAAGGAAAGCAGAATTTGCAGGCAAAACAGGGCTATTAGGAAAACGAATCCTGTCGTATAAGAGACTGATCCATATAAACCAAGCCCATATGAATAAAAAATGGCCGTACATACCATCGATTGGAACAGGTAATTGCTCATAGACATCCTTCCGATATACGAAAACGGTTGTAATAGGCGGGAAGCCCCTGCCCGCTCCGCCAAAAGCGTGATTGCTGTGATATAAAAAATCGTAAGTAACGGTCCTCCCAAATAATCCTGCACGAATATCGTACCAAAATGGTATACCGTCACATATGGCAGAATCTTAATTGACATGCCCAATAGCAAACTTACAATCGATATCGTTTTCAATTGTCGTTTATATTGGGTTGGATTTTGGAGAAAGCCTTGTTTTGCAACGCCTGCTCCCATTAAAAAAAACGGAAAAATCGATAAAAAAAGGATAATGGCATTAAAGGGGTTGTTCACCATATACCAATCCAGAGCCCTTTGACTCATTATTTCCGTAATTGTACCAGATTGATAAACTTCCAAAGACTGTTTCATCATCTCCGAATCAGTCGGGATTGCCATCGCATCCCCTTCAAAAATGCCCATTATAAGAAATAGGGAACCCAATATCGCAAAAGGCAGGACATAACAAACCGAGCCTAGCAGAATTAAATTCCTGCCCTTCATCTTATAAAAAAACAAAAAGGCAAACCCAAATACAGCATAATTAATGAGGATGTCCCCATGCCAGATGAAAAAAGCATGAATGCATCCAAGTGTCAGCAGGAAACTTAGCCTTTTCATATATAGCAAAGGAAATGAAGTGCCCTTTTCTTCACTCCTTACAGCCAGTATGATCGCCCCGAAACCGAACAGAAAGGCAAATAACGGATAAAAGCTGGCCTGTGCGACAATATCACTGAGTACATACAAAATTCTGTCCCATCCTCCGGCCCACCGCTCGGCACCATCTATGTACAAGAGCGGCGAGTGGAAAGAAGGCATATTCACTAAAAAAATCCCTAAAATGGCTAATCCACGCAAAATATCGATGCTTACGATCCTTTTACTTTCCTGCATTGGTACCATCGTGCCCTTCATAGGTACACCCTCTTTCATCCATACAGATTTTTTCCTATAACTCCATTGCACCATCTTTAACTTTCGTGACCGCTTTTTGCTTTTTTATCAGTATGACAAACAAGCTGCCCAATAAGCAAAAGATTCCTGCAAGGAAGAATGCCCATGTATAGGAGTTGAATATTTTGAAGATAAGCCCTCCACCGTACGCCGCCACTGCTGCACCGACCTGATGGGCCGCGAATATCCACCCGTATACGATCCCGCTTTTCTCCATGCCAAAGACTTGCCTTGAAATGCTTATGGTCGGAGGAACGGTGGCAATCCAATCCAAGCCATAAAAAACGGAAAAGATGATCAATAGGCCGATTGAGCCTTCATTTAGCGCAAAAGGAAGTAATACGAGGGAAGCGCCCCTTAGAGCGTAATACCAAAACAACAGCCAACGGTTATCAAAACGATCTGATAACCACCCGGATACAGTCGTACCAATCAAATCAAAGATTCCCATGAAAGATAGCAGTGATGCTGCCGTCACAACCGGTAAACCAAAACTAATGCAGTAAGAAATGAAATGTGTGCCGATCAACCCGCTCGTTGAAAGTCCGCATATAAAAAAGCTTCCTGCCAATAACCAGAATTCCTTCACTCTCACTGCTTCAATCAACGACTGAAAGGCCATGGCGATGGGGTTCTTCTTTTGGACTGTAACAGCCTCCTGATTTTCCTCTTCTAATCCATATGGAAGAGTGCCCACTTCCTTCGGATTGTTTTTCATGAACAAAAGGATGATTGCCAGCATGATCAAGCTAAGGACCAAAATTAATCCAATCGCCCATCTCCACGAGTAATTCTCAATGATGATGGCTAAAACCGGAAGTAAAATGAGCTGACCTGTGGCCGTGCTTGCCGTGAGTATCCCGACCGCCAGTCCCCGCCTCTTCTCGAACCAACGATTTGCCACATATGGGCTCAATACCGTTAAAAACACTCCAGAACCCAATCCAATGATAATTCCCCAAATAAGAATGAGCTGCCACTCATGCTCCATGAAAAAAGTGAGGAAAATCCCTGCCAATAAAGTCGACATGGCCAATACCATCATTTTCTTCAATCCAAGCACTTCAATTAGAGCGGCCATGAATGGACCCGATAATCCATACAGAAACAAACTTATGGCGAAGGCTAAAGAAATGACGGACCGGTCCCACCCGAACTCATTTTCAAATGGTACGATGAATACTCCCGATGATGACCTAACGATTCCGGCTACAATAATCGAGAAGAATGTTATGATTAAAATAACCCAGCTATAATGAATACGTTTCAATGCTCTCCCCCCACAATCCAAGACTCTTTCAATAAACATGATGAAAAAATGAAAATTATAATAATTTGAAATATTTTATAATGGTAACACTTTCTCGTTAAACAGGAAGCTTTTTATCGAAACAAATTCCAATGCTCTTGAATGAGCATCCTTCTCCAACAATGGCATGAGTCACTGCGGCTTATTTACGAATGGAAACATATCGCCCTCTCAATCTTCATTTCATCATGTCCGATATCTTCATAGCTTAATATGAAATCCATCGAACCGGTAAACAGAAAAAAACGCTGATCATTTCTGAACAGCGTTAGCGAGCTTCAATTGACGAATCTGCCTGTTTTCCCCTTAGATTCCCAGTAATCATTACGGAGATGGATTTTTTGTATTTTCCCCGATGCCGTTTTCGGAAGCTCATCGACGAACGACACACTGGTAACTGATTTGAAGTGAGCTAGTTTTTCCCGTGTGAAGGTCCTTATATCATCCTCCGTTAATTCCACGCCCCTTTTTGGCACAATGAAGGCATGCGGCGTCTCCCCCCACTTTTCATGGGGAACGGCAATGACTGCCGCTTCAAGAATGTCCGGATGTTCGTAGAGCACTCCTTCCACTTCTATGGAAGAGATATTTTCTCCGCCACTAATGATGATATCCTTTTTGCGGTCAACGATATCCACATTGCCATTTTCATCAATCGTGGCCATATCCCCTGTATGCAGCCATCCATTTCTCAATGTCTGGCTGGTCGCTTCTTCATTTTTCCAATAACCTAACATCACTCCATGACTGCGGACAATGAGCTCCCCAATATCCACGCCATCACGGGCCACTTCCTCACCATTTTCATGGATGACCTTTACCTCACTGCCTATGATGGGATATCCGGCTTTCGCCTTCATTCTGTATTTTTCTTTTTCCGAAAGATCATCGAATTCAGAACGAATCAGCGATATCAGACTAACCGGTGTCGATTCAGTCATTCCGTAAATTTGAATGAATTCCCAGCCTAACTCTTTTTCCACCCTTGTAACGAATGCAGGAGGCGGAGCGGAACCAGCAACAACGATTCGGATATCCTGCTCGATATTCGGAACAGTCCGTTCATAATATTGAAACAGTGAATTCAGAACCGTTGGTGCCATATGCATGATGGAAACCTTATGCTTTTGCAGTGCTTCAAATATCGTTTCGGGGCTGGTTTTCCTCAAACAAACTTGAGTGGCACCATTTGCCGTATAATAAAATGGGGCACCCCACCCATTCACGTGGAACATCGGCAGTACATGCAAATATGTATCGCGGTCATTGACCCTGAAATGATGCATCGCACCCAGGGCATGCAAATAGTTGTTACGGTGAGTCAGCATCACCCCTTTAGGATTCCCTGTGGTCCCGCTAGTATAAAGGAGGCTAGAAACATCATTTTCGTCCACGGACTCCCGGTTAAAGCATTTGTCATCATAACGTTCCAGCCAATGGTTGTAATCGGTTTCATTTATCTCTTCATCTTTATAGTGAACGATTATGTGCTCCACCGATTCAAGTTCATCTTTGACAGGGGAAATCAGATGATACAATTCCCGATCCACGAAAAGGACCTTTGACTCGCTATGGTTTAAAATGAATACATAATCGGCAGGCTTCAAGCGGATATTCAATGGAACGATTACTGCCCCAAGCTGAAAGACTCCATAAAAGCCTTCAAGCATTTCGATTGAGTTAGGTGCCAAATATGCCACCTTATCACCCTTTTTGACTCCAATATCTCTTAAACCATTGGAAAGCTGGTTTACACGGCCGTTCAGCTCTAAGTATGTTAAAACCTTGTCTTCTCCAATGATGGCTTTCTTATCGCCATATAGTAAGGCTGCTCGATCCAAGAAATGCGATAATACTAATGGTACATTCATTTCCTCACCTCAAATTTTATTTGAAAATTCTGAATTAGCATTATATTACCATATCTGTTATCAAACTTTCAATAATATCTACAATTGTTATATAACAATATATTGATAGGCAGATGAATCACATCAATCATGAGTCAACATACAATACATTGAAACTTCCCTTCAGTGATAGGCTCATGGCCTGAAATTCAAGGGGAAAACCAGAATAAAAAAAGGGTGATTTTCTTGCCGGCCATCGTAGGAATCGTTCAAGTCATCAACGTCGGTAGCAGTGGAATTGTCCATATTGGTGACGTCTTTAAAATTAGTCCATATGCCACTTCAAAAACGTTTGCAGGTGCTGGCTCGTTTAATACGGGTGAATCCATATCCCTTTATAATGCCTATAGCACCACAAATACAAATGATACAGATGGTGTTGATCAGCCACTGGTCTTAAATCTCTAATGTTTTTAAGAAAGGAGTCAGTATGATCTTCAATATTCACCAGACCATACAAATCAATATGATAAAAATTGAAAGCATCTCCAATTCATCCGTTTTTCAAATAGGAAGTGCCGGGGTGATTAAACCATATTCCACATTAGCCAATACCGGTGGATTCACTGAGCCTGCTCCTGAAATCGAAGTAGTCCCATTAACCAGTTCCGTCCCATTTACACCTTCTTAGGCATTCACCTATATCCAACTTTTTCATATACTGTCATATATGAATTTATCTTTTTATGAAGGTGAGGTGTTGAATCGTGAATCAGGATTTATATTCGTATTCCATACAAATGCAGCGTTTCCTTGAAGCCCAGGATAAGCGGATCATGAAACTTGAACACGAACTCAAACGCCTGACAGATGAACTTGCTGAGCTGAAAAATAAACCGCCAATCCATGTAGATAAAATTGAATATAAATTCGATCAGTTAAAGGTCGAATCTTTAGATGGAACATTGAATATCGGTTTAAATCCCAATGACCTTAACAACATTGATGAATTTGCCGTCAACAACCAACCCGTTCAACCTGCACCAAACCTATTTCCAGGCAGGGAAATCGTCGTCCAGGAAATTCACAATGATATACTTTCAGACTTGGAAAATATGATCAACGATGCGGAAACCCAGCTGAAAATATCATTGGAACCCTCTTATCATGACTTCATTAAACAGGACGTCGAACGCCAGCTTCATCAACGTATCAATATGTATTTCGATAATCTCTCTTATGCGGAACGTGCACCGCAGCAACGGGATAATGTCAAGGAGAAGATCAGGGAGAAGGTAAAATCCGATATTCAAACTGCATTATTCCAATTCATTACCCATTCACAAGCCGAGACAGGAGGAAATCCAAATGGAGTTTAATGTAATCAATCACCAGCTTTGTGTAGGTGATATTAAAATTACCGGTGTAGCAAGCTCTGCTTTATTTCTAATTGGGGATGTCCAAACGGTCCAACTTTCTTCTGCATTCGATACCCCGCCGGAATCCCTGATCATCGGGCCATTCGTGCCGCTTTCTCCAGAAGGATAAATAACATGTTTTCTAGAATATCAAAAGTAAAATCTATAGTATCCGACACGGTATCATTCAGCTCCGCCCTGCAAATCGGGGATACTTCATATATAGATGGAAATGCCCTGGCTATAGCCGTTCAGAAGAAAAGTGAAACTTTTGCTTCAGTCGATATTCATTTCAATGACTATGACATTTTTAAGAAACCACTTTATATCCCGAGATTGAATGAACCCGTAATATCGAGTTTTTCAAATCCGAATCCCTTCATACGGGTCGGCAATATCAATATAATCGGGATATCATCCTCATCTGTGGTGGGTGTGGGGAACGTAGGCCATGCGCGTATGGAATCAAGAGTTAAACATATTCGGGAGGTTCCTAAAAAAACCGAAGAAACGCCAATCGAGGATTCAACCAACAACACTTAAACTTTTAAAGGAGGGGTTCATATGCCCGCCATTATCGGCCCAGTTCAAGTATTTAATGTTGCGCAAGGAAACCTGTTATTCGGTGATTGCGCCGTCATTTCCCCTAAGTCTTCCTCCAAATCCGTTTACGGATCCGGATCAGGGAACACAGCTGCAATCACCTTCACGGCTAATGGCCTGAACGGTAGCAATGTCCTTGATGTCAATGGGGTCGACCAGCCCATTACGGGGAATAATTAGTCAAAGAAAAAGCCTCCATTTCCAGGGAGGCTTTTAAATTCGGCCTATTTTTCTAACATGTTAAATACTTGCTCGACATCTTTGCCTCCCCTGCCTGATAAATTAACGATCAGTATATCATCTCTTGTTAACTCTTTTGCGAGCTTCATGGCGTGAGCCAGAGCATGCGAGCTTTCGAGAGCCGGAATGATCCCCTCTGTTTTGGATAATACCTGAAAAGCCTCAAGTGCTTCTTCCCCTCTTACCGTCACATACTCCGCTCGTCCGCTTTCTTTCAAAAAACTATGCTCGGGTCCCACGCTCGGGTAATCCAAACCGGCGGCTATGGAGAATGTCGGTTTTGGTTCTCCTTGTTCGTCCACTAACGTCAAACTTTTGAATCCGTGTAATACTGCAGGGACACCTTGCGAAATACTTGGGGCTTCAATTGGCTCTACACCAATTAAACGGACATTGTCTTCATCAATATAATGAGCAAAAGCACCGATCGCATTACTTCCCCCTCCTGCACAAGCAATGATGGCAGTTGGCAGTTTTCCTTCCTTTTCAAGGATCTGGCGCTTTGATTCTTCACTTATGATTGATTGGAAATGTTTAACGATCGTTGGATATGGGTGTGGTCCCACTGCTGAACCAAGCAAGTAAAAAGTATTTTCATAGTTTTGCACCAAATCATTCAAAGCCTCATCAACTGCATCCTTCAATCGACCCTGTCCCTTTTCGACCGCTACGACTTTTGCCCCCAGCAATTCCATCCGAAAGACATTCAATGCCTGCCTCTCCGTATCCAGCTTGCCCATATAAATCACACACTCCATGCCAAACATCGCACATGCAGTCGCAGTCGCCACACCATGCTGTCCAGCGCCAGTTTCTGCGATGATTCGTTTAGAACCCATCCGTTTAGCGAGCAGGATTTGGCCGATCGCATTATTAATTTTGTGAGCACCTGTATGATTCAGGTCTTCACGCTTCAAGTATATTTTAGCCCCGCCAACCTTTTTCGTTAAATTCTTTGCAAGTGTTAACGGGTTTTCGCGTCCGACATATTCTTTCAGATAATATTGAAACTCCTCAATGAATTCCGGGTCATCCTTATATTTCAGGAATTCCGTTTCTAAAATATCCATTACTTCCTGAAGTTCACCCGGGACAAAGCTTCCGCCGAACTCACCAAAGTATCCCTTGCTCTTGATCTCACTCGTCATACTCTTCTCTACTCCTTTAAAAAGGTATTTTTCTCCACTAGTATATAGTAAGCATTTATATCTTTTCAAACTATTCTGTTTATTGAACCAAAAAGAAGCGACCCACATCAATGGGACACTCCTTCTCTTTTATACTTCCAATAAATGCGAGCCGTCAAAGAAAAACAAGTAACGGCCGGTTACCTTCTTATTCATTATCCCTTCAACAGCCCGCGTATAAAGCTGAAGCTGCATCCGGTATCGATCGGCAAGAATCTCTTTAGCTCCTTCATACCCGCTGGCAAAACGGCCGGTGATTGTATCCGTTTTATAATCGAGAAGCACAAGGCCTTGTTCATCCTCAAAGATACAATCAATTACACCTTGGATTAGGATCTCTTCATCTCCAGCTGCCCAATCGCTGTAAGCTTCCTTTGCAGGCAGCGACATCGTAAATGGCACTTCACGGCGAATATTCACGGCCTTCTGCATTCTTTGCCCGATTTCACTATCAAAGAAATCGACGATCGTCTCAGGGTCCACAGCTTCTTTCTGTTCCTCCGTCAACAGCTCACGTTGAATCAAGTCAACCATCAGTTCCTGAATCGACTGAATGGTAATCTCTTTAGATAGATCAATATGCTGCATGACTAAATGTGTAATCGTACCCCTTTCAGCAGGAGTCAGTGACTTTTCTTGCATGAAAGTCGGCCGCTTCGTAATAGGCCGCTTAAATTTACGCAACAGCTCTGTGGAGCTTTGCTCGTCCTTGAGTTCATATTGACGTTTTAGTTCAGAAACGGATTGCTTGGAACGATACACCGTCGCCTCATGCTCGGGGTACTCCCACTCGAGCTGTTCCTTGATATCACCATAAAACTCGGAAACGATACCGACCTTCTCCGATTTCTGGACATGTTCAAGCATTTGCTCTTGAACCAGTGCCTCTTCCTCATCCAGAACAGCAAGCTCTTCACTTGGAATGACGGAAATGGACCAATTCGATGGGTGCGACTCCATTTCCAAGCCAAGACCTGCAGCCCCAAGAGAATCCCGATGCCGGACAAGGGATGGACCAATCCAATCAAGATAACTTTTTGCACCTGCCCGTACATAGTCCTTCAATAGCCAATCTCCATGTGCCGCATTACTTTCCCAGTTCTGCTGCGTTTTTTCTGCATCATTGATACTGGCAATCAAATAAAGCTTTTCCTTAGCCCTCGTTAGAGCCACGTAGAGGACACGCATCTCCTCGGCAATTAATTCAAGCTGCTTTTTTTTCTTAAAAGCCAATTGAGGGAGGGATGGATAAGTTATCCGTAATTCGGAATTCACATACTTTGCCGCAAAGCCATAATCCTTATCCAGTAAATAAGGCTTGCGTAAATCCATCATATTGAATTGCTTGGAAAGACCGGCAATGAACACGATCGGGAACTCAAGCCCCTTTGACGAGTGAATCGTCATCAGCCGGACTACATCTTCCTGTTCCCCTAAAGCACGAGCTGCCCCTAAATCATCTCCACGTTCTTGCATCCTTTCTATGAAACGCAAGAAACGGAACAGACCGCGGAAAGAACTCGCTTCATATTGCCTTGCCCTGTCATACAGCGCTCTTAAATTGGCCTGACGCTGTTTGCCGCCCGGCATCCCACCTGCAAAATCATAAAACTGTGTTTCGCGGTATAGCAGCCAGATCAAATCTGATAATGCCTCCTGCCTGGCAAGCTTCCTCCACTTCACTAGTTTTTTATAAAAAGCAGTAGCCTTTTCATAAAGCCCCGGATGTTCTTCCGGGTCACTTTTTCTGTAAAAATCAGCTAGCGCTTCGTAGTAGCTCCCTGTATGGAATAAACGCACCTGTGACATCTCTTCTTCATCCAGTCCGACGATGGGTGAACGGAGAACGGATGCCAATGGGATATCCTGTTGCGGATTATCAATCACCTTCAATAAGGAAATCATGATGGCCACTTCGGTCGCTTCAAAATACCCTGTCGATAAATTGGCATAGACTGGAATCCCTTGTTTTTTAAATTCCTCCATGATTTGCGGTGCCCATGGCATCGAACGAAGAAGAATGACCATGTCCCGATAGGTGGCAGATCGGTACTTTTTGGTTTTCGTATCATATATCCGATGCTTTTCGCTTATAGCCTTTTTAATGAGCTTTGCCATCTGCCTTGCTTCGAGCTGCGCTTTTTCAAGCTCCTCGGCCTCAAACCCGCCATCCGATCCTTCCATTTCCGAATGAGCTTCCGGATCGGCTGTTCCGTCAATTAAATGGAGTTCGATCGGGTTTGGATCGTCTTCGGGATATGGGGCGCCTTTTTTCAATTGGGCATCTTCATCATAATCAATCTCACCGACAGTAATGCCCATCAACTGTTGAAACAAGAAATTGGTCCCATCGAGAACTTCCTTCCGGCTCCGGAAATTGCGGTTTAAATCAATTTTCAGTCCGGAATCAACACCATCATGGGTAAAACGTGTGTATTTTCCAAGGAAGAGATTCGGTTCCGCAAGCCTGAACCGATAAATGGACTGCTTGACATCGCCTACCATGAAAAGATTCCCGTCATATTCGCCGTCAGCCGTCACAAGTTTTAAAATGGATTCCTGAACCAGGTTAGTATCCTGATACTCATCCACTAGCACCTCTTTGAACTGGTTCCTGTATTCAATGGCTGCCGCTGAAGGTTTTCGTTCACCATCCACCGTTTCCCCTGTCAAAATTTGAAGACAATAATGTTCCAAATCGGCGAAATCCACCAAGTTCTTTTCTGCTTTTGCAGCAAAAAATCTTTCGTCAAACCGTTTAACAAGCATTACAAGTGTATCGACATATCCCTTGAGCTCCCTTATATCCCTCAAGTAGCTTTCCGGTTTACGGGAAAATAACTCTTCCTGTAACGATTTGATGATCTTCTTCGCCTTATCCCGGTACTTGGTAGCCTCATCCGTAATTTCTTTGATGAACTCCGCACCAGAAAGGCGTTTTGCCGTCCCAAATTTCACGTTTTGGATTTCTTCATAAAGAGCATTCCAGGATTGGTCCTTCACCTCCGAAAGTTTAGCAACCATGGCAAGATCGGCTATATAGTTTTCAGCCCTTGGTGCCGGCCCCCCAGGGATTTTTGTCAACGCAAGCGAGCGTTCCAATAAATCTCTGGAGGTGTCCAATTGTAAACCAATATCGAACTTCAATGAATCGATAAACGAAAGATCATCAATCCCATCATCATCTGCCAGCTCATACATGCTGGCGGCACCACCAAGCCATCGGTCCGGGTCTGGATTCGATTGCGAAAAATCATGCAGCGATCGAACGATATTCTGAAGTGCATCATCGTTTCGATCGCTAGTGAAAGCATCAACCAAATTAAAGAACTCTTCATTATCACTTTGCCCATACTGCTCCTCGAAAAGCTCTTCCATCACTTCATCACGAAGCAGCTGGATCTCCGTAGAATCTGCAATCCGGAAGCCCGGGTCGATATCCGTCAGATAATAATACTTCCTGATCACCTCTAAACAAAAGGAATGAAGTGTGGAAATTGAAGCACGATTAATCAAGCTCAACTGCTTACGCAAATGCTGTGAATGCGGATTATCATTGATCGCTTTTTCTAATGCCTCACTTATCCGATGACGCATCTCGGCAGCCGAGGCATTGGTGAATGTAACGACGAGCAGTTCATCAACATCGATTGGATCTTCTTCTGAAATGACTTTTTGAATGATCCGGTTGACCAGCACCGCTGTTTTCCCTGAGCCTGCTGCGGCCGCAACCAGAATGTCCTGATCTTTAGCCCATATCGCCTTCCATTGATCTTCCGTCCAAGTCACGTCTCCTGGCAGAGCAGGAATTTTCGTTTTACTCATCGCTCTCCCCCTCCCCCCTTAATAGCTCAAGAACGTCATTTTGTTTTTTCTGTGCCAAATTCCTGAATTGGTTCTCCTCCAGTGACTGGTCGAATTGGCAAACAGATTTAAAGGAACAGAAGGTACACGGCGTTTTTTCCTTTAATTTGTATGGCGTTATATCCACATCACCATCGACCATTCGATCACCAGCCTCCTGATAAATACGGCGCACATGATGATTCAGAAGCGAAAACTCTTCCCTGCTGGCAACTTTGGAAGCCGCAAGGAGCGATCCGTCCTTTTTAAACCCAGCTGGAATGATATCCGACTTACCAGGATTTTCAATATCAAGTGAGGTATCCATCATTTGAATGACATTTGAATGATCCAGTACAAGTCCATTCATTTTAAAACTTTTATAAATTTCTTCTTCAATTCTATCCAAGCTGAGCATTCCCTTTGATTTGACAACGGGATTATGCACATGAAAATATAAAACCCCGGCAGGGATCGCTTCTTTTCCAATAAGCGACTTGGAATGGGTGACGACGATATCAAGGTATGTCAACATCTGCAGCGCGAGTCCATAATATACTTCACTCATGTTCAGTTCCTTTTCACTCGACTTATAATCGAGCACACGCAAATAGACACCCTCATCTTCTTCCGCTTTATCCACGCGGTCGATCCGCCCGATCAATTCCATCTTCGTACCGTTTTTCAATGTGAAAGTAAGTGGCGGCAGCTCGCCATTTTTTCCGAATCCGAGTTCTAATCCGATTGGAGCAAAACCGCTCACCTTTGCATGTTCACTTAATACGATCGAGGCCCGTCCAATCACATGTTCCAGTTTCCTGCGTAAATAGTGATGGCGATTCGTACTTAACAAAATTTGATTTTGGAGTTTAGGAGCAAGTCTCTCCACGGCAATTCTGGCCAGCTCCAAGCATTGTTCCGAAGTCAATGTAGACCAAGGAATATCATGTTCCTTCAAGTAATCGGAAATCATTTTCAACGCTCCATGGAACATTTCGCCTATATCCGGTGCATCCAAACGGAAAATTTGCCGTTCCCTCAATTTCAAGCCATGAGCGGCATAATGGGAAAACGGGCAGCTATTGAACATTTCCATCCTGGATACACTTGTAAGAATGCTTTCACCGTATAATTGCTTACTTGTTTCCTCAGATAATTTCTTTGTCCTATTTTGATAAAAAAGGCTCGATAAAACCTTAGTTGCTGAAGGACCGGCCATTTCATCATCAATAATGGCATTATATACATCCCACCATAGTGAATGGATTGGATAGTTCCTTTTTTTCAGCTGCAATTGGGCAGCCAGGTACGATAGGGCCACATCATGATTCGCAGCATATTTCACCTGTTCCTCAGCAGGCAGATCGGACGGATCGTTCATATAATACACTTCGGAAACGTTAGGCAATACGTCCCTTACCCGTTTTAAATAGGATGAGGGTAAAAGTGCCTTTCCTTCCTCATCGGCAAGCGGATATGATAGATAAAGGGCCTCAGCAGGCGTAGTGAATGCTTTGTACGCTGTAAACTCCTCATCCAGCAGGCGCACTTTTGAACTTGGGGCAACATCAAGTCCACCAGCCAGCAGCACATCACGATCACTATCTGAAAATATCCCGTCAGATACAGCTTTTCCTGGCAGAACCCCTTCGTTCAGGCCGATAACAAAAGCTGTCTTCACATCATCCAGGCGGGATAAATCTAGATTAGCGACTAATACTTGGTCAATTGCCGGCGGTACCAAAGAAAATTCAAGAGATTCCAGACCAGCTTCAATGATTACCGCAAACTGTTTCATGGAGAGCTCTTCCCCGCTCAGCAGTTCAACGAATTGGTCCAATAGGTCGACGACCGCATTCCAAGTTTGCTCATGCTCTCTTGCCGATACCAAATCACCTGCTTCTTCTGCCTCTAGTTTCAGCTTTTCCAATTTTTCCGGTACATGCAATTCTTCAAGATATAGATAAAGTGCTTCACACAATTCCCTGCCATTAGCAGCCTTTTTAACACGTTTTGAGAGCTTCAAGATGGGCTCGGTAAATAATTGCTTCATCTCATTCAACTCTTGCTCAAGCTTCATTTCCTTATCCGTTTGGTTCCGGTCCTCGAGTTCCAGGCCGCGGAAGCGCCTGTAGGTCCAACGATCTTTGGACGTCCACCTGCTTCCTTTAATGCCGCGGGCCAGCACATAGTTCTCCAGCTTATCTACCTGTTCGCGCATCCTATCGTGGTTTTTTTGCAGCGGAAATAGAAGCTCCGTCTTGATTGCACG
This sequence comes from Peribacillus sp. NPDC096447, assembly GCF_044762725.1. Classification (NCBI taxonomy): domain Bacteria; kingdom Bacillati; phylum Bacillota; class Bacilli; order Caryophanales; family Bacillaceae; genus Peribacillus; species Peribacillus sp. NPDC096447. The sequence continues at coordinate 544,443 of NZ_JBIWEV010000002.1, forward strand.
AAATACCGGCTCATAACGCCAATAACCATTGATGATCTCCAAAGTGGAACGAATCAGTTCAATCAGAGGATGATTCAGCATCGTCCGTTTGGAATCGACGAACAAGGGAATTTGATAATCCCGAAAAACGGTTTGTAAAATATCTGAGTATGCTTCCCCATTACGGACTAAAATCGCAATATCACGGAAACGGTGCTGTTTTTGTCTGACCAGCGACAAGATGTCCCGGGCAACTCCTTCAATCTCAGCTCTGCGGTTAACTGCCTGTGCGATCGTTACATCAGGTGACTGCTCAAACGTTTGTGCAGGACGAATGGCAAAATAAGTTTCCAGATGATTCAGACCCGGACTCTTTCCAAACCTTTCCGTCCCTTTTAAGATTCGATCTTCTGAAATCGGTATGCCATTCCTCAATCCAGCTTGATAAATGTGATGATAAAGATTTCCGGTTTGCCTGAACAGCTGCAAATCATCCGGGGCATATTGCCTGTAGGGCTGATCTAACGTCAGTGAGACCGTTACACTCCTGCACAGCTTCATCATTTCTTCCACAATCAATAATTCCTGTGGAGTCAAGCTATAAAAACCATCGATGTATATATCCGCATTCCTTATATATGAAGACTCTGGCATTTTCTCGATCAGCAAAGTGAAATAGTCTTCGGAATCTAAATATTTGTTAACCATTTCATCCTCAAAAGCCTGATAGACCAATTCAAGATCATGCAGTTTATCCTGAATGCCGCTGCCGGTCTGTGAGGTTTCTGCCAAATAGTTTTGAATGTCATCAGGTTGGATGCAATACTGCTTGAACTCAGCCAGCATTAGCTCCATCTGTGCAATGAACCCCTGCTTATCAGCAGATCGACGAAACATCTTTAACTCTTCCTTTTTATCATCCATGATCTTCCGTATCAACATATTGACGCCGACACTGTCCAAATGCAGCCGGCTCATCCCCCCGGTTTCCTGAAGGACGCGCCATGCAAGCCTGCTAAAACTGAAAACCTGTGTCCGGATCATTCCGGCAAGGCCTGGTGTTTTAATTAATTTATATTCAGATAGAAACGTCATCTGATCAGGAACGAGGTAGATAATTGGATTTCCTTCGGGATCTTCTGCCAATTTGGAGCGAATTTCGTCCAATATATTCGAAGTTTTCCCTGCACCCGATCTTCCCAGTAAAAAACGGAGTGACATCTCTTTTTCCCCCTTACAACATAATATCTAGACCCATCATACCAGAAATACTTTCGTCTTTATGACTAGGTTTCTGTTTCCAATTAGATTTACTTTCTATTATTTTACCGTTTCCCTTAAAAAAACACCAATCGTACGTTCGCGTTTTCCCCCAAAAGAAAAAGCCCGCATAATTTTGGGGCTTCCACAATCATTCACCTGTAAATTTAAAATTGAAATCATTGACCGGCCAATATCGAACATCCACTTTACCGACAACATTTTCAACCGGTATATAACCAAAATGACGGCTGTCAGCACTTTCAAGACGGTTATCACCCATGACAAAAAGCTTGCCCTCCGGAACTTTGGTCATGTCCGTCAATTCTTTTAATGTAAAATCACCCGTAAAATCCTGTTCCGGGAAACCTTCCTTGAATTTCTCAAGATAAGGCTCATCCACTTTCTCACCATTTACGTAAAGCCGATCATCTTTATAACGAATTCGGTCACCTGCAATCCCTATAACCCGCTTAACATAATCTTCTTGTGAATTCGCATGAAAAACAATAATGTCAAAACGGTTGATATCATGAATCTGGTAATTGATTTTATTCACGACAAGTTTATTTCCATCTTCAAGGGTCGGCTGCATCGACTTCCCTTCAACATCATAGCTTGAAAAGAGAAATGTACGGATTAAGATGTAAATAACAAAAGCTATCATCGCTGGTTTTATCCAATCGGATAAAGAATTCTTATTTGTTTTTTCCATCTAGTTCAACCCCTACTGCATTTATATATTAATTTATTGTCCTTCTTCTCTCTTCATGCTTTTATTTAACCTGACTTCCAGTCTTTTCCCCACATACCATAGGATAAAGATGACGATTCCGATAATGATCGTTCGCACAGGTTTATGAATTAAGGATACTAAATCGTAACCTACGAAGCTGATCGTAAAAATCATCACCGCTTTCCCACCCACTACTGCAAGTCCATATTGCAGGGTACTGACTTTTGAAAGTCCTGCCACGATATTAACGATAGCCGAAGGTGTAAAAGGGAAGCAGAGTAATATGAACAAAGGACCGAATCCATGGCTCTCAACCCAAACCATCAACCTCTGCACCTGCTTATGTTTTTGCAAAAATCGGAAAAACCTCATTTGACCATATCTTCTAATAATCCAAAAGATCAAAAAAGACCCCGCTACCGCACCAATCCAAGAAAATAAAAATCCCCACCAGAGACCAAAAGCCGTTGCATTAGCAAGCACGAACACCACTAAGGGCAAAAAAGGCAAAAAAGCTTCCAGCATCGGCAGCAAGATCCCAGGAATTGGACCGAATGAGCGATATTGCTGAATAAGTGCCGATATATGATCAAGTGTAAACCACTCACGTATAGTATCCAAATCCATAATTATCTCCCTCGACATGCTGCCATCATTGCAGCATAAACTTATTAAAAACTGTTTATTTTAGATATATCACTTTCCCCTGAAATTGCAAGAATTATTATCCATATATCTTCATACTTTCCCTATCTCCGGAAAACATAATCTTGTTAACGAATATTTCTTGATTTATCAAAACTGCTTGCATATACACTGAAAATACATTAGGATAAAAAACGGAACACACGTTCTTATTTTGTAGAATATACATACTATTATTAAAAACGCGCTATTTTAGAAAGGGGCGGTCATGATGACCCGCATTCCAGAAGGTGACCGAAATATGATTGAAAAAGCCATCTACCTCCCTATGGTTATTACAGTCTTAAACCGGGATCTCAAGGTCATCGAAATTAGTCCGTTTAAATTAAAAAGGCCCTATTCGGAGCTAGTCGAACATATTTTAAAAGTGGTTCAAGACGAACTTGCCGAGGTACGGCGCTATTTGCGCAAGGAGAATATTAAGGTTAGTGAAATCAAACGCGATGAATCCTTCACGATGTATTGTTTTTTATATAAAGGATACGAGGAACATCATAATTATTTCAACCCCCGCCTTCGCAACAAAACCGAAGACTTGTTATGTTATTATTTTTTTGAAAAAAACCACCGATCAAGGAATTAGCGGGTACAGGCAACCTCCGTAAATGTTTGTGTCCGTGAATGTGGATGTTTGGAGCCTTAGATCATCCAATATCTTATATGAGAAGGTTAAGCTTAATCAGTCAATATAGGAATTATCGTAACGGAATGTTTCGGTTAAGAATAAGCTTATAATGTCTTTTATTTAAAACTTTATCAGCAAATGATATTCCATCGAGTGAATTTGTTTTCTGATTGAACTACACTCTGTAAATGCTTCTTGATAAATTGCTAAACGTATTTAATTATATCCAGTCATAGCAACATTTTACTAATATATGGTGTACAATCTATTAGTCTAATTGAAATAGCAGAAAGTATTTTGTCTAAACACAGTATATTGCACCAATTTTCATTTTGAAAACTTTTATAAATTATCCAGAAGAAACACATAAAAAAGAAGACGGAAAGTACATAACTCCCGAAGAGTTAGCGGAAAGAGATAATAAGGGTTACATAGAGACAGAAAATACATATAAATCTTTATACCCTTATATTGATTTACGGCATGTCGCTTTAAATAATGATATACGGGTGCTATGAAGTGCAGTCCAAATAAATATGGACGAAATTATGAAAAAGAGTAGCCTTATAATAAATTCTATACTTGGATATATTGCAATAGGAGTATTCGTTATTGGTTATATTAGAAGTATACCGGTATATAACTATACAATTCTAGGTTTTGAAGTAGATTACATTAGGAACGTCTTTCATTTTTGGATATATATATTACCTTGAGAAGCAATTAAAGGTCCCCCAAAAGGCTCTTTTTATTGGGAGAGCATGTTTTTTTATCACTTTAATAGGTAGTTTCATTTTAGAAGTGATTTGAAATTCAGCATTCTCTCCCCTCTATTTCTGAACCATTTGAGAGAAGAAGGCTTCACACATTTCCAGTAACTATACATTTTATGATACCTATACTTAAACTGTGTGCAGCTAACTTCTACAAATTAGAAAATTACTGTAAAAATGCTCTATCCTAAGGAAGCAAAAGAGGAAATGTTTGTATATCGATGTTTTTCAAAGAAGGCTCTGAAACATAAAAAAAGAAATTTAAGTTTTAATGGATGAGTTATTTGAAGATTAATTCTAAAAGCCCTTCTCATATGAGAAGGGCTTTTGGTTGTGGCTTTTGCTAAAGCAAACATTGATATGAATGATCGTATGAAAGAATCATTCCATTATCCGCCTGTAGAATATCATCTTCTCCATATTAAAAACTCAGGTACATTCCCCTTCTTCACCAGCGACAATCCATCATAAATACCCAGGATCATTTTACCTAACCACGGATTCTGACGCCCGCTTCCTTTTTTTATCACAAAGAAAATCATGTCCAAATCCCCATTTTTCGAATTACACATGGTAAATTATTATTTGGAGGGGAAAAATGAAGAAAATAAATATTCTACTGGTTGCTGTTCTTGTTTTGTCTTTATTCACTGGACTTAAAACAACTGAGGCAGCCTCAAATGTGAAGGTACATTTCATCAATGTTGTACAAGGGGATGCCATCCTTATTCAAACCGGTAACGAAAACGTTTTAATTGATGGCGGCGGTAAAGGAAAGGGCGACGAAGTTGTAGCCTACCTAAAAAAACAAAAGGTGAAAACACTTAATGCATTAGTATCCACTCACCCAGATGCGGATCATGTGGGCGGTCTGGCTTATGTGATTAAATCGCTTAATGTAAAATCTGTGTATGCCCCTAAAGTTTCTCATACTACCCAGGCATATAAAGACTTTTTAACGGCTGTTAAGCAGAAGAAGCTTACAATAAAAAAAGCGCAGACTGGCGTGGAAATCAACACTAAAGCTAAGGATAATTCCCTTAAATTCATTGCACCTGTTAAAGAATATGCCAAGTCTGACTTAAATAATTGGAGTGCAGTCCTTTTACTTAAACACGACAAAAAAACATTCTTGTTCACAGGTGATGCTGAAGAAAAATCAGAGACAGATATGCTGGCTAAAAAACTATTACCAAGTGTTGATGTACTTAAAGTCGGCCATCATGGTGCAAAAACATCAACTAGTTCAGCATTCATTAACAAAACAAAACCGAAATACGCTGTAATCAGTGTAGGAAAAAATGGCTATGGGCATCCTACTTCCACTGTTATAAAACGGTTGAATTCAGTGAAGGCCAAAACTTATCGCACAGATAAATCAGGTAACATTATTTTTACTTCTACAGGTCAGAAAATTACTGTAAAGACGGTGAAATAAATGGTACAAGGAATTATTGACCGCTTCGAAGGAAAGATCGCTGTCGTTGAAATCGATGGTGGTGACATGAAGGATTTTCCTAAAAGCGCTCTCCCCAAGGGAGCAAAAGTAGGAGATATGCTGATTATCGATGGTGATACCATCACCATTTCCAAAGAGGGCACTGAGAAGTTAAGAAAAGAAATTGACGATCTAATGGATGAATTATTTGAAGATTGATTCCTGAGCCCTTCTTTAAAAAGAAGGGCTTGCTTTAATTTTGAATGTCTAACGCGGTATATACTTTGACATTACCTCTGAAGCCTTGACCCCATTTGCTTCGCTGAACAGATAGAATGATTTCCTCTTTGTTTCCTCAATCCTCTGGATCAATTTCGTTTTTAAAAAAGAAGTTCGGTGCAGCTGGTTTTCGAAAGAACTGCATGATACTGCTATATCGATGGATTGTCTATTCCTGAATGTGATAGTAGTATGTTTGGAATCCAGGCGATCATAGGATACCACATGCTCATGTGATAACCAGATGCATTGAGGACGCAACGGAGATGTAGTGGGAAAGAAGAAAATCGAACTGGTCGGATCGATCGCAATAGGCGCTTTATGTGTGATGTTTATAAGCTGTTTTGTGCCTTGCTTGCGCCCTTCATAACTTGATCCGAAGAACTCACAGCTTTTCTTTATTATTTCCAAAGGTTTAAACGGGGATATGAACTCGTCCTCCATTTCAACGATACGGGCATATATTTTACTGCCGTAATTGATTGGCGAAACCATTAATGTATGTGGCGTGATTTCATATTCCTCTATGATTCCCTGATTGTTTTCCTTCATTTTTAATCCACCTCTTCCTCATTGCTAAACACCGCTTTTACTTTACCAAAGCTTATTCCCTTGATTGCTTGTACCCTTCCTTTCCCCATTGCCGAAGAAAAGTGAATGGAGATAGTAAATGTTTGTTAAATTACTCACTATAATAGCACAACCCTTGAACATAAAAAGTAAGTTCACAAAAAATTAAAACTTCTTTTATTTATTGGCTTTTTCTTCATCTAAACGACACATTCTCTATTAATATTTAAATTTTTTAAATTTTCAGTTGATTTTATCCGCTCAAATCCATATAATAATAAAAAGGGTCAGGGGTGGTAACTTTGAAAAATGAAAAATCTTATTCAGAGTCAGTGAAGTCCTTATCAATGAGCGAAATGAAAAACGATGCCGTGGTTCAGGAAATGTTAATTGATATGATTATTCAGGAAGCCGTCCTTACTACCAAAAAGAATATCCTTGCAAAACAGATCGATGAAGCCTTGGATAAGAAAAACAAACCTTTATTCTTAAAACTAAGTTCTGAAATGAACGTTTTACTAAAACAGTTTGGAAATTAAAATGCATGATTTAAAAACAGCCTAATGATCAAAAAAGCCTCCCATAATGTTGGGAGGCTTTTCTGATTATCATCACTCTTTATGAAACATCCCCATGACCTCGGATGTTTCGGTTATATTGACAAAAGCATTCGGATCAACTTCTTTTATCATCCTTTTTACATCGGTTAACTGATAACGTGTAATGACTGTCATCATTACTTTACTCTTTTCGCCTGAATATGCACCTTCACCATCCATGACTGTAATACCGCGATATAGGTTGGTCAGAAGCTTCGTTTTCATTTCGTCACTCTTTTTGGTCACGATCATCAATGTTAATTTAATGTGATTGGAATGGATCGTATCGATTACCTTTCCTGCTGCATAAATGGAAATCAGCGTATATAATGCGGCATCCCAACCGAAGATGAAGCCTGAGATAACCACCACAACTGCATTCATCACCGAAAGCAATGTACCAAGCGGAAAGTCGCTCTTCTTAGCCAATAGCATGGCAATGATGTCAAAGCCGCCCGAAGACCCCGAAGCGCGAAAGACGATGCCTATACCGATTCCCGATATGATTCCGCCAAATAAAGAAGACAAAATCGGTTCAGTGGAAATTCCGTGAACTGGAATGAGATATAAACTGACGGAAATCAAGACAACTGATAATATCGTATAGGTGATAAAGCGTCTCCCTAATTTCAGGTATCCAAGAATCAGCAATGGCAGGTTCATCAGAAAATTCAATATCCCTGTGTTGACTGGGGTGATGATTCCGAACATGATCGCAAGCCCACTAAGTCCGCTGCTTAAAATTAAATGTGGTATCAAAAATAAGTTGTAGGCCACTGCCACAAGCACTGAGCCTATAGTGATGAAAAGTACATTATACATATCCGATCTCCTTAAAACGAACTGGGAATTTAATTTATTATAGTAGAGAACCTAAGATTTTTAAAAATAATAGTTTTTTCTGAAAACAACTACAAACTTCCATTTTCCGAAGAAAAAAAGCCAGCTGGTTTTCAGCTGGCTTTCAATCACCCTTTGTATCTGCATTTTCAACCGTTGAAATCCGTTCGAGCATGGTTGGATGGGAATACCGCAGCCATTTAACCAGGAATGGCGGGTTGACCTGACTCAAACCCGACCTCGTGAGTTCCTGGAAAGTCGTGATTGCTGATTCTTTATCCCCGGTCATTTCAATGGCATATCGGTCAGCCCTTGTTTCTTGATATCTGGAAACATAATTGGACAGCGGACTCGAAGCAAAGAGCAGCACAGACGTTATTAAGAGAAATAATGGAAGAGATGATATGCTGTCAACCGAACGAACCTTTAACAGGTGGCCCCAGCGTCTAATGATAAAATGCATGATTTTCGATGTCAGCCACAAACCGATTAAAGTCAGTCCTAAATAACCTGCAATCCCTATATAAATGTGCTTTTCCACATAATGAGCCATTTCATGTGCCATGATAAAAAGGATTTCATCTTCCTTCAGTTTGTTCAGGGTCGTATCCCAAAGAACTATTCTTGAGTTGGAACCTATGCCGGTCACGTATGCATTCAAAGCATTTGTCTTTTCCGCCATATTTACTTCATACACGTGTTCAGCCGGAATTTCAGCCTGTGAGGCAAGTGCCAATATTTCCGTTTCCAGCTCTTTATTTTTGAGCGGATAGAATTCATTGTACAGCGGATCAATCACTACAGGCTGAACAAACATCAGGAACAAGGTAAATGGAATGGACAACATCCAGGCATAGAGCCACCACTTCTTCACACTTTTCTTCATTAACCAATATAAAACGGAAACGATGATGAACATCATCCCAAAATTCACCCAGAATTCGATGACTCCATCCTTCATCCACGAGGTGAAACTTTGTGTACTTATATGGTAACTTTTGCTCATTCGATATCCAATGAAACTGATTGGAAACAGTGCCAGGTAAGAAATAACGGAAAGCCAGAATAAGTAAATGCCCGTTCTGATCGCTTTCCACCTCGAGACTGCCATTGACGACTTTTCAAATGCTTTTGATAAACCAAATAGTAAAATGAAGAAATACAGCAGCCATTCATATGGCGTGGATACGAAAAAAATGAAATTCCGCAATCCTGAATATTCTTCGCTAAGCTTTAGTTCCCTTGCATTCAGGAATGTTGCAGGATCTGCTGCAGTTCCACGCAAAGCTTCGGGAATGGAGGTATCAGCTCCATAAAAAATATACCAATACATCGCTGCTGCATAAAGGATATATAATAGAATCGCTCTGCCAGCCCATTTTCTGACCATGATGCCCCTCCTTAAACGAATCTCCCTCTTAATAGTTTAATCCAAAATGGACAGGTTAGAACCGCATTTCCCTTCTATATTATTTATTCCTTTCAATCTCCATCATTTTCTTGATTCTTTATTCTTTTTTATCCACCTTGAAATTTCACAGAATACACCTTTACGCCGGTGACAGGATCATTGACATACGAGGAGGCGGAATGATGCAACGCAGAGGCGTTAATAAATGGAGGGCTGGGAGGTTAAACGATTTTGTCTCTCTGCCGCTACCTAATTGCTTTGGAATGTGAATCCGATAAAGAATCCGTGTAGCGATTTACGGGGGGACGGGCATGAGTAGTCATCCCTTCATCCCGCTATTTTGAAAGCTATACAATAGTGCCATAAGCTCCGGTCGATTATTAACATTCAGTTTTCTGTAAATCCGGCTTATATAGTTTTTTACCGTGCCGATGGATAGAAAAATTTTTTTTGAAATTTGCTGATTCGTTTCCCCTTGGGTTAGCAGGATAAGCAGTTCATACTCGCGTTTGGAAAAGGCCCCCAATTTTTCGATTGCCTTATCCAAAGTTACTGGTGATCTTTCAACATCCTGCTGCAGCTTCTTCATTAATATTGATTTTATTGAGGCAGGATAGACTATCTGTCCATTGGCACATTGACGGATTGCCGACAGCACTTGTTTCATTCCACAACCCTGTAACACATAACCTGCTGCACCATGGCATATCGCTTCGATAAGATAATGATCTTCTGAATAGGCAGTAAAAATGACGAAAGGAGTAAATGGGTGTTTTTCCTTTAGAATTGGCATGACTTCCTGTCCATACCTCCCTGATGACCGGGCATCAATAAGAATGGCATCCGGCATGACTGATGGTCTATAATCAGAATCAAGAAGGTCCATTTCATTTCCAGTTATCCCTATGACCTTAATGTCAGCTTCTTTTTCAATGATTCCCTCAAGTCCTCCCTGACCACCATATATCATTAGCTTAATCGACTTCATAACTTCACCTGTTCTTTTTCATTATTTGTTATTAATCCGATAGTTTTTATAATTTCCCGCCGATAAATAGTTCTAATGGTCTATATTTTACATCATTAATTCACCTGATAACAAATTTAAACTGTAAAAATACTTTAAATAAATGTGCTCCTCCTGACAGTAAAAAGGCTATCACCCCGTTTGCCTTCAGGATGATAGCCTTTTTCTTTGTTCCTCATCTATGAGCGTATCAAGTTTCATGATGCTCTCCTTTGCCCGTGGAAAATCAATTTTGCGATAATGGTGTTTTCCACCTTCTTCTTCATCTTTTTCGTCGGCCCATTTGACGACTTGCTGAAGCGGTGTACGAATAATATCATTTGAAGGTAAGAACGAATCGGTGTGAAATAAAATGGCGAGGGAAATGGTCTTTGCCTTTATCGGGTTTTCTCCCAAGCGGATTAACAGTTTATGTGCTCGTTCTGCACCTTTGATGGGGTGAATATCATTTTGTTTATACAGATCATAATCCCATTTACCATTGCGATACCAGGTGAAATGACCCATATCATGCAAAAGTCCAGCTTTAGCAGCAATATCAGGGTCGACATTATATTCGTTTGCTAAGTGAAACGCATGGTATGCTACCGCAATCGCATGTGCCAGACCTGAACGGTTCAAGTATTTTTGAGCAATGGGATGTGTAAAAATATCCAAAAGCTTTACATCTCTCATCTAACCCCTCCTTACAATTATGTGGAAATTTTTAATGACTATCATAACTCTTTTCGAAACAAGAATCAAGGTTTTAAGTTTCTCCGATATATTTTATGCAGCCTGATACACTTTGGTTGTACAAAAAAGGACCATTGCCGGTTATAGGCAATGATCTCCTTATGATCAATGAAATTCAGTTTTGCAGTACATGGTTTTTCAAGGAGCGGCGTAAAATTTTACCTGTCGCGTTTTTTGGAAGTTCATCCAAAAACTCAATTTTTGCCGGTACCTTATATTTGGCCAAGTGTTCCATGCAATAGGAATGCAGTTCTTCCTCGGTCAATGCATTGTTTTTCTTTACCACAAAGCATTTAACCACTTCCCCCTGATTGGGATCGGGAACGCCTATGGCTGCCGCCTCAACTACTTCAGGGTGGGCATACAGAACCTCCTCCACTTCACGTGGATAGACATTATAGCCACCGACGATAATAAGCTCCTTTTTACGATCTACAATGAAAAAATAGCCTTCATCATCCATCCTGGCTAAATCGCCTGTATATAACCAGCCATTTTTCAAGACAGCGGCTGATTCTTCAGGCATTTTATAATACCCCTTCATTACATTCGGACCTCTGACAATCAATTCCCCTACCCCATTGATCGGCACTTCTTCTCCAAGCTCATTGACCACTTTGTTTTCCACCCTAAGGATGGAGGTTCCGATGGATCCCGCCTTCCTTGGACGATCCAAAGGATTGAAGCAGGTAACAGGAGAAGCTTCGGATAGGCCATATCCTTCTGAAACCCTGACATTGAATTTCCGCTCGAATGATTCAAGCAAGGACACTGGCATGGCGGATCCGCCCGATATGCATATGCGTAACGACTTTAAAGCATCTTCTTTCACATCTGGATATTGGAAAAGAAAGTTATACATCGTAGGCACTCCAGCAAAAACGGTTGCATCATATTTTTTGATTTGCCTGAATATTTCCTTTGGACTGAATTGCGGGACAATTAAAAGCGTACCTCCGCTTATCAATGGGGCATTCACAACTACCGTTAAACTGAAAACATGGAACATTGGCAATGTCGTAATGACCCGGTCACTTTCCGTGATTCTTAAATATTCACCAATATCATGTGCATTGGAGTAGATATTGGTATGTGTGAGCATGGCCCCCTTTGGTTTCCCCGTTGTTCCCGAAGTATAGAGTATGATTGCCGTATCTTCAGGATCCAGTTCTGGACCTTCAAAGCCTTCATCCCCCGATTCGATCATTTTTGTAAACGATTTCATTTTTGGGTAGATGTTAAATTTGCTAATATCCCCATTATCAGGCTCCGTTTCACAAATCACATATTGTTCAACGCTTGAGAGGATCGGGTTCATTTTCTCAAGTAAGGGTAAAAGCTTATCTAATGCCACAACAACCTTTACATCGCCATTATTCAGGATATAACCAATCTCGTCAGGTGTGTAAATTGGATTGACGGGAATTACGGTCGCCCCTGCCCGCATAGCTCCATACAACGAAATGATGAAATGTGGAGAGTTTCCTAATAGCAGCGCAATGTTATCACCTTTTGAAACACCAAGCCTATGTAATTCGTCTGCGAATTTCGTAACGGCTTTATCCAATTCCCCATATGAAGTGGATTGATCCATAAAGTAATATGCTGGCTTATCCGCCTTTTTTAAAGCCATTTGATGAAGCTGTTCAGATAAATTCATCTTTCTCCCTCCCCTGCAAATAGCATGAATGAATAGTCATTCATTTTTATGGTGAACTAAATACATTTTTATTATATTAAAAGAATGCGATCACAGCAACAATTTTATCCATATTCAAGCAATTACTGTCATTATCAGGAACAAAAGCCGTCCTATTAAGTCGGGACGGCTTTTCAGGCTTAATATATTAAAGCCAATATTTCTTCTTTCGTTACATTGCCAAAATAATGACGAACATCAATCTCATCTAGTACCTTGCTGATTGCTTCCTTTTCATAGCGTATTCCAGTAAGCTTTTGTTCAATATCCGCAACCTCCCCGACCCCGAAGAAATCGCCGTAGATTTTACAATTTTCAATGATTCCCCTGTTCACTTCAAGGCGGATATCAACAGATCCCACAGGGAATCTATGTGAGTTTTGCAAGTTGAATTTAGGTGATTTTCCGTAATTCCACTCCCAGTTTTGATATCTTTCTTCCGAGATTTCGTGAATTTTCTCCCAATCCGTCTCGGTTAAAACATACTCTGTAACCTTTCCGCTATCTTTGAAAATATTTTGCAGAAGGAATGAACGGAATTCTTCAACAGACATCGGTTCTTTTAGGAAATCGGCAATATTACCGACACGGCTTCTTATCGATTTAATCCCTTTGGACTCGATTTTATCTTTTTTCACTTTTAAAGCGGATACAATGTGATCCATTTCTGATTGAAACAGCAATGTCCCATGACTGAACATCCTGCCCTTCGTTGAGAACATCGCGTTTCCCGAAATCTTCTTTCCTTCAGCCAGAATATCGTTACGACCGCTCAATTCAGCATGTATTCCTAGTTTCTCGAGCGTTTCCACGACAGGCTGGGTGAATTTCTTGAAGTTATGGAAACTATCCCCATCATCTCTCGTAATGAAACTGAAATTGAGATTCCCTAGGTCATGATAAACCGCTCCACCCCCGGAAAGGCGGCGAACAACTGTAATGCCATTTCCATCTACATAATCGGAATTGATCTCTTCAATCGTATTTTGATTCCTTCCTATGATGATTGAAGGACGATTAATGTAAAATAGAAGATAGGTTTCATCTATATTTAAATGTTTAAGCGCATATTCTTCGATGGCCAGGTTAATTCTTGGATCTGTAATTCCCTTATTATCAATAAAAAGCACAGTTGTTCCTCCTTGTAGACTTCATATCCCTGTTGTTTCATTTATAGTTGGAATTCGAGATTGGTTTTGGCTACAGCTATTTCCCTTTTGAATACCTCGGATGCTTCTTTTTTCAGTTGATCGAGATTCCCATAATGCGGGAGGTGAGTTAACAGCAAAAGCTGGACGTCAGCCTTTTCTGCCAGCATGCCCGCTTCCCTTGCCGTCATATGCCCCGCCTTTGAACCATCCATATCACTGTAAAAGTTACTTTCACATAATAAAACATTTGCGTCTTTAGCGAAATCTGCAAGCTCATCCATATATGAACTGTCACCTGTGTAAACTATCGAATGATTTTCAGCTTCAATCCTCATTGCAAAACAAGGGACTGGATGTTTTGTTTTCATGAACGTAAATTTACACGGTCCAATGGTTAAGGGTTGATCAGCAGAGAAGGCTATCCCCTTTGTCACGTCTTTATAAGTTAACTTACCAAATTCGACCTCGTCTAAATCATGACCATATATAGGAATGGTCCTTTTTTCGCTGCCCAATATCTGCTGTATGAACGCAGCGTGCTGCAGGACACCAATATCCGCTACATGATCCGGATGATAGTGGGATAATACAACTGCACCAAGATCCTCCGGCTTCATATGGTTTTGCAGCTGTGATAGAACACCGCTGCCACAATCAAGCAGAATGCGAAAATCTTCATATTCAAGCAAATAGCCGGAACTTGCCTCATTTTTAGCTGGATAACCGCCCCAGCAGCCAATTACGGTGATTTTCATGCTTAGGCACTCCTTTTTTTCTCTCAATGACTTCCCCATAAATATAAACTATTCTTGCCCTTATTTCACCTTTTTTACTTATGTTATAAAACATTCGTTGACATTCGAAATCTGTTATAATACAATAAAACCATAGAAAAGCGAATAATAAAAAAATTCAGGAGATGATGTTCATGCTTCAAAGTAGCGTTGAGTTCTTTAAAAACCTGCCACCGAAACAATGCACGGAATGCGGAAAAAAAATTGAAGAACAGCACGAATGTTATGGAAACCACTGTGATCATTGCCTTTCTGGAGAGTAGTTGTCCTGTGTTTCACCATCCGCTTCCCAAATAGCAGGATGAATTCATATATGGTTCGGTTTCGCAGCTGAAAACCCCAAATAAAAAGAAGAGGTACCTAACGGTATCTCTTCTTTTTATTGGAATTCATTGCATTTGAGCAAAAAAATAGAATTATCACGTAACGGATAATCCTTTGAATAAATATATTTTAAATAGTTCAGCAATTTCCTCTTTATCTAATGGGGCATGGTTCCTTTCCCAATCAAAAATCAGGGCAAGGTACATCTTTAGCATCAGGAAAGCTGTTATCTCTGGATCGCAAGGCTGTATATAGCCCTTATCAATCGCTATTTTTAGTTTTTCCTTTATGTAGGAGACAATGGCCTCTTCCATTTCATTAACCATTTCCTGAACGGCCGGAGTACCAATTTCACGCTCTTCCTGAAGAAGTTTCAAAGATAATTGATGTTGCTGCCTGAACTCCAGAATTCGATAAACTGCACGATGCAGGTTTTCAAAAAAGGAGAGTTGGTCATCCAAAGATTGTTCCGCCTCATATTTCATTTCCTCTATCAACCGCTGAACGATTTCTTTAAACAGCTCTTCTTTATTTTTATAAAAGGTATAAATGGTCCCTTTTCCCACATTGGCAATTTTAGCGACTTGATCCATCGTCGTTGCCTTATATCCAAAAAGTGAAAACGACTTGGTCGCAGCTTCTAAAATTAATTTTTTACGATCAACAGACATTTCCCACCTCAATCCTGACCAAACGGACAAAACAGTCATTATGTTCAACGATATTATACCAAAAATTTTCAGTCTTTTCAATTATATTTCAATTTCTTATAGAAACAATGGCCATCCTCATTACTGGACAGCCACTTTTTCGAGTATTCATTTAAATCACCAAAGTCAAGTAAAAAGAAAGCGTCGCTTTTCCAGGTGTACAACATCTTTCAACTTCACATGAAAATATGTAGAGCACATTGCAAGCATGGTTAAACTACTTTCTCCTATTGACTGATTACTTTTCTTGTAATCTGTTTAAAATGATTGTGGCCAAAGCATCGATGAATTCAGGTTTAACATTGGGCATATCCGGCCTATAGTAGCCTGCACCAATTTCTTCCGTCACAACCTTACACTCATAATCGTTATCATAAAGGACTTCAAGGTGCTCGGCAACAAAGCCGACAGGAATATAAATGAAAGCTTTATAACCTTTTGCTTGATGAAGATCTCTAGTTAAATCCTGTACATCAGGTCCCAACCATGGTTCAGGTGTTTGTCCAGCGCTTTGCCAGCCTACTGCATAATTGCTAACCCCTGCGCCTTCAGCTATCATGTCTGCCGTTTCTTTCAGTTGATTTGGGTACGGATCTCCCGATTGCAGGATTTTTTCAGGGAGGCTATGTGCCGACACAATCAAAGCGAAATTATCGCGTTCTTCCGATGTCATTTTCCCGATTACTTCTTTTACCTGGTCTACCCAATATTGGATGAATTTTGGCTCATCATACCAGCTTTCAACGGAAGTGATGGTCATGTCCCCCAATTTAGCGGCTTCATCCTGGGCACGTCCATTATAAGACTTCACGCTGAATGTGGAAAAATGCGGTGCCAATACTATACTGACCGCTTCTTTGATTCCATCTTCATGCATTTGTTTCACTGCGTCTTCAACAAAAGGTTCAATATGTTTCAGTCCAAGATATGCCTTGAATTCAACTTCCTCCTGAACGGAATTCAATTTCTTTTCAAGCGCTTCAGCTTGTCCTGCCGTTATTTTTGCAAGCGGGGATAATCCACCGATCGCTTCATATCTGCCTTTTAGGTCGGCAATCAATTCATCGCTTGGCCGTCTCCCATGACGAATATGTGTATAATACCTTTCAATATCCTCTTCAGTGTATGGAGTACCATAAGCCATGACTAAAAGGCCCATTTTTTTTCTTGACATGAAGTTACACCTCTTTTAAAGATTTCGTTCTTTTATTGTGCATCCAATTAAGGAGTTTTAGCAAATGGTTCGCTCACCTTACTTCATTTTTGATGAATATTCATGAATGAAAGCGGTAAGCCTCTTCAGTGTTTCCGGGTTTACGGAAGGGAAAACCCCATGACCAAGATTAAAGATGTATCCGTCCTGTTCCATGCCCTGATCCAGGATCCTTTTCGTCCGTTCTTCTATAACATCCCATGATGATAATAGCAGGGCAGGATCAAGATTACCTTGTACCGTTTTCTGGATTCCCATTTGTCTCGCTTCTGTAATTGGCAGTCTCCAATCGAGCCCGACTACATCAATCGGAAGATCATTCCACTCAAGTGCCAAGTGACTTGCGCCGACCCCGAACATGATTAGCGGTACATTTTCTTCACGCAATGATGAAAAGATACGAGTCATGATCGGCTTGATGAATACGCGGTAATCTTCAACATTCAAAGCACCCACCCAGGAATCAAAGATCTGGATGGCTTTAACGCCGGCTTTGATTTGCGACTTGACATAGATGATGATCATATCCGCCAGCTTATCCATTAATGCAAACCATGCCTTTGGCTCTGTATACATGAAAGCTTTCGTCTTATTGTAGTTTTTGGAGGGGCCGCCTTCAATCATGTATGAAGCAATGGTGAACGGTGCCCCGGAGAAACCGATCAAAGGAACGGACAATTGCTCCGTGGTCAATAATTTAATCGTGTCCAACACATATGGGATGTCTTTCTCTGGGTTCAATTCACCTAATTTTTCAACATCTGTCACCGATTGGATCGGATTGGATATGACCGGACCGATTCCGGACTTAATCTCAACATCGACACCAATGGCTGGTAGCGGTGTCATTATATCTTTATATAAAATCGCAGCGTCTACATCATATTGCTCGACTGGCAATCTAGTTACATAAGCGCATAATTCCGGCTGATGAGTAATTTCAAAAAGGGAGTACTTCTCTTTCAATTTACGGTATTCCGGCTGTGAACGGCCGGCCTGACGCATATACCAAACAGGCACATGATCCGTTTTCTCTCCTCTCGCAGCTTTTAAGAATGTATCATTCGTAATTTCCTTAGAC
This sequence comes from Peribacillus sp. NPDC096447, assembly GCF_044762725.1. Taxonomy (NCBI): domain Bacteria; kingdom Bacillati; phylum Bacillota; class Bacilli; order Caryophanales; family Bacillaceae; genus Peribacillus; species Peribacillus sp. NPDC096447. The sequence goes on from NZ_JBIWEV010000002.1 coordinate 562,392, forward strand.
ATTAATATCCACCTTTCAAGCAATCACGTTTCTATTTTTATTCATTACCTACATAGAATATCAGAAGGATGTTGAATTTCAAATCGAATCTCCTTAAACTATAGCTTTTTCTATAATAGAAGTATAGCCAACCTATATATTTGTCAGAAAATCGACGTTTTTATAAGTACCTTACCGGTTTACAGGCCTAATGGTTAGTTTGGAAATGGTAAAAGCACTATTCATTGGGTAAAATGGGTATACAGGTACTATATAGAAATTGGAGGGGAATTTATGAATGTATTCATCACATCAGGCACATACGATTTTTTAAAAATCAAAAAAGATAAGCACCCGAATGAAAAAATATTACTTATGCAAAATCCTGACACTGCAGTACTTTTACATGAAACAACAGGTAAAACGATCTTCAGCTCTCCACGTAAGTATGAAGTGGTTGATGGGAAAGGAAACCTTCAGGATCATGGGTATGTAGTCATGAACAATATCCCTGTAAGTGAAGAAGGAAGGCCGGTATTCGAACATCGTTTTAAAAACAGGGCCGGATTCATTGAAAATGAACCAGGTTTCGTCGCACTTCGTGTACTGCGGCCAATCAACTCTGAAACTTATGTAATTCTAACGATTTGGGAGAAACAAGCTGATTTCCTGAACTGGAAGAATTCCGGTTCCTTTAAGATGGCGCATAACAGCGACTCCAAAGCTCCCGTTACGAATTCCAGCCAGAAGATGTTTTCGGGTGAAGCCTATGTAACTCAATATACATTGGTGAAGGATTCCGAAGAATAATCCATTCTTGCTCAATAAAAGGCCCATCCCCTTAAGGATGGGCCTTTTCATAGTAATGCAGATTGTTATTTGGACGCTAAAAAATCATAAAGACCTATAACAATCCGACAAATTACTTCTTTATTTCCGGGGAAATGCAACGGATATTTACATATATTTTATCTGAATCCTTTTTTCAAAGTACTCTAGGCCCCAGGAATTTATACAATTTAAACAAGGTTAAACTATATGCCGCTCCTAATGCAAAACCTGCAAAGATATCAGTTGGAAAATGAACTTTCATAACGATCCTGCTGACACCAATTAGCAGAATGAGACAAACGAAACCGATTCCCACTGCCCATTTCAATGAGTTTCCTTTCATTTCTTTCATGATTAAATAAGCAACCATAATGAAGAAAATAAGGCCCATCATTGCGTGGCCACTTGGAAAACTGAAGCCAGCGGTCTCCATCAAATGATTTTCAGGGCGCACTCTTTTAACATGATTTTTTATCCACCCGTTTAACACATCACCCCCAGCAATTCCGATAGAGAAGACGGCCATGGTCCCAATAATCCTTCTTTATTATCCACAAATATAGAACACATAATAAGCTTCCAAAACCAATGAACTTGGATTTCCCAAGATAGGTAATGGACTTGAAGAAAGTGAACGAAAAAGTTTTCTCTCCTACGGAAAAAAGTTCCGCAATATATGTATCGAACGCTAAAGCCTCCCAACTTTGGACTTCATGCATCAAAAAAAAGAATAGCAACATGCAAAGTGAAACCAAAGCAATCCAAATATTTAATCATTATATATCTCTCCTCGAGGTATTTAATACACTTTGGATTATTCAGAATATGATATACTATTTACAATTAATCCAATCATTGGGAGGTGCAAAATGATACAGCGATTACACGATCTTCTAGACGGTTCATATGAAGAAATGGTTTCCATCCGGCGTTATCTTCATCAACACCCCGAGCTTTCTTTTCAAGAAACCCAAACGGCGGCCTTCATCGCTGGATATTATGAAAAACTTGGAATCGAACACCGAACAAATGTAGGCGGTAATGGTGTTATTGCCAAGGTCACAGGCAGTAAGCCTGGAAAAACCGTAGCATTGCGCGCTGATTTCGACGCCTTACCCATTCAAGATGAAAAAGAAGTTCCCTATAAATCTTCCGTACCCGGGGTAATGCATGCGTGTGGACACGATGGCCATACAGCGACACTCCTTGTCCTTGCAAAAAATCTGAATGAACTGAAGGATGAGCTCGAAGGTGAATATATATTTATCCACCAGCATGCTGAAGAATATGCTCCAGGTGGTGCCAAACCGATGATTGAGGCTGGCTGCCTTGATGGAGTGGATGTAATTTTTGGCACCCATTTATGGGCAACGGCCCCAACCGGAACAGTCCAATACGCTTATGGACCCCTTATGGCCGCTGCTGACCGTTTTGAAATCACCATTCAAGGGCAGGGCGGGCATGGAGCCCAGCCGCATAAAACCCGTGATGCAATCGTAGTCGGCTCTCAGCTCGTCATGGCACTGCAGCAAATCGTAAGCCGCCGCCTAAACCCAATAGATTCTGCAGTCATTACCGTCGGATCCTTTGTAGCAGATAATGCCTTTAACGTCATTGCAGATAAGGCTAAAATAATCGGGACCGTCCGCACATTCAAGGAAGATGTCCGTTCATTCATTAGCGAAGAAATAGAGCGGATTGTTAAAGGAACCTGCATAGCTGCGGACTGCACCTATGAATATCAATACTTTCAAGGTTATCCAGCTGTTATTCCACATGTCGAGGAAACTAAATTCCTCATCGAAAGCACTGAGTCAGTCAAGGAAGTTTTGATTACAGAGGAAATTGACCCGGATATGACAGGTGAAGATTTTTCTTATTATTTACAAAATGTAAAAGGTACATTCTTCTTTACAGGAGCCAGGCCAAAAAATGAACATACATATCCGCATCATCATCCTTTGTTTGATATTGATGAAAATGCGATGCTCATTGCAGCCAAAATATTAGGCACTGCAGCGGTAACCTATCACAATAAGAAACAATCATCCCAAATGGTGAATGAATCTTTATTGCGGTAATGGTAAAGGGACGGGTTATCCCCGTCCATTACTCTTTAAGAAGTCTGATTCGGTAACAATTGACAGCCGTTTCCCCAAGATGTTCCAACAAATGATGATTGGCATATCCACCGACAGCTGCCCCAATACCTGGAACGAGCTGGAACATTTTGATGACATCGATGTGATCGCGATATTCCTGCTGAAATTCTTGCCAGTCTATTTCCGGCCATTTCCCTGAATCCCATTCCTCTATTACCTGTAATGTTTCCAATTTCTTCTCCTCGCTTGAAAATGCCATCTGGAAGATATGGAGAATGAATAATCGTTCCTCATATTTATTTGGATCCAAACCGTATATACGGGATAGTTCGAATAATAATTTCATCTTGATGCTAAGCAGTAATGGGAAATCAGCCAATCCAATTAAAAGCCCTGCCGCTCCGGTTCCCACACCTTCTATAACGGCCGTTTTCCGATATGCCGTTACAGTCTCCGCAACCCACTCTTCTTTTTGCTGCAAGGATAGTAGCACTACATTTTTTTCTTTAGACATATATTTAGAACCTGATAATACGGCCTCTATCATCCCTTTAATACTATCAGTGATCATTTTGTGCACTCGGTCTGGAATATAACTATTCAATTTGATTTGCGCCTTTTTGGACATCCGCTCAAGCCTGCCGGATTTCTTGGCTACTTTCTTTTTCCATGATATTAGTTCCGAAAATGCCTTTTGTTCATATTCATCCATCATTTAACACCTCCGTTAAATATGTATATACCCCCTACGAGGCTTTTATTTTCAATTTTCATTTCTTAACAGAAAAAGCTGATTTTATGAAAAATCAGCTTTTTCTTTATTAATGTTTCAGTTGATTTCAGAAATCCGCTCCCTTTCCGCCGACTGTCTGCCAAGCCTCCTCGGCGCAAGCGCCTGTGGGGTCTCGGCTAGCCAGTTTTTCGGCAGGAGTCTCGCAAATTTCTTCAATCCATTGAAGGGTTTCATAAAACAGTTATAAATCAGTTTAAGGATAATCTAGTCTTGTTTTAAAATCATGGTTAATGTGAAATCTTTCCGAACCCAGCTGCTTACAGTTTTTTCTTAATAAAGACGTTTCAGTTGATTTCAGAAAATCCGCTTCCTTTCCGCCGACTGTCTGCCAAGCCTCCTCGGCGCAAGCGCCTGTGGGGTCTCGGCTAGCCAGTTTTCCGGCAGGAGTCTCGCAAATTTCTTCAATCTAAAAGCTGATTTTTTGAAAATCAGCTTCTGCTTAAAAGTTTTTAATTTTCTTTGCTGCATAGATTTTAAAACCGAATATGAAAACAAGCCCCATTGCCAGGGCGGCTAAAGCGGACATCCATTCCCCTTTCACTAGCAGGACCAAACTGAAGACAAGGTCCTCAAATAATAGGAAATAGGAAATTAGCTTTATGACCGCAGATTCTCTCATTTTTGCTGGCAATGGATATAGTGAGACCCATACTTTCCATTCATGTGCCTTCCAAACAGGCAGCAGTTGCAGGGCTGTCATGAATAGGAACAAGAACGTTACAATCAAATGTGCCCATATGTTAGTGAATACACTTAAAATCACGGATCCAATGATAGTTAAACGAAAACAAAGGCCCACATAATCATTGGATCGCAGCAGAGTACGGGCGTAAAGATAGGTATAAGTTGATTTATCACCATACGGAATGAGTGATAATAGCCAGTCCATCCATTTCCTTCTCGCTACCTTCCCTTTCAAATGAGGAACATCAGTAAACATGTTCGCTATTCGATAGAAAGAATTCATCCGTTTGTTTTCCAGTTCCACCAGCCGTTCCCACTTCAGCACTAAACCTTTAGTTGCGCTTCGGTAATACATGTAAAGTCCTAACAATAATAAGAAGGTTATAAGTGCAAACAGTATATTTGCCCTTGAACAGATGAAATAAAGAATCACTCCATTAAGTAAAAAGCGGATGAGAGAGTCCCAATGGCTCACTGATGTATCCTGATATTTCAATACCAGCCAGCGCATGGTTAAATTCAAAAACTTCAAAATAAGCAAAACGACCAGGATGATTCCAAGGTCCTTACCTCCTGCACCCGTAACTTTCGAATACATCGGTATTGATGCAATCAGGACAACCAGAAGAATAAAGCCTTGCATGACCCAGCTTAATATCAGTGAATTCTTGAAATAGCTTCTCAACTTCGTTTCAAGGGGAAGCAGGAATACCGTATCGGGTTCTTTCAAGAAAGTATTTATCGGGCTTCTGGTCACAATGCTCGATAAAACTAAGGCCATGATCAATTCAGCAGGGAAATCACTGTTTAACGTCTTCACCCAATCACTGTAATAATAAGCCAAACCACCAAGAACCAATACCATGACAAAAACAAGATGGCCATTAAAAATATAACGAAGATATTTCTGCGTTTCATTTATATAGCCTAAATATCTTTCCTTCCAGAGATTTTGACTATTCATGACCGATTTCTTCTTTCGTCAATTGGATATATAAATCGTCAAGAGTTGCCCCTGGCATGGAAAATTGTTCACGAAGCTGCTCAAGATTGCCTTTTGCCCGAATTTCTCCATTATGCAATATGATGAAAGAATCACAATACCTCTCGGCTGTCGCCAGTATATGTGTAGACATTAAAATTCCCGCACCGCTCTCTTTCATCTTCCTCATCAAGTCAAGCAGGGATTGAATGCCTAATGGATCAAGACCCACGAATGGTTCGTCGACGATATATAAAGACGGCTGCACTAAAAAGGCGCACATGATCATGACCTTTTGCTTCATTCCCTTTGAAAAATGTGCCGGGAACCATTTAAGCCTTTTCTCCATATGGAATTCCTTTAACAGAACGTCCATCCTTTCTTTATATGTGGCTTCCGCCAAACCATGTGCCATGGCCGTAAGCTTTAAATGCTCCTCAAGTGTAAGCTCATCATACAAGATTGGAGTTTCTGGAACATAAGTGAATTGTTTACGATATGTATCCGGGTCCTGGGCAAGTGTTTTACCATGAATCGAGACACTTCCGCCTTTCGGCTCCATGAGTCCGATGATATGTTTAATTGTCGTACTTTTCCCGGCCCCGTTGAGCCCAATTAACCCTACTAACTCATTTGGCTGAATGTCAAAACTTATTCCTTTTAAAACGGGCGTTTTCGTGTATCCGCCCACTAATTGCTTTATTTCCAATAAGGACATATAAACGATCCTTTCTATATAGAGGTTCTTATTTCCATTTTATCAAATTCTCCTGCTTTTATATAGTCGAGTGTTCCTCGAACTAAATTTCCATAAATAACTAATTATATTTTCCCTCCTTGGTGGTCATCATAATTAAGGAAGAAGGGGTTAGTCATTACGTGTGATTCACATCATATTGTAAATGAGGTGTCAGTTAAAGACGTATTACACTGAAATACCCATAAGATTTATTACAAATGATTCACATCATATTGTAAATGAGGTGTCAGTTAAAGACGTATTACTGAATTAAACCAGAAGCTTCATAAAAAAAATCGTTTCGAGCAAGGAGATGGTTCGCTTGCACGTAAAAGCAGAAAAATCATTCAATAATTATCAATTATGCTTTGAAAGTTGATGAAACTTTAAAGATATAGGAGATGGTTGCTTTGAATGGAAAATCTCTAATCAGATAATAACCGTATTTTACTAAAATGTAGATGAGGTGTTTGTCGCAGAGAATTTATGCTAATGCGATTTTGAAGCAAAACCCCCTTTTTCGACAGGCAGGGTGCAACTTAATGTTGCATCCTGTTTTTATGATTTTTCCTTTTCTCAAGGATTCAAGCTATGGTACGATTAACCAAATACATTAACTTTTAAAGGAGCGTTTTTAATGAGTGATTGCATTTTTTGCAAAATAATCGACGGGGAAATTCCAAGCAGTAAAGTTTTCGAAAATGAACATGTATTGGCCTTTCTCGATATCAGTCAAGTAACAAAAGGCCATACGCTGGTAATACCTAAAGTACATAAGGAAAATCTTTATGAGTTGACACCTGAGATTGCCAAGAATCTTTTTGAAGTTGTACCGGAAATTGCCCGCGCCATGAAACAGGAATTCCAACCTGTAGGCCTGAACCTTTTAAATAATAACGGGGAAGCTGCAGGACAGTCCGTTTTCCATTTTCACATGCATTTAATTCCACGGCATGGAGAAGGAGACGGCTTTGGGGCAGTTTGGAAAACGAATACCAGCGACTATACACCAGATGACCTGAAACAAATCGCTGACTCCATTGCACAGCATTTAAAATGAACTGCTGGCACATGAAGGTTTCTTTCTCTTTTCTTAATATCTTTTTAAAAGAATCGAACTTAAGCACGCTTGTTGCATGAAAAAACAATGATCCCAATTTGGTCCTCACTTTAAAGTGCAGGACCATTTTACTTTGGCCTATCATTAAAATGGATTGTCACTTAAAATTCTAAATTTTCCTCCTATTGAATTTAGTTTTCTGGTAGGATATATGAATAGTATCAAATACTTTATCACATAGTCGCATAGGAGGAAAAAAATTGAAACGTGCACGTAATTTTAACGCTGGGCCAGCCGCCCTTCCCTTAGAAGTTTTACAAAGAGCCCAAAACGAATGGTTGAATATTGAGGATTCCGGTATGTCCGTCATGGAATTAAGCCATAGAAGTTCGGAATTCGAAAAAATTCATAACCATGCCATTCAATCATTAAAAGACCTTATGGGAATTCCTGAGAATTATGAAGTTCTCCTGCTGCAAGGAGGAGCAAGTCTGCAATTCTCCATGATTCCCATGAACATTTTGAATGATGGAAAAAGGGCAGATTATGTCCTCACTGGTTCTTGGTCGGAAAAAGCATTAAAAGAAGCCAAAAAGGTTGGTGAAACGGCCGTAGTCGCTTCATCCAAAGATGAAAAATATACGTTCATCCCTAAAGTCGAAGATATCAAATTGAATGATGATGCTGCATATCTTCATATCACAAGCAATAATACGATTTACGGAACACAGTGGAAGGATTTCCCGGAAACAGGCAACATTCCTTTAGTAGCCGATATGTCAAGTGATATTCTCAGCAAAAAGATTGATATTAGTAAATTCGGCATCATTTATGCAGGTGCACAAAAGAATCTAGGTCCGTCTGGAATCACAGTCGTTATCATCCGTAAAGATTTAATAACGGATAATGACAAAATCCCATCCATGATGAACTATTCTATCCATTCAAAAAATAATTCTTTATACAACACTCCTCCGACATTGGCCATTTACTTATTGTCACTTGTGTTGGATTGGGCAAAAGAACAGGGCGGCGTGGAAAAGATTGCTGAGATCAATGAAGAAAAAGCAAAAGTCATTTACGATGCCATTGACGGCAGTGATGGTTTTTATAAAGGCCATGCCCTACCGGACAGCCGTTCATTGATGAATGTAACGTTTACGCTTCCGTCAGAAGAAGCTGAAGTACAATTCCTTAAAGAAGTGAAGCAAGCCGGATTCGTAGGACTGAACGGTCACCGTTCCATCGGCGGCTGCAGAGCTTCCATCTATAATGCGGTCCCTCTATCCCATTGCCAGGACCTTGCTGATTTCATGAAGAAGTTCCAGGAATCGTATAAAGCGAAGGAAGCTCAAACCCTTTAATTCAAACAAATATGACTTCTAAAAAAATAGGTCTTATGATATACTATTTTAAACTTCTTGCAACAGGCAATAGTGCATTGTTGAAGAAAAAATGTTAGTTGAGATGAGAATAGGAGAGATGAGTAAATGAAAACGAAAACCCTTGTGTCACTGTCCCTATTAATCGGGATTGGGGCTGCCCTGCATTTTATCGTACCTGGATTCTTCCTTGGAATGAAACCGGATATGATGCTGTTGATGATGTTTTTGGCGATTACCCTGTTTCCCGCGAAGAAGAATGTATTCATTGTCGCCCTGGCAGCTGGAGCCATCTCTGCCATGACAACTACTTTTCCTGGAGGACAGATTCCAAATATCATAGACAAATTGGCAACAGCCTTTCTGTTTTACCTTTTATTCATCAGTCTTAAGAAGTTTTCAACATCCGTTGTCACCGTTAGTATCTTGACTGCCGTAGGAACAATGATTTCCGGCGCTGTCTTTCTTGGTTCGGCTTATTATATCGTTTCCCTTCCAGGGCCTTTCGTTGCACTTTTCGGCGCTGTTGTACTTCCTGCCGTACTGTTAAATACAGTTGCGATGGTCATCATTTATCCAATTGTGAACGGCATCGTTAGAAAATCAAATATACCCATTAATGCATAAAGCGGGATTATCATACCTTAAAAAGCACCGGAATGTCCGGTGCTTTTTTTCCAATCTTATGAATCTGGAATTCTAGTCACAATCATCCTCCAATGATCAATGAATCAATATCCACATAAACCAAATGAAAAGCAGTAAAACCCCAGGGAGCCCCATAGCGAAGGCTCTAGCCTGGAGCACCCTCTTGGGCGGATAGATACCAGGAGTTTTTGCTTGCCTTAAAAAATACCCCATTCCGCACAGGCCTACCAGGCCTAATAAAAAAATGATTTTCATTATTAACCCACCAGTGCCATCCATGTTCCGACAGCTTGTTTTTATTATCTATATGCTGCTCTTCCCTTTATATGTAGCATTATTAATAAAGCTTCAAGTTATTTTTAAATATTATATATTTACTCTCTAAGTTTAAAAAAATATTTTTGTGATATAAAGATAAAATGGTCGATTCTCTTCCATAAGGATGAAAATTATGGTATTTTGATATCAATAGTATTTCTCTCCCTATTTATCATAATTTCCAATTGATGCAGCAGGGATTCAGACCATGGAAAGCGAAAACATATTATAAAATGAGGTGATCCTAATGAAAGCAAAATCATTACTAATTGGCTTTTTGACCGGAACAGTAGTAGCAGGTGCGGCAACCTTACTTTCAACACCAAGTTCAGGTAAAGACCTACGGACCCGCATCAAAACGAATACCGACGAAATTAGGAATACAATTGATGAGTTAAAGGTAAAAATGCTAAATATTAAAGATGACACGATGGAAGCTTCACAAATCAGCAAAGAAACGGTAAAAACGTTCATTTCGGATGTTCAGGTCGTCATCGAGAACTGGAAGCGGGAAATCGAGCCCAATAAGAATGAATTATTGAAGAACGTTCAGGAAATTGAAAATTCATTGAAAGAATTGGAAGCGGCCGCCCCTACTTCTAAAAATAGCTGATATCGTCACACAAGCTTGATTCTCCATTTTTCCCAATAAATTACATGGTTTATTGGAGAAGAATGGAGAATTCATTAAAAAAACTAAAATTTTCTAAAAATTTTGCAAATATTTATCTTTATTAATTTTTATTTTATTGTCATAATAAATATATAGAATCTTATAAGTAGGTGAGCCCATAATATGCAGAATAAAAATTATTCTATGAAAGAAGCAATGATTTTTAGTCAACGAATTGCACAATTAAGCAAAGCATTATGGAAATCAATTGAAAAAGATTGGCAGCAATGGATTAAGCCCTATGATTTAAATATCAATGAACACCATATCCTTTGGATTGCCTACCATCTTAATGGCTCTTCCATTTCAGATGTTGCAAAATTTGGGGTCATGCATGTTTCTACGGCATTTAACTTTTCAAAAAAATTAGAGGAACGCGGGTACTTAACATTTTCAAAAAAAGAAAATGACAAAAGGAATACCTATATAGAGATCACAGCGGAAGGTGAAAAAATCCTACTTGATTTAATGGAGACCTATGACCCAAGTAAGAACTCTGCTTTCTCGGGTGCACTTCCACTGCGTGAGCTTTATGGGAAGTTTCCGGATATGATTGAAATGATGGCCATCATCCGAAATATATACGGTGAAGACTTCATGCAAATCTTTGAACGATCCTTCGATAACATTGATCAGGAATTTACTGACGTGGAGGGTAAAATCACAAAAAAAAAGATAGAGAAAGAAACTGAGCCAGTTTAATCTCATACTCTATCCATTTCCTTCATGAATGATACATATAACCCCTGTGCGAGGCATGCATCAATGCATTCCTTTGTGGTTATTTTTGGATTAACCTTTCTTTCAAATTGATTAAAAAGCGGTCGAAAGTTCATATACCCTTCCGCTTTTTCTATTTCATAGCGTTTGCTCAAGATATCACATGTTTCCAATAATTCTTCCGCTTCCTTCTTCGTGAAATTTTTTTCCACAAATAGATAGTCCAACTTGGCCTCCGGATTGCTTATAAGGTTTAATAAAAGCCGTTGATGAAAACGGAGTATTTCTATTTCTTCATTTATATTTTTCATACATCACTAATCCCCAATCGATCATTCAATTTAACATAAAAGGCTTATAACCAATTTTTGATTTTTCACACTCAGTAATCCTTCTTATCCCTGGTTCAAATCTGGCCTTAATCGCCCTTAGCCATGCTTACACACTATAGTGATTTTTACCTTAAATTTAATCCAAGAATTTCATTGCTTTTTCCACCCATTCATCGTAATGTAAGTAAATTCAACAGCTTTGGAGGGCTGATTTCGAAATGAATTCGTGGAAAACAATTGACGTGGCAAAACAATATGGGAATTGCCGTCTGCTCTTTTTTTCAGTTTTTACTATATTGATGTCTTTTGTTCTGATCTATACATTATTAAGTGTCTTTTCAACCCATGTTATTTTGTATGGCGATCAAACAATGGTATTTTTTAGCCTATTGCTCTTATTATATCCTGTTCACAAACTATTACACTATTTACCTTTACGATTATTATGTAAAAAAGTAAAAACTTCTTGGTCGTTGAAGTGGAACGTTGTGCTTACATGCAGAGTCAATGTGCATGATCCGATTCGAAAGCATCTTTATCTCTTGACCCTTGTGTTGCCTTTCTTCATTATGTCTGTCATATTGATTGGTTGTGCCCTTAGTTTTCCGCATTACATCCATTATTTCACTATTTTATTATCTCTGCACACTGGATTATGCGTATCGGATTTTATTTATATAAAAAATCTGGTTGGTTCCCCAAGGCATTCTTTTATAGAGGAACATCTCGAAGGATACGAAATACTTATTCAAAAGTGATTTTCTTATTTATCCATAAAGATACCTGATAAGATTTTTAGGTATCTTTTTTCATTATAATTTGGTATCGTATTTATACATGATGTTTTGCAAGGAGGGATTTTAGGTTTTGATCTCGTTCTGGTTTATTATTTTTGCTATTTTGATCCTTTATAATATTAATAGAATGACAAACTCTTTATGCATTCAAAAGGAAATTGCTGAAGACCGGCAGCCAAAAGTATTCAGGACCATTAATGTATTAATTACTATTATGTTATTATCCTCCTATATTGAAATTTTGTATACGTAGAGATGAGCAACAAATGATGGCCATCATTTGTTACATACATTGGTGATACCCGGAGCATTATCCACATAAAGAAAAAGGGCGAAGCAACAGCTTCGCCTTTTGTTTATGGGCTTATAACCAAGAAGCTCCAATGATGACTAACAGGATGAAAAGAACGACAATTAGAGCAAAGCCTCCACCTATTCCTCCAGACATTGATCTTCCTCCTTTCCATTCTTAAGTAATAGTATCTTCATGCACACTCTTATATCCGCCAAAAGGAATCCATTCCTTTCTTAGCTTGAGAATCACTTCAATCTTTTTTGTTGAGCGGCTACCCTATCCTATTCAACTCCATGGCAAAAGGAGTGGGCTCTTTCCATTATTAATTTTGCAGCCGATTAGCAAAAGGCTGCTCCTACAATTATTAATAAAATGAATAACACCACTAACAAAGCGAAGCCTCCGTTAAATCCATTACCCATTATGCTACCCCCTTTTGTTGTCCTCGATTTATCATATGTAATGGATTAATATCCGGGTAGGCGTACACCCATTTTTTAAAAAATTCTTATTCATGCACCAATATATTATTTTTTGTAATGTAACCAGAATATGTTATAGTTAATTTTGTGGAAATACGAAAAAATAGCAAACAAGAAACTTATAACTAGGAGTTGTTTTTATGAAGAAGTGGGCATTATCGATTGCTGTTACTGCAGGGCTGATCGGACTTACAGCATGCAACAGCGACAAGGAAGCAGTCGTGGAAACTAAAGCGGGAGATATAACTAAAGAAGAATTTTACAATGTAATGAAAGACCGTTATGGTGAAACCGTTCTTCAAGAACTTGTTTATGAAAAAGTTCTTTCTGAAAAATATACAGTAACGGATAAAGAAGTTAAAGCTAAAACGGACGAACTTAAAGCGCAAATGGGTGAAAATTTCGAAACGGCACTTGCCTCTTCCGGATATAAGAGCGAAGATGATCTTAAACGTGCACTTAAAATCGGCATGCTTCAAGAAAAAGCAGCCGTTGCCGATATAAAAGTTAAAGAAGCTGATGTGAAAAAAGCTTATGAAGACTATAAACCACAAATCAAAGCGAGACATATTCTAGTGGAAGACCAAAAAACAGCCAACGAAGTTAAAGCTAAATTGGACAAAGGCGAAGACTTCGCTAAACTTGCAAAAGAATATTCAACAGACACAGGCACTGCTGAAAAAGGCGGAGAGCTTGGCTGGTTTGGACAAGGTGAAATGGTTCCTGCATTTGAAGAACAAGCTTACAAAATGAAGAAAGATGAAATCAGCAAGCCGATTAAATCCGATTATGGCTACCACATCATCCAACTTCTTGATACAAAAGAAAAAGAATCATACAAAGATATGAAAAAAGATCTTGAATATGATTTGAAAGTCGCTCAAATTGACCAAACTAAAGTTCAGGACATTTTGAATTCAGAAGTCAAAAAAGCGGACGTGAAGATTAATGATAAAGATCTAAAAGATGCCATCACTTCCGGTGACGCAGCCAAGGCTGAAAAATAATTGAATAGTAAAAAGCGACAGGGTTTCCTGTCGCTTTTTTTCATCACTCGAGCTATGCTCCCTGGTTTATATCCTTTTTACGCCTCTCGCGTTCTTCTTCCATGCGTTCAATGTACTTCTGACCTTCCTTCTCTATCCAAGCATCATCTATGAGGCGTTCCTGCCTAGCTGTCCAAATCGACATGACTGCACTGACAATTATCCCAATAAACACGAACCAGATCCAAATTGGCATGTCCATTCCCTCCCAAAAAATCTACTATTCATTTACTAGAGAATATGCGCGAACAAAAAAAATATGCTTCTTTCTCCATCGAGAAAGAAGCATATTACATTAAAATGTTGGTTTATAGAATGAACGATTATCCAGCGCGAAGACTCTTTCCGTAAATTCACCCGGTTTCACTTTTTCCAATGCCCGGTCCATCATATTTATCTTGGCATCCATATTATCAATATAATGCAGCACTTCCGCTTCCCTAACCATTGGCGGTTTGGGACTGCCCCACTCAGCTTTACCATGGTGGCTTAATATCAAGTGCTTGAGAATCATGATTTCTTCCGCTTCAATGCCTAATTCCTCTGCAGCTTTTCCGACTTCATTTACCATGATGGTGATATGCCCCAACAAGTTCCCTTCCACTGTATAAACAGTCGAAACAGGTCCAGATAGCTCATGTACCTTTCCAAGGTCATGCAGAATGACTCCTGCATACAAAAGATCCTTATTAAGCGAAGGATATAGGGTTGAAATGGCCTTAGCCAGCCCTAGCATGGATACAACGTGATAGGCCAGACCCGACATATACTCATGATGGTTCTTGGTGGCAGCAGGAAACGTCAGGAATTCATTCTGATATTTTTTAATGAGATGCCTAGTCACCCTTTGGATATTCGGATTCCTCATTTCAAAAATGAATTGAGTGATGGTTTCCATCATTTCTTCCTGACTTAAAGGGGCCGTTTGGATTAAATCGGCTTTCGTGACCCCATCAGTATCTGAAGTAATTCTTATATTACGGATTTTCAATTGGCTGCGCCCTCGATAATTCTGGACTTCCCCTTGAACCTTCACCGTAGCTTCCGCACAGTATGTTTTCTCATCAGCCTCGGAAACATCCCATAGCTTTGCCTCGATCTCCCCGGTTTTATCACACAAAATCAATGTTAAAAACGGCTTTCCATTACTTGCCACCGCTTTTGTACTCGTTTTAATGTACATATATATATCTACTACTTCACCAATTCCGTAGTGTATGATCCCATTTCCCATGCGACTGCCTCCGTTCAATTAAATATCAACATTATAACATACCAATCTCGTTAGTGCGTTTAGTTTTCGTTAATAAGTGATGGACAATGGACAAGAAAAGCCTAAGCTGACCGTCTCTTATCACTCCATAAGAAAACCAGGCTTGACCCAAGCCTGGCACTCCAATCAAATCTATTTCAACAGTTTTTGTTCGGACAATACGCGCATTTTTCATGGCCCTCAATTCGGTAATATAAACAGCATGTCACCCGTTTATAAGGATTCATGGACGCCGGAACACTTTTTTCCCCAATGAATCGTTTAAAGGGGGAATGCGTTTCAATATTCAGCCATACTTCATCTTCAAGCAGCATTTCAATGTCCTTTTCAACTCTCGTCTTTATATCTGTCTGCTTCAATAACTCACTATACATCCATACCGTATAACTCCAAATATTTTCCCAGAGTACTAGTTTCGATATTTTAGCAGTTCCGGAAAAGAAGCGTATGGCATCAGCACCAAAGCTGCTTAATATGGAATGGAGGGCAGAAGGGCTTTCCTTTTCCGTGACATTGCTCCACCTGTTAGTTTTCAGCAAAAAATTCGGGAGCCAATGTTCATCTTCCGGATCATCCAAAACGCCAATGTCCTGAAGCGTGCCTTCCCAGATAAGCCGATGTTTGCTGAACATGTAAAATTGTGCCGTGACAAAAAAAGCATAGCGTCTGAACCACATTGAAATTGCTATCCCTGACGTTTCTGCCCCAGTCCGGGCTTGTGCATACTGAATAAGCTCATCAGCATGATTGAAGGACTTGGAAACTTTGGCTTCATCTCGAAAGGATATGCGATATCCTTTCAGCTCTTTTTCCATGGATGGTGTGAGGTTATGCATTGGCCAGCGCTTTTACCTGACTTCGGGCATAGCGGCCTTTACCAAACGGGATGCACATGGGACTGCCGAAAATTGGATCAAAGGAAACCTGACACTCCATGCTGAATACATGCTGTACCAATTCAGGCGTGATGATATCCTCTGGCCGGCCTTGAGCATGTATCGCCCCATCTTTAAGTGCCACCAGATTATCCGCATAACGGCAAGCTAAATTCAAATCATGAAGCACCATCACGATCGTTCGGTTCTCAAACTCATTCAAGTCGAACAATAAGTCCAAAATCTCGATTTGATGGGTCATATCAAGATATGTAGTCGGTTCATCCAACAAAATGATGTCTGTATCCTGAGCCAGCGTCATGGCTATCCATGCCCTTTGTTTCTGGCCACCCGATAATTCATCGACTGCCTGATCCTTTAAATCGGTCAGGTTCGTTGCTTCAATCGCCTTTTGAACTTTTTCTTCATCCACGGAACTCCACTGTTTCAACCAACTTTGATAAGGATATCTTCCTTGTTTAACAAGTTGATATACTGTAAGCCCTTCAGGGGCAACCGGGGATTGTGGAAGAATCGCCATCTTTCTTGCTACATCCTTCGATGACATGGTTGAAATCGCTTTGCCTTCGAGCAAAACAGAGCCGGATTGAGGTTTTAACAATCGGGCAACGGACCTTAGAAGTGTTGATTTTCCACATCCATTAGCACCGATGAATACGGTGATCTCCCCTTTGGGTATTTCTATATTCATATCATTTATAATTAATTTATCACCATAACCGAGCGATAAAGACTGTGTGTTAATAGCTGGTCGCATTAAAATACTCCCCTTTTAGTCTAATAATACCAGTTTAATGAAAATGATTCTCACTGTCAATCTTAAAAAAGAATTTAAACCAAAAACTCCATGTACCATCCCTCTTAAATGATTCTTGCTCCTTTAAAGATATGAAGCTTCCTTTGGAAACATTAATACCATTTTCCCCGATTCATCAGTGCGTGCTTCCCCGCCGGGCTAGCCTCTTCTCCATTTATGGAAAAAAAAAGCCCTCCATATGGAGAGCTTTTTAACCGACCAGCAGGCGATTTGTACAATGTGCCAAGGATTCATCCCTAATGAAGGTAAATAAATCCTGATCGATAAAAGGAATTAATCCTTCTGCAATATTCCATGCATTGACCTCTATTTGATAAAGGATTTCTGATTTTCCTGTACTGTGTAGCTCCTCACTAAGCACAGCAAGATCGGGGTCTGATGCGTGGCCCATCTCATGCGTGAGGACCACCCATGTATATTCCTCAAGCCTTGCAAGCGAGCCTAGGGAGCGTTCACACTGAATTTCGATATCTCTCTCATATAAAGTGATGCTATGTCCTTTGGCAGAATATTTCCCCCCAACACATCGTTTACCAGGAAACTCCTTTTCGATGATTAACTTCAAAGAAGAATCATGGTGGCTTACAAACTCATCCATATTCAATGACTTCACTCTCTTTATCTATAGTTTAAAACCCATTATATTTCAGGGATGATCAAATCATTCATATCCTGGCGCAATACGGTGCTGGATAGACGAATCACTTGATTTTCGCTAAAGTATTCCATTATATATCGGTGACAAGTAAAAAATAAAATTTGCCGCTTTTCCGAAACTTTTTTCAATAACTCGAGCATCCGTTTTGTCCTTTCCGCATCAAAATTGACGAAACTATCATCAATGATGAGAGGGAATGAATCATTTTCAAAAGTATGATCAGCAAGTGCGAGCCTTAGGGAAACATAAATTTGCTCTGCTGTCCCGCGGCTGACCTCCTCAACCCTGAAACTCAAACCATCATTGCGCTGTACCCAAATTCCTTCTCCCGACTGATCAAGGATGATTTTACGATAACTCCCATTCGTTAAAAAGGAAAAGTGCCGCTCGGCATCAGCGATGACCTTAGGTAGGCGTTCCCTTTTATATCGGTCCAATGTTTTATTCAATAAGCTTTTGGCTATTGCCAATTTCGCCCATTCCTTCGCCTCTTCGTTAAAAGCAGCTTTTTCTTCATAAAAACGATGAAGTAAATCATCATAAATTCCTGAAACTTCAAGCTGTTTTATCTTATGCTTCGCATCCGCCTGCTTCTCTAATAAAAGGGATTTCACCTTTACAGAATCCTTCCGTTTCCGTTCTATATTTTCTAATGTATAAGTATTGATCCCCTGTTTTAAGTAAGTATGGATTTGATCAGGCAGCATTCTGGATTGCCCAATTTGAATGGTAATCAAATCAAGCTGTTTTTGTAAAGTGATTTTCTTTTCGGACAATGCAGCGTCATGCCTGAATTCTTCCTCGTCCTTGACCTTCGCTAACTTAAAAAGCATTTCCATTTCTGCATCAAGATAGCCATTTTCCATCGTCAGCTGCTCGATTTCGTTCGTCAAACGACTTCGTTCCTGCATCCATTGCGTTAGTTGAACGGAGAATTCAACAGCTTTATTCAATTCCCGCTTCAATAGGCCAATCGCTTCCCGCCATGTGCATGGTTCAAAATCAAGGCTGTGTGCAAAATGAAATAAAGCCTTTGATATACCCTCAAATTCTGCCTGCAGAAAATTATGCCTCTTGATTGTTTCATATTTCCTATCAACGGCTTCCTTCCATTTCTCAAGAAGTTCAAATATTGATTCAAGATTGATTTCCATTCCGGAATAAGACAGACCCCAACCGCTTAAGATGCTCCTCAATTCTTTATCCAACCGGTCCCTTCTAGCTTCCCAATCGGCATATTCCTGAATGGTCGATTCAAACGCTTCCTCCCTTTCTTCATATTTGAAACATTCACTTTCAAAACGCCTTTGGAGACGTTGGTCCAGTTCAAGCAGCCGACCCATCGACTCTCCTTCACTCCCCCTATTGGTCTCAGTCCCAATTGCTGCCCTTTTCCTTTTCATCTCATCCAATTGCCTGATATACCCGGACAATATATCATCACCTTTAAAAAGATACCTGGATACCGCAAACAGAACAGCCACTGCCAGAAGTATCATCCCCAACAAAATCTGTTCACTGAAATAACTTCCGATAGCACCTAAACAAAGAAGTACTATTAAACTGCCATTCATGATATGTGAACGTTTGCGATTATCCGCTTCCTTCTTCCTCTGTAAGGCCAATTGCTTTTCAAGTTCAAGTATTTGTTCATCAAGAATAAGCGATTGTGCTGCTTGAAATTCGATGTTATTCTGTTTGTTGTATAAGGACTCCAGCTCGATTCTTTTTTCATCTGGCATTAACTGGGCCTTTATCTCCTTCAAGCGGATTTCTGTCGTTTCCAGACTTCCCTTTTGCAATTCATATTTCTCATCAAGCTGCTTTTTATCATTTTGGAGTTGATGCTTTTCCCTCTCGGCCCTTTTCACCTTTTCCTTCATGAATGTACTGATATCCAGTTTTCTTATTTCATCATCAGAAACATCCAAGAATAATTCCTGCTTCACCTTTTCGATATTCTTTTCTTCCAACAGCCTTTCGTGTTCCGCTTTTCTCATATCCAGCTCGAGCTTCTCCAGCAATGTTCCTTGATCGATTGCATGTTCAATTTGCTCTTTATGCTCCTTGATGAACGGATTGATTTCGATTTCCGTGAGTTTTCCCTCAAGTTTGTCCTTTTTCTCAATCAATGCCGCAAGTTGGGCTTTCATGGGCATTCCAACTGCCTGTAGCTGTTCAAGTCTTTTTAAGCCATCAACAGGAAAACTCACTTCCGGAATTTTACTCATTTCGGCCTCAAGTTCCCCCTGTTCTTCAACCAAGGGTTTAATTCTCAAAAA
This sequence comes from Peribacillus sp. NPDC096447, assembly GCF_044762725.1. Taxonomy (NCBI): domain Bacteria; kingdom Bacillati; phylum Bacillota; class Bacilli; order Caryophanales; family Bacillaceae; genus Peribacillus; species Peribacillus sp. NPDC096447. Next base: position 582,181 of record NZ_JBIWEV010000002.1, read on the forward strand.
AGTACTCACGTTAACAAGGTTTTCTTCAATCTCTTGAATATCTTCCGTGACTTTGTAGAGCTCCTCCTTAAGTTTTGCTTCTTCCTGAAGTAATGCCGTATACGACTGCTGTTCTTCTTCTGATGCTTTCACCTTTTTCTGCAATTCCTTAAGTTCTTTCAATCTCACATTCAGTAGAGGTTTTTGGCCTGATGGCTTGAACCTTGAATCGAGCTCTTTTTGCAATTTCGTTTCGGCTTCAAGAAGTTTATCATTCCCGATCAGCCCAGCTGAAAGCAGATATTTACTCATGGTCCCTTCACTTAGTGTATGTAATCCCTGCAGCCCTTGAAGGTCGAAAGAAAAAATGGCTTGGTAATAGTTTTTATCAACGCCATGGAGAATCTCATTCAATTCTTCCTCGCCGCCGACCCTTCCATCCTCGAAGGTCAATTTTACATCGCCTGTAGCTTTTCCCTTCACACGCTCAATAATGATTTCCCCATCTTTTTTTGTTATGAGACTGAGCCTTCCCCCATATTTGGCATGCATTTTGGGCTCGTAACGCGGTTCGTTTTGAACCTTTGTCGGAAAACCAAACAGCATACTATGAATGAAGGACATGATGGTTGACTTGCCCGATTCATTTTCCCCAAAGAAAATCTGCAGCTGTCCCAATTCAGGAAAACGCTGATTTTCCAGTTTGCCGTAACCATAAACATGGAGGTCTTTAATAATCAAATCCGTTCCTCCTCCCTACACTCATTTATTCACATCAAAAACCTGCAAAAGCCATCTTTCCGCTTCATCCACAAGTTCCCTCTGCTCTTTTGGCTCTATTGTATCAAGAAACCTTCTTGCACCCGGATGAATATAAAGCGGGGCCAGAGCAGCATCCGTATCATCAAATTCAGATGCAAGCATTGATACCTCAGCCATAAATGGCAATAATGTTTCATTTGACCTAATCATCGGCATCGACTGGATGACCTTGATTTTATACACCCAGACAAACGATTCCCCTTGGTCCTCTTCCTGCAAGATCCGGGTCAATTCTTCAAGATATTCCCTGGAAGCCCCTGCTGCGTCACCTGTATCCAGCTTCAATTCCAAAAGAAAGCTTCTCCCATCGAAGGCCTTCCGTTCAATTACTTCCCTGCATTGCTTGAACAGGGCATCAAATCCACCATCCGCGGTTATTTCAATTGTTTCGCTTTCCCATATCACTTCAGAAGTTTCAATAAAGGAATGACGCTTCATGTCCCCGTCGAATTCGACGAGCAGGCACCCTTTAACGCCAGACTCCTTTCTGTTCCTGCCTTGAATATTTCCTGGGTATATCACTAGCGGATCTTCTGAAACCACCTGATGCTTATGAATATGGCCTAATGCCCAGTAATCGAAATCTTTGGCAGCTAGTTCCTTCAATGAAAAAGGGGCGTATGGGCTATGTTCGGAATTGCCTTCCAAATTCCCATGAAGCAGACCTATATGATAATCGGCCCCTTCAGCTTTTATGTAGGTTTCGATCATTCTCTCACTTACGTGACGGCGCGGATAACTGAACCCATAAAGATGGACAGTCGTCCCATCGATTTTTTCAAACCGTTTCACTTCGGTTTGCCCTGAAAATACGTGGACATTATCCGGCAGCTCCACAGTAATCCATGAGCCGCTGAGATGATCATGGTTACCATGAATGATATAGGCAGGGATCTGATGCTGCTGGAGTTTTTCCATCTCGGTCCGAAAGCGGACCTGTGTCCGGAGACTCCGATTCTCCCCGTCAAATAGATCCCCCGATAACACGATAAAGTCAACCTGAAGGGAAATTGCTTCATTAATGATAGTTTGAAAAGCTTTAAACGGGCTTTCCCTTAATTCCTTTAATATAGATGACGGCATATCCTTCAACCCTGAAAAGGGACTATCCAGATGGAGATCCGCCGCATGAATGAACCTCACACCGCTCAAAAGTGTCACCTCGATTTCTATCAACATTTCACATTTAATTTTAACATGAACAGAACATACTTTCCCATACATTATTATTTTAATATGTCATCATCCAGTATGGGCAAATTCAACAGGAAAAAGACCGAATGGCGTGAACATTGTTTCATGCACGGCATTCGGTCTTTTTCATCATTCAAAAATATCCATACTTAAATAGCGTTCACCATTATCCGGTGCAATGCATAATACTCGTTTTCCACTTCCAAGACGACGGGCTTCCTGCAGGGCAGTCCAGACAGAGGCACCTCCTGAAGGTCCAATCAATATACCTTCCTTCGAAGCCAGATCCTTCATGGTGGATATCGCATCTTCATCAGCCGCTTGAACGATTTCATCAAATACCTTTGTATTTAAGATGGTGGGGATAAATCCAGGGCTCGTACCCACTAACTTATGAGGACCAGGCTTTCCGCCGGAAAGAACTGGGGAACCCTTAGGCTCGACAACTACAACCCTTAAATTCGGCAGATGTTCCTTTAAGGCTTCACCTGTACCGGTTATTGTTCCTCCCGTTCCAGCAGTAGCGACAAACACATCCAGGTTGCCATCCATCTGATCTAGAATCTCGACTGCTGTCGTCACTCTGTGAATATCAGGATTGGCTTGGTTTTCGAATTGCTGCGGAATAAAGCTATTAGGAATTTCTGCGGCTAGTTCCTCAGCTTTACGAATGGCTCCCGGCATCCGCTCTGATGCAGGGGTGAGGACAACTTCCGCTCCGTATGCCTTTAAGATATTGATTCTTTCTTTCGACATATTATCCGGCATGACCATAATGGCCCGATACCCCTTTGCAGCGGCATTCATAGCAAGCCCAATACCTGTATTCCCTGATGTTGGTTCTATGATCGTAGCCCCGGATTGAATGATGCCGTCCAGTTCAGCCTGCCTAATTAAGTTGAAGGCTGCCCGATCCTTTACACTGCGGCTCGGATTGAAATATTCAAGTTTCACAAATACTTCAGCATCACCCTCCGCTGTTAAATGATTAATCCTTACAACAGGTGTATCTCCTATCAATTCAGTGATATTATTAACGATTTTTACCGTCATTCAAAAAATCCCCCTTCGATCCATACACTTCCTAGATGCACTTTTACTCAGGTTTATTATATCATTTATGATTTTTCATTTTAAAGAGAGAATTCCTCTAGTATAAATAGGTTTTGTTTTGAAGTTAGTTCGGTATAGTTATTTTCCATCGTTTTTCAAGATATTCAGCTACATATCAATATTCCCTGTCTTAATACATTTCCCTCACATAATAATAGTCAAAATTGATAGATAATGATAAAATTTTTATAACAGTTCCTAAGACAATAACATTTTTGATAAGGGAGTTTTTGAAATGAGCAGAATATACAAATTAACCGTTTTTGAACCGTCAGGGGAAAAACTATTGGATGAATCATTTACAGCCGAGAATGATGAACAAGCTAAAGAATTGGGACAAAATCTATTGAAGGAAAAAAACTATCAAGATCAAACACATCGCTGTACATCACCTTCAGGCGCTTTATTGCTTTTTCATCGCTGATTGAAAATGGAAGCGCAATCACTAAAAATATGATTAAGTTTTAGACACATTCCTTATATAAAAAAGGCCGTCACAATGACGTGACGGCCTTTTTTATTCATTTTCCGATGAAGTTCGGTTTCCTTTTTTCCACGAATGCTTTTATTCCCTCTTGGTGGTCCGCTGTTTGCCGCATTTTCATCTGGGCAGCTTTTTCAATCTCAAGGATCTTAATCAATAGCGGGCGATTTTTTTCACTAAGAATTTTTTTCGTTTTAATCATGGCCTGAACCGGGCTTTGCAGCCATGATTGAACTTTCTTCTCTACCGCATGTTCCAGGGTTCCGTCAGCCACTTCATGAATGAGGCCCTTTTCTTTTGCTTCAAGCGCAGTAAGCACTTTACCTTCCCAGATTAGTTCTTTTGCACCCACTTCACCAAGACGACGTTCAAGGAAGAAGTGTCCGCCGCCATCGGGGATTAATCCAATCCCGATAAAATTCATCGCAACCTTACTTTCCGAATCGGCAATAAGATGATCGGTTGCAAGAGCTATACTTAACCCAAGCCCTGCAGCTGCACCATGAATGGCACTGATGGTCAATTTAGGCATGAAGTATAGAGTGGTCACCAATTCACTGATTCCATCCATCAGTTCATCGAAAGCGTTTTCTTTTCCAGGCGAGAGCATCATCTTAATGTCACCACCTGCGGAAAATGCTTTCCCATTCCCTTTTAAAATGACGACATCCACATCATCATTCTCACTTACTTCCTTCAGGGCATGAATAAAATCATGCAGCATTTTCGGATTTAAAGCATTCATGGCCTCTGGACGGTTCATTGCAACAGTGGCCGTCCTGTCCGAATATGTGACTAAAACAGTGCCTGCAGGTGATGTCGATTCAATACTCAATTTATTTCCTCCTCTTTCGTTCTATGACTTTATTATATATTCCTTACCTATTATCAGAATAGGGGGAAAAGTTACATTTATACAAATCTATCATTATTTATTGATATATTTATCCTGAAGCTGATCACGCAATGCCCTTTTCAAGAACTTCCCAACACCCGTTTTCGGGATTTCATCCAAAAAGACCACTTCATCCGGCAGCCACCATTTTGCAAACTGCGGCATTAAAAATTCGATGATGTCTTCCTGGGACACTTTCCCCTTGTATGCCTCCTTCAAGACAACACAGGCGATCGGCCGTTCCTGCCATTTTTCGTGAGGCACTGCAATTACCGCCGCCTCAAAGATTCCTTCATGGGCCATTAATGCATTCTCTATATCTACGGAAGAAATCCACTCACCGCCGCTTTTTATCAAATCTTTCGTCCGGTCAACGATTTTGACGAACCCCTCTTCATCAATCGTGACAACATCCCCCGTATACAGCCAGCCATCCTTAAAGGTATCCTCTGACCGCTCATCCTTAAAATACTCATTCGCTATCCAAGGACCCCTGATCAGCAATTCGCCCATTTCTTTTCCATCTGGTTTCACTTCGCCGTCCTGACCGATCACTTTAATTTCTATCATTGGGGAAACAAGGCCCTGCTTGGCCTTCAACTCATAAAGTTCTTCTTCAGGGAGGTCTTCCTGATAGCTTTTTGGTTTCGAAACAAAAACAAGCGGGCTCGTTTCAGTCATTCCATAGGCATGCAGGAATGGTATCCCATACTTTTGTTCAAAGGTTTTAATCATGCTTTTTGGAGCAGCCGACCCGCCGCATAGAACAGTGCGAATGCTGCTCGTATCATGGCCGCCTTCTTCCAGCTCCTTCAATAAGCCCAGCCATATCGTCGGAACCCCTGCTGCGATTGTAACCTTCTCCGTTTCTATAAGCTCAGCCAAAATCTTTGGGGTGAAATAGGGTCCCGGCAAAACCATCTTCGTTCCAAACCAAACACTGGCAAAAGGCATCCCCCAGGCATTTACATGAAACATGGGCACGACAGGAAGGGCGACATCACGTTCGCTTAATGCTGTGGAATCGGCAAGCCCCAGTGCAATCGCATGCAGCAAAATTCCGCGATGTGAATAAACCACACCTTTCGGATTCCCGGTCGTGGCGGAAGTATAACATATGCCGGCAGGCGCATTTTCATCCAAGGTTTGAATGAATGGCTGTTTCGGATTCCCTTCGGCTAATAATCTTTCATAATGATAAATGGGTGAAAGGGTCGTATCAGGCAGCTCCTCTTTATCCGTCATAATGATATACCCTTCCACTGTCGTTAACTCATCTTTAATTGCTTCCAAGAGGGGAATGACATCAGGGTCTATCAATAGTAATCGATCCTCCGCACTATTGACGATATAAGAAACATGTTGAGGAGACAGACGCATATTGATTGTATGAAGGACAGCACCATGACAAGGAATCGCAAAATATGCTTCTAAATGCCGATGATGGTTCCAGGCAAGTGTTCCAATACGGTCACCTGTTTGAATGCCGAATTTTTCAAGGTTACTGGTCAGCCTTCTTGTACGCTCAGCAATCTCTGCATATGTAAATGTGTGAATACCACCATCCGTACGCGAAACTACCTCTTTCTTCGGAAAATATTTTTCAGCTCTCTCAACGATTTGAGTCATGATCAATGGAGTATCCATCATTACAATCTCCCCCTTATATTAAAAGCATCCTCATTATATATTCGACCAGAAAAAAAATAATCCTTTATCCCTAGTTACCTTTTACGATTATTTTGAATTTGGGTTTATCTTGATGATATTTCAAAAAAAGGCTAAACCAGATTCTATGAGTTTGACGACAAAAACGGGATTCGGAAAGGGAGCGGATTTCTGGAATCAACGGGAATTTTTATAAAAAACAAATAACTGCAGGCAAATTCGTTTTCTTCGAATTGATAAATGAATCCGGTATATATCGGATTCATTTATTAGGAGCTTAATCTGAAATGTTATTTTTAAACCATCCAAATTTAGCGGTGCAGTTCCCTGACATATTTTTTATGTTTCTTTCTAGAAAAAAGAGGAAATAGTAAAGATACAATTATTTTTAGAGGGAGCTCATTTATGGTAAACAAAATAAACGAAGAACTGGAAGCTTATTGCGCGAGTGAATATTCAAAGCTATCACGTGTGATTGTCTGTGAACCACGTTATATGGAAATCCGGGAGATCATTAACGAAACACAAAAAGAATTTCAAGAAGAAAATATCGATCAGGCACTTGCCTTTAAGCAGCATGCCCAATTTATAAAGGCTCTTGAACATGAAGGGATTGAAGTCATAAAACTTCCGCCACAATTTACATATCCAGAACAAGTTTTCACGAGGGACATCGGTTTCACTCTTGGCAATACCGTTTATGTAGCTGAGTTGGCAACAGGTATCAGGCAGGGTGAAGAACAAATATTGAAATCCTGGCTCGAAACGAATCGCATCTCATATTTCAACCTCCTCAAAAATCATATTGAGGGCGGGGATGTCCTTATTGACGGAAAGACCATCTATATTGGAATCAGTGAAAGAACGGATGAAACATCCGTCAAGCATCTTCAAACCCTATTACCGGATTACGATGTCATCGCGATTCCTTTCATTGAAACATTCCTTCATTTAGATTGTGTTTTCAATATCATATCACCGACAGAGGCGCTTATTTTTCCAGAGTCCTTTACAAAAAAAGAAATGGATTTATTAGCTTCACGTTATGACATGATCGAAGTGACTAAAGAAGAACAATTCACATTAGGAACCAATGTGCTTTCGATTGGGAATAAAAAATTATTCAGTCTTCCGTGTAATAAACAGGTAAATAGTGAGCTTCGTAAACGTGGATACGAAGTCATTGAAGTTGATATAAGCGAAATCATTAAGTCCGGCGGCTCTTTTCGTTGCTGCACCATGCCAATATTGAGGACAACGAATAAGAAGACTGATTCAGCCTGAGCAGAATGAAAGAACCCGGACTTGTTTGGAAATCCGGGTTCTTTCGCCTTTTTGTCAAACATGTATAGATATTTGTATAAAACAGGAAGAGATTAAGGGTTTAGTTCTTTTTTAATGCCTCGATTCCAACCATTACACTTTTTAAATAACTCTGTTGATATTGAGGCACATGAGAGTTCTAATGTTAATGCATGTCTGGAGGCCTTTTCATTTATGCAGCAGTCTTAATATGATTTTTGAATCCTTTCTATTTAACTGTACATACTGACTATGTTCATCCTTCGTCAATTCTACAATCTTTCCATCAGGATTTACCCAAACATAATATACGGTTAGTCTACCTTCGTTTTTCTCATCATTAAAATAAAAGATGAAGTCCGCCTTAGGATGATCCTTCTCCAACGCGAATTCTTCCCAATCTGCATTCTGTACTATTTCTTTTGTTTTTTCTGTTTTCCCCATTTCTATCTTTTCTTTATATGCTTCGAATTTGTAGTGTTTACCTTCATATTTTTGAACGGAAATATGTTCTTGCTGTGTTGTACAGCCTGAAGCTAACGTTATTGATAATAGGCTAAGTGCAACAAGCATCGGTTTCCTTTTCATTACATGTCATCTCCTAACACCCCAATGGATTAATTATCCAATTTTTTTCATTATACTAGTCCACGCAAAAGAGTAATAGGATTGTTTTTCGATTTATTAACAGTAAAAAACCCTCAAGTTTATGACTTGAGGGTTCTTGCCTATATCCTTTGGGCATATGTCCTGCATTCAACCAAACCATACAGAAAATAGTTCCTCGTTGATGCCCAGATTGTACATATAATAGATTCCGAAAAGCGTGCTTATCACACCTGTCAATCGGATGAGTAAGCGATTGACTTTTTTGGAGGAAGAGCTTGTGACAAAGGGGATGCTTAAAATCGTAGTGAACAGAAGCATGCCTATACAAGTACCTACACCAAATATGATAATGTAGATTGCCCCCTGCCACGCTGCATCTATCGTACTTAAAGTAAGAAGGACCATTGCAGCACTGCCTGCAAGTCCGTGGACAATTCCCACTAACATCGATTTCAGATATGTAGTCCGGCCTGTATGGTCATGCCGCTTCGTTTGCTTCCAAGAAAAAATCGTCGTGATACCTAAATATACCAGCATGATTCCCACAAGAAATTCCAATGACATTGCCCAAGCCTCCGGAATTTCGTTTTTCAAAAGGATCAGGATGACACCGAACACCAAAAGAGTAAGTGTATGCCCGATTCCCCAAAATACGCCTGCAAGTGAAGATTTCCATATTTTCTTGCTTTGGCTCGCAATCGTGGAAACGGCAATGATATGATCGGGTTCCAGAGCATGCTTGATGCCTAATACAAATCCAATCGCTAAAACAAGCAATAAACTCATTTCCATAATACACCGCCTTTCCCTTTACTAATATTTACGATAAAAAATTGGATCCTCCCGAAGTATCCTCCTTCGGAAGAGATCCTCACAAACTGAAAATACCTTTTCTATCTGTTGAGTTTGATTTGCCAATACCCGCAGCATCAAACCACGTATTGGCAGCCGGGAAAAACCTATTCTAACTTTGCTTCCTAACAGGGAAAGCATTTCATCGAGTTCGGTAATGAATTCCCCATCCACCTCTTGATATATCAATAATAGCGAGCCAAAATGACTATATCCTTCCAATAATAGTACAGAGTCCATCTCGTCTGAAGGATTCAGAAACAAGTGGTCCATTAACAGCCTTTTACCATCTTGAAACACGTTCGTTTTGGAGCGGATCCAATCATATGTGAATGCCCCCCTACTCTCTGACCATCCTGGTGTAAATATATCAGTCATCAACAATCCCGCTCCGCTTTCCATATGTATCGTCGTATCCTGAATATATCGAGCAGATTCATAGGCAATTACAGGGTCCTGCACATAGGTAAGGAAACTTTCCTTTTTTAAAACTAACTCGGTTTTCTGCACTGCCGGCTCATCCATCGTTTTATATATCTTTGTCGCAGACTGCGTCGTCAATGTCATTGTAGCCCCTTCTTCCAAACAAAAAAGCTGATGGTACTTGTCACCACCTACATAGCCCCCTCCAACATGAATGAGAAAATAGGTAGGTGAAAGTTCATCAAAAAACACCGGACGGGACAATTTGAATGCCCCGTCATAATAAGTATCACTCACTATCGTTCGAGCATTTTTCAGTTCCGCCTTTAAGCGAATGCTGCCTGTCCAACTCACTGCTCAAGACCTACTAGAAACGCCTCTGACTTTATCCAGTTTACGACATCAGTCAAACCCTTTTCGTCTTTTAAGTTAGTAAAAAAGAAAGGTTTATCCCCTCGGGTCGTTAATGTATCCCTCTCCATCACTTCCAGGCTTGCTCCTACATACGGGGCCAAGTCCGTTTTATTAATGATGAATAAATCCGATTTAATCATTCCCTGGCCACCTTTCCGGGGGATTTTCTCCCCTTGTGCGACATCAATGATATAGATTGAAAAATCAACGAGTTCAGGGCTGAAGGTCGCCGCTAAATTATCACCGCCGCTCTCCACAAAAATCAAATCCAGTTCCGGATGGAGTTCCATCAACTCATCAATGGCTGCAAAATTCATCGAGGCGTCCTCACGTATCGCTGTATGTGGACAGCCGCCGGTTTCCACACCAATGATCCGATTTTCAGGAAGTACACCATTTTTCATTAAAAACAGCGCATCTTCTTTTGTATATATATCATTCGTTACGACTGCCATGCTGAAATCACTTTCCATTACCCGTGTCAACTTCTCGACAAGCATCGTTTTTCCGGCACCAACCGGGCCACCTACACCTATTTTGACTACTTGTTTCATCTATTATCGATTTACCTCTATAAGGCAAATCTGTCACCTCTTTTCTGGTTAACTCATAAATAGTCTTACATGTAAATCCTCATGCCTCATTTGGGCTATTTCCAATCCCGGCAGTGTCCGTCCGAGTTCATCCTCCGGAAGTCCTTTAATGAATGCAACGGCTGTCTGGATGACCTCATGTGACCATAATAACAAGGATTGTCCAGCTGTCTGACCCAAAGGGATTCCTCTTACTGCATTTTGGATAAGCGAGGACACAGCTGCATATAAACAGGCATGAATGGCCATTTCTACGGTAAGGTTCAATTCAGTACACACAAGCGCAAATACAATGGCCGGATGTCCATAGCATTGTTTTCCTTGGATTTTCTTCAAGTATGCCAATAACTCTTCGGATGGGTATAAGTTCGAGCATAGTTTAGCCATCTGCTGTCCAATTCTTTTCGAGGCTTCCCTGGATTCCCGGGCGGAACATGCGGCATAAAGCAACTCATCCAGATCCCATATTTTTTCAGCCCTTTGACTACTTACGAATTCATATGCAAGCCGGCACCCCAGTCCATCTGTATAGGTTAAAGATTTAGAAATGTATACCTTCAAAAACGCCTTTAAAGAAGTTGCATCATGGACCTTCCCTTCTTGAATGTAAGTCTCCATCCCGAATGAATGGGAGAACGACCCAGAAGGAAAATTGGAATCACAAAGCTGGATCAACGGAAACAAACGTTCAATCATGTGAATGTCCGATATGACGGAATGCCTGCTTCACCTTCCTCTTTTCACGACGAAACGGTATATCAAGTTCCATTAAAAGCTCTTCCACCAGGTAATCATATTGAACAAGCATTTCATCCCCATCAAACTGGGCAGGTAAGTGGCGATTTCCCAATTGATGCGCAATATCGCCCATCTGCCCTAGAGTTGTAGGCAAGATCGTCAAAATATCGTCATCTATCGTATGGATCACAATCATATTATTTTCATCCATATAAAGGATGTCGCCATCCATCAAATCCTTGTTTTCTTTAAGGCGTATCCCAATTTCATTTCCATGATCCGTTTTAACCCTTAGTATCCGTTTTCTTAATGCATCGCTTTCCAGATAAATCTTTTCCATATGTTTCGCTTTTTTTTCAATAAACTCTATATTTCCCAATACTTCTTCAACTATCATGTCATCACCTCAGAATAAAAAGTATCGTTGCGCCATCGGCAGGATTTCCGCTGGCTCACACGTAATTAAATCACCATCCACCGTCACTTCATATGTTTGCGGATCAACTTCTATAACGGGGGTCTCCCCGTTTAACTTCATATCTTTTTTTGTAAGATTGCGAATGTTCGAGACAGTCTTCACTATTTTTTTCAAACCCAGGTCATCATGAATTCCCGCTTCATATGACGCTTTTGATAGGAACGTAATCGACGTACTCTCAACGGCCTGTCCAAAACTTGCAAACATCGGGCGGTATAACACCGGTTGAGGAGTTGGAATCGAAGCATTCGGATCGCCCATCATACTGTGCGCGATCATGCCTCCTTTTAGAATCATGTCCGGTTTAACCCCGAAAAAGGCAGGATCCCATAGCACCAAGTCTGCGAATTTCCCTTCTTCCACAGATCCGACGACATCAGAAATCCCATGTGTAATTGCAGGATTTATCGTATATTTGGCAATATAACGCTTAACGCGGAAATTGTCTCCTTCCCCTGTATCCTCCAGCATTTTGCCACGCTGCTTTTTCATCTTATCGGCCGTCTGCCATGTTCGCAGAATAACTTCTCCTACACGCCCCATCGCTTGGGAATCGGAACTGATCATGCTAAAGACGCCCAGGTCATGAAGAATGTCTTCAGCTGCAATAGTCTCTTTTCTTATCCGGGAATCGGCAAAAGCGATATCTTCCGGAACGGATGGATCCAAATGATGGCATACCATCAGCATATCCAAATGCTCTTCCAACGTATTGATGGTGTATGGACGGGTGGGGTTCGTCGAGGACGGGAGAATATTCGGATAACTTGCCGCCTTGATGATATCAGGGGCATGCCCCCCACCCGCTCCTTCGGTATGATATGTATGAATGACACGGCCGTCGATCGCTCTGATCGTATCCTCGACGAAACCACCTTCATTAAGCGTATCGGAATGAATCGCCACTTGAATATCGTATTCGTCAGCCACCATTAAACTTGTATCGATGGCTGCAGCCGTCGTGCCCCAATCTTCATGTAACTTCAGCCCGATCGCACCAGCCTCTATTTGCTCAGCAAGCGGTTCTTTGGCAGAGGAATTGCCTTTACCCAAAAAACCGAGATTCATGGGGAAATGATCTGCTGCTTCGAGCATTTTATGTATATTCCAAGCTCCCGGAGTACACGTCGTGGCGTTCGTTCCCGTTGCAGGTCCGGTTCCCCCACCGATCATTGTCGTGATCCCGCTTGACAGTGCAGTCTCTATTTGCTGCGGGGCAATGAAATGGATGTGGGCATCAATACCACCAGCTGTAACGATCTTTCCTTCAGCTGCAATTATTTCTGTAGCTGCTCCTATCACCATTGTCACCCCATCCATCAATAGGGGATTTCCCGCTTTTCCTATAGCTGCAATATTTCCATCCTTCACGCCAACGTCCGCTTTATAAATGCCTGTATAATCGATGATGATCGCGTTGGTGAAAACAAGATCCATCACCTCATCTCTTGAAGCGGTTGGATGTTGCCCCATACCATCACGGATCACTTTACCCCCGCCAAATTTCACTTCATCCCCGTACTTTGTAAAATCCTTTTCCACTTCTATGAAAAGCTCGGTATCTGCCAATCTGATTAAATCCCCTGTTGTCGGACCAAACATGTCGGCATATTGCTTACGTGACATTTCATGACTCATATTTTCACTCCTTATCAAGCGGACCATTCGTTTTATTACTTAATCCATAAACTTCCCTTTTGCCGCTGAATGGGACCAGTTCGATTTCCTTCGCATCGCCCGGCTCAAAACGGACAGCTGTACCGGCAGGAATGTTAAGCCTTTTCCCAAAAGCATTCTCACGAATGAACTCCAGTCCAATATTCACTTCATAAAAGTGAAAGTGTGAGCCAATCTGTATCGGACGGTCTCCCCTGTTGATGACTGTTATGACCGTTGAAATCTTTCCCTCGTTACATACGACCGGTTCTTTTTTCAAGATATATTCACCTGGTATCATGGCCTCCTCCTCCTTACTGAATCGGATTATGAACAGTCACAAGCTTTGTACCATCCGGAAATGTTGCCTCAACTTGAATATCATGAATAATCTCAGGAATCCCATCCATAACATCTTCACTTGAAAGAATCGTCCTGCCAAATTGCATCAGTTCCGATACTGATTTCCCATCCCTGGCCCCTTCGACTATTTCATAGGTAATCAAGGCAATGGATTCCGGATAGTTCAACTTCAAGCCGCGATCTTTTCGCCTTTTTGCCAAATCTGCCGCCACTACAACCATTAACTTTTCCTGTTCCCTTGTTGTTAAACGCATACCCTCTCTCCTTTTGCCAAACTATACCGCCAATTATTCCAAGTATCCCATTAAATTCGGATGCACTCTTCCCTTGTAATAAATGCATAAACTTACTTCAATTACCATCATCTTATTTCTCTTTATGCACCTTAACTTTACATTAATATGTGAGTTTTCCTAACATTATTTTAATTATAATAAATTTTCTGACAATTACAACCTTTAAAATGAAATAAATTGTAAATTGATAAGACTCCCACTTTTGAAATGGCTTAGCTAAAATTTGATAATATTGAATTATCCTTGCTATAATTTCATGGGATAGCGTTTAGAAAAAAACAAGATTGAAAGGGGAATGTAAAATGAATTATGTAAAAAATCAGCTAACGGTCATGCGCGGCAATCTTTTAAAAGAAATCGATGGAATCAAACCAGAATTTATGGATGTACAGCCTGAAGGTTTTAATAATACAATCCATTGGCACCTTGGACATGTCCTTACTGCAGCCGAAAAATTTTTATTGGACTCCAATAGTGAATTGCCAGCGAATTACGGCCAACTATTCGGATATGGTTCAAAACCAGCGGACTGGACTGGGGACGTACCTACCGTTGAAGTATTAAAGCAACAACTGCATGAACAACTTGATCGACTTCTTGAAATTCCGGAAGAACGATTGAATGAAAAAACAGCACAGCCTTTCAACGGAATGGAAACAGTGGGGGAATTCATTAATTTTGTAGTGCTCCATGAAGCCAATCATATTGGACAAATTCACGCAATGAAACTCTTAATACAATCCAATAACTGAGATTAGACCATAACTGTCACTCTGTATTTCTTGAAATAGGAGTGGCATTTTTTTATTTTTCACAGTCAAATATGCTGTTTTAACCACTAATGGCTCTGACATGTGAGTATGGGTGCGTTTACTCGTGAATTCGGAGCTTTACTCGTGAGTTTGACGCGTTTACTCGTGAGTTCGGAGCAAATACTCGTGAGTTTGGCGCGTTTACTCGTGAGTTTGCAGCAAATACTCGTGAGTTTCGAACTTTTATCGTGAGTTCGAGCATCCACTCGTGATTCGGAGCGTTTACTTGTGAGTTTGGCGCGTTTACTCGTGAATTCGGAGCGTTACTCGTGAGTTTGACGCGTTTACTCGTGAATTCGGAGCTTTTACTTGTGAATTTTGAGCGTTTACTCGTGAGTTTGCAGCAAATACTCGGGAATTTCGAACTTTTACTCGTAAATATAATCAAAAGGAGCCCCCGCTCTATAAGCGAGGGCTTTCATCTGTTCATGCAAAGTGAACGTCTCTTTAAGTCATTTGGTTATCCATATAATCACTGTATGCTTTTTCCGCTGCGGCTTCCGAAGTGAACAAAGCATCATCGTCCTCAATCGTATGAAATGTATCGTTCAGGAACAAGGCTACTGCATTGGGATCTTTGGGATGCGGAACGATTTCAGCCGCCCTTATATTCGAAACGGTAGGAACGTGGGGATTATTATAAATCACAAACACCTCGTCACCGACTTGCACTTCTTTTGCATTGATTACACCCATTGAATTCTTCCTTTCCATTACTGATTTTCCCTTAGCTTATGGAAAGAAGCTTATAATTATTTATGAAATATAACAGGCCTAAAAAGCGGCATTATCTGAATGGGGCCCCTTCTATATGAAGGAGCCCCGCCATTCACTTAAGCATATTCATCTTTTGTAAAAAATCGATTGGATGCTGTTTCCGGAAGAATTCCCTCAGCATATAGGCAACACCATCTTGATCATTGGAGCGCGTCACCCATTTTGCCACCTTCCTTACTTCCTCATCCGCATTGCCCATGGCAACTCCCAGACCAGAACCGGCAATCATCTCAATATCATCCAATCCATCTCCAATCGAGACGATTTCCGTTCTTTTCACCTCTAAATGGTCAGCTAAATACAATACACCGCTCCATTTAGAAACACCCTTCGGAACGATTGTCAGCTTATGTCCTGGATGTAAGATTGCATCCACCTCCGGGAACATTTCCTTTATCAATTTCAACATATCATTTCGAGCACTTTTTTCTGGAAATATAATGTCCATCTTCGTCGGGGCCATCGGCTGGTCAATAAGTTCTTCACTGATATCATCCACATAATTTTGAGCATAAATATTTTGATCATTCAAATACATAACCGATTTACCAAGCAAATTCTCCGGAAGGTTCACCCGATTGCCCAGCGAGAATTTTTCATGAATGAGCAATATTTGGCACGTGGTCTTTTCAAGCATTTGCACGAGCTCTGCAGTCAGTTCTTCTGATATTCTTTTTACCATTATCGGCTTTTCTATGGAAGCTCCGACAAAGGCTCCTTGCTGAGCAACGATCATCGGATTTATTTTTAGGGCTTTGGCCACTTTTTTTGCTGAGTGATAGTTTCTTGACGTCACAAGTGCAACATGGACACCTTTTTGGTGAACATAATCTATTGCTTCTTTAGTCGATTTATTTAAACGGCCATTCGACTGGAGCAATGTCCCGTCGATATTGACCGCAAGTAGTCGATATACCATGCTGATCTCCCCCATCTGTAGTATCCTCTTTCCAAATTTATGACTAAAATTTCGGGAATAGAACAAATAGTGGTTCACGCCCCTTGCAACGGTGCTTTCAGGAAACAAAAAAACCCCCAACCATTATGGAAGGGAGTCTTTAACTGCTTATTGCTGTTGTTCAGGCAAGCCATATAAATCTTCAAGCGGCTTCATGATAATTTTATTGAGGTCTGCGATGACCATGCTCATCCGTTGTTCAGCTTCCATCAATTGAGAAATGGTTGGGTTTTGTTGGACAAGCTGTACCGTCTTTTGTGCTTGCTCAACCTCTTCCGGTGCAATCTCCTGTCCCATCATTTGCTTTTGCTGCAATGACATCTGCAGATTACGGAAGTTTTCAAACATCCCTTTTGTTGCTTCATCAGAATTGACAAGATCATATAAGCGTTGCAAATCGGCATATTCATTACTTGCCCTAATTGCCTTTTCCATTTCATACGCTGCATCATATACGTTACTCATTTATTTCCCCTCCCGGTAATCATTGTATTCCTACACCTTTTCCACTATAACAAATCCGATTGCGAATTACACGTCATCCTATTAAAACAGTTACAAAACCTTGAAATAAACCGATGATTCCACCAAGCAAAGCCCGAAGGTAGGTGATCATCGACAATTCCTTCTTAGTGATGGAAGCGACATTTCCTCAAAGCCGGGAAATGGTGTCCGAGAAATTGGCAGTCAATTCTCGAACCGGCTTATTCATGATCGAAGCGACAGGCAGCATTTCAGCCGTTTTTTCGTTAATCAATTGTTATATCGTTTCTCTTCCGATCATGTTTCATATTTACCAAGAAAGAATGTTTGTAATCTCTGTTCTAACGTAAATGAAGAATTCTTCATTCCCAGTGATCATGCATTTGAGCAGTACTTTTTTCCGTGGACAATGCTTTCTTTACTTCTGCCTTCACGAAAATATTCATATTCTGTATAGAGGCATCTGATGACTTTACTTTGAATGCTCTCGGGCGTGATTAAATGATCAACACCAATTTACCTAACTGTTTGGCTAACTCATCCTGCCGCTTCGGAATCAACCCTGGTGTCAACGGCATCTGTTTCCCGAAAATATAGATTGGTTTATAAAGTCTGAACAGCATTGTGATAGCTAATAATTTAGTGTAGCCACCTATTACAGCACCTAAGACGACCATACAGTATCCTTAACCAAAACTCCATGAAATTTCTCCTTTTATTGCTTTAAATAGAGGCTTGATGACACCTTCTAATTAAAAGAACATAGAATGTGTTATCCACATTTGCCCATCATTTAATTATTAAAGGATATTAAACTTATTGCAAACGGGGAATTATTATGAACCTTAACCATCAGAAAGTTTTCATTACGGTAAATCCCGCAGAGACGCGAAAGAAGGCGCTACTGTTTATCGAAGAAAAACTATTTGAGGAATGGGGCCTTCAATTTGGAGAACCCGTAACGATCATGGCTGGATGCCGTTCGGTCCCGGTACTTGTCCAGCCATTCCCGTCATCCCAGCCTACATTGAAACTTTCATATGATATGAACCAAACTTTATCCTTACCCATTTTTTCCGATCCAATCTCCGTCTCATACAATGCGGAAGGAAGGTCAATTAAAATAGGCCCGTTCTTCGCTTCACTCATGAACCAGACTCCCTTGCAAGACGGGACATTCGGTGAGATGGAAAAATTTTATCAGGAAATGAAATCATATTGTAATCAGCAGGGCATCCCCTTCTATTTAGTAAAATTGCAGTCTCTTCAAGAAGGAATTGTGGAAGGCTACCTGCCTGGGCAAGATGGCTGGCAAACCTTGCGCCTCCCCATTCCTGATGTATTTTATAACCGGATACATTCGCGCAAACTTGAGGAGTCGCATTCTTTCAAGCTGTTTAAAACTGAACTGGAGGAACGGTCGATACCGATGTTCAATGGAAGGTTCCTCTCCAAACATGATGTACATGAGCTGCTAATCTTAGAAGATGAGCTGCTGCCAAATTTGCCGGAGACGATACTTTTTAACGAAAAGGAATCTTTCTTGAGGTTTATAGAAAAGCATTCGGTAATCTACTTTAAACCCGCATCAGGCAGCCAAGGCAGGAATATTTGCAGATTAACGCAAGTAGCTGGAAAATGGAAAATCGAGCAATCCGGAAATCTCCAGGATGTGCATTTTGCTGATACGGATGAAAAGTTGTACGAAACCTTAAAAAGGTTTTCCAGAAAACAATCCTTCATTCTTCAAAAAGGGATTTCCCTATTCGAAACCGATCAGAGAAAAGTTGATTTCCGCATACTTCTTCACCGGAACGATCTGCTTGAATGGAAAGTTTCATCAATGGTTGCCCGGATTGGGGACCCTGGCACTATCGTTTCCAATCTTGCACAAGGCGGCTTGATGAAAAATGGGCCGGATTTTCTAAAGGAAGCATTTGACCTTCAGGACGCCAGCCGCATATATCAAAAGCTCGTACGGCTGGCTAAAAACACTGCCCAGTCCTTGGTCGAAAACCATGACGATCCATTCGGTGAGCTAGGGATCGATTTAGCACTGGATACCGATACCCATCCATGGATCATCGAAGTGAATTCAAAACCTTCGAAAAAATTTCAAGGCAACTATGAAACCTTTCGTCCATCAGTAAAATCCATCATAGATTTCATGCTTGCCCTTAACCGCGAAAACCATCCATAAAAGGAGTTGCTAGCACGTGTTAATAGGATTAATGGCCGCGTCGGATACACATGAAAACAACTACTTCACCGAAATAGCCAAAACCGCAAAATCATTTAATATGAAAGTTTGTAAATTCTCACCGGAAAATATTGATATGGATCTGAAAAAAGTCCGCGGCGAGCGGTTTGATGACGAGAACGAAACTTGGATCGCCGCATCTTTTGATATACCTGATTTTGTTTATGATCGCTGTTTTCACGGATTAGTCCGGGAGTCAACGGAAACGCGGCACAAAATCGATTGGTTAAAAGATAACTCGAATTTCTTGGGGCTGGGCCTTCCTGGTAAGTGGGAAGTGTATCAAATCCTAAAAAACCATCCACACCTACAGGCATTTTTTCCAGAGACCGTACAAGTGACGACACCGGAAGATATTACCGGTCATTTGGAACGCCTGGATAAAATCATCATCAAACCTGAATTCGGTGCAGGCGGTACAGGAATCTATCTTCTTTCAAAAAACGAAGACGGAACCTTGGTATCCATGACGAAAAAGGGCACCAAATATGACCGCCAATTCTCCTCCAAATCTCAGCTTAACAAATGGCTGCAGCATTTATTAAATCGATACCGTTACCTCTGCCAGCCATATTTGGAACTTTGCAGCCAAAATAACGAGCCATTCGATTTACGGATTTTACTTCAAAAAAACGAGAAGAATCAATGGATGGAACGGGGCCGCGGAATTCGTACGGGACAAAAGGACGGAATCACCTCAAATCTTGCCACAGGCGGGGAAGCCATTCCATTGGATACTTTCATCAAAAGAAACCCTGAAACGATTTCGATTGCCGTCGAACAAAAGATTCAGCATATCCTTCGCACCCTGCCAGCAGAAGCCGAAGCTGTCTTTGAAAGGTTATTCGAGTTGGGGATTGATATAGGCATCGATAAAAAAGGCCAAATATGGATAATGGACATAAACTCGAAGCCCGGAAGGAAAATCATTCAGGCACTACAGCCGGAGACCATGAAAGATATTCATCGCGCACCGTTTCAATATAGCCAGTATTTAGCCGAACATCTTCAGAAAGCAGGTGAATAGAAAGTGAGAAAGACTTATCCTGCCGAAATTGCCGCTATCCCCGGCAATGTTCTCTACTACCCTTCAGAGCTTGGAGATTTGGCAGAGATTGAATTAATTTATTTCGGACGACATTCATGTCCTGCCATCGTCAAACAAAACCCGGCCGTCAATCAATCAATCGTCCTTTCGGAAAGTCTTGCGGAATCTCTAATATTCGATCATACCGATATTCCCCTTCATTTATTCATATATGGCAAGAGCATTCATATCGGACCGCTGGTCGGAATCTTTTCATCAGGCTTCACCGGCATTTCAAACAAACCATTGGGGGAGAGATCGGAATTTTTCGCAAAGCTCCTTTCGCTTAGCAGGACCACAGGCTGTATCCCCTTTGTATTTGGGGAGAATGTAATCAATTGGGATGAGGAGACAATCAAAGGTTATGTGTTTGATAACGATGACTGGCACATTAATGAATTTCCTTTTCCTAATGTCATCTATGACCGTCTCCCAAATCGGTTGACGGAAAACCGCGATGGACCTAAAGAAGTGAAGCAGAAATTCCAAAAAGAATATACCATTCCATGGTATAATCCTGGTTTTTTCAATAAATGGGATGTAAATGAAAGGTTATGCGCAGATGAGCGGGCACTGCCATATTTGCCGGAAACGTATCCATTTCAATCCATGTCCGTGGTGGAAACCCTTCTTTCCCATTACCGGCAAGTTTATATAAAGCCCATTCACGGCAGCCTCGGCCTAGGGATTCACCAAATTCTTTATGATAAGCATGAGAATGTTTACTATTGCCGCTATACAAATGAAGCAAAAGAAAATAAACTGCAAAAGTTTTCCACACTGGAATCCATCGTTAAACATATTTTTCACGACCGGCCGCTTGAGAATCTTATCGTGCAGCAGGGCATCGCATTAATTCGATCTGAAAAACGTCCAGTGGATTTCCGGGTCCATACGAACAAGGACAGTAATGGAAAATGGCAGGTAACCGCGATTGCCGCAAAAATCGCCGGTGCCGGCAGCGTCACCACCCATATTAAAAGCGGGGGTGTGATCAAAACGGTTGCCGAACTGTTTGGAGATGACGATGAGGCGAAAGAAGTCGAACGAAAGCTATCGGAAGCCGCACTGATTTTAAGTGACAGTATAGAAAAGAACTTGGACGGAATCGTTGCAGAAATAGGATTTGATTTTGGATTGGATAAAAAAGGGCAGGTTTGGATGTTTGAAGCCAATTCCAAACCGGGACGTTCCATCTTCTCCCATCCAAAACTCAAGGATTTCGAATTGCTGACCAGAAAGCTTAGCCTTGATTACGCCATTTATCTTACGGAACAGACGATTACGAAATCAATCAGTGTGCCGCGATGAACATTTTTTACGATATCCCGACTGAAAATTGGTACCACAATCAAGAGAATGCGGAACTTTTCGCCGGCTCTGCCGAAGAGGTAATCAGCTATAATAAGGAGCATACGAATCAACCCCTAATTCCAATCACCATATTTCCAGGTAACCGGATGCTTGCCGTCGGCATACTGACTGTTTCCAATCCCAAAAAGGAATCAGGTTTGGGTGGAAACCTGACCCTTTTTCGGGACCTATCACTATATTTATTGAAACATGGAATATTAGCGTATGTATTCACAGAAAAGGCCCTTCATTCCGAATCGATGAGAGGGTATGTTTTTTCCTCCATTTCAAACAAGTGGATCGAATGTAAAGTGCCCTTCCCTGACATCGTCTATAACCGAATCCCCTCGAGGAGCTATGAGGCGTCAGGGGAATTCCAACAGCTCATCAAATTTTTAAAAGAATACCGAATGAATCTTTTCAACCCCTGCTTCATAGATAAATATGTGATGTTCGAAGCATTGATGGAAGAAGGATCCCTCACCAATCACCTTCCGCCCACCATGGTCTTGCGAAACAGCGGCTGCCTTGATGCTTTCCTTGAGACCTACAGGCATATATACCTTAAACCCTGCAAAGGAAGCCAAGGTAAAGGCATTTATACCATAATCAAAAATGATGATGATACACTATTGTTCAATAGCTTAAAGCATAGTGAATCCTTCCCGGATTTCGCGTCATTCTGGGAAACAAAAAAAAGGGAGCTATTAAAAAGGAGCTACCTTGCTCAACAGGCGATCATACCAAAGAAACTTTTTGGACATCGTTATGATTACCGGATTCTGGTCCATTATGAAAAAGGTTTTTATAAAGTGACCGGCAAAGCGGTAAGGATGTCACAAACTCAGGAAATCACCACCCACACTCCCCAAGGGGGTAAGATCTTTCCTTATCAAGACCTGCAATCAAGAAGCCTGAATCGAAAATTAGCGAAAATCGCCCAAAAAAGCGGAGAGATACTTTCAAAAAAAATCGGATTTCTCGGAGAGTTTTCCATGGATATAGGGGAAGACGAATCAGGCTCGCTCTTCATATACGAAGTGAACTCAAAGCCCATGCAATTCGATGAGGAGGAAATTGAAACAAACAGGCTTTTGCATTTAAAAAATCTTTTTATTGAATTAACTTTTCCTAGCCTGACAATTAAATAACACCTCCAGCTGCCGTTTTCCATTATAATTAAATGAGAAGCTGTATATATGGAGGTAATACATATGATTACTCATTTTCAATGGGCACCACTGCATAAGAATTTGCCAGGATGGAAAATTTCCTTTTATTTCAACAAGCAGGCAATCCAAGCCTTGTATCATAAAGATGGATCCATCGAGTGGACAGCCAATCCGCCTTCCGAAACAGATGAAGCCAAACTCAAAAGCATGATACATGATTTAATGATCTTCCATGTATATGAATGAACCGCCTTTACATTCATGAAATCCCTAAACAGAATAAAAAAAGCTCCTTTGCCTAAACTAAAGAAAAGGCTAGGAGGGATTTATTTTGGATAGAGAAAAAATGACATTTTTGAAGGATACCGAATATGATGGCAAGGACTCCGTTTACCTTGATATCGACCGTATCATCAATGAAGGAATGGCGGGCGGAAATGTGTATGAAGTCGCTGACCTTCAGAACATCGAAGAAGCACATGATTTTTATGATGAAACAGATCCCAATATCAATAAATGAATTATGTGGGCTCTCTTATGGAGAGCTCTCCTTTATATCAGTCAGACCGTTAACATTCAAATAGTTCCATTCTCCCTGGCACTCAAAATATTTTCGTTTAATATCGATGTAATGATATGCTCTGAATCCCATTCATGCCCAGATATCTCGATAAGGGGATAGCGATTCGGTAAAACGACCTGCTGGATTTCTTGAACGGTCAGCCCTTGAGAATGCAGGCGTAAAATTTCACCTTGGAGGTTTTCCAAATAATCCAGCTTTTTCCCAAACATTTCCTTTCCATCAGGGACATGCCCAGCATGGCAGCAAAACACTTCCCCGAAATCATATTGAAGTAATCTTTTTATGGAATCGATGATGACCGGGACAGACTCTTCCCGTAAGACAAGCTTTGTCTTTGGTGTTACGAAAAGGTCTCCTGAAAAGAGCATGCCATTACTGTGATTCAAATACACCATATGGTCCTTCGCATGGCCGGGGGTAAAAATCGGCTCCCACGTTTGGGTGCGTGAATGAATGGCCTCCCCTAGCGGCTCAGCTTTAAAGGCGTCTCTCTTCCCCCAGAAAATTTTGCGATATTCAGGATATACAGCATCCTTTGCACAAACCTCAACCGACATCGGGTGAATGAAAAGCGGCACCTTTTTATGTTCCTGTATCCAGGCAGCGCCCCCCGTATGGTCTTCATGATAGTGAGTCAGGGCCACTGAGTCGAAGTCTGCGGACTCATAGAACGGAATAAGCTCTTCCAATAAAATCTGTGCGCCAGTATCTATCAATAGTCCATCCGTTAAAAAAACATTAACGCTCATCCCCGACTTGTTCCCGCCAGGAGTCCCGTTCACACAAACCACACCATTTATCGTCTTAATTTCTATCATTCAATTGCCTCCCCATCATTGTACAAAAATAGTTTTATCTTCCTTTTTTTAACTTTACTATAATAAATGTAGTACCACTTTACCTTTTTGACAAGGAAATATTGGAATAATTAACCTGGATGTAAATGCTGGATTATTGTATAATATCCCGGCCTACATCCAACTCAAACCATTGGAATACGCTCAATTGCCACCTGGCAACAGACAGTGTTGACCTAACGGGCGGTCCTTGGCAACTTCGCTCTTGCAGCGAAAATGGACCACAAGGATGCCCTTATTCCAGAAAAAGTGCCGTATATGTATCTAAACGTTGATGCAGTGAATACAAAAGATGTAGACACTCAAATTCGCATGGATATTATATCAGTAGTGGAATCCGACCAGTTTGAAAAAGTGATCGATGACAAATTTCCCGGATTCGGAAATCCAGACTGGATGAATTGATCAAATAATCGAGGCCTGCTTCCCCTTTACCGGGTACAGGCCTTTCATTAAGGAGAAAAGAATATGAATACCTTCCTGGAGGTCCGCAGCGGCCCCGCTTATTATGCCTGTAAAGCTAATGTCCTTGAAACACTGGAAGCAAAACTGAGTAAAGGAAACATTCGTAAAGTGCTAGTTATTCATGGGAGAAAATCATGGGAAGCTGCTGAACCATTTTTTCCTTCCTTAGCAAATATTGAGACGATCTTTTTCACATACGGCGGGGAATGCAGTGATGCGGAAATTGAACGCGTCAAGAATTCCGCTCTTGAACACGGTGCGGATGCATTGATCGGCATTGGCGGCGGTAAGCTGCTCGACCTCGCCAAATCGGCCGGAAACTTGCTTCAAAAGGAAATCATCCTCATTCCGACCCTGGCTTCCACCTGCGCTGCCTGGACACCGTTGAGTGTCATTTATGATGATAATGGTTCATATGTCCGCTATGATATTCATGAAAAAAGCGCTTGGATGTTATTTATTGAACCAGGAATTCTTCTTAATTCGCCCATTAACTATTTACGTGCTGGAATCGGCGATACATTGGCGAAATGGTACGAGGGCAATGCACTCGCCGAAAAGCTTGCCACGAAGTCCGTTTGTATTGAATTGGCCCATATAGCCGCAAGGCAATGCCAGGAAGTTTTATTGACATATGGCGAGGAAGCCCTAGCTGATTTGGAAAAGGGTAAATGGTCAGACGCGCTGCAGCGTGTCATTGAAACGAACATCATCACCAGCGGTCTAGTTGGCGGCTTTGGCGACCAGTACCTGCGCGTTGCCGGTGCCCACTCCATTCATAATGGCATGACTTCCATCAAGCAAGCGAATCATTTACTTCACGGGGAAAAAGTGGCATATGGCATTTTAGTCCAGCTTGTGCTAGAAGGGAAATTCTCGGAAATCAAACAATTGCTGCCAATCTACCAGGTGCTTAAACTGCCGATGACATTGCTTGATATTGGCCTGACGATTGAACATAAGGCGGAACTTCAACAGATTGCAGCCCACTCTGTCAAAAAAGGTGAAGACATCCATCTCCTTTTCCCTGATATCAACAAGGAAAAAGTGGCAGCCGCCATGGAAAACCTTGAAATCCTCACAAAACATGCAAGCAGATCCATGGACTAAAAAACGATGGGGTTTTTACCCCATCGTTTTTTTTATTTCCTTCACATTGTTTATTTAAAAATAATAAAAGAAGGTTTCAACCTACTGTCTGTTTCCATAATCCAAGGAGATCACTTTCATGTTGTCTGTGAATGCCTGCTTTTCTATCGGCAGATTCCGGACGGCACTTTTCCCAATTCCATATATCTTCAAGAGTTTCTGATAGGGGACGGAATGTTAGTCCATTATTTATGGCTTTATCGTTATCGACAGCCAAAAACCCATTCAAAGGTTCCTTTCCTCCAGGTAAAGGGAATTCTTCTGGTATCCATAAAGGCATCTCTCCCCACGGCTCTACTTTATTGTCTTTTAAAAATTCTTCAGATACCCATGTAAAATCAGCATTACTTCTTGTTACCTTTTTGCAGCCTTCAAGTAATTGCCCCATAGTCAGTGTGTAATCTGGGCCAACGGCATTATACGTACCTGTCATGCTTTTTTCTATCATTTGGATGATCCATTGGGCCAAGTCCCTTGCATCGATAACTTGGATTGGACGTCCAGGGCGTCCAGGAGATAAAATTTCTCCCCCTTCCGCTATCCTTTTAAGCCAGTACGGCAATCGGTCAGTGTAATCATATGGACCCACTATTTGCCCGGCGCGAATTGACAGGACTTTCCCCGGCAGTTCTTTTTCAGCTGCTTTTTCGCTTAATGATTTTAACGGTCCATAATATTCACCGTATATCGGTCCAGCAGTTCCGCGGGAGATCTCTTCTGCTTTATCTTCATTTAGTGTATGAACTTCTCCATTTTCATCAATTCCTGGCTCGGTCGGATCACTGTAAACTGAGATGCTTGAAATATATGTATAATGTTTAACTTGATTAAGCAATCTGCAGGATTTCGATACAGTTCGAGGGATAAATCCTGATGTGTCAATGACTGCATCCCACTGCCTTCCTTTCAACATTTCCAGATCCCCGTCGCGGTCCCCTTTTAACTGTTCTATTTCGGGAAAGACATAAGGATCGCTTCCACGATTAAAAAGTGTGACATCATGCCCTTTCCCTATCGCAGCTTTTGCTAAATACCGGCCTAAAAAGCGTGTACCGCCCAATATTAAAATGTTCATAAGATCTCCTCCTCTTTAACGATATTCCATAAAGCATACGCAATACCCTTTCCTAACATTAATAATACTTGCAACTTTTCTTTTATTTTCCCTTTCGGAAAAACTAGCAATATCCTAATCTTTTGAACTTTATTCTTTTTCGCTATAATGATATGGAAAGGGAGAAAGAAGGTGGAACCGATGCTTGAAAATCTTAAACAAAAATTCCCGAACGCTCTTACCAATAAAAAGGATACTGATGATATTTCTGAATATGTTTGGTTCGAAGACTCCAGAAGTATACTTGGCATTCCCCATTCAGAAATCACAGCCGAGGAAATCCGTTTATTGGAACTGCTTTTTGTTCCTTCCATAAACCCCAATAGCCTCAATGCACATCCAGACTCATCATGGAAAAATTTTTTATCCGAACCGGATGCACCATTGCCTTTAACGAGCTGGGAGAATGTACGATTCCTTCATTTCAAGCTGACTCATGCTGATTTTTCCAACTCCGATTTTGAAGAGGCCTTCCTCGCTTTCGTTCCATCTGACGCAGCTATAATCTGGGAAAATGAAACGGCAGGAGTCTTAATTGAAACGGACAAGGATGAACCATTATCAAATAAAGAACTAATCGCCATTTCTTCCACGCTTGAAAGTGATTTTTATGTAAAGACCCGTATGTTCACGGGGCGCTTTCACACTGTAAATCAAGACCTTTACCATCACTGGGCCCAGGAGAAAAGGTGTTTTGATTTGGCACAGGTGCATCTGCCGGATCTAAAGGTGACTGATTTGGCAGACATCATCCCTCATTCATTAATAAATGATCCATCCTTTAAGAATGCAAAGTGGTATATCAATGAAATTCTTGGCAAGACCAAGCAGGATACTGAGCTTATCAAAACAGTTAAAACGTATATCGAATGTAATTCCAATGCCACCTATGCCGCCAAACAGCTTTATATACATCGGAACAGCTTACAATACCGAATCGATAAATTCTCTGAAAGAACTGGTCTCGATATTAGAAACTTCCGTCATGCCCTTACTGCGTACTTGATATTTCTGCTGATTGATTAATTTCCATTACAAAGAGGTAATATCAACCTTTTTTGTGCAATGTGCCCATACTTTTTTCTAAACCGATAGCTTAGACTATAGCTAATTGTTACAAGTAATCAGGAGTTTAAAAGGGGGATTTCTCATGGCAGAGTTAGTGTTAGATCATATATTCAAGATTTATGATAAAAAGGTGACGGCTGTTAAAGACTTCAACCTTCGTGTTGCCGATAAGGAATTCATCGTTTTTGTGGGACCTTCGGGTTGCGGCAAATCAACGACATTAAGGATGATTGCCGGACTGGAGGACATTTCCCAAGGGGATTTATACATAGACGGCAAGCGAGTCAATGATGTCCCTCCTAAAGATCGTGATATTGCGATGGTTTTCCAGAACTATGCCTTATATCCTCATATGACCGTATTTGACAATATGGCATTCGGATTAAAGCTCAGGAAAACGCCAAAAGCGGAAATCAAGCAAAGGGTCAATGAAGCGGCAAGGATTCTCGGACTTGAAGATCTGCTAAACAGGAAACCTAAAGCGCTTTCAGGTGGTCAGCGCCAGCGTGTGGCTCTCGGCCGTGCAATTGTAAGGGACGCAAAAGTTTTCTTGATGGATGAGCCATTATCCAATCTCGACGCAAAGCTGCGGGTTCAAATGCGTGCCGAAATTGCTAAACTGCATAAACGGCTCGACACCACAACGATATATGTCACGCATGACCAAACAGAGGCAATGACCATGGCGACACGTCTTGTTGTAATGAAAGATGGTATCATCCAACAGGTCGGTGCCCCAAAGGACGTTTATGAGAAACCAATAAATGTTTTCGTCGGCGGCTTTATCGGATCGCCTGCCATGAACTTCTTTACCGGAACATTAAAAGAAGGCACAATTAAAATAGGCGAACAAACGCTAGAAATACCTGAATTTAAAATGAAAATGCTGCGTGATCAAGGATATGTCGGAAAAGATGTAATCCTTGGCATCCGTCCGGAGGATTTTCATAATGAAGGAGCTTACTTCACGAAGTCCCCTAAAACTACATTCACGACCCAAATTGATGTAGCCGAACTCATGGGCGCGGAGATTATGCTCTACTCCACATTAGAGGGGCAGGATTTCGTTGCACGGGTCGATGCCAAGAATATTATTCAGGCAGGGGAAAAGATCGATCTTGCCCTCGACATGAATAAAGCACACTTTTTTGATAAAGGGACTGAACATCGAATTTTAGTTGAAGAAGATGAACAGATGCAGGAAAGCATGAAGTTATCCGCCAATTAAAAAAGACCCATTCATAGTGGGTCTCAGACTGTAGACAGACGATGAAAATCGAGTTTGTCTACAGTTTTTTTAGGGGGTTTGTGCAATTTAAACGTTAATTGGAACGTAAGCACTCGCTTTTCCCGCAGGAGTCTCGCACACCTATTCCAATTTACTTTGGATGAACCCTTTATGATCAACTTGAAATGACTACTTTAGATCAACTGGTGCCTGCGAACCATTTGGTTCGTAAAATTCAGAAATAGGACGCCCAAGTATTGATCCAGTTATATTAGTCAAACTGACTTTCATTCAATATACCCTAGGTATTCATTCAATTGAAGAAGTTGAAAAAATATGGCTTACCGTTGATTCTTAGGCTTTGGTATCCATGATAAGTGCAATCATTTCTCAACATTCGGGAAAAATTATGAACGTCGCTTTAAAGATACAGACCCGTCTGATCACTTAACTTTAGGCTATAATTCAAATGGAATTTCAAAGGGGTCGGAATTTTTTTAAATCGAACCCCTTTTGTATACAAACTGAGACCCATGTCTTTTTACGTTTATTCAAATAAAGGTATAGATTCATTCCTGGACCAATACCACTTCATCATGTCCGCATTCAGGGCATTTCATGAGATGCGGGCATTGGCCTTTTTGAAGGGATTGAGGGTATCCGTCGTTTTCTTTAAGTATGTCGATATCCATATAAGCACTGTAATCATCAGCGTAGTCCATGAATTTCCCTTTATCCTCGAGATCACTGCCGCATTCAGGGCATTTCACATGAATTTTTCTCAGACCGTTGCAAAGCGGGCATATAGACATTGTTTTTCCTCCTGTTCCCGATACTTATGATTTCAGTATTTGTCGATTCCATTATTTTAACACATGGAAACACCCTCCCTAATACCAGAGGGAGGGCACTACTAATTATTTATTAACCATGTTAGCAGGATCAACCCATGCTTTGAATTCATCTTCCGTCAGGAACTCCAATTTCAACGCCGCTTCTTTTAACGTAGAGTTGTCCTTGAATGCCGTTTTGGCAATCTTGGCTGCTTTTTCATAACCGATATGAGGGTTCAATGCTGTTACCAACATAAGGGAACGTTCTACATTTTCTTTGATTTTATCTTCATTTGCAGTGATGCCCACCGCACAATTATCGTTGAATGAATGAATGCCTTCCGTCAATAATTTGACCGTTTGCAGGAAGTTATAGATGATGACTGGTTTGAATACATTCAATTCAAAGTTACCTTGGCTTGCTGCAAAGCCAATTGTAGCATCGTTACCCACGATTTGTGTTGCAATCATGGTAAGCGCTTCACTTTGTGTTGGATTGACTTTACCTGGCATGATGGAGCTGCCCGGCTCGTTTTCCGGAATGGCTATTTCGCCGATTCCGCTTCTTGGACCACTTGCCAGCCATCTGACATCGTTCGCAATTTTCATTAAATCCGCCGCCAATGCTTTCAAAGCACCGTGTGCGTAAACGATTTCGTTATGGCTAGTCAATGCATGGAACTTATTGTCAGATGTGACAAAAGGATATCCTGTATCCGCTGCAATTTGTTTGGCAGAAAGTCCCGGGAATTCTTTTTTTGTATTGATTCCGGTTCCTACAGCCGTTCCGCCTAGAGCAAGGTTCAATAATTTTTGGCTGCTTTCTTCAATCATCGCTAGATCTTTATCGAGCATCGCTTTCCAACCGGAAACTTCTTGTCCTAATGTTAATGGTGTAGCATCTTGAAGATGTGTCCGGCCAATTTTCACGACATCCCAAAATTCTTTTTCTTTTGTATCGAATGTATCACGAAGGGCTTTGATGGCAGGAACCAATTTTTCAGCGACTTCCATAAAGGCTGCAATATGCATGGCGGTCGGGAAAGTATCATTTGAGCTTTGTGCCTTGTTAACATCATCATTCGGGTGAAGGGTTTCGGATTCACCATTTTCTTTTAACCATTCATTCCCTTTGTTAGCGACCACTTCATTCACGTTCATATTACTTTGCGTGCCGCTTCCAGTTTGCCAAACTACAAGCGGGAAATGTTCATCAAGTGTACCTTCAAGGATTTCCCCGCAAATCTTGACGATGGCATTCTTTTTAACTTCGGAAAGATCACCAAGATCATAGTTCACCTTTGCCGCAGCTTGTTTAACGTATGCAAATGCACGAACTAATTCAATCGGCATTTTTTCGTTACCGATTTTGAAATTGTTACGGCTTCTCTCAGTTTGTGCCCCCCAATATTTATCAGCAGGAACTTTCACTTCACCCATCGTATCTCGTTCGATTCTGTATTCCATGTGTTCTCCTCCTATGTTTGCACTATTCATTGAAGACGTTTTGCATATGAAATGAATAATGTCGGATTATTCTTTCTCTCCATACATTGTACAAACTTTATTATTTTAAAGCAAAAATATCCCGCTGGCCCTTTCCATTTTTTCTGAAAAATCCATGTTTCCTTCATGTTTATATGAAAATCCGATTATTCTTTATAGACACATAAAGTGTAGACACCACTAGGCTCCAATTGACCTGGTCATGAACATCAGAGCATTATCACTACAAAAATGTCCTTGACAGTATTTTGTATATATAGTAAATTCAAAAGAAATTGAATAATCTAAACTCTTATCGAGAGAGGTAGAGGGAATGGCCCGATGACACCTCAGCAACCTTCATTTGTTTCAAACCAATGAAAAGGTGCTAATTCCACAAGTTTGTGAACTTGGAAGATAAGAAGAATGACTCGTCACTACTTAATCAAAGTCTTCTTCTTAAAGAAGACTTTTTTTTATTTTATATAACTCAAAGGAGCAGTGAAAACCATGTACAAAACTGAAACATATCTTGCTCAATTAGGAAATCGCAGCGAAACGGCGACAGGAACAGTCAATCCGCCGGTATACTTTTCAACAGCTTTTCGTCACGAAGGAATTGGCCAATCGACGGGATTCGACTACACAAGGACAGGTAACCCTACACGCCAGCTATTGGAGCGATCCATCGCCGATCTGGAAAAAGGAGACCAAGGTTATGCCTGCAGTTCAGGAATGGCCGCCATCTCCACTATTCTCGCCCTTTTTAAATCCGGGGATGCATGGATTGTCAGCGAAGATCTTTATGGCGGTACATATCGTCTGTTAGAACAAGGTTTTAAAAAATGGGGATTGCAGTGTGACTATGTAAACACTTGTTGTTTGGAGGATATCGAAAAAGCCATCACTCCTCACACGAAAGCCATCTTCATCGAAACTCCCACTAACCCTCTTATGCAGCAAACGGATATTAGCGCCGTTGCCGCATTGGCCAAACAATATAATTTATTGTTAATCGTTGATAATACTTTTTACACGCCTCTTATTCAACAACCCATCCTGCTTGGAGCGGATATTGTGATTCACAGTGCAACCAAGTATCTCGGTGGTCATAATGATGTGCTCGCCGGACTGATCGTTGCTAGCGGCGCTGAATTATGTGATGCTCTTGCCTTCCATCATAATGGTACTGGAGCTGTCTTGAGCCCATTTGATTCTTGGCTGTTGATGCGCGGAATGAAAACCCTGGCATTGCGGATGGAGCGTCATGAAAAGAATGCCAAGATACTTGTAGATTACTTATCGGAACATGATTGTGTCACTGATGTATTGTATCCCGGCAGAGGCGGCATGATTTCTTTCCGCATCATTGATGAAGCGGCGGTCAACCCATTTTTACAATCGCTCTCATTAATTTCCTTTGCAGAAAGTCTTGGAGGGGTTGAAAGCTTTATCACCTATCCTGCCACACAAACACATGCCGATATACCGCTTGAAGTCAGAACGGCAAATGGGGTTTGTAATCGCCTGCTCCGCTTCTCCGTTGGCATCGAGGATAGCGATGATTTGATTGGTGACCTGCAGCAAGCATTCGCACATGTAAAAAGGGAGGCACTACGATGACAGATCATGATTTTAGCTTTGAAACGAAATTACTTCATAATCAACATAAATTCGATCCGGCAACGGGCGGTGTGAGCGTCCCCATTCAGCATGCATCGACTTTCCATCAATCCGATATCGATCAATTCGGCAAATATGACTACAGCAGAAGCGGGAACCCAACTCGCGAGGCACTTGAAGATATCATTGCCGTTCTTGAGGAAGGCACTCACGGCTTTGCCTTTTCATCAGGTATGGCTGCCATTTCAACAGCCTTCCTGCTATTGTCTGCCGGGGACCATATCGTCATTTCCGAAGATGTGTACGGCGGAACGTTCAGGATGGTCACAAGCGTATTGACCCGTTTCAATATTGAGCATACCTTCGTTGACATGACGGACCTTGAAAGCGTCAAAGCGGCCGTTCAGCCAAATACCAGGGCCATATACATCGAAACCCCTTCAAATCCGTTACTTAAAGTGACCGATATTCAAGCTGTATGTGATATCGCAAAAAAAGCCGGTGCCTTAAGTTTTGTTGATAATACATTCTTGACGCCGGCATTGCAAAAACCGCTGAATCTGGGCGCTGATGTTGTACTTCATAGCGCGACGAAGTTTTTATCCGGACATAGTGATGTGGTAGCTGGGCTTGCGGTAGTGAAAGATCCGGAATTGGCGGCAAGACTCGGTTCGCTCCAAAACTCCTTTGGAGCGGTCCTTGGTGTCCAAGATGCCTGGCTTGTAATGAGAGGTTTGAAAACCTTGTCAGTTAGAATGGAACATTCACAAAAAGGGGCAGAAAAGATTGCAGCCTACTTAAAGGAGCAGCCCTTGGTGAAAAAAGTGTATTATCCCGGCCTAGCCGATCATCCACAACACGCCATCCAGAAAGGCCAGTCACTTGGAGCAGGAGCGGTCCTATCATTTGAATTGGAAAGTGAGGAAATCTTCCGTTCTTTCGTGAACACTGTCGAGCTCCCTGTTTTTGCCGTAAGCCTAGGAGCGGTCGAATCTATATTATCCTATCCGGCCAAAATGTCCCATGCTGCCATGCCTGCTGATGAAAGGGAAAAGCGCGGCATCACGAACAGCTTGCTCCGCCTCTCTGTCGGACTTGAAAATCCGGACGATATAATCAAGGACTTCGATGCTGCCCTCGTCAATATTGCCAAAGGGGAAGCAATTGCTGCAAAATGATCAAAGAATGGGTGCCTCATATATTATGGGCACCCTTTTTCTTTGCATCATTATTAAATCTTTTCTACCCAGTCATAAAAAAAGGCCATCGATTTCCCGATGGCCTGACTCTCATTTCTTCATATTATATTTATCCAGGAAGCGATCCACCCGTCCGCCTTTTTCAGCAAACTTCTGCTTTCCGGTATAAAAAGGGTGCGTATCCGAGCTGATTTCCACTTTTAATAATGGATATGTTTGGCCGTCTTCCCAATCGATTGTTTCATTGGACGTCTTTGTGGAACCTGTCAAAAATTTATACCCACTGTTGGTATCCATGAATACCACTTGTTGATAATCGGGATGAATTTCTTGTTTCACTATTATCACCTCATCGTCAGTATAGGTATATCTTAAACGTAATGATTACTATTATCAATCATTATGCTTGAAGGTACCAAAAGTCGGCACCCTCATTATAGTTTAATCTTGATGATCCAACCTTATTCAATTGTCAGCCAGCCATGCCTTTATGCGGACCAGCCTGCAGTTCATACATTTGATAGTACTTCCCTTTTAGTTCCATTAATTCCTCATGTGTACCTTGCTCAGCAATCTGCCCTTTATCCAGTACAAGAATTTGGTCGGCATTTTTTATCGTGGAAAGTCTATGTGCAATGATGAAGGTCGTTCTCCCTTTTTTCAGCACTTCCATTCCCTCCTGGATAATCGCCTCGGTTTCGGTGTCGATGCTTGCTGTCGCTTCATCCAAAATCAATATGGCCGGATTGAATGCAAGAGCTCGGGCAAAAGAGATTAGCTGCCGCTGCCCGGAAGACAGTGTTCCGCCTTTTTCAATCACGGGTTCATCCAGCCCTAAAGGAAGATGCTTCAGCACTTTGTCCCCCCCGACATCCCTTAATGATTTTTCAACCATTTCCCTTGTAATGCCTTTATGATTCAGACTGATATTGGAGGCGATGGTGCCAGTAAATAAATAGGGATCCTGAAGGACGATTCCCATATGCTCACGAAGCGTCTGATGAGGGATATCCAATATATTCGTGCCATCGATTTTAATTTGGCCTTCACTGCTGTCATAAAAGCGGAACAATAAATTCATTATGGAACTTTTTCCTGACCCAGTACGGCCAACTAAAGCGACCGTTTCCCCTTGTTTAGCGGAGAAGGAAATGTCCCTTAGCACATATTCATTATCCTTATAACCAAAAGAAACATTTTCGAATTGCACGTTTCCTTTGTATCTGGATATGTTTTCATCACTGACTGCCAATCCCTGCTCATCCAATAAACTGAATGCCCGCTCCCCTGCAACAAGCGCCTGTTCAAGATTAGCGAACTGATTGACGATTCCATGAAGCGGATGAAGCAGGCGGCTGATCAAATCAACAATTGCATACATCATCCCTAAGGAAATGGCCGAACTCGCTGTAAGGGAAATCCCGCCGAAATACCAGACGAATGCCATTAGCGCCAAAACCTTAATGACGCCAATCAAGTTTCCACCCGTCAACGAATTCAAATGGAGCATTTTATTTTGATAGGAATAATGCTCCCGGTTCAGATTTTCAAAAGATTGCTTCGTCTCCTTTTCACGTCCAAATGCCTGAATGATACTCATTCCAGAAATGGATTCATTGATCATCCCATTAATATCGCTGACCCGTTCCCGAATGATGTGATTATATTTCGAGGCGAATTTACGGTATACCATCGTCCAGATAACGATGATCGGAATAAGTAAAGTGCCAATGGTGCCGACTCGTGGATCCAGAATAAACAAAGCAATTAGAACGCCGAAAATATTAATTGTACTCGAGAAGAAGTTGGCGAGCACGGTTACATATAATTCCCGGATCGCTTCCGTATCATTAGTGACCCTGGCTACAACTTTACCCGCTGGCATATTATCGAAATAACGTATCGGCAGACGGGAAATATGCGTAAAAATATCATTTCGCATCTTCTGTATGATTCGGTTCGCCGCTTTCTGTAAATAAAAACTCTGCCCATATTGAAAAATGGAGGAAAGGATGACAAGGCTAAAATAAAAAGCCACAAGCTTAATGATCCGGGGGATTTCCGGTTGGTAAAATCCCATCACTTCCTGACTAGTCAATTTCACTGCTTGCGCACGTTGCTCTTTCCCGTCCTTCCTGATGATCAATGATTGGTCCTCCAAGGTTCTGCGCCCATCGATAGGGACAGCTTCATTTACGAAGACAAATTGATTGCCAACCTGCAGAACATGGACTTCCCTGCCTTTATTCTCACCTTTTGCAAAGTAATCAGCCCGTTTATACCAATTTCCATCATACTTGACAGCATCTTTTCCTTTACCCGCTTCATACCAGGAAGATTCAATGCCAAGTATATGTGAATCGATGATTTTCTTGGCAACGAAAGGACCCGTTAAATCGGCGGCTACCGAAAGTGCCAGCATAATCAGGGCGCCAATGATCAATTTTTTATAAAGGGCAGCATAATTAAAAAGTTTCTTTACGACCTTCATGCCTTCACCTCCGTCCCTTCGTCAACCTGCTGTCGCTCATATTGCTCCTTATACCAGCCATCTTTAAGCAGCAAATCCGCATGAGTCCCCTCTTCGATGATCTCTCCGCTGTCCAACACGATAATCCTGTCCGCGTGCTGAACGGCTGATAAGCGATGGGTTGTGATGATGGTCGTTTTCCCTGCTCGTTCATTTTGGATATTTTCGATGATCGTCGTTTCCGTTTTTGCATCTACAGCGGATAAGGAATCATCCAATATAAGGATTTCCGGATTTTTGATCAGTGCCCTGGCAATCGAGATCCTCTGCTTTTGCCCTCCGGATAGTGCGACACCCTTCTCACCGACGAGTGTCTCAAGACGGTTTGGCAGCATCATTAAGTCCTTCTCAAAATCCGCAAGCCGGATAGCTTCAGCCAGTTCATCTTCCGTAGCATCCATTTTACCGAATAAGATATTTTCCCTAACAGACTTCGAGAATAAAAAATGGTCCTGTGGAACGTAGCCGATCCATTTACGAATATCTTCAAGGGTCAGTTGCTCCAGCGGCATGCCTGCAAAAGCGATTTCACCTTTTCCTAAAGGGTATTCCCGCAGCAATTGCTTCACGAATGTCGTTTTTCCACTACCTGTTTTCCCCACTATCCCCAATGTTTGACCGCGCTCAAGCTGAACGGAAATATTGGATAGATTCACAACCGTTGAGGAAGGGTATGTAAAATACACTGAATTGAATTGGATATTTCCCGGATTCGCAATACTCTCCAGCCCCAATGAATTCTTCACATCCGCTTCATGGGAAAGGGTATCCTGAACACGATCTAGCGAAGCATTTCCCCTTTGCATGACATTGATCAGTTCACCCACCGCAATCATCGGCCAGATTAACATGCCTAGGTACACATTGAACGAGACAAGTCCGCCAAGCGTTATGGCCTGTTGAAACACAAGATAAGCCCCATAGCCCAACCCGATTAAATAACTGATGCCAATGATAATGCTGATCGTCGGATCAAAGAGGGCGTCGATTCTTGCCACGGCTAGATTTTTGCGATATACATCCTCGGTCATTTCATCAAACCGCTTTTCATCTTCCCGTTCCTGGACATAGGCCCGGATAACACGGACACCTGAAATGGATTCCAGGACCTTGTCATTTAAAGTACCAAAGGCTGCTTGTGCATCCGTAAAACGTTTGTAAATTTTCTTCACGTAAATTTGCATCATGACTGCCATGATCGGAAGCGGCAGCACCGCCGCAATCGTCAACTGCCAGCTGATCGTGGCTCCCATCATGACCACTACCGTAATGGTGAACAGGACCGCGTCAACGAGGGTCAATATCCCGAAACCAGCTGTGAGGGATATTGCCTTTAAATCATTGGTTGCCCTTGCCATTAAATCCCCTGTACGGTTTTTTTCATAAAAGCTCGGCGTCATTTTCAGCAAATGGCCCATAAATCCGGACCTTAGTTTTCGTTCGACCAAGTTCCCGCCCCCGAATAACAGATAACTCCATAAGTAACCAAATAGGTAACTGCCGATCAGTACCACGAGCAAAAAAATAACGTATTTCATGACCCCTTCCTGCGTCATGCTGCCATTGTTCATATCATCGATGGCATTCCCGACAAGTTTTGGCGGGATAACCTCCAAGATATTCACTAGACATAGAAATAAAATCGCCAAGGTGTAACGCTGCCACTGTTCTTTAAAGAACCAGGACAGCTTTTTAAAAATCGCAAACATGAATTCCCCTCCCTTTTGGTCAAACCTTTCACTCGCTAACCGCTTTCTGGATCTCCCGGCTGCAATAAAATTTCCAATGTCTTTTGTCTCATTTAAATTCCTCCTATCTTTTATATGGAAAGGATGCTAATGCACCTGTATCCCAAATGCCAAAAAGCCCCCGCCAATTAGCGGAAGCTTTTTTAGATGCGTAATAACACATATAAAAGCGCAGGCCGCGAAAATTCCACAACCTGCGCTTTAAAATAATCAATGAACACGTCGGATCCCTTGGCTAGAAAGACAAGGTCTCAGGGCAGGCGGACGTATGATATTCGATTATGACATCACTGTGCTTAACTGATTTAGTCATGACGTTCGCCTCCTTTTTCATTAATTAATGGTAATTTTTAACTTATGATTAAAGATTACTACGTTTGTATATTTTTGTCAATTGCGACTTTTCTAGATTATTGATGGATATTCCTTTATTCTTATAAGAATGACGTAACCTAAGGAGGTTCAGCATATGCAATGGAGAAAATATATACTCCTGGCGGTTCCCTTTTTATTATCAGCCATTTTCATCTTATTTGCCGTACCGGTCCAATATAGATTTTTATCCTTCATTCCTGTGTTTCTTTTCTGGATAGTCTATTATATATTATTGTACCGGGAAAAGAAGAAGAAAAGATGACATCACCTTGGGGGCGTTGCAAATGCAACGCCCCATTCTTGACGGCCCTGCATATAATGATCGAAAAACATTCGTGGTGATTGTATGCTCTCCCAATATTTGCAAAAGCTGTTGGGTAAACACCCTGCCAAAACAAAACCAATCATCGATGCTGAAAGATATGGCACGCTAAAATCCCTTTTACAAAAAGAGCTCTTTCAGCCTTTTGATGAGTCAAAAGCTTTTTTCCCTGAGGAAACCGCTCTTATAAAAAGCATTCGAACCGAGACTGCTGCCTTGAACCGGAACAATATCACAAGAACACAAGCATATCTTGCCTTTTACAATCGTAATCCAGAGGTCCATTGGGCCTTTTTAGCACATATGGTTTCGAGGAATGGAGGATACCATATGACTGACTTGAAAAGTTCAGCCATGACCCACCTCTTTGACCGAGCGGAACGGCAGAAATTCTTCCTGTTCCTTGAGCGCGCCAATTCAGCCATATTTGCTGATGCCTTCCCCCAGCTTCTTTTATATGAACATTCTAAACAAAAAGAACTTCCCCTAAGAAGGTATTTACCGGTATTCCGCATTTCAAGATTCATGGCCCCGATTTGGGAATCTTTCATTGAAGAGCCCCATTCACCCCTTTTGACAACGGCCCTTATCATTAATGAGCAAAGAATGCTTCAGGAAAGGATATTAAAACGCACCCGTCATGGTGAAATCCTCCGCAGGCTTGATTTTCAGCTGCAGGAATACTTAGGCTTCATGAAAGTGATCTTTCCTTATGCAAACAAGCAAAAAGGACTTCATTCCTTGACAGGTCTTACCATTGAACGCTTTGCCGACCCGAAACAGCGTATTGAAACGGGGAAATCATTATATGAGCTTCTTTTTCAGCATCCGGTGGTTTTTCGCGGTGTTGGCCAATTTACAAAAGAGATTCCCCACACGGGTTCCAGAGAGGATTACTGGGCAAGCATATATACCTCTGATGCATCCACGTCAAAAGATGATAAAGTCTACAGCCCCACTCTTCATGATGCATGGGAAGATCAACTATTCTTTCCTCCCCATTCCTTTGATTGGTTCACGAATGAAAGCTTCATAGAAGATTTACGAAGCTTACCGATCATTAAAAAGGCGGACCTGACCAACGAGGTGCTCGAAAATGTCAAGCATCTCAAAACCCTTAACGGAATGAAAGCCATTTTCTAGCATCAAGCCTCTTACTTTGAATATCCCTTCCCCCATTTGGCAAGAATGGTTAGCAAAAAGAATGGGTGAAGCAAATGAGAGGCATTGTACTATTGAATCCAAATTACAAAATCGGGGATTTACATACGGATGAAAGCTTTGCAATCCAAAAGATCGTGACGGACAAGTATATGGAAGAGAAGAATATTTCCCCGGTCATACTCAATCCGTATCAAATACACCCTTATTACACAATCCCGCATGAGCTTCTATTCAATTTACAAAGTAAAAAAACGGGTCAAATCGATTCCCTTGTGCTTCACTCCCTAGAAACGATCGAACGCTTCAACTATATTTACCCTGAAAAATGGCTTGAGCTATGCGGATATTTCAAAGAGATTATCAGTGTCACTACTCAAACTCCCGTTAGGAAATATGAAGCAAATTAATGCTTATCATGGTACTTAAGTCATTGTGAATGGATTCTAAGGTTTAAAGACATTTTTCATTCATTTACAAAATTTCCTTCCAAACGCTTTGGCCACAAGAGCGACTCATATATGCAGCTCTGCTCATGATTGTCGCTTTGCCGCTTCGCCCTCTCTTTATCTATTAAAAACCACCATTGACCTTTATATTTATATCAATTTTCCCAATTATAAGATTACTAGGGATTATATAACTTCAGAACAATCTTTTGGAAATATAGATAAATTTACGGATAAAGCATAGAAAAATAAGTTAATTTTATATATCATTGGAGATAGGAATTTTCTTATTTTTTACTTTTACTAGAAAGGAATGTTAATGATGGCCAAAGAAAAAAA
Organism: Peribacillus sp. NPDC096447; assembly: GCF_044762725.1. NCBI lineage: Bacteria > Bacillati > Bacillota > Bacilli > Caryophanales > Bacillaceae > Peribacillus > Peribacillus sp. NPDC096447. The sequence continues at coordinate 623,490 of NZ_JBIWEV010000002.1, forward strand.
GAAAAAAACCCCAATTCCTTTCCGACTGAACTTTATGTTCTTTTTAATATTCATTTTATTTTCAAGCTTAATAATCCGGCTTGGCATCGTCCAAATCGTGTATGGGGATGATTACCTCCGCGAAGTCGACCGAACGGAAAACGATGTGGCCAATACCCCCGTTCCCCGTGGCAAGATGTATGACCGCAACTTGAATCCGGTCGTTGATAATGAGCCACGCAATGCCATTACCTATACGAAATACCCGAATACAAAAACGGCCGATATGGTGAAGACGGCAGAGGTCCTTGCCACCTTGATAGAAAAGGATACCAAAAAGGTAACCTTGCCGGATAAAAAGGATTTTTGGATTTTAAAACATCCGAAAGAAGCAGAAGCCTTGATTACCAAGGCCGAGAGGAAGAAAGTAGTCGAAAAGAAACTGGAGCAAAAAGATTTATACAAACTTCAAATGGAACGGGTAACCGATGAGGATATCAAGGAATTCACCAAGGATGAATTGGAAGTGATTGCCATCTTCCGGGAATTCAATAGCGGCTATGCCCTTGCACCGTCGATCGTGAAGAATAAAGATGTCACCACTAAGGAATTCGCCAGGGTCAGCGAACATTTGGAAGAAATGCCAGGTGTGGATGTAACGACTGATTGGGAAAGGACCTATAAGTATGACGAGACCCTCCGCTCGGTTCTTGGCAAGGTCTCTTCTTCCGAAGAAGGAATTCCCAGTGAAAATATCGACTATTATCTGGCACGAGACTATACCAGGAATGACCGGGTCGGAAAAAGTTATATCGAAAAACAATATGAAGATGTCCTCCGCGGTCAAAAGACGCGGATTGAAAATGTGCTGAGCAAAGGGGAAGTAATCAAAACGAATACCCTCACTGAAGGGCAAAGCGGAAAAGACTTGGTCCTTACAATTGATATGGAGCTGCAGCAGCAGGTTGAAAAAATCATCGAGAGAGAATTGTGGAAATCGAAAGCTAAAGGAAATACCTACTTATTGGATCGTGCCTTTGTCGTTTTAATGGACCCGAATACAGGCGAGGTGCTCACGATGGCCGGCAGGCAATACGGCCGCAACAGTAAAACCGGTTTGACCGAAATGAATGATTTCGCCCTTGGAAACATTACGACATCCTATACGATGGGGTCATCTGTTAAAGGAGCCACTGTCTACACGGGCTTTCAGACAGGAGCCATCGCACCAGGGTCAGCTTTTTTTGACAGAAAACTCCTTTTAGCAGGGGCTAAGCCCAAAGGATCTTATAGTGATTTGGGTTATGTAACCGATGTCTCTGCGTTAAAGAAATCGTCGAATGTCTATATGTTCATGACGGCAATCAAAATTGCCGGCGGTCATTATATCCCTCACCAGCCGTTAGGAATCAACCGGGAAGCTTATTCAATCATGCGGAATCATTATGCCCAATTTGGATTGGGTGTCCGCACAGGCATCGACCTGCCAAATGAATCCGTAGGGTTTAAAGGAGTCGATATGTCAACAGACGGATTGCTGCTGGATTTATCGATTGGGCAGTATGATACATATACCCCTATGCAATTGGCACAGTATGTTTCGACGATTGCAAATGGCGGAAAAAGGCTTGAGCCCCATATGGTCAGGGAAATCAGGAATCCTTCCAACGAACACCAAGAATTGGGCAGCGTTTTTAAAACAATGAGTCCTAAAGTATTAAACGATTTAGGCGGGAAAGACGTTTGGGTGCAACGTGTCCAGGAAGGATTCAGACAGGTCGCACAGGAGCCAGGCGGGACGGCATATAAATATTTCGGCGGTAAATCCTACCGTGCGGCAGCAAAAACGGGTACTGCCGAGGCCTTTTACGACGGACCGCGGAGAAATCAATATAGCGAGCCAGTCCCGACTATCAATCTGACGCTTGTAGGTTATGCACCTCACAATAAACCGGAAGTGGCATTTTCTGTCGTCGTGCCATGGGTGTATCAAGGCAAGCCCTCTGATGATATTAACAAACGGATCGGGCGGGACGTAATGGACGCCTACTTTAAATTGAAGGAAAAAAGAGCAAAAGGTGAATCTGATGCAGATAAAGCAGTAGAAAGCACTCAATGATGATTACAAAAAAGGCCTGCTCGTAATCGAGCAGGCCTTTTTATGATGCCCATTTATTCCAGCTTTTGAACGAATTCCTTATAAAGGGCCCTAAGTGCATCTCCCCTGCTGATGATGCCGACAACTTTATCATTTTTGTCCACGACGGGGATTTTCTTGAAATGATGCTTGGAAAGGACCTTTATCAATTCATCTAACGGATCTTCGGGGGATAGCTTTGTAATCCTTTTATTTTTAATGATTTGTGAGACTTTATCATTCATTTTGGATGTAACCTTTTCATCCAACTCTTCACCGGGAAGAACCGTAATGTAGGTGAAATATCCCATGATGGCTTCCTCAGCAGGTGTCAAATAACGGAGGATATCCCCGTCCGTCACCATTCCCAATAGCTTATCATGTTCATCCACAACGGGTACCCCGCCCACTTTATTTTCGATTAAGATCCGCAGAATTTCCTTTAATGTAAAATCAGGACGGGCTACGTAGACTTCCCTTATCATGAAATCCTTAACTAACATATTACCACCCCTTTTTTAAATTTGTACGTTCTGTATTCATCTCTCCTCTATTAATACCCTTACTTACTCTATTTAAAAACCCTTGCCGCCTGAACTGCCTTTTTCCAGCCATTATATAAATCCTTCCGTTCCTGTTCTTCCATCTCGGGTTCGAATTTCTTATCGACTGCCCATAGCTTTGAAATCTCTTCCTGACTTTCCCAATACCCGACAGCAAGCCCAGCTAAATACGCTGCCCCTAACGCTGTCGTTTCACTAATGACCGGCCTTTCAACTGGTACATTCAAGAGGCAGCTTTGAAATTCCATCAAGAAATTGTTTTTGACAACGCCGCCATCGACCCTCAATGCCTTTAGGTTAATCCCTGAATCGACTTCCATGGCCTTAAGGACATCTTTTGTCTGGTAGGCCAGCGCTTCCAATGTTGCCCGGACGAAATGCTCCTTCGATGTCCCCCTTGTCAGTCCGAATACAGCTCCCCTGACATCACTATCCCAATAAGGGGTACCTAATCCAACAAATGCGGGAACTACATAGACACCATCGGCTGAAGTGACCCGTAAAGCATACTTTTCACTGTCTTTCGGATCATGCAAGAGTTTCAGCCCATCCCTTAACCATTGTATGGCCGAACCTGCGACAAAAATACTGCCTTCCAAGGCATATTGGACTTTTCCATTCAGCCCCCATGCAATCGTGGTCAACAGGCCATGCTCTGATTTCACTGCCTTTTCTCCTGTATTCATCAGCATGAAGCATCCAGTGCCATACGTATTCTTAGCCATTCCTTTTTCAAAGCATTCTTGGCCGAACAAAGCGGCCTGTTGATCTCCCGCTGCTCCGGCAATCGGGATTTCGTGCCCAAAGAAATGGTGTGGCGCTGTTTTCCCGTATATCTCCGATGATGAGCGAACATCCGGGAGCATCGATCGAGGCACTTGCAGGATTTCCAGCAGCTCTTCGTCCCACTTCAGGTCATGAATGTTATACATCAGCGTCCTTGAAGCATTCGAATAATCGGTTACATGTGCTTTACCACCCGAAAGTTTCCATATCAGCCACGTATCGATCGTACCAAACAATAAGTCTCCGTTTTCAGCCTTTTCCCGTGCCCCATCTACATGGTCGAGAATCCATTTCACCTTTGTACCGGAAAAATAAGCATCAATCAACAAACCGGTTTTTTGCAAAAATAAGTCATCGAGACCTCCATCCTTCAATTGCGTGCAAATTTCGCTTGTCTGCCGGGATTGCCAGACGATGGCGTGATGGATCGGCTGACCTGTTTCCTTATCCCATACCACGGTCGTCTCCCGTTGATTCGTTATGCCAATTCCAGCGATCTGTTCTGGCTTTACATTCATTTCCGATAGACAGGAAGCGATTACCGATAGGATGGAACCCCAAATTTCATTGGCGTTATGCTCCACCCATCCAGGATTCGGGAAATATTGGGTGAATTCCTTTTGGGCAATATGCAAAACTTCCCCGCTTTTATTAAATAAAATGGCCCGGGAACTTGTCGTTCCCTGGTCCAATGATAATATGTAAGTCTCCATGGCTGTCTCCTCCTGCACTTAAGAAAAGGTTCATTCCCGCTTAAGTGTCATGCTGTTTTTCTTCCTACATTTTACTAGATATACCCGTGAAAACAAAAAATATATAAATCACGGCTAAAAATTGAAAAATATTGGCAGGTTAAGAGTTTATCTTTTACAATGAAAATAAGATTGATAGGAGGAATGGAAAATGAATAACCATGAAATAGATTTTAAATTATATGGAGATGACATGCAGTTTGTTGAAGTGGAATTGGATCCTCAGGAAACGGTGATTGCCGAAGCTGGAAGTTTGATGATGATGGAAGATCAAATCAAGATGGAAACCATCTTTGGCGATGGGTCTTCGAATGGTGACAGCGGAATGATGGGTAAGCTATTCGGTGCCGGGAAACGGCTCCTTACTGGTGAGAGTCTTTTCATGACGGCTTTTACGAATGAAGGACGAGATAAAAAACATGTTTCATTCGCCTCGCCTTATCCGGGTAAAATCATTCCGATGGATTTAAGCGAGCTGGGCGGGAAAATCATTTGTCAAAAAGACGCATTCCTGGCGGCAGCAAAAGGCGTTTCAGTCGGAATCGAGTTTCAAAGAAAGATAGGGGCAGGCTTCTTTGGCGGTGAAGGCTTCATCATGCAAAAACTTGAAGGAGATGGAATGACCTTCGTTCATGCTGGCGGCACGATCCATAAAAAGGAATTGGCTGCAGGAGAGATCTTACGCGTCGATACAGGATGTTTAGTAGCAATGACTAGCGGGGTAGATTATAATATTGAAACTGTAAAAGGCGTGAAAACCGCTTTATTCGGAGGCGAAGGTTTATTCTTTGCAACATTAAAAGGACCCGGAACCGTCTGGGTGCAATCTTTGCCATTCAGCCGGCTTGCAAGCCGTGTATTTGCTGCAGCGCCGCAAAATGGAGGATCCTCCGAAGAAGGCAGCGTAGCTAGAGGCTTATTCAATTTATTCAACGATAAATAAGAACTGGACCAATGGCTGCCATCATGGCAGTCATTGATCTCTTTTGAAAAGGACGGGTAGCTACATGCAGCTTGTTAAGTGGTCCTACATGAGACGCTATAATATCAAGGCAATTTTTGATCAATTCCCGAATTCGCCTGTTATTTTCCGAAAAATAAGAGATTACTATTTTGTTTATACCATTCACTGGACAGCTGCCGATGGCCCTATCGGCATAAAAGAGCTTGAAGAAATGGAACAGCTGCTCAACCGTGAACTCGGGACTGAACTGCAATATCTTTATCGAAAAAAATGACATTACTCCTCGTACATCATTTTTCTTGTCATGCCTCCATCGACGATAAGATCCGCACCCGTAACGAAATCATTTTCCGATGCCGTCAAATAAAGACAGGCCCTAGCAATATCTTCAGGTTTGCCAACCCGATTGGAAAAATGCTGCTGGTGATCTTTATCCCTCAGCGATTCATAATCTCGCGTTTCAATCCATCCCGGAGAAATCGAATTGACCGTAATGTTCTGTTTGCCTAAAGAAGCGGCAAGTGCATGTGTCAGTGCTTTGATCCCCCCTTTTGTCGCTGCATAGGATTCCGAATCAGGCTCAGACATCATCGCTCTGGTTGATGCCAAATTGATGATTGCACCTCCCTTTTCATTTTTCCGCATCGATTCTGCCGCAGCCCGGGAACAAAGGAAAACACTGCGCAAATTCGTATTCATCATATCGTCCCATTCCTCAATCGTCAGGTCATAAAGCGATTTGAATAATGCCTTTCCTGCATTATTGATTAATATATCAATGGTCTTATATGTTTTTAGAGTTACATCCATCAAATGATGGATGTCAGCTTCCTTGCGTACATCCGTTTTGACGAACATGGCTTCATGACCGTTACTTTTGAGCTCTTCCACATACCGAAGACCTTCCCGCTCGTCCAAATCTGCGAGAACGACTGAAGCGCCGCTTTCTGCATATCCCTTTGCCACGCCTCTCCCTATCCCATTCGAAGCGCCTGTTACAATTACCGTTTTATTTTTGAAACCCATTATTCCATCCTCACTTTCACAGATTTGTCCCTATCATAATATCCAATTCGCTTCACTTCAAACAATTTCCTATCATCAATAACCTGCAGGACCCTTATATTTTTCTAGCTGCCCTAAAGTGATGTATGATAGATAGTAACAGCAAGAATGAACCAGAGTGAACTTCATCCGCTATTATCTTTCTTACGGTGTAAAAAACTTATATTGGAGGAATGTAAAAATGGACTTATTAAAAAATGTGTTTTCTTTAGGATTAGGTGCTGCCGCTGCTACAAAAGAGCAAATTGAAAAAGCAGTGGACTCTCTTGTCAAAAAAGGCGATATCAGCAAAGAAGACTCCAAGGTCCTTTTGAAGCAATGGGTCGAAAAAGGGGAACAAGCCCAAAAGCAGCTGGATGATTCCGTCAAGGCCAAAGTCAATCAAGCGCTCAATGGCCTAAACTTGGCAACTAAAGAAGAAGTTCAGGAATTGGAGCGCCGTATCGTAATTTTGGAGAAACAGAACCAAAACTTACAATCGTGACAGGAGGTACTTGAATGTTTCGCAAGCGACTGAAACACGCGCATCGTTACCAGGAAATCATTAATGCCTTCTTGAAAAATGGTTTCGGTTACTTCATCTATCGCCTGGGATTATCCGAGAGCAAAGCGGGATCGAAACTCCAACCCGATGAAAACCTGAACCTCCGCTCAATCGGAGAGCGGCTGCATAAGATATTACAAAGCTTGGGACCAACATTCATTAAACTTGGTCAGATTGCAAGCACGAGGCGTGATTTCGTTCCCGACGAGATCGTCCGCGAACTTGAAAAGCTACAGGACCAAGTGACCCCCTTTCCATTTGATAGGGTTCGCAAAATTGTCGAAGCCGAATTGGGTGATTCTTTGGAAAACATTTTTCTTGAATTTAATGAAACCCCTCTGGCAACCGCTTCAATTGGACAGGTCCATACGGCACGGCTTCCTTCACAGGAAGTTGTAGCAATCAAAGTGCAGCGGCCCGATATTCTGCCGACAGTGGAAACGGATTTGGAAATTCTCGATGATTTGGCAAGACTTATGGAAGCTCGCATATCTTGGGCAAGACGCTACCAAATCAGAAAAATGATTGATGAATTCGCTAAATCACTTCGCGCAGAACTCGATTATAACTCCGAGGGTCGAAACGGGGAAAGAATTGCCAAGCAGTTCATCAATGATCAAGGGTTTAAGGTACCAAGGATCCATTGGGAGTATTCCACAAAAAGGGTCCTGACGATGGATTTCATTCAAGGAATTAAGATCAATCATTATAAACAGCTTGATGATGAAGGTTATGATCGCCGGCAAATCGCGGAAAGATTAGCGAACTCCATGCTTCAGCAAATATTGATCGATGGCTTTTACCACGGCGATCCCCATCCTGGCAATATCATCATTTTGCCGGGAAATGTCGTCGCACTCATGGATTTCGGAATGGTGGGACGTCTGGAGGAGGAAACGAAGTATCAATTTGCCTCGCTAGTCATCAACCTGAAACGCGGAAGTACCAATGGATTGATCAAGACGCTTTCAGATATGGGTCTCCTGACGGACGAAATCGATATGGTCCCATTAAGGGGGGATATTGATGAACTGCGAAATAAATATTATGATATCCCATTGAGCCAAATCAGTTTAGGCGGAGCAGTCAATGACCTGTTCACTGTTGCCAATCGGCATCAAGTCCAAATCCCTCCCGAATTCACGATGCTCGGCAAGGCTCTGCTTACCATGGAGGCCATTGTTGAAGGGTTAGATCCGAATTTCAGCATCATGAAGGCAGCTGAACCTTTTGGGGAGAGGCTTTTTAAGGAACGCTACAATCCAAAAAACATTGCGAAAAACGCCTGGAATCAATTCATCGAGTCTGCTGAAGCCATTGCTGAACTGCCCAAGGATATCAAGGAAGTGACAGGTATCATTAAAAAAGGGAAATTGCGGCTCGATATCAACATTCCCGAACTTCAAGTATTTTTACATAAGCTTGATCAAATCTCGAACCGGCTGTCGTTCAGTATTATCCTGCTTGCATTCAGCATAATCATGGTCGGTCTCATTATCGGCTCTGCAATAGGCGGGGAAACCTTGATCCTATGGAAAATACCGGTTATCGAGATTGGATTTGTCGTTGCAACCCTGATGTTCTTACTTATGCTCTACACCATTTTCAGATCCGGAAAAATGTAAGCCGAATTTAAAACAAGTCCTTATGCTTTAAGTTTTTTTACTGCAATTCCCACTGGATTGAAGAAATTTGCGACACTCCTGCCGAATAACTGGCTAGCCGAAACCCCACAGACGCTTGCTTCGATGAGGCTTGTCTACAGTGGGAAAGGGAGTGGATTTCTGAAAGCAGGTTTTCCAGCAGTCTGAAGGGAACCCCTTTAATACAGGGTTCCCTTTTGTGATTTCATTCATTGGTTATTTATCCGTCGTTCATATGAAACGGAATACGCACTATGGCGAAAATGCAAGATCCGGTCTTCCGAGCACTCGATTCCTTCAGAAATATTGGTTGGATCAAACAATAAAGTATCTTTACACACTTCCGATTTTTTGGAGATCATTAAATGCCCAATCGTGATTACCTGTTTATCTTCCGGCCAAGCTGTGGTTGGATCGTCAGTCGGGTCACTTTCCCCTCCTATTTGTATGTTCAATTTAAAGCCCACCGGACCTTCTTTAAGCCTCTCTTCCATTTCTTCATTCAGATACTCTGGCGAATGCTTGGCCAAATCTTTTTTTTCTAGCATACTAAGGCCGGCATCAGGTACCCACTCGTACTTGATGGCCTGCCGCCTTCCTTCCGCGTTAATGAAATAGAATGCATGAATGGAGTAATATTGACACGTTGAGAAACTGGCTGGAGAACGCATTTCTTTAAGCATTTGCAGGCTTGCCTTGCTTTCAGGGTACTTCCACAGGATTTTTGCAAGCTCTTTCAGATTGGGGAAACCTTCTTTGGCAGATTTGAAAAAACCAGCAATATCAACAAACGCTTCCGGTGTTTTCGCAAAGAATAACGGAATGGTCACAGTAATAAGATCTGACACCTCTCCATTCGGCAATTGAAACTTGACTGCCATGCCCTTTACAGGGGAAATGGCATCAGGATGGCTTGGAATCGGCGAGCTATTTGAAAACCGAATGATCGCCGGCACGGCTTCATCCTGAAGATGCGAAGCCACCGTTAATGGGGACGCTTTTCCGTTTGGGGTAAAAACCCCCTCATAAACATATCCCCTTGCATGTGCACGCCGATAACCAGGATGTTTTCCAGCTACATCTTCAATCACATTAACTGCTTCCCTGGCTAGTTCAGTTTTCAAATTATCATTTTCCTCCATAACACACACCCCATTTTTCAATGTCAAAAAATCATTTTCACTTGTTATTACCTCTACCCATTAATGTACTTCCTTATGCTCTATCACATTTCTCATGACTGAACTTTTTACAAAAAGGATAAAACGCCTGGAAAAATCCAGGCGCTTTATCCTTTTTAATTATTCCCCCGATTAAACCGAAGTCCGATAGCTTCGAATCGGTTTTAAAAAAGTTCAATGGACGATAATCTTATGGTAAATAATAATCTCCATTAAATTCCGAATGCTCCCATTCAAATTGCCTGTAGCATTGTCCCGCTTAAGTTTATTAAAAATTCCAGGGAGCTACTGCCCATTTCAACAACTTTACTGGATAGCTTGAAGTTGATTCAATAAAATAAGGACTAAAAAAGGATATGAATTAAACCTTTAGTCACTCTACATGAACCGCCGTGCCGTAAGCAATGATTTCACAAGCGTTTTGCATGATCGCAGAGGTTTCCAGACGCATTGCGACAATTGCGTTCGCCCCTTTTCCTTTTGCTTCATCCACCATCCTGCCAATTGCTTTTTGTCTGGCTTCCATCATCATTTCTGTATACTCAGTAATTTCACCACCGACTATTGTCCGTAATCCTGCGAGAATATCTTTCCCAATATGCTTCGATTGAACACAGTTTCCCTTAACAAGTCCCTTCAGTTCTTTAATTTCTTTACCAGGGACGGTATTAGTAGTCACGATAATCATACAGCTCATCCTCTTCCTTTTTTCTTATTCTTTTTATTATCAAATAAAAAATTAATGGAACAGGAGCTTGAATCAAACCTAAAATACCCCACATCCATTGGTTGAAGCCATTCTTCCTGGCATCGATAAATAAATAAATGCTTTGAGTCAATAAAATCAACCCGCACACGATTAATGCATATATTTCAAGGCTGCTCATGACTCACCTTCACCTTCCTTTTCACGTAAAACGTATATAGACCAATGAAAATCACGGTCATCACTTGGAGCGTCAGAAACACTTCTGGTTGATGGAATAGGGCAATAACCAGAAAACTTAGAATGACTGCAGCGGTTAGAGTAAATATAAACAGCTCTTTCCACCATTTTTTTTCGAGTTTTTCACGCTGTATCTTAACTTTTTGTTCAAAATAAGCTGCTTGAGGGATATCAATTGTAAAAGCTTCATCAAAATTTTCTAGGCTCCTATTTATTTGGCTGATTGTTTCTTGATCATCCTTGCCTGAGTGGTTTGGATATATTGGATGGTTCTTCATCAACCGGGTTCAACTCCTTTCTTACTGTTTTTATACCTTTATGGACACGTGATTTCACGGTACCCTCTGGAACTTTGACTATCTTTGCTATTTCATCGTAAGAAAAACCATAGTAATGCTTCAAAATGATTGGCACACGTAACTCATCCGGTAGGTGACCCAACGCTTCCATGACATCATCCCAAGCCTGGTTATTGTTTTGTGTTTCCCATTTCAGTTTTCGTACTGTCTTCTCTTGTTTTAACCAGGTGAATTCTCGCTTCTGTTTCCGTTTCTGATCCAAAAATAAACGGGTTGCAATGGAAATCAGCCATGTGGAAAACTTCGACGCACCCTTGAACCTTGAGAGATTCTCAATTGCTTTCGAATAAGTCTCCTGAGCTAAATCTTCAGCATTTTCGAGATCAAAGGTCAACTTCAGTATATATTTAAGCAGAAAAGGATAAGAACCTTGAAACAATTCAGCTAACGCTTGATCATCTCCCTTTTTTGCTGCTTTAACCAGATCTTTTTCGTCCATTTATCGTCACCACTCTCATATCCGTAACCTTTATACTTATTTGACGTTTCAGATGATGAAATCGTTCACGGGAAATAATAAATTTCTTATTCCTGACTTAGCCTTACCTCAGAAAGAATAACATGGGTAACGGTTGCCGCAAAAGGAATGGTCCGATTGATGAATTCCTCCACTTCTTCAAGGCTCTCACTGTGTATTTTAAGCATAAAGCAAGCGTGACCGGCAATTCGATAACAAAAGTCAACATTCGGCTCCTTGGCAATATACTTTTTGAATTTCTCATATTCGCCATTTTTTATCGTTGCTTCCACGATACACTCAATCGGAAAGCCGATCTTTTTATGATCAATCTCGGCAACATACCCTTTAATGATCCCGAACGACTCCATTTGCCGTACCCGTTCGCCAACTGTGGGGGCGGAGAGGTTTACTTTCTTTGCCAATTCCCTCATGGAAATTCGGCTATTCAACGTTAATTCGGCAAGGATGCCCTGGTCTTTTTCATCTATTTTCATTTTAAAATTATTCCCCTTCTTCTCTTTACATTCATTCATTATTCAACCGTAATACTTTACAAACGGAATTAAAATTCCTGGATTTTTATATTAGGATTATCTCAAAGGAGAGATGTTCATGACAAGAATTAAAAAATCATCACAGGGATCCAGTCCATTTCAAAGATTATTTCATTCTGAAGAGATTTCGCATAAATGGTCGGAGCTTTCAGATTGCATATCTGCAGAAGGGAAACTTTCGAATAAGTTAAAGGAAAACGTCAGAAGGGTGCTGGCCTACGGTAACGGCTGCACGTACTGTCAAGCAAAAGGGACTCCACTAAAGCCGGAAGATATGAAAGAAAGCTATGCAATCGCCTTTGCGGAAGTATTCCTCTTGCAACGTGAAAAAACGGAGGAAAAGTTTTTCCAAGTGTTGAAGGAGGCATTCAGTGATGAAGAGATTTCTGAACTATTGGCATTCATTTGTTTTACAACGGCCCAGCAATATTTCGGAGCTTTGATGGATTTAAAGTAACACCAAAAAGGAACGAGCATCTTGCTCGTTCCTTTCTGAAAAAGACCAAGTTCAAAACACTTCAGTAAATTGAACGAATCGATCGAATCGATTTATCTAGGATTTCGCCCCATGATCCTCCATTTCATTGAGCCTTGGAAGAATGGAGCGGGAAGGTACCGGGGATGTCAAAACCACGGATGTATTCAGATGTCCATAGGGTATCAATCGATCTATCAGTAATCTCATGCTGTCCATATCAGCTAAAGCCGCTTTCAAAAAATATCCAACTGTTCCTGTTACACGATGGCATTCGATAATGTCTAAATCGTTTTTCACCAATGTCTCAAAATCGGAAACAGCGACCTTAAGTTCACTCACCTGAATGAACACAAGTACACCCCTTCCTATTGCCAGAGGTGAAACTCTTGCGCTGAACCCCTCAATGATCCCCTTTTCTTGCAGGCGATACATACGTTCAGAGATGCTAGGTCGACTGAGAGCCAATTTCTTCGATAGTTCACTAATCGTAATGCGTCCATCTCTTTGTAAAAGTTCCAGTAACCTGACATCTATTTCATCCATGAAGCAACCGCCTTTCATAATGAAGGAATATAAGCATATATTTCTTTAAAATGTTGTATGGATAGCAATAAATACATTCTTTTTTGTATGTAATTTTACCAGTTAATATTCTATCATTAAAATAATCAAATAGAAAAAGAAAATTCAGAATTTATCAAAGGGAGGAACCTGCATTGACCTTTACGAAAATCCCGGTTCGACAAAACATCGAAAGCATTAGCCCATATGTTTCCGGCAAGCCAATTGAAGAAGTGCAACGTGAACTTGGTCTTGAAACGGTCGTTAAATTGGCATCCAATGAGAATCCATACGGTTGCTCAACTCTAGCAAAAGAAGCCATGCTTACCGAAATGGAGCAAACCTCCTTTTATCCTGAAGGTATGGCACCGGCATTAGCTGAAAAGCTGGCAAGGAAATTGAATATCAATAAAGATCATATCATTTTGGGAAATGGTTCTGATGAAGTGATACGTTTGTTAACAAGAACCTATATTCAACAAAGTGATGAAGTCATCATGGCTGATGTGACATTTCCACGGTATGAAACGAATGTATTGATTGACGGCGGCACACCTGTAAAGATACCTCTTATTAATGGTGTACATGACCTGCAGGGTATGCATGAGGCCATAACAGAAAAAACAAGAATGATATTTGTCTGTAATCCCAATAATCCAACAGGAACGATCGTTCAACAAGAAAAGTTGCGCTCTTTTATCGAGAAGGTGCCAAAACATATTTTGCTGATCGTTGATGAAGCATACTATGAATATGTCGAAGATGGAGAATATTTAGAAACCTTGCCACTTCTAAATATGCATTCAAATCTGGTTATCTTACGCACTTTTTCTAAGATTTATGGCCTGGCTGCATTAAGGATTGGATACGGTTTAATGGATGCATCCATCATACAAGAGCTAGTTAAAGTGAAGGAACCCTTCAATACCAACCGTTTAGCACAGGCTGCGGCATTCGCTTCCCTCGACGACCATCCATTCGTTGAGAAATGTGTTCGTAAGAATGAGGAAGGAAGAAGATATTTAGAAAACGAACTAAGCAAGATGGGATTAACATTCTTCCCTTCACATGCCAACTTCTTGATGGTCAAATTGAACCAGCCTGGCAGGGAAATTTTTGAGAAGTTATTAATTCAGGGTGTCATCATCCGTTCAGGTCATTTGCTGGGCTATGAAAATACTATCCGCGTGACCATAGGCACTCCGCTTGAAAACGAGAGATTCATAGCATCCTTACAACATATAATCAATAAAACGTCTGGTGCATGACCGATTGAAATGAAGTTGCTGTATATCAATGATCATTAATGGAAGATACGACATGGACGCCTTTGCCCATGCCGTATCTTTTACGTGGATTTATTTAGCAATATCCTTTTCAATTATAGGTGCTTCCTGTGCATCCACACTTTTAAATTTAAAAATCGAAATCGAGATTAATACAGCCAACACAATCAGGCAAGCAATGATACTGATCCGATTCTGTTCACTGAACACGAACGTGACACAAATGATGCTTAAGGTGATTACGGTAAACAAGGTTACATATGGAAAGCCCCACAATTTAAAACTCGGAGCCTTGGGATATGAATTGCGAAGTTTTAGCTGCGCTAAACAGATGCTGATCCATACAAGTGATACTACAAAACCCGGAAACGCCATTAATAGAGTAAATGCCTGGTCCTGTGCAACGAAAGTAATCATGGAGCCGACGACCAATACAACTGCACTTAATATCAAACTATACAATGGAACGCCATTTTTTGATACATAAGAGAACGACTTGGGAGCTTCCCCTTCTGCAGCTAAAGAATGCAGCATTCGGGTACACCCATATATTCCAGAGTTAGCGGCTGATAAGACGGCCGTAATCAAAATGAAATTCATGATATGTGCGGATCCCTGAAAACCTGACATTGACAAAACTTGTACAAACGGACTTGCCTGGTCGCTAATTTCGTTCCACGGAATCAAACCGCAGATTACAAGTATCGGTAAGGTGAAAAATAATACGACTCTCCAAATATAGTTTTTAATGACCTTCGGTAAAATGCGTTCCGCATCCTTTGCTTCCGTTACCGTCACCCCTATTAACTCGGAACCGCCATACGAGAACATGACGATCAGTAATGCCGAAAAGATGGACATCCACCCATTTGGGAAAAACCCTCCATGCCCTGTGAAGTTTTGCAGATAATTATCTCCGCCGCTTGGGATGACTCCAAATAAAATACAGGCTCCCAATATGATGAATAAGATGATCATTGTAATTTTGATGCCAGCAAACCAAAATTCGAATTCACCATAATTTTTGACATTCATCATGTTAATCCCAATGATGAAAGCCGCACACCCTAAACTTAATACCCATAGCGGGATTGCCGGTAGCCAATACTGCAAGAAGCTTCCTGCCACCACTACCTCAATGACACATACGGACAGCCACATGAAACAATACATCCAGCCTACGATGAAGGAAAAGCGCTTGCCGAATGCTTTCTGAACGAAACCCTTCATATTCGTATTTGGATAGACAATTGCCATTTCTGCTATAGCACCCATGACTACAAGCAGTAATAATCCTGCAAAAATATAAGTGAATATGACTCCTGGCCCTGCTAACGATATGGTTTCGGCACTTCCTTTAAAAATCCCAGTACCTATTGCCCCTCCCATTGCCATCATGCTAATATGCCGCGGCAATAATTTCTTTTGCAGTGACCCACCATTTGACTCCATTACATATGCCTCCTTCATTCCATAATTTTCCCATATAAAAAATTAAACCCATTTTAATCGTTGAATGGCGAATAAATCAGTTATCTCATCAACCTTTATGGTTTAGGAGTGGAAGGATGCAAAGCCTTCTTGAAAACTCTTCTCATACTTCCCCAAAGTAAAAATGATATCAATAAGCCGTTAGTTTTACAAGAGGAATCATTGCAAGCTAATACTGCTCCCGTTTGGTCAAACGCCGGGTCAGATTTTCGAAATGGAGTGACTTGCTGATAGCCTTGCCTTACGGGGACCAATGACCGGGTTTCTGACTCTATTAAAATGAAACATTCTAATCGGGGACTACATTGGTAATCCCCATGATACATATTCCAATTATGTTATTTATTTACGATGTGAATCGCATGTCCCAAAACTGCCTCAGCCGCTTCCATCCACCCCTCGGTCAAAGTAGGATGAGGATGCATGCTGAGGGCTATATCCTCGACCCGAGCCGCCAGCTCAAGGGCAAGAACCCCTTCACCTATAAGGTTGGAAGCATCAGCACCTACCATATGCATTCCGAGCAATATGTGGCTATTAGCATCCACGATCACTTCAGCAAATCCCTCCGTTTCATTCGTTGCAAGCGCCCTTCCGTTGGCACTGAACGGAAATTTGCCGACCTTGACGCTGTATCCCTGTTGTTCAGCTTCTTCACGGCTTAAACCAACACCAGCTATTTGTGGTTCCGAAAAGATTACATAGGGAACATATGGTGAGTCAACGGCACTTGGCAGCCCCCCTATCACTTCAGCTGCCACGATTCCCTGTTTGGACGCTCGATGGGCAAGAGCCGGACCAGGTGTAGTGTCACCGATGGCAAAGATGTGCGGCACATTTGTACGGCATTCCATATCGACTGCTATATGGCCTTTCTCGCCAACCGTAACTCCAGCCCGATTCAGGCCAATTTCTTCAGTGTTAGGCATCCTGCCAATTGTAACCATGGTCTTTTCGCTCACGACCACTTCCGTCCCCTGTTCTTCCGAGGACACATGAAGATGTACTTGGCCATCCACTACAGTCGCCTTTTCTACCCTCGAGGAGGTTTTGAGATTCATCCCAAGCTTCTTGGCATTCCTTGTGACTTCCTTTACCAGGTTTTCAGCAACTTGGGGGAGTATGCGATTGGCCATT
The DNA here is from genome assembly GCF_044762725.1 of Peribacillus sp. NPDC096447. Classification (NCBI taxonomy): domain Bacteria; kingdom Bacillati; phylum Bacillota; class Bacilli; order Caryophanales; family Bacillaceae; genus Peribacillus; species Peribacillus sp. NPDC096447. Next base: position 640,376 of record NZ_JBIWEV010000002.1, read on the forward strand.
TCAATGATGGTCACTTTAGTACCTAGCTTTGCAAATGCCATACCCAATTCGATTCCGATATATCCTCCGCCAATGATTGACAGGCTTGAAGGAACTTCCTGCAGCTGCAAAGATGATGTCGAATCCAATATATATTCTCCATCGACTTTAATGAAGGATGGAATGAAAGGCCTGGACCCCGTCGCAATAATTGCCTGCTCAAACTTAAAGGTTTCAAAATCACCATCGGTTTCGACTCCAATGCGGTCATCAGATAAAAAGATTGCTTGACCTTTTACCACCGTTACTCCATTTTCCTTACACAAATGGGCAATACCTTGCCTCAATTGAGATGTGATGCCCGCTTTCCAATCCTGCCAAACTCCCAAGTCCATAGTCGTTCTTTCCTGGGGCAGCCGGATTCCCATTTTCCCTAAATCGTTAAGACTTTGGTATTGATCTGCTGCGTGAATTAATGCCTTTGATGGTATACAGCCCCGATTAAGGCATACCCCGCCCAGCTTATCCTTTTCAACAAGCACGACCGATTTTCCTAACTGGCCGAGACGGATAGCCGCAGCATATCCTCCCGGACCTCCCCCCATGATGACAACATCCGTCTCTACAGCAACTTCCCCAACTACCATTTATCTCATCTCCACAACTAAACGAATTGGATTTTCCAGCAATTCCTTGATTCTATTGGTAAAATGCACCGCTGTTACCCCATCAATCAAACGATGGTCGAAAGAAAGTGACATATTCATCATTAAACGGATAACACCTTCCAAATCGCGAACGACCATGCGATGTTCCATTTTATGCAAAGCCAATATGGCCGCTTCCGGATAGTTAATGATCGGGGTTGCGTGCATCCCTCCGATCGGTCCTACATTGCTGATGGTAAATGTACTGCCTGTGATTTGATCTATGTTCAACTTCCCTTCACGGGCTTGGGCTGCCAATCGCCTGATTTCATCAGCCAGTTGGAAAATGGTTTTTTGATCGGCATTTTTTATGACTGGAACAATGAGACCCTCGTTTGTATTCGTCGCAATCCCAATGTGATAATAATTTTTCAGGATGATTTCATTGGTTCTTTCATCAATTGAAGCGTTTAATGTTTTGAACTCCTTTAAGGCGATGACAATGGCTTTAACGAAAAATGGCAAAAAAGTCAATTTAATATCCTTATCATCGGAGTACTCCTTTAATTGATTTTTAAATTCCTTCAATTGGTCCATTTCCAATTCATCTACATGGGTTACATGAGGAATGGTCGAAACCGACTTTACCATATGCTCAGCGATTTTCTTACGAATGCCTTTAAGCGGAATCCGCTCTTCCCGCTCATTTTCCAAACCTTTTGCCTGGATGGCATCCTTCATCGGGGCCATATCTTGAACAATCCTGTCATCAAGCTGTTTGGCATTTTCCCGTGTAAACGAATTATTTTCTTTAAACTGCTTCAGGTCACTTTCGGTAATTCGCCCAGCTGGACCTGAGCCTTTAACCTTCTCGATATCAATCTTCATTTCCCTCGCCAATTGACGCACGAATGGTGTTGCCAGCGCACGCACTGCCTCATGATGCTGTTTAGTCGTAATATGCTCTGCATTCACTTTTACATCGCCAGATTGCACGACTTGGTTTTCTTCTTCAATAATGCCTCTATCCGGAACTGACATATCGTTCTCTTCCTGAATTGTGAAAATTGTGGTTCCCACTTCCACGATATCCCCTTCGGAAAAAAATATCTTCTTGACCACTCCCGCTGCAGGAGCAGTCAATTCTGCATTGACTTTATCCGTTTGCACCTCAACAATGGGTTGATCCTGTTTTACCGCATCCCCTTCTTTGATGAGCCATTGGATAATTTCCCCTTCATGCATCCCTTCCCCTACATCAGGAAGTTTAAATTCCATCATGCGTCATCCTCCTTCTCCCTTAATCACAATTAAAAAGATATCGTTTCGACTATTCCTTGTTTTACACGGTCAACGGTCGGTAAATAATGGTCTTCTATTGTAAATGGTGGAACCGGAACATCAAATCCTGTTACACGCTTAATCGGCGCTTTCAGGTAAATAAGAGCTTCATCATTAATGATGGAGATGATTTCCGCACCTAATCCGGCAGTCTTATGGGCTTCATGGACGATTAATGCACGACCTGTCTTTTTAATGGATTGCACGATCGTATCCCTATCCAGAGGGTATAATGTTCGTAAATCGACCACTTCACACTTCCAACCTTTTTCCGCTTCAATCTTTTTCGCGGCATTCAATGCCTCCCTTAGCATGGCCCCCCATGCAAAAATAGTCAGGTCGCTTCCCTCCTGGACCACTTTTGCTTGACCGATGGGTATTCGGTACATTTCGTCGGGAACTTCTTCCTTAAAGGCCCGATACAATTTAGTCGGTTCCAAAAAAATCACTGGATCTGGATCTTCGAGCGCTGAAATGAGCAGCCCTTTTGCGTCATATGGATTACTGGGTGCAATCACCTTTAAACCCGGAGTATGGGCAAAGAAGGTTTCGACACTTTCGGAATGAAGTTCAGGACCCCTGATTCCGGCACCATATGGAGTACGGATTACGAGGGGCACCCCAAATTGCCCACGAGTACGATATCTCATACGGGCAGCATGGGAAACGAGTTGCTCGAATCCCGGATAAATAAAGGCGAGAAACTGGATCTCCACTATGGGCAGCATTCCGTTAAGGGCTAAACCAATGGCAGAGCCGATGATTCCGGATTCAGCTAATGGCGTATCGACAACTCGATCTTTTCCATACTTCTCATAAAGCCCTTCCGTCGATCGAAAAACCCCGCCATTCACTCCAATATCCTCACCCAAGATCATTACGCGATCATCATGACCCAGCATTTGGTCCAGCGCTTCCGTAATAGCCTGGAGCATCGTTAAATTTTTGCCCATTATTTCTTCCCGCCTTTCCTTAAGATTTGGTTCAATTCCTGCTTCTGTTCCTTTAGATGCCATGACTCCTTTGCATATACATGGTTAAACATTTCGAGCGGGTCGGACTTTGGATACCCTTCGGCTCTTTGAAGGTGAGCATCGATCAGTTCGTTGAATTGTTTTATCACCAATTCCTCCTGCTCTTCATTCCAGTAACCCTCTTTATTCAAATACTTTCTAAGACGTGTTATGGGATCGCGGTTTTCCCTCCAGAACGTTGAAATTTCGTCCTGATCGCGATATATGTTCGGATTGTCTGCAGTAGTATGGGCGCCATAGCGAAAGGTAATGGCTTCGATCAATGTAGGCCCTTCCCCTTTAAGCGCTCTTTCGACAGCCTCCTTTACAGTCAGCCATACTGCAAAAATATCATTTCCATCCACCCTCACTCCATGGATGTCATAAGCAGCAGCCCGCTGGGATATCGTTTTGGAAGCCGATTGCTTTTCAAAAGGCACACTGATTGCGTAGCCATTATTTTGGCAGAAAAAGATTGTCGGGGTTTTATAAACGCCAGCAAAATTCAGTGCCTCATGAAAGTCCCCTTCAGAAGTGGCTCCATCACCAAAATAAGCAATGCTAATATTCTTTTCGCCTTTAAGCTTACTTGCCCAAGCCGTGCCAACCGCATGAACCATTTGAGTGGCAATGGGAACACTTGGAGGCATAATCCTTTTTCCTTCTGGACAAATTGAGCCGTCAAAATGTGCCATCCAGTATAGGAAGACACGGTATAATTCCTGCCCATGAATGATTGCCGCTCCATGATCACGGTATGTGGGAAACATCCAATCCCCTGCCGACAATGCTAAAGCGCTTCCTACCTGTGATGCTTCCTGTCCTTCGAATGGTGCATATGTTCCAATCCTGCCTTGGCGCTGGAGATTAATTGATTTTCGGTCAAATGTTCTGAGCAGGAGCATGCTCTCATACATCTTTAACATAAGTGATTTATCGATTTTTCCATCAATCGTTTCAATGATTTCCCCTTCAGGAGTCAATACGCGAAACATTTCCGGCTCAGTTCCATCTGAATGCGCTTTCATTATTGGGTTTCCCGTCTTTTCCATTTCATTTCTCCCCTTAAGATAGATTTGATTCGCAAACTTACCAAGGTTTTGAACAGTCATGAAATAACAGCCCAAAATGTTTTATTGGTCTCTATGTCTGTGATTAAATGCTGTTTCATAAAATACATTTCCTTATATAAAAGGATAATACATCCAAGTTTTTAATAATATGTTAAATAGAATGAATTTTTTGTATATTACCTTTATTTAGAATATGTTTTCTGAGACTTCACCTTCATTTTGAAAATGAGAACCTTTAATAGGGGTATTTCCATTTATTGCCTACAATTATTGATATGCTTGATCGATTCACGACCTCATCCAAAAAGTATCCAGCACAAAAAAGACCCATTATATAATTATGGGTCTTTTTGCATTTCTAATTGATGGGGGTATTACACGCATCGGGAATATCTCATGCGATAAAAGCATTCCATTCACGGATACCCTACAAACAAAAATGAGAGCTCTATTTTTCAAATGTTCCTTTCACGACTGCTTCACCATCCTTGACCATGATCTGCCCCATCGCTATAACACTATTTATTTCTAAAGTTTGTTTCTTCATTATGATGATATCGGCGTCCTTACCTGCCGCAAGCTGTCCCTTTGCAGAAAGTTTTAAAATGTTTGCCGGGTTGGCCGTCGCAACTCGTATGGCATCGGCAATTGTCACTCCATCCTCAAGGACCGCATCGACAACACAATCATATAAGGACATGCATGTACCAATGTTCAAACCCCGCAGGTTGCCGCTTCCATCGAAGTCAGGCAGGCTGGCTTGTCCATCTGAAGTTATGGTGATGTGCCCGATTTCAACCCCTTCTTCCAGTGCCCTTTTTATTGCTGTACTTGCTTTGACCTCCCCTTCTTCAAGGAACTTCTCGATCGTACTTGTCGTAAAATCGATATACCCCCCTTTTTTTGCATATTCCACCCCTGCATTGAATAAATGCGGATTTCGGTTTATATGTGTAGGATAGAACTGAGTAATCGGTATTTCCGTTGTCTCGACAACTTCTTCAATTACATGCAAATGATCAAGACTGTCCCCGACATGAATGTTGACGATACCGCTTTTCCCGGACAGCAGACCTCCATTACGCGCCTGAGAGGCCAGTTTAGCCAGCTCAGCTGCAGTCGGCTGCGAGGAACGGTGATCGGCAATGGCTATCTCGCCAACACCGATAATTTTATCCACAAGAATCAAATCATCTTCGATCTTACCGGTTAACGTCTTGACTGGAACTTGATAGGAACCAGTCTGAACGAAGCAGCTAATTCCTTCTTCTTCAAGCGCCCTCGCTTTAGCAAGCAGTGCAGGCATCGTCCTTGTCGTTCCATCTGTTCCGATGACCCCTACCAATGTCGTTATACCCGCTAAAGTGGCATCTGTTAAGTGGATTTCAGGAGTCCTCGTTTTAAAGCCCCCTTCCCCGCCTCCGCCGATAATATGTACATGACCATCTATAAAACCCGGAGCCACGATTTGGCCACTCGCATCAATCACCTCCAATTCAACGAAATTGGCAGGTACCTCAATCTTGTCCTCGATGAAGCCAATTTGCTTTCCAACCAAGAGGATATCTTTTTGGCCCATATATTCGGGACCATATAGCTCCCCATTTTTAATAAGTGTGAGCATTCTCCTTCTCCCTTCAAAAATAGAAATTTTCAAATAGGTTTCAAAATCTTTCACTCGGGTAAATATACAACATGACCCGCTAACAATTACATAAAAAGTACCAAACATACTTGTTCATTTTTTTAAAGTTGTAGCCGAATTGACATCTTGATTATGCTTTTCCAAAAGTATAAAAACAAAAGGAGCAAACGACATGAATAAAGTGATTTCTTCTGACATTAAAACAAATAAAAGATTATCCATGCGACAAATCATGAACCTATATCAAGTTACAAAAGAATTTAAAGGGAATATATATTTTATCTGCAACCATAAATTGGTCGATGCCAAGAAACTTTCGACTTTCGTATCCTTTGTGCTCATTCTTCAAGAGTGTGCAACAATGAAAGTCATCCTTGAAGGCGAGAATGTACATGCCATGCTAGAAAAAGTACAGGCTATTTGTAAAGAAAATGATGAAAGTGCATTCGCTTTCCAATCGAACCAAACCGTTCATATTTAAATGATTCCGACTACGTTATGAAGAGGGTGTATAGAAATGAGAACCATTTTAATGGTGATAGGCGCAATCGTCGTGATTGGCATAATAGCAAATCTAATTTTTTAAAATAAATGAAAAACTGTAGCCAAACGCGAGTTTGCCTGCAGTTTTTTTCTTTTAAAAAATTCCATTTGATTTCATCCTGAGCTTTTTTGGAGATTTACAAATTTATTCGACCTTACCCGCTCTTTATCCGGCCGTTCACGGATTTATTCGACCTTACCCGCTCTTTATCCGGCCGTTCACGAATTTATTCGTCCTTACCCGCTCTTTATCCGGCCGTTCACGGATTTTTTCGTCCTTACCCGCTCTTTATTCGACCTTACCTCATTATTCAGACTCCAGAGCATTTATTTTAAGGTCCACGTATTAAATCCGCTCCCTTTCGCCGACAAACTGAGACTGTCAAATGATTGACAGTCTCAGTTTGTTAATTTTATTTAAAGAGGTGTGCCATGCTTCCCTTACCTGAGAATCACCACGGAACCTCCCAGTCCCTCCATTTATTCAAACCGTCCCTAATCTCATTTCCTTTATCAATCCAATATTGTCTCCTTTTCTCCTCTTCTTCCTTTGCCTGTTGCTCAGCTATAAGTGCCTGCTGTTCAGCTATTAGCGGTCCGATATCCTGAGCTTTAAAAGATTGAGCCGCTTGATTCTGTAAAGCTTGCGCCATTATCTTTTGGAAGATGAGTGCACTTCCCTGACTGCTGTGTGTCGTTAGATAATGATTTTCATCCGTCTTATCATATCCAGCCCATACAGCACCGACCAGCGAAGGTGAATAACCGATGAACCATTGATCTTTAACCCCTGATATTCCTTCGATGGGAACTTGTGTGGAGCCTGTTTTACCTGCTATTTCATAACCGGAAACTGCGGCGTTTTTCGCTGTGCCATATTCCACTGTTCCAAGCAGCATGGCATTCATTTTATCGACGACGCCTACAGAGGTCACTTTGGTGCTCTTCTCTTTCCAGGCGGCAACTTCTTTTCCATCGGCATTTTCTATTCTTACAATGGCATGGGTTTCCATCCGTTCACCTTTGTTTGCGAAAGCTGAAAAGGCTCCTGCCATCTGCAGCGGGGACACACCTTTTTCCATCCCTCCTAAAGCGATCGACAGGTTTCGATCATCCTTGTCATATGGAATCCCAAACCGCTTAAGTGAATCAAGCCCCTTATCGATGCCAATCTCATTCAATAGCCAAACCGTTGGTACATTCAAGGAATTCATCACCGCTTCATACATGGGGACTTCTCCTTTATATTCACCACTCAAGTTTGTTGGCTCATATTCACCGAAGCTCATTTTTTCATCCTTTAAAGGGTCAGTGATATCATATCCCTCTTCAACAGCTGGCGTGTAAACGACAAGCGGTTTAATGGATGAACCAGGAGACCTTGTCAGCTGGGTTGCCCGATTATATCCCATGAATTGATGTTCACCTCTCCCGCCGACAAGTGCTTTTATGCCGCCGGTTTCAGGATCAAGGAGGACAGACCCGCTTTGAACCAGTTCTTCTGTACTCGTTCCAACTGGAAAATTAGCTGCATTCTCATACACGGTTTCTGTAGCCTGCTGCATGGATTGGTCCAGAGTCGTGTAAATTTTATAGCCCTTTGAAAGCAGCTCCTCAAGCTCAATTCCATATTTACTCGATGCTTCCGATAAAACATGATCGACATAATAAGGATACTTACCTCTTAATGGATCGGTTTCCTTCTCCCCCATAATAAGTGTCACCGAATCTTTTTTTGCAGCTGCTTCTTCATCTTTCGTTAAATAACCATGTTCCGCCATTCTCGAAAGAACCAAATCACGCCGCTTCACTGCCCCGTCTAAATTCTTGTATGGATCAAGTTTGGAAGGCAAGTTAATGACTCCCGCCAGCAATGCTCCCTCGGCAACGGTCAATTCAGAGACCTCTTTGGAAAAATAAATATTTGCTGCCTTTTTGATTCCCCATGCTCCATGGCCAAAATAGACTTGATTCAAATACATTTCCAGGATTTCATCTTTTGTATATTGATTTTCAACTTCCTGGGCGAGAAAAAACTCTTCTATCTTCCTCTTCAGTGTTCGATCCGATTCCAGCATCGTGATTTTCACAAGCTGCTGGGTAAGTGTGCTTCCGCCTTCAACAACACTTCCAGCCTTCGCATTTTTAACCAAAGCCCGCATAATCCCTTGATAATCTATTCCGTGATGTTCATAAAAACGGTGATCCTCAATGGAAACCACCGCTTGTTTCATATGTTCCGGTATTTCATCTATAGCAACACCTTCGGATTTATTTGCCGTAATCGTACTGGCAAGATTCCCATCCAGATCATAGATTCCTGTCGGTTGCTGAAGCTTATTTTCAAGATGACTTATATCAGCACCCTGCTTGAAATAAAATAGTGAACCGGCGCCTAAAACCACTATCGCCAATATTATAATTAGACCTAATTTCACTAACCCTCTCATTTGTACCCCCATTTTCCCATCTGCGACATGTTTCATTAAAAATATTTTACCCTTTTTATTAAAGAAAACTCGTCGATTGAATAAAAGGCCGAAGCTAGGCGCCCTTTTCTTGTAGTACTTACTCGGATATCGGCACCCTTGATGATATTTCTTCATCGTCTGAGCATGACAACTAATTGAAGGACCAGATTTCATCCTACCATTTTAATTATGCTCGTATCTATCCTTTACCCGTAAATGGCAGTCTATATACAGATAAAGGCGTGAAGCCATTTAAAAGTGGGTATAACACCTTTAAGGTCTTAAAAAGGGGAGAGATGATATTAATGAGGGACTTAAAACATATTGTCGTCGCTTTTGATGGAAATGAAGAGAGTAAACGGGCCGTCGAATATGGAGCCACATTGAAAAAGGCCTTTCCAAAAGCCGAGTTGACCGTAGTTCATGTCCTAAATGATAAGGTTGAACAACGTATCATGGGAGACGCCTCTGCTCCAGGGTTCGTACCTGCTGCCGGATTTTATGTAGATCCAGTCCAGACACATCCTGTTGTTGAAGTTGATCAGCCACGAAATCAAAAGGTAATTGACACCCCTTCCGCCGTCGAGAATAGTATTCAGAACGCAGAAAGTAATACGTTGAGATTGTTAAGTGAATGTCAAGTCAAGGGAAAATTCGAACTATTGGAGGGATATGCGCCAGATAGCGTATGTGACTTTGCAGCAAGAACTTCAGCTGATCTTATCGTTGTCGGCAATAGCGCTAAAAGCGGTTTGGAAAAGTTCTTCCTTGGCAGTACAAGTAGTTCCATTGCGAAAAACGCACCCTGTTCAGTATTCATTGCAAAATGAAAATTGAGCCGGTTCACACTAGTTGAAAGAGGCCGGATTCTTTTAGAGTCCGGCCTTTTTGTTGGGATTTTTCAGTAATACATTGCTGCCCAGCATTGCTTGTATCCAAAACCACATCCCTGCACAGTTCGAACTGTTCACTCTCAGCCTTTTTGGCTCCCCTTTGGAAGTATTTAATTTTCGATCATCGGTTAGAATATTACAATTAAAGAAAATGCACATGTCATCAACACTTGCCATTCCCATTTTATGGCGATAATCTTTCATTTATCCAACTTCTTTACAGACCTTCAATACACCTGCTATTAACCAAGTTAGATGGCTAAATACGACAATTTTTCTATAGACTCACTAAGGTTTGATTTGGTATCTTTATTAAGCCTAATTTACATTGGGGAGGGAATGTGGACATGGATAAACATTCGATTTCAGCTGAAAAAGGCGCTTACATAAGCATCGCCGCTTACATATTCTTGTCTGCTCTTAAATTGTCAATTGGTTATTTCGGTGATTCCAAAGGGCTTTGGGCTGATGGTTTAAATAATACGACCGACATCATCGCTTCCATAGCCGTATTGATCGGTTTAAAAATTTCAAAGAGACCTCCTGATGATAATCATTCATATGGTCATTTACGGGCGGAAACCGTAGCCTCGTTGGTAGCTGCCTTCATCATGATCACCGTGGGCCTCCAGGTTGTATTCAGTGCCATTGAATCCTTCATTCACCAAGATTCAACAACCGTTCCGAGTATGCTGACCGGTTATGTCGCTCTATTTTCTGCAATCTTCATGTACGGAATCTACCGTTATAACTTATCTCTAAGTAAAAAGATCAACAGCTCTTCCATCTATGCCGTAGCACAGGATAATCGATCCGATGCCCTTGTCAGTGTTGGTGCTTTCATTGGAATCATCGGCACCAAGATGGGGATCCCTTGGCTGGATGCGATAGCTGCAGCAGTCGTGGGGGTCATCATCTGCAAAACAGCCTGGGATATCTTTCGTGATGCCTCCATCTCTTTAACCGATGGTTTCGACGAGCAGCTCCTGCAAAAGATCGGACAAACCATTATATTGACAGAAGGTGTTAAAGAAATGAGTGAAATTAAAGCCCGGATGCACGGAAGTGAAATCCTGCTCGAAACTACCGTTCATGTTAACCCTCTTTTGACCGTCATTCAAGGTCATGATATTACGGTTAAAATTGAAGAGAATCTTTTGAAGGAATATAATATCCAGCATGTGATCGTTCACATCGAACCATATGCATTTCATAAAAAAGGTAACCGTCATTAACTTTGCGGATACCTTTTTTTTCTATTTATTCCTTTAATTACTGCAATAAAACGGTGTCAAAAAAAGGTATTTATTGATTGATTGCCGAATATTTATCCAATTGACACATGTTAAAAGAACAGTAATCTGTTATCATGAAAACAGTATGTAATTATTTTGATATTTTGTAATTTTATTCTAATAAAGCACTTTCTGGGTCAAAAGTAAATTCATTTTCCTACAGTATGGAGGGCAAAATGGTATCTAATCGAGAAATGACCATTCACTTTTTATCTTCTCAAAAAACCAGCATCATTTCCAAATGGAAAGATGAGTTGCTGCATTTACCTGACGGATATCTGGGGTATTTTAAAGGAGAAGTGGAAAATATTTTTAATCTGCTAATGGATCAGCTTGGAAAATCGGATACTGAAATAGGCGATGTACTGAAGGTCGTAGGGGAAAAAATTGCGTCTGATCGAGTTAATAAGCAATTGGATATGGAAAATTTCTTTTCCACTGCAACCATCGGGAGATCCATCATCATTGAGTACGTATTGAATTCCGAAGCATCCAAAGAAGAAATATCGGATCAAATTAAGCAAATAAACGTTTACTTCGATAAACTCATTCATTTTGCATTATCCCATTATACCGAATTGAAAACGATGGAACTTGAAGAACGCTATCAATTCATAAGCCCTAACCATAAAGACCGTTTGACGCTACTTGGCCAAATGACCTCAAGCTTTGTCCATGAATTCAGAAATCCACTGACTTCCATCATGGGATTCATACAATTGTTACAGGCAGAACAGCCTGAGATAAAATACCTTGATATCATTTCAAAGGAATTGGATCAGCTCAATTACCGGATCACACAATTCCTTAATATTTCCAAAAAGGAAACTTCAGCATCACCACCTGATCTATTTTCCATTGCTCAGCTTGTAAATGAGGTAATCGAATTTTTATATCCGAGCATCTTGGAAGTAAATGCTTCCATTACATGTAATATTGCCGAGGATGCCGTAATCTCCGGTTCTAAAGAAGAATTCCGTCAAGTTTTACTTAATATTATTTTAAATGCTCTTGATGTGGTTGCAGGGATGCCTTCCCCATCCATTTACATTTCAGGCTCTGAATCACCACCCGGCATTCTTACTTTAAATATTTCGAACAACGGGCCGAAGATACCTGACGACGTTTTGCCGAATATTTTTGAACCATTCATCACCACCAAAAAAAGGGGAACGGGATTGGGATTATTCGTCTGTAAAGAAATCGTTTTAAAGCATCAAGGAACCTTAACCTGCCACTCTACCGATTTCCTAACGACCTTTTCCATACAATTGAAAACTAAATAATGGATAAATAACCTTTTTTACTTAGGTTTTTAGTGTGAAATTTTTGACTGATTGACGTCCAGTTACTTATACTAATAGGTAGGTTCCACTACTAATCGAGGTGAATGATCCTATAGATTGAAAATATAAACCAGCATAATTTTCATACAAGATAGACAAGACTTATTTTTCATCTAACATTTTATACACTAAATATCATTTCATTCATTATTGGTTTTGGGAGGTGACTGGGATAATTAAATCGTTCGGCACATTTTGCGATTCAATTAAGTCCCACACTAATTGGACATATTAAGTTTTTTATTCGTCATTATTTTAATCGCTTTAACGGCCTTTTTTGTAGCTTCTGAATTTTCGATCATAAGGGTTCGCAGCTCCAGGATCGATCAATTGATTGAAGAGGGAAATAAAAAAGCCATTGCGGCTAAGAAGGTTACATCCGATCTTGATGAGTACTTATCCGCGACACAGCTTGGTATTACCGTTACTGCCCTTGGATTGGGGTGGCTAGGACAACCGACCGTCCTCAAATTGGTTGGGCCATTATTCAATGCCTTGAATATCCCTCAAGAAGTCACAAGCATTCTGACATTCGTCATTTCATTTTCACTGATTACGTTCCTGAATGTGGTTGTAGGTGAATTGGCTCCAAAGACGGTTGCCATCCAAAAGGCTGAGCAAGTGGCCTTGGCAATTGCCAGTCCGCTGATATTTTTCCATAAGATAGCCTTTCCCTTCATCTGGGCCTTGAATCATTCTTCCCGATTGGTTGTCGGCTTATTTGGCTTCAAGCCAGCATCCGAAAGCGAAATAGCCCATACGGAAGAAGAATTGCGCTTCATCCTATCAGATAGCTATAAAAGCGGAGAGATTAACCAGTCGGAATTTAAATATGTAAACAACATCTTTGAATTCGATGATCGTGTTGCCAAAGAAATCATGGTTCCAAGGACGGAAATCATGACCATATCCAAAGATGATACGGTACAGGAATTCGTCGATGTCGCCAAATTGGAAAAATACACTCGATATCCTGTTGTCGAAGGTGATAAAGACCATGTCATCGGCTTAGTGAACTTAAAGGAAGTTTTCTCGGATCTTATTAAGAATCGGGAAATCCATATCAAAGCGATAGAAAATTACGCTCGTCCGATCATTCGGGTAATGGAAAATATACCGATTCACGATTTGCTGTTAAAAATGCAAAAAGAACGCATTCATATGGCTATTTTGATGGATGAATACGGCGGAACTTCCGGACTTGTCACAGTCGAGGATATCCTCGAGGAAATCGTTGGCGAAATTCGTGATGAATTCGATATCGATGAAGTTGCCTCGATCAGGAAAATTAAAGATGGACATTATATATTAGATTCTAAACTTCTTGTAAAGGAAGTGAATGATTTACTTGGCATTCACTTAGAAGAAGATGATGTCGATACGATAGGCGGATGGGTCCTTACTGAAAATTATGATGTGAAGGTAGGGGACATCATGGAAAAAGACGGCTTCTGCTTTAAAGTGATTGAAATGGAAGATCACGCCATTCGTTCTATCGAGGTGACAAAAAAGGTCGTACAGCTTCCTCTGGAAGAAGACCTTACCCAAGGATAATGATTAAAAACAGCCACGTAAAAGGTGATTTTACGTGGCTGTTTTTTCGATTGTTCATTTATCGGGAAACCGTCCCATTTTTTTGACCGTTACGATTGGAGGTGTACTCTTTTTTTTCCATAAAATATACAGCATGATAATGATAAAGGAAAAACCAACAGCCGGAATGAGATAAGGTTCCGTTATTTCCCGGATTTGCTTCCAATTCTCACCGAGGATCCTTCCTAAGGTCAGGAACAAGATGGTCCAAGGTATGACAGCCGCAACCGTATAAAATATAAACTTCCATACGGACATCCTCGCAATTCCGGCAGGGATGGAAATGGCATGGCGAACCACTGGAATGAATCGAGCCGTAAAAATCACGCCTACACCATACCTTTGAAACCACTCATCAGCATGTTCAATATGATTTTCTTTAATTAAAATATATTTTCCATACTTCAAGAGAAAGGGCCGCCCTCCATAATAACCAGCCCAATAGAGAAATAGCTGTGCCATCGTCCCGCCTGCCACTCCTGCAAGAACAGCTCCCCAAAAATTCATTTTCCCCAGGCCGACCACATAACCACCGTATCCGAGAACAAGCTCACTCGGGATGATTTCAACCATCAGCCCCAATAAAATCCCCATATACCCCATTTCCGCAAACCAATTCAATATCGTCATAATAAGCTGTGATATCATGCCATCGGACTCCCCTTACCGCTAATTTCAAATTGTTTGTCCTTCTATCCTATTTCAGCTCATGAGGTTCTATTCGATTTTTCATATTCAGCTTCACAATGCATCACATTTAGAATGCACAAAAAAAGACCAGCTGATATGTACTCCGGTCTCATTGCATCAATATTCTTTTAGCTCCCGTTTTGGGGAAAATTGAGAAAAAACAGCTGTGGTGAGTAAGGATGAATCATTTTGTGAAACATTAGTGAAAATCTCCTGGCGTGATTTCGTTTTTTCAATATGAATCCCGAGATTTTTATACTTGTTGATTTTTTGATTATTCATGCTTACCCTCCCTTTCTGCTGTACCGTTATCCTTTAACTTCCCATTTAACGAAGAGATGAAACCTGTTTAAACGATTCATTCAAAAAACAATCAATTGACTTGAATCGTTTGCAGTTGGTGTTCGTGCACTTCGTCTTTTTCAACATGTACCTGCACCTTATAGGTTCCCGATTCTTCGAAAGATACCTTTTTTAGATATGTTCCATTTCCATCTTCTTCAGCTTTGGTAAAATGACTCTCTTCGCTGCCTTCCTTCCAGACCTCGAAATTCACATCTGCATTTGTCAGTGGTTTCCCATTCAATTCAACGGTCGCTTCAAAGTTCGAACTGTTTCCTGCCTTTACAGGATTACTTTGAAACTCGATGGATACATCCGTACTAGGATGAACCGATGCACCTTCACTTTCATGTTCAGGAACGACAACTTCTTTTTCAGGCATTACATGAAGGCCTTTGGCCGTTACATGGGAGACTACAATATATTTGCCTTGTTCTTCAAAAGTATGCATCACTTGATACATGCCACTTCCAGTATTCTTCGCTTCAAGCATTTCCCGTTTATCCTGTCCGGACTTTCTCACTTCAAACAGTACCTCATCAGCTTCATTCACCAATTGGCTTCCCTGTTTCACTGTCGTTTCAAGAATGACTTCTTTTCCAGGTTCCACTTTCCCTTTAATGACAATTGATGCATCCATCGATTCTGGAACAGCACTGTTCACTTCTTTATCCTCTGGCAATTCAGCCTCTTGACACCCAGCCAGCATAATTAACAATGCAGTACACATATAGAGTTTTTTCATATGAACGTCCCTTTACTATTTATTAGACTATAAATCTGTCCTTTTCATATTGCCCATCCTTTCCATTTTTCAGATTTTTATACATAATTCAACACTAAATGGTTCGCATCACGGTGACTGAAGTCAGCATGGCTACCGCGATGATCGTTAAAAATGAATATAAAAAGATTGAAGTCCCCACAACGCTCAATCCGCAAAGCAATACGCATCCATCAATGAAAAAAATCAACAGACCTACATTGAGTCCACTTTTCCTGGAAAGGATCTGTGCCAGCATATCCGTTCCGCCTGTAGAGGTCCCATACCGAAGCATCAAGCCGATTCCAAGCCCAATTAACCCTCCCCCGATTATCGCACTTACATAAATGGGAAGATTCCATCCTGTGACAGCGTCGGAAAAAATGTCGATGCATAAAGAGGAAAAAAGCAAGCCATGCAAGCTGTTCAGAAATAATTTTTTTTCAAAATGCCAAGCATATATATATAATGGAATGCTGCTCAAAATCACACCCAGTCCAGTCGGAAGTCCTATATAGTAATGAAAAATCAGCCCAATCCCTATCATGCCACCATCCAATAAATGATAAGGTATCAGAAAAAAATTGATTCCCACACCTACTAGCATGCTGCCGGCAATGATCGCTGCCATCCTTTCCATGATTTTCATGGCTGCCACCCCCTTTAATCTGCAATTTAAAACTTGTCTTGGTTTCTATAGAATATGTTTGGACCATTCAAAAAATAATGAAACTGATCAATTTTTTATGAAACGGTCCTTAGTTTTCTGAATATTCTATAATATGTTACAATAAAGTAGAGAAAACAGTCAAAAACAGCTAATTATTAGCTCAAACTGATCCTTTACAAGCAATTTACCGGATTTAAGGTGCCGTAAGCTGTTTGACTGAATGATTAACTCTTTCTATAATGAAAGTATTTAAATTAATTAGATTGAGGTGATTTGATGGGGCATTAAAGAATGTTCGTTTTGACGGACGGACGCTGCTTTGCGTAACGGATATGTGCATCCTTTTGGAAAATGGCTGCACTCCTTCAGACAGAAATTCTTCTGTTTCCCGTCTACGCATCGCTAATCGGCATATACTATTATTCTCTTCATCACTAAAAGAAATGGGAGTTCAAGCGGCTGCACATCTATTACCACAGCCATTTTGAAGTAATCCCAAAAATATTCAGCACGGCAAAAAAAATATACTAGTATATTTTAAAAATGTAGGAGGTGTACTCCTTATTCGTCTCGAAGGCGAGTTAAGGGAGACTATTTGGACATAATAAACTTGGTTCTTATTGCCATTTTAATTGCTTTAACAGCATTTTTTGTAGCTACGGAGTTTGCGATTGTTAAAGTGAGAAGCACGAGGGTCGATCAATTAATTGAAAAAGGAACGAGGAATGCTATTTCAGCAAAGAAGGTCATCTCCAACCTGGATGAATACCTCTCAACTTGTCAGCTAGGAATTACCATTACTGCTTTAGGGCTTGGATTCCTTGGAGAACCGACAGTTGAAAACATTTTGAGACCACTTTTAAATCAATTAAATCTTCCGGAGTCAGCTTCACATGTACTCTCAGTTGCAATTGCCTTTTCTTTCATTACGTTCATACATGTCGTTGTTGGAGAATTGGCACCGAAAACATTGGCGATTCAAAAAGCGGAGCAAGTAACATTATTGGTTTCGAAACCTTTAATTGCCTTTAACAAAGTCATGTATCCTTTCATTTGGGTACTGAATGGCTCTGCAAGATCGCTTACAAGAATGCTAGGATTAAAAGCAGTTTCCGAACATGATCTGGCTCATACAGAAGAAGAGCTGCGTATCATTGTTTCCGAAAGCTACAAAAGTGGCGAAATTAACCAATCAGAGTTTAAATATGTGAATAAAATTTTTGAATTCGATGATCGGATCGCAAAAGAAATCATGGTTCCACGTACAGAAATTGCAACGGTATCCAAAGATGATACGATCCAGCAGTTTTTCACCGTTATGGCGGAAGAGAACTTTACACGATATCCTGTCATTGACGGTGATAAGGATCATGTTATCGGAATGGTCAATATCAAAGAGCTATTCACTGAAATGATAGACAAGAACAATCAGGCAGCGTCAACGATCGAGCGATATGTTCGTCCGATCATCCGTGTCATTGACAGTATCCCCATTCACGATTTACTTTTAAAAATGCAAAAGGAACGGATCCACATGGCTATCCTCATGGACGAATACGGCGGTACGTCAGGGTTGGTGACCGTTGAAGATATCCTTGAAGAAATCGTTGGCGATATCCGCGATGAGTTCGACCTGGATGAAGTGCCGGATGTCCGTAAATTAAAAGAAGATCACTACATCATCGATGCCAAGGTATTAGTCAGTGAAGTGAATGACTTACTTGGATTGGATATCAATGATGAAGATATTGATACGATGGGCGGATGGATCCTTACCGAGAATTACGATGCCAAACAAGGTGATATCCTGACTTACGGTCCTTATAACTTTAGGATAAAGGAAATGGAAGATCACCATATTCGTTATATTGAAATATATAAACAAGTAAAAGTCGTAAGTGAAGTAAAAGAATTCCCGATCATATCACAAACCGAAATCGTTTCATGATAATAACCCCCGTTCCTAAAAGACAATAGGATCGGGGGTTATTTTTTTCAACTGGTACATGAAATAAAAGAAATACATATTATATAAAACCTGCTGCTTTTAACATTGAATGATTACATGAAGTATAGTTCTACCTTAATTGTTTCATACTGTTAAAAAAGCGATACTTTTTGAAGGAGTGAGGAATCTTGAAACTCATAACCATTTGCCAGCACTGCAAAGGGAAAGGGAAAACCCGTTATCTGCAATTCTTTTCCCGGGACTGCAATCATTGCAACGGTCAAGGTAAAGCGGTAAAAGATATGTCAAATTTAAGAAATCAGGCAAAAAACATCTAATAATCTTTCATATTTTGAAATTGGTTTTGATGACACCTGCCCTCTTTAACGTATCATAAACAATCAGTATCGAAGGTCCAAGGAAAAGCCCAATGAAGCCAAGCATCTTAAACCCTAAGTAAAGACTGATCAACGATGCCAATGGGCTCAACCCCATATTTGCTGAATAGATTTTTGGTTCGATTGTCCTTCTTATGATGGTAATGACCAGGAAAAGGATGATGAGGCCAATACCTAGATGATGGTTTCCTTGAGCCCAAACGATTACTGCCCAAGGAACCAGCACAGATCCCGTCCCCAAGATAGGAAGAATGTCCACAACTACTATTAAGAGTGCCAATGGAATCGTATACTTCACTTTTAACAACCATAGCCCTCCATATGCCATGATGAACGTTATTAAACTCAACGTGATTTGTGCCTTGATGAAGCCTACGGCTGCCATACTTAAATCTTGATAAACTAGCGAAATCTTTTGATAGGTGGATGTCTTCAAATAAAGGACTGCCTTTTTTCTTAACTTTGGCAATTCAAGACTAAATAAGAATAAAGCGATTAAGTAAATTAAAAAGTCAATGAAAAATCCCGGAATGAGTGTAACGAATTGAACCATATCCTGAACAAAGCCCTCTGTGAACCCTTCCAGAGCCATGACTCCCTTTTCCATCGTTTGTTCTATTGATTGAATGAGATTTGGCGGTAAAGTTTGGGAATACCTTTCCCATTGCCTAATGACTGGCAATATAGCCGTCAAATACACTTCACGTATGAAACCGGGAAATTCTTCCGAATAGACAATGACCTTCTTGATTAATACCGAAAAGGAAAAATAAGTGATGCTCATAAGCCCGCCTACATATAAAACAAATGAAATCAATACTGCCCAAAAACGATGCAGCTTTGCCGTTTCACCAATCATACGGACCAATCCATCCAAAAGAATGGCGGTGAGCAACGCTAAAATCAAAGCCCATGAATAGGGAATGACGATTACTATGACTAAAAGGAGAATCCCCCTCCAAAACCAGCGAAAAAAGACGGCGAAATTCACTGAACAAACCCTCCTTGCACTTTCCTGTTCTCCTTATATTTATGAAATGGGATTACATATATTTCGCTTATACGTTTTATTTTCTCAATAAGGGGAAAAAGAGATACAAAGAGATGGAGGGATTGACATTGGATAATAAAGATAAAGAAAAGTATCTTGAGGAGCGTAATGATAAATCCAAGGCCTTCAAGAAAGATCAGGAAAAACAGCTGGAACGTGATCAAGTGGTCATGCCCATTGATGATTTACCAATTGATGAAATTAAATATGAACAACAAGAAGAACGAAATAAAAAAGAAACAAAGCACCGCTCCACCAGCGAGAAATTTTAAACAAAAACCAGCCACTTTAAAGGCTGGTTTTTGTTTGCAGGATAGACTGCATTCAGTTTCAAGGTGAGGTGTCGTATTGATTTTTCTCTGCGGCACTTTAGTACTTGCTAATAGAATATTTGAAGGAAAAAAATATTTTTTTCCTTCAAATATTACAGTTAGTAGACAAAAGGGGTTCGGAAAACGTATTTTTCATTAAATGATGTACCGGCACCAGCTGCCCCCAAAGCAACACCTTCAACTCCTCAAGTATGGTTTCTAACTAAATGTTATAACAAAGTTGATTGGAGCGGGTGTACGAGACTCCTGCGGGAAAAGCGCGTCCAAGGGAGACCCCGCAGGTGCAAGCCGAGGAGGCTCCCGGATCGCCCGCGGAAAGCGAGTGCCTGGAGCGGAAATAAACGCCCAAATGGACACCCCATAAAAAACTGTAGGCAAACTCGAATTTTCTATAGTCTGAAATATCTCCCATCATATATTAGGGTTCTTCTTGTGATTGTGCTTATGCTTCCCCGTTGTTATTTGATGATTTGGGAAGACTGAGCTTTCCATCAATTCATTCATATTGCCAGTATTTTTCCCTTTCCCGCATTGCTTCCAAAAATAAACATTGACTGAAATAAATGATTCTTTACAATAGACTTTTAAGAATTAAAGAATATAATGGACTGGTCGACCATTATAAAGGAGAATCATATGACGAACCCTACTCAATTATTTCATCAATATTTACAAGTATCGAGATCATTAGTAAGCAAAATGAATGAACAAATTACAGCACTTGAAATTTACCATAATCAATGGACAATCCTGAATTACTTAAAGAACTGTGGCTATTCCACAATCCCCGATATTTGCAGTTACTTGGATGTAGATAGTGTTATCATCACACGTTCGGTCAACAGTATGGAACAGAATAATATGATTAAACAAGTTCCTGGAAAAGATGAACAGGAAAAACGAATCGAACTGACCCCCCGGGGCAAAGAGGTACATACAAAATGTCTTAAGATTGCCGAAAAAATCGAAGGGAAAGCCCTGGAAGGCATTACTGAAGAAGAACAGGAAGTATTTTTCCAGACGGTCCTTAAAATCCTCAATAATATAAGAAACTAAAATGGGTATCTTATATCATTGTTGAATGGAAGCAAGGCCTTTCCTTACTTTCGCACCAAGCTATAGCCATGCCTTTTTTAAAAGCCGGATTCCTGCTTCGATTTCCCTTTCGGTTAAACCACCGTACCCAATCAAAATAGTCGGATCTTTCACATTCTTTGAATGATAAACCGATGTTGGGTGGACTTTAACCCCCACACTGGCAGCCTTCTGGATGAGCTCTGCCTCACTGCTGCCGTTTTTTACTTTTAACAGAACGTGCAAGCCTGACTTTTCACCGATTACGGCTACACGATCATGGAAGCTCTCTTCAATGGCATTCAGCAGCACCTTATTCTTTTTACGATAAATCGTTCGCATTTTATTCAGATGGCGTTCCCAATGTCCATTTTTCATAAAAAGACAGAGCGTTTCCTGAACCAGTCTGGAAACGGTCTGTTTGTATCCTATTAACTTCTGCTGATAGCGGCTAGCCAACTCCATGGGTAACACCATAAATCCCACCCTGATTGATGGGATGAGCGACTTTGAAAACGTGCCTAGGTAGATGACCCTTCCATTGGTGTCCAACCCCTGCAAGGACGGAATCGGTTTACCAGCATGTCGGAATTCCCCGTCATAATCATCTTCAATAATATAACCCTTTTTTTCCATTGCCCAATTGAGCAATTCCACCCGTCTAGTTATCGGCATGATCATACCGGAAGGAAATTGATGGGAAGGTGTGACATAGGCAACATTCGCTGCACTCTCTTTCAAGGAGTCCACACTCATTCCACTTTCATCCAAGGGTATGTATGCCATATCCGCTCCCTCCAGCCTCAGTACCTCCCTCACCCGATGAAATCCAGGATCTTCCAACCCGAATATCCGTTCATTTCCAAGAAGTAACCGCAGCAGATGGATGAAATACTGGGTACCTGCCCCAATGATGATTTGATCAGCCCCGCAGCGAACTCCTCTCGATTGAAATAGATAGGATGAAATCTCAGCCCTGAGCCCCCATTCCCCTTGAGGATCACCGCTCATGAACATTTCCCTTTCCTGAAGATACAACGTATTGTTCAAGCATTTTTTCCACACGGCATGCGGGAAAGAATCCACGTCCAAACGGCCATGATTGTAATCTATCTCATTTCTTTCATTCGGAGGACACATCATCCCTTCTGTTACAGGCAACGGCTCATTCAAAGCTGAGATCGGTTCTAAATCGGCTACGTAATAACCTTTCCTTAATTGACTTTCCACATATCCTTCTGCCATCAACTGCTGATAAGCCGTATCCACTGTATTCAGGCCTATCCCTAAATGCAAGGCCAGTTTTCGTTTAGAAGGCAGTTTCATTCCGGACTTTATTTGCCCATTCTGGATTTCCTTCATAAAGTATTTATACAATTGGACATATAAAGCTTCTTTATTCGTTTTATCTAAGGTTAGAGTGATTTCAAACATTTGGTCCTCCTTCAAACTGGTTCCATAAATTATATCAGCATTGGTCCTTATTGCAGAACCAGAATATTTTTATAATGAAGATATCAATCAAGAGGAGGAAACTATGGAGCATATCGAATTATACGGGAAACACGTGATACTCACCCCGATGATGGAACATCATATCGAACCGCTTTACGCCGCTTCCCTGCCATCTGAAATATGGGAATGGAGTGCAACAAAAATTTTGTCATATGAAGAGGCGATTTCCTATGTAAAGGAAGGCATTCGAGCAAGGGAACAGGAACTTCATCATCCATTTGTCGTTATCGATCGGACTGATGATTCGATAGTCGGCAGCACGAGCTTAAGAAATATTCAATTTCATAATCAAT
Source organism: Peribacillus sp. NPDC096447 (assembly GCF_044762725.1). Lineage (NCBI taxonomy): Bacteria > Bacillati > Bacillota > Bacilli > Caryophanales > Bacillaceae > Peribacillus > Peribacillus sp. NPDC096447. The sequence goes on from NZ_JBIWEV010000002.1 coordinate 663,291, forward strand.
CCCTGGAAATCGGCGCGACTTGGTATCACCCCGACAAATGGCGAACAGCCATTAACACAGAATGTAAGTACCTGCTATTGCAACATGCTTTTGAAAAGTGGCAAATGAAACGGGTTGAATTCAGGACTGACGAATGCAACAAAAGATCGCGTGCAGCAATAACCAGGCTCGGCGCCCTTGAAGAAGGCATTTTGAGGATGGAGAAAAAACTGCAAGATGGGACGATCAGGAACACGGTGGTCTATAGTATTCTCGAGCATGAATGGCCCAGTGTGAAAAGGAATTTGGAAGCCTTTTTGGAAAGGTGAAAATGAGAAAAAGAGTGCCGTTGTTTTGCACTCTTTTCTCTTGCTGCTATTTTTCATGTGAGTCTTTACGAATTTTCGATAAAGAATCCTTTTGCCTTTTCGTTGATCGAATGAATATGAAAACGCCAATCGCAAATAAAAACGGCATTAGTAAAGCAAAAAGAAGATAAATCATATCACCAAAGAACAAGTTCATTACCCCCTAAGCAATGCGACGCGCACTTTTGTCTGTATAGCTTTTCCGTCAAACTTGGATGATCATTGCTTAGTCTAAGCTTTGTGACAAGCGAATCATATCCTGGCACTGAATCCTATTTTCATAAATGGCCTCGGAATAGTTTCTATTAAAAAAATCCCGATCGACCCCAGTTATTCTAAAACCGCATTTTTGGTAAAGGGCAAGCTGCCCTATCCCCGAATTCCCCGTTCCGATTTCAATCATTTTATATCCCTGTTCCCTTGCATGGCCTTTGGCGTGTTCAATCAATTGCCTGCCGATTCCCCTTCCATGGTGCCGTTCATCCACTGCGATGTTCATTATCTCTATCAGTTCCGGGCCTTTTTGCAGTAAAACATAAACACCGATCATTCGCTTATCACTCTCGGCAACAAAGCACGTTCCGCTCCCCAAATATTCCTCGACCAGTTCCCTTGAAGGATCTGCCAAAAGCAATAAATGCATCGGGGGCGGCTCATCCTTGAATAATTCCCTTATCTCCATCAGCATCCAAACCCTTCTCAGTTTAATTCTTCTACAAGAAGTTCAACCAATTCCGATGCAGGAAGTTCCCTGCTCAACTTATATCCCTGTCCTGCCCACAAAGCCATCAATTCAGGATTGTTTTTTTGTCCAGCCGCTTTTCGCATTTGTTTTGTCATGTGATGGACATAAGGATAGGCGACTGGTGCAACGCTATCATATTCCGTTAAAAAGTGATTCACCAACCCACGTGCCCTCCGGCCGCTGAAGGCTCGGGTAATAGAGGTCTGGGTAAATCGGGGATTTCCCAGCGCCGCCTTATGGACCGGACTTGCCCCGCTTTCGGGACAGCGAAGGAAAGCGGTTCCCAATTGCGCCGCTGTTGCTCCCGCTTCGAGCACGGCCGCGATATCCTTTCCATGCATCAGTCCGCCCGCGGCAATGATCGGTAAGTCCAGTTCATCTTTTATCATCCGTATCAATACTAAAAGACCGTAATCATCTTCTGTGCGGTTATCAAAGCTGGCCCGGTGCCCCCCTGCTTCAAACCCCTGTACACACAGAACATCGGCGCCTGCTCCCGCCGCCTTTTTTGCTTCCTGAAGGTTGGTTACTGTCACGGCTATAAGGGAACCGACATCTTGGAGCCCCCTTATTACATCTTCCGTGGGACATCCAAACGTAAAACTGATGGCAGCGACCCCAGCCTCCTTCAATACAAGTAGTTTATTTCCCCAATCATCGTCATCACTATCGGCTTTTCCAATCTCAGCCCCAACGCTCTCGGCCTCTTTTTCGATCTTTTCACGATAGCCAGATAATATATTTTCATCCACCGCCTCGTTGCCTGGCACAAATACATTCACCCCAAAAGGGTGCTCAGTCAACTGACGGGTCTGCTCTATCTCGTCCTTCATCTCTTCCGCAGTCTTATAGCCAGCTGCGAGAAAGCCTAATCCTCCTGCATTGGATACTGAGGCCGCAAGCTTCGGAGTGGAAGCTCCTCCTGCCATCGGTGCCTGAATGATTGGATATCTCAATAACTCTTTCAACATTCCATACAACTCCTCTTGATTTTCTTCATGCCCTTATCATTTTTACGTTTTCTTGGTATAATGATTATCTGTAAGAGAAAAGTGTCTAAATGATCACCCTTTATATCTTGCAAATATAAAACATAGGTGGTAAATAAAAAATGGAAACAAAACCATATAGAGTATTACTTTATTATTTGTATGTACCCATCGAGAATCACGAAGAATTCGCAGCCGAGCATCTTGCTGCATGTAAAGCCCTTGAATTGAAAGGCCGTATCTTGGTGGCTTCAGAAGGTATCAACGGAACAGTTTCAGGTACGATCGAACAAACCGGCAAATATATGGACATGATGAAAAGCGATCCCCGCTTTGCCGATATCGTGTTTAAAATAGATGAAGCTGAAGGCCATGCTTTCAAAAAAATGCATGTTCGCCCACGCAATGAGCTTGTAACGCTTCGCTTGGAAGATGACATCAACCCGAACCAGACGACAGGCAAATACTTGAGCCCGAAGGAGTTCTTCGAGCAAATGCAAGATGAAAACACCATCGTCCTTGATGCCAGAAATGACTATGAATTTGATTTAGGACATTTCAGGGGTGCAATCAAGCCAGAAATCACGAATTTCCGTGAACTTCCCGAATGGGTCCGGGAAAATAAAGAAATGTTCGAAGGCAAAAAAATCCTAACGTATTGCACCGGAGGTATCCGCTGTGAGAAATTCTCCGGCTGGCTTGTCGAAGAAGGCTTTGAAGATGTAAGCCAGCTGCATGGCGGCATCGCAACATACGGGAAGGATCCCGAAGTCCAAGGTGAGCTATGGGATGGCCAAATGTATGTTTTCGATGAAAGGATTGCCGTACCTATCAATCAAAAGGAACATGTCATTGTCGGACGCGATATTTACTCCGGCGAACCTTGTGAACGCTATGTCAATTGCGCTAATCCTGAATGCAACAAGAAAATCCTTTGCAGCGAAGAGAACGAACACAAACATATGCGCAGCTGTACTCATGAATGCCGGGTGCATCCGCGTAATCGCTATGTAGTCGAGCATAACCTTTCTGAAGAAGAAGTGGCTGAGAGATTACAGCTAATCGAAGATTCCATTACGGCAAAATGATTTTAGCAAACCCGAATCAGCGGACATGATCCCTATTCGGGTTTTTTTATCGATTCAAACCAAATCTTATTTTCCTATATTAAACCTATGCCTTGGACTTCATTCCACTGCAAGAATTAATTATGATCTTTTTAATACTACTGCAATATTACTTACATTCTTACTTCTATATCACAATAGAAAAAACCTTCTTAAATCGTAAAAAGAATGGTTTCAGCTTTAAGGTTTTAGCTGTCAGCAGTCCTACCTTCAATGAAAAAGCGATTCCTCTTTAGAGGAATCGCTCTTACTTCATTAATGTTATTTTGCCTCTGCACTTACAACAATACCGCAAGCTTGCCTATCGCCTGCATCACCAGTTTTCAAAGTATCTGCATCCGGTCCTTTTTCTCCATTGGCTTCATAGCGGTCAGGAATATTGGCAAAGTTGTCTGGATTCGCATGAACGATTACAGCCAGTTCTTCTTTCTTCAGTTGGTCTATTGTCATGTTATCCAATGTTGCCGTATATTTTGCTGTCCCATCTTCTTTTACATATAAAGGAGGCATATCACCTGCGTGCTTAGAATGCGTTTCGTCAGTTGGATTGAAGTGTCCTCCCGCTGTAGTGAAAGGGCCATCCTTGGCATCCGCCTCACATGCTGCGTTTTCGTGAACATGGAATCCATGATAGCCTGGCTCAAGGCCTTCCAAAGCGGTCTCGATCACTACAGAATTCTCTTCAGCGGTAAAGTTCACCGTCCCAAGTGTATTACCTTCTACATCTTTAACTTCCGCTTTCACCTGCGGATCAACCTCTGTATCTGTTCCTTGTCCCACTGTAGTCATGTCCTCTGCATTATTGTCGGCCTGATTTGAATCATCCGCTGAATTACATCCATACAGTAAAAAGGCAGTACACATAGGCAGTATAAGTTTTTGTTTATAGTTCATGATAAATTCCCTCACTCTCTTATATGTATTTCCTCTTATTACTTTCCACTATTATGGAAGAATAAACAGAAAGCGGGATAAATAGGAAAATAGATTACACCCGTGAGAGTGAACACCTTACTAAATTCACAGACAAGGATTTTACAATATAGCTTAATGGGCTCACATTTTACAAAGTGATGACCCCGAAAGTAATGGCTGCAATCGTCATGATGATGGTTGTCCCAAACGCCCATTTAAACAGGAATTTTTGATGATCCCCAAAATCCACGCCTACAAGGCCAATCAATATGAATGTTGCAGGCACCAATGGCGATAAGGGGAACCCTGCGGTCGAATGACCTAATAAAGCCGCCCTTCCGATTTCTACAGGAGCAATACCGAAGTTCGATGCCGTTTCACTTATTATTGGCAGAATGCCAAAGTAATAGGCATCAGGTGAAAAAATGAACCCCATCGGAATGCTTGTCAGCGCCACCACCAGTGGCAAATGTGCCCCGAGCCACTCCGGGATGACGGTTACGATTGAAGCAGCCATCGAGTCCATCATCTTTGTTTCTGTGAATACACCCGTAAAAATCCCTGCTGCGAAAATGAGTGTACAGATCATCACAAAACTATTGGCATGACTTAAAATCCTTTCCTGCTGTTCTTTTGGGTTCGGAAAGTTAACGAATAGTGCAATCGCAAAAGCGGAAGCAAATAAGATTTGGATCGGCAGCACTTCCATCACCAGCAAAACCATCAGTAAAATCGTCAAGAACCAATTAAACCAAAAAAGCTTGGTTGTTCCTTGAGTTGCGGTTTCAACAGCTGCAGCCTGTTCGCTCATACCAGGTTGCATGTTCGTCTCCTGGGAGCTGATTCCCAATCTCTCCCTTTCCTTTTTGCCAAGTACATATGCCGAAAAAAGCGTCCATAAAAGACCGCAGATCATGACTGGAATAAGAGGAATGAATAACTCCGATACTTCAACCTGAAGGCTCGCTGCCGCCCTGACCAAAGGACCTCCCCAAGGAATCATATTCATGACGCCAGCGGCTAAACCAACGACACAGGCCAATACAAGCCTGTTCATCCCTAATTTGATATATAGCGGCAGCATGGCTGAAACCGTGATCATGAATGTAGAAGATCCGTCTCCGTCCAAACCTACCAAAATGGTTATTATGGCGGTTGCCATGACAACCTTTAGCGGGTCTCCTTTTACAAAACTCAGTATTTTAGCGATCATGGGCTCGAATAAACCAACGTCAATCATTAAACCAAAGTATAGAATAGCAAAAACGATCATGACTGCTGTTGGTGTCACTTTTAAAATACCCGCAACCATCATATCTCCCATTTCCGAAGCAAACCCACCAATCAGACCAAAGGCAATCGCCGTGAAGATAAAAGCGACAACCACTGATAAGCGCTTTGTGATGACTAAGACCAGAAACGTTAAAATCATGCAAAATCCTAAAATCGTTAACATGTTAAAAACTCCTTTAATTGAAAAAATGAAAACCTTTCGATTTCTAATTTTCTGAAAAATCAATATTTTCACATTATACCATTTGCACATTCATTAAAAAACCAGTAAAACAAATTCGTTTAATAAATTAGTTAAATTCTGTATACTATTATTTAGGAACCCGAAGTTTTTTTCGAAGGAAAGAAGTGTTGTATGTAAAATGAACGCTCATAAAATAGCTAAACGGAATCTTTTCATCATGTGGTTCGCCAATTTCTTCATAGGCGGGAGCATGACGATGGTTCTTCCATTCATATCCTTATACATTGGTACATTCGGAGATTATTCGACTCAATATATCCAGCATTGGTCCGGATGGACTTTTGGAATCACTTTCGTGACAGCCTTTTTATTTTCCCCCATTTGGGGACGGATTGGTGACCGGTATGGCAGAAAGAAAATCTTGATTGCCTGCGCCTTTGGGATGGGTCTGTCCATCTTCCTGATGGGATTCGTCGAAAATGTTTGGCAGCTATTCGTCTTAAGGATGTTCACAGGAATATTCACTGGCTTCATTTCCATGTCACAGGCCTTCATATCAACGCAGACACCAAAAGAAATTGCCGGACGTGTACTCGGAACCTTACAAACGGGAAATATAACCGGTTCCCTTTTCGGACCATTGCTTGGCGGAGTGCTTGCAGACACACTCGGCTATTCAACCGCCTTTAAATTCACCTCCATCACCATTTTCATCTCTGGACTTCTTGTTTTTGCAACCAAGGAGTACCGAATGGAACGGCAGAAGGGAACGAAATCGAGCTATACAAGCAGGGAGGTTCTCTCACATATCTTAAGGAACCCCATCTTAGTGAATGTCATGCTCATTTCGACACTTGTCCAAGTTGCCCACTTCAGCATCCAGCCCATCCTTTCTTTATACGTCGGTGAGCTTCATGGAACTTCCAATCTTGGATTTTATTCAGGAATCGCCTTTTCTGCAGCAGGCCTGGGGAATTTATTGATGGCGCGTCACTGGGGCAAGATAGGTGATCGGCATGGTCATGTGAAGATTCTTGTGCTGCTTCTTTTTCTGACAGCTCTTGTCTACTTGCCCGGTGCCTTCATCAATCATTTTTGGCAGCTTGTTTTTGTACGTTTCATACTAGGCATGGCAATAGGCGGCATCATCCCTGTAAGGATTGCCTACATTCGCCAAGAAGCGCCCGTCACAATGCAGGGGGAAGTTCTTGGGTACAATACAAGCCTGCGCTTTTTAGGCAATATCATCGGACCCGCAATGGGCGGTATGGTTGCTGGTTTCTACGGATTCTCCGCCGTTTTCATAACGACCAGCACGTTACTCCTCATTGCCGGCCTTGTCCTCTATTTCGCGATGCACCGCAATCCGGAGTTGGCCAGATCACATTAAACACACTTTGGCAAGAAAGCCTGCTTCCATCTGGAAGCAGGCTTTCTCATGTTTAATGCTCATCGTTTCGGTCGTATTCCGATACAGGATTGAAAGCTTATAGTCTACCTATACATTTAAATCAAGAATCAGGGTTATTGTAAATGGGGGATTATTGAAGGGAAATCGAGAAAAAGATTTGAAACGGTCACGTTCATGCATATCCGTAAATTCCCATCAACACTTAGGTCCCACCCATAAACTGATAAGTATTTTTTCTACACTTCATCACACATTAGATTTTATGTTAAGATTATTTTAGGCAAATTTTATGAAAGTAAAAGACGCAAAGCCACGGGCCTAAACCAACAACTAGTTGTCATGGCAGCCGGGCTGCCAAGATTTTTCTTGAATGGATCACTTTATTATCAATTTATTGCCCCTTTTTAATTTGCCTAAAATTAAAACAAGGAGGGTTATATATGTTCTTTCCAACCATTTATTCAGCTACTACGGATGAGAGACACATAGTTAAAGATAAAAATACTTGTGCATGCGGCACAAGATATAATGTATTCGCAATGTTGTCCAGAAGCGACCTTCGAAAGATCAGGTTCAAGCATTATAAAGAAGTGACATGTCCTAAATGTAAATCCAGTATCATTGATCAGGAATAGCCTCTTAACTCCGGAGGGTTCCTACTCCCAAAACTTTGAAAGAGCTGGCCTTTTCACCCTCACCACTTCCTTGAATGGAAAAAAGGAAAATATAGTTTTGGTAAAAGACTCTCTTACCTCATGGCCACTTATACTGACACAGTTAAAGCACTATCTTTTTTAATTATATGAATAGTAAATGTACGGTCGGCCCTAAAATTTTCGCGATTGATATAAATCATCATGTGGTTTATAAGTAATCATTAGATTCTATCGCGTTCACTACCTTCTAAAACCCATGTCTGGAATGTCATGAATCGGTTCCAATCGGTGGCTCAAAGCGAGTAGTTATGAAATAGATCCCTACCGTTTTACTCCACTACTTTAGCGTGAATTTTACAAAAGCTTTTTCGGCAATCCATTTCGACTGACATTATTATATGCATGGCCTGTATACAGACATAATAAATGATCAGCTTACTAGTGGTACCGCCTACCTCCATATGATAATCGGCTGTTTACTAAGATTATGATATCTCTCCTCGCAATACGAAGGTACGAGTTTATTTTCCCTTTCAACCGGTAATCTTCATATCATTCCTTTTAGTCATTGATTTTTTTCAGTTTGGAGACCCTACCGAAGGTCAATAAACAGTTTTCCGATTCATCGTATAGATGAATCGAGGCTTCTTCAGCCTTGGTTCCCTCCCATGATGGCTCAAGCACCTTTTGTATCAGTTCTTCCCTCTTTAGGCATTTTACCTTCATTCGATAAGAAATGAATAGCCCTCGATTTGTCGTTTAAATTATCCATATAGATAGAAAGAAGGACTCATGCTATAATTTAGTGCGCTAAAAAGGAAATTAACACACATATATATAAGGAAGAAGGAGTGTTTCTTTGAATACATCTGCATACAAAAAGGAATGGTTCGGCAACGTTAGAGGTGATGTTCTATCGGGAATTGTCGTTGCCTTGGCATTGATTCCGGAGGCGATTGCCTTTTCGATCATTGCTGGCGTTGACCCAATGGTTGGTCTATATGCCTCATTCTGCATTGCCATTGTCATCTCTTTCCTCGGCGGGAGGCCGGGAATGATATCGGCTGCCACTGGCGCAATGGCACTCGTCATGGTCGACCTTGTTAAAGATCATGGCTTGAACTATTTACTTGCTGCAACAATATTGACTGGTTTGCTGCAAATTTTACTAGGGGTCTTAAAAATCGGGAAATTAATGAAGTTCATCCCGAAGCCGGTCATGACTGGCTTTGTGAATTCTTTAGCCATCTTGATTTTCACGGCACAGCTCACCCATTTCGTGGGCGAAACATGGATCATGTATGTCATGACAGCCGTTTCATTAGCTATCATTTATCTTTTTCCGCTGATCACGAAAGTCATACCTTCACCACTTGTCGCCATCATATTCATGACGATCGTTGCAGTTACCACGGGGGCTACGGTGCGGACGGTTGGGGATATGGGGCAATTGACCGAAGCTCTTCCGATGTTCATGCTTCCAGACATCCCTTTGACCTTCGAAACTTTGGCGATCATTTTCCCTTATTCCATTGCCCTTGCGTTTGTTGGGCTGCTTGAATCGTTATTGACAGCTCAAATTGTCGATGAGATGACTGACACGGACAGTAATAAAAATAAGGAAGCCAAAGGCCAGGGGATTTCGAATATCATCGCCGGATGTTTTGGAGGCATGGCAGGATGTGCGATGATCGGCCAATCCGGTATCAACATTAAATCAGGTGGAAGGGGCCGGCTCTCGACATTTGTAGCGGGCGCATTCCTTATGGTATTAATCGTGGTATTGAATGATGTCCTAATTAAAATACCGATGGCTGCACTTGTCGCAGTCATGATCATGGTTTCAATCGGGACCTTTGACTGGTCTTCCCTAAAGAGGCTCACTAAAGCTCCTAAGTCGGATGCAGCCGTGATGATCGTAACGGTCCTCATTGTTCTTTATACACATGACTTATCAAAAGGGGTATTTGCCGGAGTGCTTTTGAGCATGATTTTCTTCTCGGCTAAAATTTCTAAAGTGGCAGTAGAGAAAACGGGAGACATCCAGGCTAAGAAAATCACTTATCGTATCAGCGGACAAATATTTTTTGCTTCTGTCCAGGACTTTGTTTCGAAGTTCGACTTCATGGAAAAAGCCGATGCAATCGTCATCGACTTCACCCATTCCAAAATTTGGGATGATTCAGCAGTCGGTGCTGTTGATACGGTTATCCTTAAATATCAGCTTCTGGGAATACCTGTCCAAGTGCAAGGACTCGATGAAGAAAGTTCTTCATTGCTTGAAAAACTCGCCACCTCAGAAAGTAAAATATCTTGAAGAAGTAACATTCTGCTGAATAGAAACTTTTCAAACCGACAAAATAGATAACATGAATCATTTCCTTTTGAAAGGAGCGAAAAGCATGACACCCGAGCAGGATTATACAGCAGCAAATCTGTCACCGGATTTATTGAATGAACTGAAAAGCTTTGAAAGCAAACTAGGCGAGGAAGCCAATAAAGAATTGATTGTCATCGCCTATGAAAAAGAAAAGGAAGCCTGAATTAAGAAAAAAGACTCAAACACCCTTAATGGATGGTTGAGTCTTTTTTTTGCATGTAAAGAAAAAGGATGCCCAAATTTTTAATGAGCATCCCTTTTCATTTATTACTTGCTGAATACGTCCGTTAAGACCGGCACGATTTGTTTTTTACGCGATACAACGCCTTCTAAGACGGCGATGTTGTTGTTTAATGACACGTCGTATGCTTTTTCCACTGCATAAGCTGCTTTACCAAGAGCCAAGGCAACAGAATCATTAGTCAAGATATCCGTTACGACGAATAGGAATAAGTCCAATTCCTTCACAGCGATTACCGCTTCAATCGCCGCTTCCAATTCAGCTTGCTTTGCAAGGACTTCGTTCGGATCAACAGCATTGACCTGTGCTATCTCCACTTTAGCCATTCCCATGGAGAATTCCTTTGCATCAAGAGTGATAAGCTGGGCAATCGTTTTGTCGCTCAAGTCAGCTCCCGCCTTCAACATTTCCAAACCATATGTTTCAGCGTCGACTCCCGCAATGGCAGCCAATTCCATAGCTGCTGCAACGTCTTGCTCCGTGCATGTAGGTGATTTGAACAATAAAGAATCGGAAATGATGGCAGACAGCATAAGACCTGCGATTGCTTTAGGAACTTCAATGCCGTTTTCTTTATAAATTTTATTTAAAATGGTTGCCGTACAGCCAACTGGTTCCGCACGGTAATATAAAGGATCGCTCGTTTCGAAGTTAGCGATACGGTGATGGTCGATAACTTCCAACACACGGACTTGGTCAATATCTTCAGCACTTTGCTGGCGTTCGTTATGATCGACCAGGATTACTCCATCAGCTTCCCCTGCAACTTTTTCCACAAGACGGGGAGCTTCGAATTTGAATTGGTCCAATGCATATTGAGTTTCACCATTCACTTCACCCAGACGAACTGGTTCAGCGTTGATACCTAACTGCTTTTTCAGATCTGCATAAGCGATTGCTGAACAGATTGTGTCTGTATCCGGGTTTTTATGTCCAAAAACTAATACTTTTTCCAAGATTTTATCCCCTTTTTCATAAATATTTTTCCGCGAATCCCCTCACCGCAATAAGGGAGAGCCACCTTTACTAGACACTTTATTTTAACACAAAATCCCGTAAAATCAGCGCTTGAATTATCCATTCCTCAATAAAATCTTTCATTCCTTCACCCTCTGCCATCACTTTGTCAATAGATAAGGGTTGGTTTTTTTCAAATATATTAGTTGAATTATCATCGTATATGGCTTACGATAATATAAGCAGAAATACTAGATATTGATTACACAAACAATACCAATAACTATATATAGAATTTTTTATAATCCAAGGTGCCAGTGATGGCTGAAAAGGGAATCCGGTGTAAACCCGGAACTGTCCCCGCAACTGTAAATGTGACGAAATGAGAAACCCACTGTATAGCTCTCTATACGGGAAGGACTCAAAGTAGGATGATCATGAGTCAGGAGACCTGCCTTGAATTTTTCACGTTTCTTATTCTTCGGGGATTGAGATGATGAAACGATAGTATAACGGCTATTTTTTCATGGCTCTTTTATTCTATCGTTTGATCCGCTCAATTCTTTGGGCGGTTTTTTTTATTTTAGCGGAAGTTAACAAGGAGGATTATTAATGACTCAAACATATAACTCTACCATAAGTGAAAATGACACAGAAACGAAATCCATCCAGCTTGAGATGTTATCGAAGGAATTCGAAGGCCGTCTCGATATGGAAAAGTTCAAAAAGCGTTTTACAAAATGGCTTGATCGCAAAAGTGACTCAACCGAAGAACAGGCATCAAAAAAACTGATTCAGCTCGCTCTTGAAGGTGTGGATATCGATGCTCCGGATTGGACATTCGTTGCTGCAGCAGAACTGTTGAATACAATGTATAGGGATGCACAAGCCAATCGAGGTTATGCAGGCAAGAGTTATGGCCCATTCTATGAGCTGATCACAGAACTCTCCCAGCTTTCGGAAGGTCAGCGTTATCCAATTTATAAACCAGAACTGCTATCTTCATATACAAAAGCGGAAATTGAGGAATTGGGTTCGGTGATCGACCCGGAAAAAGATAAATTATTCTCTTACATAGGCATCTACTTATTGAACGACCGCTATCTGGCCCGCCCAAAAAAGGACAAGGTCTACGAACTGCCGCAAGAACGTTTCATGATCATCGCGATGGAAATCATGCGAATGGAAAAAACGGAGCACCGCCTGCAACTTATAAAAGAAGCATACTGGGCCATGTCCAACCTTTATATGACCGTTGCGACTCCTACACTCTCCAATGCAGGTAAAACACATGGACAGTTAAGCTCTTGCTTTATCGACGCAATTGAAGATTCCATTGATGGCATCTATCTATCAAACTACGATGCAGCAAAAGTATCTAAATTCGGCGGCGGTGTCGGCCTTTACGTTGGTAAGGTTCGCTCGCTTGGTTCTGATATCCGGGGTTTCTCTGGAAACAGTTCCGGCACAACGCCCTGGATTCGACTATTCAACCAGACAGCTGTAAGTGTCGATCAATTGGGGCAACGTAAAGGTGCCATAGCGATTTACTTGGATGCCTGGCATAAAGATATCATGAGCTTCCTTGATTTGAAGACACAAAACGGGGATGACAGATTAAAAGCCCATGATATTTTTACAGGCGTATGCATACCGGATTTATTCATGGAAGCTGTACGCGACAGAAAAGAATGGTATCTTTTCGATCCGCATACCGTTAAGCAAACCCTTGGATTTTCACTTGAAGATCTTTATGACGAGAAGAAAGGCGAAGGAAGCTTCAGGAATCATTATGCACTTGCTGTCGAGGCCGCAGAAAATGGCACGCTTCCAAACTATAGCTTTGAAAAAATCAATGCGATGGACATCATGAAAAGCATCATGATTTCTCAATTAGAAGAAGGCGTACCGTATATGTTCTACCGCGATGAAGTGAATCGGAAGAATCCCAATAAACATAAAGGTATGATCTATTGTTCTAACCTTTGCACGGAGATTGCCCAAAACCTAAGCCCTTCGACGATCACGGATGAATATGAAACAGAAGATGGAGATGTTGTTGTGGTTCGTAAAAGCGGCGATTTCGTTGTCTGCAACCTTTCATCCATTAACTTGCCACGAGCGGTGGGCAGCGATGTTTTGGAAAGATTGATTCCCATTCAGATCCGTATGCTGGACAATGTCATTGATGTGAATAATCTTCCTGTCAAACAAGCATCCATCTCGAACAAACGTTACCGGGCAATTGGTTTAGGAACGTTTGGATGGCATCATTTACTTGCCACACAGAATATTTATTGGGAATCCGATGAGGCTGTTCAATATGCCGATGCTTTATACGAAAAGATCGCTTACTTAACAATCAAGGCATCCAACGAATTGGCCAAGGAAAAAGGATCATACCCATATTTTGAAGGATCTGATTGGCATACAGGGGACTATTTCGAACTGCGTGACTATACAGATCAAAAGTGGATGGATTTAAAAACAGACGTGCAGGAGCATGGGACCCGTAATGGATATTTAATGGCGATTGCCCCCAATTCATCGACAGCCAAGATCGGTAATTCCACGGATGGAATCGACCCATTATATGAAATTGAATTTTACGAAGAAAAGAAAAACTTCAAATTCAAGGTGACCGCACCAGGCTTGACGCCAAATACGTATGAATATTATAAAAAGACGCGATTCAATTTGGACCAACTGGAAAGCATCAGGCAAAATGCAGCCCGACAACGCCATATTGACCAAGCAATCAGCTTTAATCTGTATGTACACAATACAATCAAAGCGAAGGTCCTGTTGGATATCCATTTAACGGCATGGGAAAGCGGATTGAAATCAACGTATTATGTTCGTTCGACTTCTTCCGAATATGACAATGCCTGCGAAAGCTGTTCAAGTTAACGACAATCTTGACCCAGTAATCTATTCTTAAAGGAGTTTTAACGAATGACCAATCATATCAAAAAAATTCGGATGCTCGAACCGACGCATCCAACCAAGGCAACCGGTGTTTTCAAAGGAGAAGCTTCAGGCTTCCTCCTTTGGAACGATATTCAGTATGAAAAATTCTATGATACCTATACACAGCTCATCAATAACTTTTGGAAGCCTTCGAGCGTGAACATGATTCAGGATAAAAAGCAGTGGGGCGAATTGGATGAAGATATCCAGGACGCTTTTCTCGATATCCTTACGATGATTGCTGGAATGGACAGTCTCCAAACGCCCACTTTAGTAGAAATCCTTCGGTACATCAAAGATCCGGCGGCAAAAGCTATCCTGGCCAACATGGCCCAGCAGGAATCGATCCATAATGAATCTTATTCCTATATCCTTGCTTCGTTGATTCCGGTAGGCAAGCAAAAACAGCTTTTCGACCGCATCAAAGAACATCCTGAAGTGATTAAGCGTAACCAACCGATCGTTGATGCTTATCAAACGTTCGTGGACGATCCCAGCCCACAGCATTTATTTGAGGCACTGATCCATTCAACAAACCTTGAAGGGATTTACTTCTATCTGGCTTTCGCCTTTTATTATAATTTAGGACGCCAAAATCTAATGACCGGTTCCGCTACGATGATATCCTATATTCATCGCGATGAAATGGTCCATTTCGATTTCATTGGAATGCTCATTCAAATACTGATGTATGAATATCCTGAGTTAAATAATAAAGAAAACACGAAGTTCATCTATACAACGATTGAAAAAGCAGTCGAACTCGAAAAGGAATGGTCTGAATATATGCTCGAAGATATCCAAACCAAAGCCGATCTTGATTTGGAAGAATTCAATGAGTACATCGAATATATCGCCAACAAACGGTTACGTATGCTAGGCCTTGAAAATTTGTATAAAGAATATGGCGAGAACCCGATGCCATGGATCAAAACGTTCGATGATGAATCCATCGGACTTACCAAAACCGATTTCTTCGAACAGAAGTCAAGGACATACAGTCAAGTAAATGCCAGCAATGGGTTCGATGAGCTATAAAGTTGCCATTGTCTATCATTCTGCCGGCGGCAATACAAAAGCGCTTGCTGAAGCCCTCGCTTCCCTTTTACCTGAAGCTTTCCTATATCGAATGAATGAATTCGATTTACGTACATTGCCGGATTACGATGCATTGATCGTCGGCACCTATACATGGGGCAATGGGGAGCTTCCCGCTAAATCAGCAGCCCTTTATAAAGATCTGGAACAGTTGCCTATTGCTCATCTGAAAACGGGAGTCTTCGGCACTGGTGAAACCAACTATAATCATTTTTGCGGGGCGGTCGATCATTTCCGGGACATGTTATTTGCCAAGAGCCAGTTATTGGTGACATTGAAGATAGAACAGATGTATCAAGAATCAGACTTGCCCAGACTTCAAAAGTTCGCCTCGCGATTCCAGAACTGACTGAAAGGTGATATGCATGTACGCATATCACCTTTCAGAGTTTTTTAAAAAACTTGGCTCCCTCTATCATAGCAGCGGTAAGCATGAAGTATAATGGAATAAAAAGGGAGATAATATGCAATGACCGGAAATGTAACCCAGTTCCTGCCTATCCTTTTTATGCTAGTGCTTGTCGTATTCATTATATTATCGTGTTTTTCCTGTCAGGGCATTTTAATCGTTCTAAACGGATCGAAGAAAAATTGGACAAAGCATTAAAGGAAATCGCCAAAAAAAAGAAAAATAAAAAGACTCCAAAATCGGAGTCTTTTTTTTATATGCGTTCAATTATTTTTGAACGTTAGCTGCTTGTGGTCCACGAGCGCCTTGCTCGATTTCGAAAGAAACTTCTTGGCCTTCTTCAAGCGTTTTGAAGCCTTCTCCTTGGATAGCTGAGAAATGTACGAATACATCGTCTTGGCCTTCAACTTCGATGAAACCGAAACCTTTTTCTGCGTTAAACCATTTTACTTTACCTTGTACCATGATAGTTCCTCCTGTGTTTGGAAAAATCCATTTTATTACTATTTTTGGTTCTGGATAATGTTTCAAGAGGAATCCTATTACAGTAAATCCTTCTATCAAACTTTTCCGAACAAAAATAATTACTCATATTATATCATGGGAAATCCTAAAAAAACAAGATTATCGCAGTAAATCAACCGACAAATTATCCTAAAATTCTACATATTCCTCTTCTTGCTTTGTCGGAAGCCTTCGTCCAATAAGTAGCGCTCCGCCTCTACCGGACTCTCGAAACATTCCTCAAGATTCGACCCTGAATAAACATTCCAAAGCAGGTCTTCCCTTTCAAGTGTAAGCTCTTGCTTTTCAGGGCCAATCCATGCCCCTTCCAACCTAGCGAACTCGTTTTCCTCTTCTTCGAATTCAACCGGAGGTTTTGATAGGTAATCCACGCTTTTTTGGATCAATTCTTTCAAATCCGCTTCATTATAGTCACGTATATTGATAAACCCTTTACGGTCAGTGTCTTTTTTTCTCATATGCCCAGCGTAAACGAATCCATTTCCATTGGGGTGCAAGTGCTGAACGACGATTTTTTTCTCCTGGACGCTTTCTGGATAATGGAAGTTCACACGTCCCAATGAAACGTCTTTTCGCTGTAATTCCGGAAAAGTTTCAATGATGCTCAATTTTTCTTCAAATGTTAACAAATTTCTTCCTCATTTCATTAGTTCATATTGTTTGTCGATTATAACATAGACTGATTAGAAACAATAATCTCCTCTTCCATTATAATGTAATGAAAGGGAGTGATTTGATTGATCATGACAATTCGGGACCTGGACTCCGATTATGGCCGGCAGCTTTTTAAACTTCAGAAAGATGCCTATAAGGTGGAAGCGGATATGATTGGCTTTGCCGATATCCCTCCATTATTGGAAACATATGAACAATTCATTCATTGTAATGAAACGTTCTTAAGCTTTTTAAAGGGTGATGCCTTAGCGGGTGCAATATCTTATACAAAAGAAAATGGCCAAATACTGATTTGCCGGATGTTCGTCCATCCTGATTATTTCCGGTAGGGTATCGCGGATGCACTGCTGCATGCTCTTCAATTACACGGCAACTGGGAAAAGATATCCGTTTCGACCGGTAAAATGAGCCTGCCTGCACGGAACCTTTACGAAAAAAACGGATTCACCCATAAAGAGGACATAGAAGCCGCACCTCTCTTTTTCATAAGCATATTCGAGAAACAGCATTCATTTTATGTATGTCACGATAAAAAGCATAATGAATGAAATGACAATGATTACGGCAACCCATAGCCAGGCTAATGTCATATTCCCGGAGTCCATGGCGATATAAATCGCGGTCGGTATGGTTTGTGTCTGTCCGGGAATGTTTCCGGCAAACATGAGTGTGGCCCCGAATTCCCCCAATGCTCGAGCAGAACTCAAGATGGCACCTGTGACGATGGATTTGACCGCCAATGGAAGGGATACATTCAGGAATAATCTCCACTCGCCGGCCCCGTCAACCCTTGCTGCATTTTCGATTTCTTCATCTATACCTTCAAAGCCCGTTTTAGCGGATTGGTACATAAGCGGAAACGCTACCACGGTAGATGCAATGACCGCCGCCCACCACGTGAACATCAGGGGCTGATTAAAAACCCTTTCAATGAATTGTCCCGGCATTCCACTCTTGCCAAAAATCACAATCAATAAAAACCCCACGACGGAAGGCGGCAAAACAAGCGGCAATAAAAACGCTGTTTCCAACAGGACTCTTCCCCTGAATTTCTTTTTAGCCATCATTCGCGCTAGGATAATTCCTAAAATGAAAACAAGGATACCCGATAGTCCCGCTACTTGTATCGATAGCCTGACTGGTGACCAAAAATCCCCTGTCATGATGCCATCCGCACATCACTGTTAAATAACGGCCTATGCAGGTCCTTTTTCGGCATCATTACCAAAACCGTTTCTTTTTCATTAAAGGCAGATTCCATTTCATTTTCTCCCTTTCTTTTTAAAATAACATTTAAGTTTATTTTTCTTGACATCTTGCTGACACAAAGGAACGTTAAAGTAAGAGTATCACAAATATAAAAATAATTTCATTCCAATAAACTTGAAAACTTTGAAGGAGTCGATTTTAATGGTAACAATTTATACAACCCCAAGCAGTTTAGCCTGTCGTAAAGCAAAAGCTTGGCTTAAGAAGAACGAAATTTCCTTTAATGAACGTAACCTATATTCCCAACCACTTTCTATAGAAGAAATAAAAGAGATTTTACGTAAAACGGAAGGCGGGACAGATGAAATCATCTCAACACGTTCCAAAAAATTCAAAAGCCTGAATATCGATATAAATAATACACCACTTAATGATCTTTGCAAGCTTATTCAAGATAACCCGGATTTACTTCGCCGGCCAATCATTTTCGACCATAAGAACTTGCATGCAGGATATAATGAAGAAGAAATGGGACGCTTCCTTCCAAGGAAGGTCCGTCATGTACAATTATGGCGTGCAATCAGCCAATTGGCTTAATCAGTTAACATTCTGCATAATAAGAGGGTTGTCCATTACATCGGACAACCCTTTTTTATATCTTATCCGCTTTCTCTATGACAATCGTGAAGGTGGTGCCTTGTTCATCGCTATCCTTAAGCACAAGGTCTCCCTTTTGCGCTTTTGCGAGCATCTTACTGAATGGCAGTCCCAAACCTAACCCACGTACCTTCAGCTTTTTGTTTTCACCTCGATAAAATGGTTCGAACACATATTGCTGTTCATGTTTCGGAATCCCCCGCCCGCTGTCCAGTACATCAATGCAGATCCGTTCATCATCCTTTTCATAAAGGTGAATCGCTATTTTCCCTTTGCCGTCAAGTGCATGTCTGGCATTATTCAAAAGGTTAATGACGATTTGCTGCATCCGCAATGAATCAATTTGACCAAAGACCGGTTCATCAGGAACTTTTATCTCAAAAGCGAACGCTTGATCATCATCCTGGGTCACCTGCCAGCGATAAGCGATTTCCTTGATGAATATATTGATATTCTCTTTTTGCACCCGGATTTTAAAAGCGCCTGCCGATATGGCATTATAATTGAGTAAATCCTCTATCATACCTTGTAAACGCTGAGTTTCCTTTAAGGAAATATCGAGGAATTCCTTACTTTGCTCTCCCTTAACGACATCATCCTTAACCGCTTGTATCAGTCCGCTAATGGAAGTGACTGGCGTTTTTAAATCATGGGTTACGCCTGCAAGCAATTCCGCCCGCAACTTCTCCATGACCTTCAATCGATTGGTCATTTCCTTAAATGATTCTATCAGTTCATAAATTTCTTCTTCCTTGATTTCCTCTTCCTCTTTGAAATGGATATCATAGTTGCCTTCACGAACCTGGACAGCGGCGTTAGCTACGTCTTGGATGGGGCGCGAAATCTGCCTGGAAAGAAAATAAATGACTCCCGTTCCCAGAATCAGAAGGCCTCCAATCATGATCGCCAACAAGCCATGATCTTGGTTGATTTCCTTCAATGCCCCTTCTTCCTGGGCAATGACCACCCAGCCTCTCGTCTCATCGTTAAACGTAATGGGGGATTTGACGACATATACTTTATTGTCGGAAATCTTGACCTTCTGGACTAACTCCGTATTTTTCATGATGACGTCCGGGAGTTTATTTTCATCCGGATCGATATACAACTGTGGCATCGTATATATGATGGTGGCATCGGGATCGACGATATAGATGATTGGCTGTTGGTTCAGATGGAGTATTTTCTCCCTTTCCTCAACAATTTCCGAAAGGATCGGGCCAACGACAATCTGGCCATTTTCCTTAATCGCGCGATCGGATGTTTCATCAGCTAAGTATTTAAGAAGGCTGAGCCTATATTCCAAAGCCGTTTTTTCCATCCACCATAAGGAAAAAACAGACAATAATATCAAACCGGAAATCAAGGTCAATACGTACCTCTTTGTCCAATAGCGTTGTAAAGTGGTTCTTTTTTTAGTTTTCATAGACACTCAATTGATACCCCAATCCACGCAATGTTTTTATTTCCCCCTCAGTTACAGGCCATGCATCTATCGCCTTCCTGATTCGTTTGATCGCCAGGTCCACCGCACGGTCACTGCCGTCATAATCTATGCCCCACACTTGGTCAAGCAGCTGTTCTCTCGTGAAAATTTGATTAGGGTGCTTAGCGAAAAAAACGAGCAGCGACAAATCACGCGGCGTCAAGTTTATCTCTTCCCCATTTAAATGCACCATATAAGACAGATCATCGATGGTTAAACTCCCAAATTGATGTACATGACCATCTTCCGTAACAACCGATGATGATCTTCTTAAAACGGCATGCACCCGGGCCACGACTTCTTCGGCAACAAAGGGTTTGGAGATGTAATCATCCGCACCTGACTTAAATCCCGATAATCTGTAATCGACATCTGTCAGTGCAGTCAACATGATAACCGGACATGTATCGTCCTCCCGAATTTCCTTCAGTATATCCCAGCCTTCCTTACCAGGCAGCATGACATCAAGCAGGACAAGGTCTGGCTTCGTTTCTTCAAACACCGGAATGGCCTTTAGCCCATCGTAAACTTGGACTACATCAAAACCTTCCCGCTCCAAATATGCTTTCAATACCATCGAAATGGCGATTTCATCTTCTACTACAAGAATTTTCTTCATTGACGGATTCCTCCTTCCTGAATTATAGTGGAATTATTTTATATATGCTAACTATTAAAAAGACCAAGCATTTTCCCTCAATCTTACCATTTTAATGTGTCAGGATTATGTTCGCAGTAAAATTAACCGATGTTTTCACATAGTAACCTTGTATAAGTGATCTCGATTCATTTTAACAGGAATGCTTCTGCATGGTCGTAATAATCATCCAGAAAAAAACAATGATCTCCTCATACACTCTTAAGAGGCTGGCTCTAAACTGAGCCAGCCCTTTTCAATTACATGTCTCGTGTGGATTCGGACAGCCCGCTTCCTGTCTTTCCACTTGGATCGTGCTATGTTCAATTCCAAACTGATCATGAAGTAGTTTTTGCGCTTCTGCTAAGACTGAATCGTGATTACCGCTCTCATCTATGACAACATGGCAGCTCATTGTCAAAAAACCAGAGGTGATCGTCCAGATATGGAGATCATGGACATCGGATACACCATCCAATTCCATCAAGGATGCTTTCACTTCATCCATATCGACTTGGTCTGGTGTGCCCTCCATCAAGATATGGAAAGAATCCCTCACTACCCTAAAACCGCTGATAATGATTAAAATCGCGACTATGACGCTCGCAATCGGATCTGCAATTCCCCAATCGAAAAAATAAATCAAAAGTGCGGCCGCAATGGCACCCACAGATCCAAGCATATCACCAATAACATGTAAAAAAGCACTCCGTACATTCAGATTGTCTTCCTTATCTCCGCTCATTAAAATCCAGGCCGCAATGATATTAACAAGTAAGCCGATGATTGAGATCATTAGCATTCCCAAGCTTTGCACCTCAGGGGGATCCAGGAACCTCTTAATTGCCTCTACGAAAATGAATACCGATATGACGATCAAGGTCAATCCATTCAAACAAGCAGCAATGATTTCAAACCGTTTATATCCAAACGATTTGGACGATGTCGCTTTCCTTTCCCCCAACCTTATCGCTGTATAACTAAGCCCTAAAGCTGCCGCATCGCTCAGCATGTGACCTGCATCCGACAGTAAAGCCAGACTATTTGTCAAGAATCCGCCAATGACCTCGACGATCATGAATGTGGAGATTAATAAGAAAGATGCCAACAAGGCTTTTTTATTATTAGAATGGTGATGGTGTCCGTGCCCATGATCATGGGAGTGACCGTGATGATGTCCCATGCCATCCCTCCTCTCGGATTTGAAACTTATATATAGTATGGGATAAATCCAGAATGGTTTCAAATGATTCACTTCCGGGATTCACTGGCTGTAAAAAGAGTGATGGAATCAGGCAGGACGTGACCTTTTACGAAAATCCAAAATTCTGGCTTCAGCCATTTCAAAGTAAAAATAAACGCTACAGACATTACCTGCAGCGTTTTTCCCGTTTATCATTCCTCTTGCATCGTATCATCGACAATGGCGTACAGATCCTTATTAAACAATTCATCATTACAGACAAGACTGTGCCGTTCCAGCTCTTCCTGCTCTTGATTTACTACCTGTTCCTTTTCCTTCATGACCTACCTCCAGCTTCGTTGAGTTTGCCTATTATCGTATCCACAGGCATGTACCTTTATGCTCAACATTTCCCCATTCTTCATCTTTTTTAAACATGCTAGACCTGCTGGCCGCCATGGAAGGCACGTATAATGAATTCATGCTCTGGGACTTGTAAGCTTTGATACGATGACAGGAACGATGTATTATCATAGGCGACTTTTTCAAGCTTTACCTGAATACCGGTATTTTCAATTGCAACAATCGCATAAGGAGCAACTGGTTCACCATTACAGCCAAGAGAACCAGGATTCAGGAATATCGTTCGGTCATTTTTAAAAAGGTGGATAGGATGATGATGTCCAAATCCTATTAAATCGTGATGCTGATCTTTGAAAAGCGTTTCTAAGTTATTTAAACTCGGTTCAACGATTTTACTAAATGGATTTTGGCTTATGTGCTCATCCAATTTCTTCGATTCCATGTGATAATGGGTGAAGTAAACGGAGTGATCATTAATGATATGATGTATGGTTCGAGGCAATTTTTCCAATTCATTTATGAATTTCCAATGCATCCTTTCGGCTATCCATTCATGATGCTCCTTAACATGAATATGACCGTCCGGATGCGGCTCCCCGTTAACGATGGCCAGGACAGCTTCATCATGATTTCCAGTTATCATCGATACATCATTTCTTGAAAATAACAGTTCAAGGACTTCATTAGTATCCGGGCCAATCCCGACCATATCTCCCAAACAATAGAGTCGATCTATATCTTCCCTTTGATCAACATCCCTAAGAACGGCTTTCAACGCTGAAGAATTACCATGCACATCCGTTATAATGGCAACTTTCATGAGTTAGTTCAGCTCCCTTCCCCCACAATCCACATGGTATATTATAACATTTAAAACAAAATCAAAAAAATATTCGGGCTTATTTCCTTGATTTTGCCCACGCCCATTTTTTATGAATAAGCAAACACTTCGGCCTAGAATACATAGTATGAAGTATTCCCGGTAAAGATGTTTTGCTAGGTATGTAATTCATAATATGTATGAGGAGGAAATCAAATGGGTGGAAATGGTAACGAATGTTGTGGCAGCCACGGCGGTTTCGATAACGGATTCGCATTGCTGATCGTATTATTCATCTTGTTGATCATCATTGGATGCAGTTGGGGATTCGGCGGCGGCTTCGGTGGATGCTGCTAATAATGACATAAATCAAAAAGGCGCCTGATCATGGCGCCTTCTTTGTTATGAATTGAAATTTATTTTTTCTCTTTGCTTTTGTTTTCGAGTCTTCATAATGAACCAAATGACTATAAGTGCAATGGGGATAAGCAAGAAATTCGCATATTGTGAAAAGATGGCTCCCGCCTGCTCCCATCTAGGTCCTAACTTAAACCCTAAATAAACATAAACGCTTGTAACAGGAAGCATCGCCATATAGGTATATAATATGAATTTCCAAATATTCATTTTCAATATTCCGCATGGCAGCGACACGGCGGTACGAATACCTGGTACAAACCGTCCAAAGAAGGCAATTCCCCCACCATACATTTCAAAGAAGCGGTCAGCTTTGTTCAACTGCTCATCTTTGATCAAAAAGTATTTTCCGAACTTTAATACAAGCGGTCTCCCGCCATACTTGCCTAAGGCATAAAGCGTCAATGGTCCCGTTACCCCACCAAGCGAACCGGCAAGGATAGTCAAGTATAAATTCATATCACCTTGATAAACCCAGTATCCTGCCAGTGGCAAAACTATTTCAGCAGGAATGAATTCAAAAGTCAAAGCTAGTAAAACACCGAAATAAGATAAAGATTTAAACGCTTCAATCATATCCATTATTAAAGTTTCCAATGAGGTTTCCCCTTTTCTAACTTTTATTACATATAAAAAGGGGTGCTCCAAGATGAATCCGGGCACCCATGATGTCAAAAAGGACATATTCCATTGTATCACAAGTTAATCCGCATTTTTCCATAATGTTATCCTAAAACAATGTTCTTATGGAGTCCATGTTTTGTTATCGGGCTATTTACTATAGAACTATGCTTGTAAGAAGAACGATAATAGAATATCAGATGGTCCCGAAACGAAAAAAACTTGAGGACGAATTGACCTCAAGCATTCGATATAGTTAACCAAGTGAATAGCCCCTAAATGGGTAGAGATGTACACATGACAAGATCGGTACCCTTAGTTCTCAAATCATAAAAGGGGCAGAGAGTCTACTCAATCCATCTTCCATATGTTTTTTTGCATCTTTCATCATGCCATCAAGTAATTCCTTTACCGTGGGTATATCGTCAATCAATCCGGCAACCTGGCCGCTGTTCATAAAACCATTGTTAACATCCCCGTTCATCGCCCCATTAATATGATGGACTTCAGAGGTCATTTCACGATAATTCACAGGAGACAGACCCTGTTTTTCCAAATCCAGGACTTTCTCGGTATATGGGTCCTTCAATACCCTTCTGACCTGGCCAAACGTTCTGCCCAAAATTACTGTATCATTGCCCATAGCTTCGATCAGTTTCTGTTTATATGACGGATGGAACGGTGCCTCTTGTGTAGCGATCAGCCTGGTTCCCAATTGGACTCCTGAAGCCCCCAGCATCAATGCCGCTGCCAAACCCTGTCCATTGCCTATTCCGCCAGCTGCCAAAACTGGAAGCGTCACATGCTTGCTGATTTGCGGAATGAGTGTAAAGGTCGTCATTTCCAGGTTCGAATTGATGCCGGCAGCTTCAAACCCTTCTGCGACCAACACATCAGCCCCTGCCGCTTGCGCTTTTTGCGCGTGCTTGACCGACGCAACGATGGCAATCACTTTTATATTCTTTTTTTGCAAAAGCGGAATGAAAGGGGCAGGATTTCCTGCTGATAAGGAAACTACAGGTATTTCATGCTTCAGGACAAGACTCACTAACTCATCTGTATATGGACTAACATTTATTGGAATGTTCAACGCGAGATTGTTATTGGTTTTATCTTTGGTCTCGAGAATGATGGCTTCCACCTGTTCAGGATTCATGGTACCGCACCCTATTGTCCCCAGTCCTCCTGCATTGGAAACTGCAGCCGCAAGACTTGCATTGCTTATATTCCCCATTCCGCCTTGTATAATGGGATATTTTATCGCAAAAAGTTCACAAATATATTTCACTTTCATCCCTCCCTGTCAATTTAATGTTATACTATATTCATTAGAAAAACAATTCTGACTTTTCAAAAAGGAGCGAGACTATGATTATTCCTTACAATAATAAAAAACCATCCATTGATGATACTGTTTTCGTGGCACCCGGCGCTCATTTAATCGGTGATATTTCGATTGGGAAAGACTCGACCATTTGGTTTAATTCCGTACTGCGCGGTGATGAAGATTCAATTACAATAGGTGAAAAATGCAGTATACAAGATAATTCCACCATTCATTTATTTGAAGGATGCCCAGTTGTCATTGAAGACGAAGTGACGGTTGGTCACAATGTCATCCTGCATGGCTGTAAAATAGGCAAACGCTCCATTATCGGTATGGGATCAACGATATTGGATAATGTAGAGATCGGCGAAGAATGCATCGTCGGAGCGAACACATTGATTTCCTCTGGCAAAATCATACCTCCACGTTCACTGGTTATTGGTTCCCCTGGGAAAGTGGTTCGCAGATTGAATGATAAAGATCTTGAATTGATCCAACTTTCAATCGATACATATGTTCAAAAAGGAAAAGACTTCAAAGGGATACTTGATTAATTAAAAGCAAGAGTCGAAAATGATAATGTGAAAAGAGCCTCGGCAAGTCGACATTAGCGACTGGCCGAGGCCCTTTTTCACTTAATGATCAGTGGATGGTCCTTGGCATCATAGGTTTCGTCTTTCCGGCATAAATCATTGTTTTCCTGAAATACGCTTTCAAAGAAACGGCTTGCCGGTTCAGCCAAGACTTGATAATACTGGCTAAATAAAAGAGCAGCATGATTGCCATTCCACTTTAAAGGCAGAAGTTCCTTTGGCAGGCCCGGATCGATAAATAAAAATTTACGGTATTCATGCACCAAGTTCGTTCGTTCCACAAAACAATCAGCATCGGACATTTCGCCCCTGCTAATGATGCTTTGATGAACGATGAATTGTTTGCTGTATTTCTCGATGAATTCTTCATATTTTTTTTCAATC
Organism: Peribacillus sp. NPDC096447; assembly: GCF_044762725.1. Classification (NCBI taxonomy): domain Bacteria; kingdom Bacillati; phylum Bacillota; class Bacilli; order Caryophanales; family Bacillaceae; genus Peribacillus; species Peribacillus sp. NPDC096447. The sequence continues at coordinate 689,910 of NZ_JBIWEV010000002.1, forward strand.
TCTTCTAAATGCCAGCTCTTCTCGACAATCGATTGGTTTTCCTTTGGACCTTTGTACTCCGAAATGAAAAAATCAACATATTCATCTATGTCATATTTCTCGATCAAACGATTGATTTGTTTCTCCAAATCATTAGGGGAAATCCAGCAACCACTTGAAAAACTGCCAAACCCGCTCCATAATAATTCTTTACGGAGATCATCCCGTAATTGCCGCTTATCTTCAGGGATCGTGTACATTAAGATACGCCATTTACCGTCCCATTCATTTGGTTTCATCTTATATATGCGATTGGCCGCTTCATCCATTCTCTGCACACCGCGATCAGTCAAAAAGTAATAGCTTTTATTTCCCTGCTTCTCTGATTGAATCCAACCTTGCTTGACCATTCGTGAAACGGCTACACGAACGCCCTGCTCATTATGGCCGAATTCCTTTAACAAACGAATTAAACTGCCTATCCAAATTTTACTTCCATAGTTACGGATATAATCGCCGTATATCGTAAAAATCATGGATTGTGTATTAGTACCTATCTTTCTCACCTCGTCCTAACATTGTTACTATTTTCACACGGAAGACATAATAATTATTATATCTTTTTTAAATGAAAGCGCAATATTATTCACCAGTAAATCGCGCTTTTCTCCGTTCACTAAATGCCAGGAGCGCTTCCAATCTGTCTTGAGTCGGGATGGTCAATTCATAGGCTTTTCCTTCTATTGCCATTCCGGTTTGCAAGTCCGTATTCATTCCTTGGTCAATCGCATATTTGGCTTGTTTGACTGCAATCGGCCCGTTTTTCATGATATTGGCTGCCAATTCTCCACAAGCTGACATTAGTTGATCCCTTGGCACGACCTTCAAAAGGATCCCTAATTGATATGCCTCTTCTGCAGTCAATTTTTTAGCGGTGAAGATCAATTCCTTCGCTTTCATTTCTCCAATCAATCTCGGCAGCCGCTGTGTCCCGCCTGCCCCAGGAATAATGGCCCAGCTAGTTTCAGTGAGCCCCAAAGAAACACCTTCGGCAGCTATTGCAAAGTCACATGAAAGCAGCCATTCAAATCCTCCCCCCAATGCATAACCATTGACGGCAGCTATTGTCGGCTGCGGAAGCCCTGCGATACTATTAAAAACATCGCGAATCGCTTTAACGTTCCTTCTTACTTCCGCATCATTCAAAGACTTTCTTTCTTTCAAATCCGCTCCCGCGCTGAATGCTTTTTCCCCAGCACCGGTGAAAATGACGACACGGATATCGCCGTCATAATAAACTGCATCGATGACTTCCTGAAGTTCACAAAGTGTCTCATAGTCGAAGCAGTTCAATACGTCAGGCCGATTCACTGTTACATAGCCGATTTGATTTATCACTTCATAAATAACCTTGGACATGAGTCTCCTCCCCTTAATTTGTTTCAATATTTTCTATAATGGCCGATATGCCTTGACCAACGCCTACACACATCGTCGCAAGACCATAGCGTACTTTCCGCTTTTTCATTTCGTGGACAAGTGTTGTTAAAATACGCGCCCCGCTTGCACCGAGGGGATGGCCAAACGCTATTGCCCCGCCGTTGACATTCACTTTCTCCTGATCCAATTTCAACTGGCGTATGCACTCCAAGGATTGGGAAGCGAATGCTTCATTCAATTCCACTAGCCCGATATCTTCAATCGTCAAACTTGCCCGCTCCAATGCCTTTTTAGTGGCATGAATCGGACCAAGGCCCATAATGGACGGTTCTAAGCCCGCTACCGCCCCTACAACATATTTGGCCAGAGGCTTCAATCCAAGCTGCCGTGCTTTTTCTGCACTCATCAAAAGTAATGCCGAGGCTCCATCATTTACACCTGAAGCATTACCGGCCGTTACGGTGCCGCCTTTAAAGATCGGTTTGAGTTTTTCCAACTTTTCGATGGTCGTGTCAGGACGAGGGTGTTCATCCTTCTCGATAATGACCTCATTCCCTTTACGATCCGTATATCGAACAGGTACGATTTCATTAATGAAACGCTCATTTTCCACTGCTTTTTTCGCTCTTTGCTGGCTTTGATACGCGAATTGATCTTGGTCCTCCCTTGAAACCGAAAAACGCAGGGCGACGTTTTCAGCCGTTTGAGGCATGGAATCCGCGCCATACATTTCTTGAAGTTTCTCATTCGTGAAACGCCATCCGATCGTTGTATCCTGAAGCTCCATTGACCCCCGCGGAAATTCACTATCAGGTTTGGCCATGACGTACGGCGCCCTTGTCATGCTTTCAGTACCGCCTGCGATATAAATATCGCCTTCACCTACAGCAATGGAGCGTGCAGCATACATGACGGCATCCAGTCCGGAGCCACATAAACGATTGATTGTCGTTCCAGCTACGTTTACCGGAAGACCAGCTAAAAGGGCGGACATCCGGGCCACATCACGATTATCCTCTCCAGCTTGATTTGCATTCCCGAAGATGACATCCTCAATTTGATCTGGCGGCAGCTCTGGATTGCGATCGGTAAGCGCCTTGATTACAATTGCACCGAGGTCATCCGGGCGAACGCTTTTCAGTGCGCCTTTATATCTTCCGATTGGTGTTCTCACAGCATCAATGATCACAACATCCTTCATTTCCTCACCAGCTCGCCGTCTTTTGTATAATCGTACACACCTTTACCTGATTTACGGCCGAGCCTGCCAGCTTTAACATACTGTTCAAGGAGGGGAGCCGGGCGGTATTTCTCACCAAGCTTACTATGTAAGTATTTTAAATTATTCAAACGGGCATCCAGTCCCACCAAATCACCTAGCTCAAATGGTCCCATCGGGTAATTCAGCCCTAACTTGATTGCCTTATCGATTTCCTCCGGTGTGCCTAAACCTTCTTGAAGCATATAGAACGCTTCATTACCAACCAAACAGCTGATCCTGCTGGTAACAAACCCAGGGAATTCATTTATGACCACGGTTTCTTTTCCCATTTTTCCGGCTACCTCTTTTATTACGGCTGCCGTTTCATCGCTGGTTTCAAGCCCACGTACAATTTCAACGAGCGGCATCTTTTGTACAGGATTGAAAAAATGCATGGCAATCGTTTTTTCGGGACGTTTTCCATAAGAACCAATTTCCGTCGGGCTCATCGTGGACGTATTGGTTGCAAAATAACAGTCTTCTTTTGCATGGACTTCAATCGTTTCAAAGACTGCCCTCTTAATTTCCGCCTTTTCCGGAACTGCCTCTATGATCAAGTCGGCATATGCTGCTGATTCTTTCAAATTGGAAGAATAGGAAAATCTGCTTTTTGCAGCTGCCGCTTCTTCCTGGGTGATTTTTTGGTAGCGCACACCCTTCTCAAAAATGGCATCTATCTCGTTTCTTGCACTTTCCAAAGCGTCCTGATTCACATCCACCAGTACTACATTAAAGCCCCCTGTTGCTCCTACATAAGCTATTCCCCTGCCCATGACACCAGATCCGACAATCACTAGATTTCTAATCATTCGTTCATTCCTCCTTCAAAAATAAATAGAGCTGGCTGCGGATGAATCAGATCAGCATTCATTCATACCTGAATTACTTTTCCGACATACCGTTGAGCCAGCCGCCTATTTTATGTTTTATTAAATTCCAAAGGGATTTAAGGGACGGCTTCCATGATAGGAAATGATGCTTTTCGTTTCTGTATAAAGATCAAGTGTCTCAATACAAAGTTCCCTGCCGAATCCTGATTGCTTATACCCTCCGAAAGGTGTTCCAGGAAATGCGGAGAATGGGCAATTCACCATGACGATTCCCGCTTCTATTTGATTGGCCACTCTAGTCGCACGCCCGCCGTCTTTTGTCCAGAGGGCTGAACCCAAACCGAATTCCGTATCATTCGCGAGTCTCACGGCTTCTTTTTCATCTTTGAATTTCATTATGACAACGACCGGCCCGAATATTTCCTCTTTCACAACATCCATATCATGATTGACATTCGCTATGACCGTCGGCTCATACCAAAAACCGTTTTCGAAACCTTTGATGACCGCTGGCTTTCCTCCTGTGAGGATTTTCGCTCCATCAGTAATGGCAGATTGTACATAATTGTCGATGACATCCAATTGCCCTTGATCTATGACTGCACCGACGTGTGTTTCTTTATCGAGCGGATTGCCCAATTTCAATTTTTTCGTTTTTTCTACGAATCTGGCAACGAACTCATCATATATGTCTTCGTGAACGTATAAACGGGATCTCGCTTCGCAAGACTGCCCAGTATTGTAGAAAATTCCATATAATGATCCATCGATGGCCGCTTCAAGGTCTGCATCCTCAAAAACAATATTAGGGGACTTACCGCCAAGCTCCAATGTCACCCTTTTTAATGTCTGTGAAGCTTTGCCCATGAGATCCCTGCCGATTGGCGTAGAACCCGTGAAGGCCACCTTATTCACTTTCGGATGTTCGACAAGGTAATTCCCTACGTCAGATCCAGGTCCTGGAATGATATTGACCACGCCGGAAGGAACACCAGCTTCTAAACAGATTTCGCCTAATACAATGGCAGTCAGCGGCGTTAACGAAGCTGGTTTAACTATTACCGAACAGCCGACTGCGATTGCAGGTGCAATCTTCCACGCAGCCATCATCATAGGGTAATTCCAAGGGATGATTTGAGCACAAACACCTACTGGCTCTTTTTCCGTATAGTTATGGAATTGACCAGGAACATTATTGACAGATCCGCGATGTGCAACTAAAGCTCCTGCATAAAACTCGAAATCTTCAATTGCCTGCATGACTTGGCCTTGCGCTGCAGAGATGGATTTGCCGCTGTTTAGGACCTCCAATTCAACCAATTCATTAAAGCGTGAACGCATGATCGCTGCAATTTTGTTCAAAACACGAGACCGTTTGTTAATCGGAGTCCTCTTCCATTTCCCGTTATCAAATGCTTCACGTGCAGCTTGAACAGCCTTTTCTGCATCTTCCTTGGTCGCCTTTGCAACCTTGGCAATGATTTCACCAGTTGCAGGATTATACGCATCAATCGTGGAACCATCCGAGCTTTCCACTCTTTCTCCATTAATGATCAGATGATAATAATCACGCTTCATTTCCGCTTTTTCAAATGCCGCCTCTTGTACTCTAACCATTAATCCCACTCCCTTTTCTATATTACTTGCCTATGAATTGAGCTTTCCTTTTTTCAGTGAATGCTGCCACACCTTCTGCATAATCCTTCGTTAAGCCAGCAATTCGCTGACCCTCCGCTTCTTCTTTTAAGTATTCTTCCAATGAAAGGTGGTAGGACGCCTCTAAGTATCTCTTGATTAAACCTATCGCTTTCGTTGGTTTGTTTGCGATATTCTCTGCAAAGGCTTTCAATTCCTCGTTCCATTCCTCCAAACCGATCACTTTTGTAGCGAGTCCGATATTTTTCGCCTCACTAGCCGTTACCTTTTCCCCCAATAAAGATAATTCCAAGGCTTTCGCATGACCAACGATCCGCGAAAGGTAATACAGATTCCCTGAATCAGGAATCAACCCGATATTGACAAAAGCATTTAAAAAACTGGCTTTTTCAGAAACAAGCCGGAAATCGCATGCCAGCGCCAGACTGAAGCCAGCACCTGCAGCCACTCCATTGACTGCGGCAATGATCGGTTTTTCACAGTTTGCTATTTGCTGCATCATCGGACCGTAGTCTTCGCGCAGCTTCTGGCCTAAATTCATGCCCTCATCAACAGCCGATAAATCCTGCCCCGAACAAAAGGCCCTGCCTTCCCCAGTAATGATAATGGCCCGCACTTCATCTGACCCCGCAGATATTTTTATCGCTTTCTGTATTTCCTTATTCATTTGGGACGTAAAGGCATTAAGTTTATCAGGACGGTTCAAAGTAAGCCATGCCACTCCATTTTCAACCCTATATTTGATGGTTTCGTACATAGAGCACCCCTTATCCGCCTGTGAAATCCGGCTCTCTTTTTTCTACAAATGCTTTCATTCCTTCTTTTTGGTCCTCTGATGCAAAAAGAATATAGAAGTTCTTTCGTTCAAATTGCATGCCCTCATATAAGGGGTAATCAACGGCTTTATTGACGGATTCTTTAATCAGCCTTACAGCTAACGGGGGTTGCTTTGCTATCTTCCTGGCAAAATCAACCGTTTCTTCCATTAACAATTCAGGTGCCACGATCTTATTAATGAAACCATATTGCAGAGCTGTCTTTGCCTTTATCCTTTCAGCCGTCAACATCCATTCAAGTGCCTTTGTCTTGCCTACCAATTTCGTCAACCTTTGGGTTCCTCCCGCACCAGGCATGACCCCTAGTGTCACTTCCGGGAAGGAAAACTGGGTATCGCTGGCGGCAATCAGGAAATCACAGGATAAAGCAAGTTCAAAACCACCGCCGAATACAAAACTTTTCACCGCACCAATAACAGGCTTCTTGACTAGGCTTATTCGGTCCCAATCGGCAAATTGGTTCGTTAACTCCATACTGATTGGATTTTCGTTCACCATCTCGTCAATATCTGCTCCAGCGGAAAATGCTTTTCCATTGCCCGATAGCAAGATCACCTTCACTTGTGGGTCCCGGTCGAATTCTTCCATTGTTGAAACTATTTCCCTCACCATTTTCCTGTTAAGGGCATTCAGTTGCTTCGGCCGATTTAAAGAGATATAACCAATGCCATCCGCGATTGACGTTTCAATGAATTGAAGCGCATTCATTTTACTTCTTCGCCGATCATCATCGTTACAAGTTTCCCGGCAAAGCCCATTAGGTCTTTCCCTGATGCCTTTCCTTCCGGGGAACGCATTCCTTGTTGCAATGCATCGTGGTCTTCATAATACATTTCACAAAGGATGTAATACTCAGAGTCTTTGCCCATTGGGGTCCCTACAATTTTAGTGACCTCCATTTTTTGAAGTCCAGGAATTTTTTCCGTTATCGGACCATGTACATTGAAATAGTGCTCATCGAACTCTTCCTTGTTTTCAGGTTGTTTGTATAGGGCGATTAACTTTACCATTTTATAGAACCTCCATTTTATTAGATTATTTTTATCATTGGTTTCATCGCTTCGAACGGATTTTTGCATGCCTTACAATATAAAATGCTGCGGCAGGCCGTTGGACCGAAGATATTTTCCATCGTGACATATGTCGATTCACAATATGGGCAATCCACATGCCATGATCCATCACTTTTCATTTGTCGAGGAGGAGGGGAGATTCCGAAAACCTTCAATCCAGCTTTCCCCTTTTCCGTAATTCGATCGGATGTCCATGAAGGGGAACGTAAAAATTCCACACTTACATTTTTTACGGCAGGCAGCTGTCGAAGGGCTGTTTCCACATTTTTTTGAATGATCGACAATGCCGGGCACCCAAGAAAAGTTGGCAGCATTTTTACCGAAACGTCCTGGCCCGAAACCGTCACGTCTTCAACCATCCCTAAATCCAGAATACTTACTGTATCGATTTCGGGATCTTTAACGTCTTCCAGGAGCTTATATATTTCTTCTGTGTTTAACTGTACGGTCGCCATGGTACCCCTCCCCTTTCTATTGATTCACCATGAAGCTGCCTTATCGCTTGCGTATACTTCACTTAGCGTTTCTAGCGCCTTTTCCAAATCTTCCGTATGCTGGCCATTACGACCATCACCTCTTGCCATCCCTATTTGAATCGTTGTTGCCAAGCCGACACTTTCAAAAATTGGTGTGATGGCCTCGATCCATTTTTTCTGTAAGACAGCTTCGCCCTCTATCAAGCCGAGCTCAACCATTTCCTCTCCATATTGTCCAAGTGAAAATACGCCAGCAAAATCGGGCATTGTTTTCCCGATCGCCGCTTTCATTCTCGAAACCGCTTCCAAGTGACCAGATCCCAGCAATTGGACGAACCATGTTTTCCAGTGCATCAAATGATAGTAAAGTTCCATCTGTACCTTTTGGGCCACTTCAGCAAGCGGTTCATATGAACATGAATGAAGGGATTGAACCTTAATCGCTTTGGCTTGGGTATAAAAATAATTCCGCACTACCGCAAACGCCCAATCATAATCCGGGTCTTTCATATAGTAACCAGGACCATTGACCAATTCGAGAATGATTGCATTGCGCCGTTCCTTGGCGGGACGGTCGTGAGCCAGCTTATCAGCATCCCCTTCACCGAGTTCTTCAAGTAATTTATAATATATGGCTGCATGCCCCATCGTGTCTTGAGATATCGAAGCGGATGCAACATCTTCTTCGATATGCGGTGCAAGTCCCAACCATTCTGCACCGCGGTATGAATGGATGAAGTCATCGTCAGCCAGTTGAAGCAGCAATTCCTTGATTGCGATGTCCTTCAATGATTCATTCTTCATTTTTCACACCTCCAGCCCAAGACATTATCTCTTTTTCATCGAGCATTCCCTGCTCATACTTCCGCCATTTTTTCTTTAAATACCCGTATCCTTTTGTGGTCCTGTAGTCTTTATTATCGATACGTTGAAGCGTTTTCTTTTCCTCGATCGTCATTTTCCGTATATTCTGTCTTTTCACGACCCAGATATCATCAACCGCTTCACGTCTCATGAAGTTTTCTTGTGCCATCATGATGGCGATATCCTCATTCGGGGCCAGCAGGCTGAAGTGGTATTGAACGGGTGATGATTGCGTTTTACGGCTAAATACTTCAAATTCTTCAAAGTAATTTCCTTGTCTAGTTTCCATATCGTCCTTCCCCCTCCCTTAGATGACCTTTGGCGCCAATGCCTCACGTACCCATTTATTATTTTCATAAGAAATTCTCCGAAGACTTAAGCGATCCTGTGAACGGGGACCTTCATTCCTTGCGAATACCTTCAATTTCCCCCAATCGGGTTGTTGGTAAATCCAGGTTTCAGATGCTTTGTCAAACCTAAGCGTTTCATCTGGAATGCTAAATCCGAGTGAAAGGATCCGCTTCACATATTTAGAAAAAAAGGCTTGTCGAAGCTCTTCGTTCGTACTGGTTCTGATTCTGTACTTAATCGTTATATCCTGTTTGGATGTGCCCACTTCATTCTTGCTGGGAGGTCCAAAAAAGAGTAATAAAGATTCCCACCAATAATTGATGGAGTCTTGAACCAATTTCCTTTGTTCTTCCGTCCCTTCAGCCAAAGCCATGATTATCGCTTCACCATGCTGGGCATGGAAAACTTCTTCCGCGCAAATCCTTTGTAATGCCCGGGCATAAGGTCCGTATGAGGCGCCTAGCATGTTCGTCTGTGAAATGATGGCTGCACCATCAACCAGCCAGCCAATCAATCCAGCATCGCCCCAGGATTTTGCTTCCATATGGAAAACATTATGAAACTTTAAATCTCCTTTAAATAAATCTTGCATAAGGTCATCCCGTTTTTTACTGTACGGCTTTAGCAAATCCTCGGCGACTCGGAGCAATAATTGCCCATGTCCCATTTCATCCTGCACCTTTGCCATGATTCCAAGTTTTCTGTTTAAGGTCGGGGCTTTAGGTACCCATTCCTTTTCTGGAAGCGCCCCCATGATTTCACTGATTCCATGCATCGATATTAACTTGATTAACGTTCCCCGGTATTCTTCCGGCATCCAATCATCCGCTTCTATCTTTTCTCCTGCTTCGATTCTGGCAATGAATTGATTTAGCTTTTCTTCTCCTGCCATATCATTTAAAAGAACGTTCATTCAAATCACCTCTTTTTTATAATATAACGTTTATATAACGTTATTATATTTAATTGTTATACTTAATGCAAGATTATTCTGTCTTTTTTCGAAATTAAAGGAAATTACCAGGAAATTTCACGAATCTTTTAATCCACTAAAACTTTAATGGGAGAAGTTGCCACTTTAATTGAATCTGTCGGACAGCCCTCCACTGCATCATCCAGATCATCAAATAAATCTTCCTCGACCTCTGCTGTTCCTTCATTTTCATCCAGGATAACGAATGCCACTCCCTCATCATTGTAATCAAAGATTTCCGGTGCAGCAGCACCGCACGCGCCATGCGATGCAAGTTTCTTGATCCACAACTGTATACTTAACCAAGATCCCCTCCTCCTTCTCTATTGCATGATTGGCTCCATCTTCTCTTCCTTTAACTGATGACCCCGCTTTATGTATCGCGTTTTCTTGTTTGGTTTCTCCAGCTCCACGTATCGCAATCGGTACATAAGCAGGCAAATACTAAACGATTAGAATCGTACGGTTTCAACGCTATGTTTCATGAGCACGGAATTTATAAACGAAGGACTTCATCCTTCCGCTTATCAACGACACGAATGGCTTTTCCTTCTGAACGAGGAATGCTTTTTGGGATGTTGACAACAATATCCATCGTTACAAGACATGCGGATTTCAAATGATGCTGAATCGTTTTCCTTAATATCTCTACATTTCCATGCGTTAAGTCTTCTTCAATCTCCCTGTAGAAACCGCTTTCAATTTCAATGTGCAGTTCAACACCGTCCATTTTCCCCTTCTTAACGAGATGAATCTGATAATGAGGGACAATTCCCTCCATTTGGAATAACACACGCTCTATTTCAGATGGAAATACATTCACTCCCCTGACAATGATCATATCATCCGTTCTGCCTTTAACACGGGACATTCTAGTTGTCGTACGCCCGCATTTACACGGTTCATGAGTAATTGAGGCGATATCACCTGTACGATAACGAATGATTGGCAGCGCTTCCTTTGTAAGGCTGGTAAAGACAAGTTCCCCATCTACGCCGTCCTCAACTGGTTCAAGCGTGTCCGGGTTAATGACCTCGACAAGAAAATGGTCTTCTGCAATATGCAGTCCATCCTGTGCTTCATGGCATTCTATCGCAACTCCGGGCCCCATGATTTCACTTAGTCCGTAAATATCGATGGCTTTCAAGTTCAGTTTCCTCTCAAGTGTTGCCCTCATTGCCTCTGACCATGGTTCAGCTCCGAAAATCCCATACTCAAGACCATTATCAGCAGGATCAATTCCCATCTCTTCCATCTTTTCAGCGATATTCAAAATATAAGTAGGCGTTCCACAAATGCCGCGCGGTTTAAAATCATTGATGATCGTTATCTGCCTATCGGTATTCCCCCCTGAAATGGGTACTGTCGCAACTCCTAGCTTTTCTGCACCGCAATGCAGACCAAGGCCCCCTGTAAACAGACCATATCCATATGCGTTATGGAAAATATCTGACTTGCGACCTCCTGCAGCTACAATTCCACGTGCAACAATTGTTGCCCAGTTTTCCAAATCATTTTTCGTATACCCGACAATTGTAGGCTTTCCGCTTGTTCCGGATGAACCATGAATGCGTGTGACATCCTCCATCGGAACGGCGAATAAACCGAATGGATACTGATCACGAAGAGTCTGTTTTTTTGTAAAGGGAAGCTTTATCACATCGTTTAGAGTTTGAATATCTTCTGGTTCCAGGCCCATCTCTCTAAATTTTTCTCTGTAATAAGGTACATTTTCATATACATGGCTTATCGTTTTTTTTAAGCGAGCCATTTGTAGACTTTCCATTTCAGCACGCGAAGCCGTTTCAACTTCCGGATTGTACATTTTTTAAGTCCCCCTCAATTTTACTATTGTCCCACCGACATGCATAACGGTAATAAAACGGAGATTTAATTATTGTTATGATTCACTTCAAGATTAATACGTCATTTCTACGTTGTCAATAAAGTTTTTTATAATTCTACAAAAAATGACAGAATAAACAAAAAAATCATTTTTTAATTTACTAAATATTCTGACTATGTTAACTTAATAGTGATGTATCACTTTTTTAACGGACGTTTCAAAAATGTACTATAACGAAAAAGGGGGATTATTATGGAATCACCGGTTAAAACAGGGCATAAACCAGCAAGTCATGACAGCGGAAACAAGTATCGTCAATTAATTGAAACGAAGGAATTCAAGGAACTAATCCAAAAGAAAAAAGCCTTCATCGTACCTGTCACTCTCTTCTTTCTTGCTTTTTATTTTGTTCTGCCAATTTTAGCTGCTTATAGCGAAGTGTTGAAAGGCGAGGCCTTCTTCCATATTACTTGGGCTTGGGTATACGCACTCCTCCAATTTGCCGTCGTATGGATAGGGGGAATCGTCTATATAAAAAAATCAGCGAAGTACGACAAGTTGGCTAAAAATATCTTGAATAAATATGAGAAGGAGCTGGGCTAATGAGCATTTTTTCCCTCATGCTTTTTTTGGGCATCATTGTGTTAACGCTTACAATAACCTATTACTCTTCTAAGAAGACGAAAAATGCCAGTGATTTTTATACTGCTGGCGGCGGATTGACAGCATGGCAAAACGGACTTGCCGTAGCAGGTGACTTTATGTCAGCCGCTTCTTTCCTGGGAATTACAGGTGCAATCGCACTGATTGGTTTCGATGGCTTTTACATGAGCATCGGGAACCTTGTTGCCTTTCTTGTCTTATTGTATCTTGTGTCGGAACCACTTCGCAATTTAGGTAAGTTTACGCTGGCAGACATGATTTCAGCACGATTCAAATCAAAAAAAGTCCGAGGGATTGCTGCGGCTAACACACTTGTCATTTCAATCTTTTACATGATTGCACAACTTGTCGGTGCAGGAGGTTTAATTAAGCTGCTGCTCGGCATCGATTATTGGCTATCCGTTCTGCTTGTCGGTGTACTGATGACGATTTATGTAATTTTCGGCGGGATGACAGCGACAAGCTGGGTGCAGATCACCAAAGCGGTTCTCTTACTAGGCGGTTCTGCTGTGATGACGTTCATCGTATTTTCCCGTTTTAATTTCAACATTTCAGAGATGTTCCATCATGTCCAAACTGCAACACCGCTTGGAAAGGAATTTTTGAATCCAGGAAATAAATACACCGATGGACTCGACATGATTTCATTTAATATGTCGCTTGTCCTTGGGGCTGCCGGACTTCCGCATTTACTCGTCCGCTTCTTTACAGTAAAGGACGCAGCTACTGCAAGGAAGTCCGTCGTATATTCCACATGGTTTATAGGGATATTTTTCATCATGACGATTTTCCTTGGTTTCGGCGCTGCATCTTTCGTTGGGTTTGATCGGATTGTCGAAGCAAACCCGGCTGGAAACATGGCCGCACCCCTTCTTGCATTAACCATGGGCGGTGAATTTTTATTCGCATTCGTTTCTGCTGTAGCATTTGCCACGATTTTAGCGGTTGTATCCGGTCTTGTTTTAACGTCGGCATCCGCTTTTGCACATGATATATACGGTGAAATCATCAAGGATGGAAATATTACGGAGAAACAGCAAGTACTCGTTGCCCGATTGGCTTCTGTCGGCGTAGCGGTCATTTCGATTCTACTTGCTTTATTTGCACAATCAATGAATGTCGCTTTTCTTTCAGTCCTCGCGCTTGGAATTGCTGCCAGTGCCAATTTACCGATTATCCTTTGCACAATATATTGGAAACGCTTCAACTCAACCGGAGCGATCACAGGAATGTCATTCGGGTTACTCAGCTCCATCATACTGGTCATGCTCAGCCCCAATGTATGGAATCCGGAACCTGGAATGGGGATTTTCACAGGCGATCCCCTCTTCACGATGAGCAACCCGACCATTTTCACCGTTCCGCTCGGCTTTATTGGAGCTTATTTAGGCACAATCTTGTCAAAGGCAAAAGATGACGAAAACAGTTTTGCTGAAGTACTGTTCAAATCAAACACCGGATATGGGATAAGTTCAGCAAAAGACCATTAAGAAGGGGGATTTCCATGACCACACATTTAGATCAGGATATTCACGAATTGCATTACGATCAAATCAAACAAGTTCTGGTCGACGAACCATATGCTTCTTTTCTCGGGATGAAGTTGACGAAACTCGGTCCCGGCACAGCGGAAGCAGAATTGATTCCAAGTGACCACATGCTAAATAGCCACGGAACGGTTCATGGTGCCATTATCTTTTCACTTGCTGATTACGTGTTCGCAGCAGCCAGCAATTCATATGGTAAAATTGCTGTTGGCGTTTCAAACAACATCAACTTCTTATCAGCTGGCAAACGGGGTGAGACTTTAACTGCCAGAGCGGAAGGGATAAAGAAAAACCATAAACTGGCATGGTATAAAATAAACGTGTTTAATGAAAGGGAATTGATTGCAACCATGGAAGCGATGGTATACAGGAAAAATCAATATTTTGTCGACCAAGTTGAATAAGTAACGCTTGAAATCGGACAAGCAATCCACTTGTCCGGTTTCTTTTCCCCTTGATTTGCCCATGATACATACGCAGAGATTATAAAAAGGGGATTCCCGATTTGGAATCCCCCTCCCTTATTTTATAACCCTTCTTCCTAGCTATTGACCGCAATACTGGAATCTATCACTTTTAGCCACTCCCCACGCTCCCTTTCACTGATTACATCAGTCTCGTAAACTATTTTCCCTCTATTAATGGTAGCCGTGATTTGGCAAGGAAAGGTATGGCCCATATAAACGCTTTGCTTATGTTTGGCGAAGAAATTCGTTTCCGAAACTTCATGCGTACCATTAAGGGAAACGATGGCAAGGTCTGCATCCTTCCCTACCTTAATTTGTCCTTTTCTAGAGGAGAGACCGAACCTTTTTGCCGGGGCTGAAGCTGTCCACTCAGCGACTTTATGAAGCGGGATACCATGTAAAACAGCCAATTCTATCATCGACATCAGCGAAAATTGCCCCCCGCTTATTCCGCCCCACGCTTCAAAAATATTATGTATGGCAGGATCTTTCAGTTCATAAGGGCATGGTGAGTGGTCGGAAGAAATCATATCGAATTTCCCTTCTATTAAACGGGTAATCAATCTTTCTTGTTCTTCTCTTTCCCTTAGCGGGGGAGCACATTTTGCAACCGCACCTTTTTCTATTAAATCATCCTGATTGAATAATAAATAATGCGGACACGTCTCGACCGTCACATCCAGCCCCTTTTGTTTGGCCGATTCAATTTTTTCGATGGCCAAACTACTGCTAATATGGACAAAGTGCAGCGGACAGCCCGTTAACTCTGCATATGTAATGGCACGTTCCACAGCCTCCGCTTCCGCTTGCACAGGTCTTGTAGCTGCATAATCATTTGCACTGTATAGTCCATCCTTCTCTTTTTCCCGCTTGAACCACTGAGTGATCGGATCACTTTCCGCATGAAGGGCCAAGACCTTGCCCAATTCTGCAATTTTCTTCATTCCATGTAAAAGGGTATAATCATCCGCTCGTTCAAATTCCTCATTTCCCGTCGCTGAAAGAAAGGCCTTAAATCCGATGACTCCGGATTTGGCGAGATCCTCTAAATCATCGATATTTCCCGGGACCAGTCCTCCCCATAATCCAAAGTCTACAACCGACTTCATCTCACCGAGCTTGCCCTTTTCAAGGAGAGCCTTTCGATCAATCGTTGAAGGGATTCCATTCAATGGCATATCGAAATATGTGGTGCAGCCTCCCGCCGCCATCATTTGCGATCCTGTTTCAAAGCCCTCCCAATGAGCGCGGCCAGGTTCGCTAAAATGCACATGGACATCAATCATACCAGGAAAGATATGCTGGCCATCCGCTTCATACTCTACATCACCTTTACCATCCAGGATATCCCCAATCTTAACAATCACCCCATCCTGGATGGCAAGATCAGCTTTCCTCACTCCATCAGGAAAAACTACATATCCATTGCGGATAATAAGATCATATATTGACATACGGACCACTCCTCCAAAATAGTTTTATAATTAAAGAGATCCCTTTGATGCAGCCACTTTCTCCGTCTTTCCCACATACACATCCAGAGCAGCCTGCAAAGCCTCTCCCCGATTAACTTGGAACCCTTGGCGCAAAAGGACAGCTTCCAAGGAAGCCAATACAAAGAGGATGTTTTCTTTCCTGCAACTGAATCCCATGGTCCCGATCCTCCAGATTTTCTCGTGAAGCGGACCAAACGAGGAAGCGATTTCGATACCAAATTCATTCAACAGCATGGCTCTTACAGCTTCACCGTCGATCCCTTTTGGAATTTCGATGCAAGTTACACACGGAAGTTTGTTTTTCCCATCCCCGAATAATGTTAGCCCCATTGCCTTGATCCCTTCAATGAGAGCAGCTTCGTGGAGTTCATGACGGGCAAAGCGCGTTTCCAGACCTTCTTCAAGCACAAGGCGCAATCCTTCACGTAACGCATAAATCATGGAAGTAGCTTCTGTATGGTGATTCAAGCGGCGCGGTCCCCAATAATCCTGCAGCATGCTTAAATCGAAATAATTACTGGTGATCGGACGGCGGAGCGAAACCTTTTGGTTGTCTTCATCCGTCGCAATACCACGTTCCACCTTTTTGCGGGACTGGATGATTTCTTCTATTCTCTCATTATACGTAATCGGTGCCATACCTGAAGGAACGGACAAGCATTTTTGTGTCCCTCCTATCAACCCATCAATACACCATTCATCCACCTTAACATCGGTGCCCCCGATGGAGGCAACCGCATCCACGACAAGCAGGACACCCAATTCACGGCAGGCCAACCCGATTTCCTTCAAAGGCTGCATACAACCAGTGGAAGTTTCCCCATGAACGATTGCTGTTATTTTAGGGGAGACTTTCTTGATTTCCGAGATGACAGCTTGCGGTTCGAACACCTCTCCCCAAGGACATTCCATCGTATGGACTTCAGCTCCGTATCGCTCACAGATTTCGACCAACAAATGACCGAATCTACCGAATATGGGAACCAAAACCTTATCTCCCGGCTCAATGATGCTGCATAGAATCGCTTCATTACCCGATCTTGAGGTGCCATCGATCGGGAATGCCCATTTATTTTTCGTTTGAAAAACCAAACGCAGCATTTCCATCACTTCATTCATGATTGTAGTGAATGCAGGATCGAATTGCCCTAATATCGGTGTGCTCATTGCCCTTAAAACACGCGGGTCCACTTCGACCGGTCCTGGTGTCATGATCGTTCTCATCGGTGCATTCAATTCTGAATATGCCATTTTCCCCAACTCCTTTAATAGGCTAATTTATATAGTATTTCACTTAAAACGTCGATTCCCTTTTCCATATCCGCAACACTCGTAAACTCCTTAGGCGAGTGGCTGATCCCCCCCTTACTTGGAACGAACATCAAGCAAGTCGGACAAAACGAACCAAATACCTGTGCATCATGGCCGGCTCCGCTGATTATATCTTGGTATGGTATATTTTTATCTTCAGCTACCTTTCGGACAAGGCGATTCATTTCCGAATCCATCGCAACAGGTTTGACATCCATCCATTGTGAAACCTCCAGCTTCATTTCAACTTTCCTTGCCAAGGAATCTAAAGTCGAAAAGATTTCCTTACAAAACCTTTCAAGAACCTCTTCCTCGTGATGCCTGATATCGAGACTGAGCTCCACTTCACCAGCAATGACATTCGGAACATTAGGTTTAACATCCATTCTGCCAACCGTCGCAACTAAACCCGGGTCCATACCCTTCGCTTTTTTCGTTAAAAAAGAAATGAATTCCGAAGCAAAACCGACAGCATCCTTCCTGTATGACATGGGAGTGGTGCCCGCATGATCACTCTCACCAATGATTTTAACCGTATAACGGCGCTGCCCGACAATATGGCTGACGACCCCAATTGCATTCTCATTCTTTTCAAGCACCATCCCCTGTTCTATATGAATTTCGACGAACCGTTCAATATCATCGCGGACCGGGGTTTTATAGGCTTCAGGTTCAAACCCTGACTTTTTCATGGCTTCCAAAAAAGGAATTCCTTCTGTATCTTTTAAATCCCTGACATGCTCAAGGCCATAGACTCCTTTAATATTCCTCGACCCCCAAAACGTTAAGGGAAATCTGCTTCCTTCCTCCTCACAAAAGGAAACGACTTCAATCGTCTTTCGCGGCGCCCCATAGGCTTTATACAACCTCTTAACTGCCAGGAAACTAGCGATGACCCCATATGCGCCGTCATATTTCCCCCCATCCTTGACCGTGTCTATATGAGAACCGGTCAGAATGATTCCACCGGAGAGATCCGTTCCCTCAAGCCTGCCAAACAAGTTGCCTACACTATCAAAATATGTTCTGAGATTTTCTTTTTCCATCTCAGCTTTCATTGCCTGCTGAGCGCTCATCCATTCCTTGGAATATAATAACCGGGTCACCCCATTACTCTCCGTTGCCCCGAAAGATGCTAACCATTCTATCATCGACGCAACATCATCCTTTTCATCTATGAATTTTTCGATTTGAATGCCCATCACATCGCTTCCCTTCTCAATATCCACTCATGTTATGAATATTCACAAATTTATGTTATCTATTATTTTACTTGCTTTCACATTTAACTTCATTGACAATTTTGTTAGTATTTCGGTGTTTTTTTGTGCATAATAACCAACTGAAAGCAAACCAATAAAAGAAGAGGGCGCCCATTAAACCGGACACCCTCTTTTTATCAACTTGTATAATTTGAGCCTAAGCCCAATTCCCTCAATAGCTGACGATAAGCAATCGACGTCTTATCTGCCGCGATATGCGCTTCCGCTTGCAAATCGAGCGGCAGCTCCTCCGGCTTTTGATTTTCCACCATTTCCTTATCTTCATTGAAAATCTGCAAATTGAATTCATAAGTATCTTCAACCGGGGCATCTAAATCAAAGTTACGGGCCATCGGCGAAAACATTCTTGTCTTTCGTGCCGAAACCGGACTGGCACAGTTCAGGATGTGAAGTTTTCCATCCTCCGGGAAATGGACAGTAAGCCTGGCCGCCAGCGGTGGATAGATATCAAAAACACGCAGCCACTCAAAGTTGTCAGGTTCTAAATGCCGCATGCCTTTTCCGTAATTACTGACGGAACTTAAGTATTCCACATGCAGGCCATACTCCGTTTTTTCCACCTTATAACTAGGAACGATAGGATTGTTACGATCAGCAAAGCTTTCCGAATGAACCCAAGCAAAGTGGGACACATCCAAAAAACCTTCCATCTGCCGACCGGCTGAACCGGCAATGTCTATGGATGGCGGCAGGATGTTCAAATATTCCTCATCATCCCAGGCCGGTAACTTCGGAATATCCTCTTTATCGCTCGCAATCGAAGTCCAAACCAAGCCGTAGCGCTCTATCGTGGGATAAATATTAATGCAAAGACGAGGGGATATTTTAGCGTTGGGATGCGCAGGTATCCCCGTACAATTCCCTTCCGGACCATACCTAAAACCGTGGTAAGGGCATACGATATCATCACCATCCACCCACCCCATGCTTAATGGCACACCGCGATGCAGACAAAGGTCCCTCGCAACGATAATCTTCCCATTGGCCCGATAAAGGACAAGGTGCACATCCAGAAGTTTAATGCCTATCGGTTTTTCCGATACTTCCTCGACTGCAGCCACAGGAAACCAATATTGCGATAATACATCCCAGTCCCCTTTACTGAATGTGCATTCTTTCGGAAACGGCGTTACTCTTTTTTTCTTACTGGAAGCAACTGTGCCTTCACTCATTTTATCGGTCTCCCTTATCCACACGTTATTTTTTTATAAATATTAACAAAATTAAGATAATATGTCACTAACAATGTTATAAAACCTAACATACAAAAAAATTTTTATTTATCCGGCAATCCAAACAATGAAATTTGTAGGATATGCCAAAGGGTTTGTATGATATGATAATGAAAATCCGCAAAGCACCTTAGTAAACCGAGGGATTCTGACTAATATCAGTAACATGCACTAATTTAAAACCGATTCATTTCCCCTGTATTTATAAACTTACACTCAATACTCTAATTTTCCAAAATGAGGTGTTTCAGATGAAGGTAGCCGAACTTTTAACATTGCCAGCATTAAACGGCATGCATTTAATCGCCGGAGAAACAGGGATCGAACGGGAAGTCCGCACAGTCAATATGATGGACGCTCCGGATATCATCAACTTTTTAAAACCAAATGAATTCCTTGTAACGACGGCTTATCACATAAAGGACAAACCGTATCTCTTGTCATCACTCGTCGAAGCGATGGCAAGCCAAGGCTGCGCAGCCCTAGGAATAAAGACAAGGAGGTACCTAAAGGAAATACCTGAGGAGGCACTGGTTCTTGCCAATGATTTATCCTTTCCAATCATTGAACTCCCGGCCGAATTGTCACTCGGGGAAATCATCAACCATACATTACGGGGGATTTTGGATCAACGTGCAGCGGAATTGACTTTTGCCATGGAAACACATAAGCAATTCACAAACTTAATCATGCGCGGCAAAGGGATTCAAAAGCTGCTTGATCATTTATCGGATATGATTGGATACCCCATCTTATTAGTTGACCAGTACCTAAAACCGATATTCCAACCAATCTCAACAGCCGGAATTACTCCAATAATCAAAAAAATGAGCGAAGAGGGATTCCGATTCCACAAAACCAAAACGTCTTTCTTTTCATTTTCGTCCCTTTCCAATAAACAGCCCTATACTGTCTTCCCCATCTTTATGAATGAAGAAAAATTTGGTTATTTGACGATATCGGGAGAAATCAAGACTAGCGATAACCTTATAACATTGACGATAGAACAGGCAACTAATGTCATTTCTTTTGCCTTGATGAAAGAACACGCCCTTAAACAGCATGATCGGAATATCCGAAATGATTTCTTCCTTCATTTTCTTGATGGCAGTTTCTCCTCACAAGAGGAAATCATAAATCGGGCAAAGGAGTTTTCCTTACACAATGAACAAACCTATATATGCGCAGTCGGAAAGATCGATGAATCCGATTCGGACATAAGTTACACACAGCTGCAACGAAGGGCTGATTCGATATACGAGTTTTTGGAAGATGAACTTTGCCTATCACCCAATCCCATTCATCTCTTTACCAAAGGCAAGAAATGCATTCTTTTATATGAAGTGAATGAAGTATCTGCCGACGTTCTCCAAACTGTCGAAACCTCGCTAAAATCATTGCAAAGGATAACAGCCAGCCAGTTCGGCTGTACGATTTCCTTCGGAGTGAGCCATTTGAGCCAGAGTTTTTTACAGACCAAGAACTCTTACAAAGAAGCGAACGACTCCCTTCTCGAAGGAGGTCTATCGAAAAGGACCGAATACATCCAAATATTCCGAACGAAGGATATTATGGAATTATTGAGGATCATCCCCGAAGAAGACCTCATGAATTTTCACCATTATGCACTACAGGGATTTTCAAAGGTTTTCACCGAGGAGGAGCAATCCTTATTACAGACATTATCCGTCTATCTCGAAACTCATTGTCAAATATCCGAAACTGCCAAAAGGTTATTCGTACATCGAAACACAGTTGTATACAGACTCGAGAAATGCGAAGAACTGCTCGGCAAGAGCCTGAAAGATTCGGAGACCACACTCCAGATACGGCTTGCCCTTCGCATTAAATCCTTACTTAAAATATAAAGCAAAAGCCTCCCATCACTTTATGCAAGTTGTCTATATCCACAACCAAAAATTGTCTAATCTAACTAATGACAATTTTCTGATTTTTTATTATGATGATATTAATCATAACAAAATCACGTGATATAAAATGACATGCTATTGTAGAAGGGAGTTATTTTTATGAATGACAGAATTAACAAGTCCAAGGCCTTCTCGTTAGGTCTTCAGCACGTTCTTGCCATGTATGCTGGTGCCATATTGGTGCCGATCATCGTCGGCGGGGCATTGGGATTCAATTCTCAACAGTTAGCCTACCTTATTGCCATTGATTTATTGACCTGCGGGATCGCTACATTATTGCAATCTTGGAAAAATAAATACTTTGGCATTGGCCTCCCGATAGTTTTGGGAACTTCTTTCGTAGCAGTCACCCCCATGATATCCATCGGCAGCAATTATGGCATTTCCGCTATCTATGGATCAATCATCGCCGCTGGATTATTCATCATTTTTTTCTCCAACATATTTGGTAAACTGCTTAAACTATTCCCGCCGGTCGTGACCGGTACCGTCGTCATCATCATTGGATTATCCTTAGTGCCCACCGGCATAAAGAATATGGCTGGCGGTTCCGGCAGCAAAGACTTTGGATCAGCCGAGAACTTGATGCTTTCTTTTGGAGTCCTCGCCGTTATTCTGTTAATCAATCGCTGCTTCACTGGATTCATTCGCTCCATTTCCGTTCTGATTGGCATCATAGCAGGAACGATCGCTTCAACGTTTTTTGGGAAGATGGATTTTTCCACCGTTGCCGAGGCTTCTTGGTTCCATATCCCCGCTCCTTTGTACTTCGGTACTCCCAGCTTTGAAATAGCACCCATACTTACGATGATGTTGGTTGGCACAGTCATCCTTGTCGAATCCACTGGCGCATTCCTTGCTCTAGGAAAAATAACCGGCAGGGAATTGAGTGAAAAAGATATAGTCAAGGGCTACCGTGCAGAAGGTCTTGCCTTCACTTTAGGCGGGATTTTCAATGCCTTTCCTTATAGTACATTCGCCCAGAATGTAGGCCTCGTTCAATTATCCGGTGTGAAAAAAAGAACAATCACCATTGTAGCCGGCTTTATTCTAATCGGGCTTGGACTTGTACCAAAAATCGCAGCACTCGCTACACTGATTCCTACTGCCGTTCTCGGAGGTGCTACCGTCGTCATGTTCGGAATGGTCGTTTCATCAGGAATTAAAATGTTGAATGACGTCGATTTTTCGGATAATGCTAATTTATTGGTCATTGCTTGTTCCGTCTCACTCGGACTGGGGGCCACCGTCGTTCCCGAGTTATTCTCAAGCCTGCCGGAAACAATCCGAATAGTTGTCGGTGATGGAATCATCACAGGAAGCCTGACAGCCATCATCCTGAATGTGATCTTGACTCCTCGAAGGAAAAAGGCGGCAGATAAAACCTTCACGGATGCAGATCAGTTCATGGCAAAAAGCATTTAAAAAGGAGCCCTTAGAATGATTACTATTAAGTCACTAAATGCAATTAGCGAAAAGGAGTTCACAATGTTCCTTGGTGATACTTTCGAACATTCACCTTGGATTGCAGAAAAGGCGGCAGCCAATAGACCATTTTCATCCATAATCAATCTGCATCGATGCATGGTGGACATTGTAAGCAATTCGTCAAAGGAAGAAAAGTTAACATTAATCAGGAAGCACCCGAACCTAGGGGACAAAGTTGAAATGAGTGATGATTCGACTAAGGAACAGCATGGCGCCGGTTTAAAGGACCTTACTGCCGATGAATATGAAAATTTCATATCATTGAACCGGCAATATATGAATAAATTCGGCTTTCCATTTATCCTGGCTGTACGCGGCAAAGATAAAAATGACATATATCAATCGATGAAAACAAGGATTCACCATTCAGAAACAATAGAGTTCGATAAGGCACTATCTGAAATTCATAAAATTGCCCTATTTCGTTTACAGGATAAAATCAAAATCGAAGGAGAGAATTCAATGAAAAATAAATCAGCCGCACAAACACTAAGTTATGGAAAAGGAAATGTTTTTGCCTATAGGACCTATTCAAAGCCTTTAACCGGAATCAAACAAATACCAGAATCCACTTTTTCAGGCAGAGCTCATATCATTTTTGGCACCAATGTAAAAGTTTCCGTTGGCGGCTCATCTTTTCTTCCCTCCTTCACGGAAGGAGACAATTCCATGGTCGTCGCTACAGATTCGATGAAAAACTTCATTCAACGGCATTTAGCCACATTCAAAGGAGCAACATTAGAAGGATTTGCTTCATATGTGTCAGAAGCCTTCCTTAACAAATATCCTCAAATCGATACTGTTAAATTGATTGCCGAGGATATCCCTTTCGAAACTGTGACTGAAGCGACGGATCTTCAATTGAAACCGAGTGACCTTGTATTCAAAAAATCCCGCAACGAACGGGCCAAGGCATCCGTCGAAATCATCCGCGGGGAAAACGGCAGCGAAATCGTTCAGCAAAGCAGTTCCATCCTTGACCTCCAATTAATCAAAGTAAGCGGGAACTCTTTTGTCGGTTTTGTCCATGATGAGTATACCACGCTTCCCGAAGATGGAAATCGTCCGCTTTTCATCTATTTGAATCTCCACTGGGTCTATGAGGATCAAAAGGATGCATTCGGCGTGGAACCCTCTAAATACGTGGCTGCTGAACAGATAATCGATATCGCTACATCCGTTTTCCATGAAATGGAGACTCCTTCGATCCAAAATCTGATTTATGAAATCGGCTGCCGTATTTTAACCAGATTCCCTCAGCTTCTTGAAGTTACATTCGAATCCCAAAACCACACATGGGATACTGTCGTTTCCGAAATCCCGGAATCCAAAGGAAAAGTATATACAGAGCCGCGCCCGCCATACGGCTTTCAGGTCTTCACCGTTAAAAAAGAAAATCTCGAAAATAACAAAATCCTGGCTGCTGCTGAAGAAAACATCGGTTAAGGAGTATTTATGCCTGGTATAACAACACATATATTGGATTTAATGCATGGCCAGCCTGCCGAAAACGTGACGATTGAATTATACTTTTCCGAATCATCCACCGCTGACTGGCAGCTGCTCCAGTCAGCTGTCACAAATACAGACGGGAGGCTCGATGCCCCGCTACTAAACGCAGAAAACACTAAAAGGGGAAACTACGAAATCATTTTTCATATCGGGGATTACTTCCGTAATAAGTCCATCGAGCTTCCTGATCCGCCCTTTTTGGACCAGGTACCCGTCCGTTTCGGACTATCTTCCCCAACCTCTCATTATCATGTGCCACTGCTCGTTTCCCCATGGGGCTATCAAGTGTATCGGGGAAGTTAAAAGAAACTGCCGGAGAAGACCTTCTCCGGCAGTTTCTTTTTTGATCGATTACAGTCTGGATTATAAAACACATGACAAAACCCCACCTGTTCCCAATAGCAACTGGTGGGGTTTCTAACTGGCTTCTACATCTACATCAACCGGGAGGTCCATCTTGTGCAATCACGTCCTTTCATTTAAACGGCTAATTTACTGTATTCATCCAACTGATCTTTAGTTAAATTTTTGATGAAGCGGTCGAAGTTTATCGACTCGATTTCATACCTTTCACAAATCTTTAAATAACTTTCATAAGCTTTATCCTGAATGTTCATCATCTTGACTCCTCCTTCTGTTATATAACAATAAATTTATCTTATTAATAATATATAACAACTATACTTTCCCGTCAATGTATTTTCTGAAAATTCGGTAACATTTTCATTCCCTTAGTATTTCCCATATTGTTCTTCGCTAACCGTCTCACTTAACAAAAAAAAGGAGTACGCTAAGTGTTAAATCCCTCCTCTTTTTAAATACTGCTTTTTTCCTCCAAAAGAAAAGAAGCTGCTGATCAGCTTCCGGTAATGACTTTCATTATGGATTTACCTAAACATTAAAGGCTATAAATGTTTCCACTTTTTGATAAATAATGTTAGGTTGAGCGCAAATATTAAGAGTGTGTAAATTAATTGTTGGAATTAGAAACTAAATATTTATAAATAGTATACTTCAATATAGATAATCGATTTTGGTCTATGTTCGAAGAACTAAAATGACATGGATAAACCGTCAATTCAGGTACTTTATACACAATGGAATCTGATGGACTTTTAATAAATGAGGAACGAAACGTCGATGGGAAAATAAGATAATTATTTATTCGACCACTGAAAAAGGAAATATTTATGGAAGCCAGAAAGAAAGCTTATGAACTTAAATAATAGGAGGAATACTTTAGTGGATCAAAACAAAACAAACAGAAGTTTTAAGTCACTAATTGAAATACTATTGGTTTCAACAAGGCTTGGTTTAACATCGTTTGGTGGGCCAATAGCACATTTAGGTTACTTTCATGATGAGTATGTTAGACGAAGAAAATGGATGGATGAAAAAAGCTATGCTGATTTAGTTGCTTTGTGTCAATTCTTGCCTGGTCCAGCTAGCAGTCAGGTTGGAATTGGAGTCGGAGTTATGCGGGGAGGTTTCTTCGGTGGAATTTTAGCTTTCCTTGGTTTTACACTGCCTTCAGTGATAGCGTTAGTAATATTAGCATTATTTTTCAAAGGAATGGATGTTTCAAATGCAGGCTGGATCCACGGATTAAAAATAGTAGCAGTAGCCGTAGTTGCACACGCCATTTTGGGGATGTCAAAAAATTTAACTCCAGATATAAAGAGAAAGACAATTGCATTAATAGCCTTGGTTGGGACCTTGATTTGGCAGACTGCCTATGTGCAAGTTGGTATTATTTTACTGGCCGCATTTATTGGTTTTCTAATTTATAAACAACACGACGAAAGTTATGAATCTAACGTTCATTTTCCGATTTCGCGTGGTGTCGGTTTTGTTAGTTTAGCTTTATTTTTCGGATTACTGTTTCTACTTCCAATTTTACGAGAGGTTACTTCATCAAATTGGATTGCTCTGTTTGACAGCTTTTATCGGTCTGGTTCTTTAGTGTTTGGTGGTGGACACGTAGTCTTGCCATTGCTTGAACGTGAATTTGTCCCTACTGGATGGCTAGACAAAGAGGCATTTCTTGCTGGATATGGTGCAACACAAGCTGTACCAGGACCATTATTTACGTTTGCAGCGTACATAGGTGCCGTGATAAATGGATGGCAAGGTGGCTTATTAGCAACAATTGCTATTTTCTTACCTGCATTTCTTCTTATTCTAGGGACATTGCCATTTTGGGACACATTACGCCGTAATTCTAAAGTAAAAGGGGCATTAATGGGAGTAAATGCAGCAGTTGTAGGCATCTTGATTGCGGCTTTTTATAATCCCATTTGGACCAGCTCCATCTTAGCTCCTATAGACTTTGCTTTTGCCGCCATCTTATTCAGCATGCTTGTGTATTGGAAATTGCCGCCTTGGTTTATAGTGATAACCGGTGCTATTGGCGGCTCACTTATGACGTTAATATGAATCGAGGTATTTTATTCATTTATCGTTTCACATTTTCATCTTATTCATTCTATATTTCCTATGGAACTAACCTGCACCGTTAGTTCCAAGGCTCCCCTAATACAACCCTATTATGGAAATAAAGTCCCCATTAGTTGCATTAGAAAAAGCTACGACAATGAAAGCTACAATCTTCATTTAAAGCTACAGCTGAACAAAATAACCGCCCCCTTTTAAGGGCGGTCTTCTAGAATTGTGCTAAATTAATCTTTCTATAAACGCAATAATTGGCATTTAGATGCCTAATTTGACATTAAAAAAAGCAGTGTGATGAAACAGAACATCAGGCCAGATTTCAAACTATGCTGCAGATTTTGAATCAGTTTGATAATTTCTTCCTGTTCGAGCAACTTTATTCCAGTCTTTGTTAAAGAAATAAGCAATGCTCCCATACATAACAATATACAAAGTTACAAATCGATAGACAAATATATCAAAAATAATTGTAATAAATAATCGATATCTATCCTTCTTCTGAAACGTAAACCCGTAATGCTTACCCATACCAATTGCCACCAAGTCATACGTTAAACTAAATAAAAAAATGTAAGACAAATAGGTAAATATATAATAAGGAGAGAAAGTAGGAGGGGTTAAGGTACTATTTATCACAAAAATACCTGTCGTAACATAAGTACCGATGGTCCCTACTAGAAAAGATTCGGCTATGTAGAAAAAGGAAACCGGCTTAGTGAAAAACGTTTTCCAAAAAAAAGATCTAAAATGGATAAAACAATCAATAAATGCTTTTTGCCATCGTATGCGTTGTTTGATAAAATCCTTCCAGTTCTCAGGTAATTCTGTATAACAAACAGCTTCCGGTACAAAAACAATCTTCTTTTTTTTCTGTCCCGATATGTACCTATGAATGCGCAGTGTTATATCAATATCTTCTCCTATTGTTGTACGATATCCTCCTACATCAACAAGAGCTTGTTTTGTAAAAATACCAAACGCTCCGGATATGATAGCTAATGCACGAAAGCGTGCAAGAGATACTTTAGTAATATAGAATGCTTTTAGGAAATCCAACACTTGGACACGAACTAGCATATTTGTATGAAGTAAAGACAAGTCTCTCAAAGGATTAGATGTTTTTGTTTGCAAAACGTGCACCATACCACCTGCAGCAACTACATCCTTATCCTCAAATGTGTTGTTAACAATTGATAAGGCCTGTTCTGTCAATATGGTGTCAGCATCTAATGTTACAATCAAACTTTGGCTAGAATATTCAATACCTGCATTTAAGGAATCAGCTTTTCCCCCATTCTTTTTATCTATAACGTAGATATTAGGATAAAGTTTGGATTGATAAAAATTTTCTACTTTCTTATGGGAAAGCTTTCTAAGTGCAGATTTTGAACATGGTTTTAACTTTAGAAATTTATGAAAGAGATTCATAGTCTTATCATTTGAACCGTCATTGATATAAATGACCTCAAACTGTGAATAAGATAATGATTTCATACTCTTAATGGAGGTTTCTATAATTCCCTGTTCATTGTAACAAGGGACTAGAATACTAATTCCTTTTTCCTTTTCAAGAATTTGTTTTATCCCTTCGCTTTGTCCACGAAACCAAGGTAAACAATGGAACAAATGAAGTAAAGAAAAAACAATAGATAAGCAGAACAAACATACGATAAAGATACCCAATAAAACAATCCTCCTTAAAATAAGAATAGCAAAATAATATTGCTTTCTCCCAATATAATTCAAGAGGAATCTGGCTTTTTTGAGGGTAAATAAGAAAAAGTATATATGCTCCACGTATTTCAGGGGTATCTAAAAACACGTAATGGATTCTTTTTTGATACTAGGACTGTATTTGCCAGACCTTTTAGCGGTACCCCTATAAGAAAATCCCTGTCCTGAAATAATCTTAAAATATAAAAAAGCACACCTATTAGTCATGTATAATAAACTAATAACTCCACCTAAAATTTTTATTTCCTCAGAATTTATTTCCTTGTTTTTATACTTATACACCTGTTTATTTTAAATTTTGATAAAACTGCTTGTATAAACAAAAACGCTATACCTTTTAAGGCATAGCTCTCAGTTAGCAAAAAAGAAATAACAGGTAGTCCCACCTGCTATTTCTTTTAAATATATTTCGCTATAATCGACTGAACCCTATTATACCTCCATTGTATAATTTATTACGCATTTAAGCATATTTGTGTTATTCAGGAACAGTGAAGATGATTTTACCGTCCATGATGGTCATTTTCACTTTTGTTTCAGGTATCTCCTCAAGCGGAACCGCAAAAAGATCACGGTCGAGGACAACGATATCAGCAAGCTTCCCCACTTCCAATGTCCCTTATTCATGCTCTTAAAATTACCTTTATAAAGTAAACATTAGATCACCAACAATCGTTCTATTAATCTACCGTTCGTTTAAATTTCAGGCCAAGTATACCAAATTTTGAGAAGAAGGATTGCACAGCCTTAATTACGATATGGTAAGCGTAAAATAAGACAGCAACCCTACTTTTAAAAAAACAGAATTAGCTTGATGGGTACGGGACCTCCTAAGAGCATTATTTTTTAATGATTAACTAAACAGCGCTTTGTTTGTTCCCTTTTTTGAAGGGGATGGGGTTGGGAGTATTTCTTTTTGTAAAATAGGGCCGTATGTATCGACACGACGGTCTCTAAAGAATTGCAGAATTTTTCTAGTCTCTTCTATTTCTTTCAAATCAATTTCTTGCACAATAATTCCTTCTTCATCATCAAGTGAAGCTAGAATATTCCCGAAGGTATCGCTAATGAATGAACCGCCATAAAAATTCATGTCCTTTTCCTGGCCCACTCGATTTGTCGCAGCAACGAATACACCATTAGAAATGCCATGAGCGGAAATTGCCTTTTCCCAGGATGATCTTGTTGATATCTCGGGATGATCTGGCTCTGAACCAATAGCGGAAGGATAGAATAATATTTCTGCACCTTGTAAGCTCAAAATTCGAGCAACTTCTGGATACCACTCGTCCCAACAAATCCCGACTCCTATTTTTCCATAAGCCGTTTCATAGACAGGATATCCAGTATTGCCTGGAACGAAATAATATTTTTCATGATACTGGGGACCATCCGGAATATGATTTTTTCTTGTAATCCCTAAACATTCTCCATCAGCATCAAATACAGCTGCACTATTAAAATAAATTCCAGCACCTGCTCTTTCGTAAAAAGGGACAATCAGGACAATTGCTAATTCCTTTGCTAATTCACCCATTTCGGCTAATGTACCGCTATCCACATTTTCAGCTAAATCATAATTTTTCACACTGACCGTTTGCGGAAAATATTGTGAAGAAAATAATTCCTGTAAGCAAACGATTTGTGCACCTTTATTTACTGTTTCTTTTATTTTCTCTATCGTTTTTTGGATATTTTGCTCAATGGATTCTCCGCAATGAATTTGAATAAGACCAACTTTTACTTTTGACATTTTCTCACTACCTACCTTTTAATATTTTTTACCTTATACCTTTTGGACGACCTGGTTTTCATATACGATCTTTCCATCCATAATCGTCATCTTCACTTCTGTTTCAAGAATTTCCTCTGTTGATATGCTGAATAAATTTTTATTTAATACTGCGATATCCGCTATCTTCCCTGCTTCCAATGTGCCTAATTCTTTATCTCTGAAAGATCCGAATGCCGGTGTAGCCGTGTAATATTTTAACGCTTGTGCTAATGTTACTCCTTCCGACTCTTGCCACGCCTTCCCGGTTAAATCTTTTCTCGTGATTGCCTGATAAATACCCATCATGGGATTTAGGGGCACTACAGGAAAATCTGTACCAAAGGCAATTTTAGCACCAGTATCCACTAGTGTTTTGATAGGATAATAGAGAGGTTGTTGTTTTTCACTGATTCTGGCTGTATATGCCTCACTTTCCATTAATTCGATATGTTTAGGTTGAAAGGAAGCGATTACATCTAATTCCTTAAAGCGGCGAACATCATCCGGATGCAATACCTCCACATGTTCAATGACATGTCTGGCATCTCTTTGTCCATTTACGTTTCTCGCTTCTTCAAATGCATCCAATGCTAAGCGGACAGCACCGTTACCAATTGCATGGAAACGAATTTGAAAATTTTCCTTATCTGCCTTTTTTACTAATTGTTTAATTGTTTCAGCTGGATAAGTGGTTCCGCCTTTTGTTTCAGGACGGTCTTTGTAATGATCCAATAAAAAAGCAGTATGACTTGTCACAACACCATCTATAAATTGTTTTAACCCAGAAAAGGTAAGCTTGTCTGACTGATATTTTTTTTGTAATTCCTTTGCGTCAGCTAAATCCATTTTTAACTCCGGCGAAAAGTGAATTCTAGTTGTAAGTAATCCTTCTCTCTCAAATTCCTTGAAAATTTCAAGATCGTCTAATGGATTTGGAGCAATTTTAGCTCCGTATAAATCATTAACGGATGTGATTCCCAATCTTTTTGTTTCATTAAGAAAACCTTGGAATAGGCTTACACGTTTATCCTTCGGTAATTTGTATGCATGTTCTGATGCATACCCAATTGCCTGTTCAAATAAAAGGCCTGTCAGTTCCCCATTTTCATCTTTTCCAATTTCTCCATATTCCGGATCTGGTGTATCCTTCGTTAATTGAATCATTTCCATTGCTTTACTATTAATCCATGCGTAATGCACTTCTGCATTGAATAATAATACGGGACGATCACAAATATATTTATCTAGTGTTGTTCTATGTGGCAGCACTTTGTTCTTCCAATTGGTATGATCCCAGCCAACACCAAATATCCACTCATCATTTGGTCTCGTTTCTGCAAATTCACCTACTATTTTGGCTGCATCTTCTTCTGAAGCGGCATCAAATAATTTGGCACTATCCTTCTGTAAAATGCTTCCCATCATAATGTGCATATGAAAATCATGAAATCCCGGAACAATTAGTCCGTCTTCCATGTCATACACTTTTGTTTGTTTTCCAAGGAATGACATTATATTTTCTTTAGAACCGATTTTAATAATTTTATTATCTTTAATGGCGATAGCTGCTTTTATTGGCTCATCTTGTAACCCAGTAAAAACATGTTGACCAGAAAGAATGATGTCTGCAATTACCATTTTTATCCTCCTTGATGAATATAGCTTTTATGCCTGAATTTCTTTTTCAATCGCACTATCGATAGAAAGCTCTGGCGGCCGCTTACTAAACATTTTCGTATTTGATAGCAGCATGATGACACCAATTCCAAACCATCCCAGTCCGAGTAAAAGTGCCTTTGAATCAAGACTGGTCCATAACCAAATTGTAAAACCGGTACCAATCAGCGGCAATATTAGGTATTTTAGTGTGTTCATTCCGTTTCGCTGTTTTTCTCTAATAAAATAATGGGAAATAACCGAAAGATTAACAAATGTAAAGGCAACAAGCGCCCCAAAGTTAATAAAGGATGATGCTGTCACTAAATCAACAAATAAAGCAGATAAAGCAAAAATACCCACTAAGATGATGTTGTGTGTTGGAGTTTGAAATTTTGGATGAATATGACCAAATATTTTCTTTGGAAGAACTCCATCTCTCCCCATCGCATACAAAAGCCGCGAAACACTTGCATGAGCTGATAAACCAGATGCCAGCCCCCCGGTAATATATCCTGCTAGAAAAATAGATTGAAATAAATTACCCCCTATGTACATGGCAATTTCCAAGGAAGCGGAATCTGGATCTTTAAAAGCTTGGAAATTAGGGTAAACAAGGTGACTGATGTATGAGATGGTGACAAACAGACCTCCCCCTATTAATGCGACGAGGAAAATGGCCTTTGGTATTATTTTTTTCGGATTAATGGTCTCCTCTGAAAATGTGGTAACAGCATCAAATCCTAAAAATGATAAACATAAAACAGAAGATCCTGCTAATACTAAAGATAGTGGTATATCTCCATTCACAAATGGAGAACTCATGAATAATGTTCCTGAACCCATTCCGTTAAGTAACCCTTTAATCGAGAGGAATGTAAATATAACGATTATTAGAAATTGACAGGCAACTAATAAAACATTTATTTTTGTTGCTATTTTCACTCCAATTATATTTACAGTGGTGATTAAAATGACAAAGGCAATTAACCAGACGGAAAAAGGAACGGATGGAAAATATGCGTTTAAGTATATAGCGATCAGTAATCCATTGATCATTGGCAAAAATAAATAGTCCAATAGGATAACCCAGCCCACTAAAAACCCAAGGTGAGGATTAAGAGCCTTTTGAGTAAATGTATATGCAGAACCGGCAACAGGGTAGGCCTTAACCATTTGGCCATAACTATAGGCTGTAAACAACATACCAGCCAAAGCTATGATATAGGCAGCAGGTACCATCCCTTTCGTTATTTCCGCAACAACCCCATAAGTAGAAAAAACTGTTGTAGGTGCCATATAAGCCAATCCAAATAGCACTAAAGGAAATACTGTTAACGAACGTCTTAATTTTGCATTTTCCATGTATCACTCCACCCTTATTCGTGATTAATTAACTTATATGCAAATACCATACCAAGTGGGGATTAATGGTATTTTGCCAACAATTGCAATATACAGATTATTTAATGAATTAATAGGTTTATGCAATTCTACATCAATTATTTAATATTGCATAATTAGTCGTCAGTGTCGGAAGTTAATACCAGCTCGACTACTTCTTGAATTCCCCTTTTATTCCATAAGAAAAAGAGCTGCCAAAGCAACTCCTTTGAAAGAGTAAATTAACAATAGTCGAAAATATTTATAGGTTTATAATAAGTTTCTCTAAAGACAGTTTCGCTCTTAAGCTAAGGCACCCCTTATTTACGTGCATTTTTCTGTACATATAAAGATTTAAGTATTAATGCTATCTTGTTTCAATCGCCATACGCAGGTTCGAGATGACTCCAAGAAGCAATATTAACGAACAAACCATTTTTTCAAAAGCTGTTCCAAATAATTGCAGGATAAACCCAAATGACCAAAGCACAACAAAAAACCAACATATCACGGTTATTCCTTTATATAATATATTTCTGCCAACAAACAGTGTGAAAAAACCTCCAATTATAGAAATAATGGTATTCATAATAGAAATTGGTAGCTGAGCAGCCAGAGATTCAGACCTTCCACCATTAACCCATGTCAATGGAATAATGCCGTTAATAATAAGAACATGGATTAAGATTGTCAAAGAGTAAAAGCTAATCCCCATAAATAAAGCTGTTTTCATATCAATTTTTCTAAGTCTTTCTAACAGACAATCACCTCATTTCTCCCCGTTATCATATTATTTAATTTAGTGATGTTCTATTCATATATCTACCGTCGTATGACACGTTACCCCTTTGCTCAAAACCCCTCCGAATATTTATATTGGTAGTAAGATTTCGGGAGATGTATCAAATATCATCTTTATTCATTTACTAAAATCATCAACGAATCAAGGTAAAATTAAAAGGCATGAGCCCGGT
Organism: Peribacillus sp. NPDC096447; assembly: GCF_044762725.1. NCBI lineage: Bacteria > Bacillati > Bacillota > Bacilli > Caryophanales > Bacillaceae > Peribacillus > Peribacillus sp. NPDC096447. The sequence goes on from NZ_JBIWEV010000002.1 coordinate 724,397, forward strand.
AGATTACCGGGTTCATGCCCTCAAGGCTGCCTAAGTAAATATAGTGTCTAACTTTTTGGGTTCACTTACTTATGCAAGGCCTTGTATTTTCCCCTTCATTCTTTCAATGAAGGGTGAAAAATTTCGTGGGGATACTTCTGTTGGATATAGCGTATTAGTGCAGTGACAACCTGCGGACCGGATTCTACGAGTCTACCTTGTTCAAATGCAGTGAAGTTATCACCGCCTGAAGCCAAATAATTACTAACCGCTACTTCATATTCGTTGCTTGCCTGAATCTCTTGACCCTTCATGTCTTTCAGCCCATTAATGCGGTTGCCAATTGGAGCATCGGGGTCCCAATTATACGTTAAACCCACCGTTTGCAACCTATTTTCATAATCCTTCGTCCACTGCTGTTCTAAAGCTAGTTTTATTTGGTCACCTGTTAAGATTAACTTACTGACACTATGACCCAAAGGCAAGCCTGTATAAAGGTCTTCTACAGTGATTTCCCCTTTTTTTAAACTTTTCCGCATTTCGCCTTGATGGACAAAAGCTATATCTACCCCCATGGCTTCCCGCTCAGATTCTGCAATCATTTTCGCTAATGGGGATTCACCGTTTGCATCTTGATTTCGTTTGATTTCTTTAGGCATTTGTCCTATTACCTGATTAAAATGGCTCCCCAATCTTTTTCTATATTTATTTAGAAGAGCAACCGTTTCTTTATCTGGTTTTATATGATGATGTGCAGTGACAATAATCTTTGCTTGTTTCTTAACGATATTTTTAGTATGTGGGTCAATTTCAAGTTTTACTTGAGAAAAGGCTTTCCCATTAGAATAAGCTTGAACGATCAGTTTACCGGCTGCAACGGTATTGGCATATTCATGGCTGTGACCGGCAAAAATGACATCGACCTCATCATCGATTTTTGGTGCCATCTCCACTAAATCTCCACTGGAATTTGCTCCTGCCTTATCTGATTTAGCTGAATTATGTGCCAGTACAACAATTACTTTAATCCCTTTTTCCTTTAAAATCTTAACGGTTCGGTTAATAGCTGAAACTTCATCCGTAATTTCTACTTCTTTTCGATTTTCAGGTGCCACATACAGGTTGGTCTCTTTTGTTACCACCCCGATAAATCCAATATTAATTCCGTCAATTTGTTTAATAACATACGGTGGTAACAAGGGAGTACCCGACTTTCTATCGATTATATTTGCAGAACTATAAGAAGTATTGGCCCCTTGAAAATAACCTGTTTTTTTATTGAATCCTCCATAAATAAGACGTTTCATTTCATTTACGCCTTGGTCCAATTCATGATTTCCAGGTGTCCCGACATCAAAGTGCAGAAGGTTTAAAAATTCAATCGTGGGTTCGTCTTTAAATTGAGAAGAGATTGGAGGACTTCCTCCTACCATATCACCTGCATGAACAAGTAGTGTATTTGGGTTTTCTTGTTTATATTTTTTTAAATGGGCAGACAGGTATTCAGCCCCACCTGCCATGGTTCCTGAAACCATTTGATATTTGTTTAGTTGGCCGTGAAAATCATTAACGCCTAACAATTGTACTTGAATGTAGCGGTTGGATGTGGAATGATCCGTTGTGGAATGATTGGATGAGAATGCTGAGATTTTATAAGTTACGAAAATGATGATAAATACCAAGATGAACAAAGAAGATATGGCCTGAAATTTTGACAATTTCCGATCCCTCCCTCTAGATGTAAATTAAGAATAACTCTTGAATTTTATATCCGTATAAAGGGACCGTGATTTTTTGTTATATTTCATATAATAATTGTTAAGTTAACCCAGTACATGCATATCTTTTTAAAATACTCATACGGCCTAACATTTAGAAATCTGTTAAGATTTTGACTAGCAATAAATCCAGTTTTATTTAAAAAGGCTCCAATTTTTCTACCCATTAAACCATAGTACTTGAATTTATCCTCATTCTTAAAAAAAGTTCAACTAACGCACTCCTTCAGTTTAATTCCGCTCGTACGGAAAGTGGTGCAATGCCTTATCAGATTCCCCGGCCTAATTTGGTACTAATGGACAGCTCTAATCATATTCTTATAAAAAGAAAACAATAAGAAGGGGTGCAAAGTCAGTTGATAAAAGTTAAGGTTGGTTTACGGCCCATTGTAAGTAAAATAAATTTACCTACTGTTTTGAAAACAACCATACTTCCAGGTGACTCAATTGAAAGATTATTTATTGCAACCCAGGTAGGAGAGATCTTTTACATAGGAAACGGAGATATAAGGACTTTTTTAGATATTCGCCCGCGAATCCTGAAACTAGGTGCTTCTGGCGGATATGATGAACGGGGATTGCTAGGGCTAGCGTTTCATCCCGAGTTTTATTATAACGGTCTGTTTTATCTTCATTATTCAGTGGCTGGAACACAAGGACCAGGTGCTCTTCCTGAATCTTTTAAGCCTGATCCGTGTAATCCCAGAACTTTAAACCTAAGGTGGATAAATAGAGAAACTCAATATGATCATATTGATACAATTGAAGAATGGATTTTACAATCGAATGGCCAACCCCAAAAACGACGGACATTACTTAACTTAAGAAGACCATTTTCAAATCATAATGGGGTCAATAGTTTAAACTTTTCACCTGAAACAGGAAATCTTGTTTTAACAACCGGAGATGGTGGATCAGGCTATGATCCATTTAACTTAAGCCAGGATAATCTAGAAATCGCTGGTAAAATAATTGAAATTGATGTAGGTAAGAATATGTACGTCAATGATCCACCCATTGTCACACGTTTCAATGAACTTCCCACAACCATTCAGGAAGCGCTCATGGTAATGGCCAAAGGGGTTCGCAATATACCAGGCATTTCATTTCAAAGGTTTTATAATCAGTATATTAAATATGCGGGAAATGTCGGCCAGAGTATGGTCGAGTCGATTTTTTCATTCGTTCATTATAAACCAATGCCGGTTACTCAGCTTATTCAAGCTTCTTTCATGAATTCTGAACCTGACAAAGAAGGATTTATTAACTTTGGCTGGCGAGGTTGGGAAGGTGCTTTTCCTGCTTCGATTATAAAAGGCTGCACTGAAAATCGGAATTTGGATGAAAAAACAATTGCTTATTACAATGAAGCAGCAACACTTTCAGGGAGTCGTCTTCAGCCTTTAACTAGTTATTTTCATAAAGATACCAGACCCGATAAGTTTGGGGGAACTGCACTTACAGGAGTGCAAGCATATATGGGGAAAAGCATCCCTGGTTTAACAGGAAGCGTTCTGTTTACCGATCTTGCCCGGAAAGAATCTCACCCTCAGGTTAGAGGGGCTCTAGCTTATACTACCGTTAGGCCAAATGGTGAACAAAATGATTTTAGTGTGATACAAACCGATTATGATTTTGGGTCTCAATCAGCTTATTATGTTAATTTGGGAACGAACCTGGATCAAAGCAGATTATATTTAGGGGTTTATGGCTCTATGAAAGTGACTGATTTCAACCAGGGTACTGTTTTTGAAATTGTTCCTTGAATCATAACTATAAAATTCTTGATAATTCTCTTACGAATCGAAATTAAAACCAAGTGATGGAGAATCACTAAATTATAATCATTTTTAATCTTTTAAAAATGATTAAAGCAATTTCAACCCATAACCAGCTATAAATGAAAGCAAATATAAAGCCAGTTATTAGAAATGAAAAGGAAACAGAGACGGCTGGACCTAAAACCGGAAAGTGAAAAATAAATATTAGACTCAGAATCCCTAACATTAAAAGAATTGCACCAGCAGCAATAATACTTAATCTCTTCCTAAAGAAGTAAAAAGATGCCCCTATGCCAAGTCCTAACAATCCTGTTGTAAAAGGAAATACAATCAGTTCGGTTGGCTGTAGGATGAATAACAACATAATTGTCAGAAGGTAGGTCATCACTCCATATGGAATGGAAAACATGGAACATATCAGAATAGGTGCAGTGGCTAGCGGACTTATAAAATATCCTATACCTGGTAAAAAGCCAGCAGCAGCCTGTAGAATAGCAGCAATACAGGCAAAAATAGATCCTAGAATGAGCTTCATCGTTTTTTTATGTTTATTGAATATTATTTGAGATAAACGAACCTCATCAGAAATAGGTTTAAAAAAATACACCTTTCCACCTCCTTCCATTTGGTTTATACGTTACGATACATTATATTACCATTTATTAGAGGTGGAACAATTATTAATAATCCAAACATCAATTTCCTGTGTAATGAAAAATAGCTTAATAAATAAAAAAACAAGGCCTTATTGGCCCTGCTTTTTATTTGACTATTACTTTCCCAACCATTCCTTCCTGGAAATGGTACCGGCAAGTCAGTTCATATGTACCGGGCTGTTTCGGTTGCACGGTAATGGTTTTTTCTTTACCTGGCTGGACCTCGGCGTCAATTCCGAGCTTTTCCACTGTGAAGGTGTGTTCTTTTGTACCTTTGTTTTTCAATATCAACGTTGTGGCTGTTCCATTCGGAATAGTGATGACTTCCGGATTAAAGTAATCATCGTTCAACTCTACCTCAATCGATTTCACCGAAGGCTGAGCTACAACACCGGATTCGGCAAATACGCCGAGTGAGCCTAGAGTTGTCACAACTACAAACATTGCAAGCACAACAACCAATCCTATTACCCGCTTTTTCACAGACATTCGCAATCCTTCCTTCCCTAACACTATTTTTTCTCATCCATTAATATATTATTACTATTAATTTGGTTGCAAAGGAGAGCTGCTAGTCAGCTCCTTAGCAAAGCACCTGATAGCTCAATAACAATCATTTATACAAGATATCATCTCTTAGTGTAGCAACTTTAGTTAAAGCTGTATCTATGTCAGCTTCATTTACTCCAAAGTGGGCTAGTGCATCGTTAAGATGTTTTACAATGGCATTAAAATGGTCTGGTTGCAGATTCAATCCTTGGTGAGCTTTTGCCATGGATTGTCCAGAATATTGTTTTGGACCACCTAATGCAAAACTAATGAACTTAGTTTGATGACGGCGTTGCTTTTCCATATCCGTCTTTTCAAAAAAGTGATTAACTGTCTCATCCTTAAGAACCAATTCGGAGTAAAAATAGTCCACAACTTTTGCTATCGCTTCTTCCCCGCCGACTTTTTCATAAAGTGTTTGTTCCATATATACACTCCTAACTTGTAATTAATAGAAGTATTCTTTGTAGAAAATTTGTTTTTATTCCTTATCTTTCAATTTAATCCCCTTTTGCTGAGATTCACTTATCCCTCTTTATTTCAACTTGTTGCTACCAAGTTGCTGAAAATGCATAATTGATTTAGGAAGTTCCATTTATTACATTCACTGTTCACACGATAATTTTATATATTCAAATTGTAATGTGACAAAATTGTAATCTTACTTCCTGTTACATCTATGGTGGGAAAAGGGATGAATTTTATAGTATGTAACATGAGGAGGAGATTTACGTTGAAAAAAGTATTACAAACTAAAAACTTATCTAAATCCTATGGAAAGGCACAGGTTTTAAAAAATATTGACCTTACCATTACTTCGGGTGAATTTACGGCTATTATGGGGCCATCCGGTTCAGGAAAAACCACACTGATGAATGTGCTCTCGACAATAGATAAATTTTCTGGCGGGGAGGTCTGGCTTGAAGAACAGGCCCTGTTGGATTTAAACAAAAAAGCATTGCGTACGTTTCGCCAAGAACGAATGGGGTTCATCTTTCAAGATTACAACTTGCTTGATACTTTAACGATAAAAGAGAACATTCTCCTGCCCCTTTCATTGAGGAAATTTTCTACGGATGAGATGGAAAGACGACTGAAACCAGTCATTCAGGCATTGAATATTGAAGAAATCCAGGATAAATACGCGGGCGGTCCGGGAGCCTTCTCGGCGCCTTTGCGCCTGCGGGGTCTCCCTTGACGCGCTTTTCCCGCAGGAGTCTCCCACACCCGCTCCAATAAACTTGTTTTAACTTTTAGCTAGAGCCCTTTTGTCTACAAACTGAGCCAAGCGACTATAGTGTTAGTCCACAATATTTTTATCAGCAATTAATAACCACTAATGGGTGATGACTTCTCCTATTTTTCGAGTATGCACTCAAACAGAAGGATACCCAAAAAACTGTAGACATTAATTTTAAGATAAAAAAGTTACCAGATTGCCCAAAAAATAAGTATAAGAATGTAATAGAGTGGATAAACTAATAAAAAAGGAGTGGGAGATTATGGAGACTAAAATTAAAGAAGGAACGAAAGAAATGTGGAGCGAAATTAATGCATGTATAACTCGGAAAATTAATGAAAAACATGATTTATCTTTTCAAAAGAAGAGCAATGATAATTATATGAATCTATATATTCAAACAGCCGTATTACACACCCTATTTGAACTATCAGACGAGTTCAGGAAAATTGAAAGAAAATATAACGGATTGTGATGCTTCCGGAAAGGTCATGCACCAAATTTAACTTAACGGTGGATTAGGATTAAACTCTTTAAGGGAGCTCTTTAATCCTAATCCACCTTTTCTTTCCAGCTTTATCACTTACATTATTAGCTACCGACCATTTGACCAGCATTATTACTGTACCATTTGCTTCCCTTCCCTTTAAACCCCTCTTTTTATCCCAAATAGAATCCCCACCAGTTGTTAATAGGATCAGGTGGGGTTTTTTCATGTGTTTCAAGTTTTAGTATACTATCTTGATTGACGGATAATCTTAATGGTACGCTAGCTTTAAAACTATTATTTGTTGTTTTATCAATCTAAAATCTTGTATATTTAAATGAGTATATTTTATAACTTACTGATGTTTGAAACGAATGATCAGTAGCAGCTCGGAATAGCTAATCATTGAAAATAAATATTTTTTGAAAGTGAGCTGAAAGCTGATGATGTGGTCACCACTATTCGAAAATGATGTACCTGCAGTTATTCTTCCTTAACGGCAGAAAAATTGCATCTCCGTTAAGGACTGGAAATGTTTAGTTAAAACGGAGGGTACAAAATGAAAAACACTATATTAGGTTCTTTATATTTATCACTCGCTGCTAGCATTTGGGGCGGGATGTATGTTGTGGTAAAAGTTGTGGTAGAAGTTGTTCCGCCACTTGAATTAGTATTATTACGATATGTAATTGCGATTTTTGCTTTGCTGACAATTGGTTTTATAACAAAACAATCTTGGCGGATTGAAAAACGAGACTGGCTTTTGGTTTTCATTATAGGACTTGTTGGAAACACAATTTCCATCGTAACCCAGGAAGTCGGTACACTGCTATCCACTGCACAAATGGGAGCTATCATTACTTCCACAACACCTGCATTTATGGTGATATTTGCACGTATCGTTTTAAAAGAAAAGATCACTATCAAGAAATCGATTTCTGTAATTTTAGCGACAATCGGAGTCGGTATCATTGTCGGGAATGCCCATATTGGCTCATCTCACCAACTTGGGGGCCTATCACTGCTTATTGCTGCCTTAACTTGGGCACTCATGTCTGTTCTAATTAAACGGGTCCCTGGGCAATATTCACAAATTGTTATAACGACCTATGCAGTGCTTGTGGCAATTGTCTTTTTAACACCTGTTACGATCAGTCGATTGGATGAGCTTGATTTCCAAGCAATCATGCATCCATCCATATGGGGCGGCCTATTATACTTGGGCGTTATTTCCACTGCATGTGCCTTTTTACTGTGGAATCGCGGACTGCAAATGCTTACCGCTTCAAGTGGTGGATTATTTTTCTTTTTACAGCCTATAGTCGGTACTTTTTTAGGTTGGTTAATACTAGGTGAACAAATCGGCTTGTCTTTTTGGATCGGTACAATATTAATTTTTATCGGTGTGTTATTAGTCATTCGGGAAGAATAACCCACATTAAAAAGTTTATTAGTGTTATATATTAAAATGTACCCTATAGAGCGGTCTCTTTAAAAAAGGCTGCCTATAGGGTTCTTTTTGTGTTAAAAAGGGAGATTGGGAAAAAGTTTTTTTGTTTGTAATTTTTTTCATTATTCCCTTTTGTCTTATTAAGAAGGAGAAACCTTCAAGAACAGACCGCCGCACCGTCCCCACGCGGATCGACCCCGCCTTTGAGGAAGTTATGCTCATCAATCCGAATTGCTTGTGCATGGCCCATCACCCCATCGAATTCTTCCACCACTTCGACATGATGTCCCCTTTCTTTCAGTTCATCAACCGCCTCCTTTTTGACACGGCTTTCGATTTTCAACGACTCGCTATCTTCACCCCAGGTTCTTCCCCAGACGAATCGCGGTTCATTGATTGCAGCTTGTGGGTCCATTCCGTAATCTATCATCCTGGTAATGATAGCAGTCTGTGTTTGCGGCTGTCCTTCCCCACCCTGAGTACCATATAAAATGCTCGGTTTTCCATCTTTGCAGGCTATAGCCGGCATCAATGTATGGAATGAGCGCTTGTTAGGTTCGAGTGAGTTGACATGATTGGAATCAAGCGAGAAAAACGATCCTCGATTTTGTAACATGACCCCTGTTTGACCGGCAGTGACACCAGATCCAAACTCAAAATAAAGGCTTTGAATAAAGGAAACCGAGTTTCCATCTTTATCGACCACTGCAGCATAGGCCGTGTCACTTCCCATTGGTGGACTCGTAACTTTCTCGGCATTTGTCTGAATTGCTGATGCTAGCTTCGCTGCATACTGCTTATCTAGCAACTTATCTATTGGAATATCAAAGAATTCAGGGTCTGTAAGGACTTCGTTACGATCGCGGAAACCTGCTTTTAGAGCCTCTGCCAATAAATGATAGTATTCAGCAGAACCATGATCAATGTTGTCAAAGTTGAAATTCTCAAGAATATTGAGCGCCATCAGCCCGACGAACCCCTGAGAATTTGGCGGAACCTGATAAATCGTATAATTTCGATACTGAGTCGAAATGGGTTCTACCCATTTTCCATGGTGATCAGCGAAATCCAATGCGGTTAACAGACCCCCTTGCCCTTTCAAATAGGATACGATTGCTTTTGCAAGTTCTCCATTATAAAAGACATCACGGCCTTGATCAGCAATCAACGCTAAGCTCCGGGCAAGATCTTTTTGAACAAACCGTTCACCTACCTTCGGAACTTGCCGACCCGGTGCATATATTTCAGCTGTTATCGGTTCCGTCGAAAGCCAATCCCAGTTCTTTTCCGTATACATCACTTGATTTTTCGTAATCGGAAAACCATCTTCAGCATACTCAATCGCCGGCTCGAGAACTTCAGCAAAAGTAAGTGTTCCACATTCTTTCAATATCTCATCCCAGCTGTCTACCATCCCCGGAACTGTAATTGCGCTTCTTACCCCGCGAAAAGGGATTTTCTTTTCACCTCTATATGCATCACGATTAACATCGCTACCGGAGCGTCCGCTTCCATTGAAAGCACGAATTTCCCCGTCCTTCTTTTCATATGTAAGCCAGAAAGCATCTCCACCGAGTCCGGTCATATGTGGATAAACTACACCCAAACAGGCACTGACTGCCACTGCCGCATCAAAAGCATTCCCCCCTTTTTCAAGAATTTTGTGCCCTGCCACCGATGCTAAATAGTGTGGGGTTACCACCATACTTTTCGTTCCAATTATCGATTGGTTCATAAATCTACTCCTTCTTAATTATTTGATTTTTCTAAAAATTAATGTTAATTGTATTATAACCGGTTTGGTTTTTTTTGGAAATCGAAATCCTTCTTTAAGACAAAAAGTTGTTTTTCTTCATTATCATCAGTCTATTTAATTAGTAAATACCATTTATACATTCATTACGTAAATATCATTTGAATTTTATATACATTTCGAAATCATTTTTGTTATCATTAATTCATAATCATGGAAATGAACTCTAAATATTAAACGCAAAGGAGGAATCGCTTTTGAAAAATCCATATACGGAATTAACGGTTGGGATGATGAGAACGGGCATTTTAGGTTTTGGCGGTGGGCCATCTGTCATCCCGCTCATCCGCCATGAAGCAGTTTCCCGCTATAACTGGCTCGACGATGATGAATTCGGGGACACTTTGGCGATTGCCAATACACTCCCAGGACCGATTGCCACGAAGATGGCAGCATATCTTGGTTATAAATTAAAAGGCTGGCCGGGAGCCCTCGTAAGTGTGGCCGCTCACGTTTTACCTTCATGCTTTGCGATGGTTTTCTTGATTGCATTCATTAATGTTTTAAGTAATTCAGCAATGATCAATAATATGATCGCTGCTGTCATGCCGGTGGTTGCCGTCATGCTTGGCCAAATGGCTTATGAGTTTGGCGAAAAGGCGGTAAAAGGTTTAGGAAAGGTGCTCGGAATCACCTTTTTTGCGATTTCCTTTTTACTGCTGCAAGTCATTTCCCTGCATCCGGGTATCGTCATAATGATTTTCCTTTTATATGGGGCGTTCCATTTTAAATTAAAGGATAGATTGAAAAATAAAAAGGTTGATAGGAAGGAGGAATCCGCTTAATGGGTCTTATAATCCCAATTGGAGTCGCTGTTTTTCTGGCGTTTTTCATAGCCAATATTCTTGGTTACGGTGGAGGCCCAGCCTCGATTCCGCTAATGTATGATCAAATCGTCACCCGTTATGGCTGGCTTGATAATACCGAGTTCTCACAAATGCTTGCGTTAGGAAATTCACTCCCAGGACCGATCGCCACGAAAATAGCCGCATATGCCGGATATGATGTATATGGCTGGCCAGGATTTCTAGCTGCATTGGCAGGCACGATCATCCCTTCAGCCGTGGCTTTGATATATTTATTAAAAATCCTGAAAAAATACAAGCAATCGCCTATCGTAAAAGGCATGTCCCTGCTTGTGCAGCCCGTGATTGCAATCATGATGTTATTGCTCACCTGGAATATGGCCGCGGATGCCGTCGGTTCCATCGGCTACATCCATTCAATCGTCATCGCTGGTTTGGCATTCTTGGCTTTAGGTAAATTCAAGATTCACCCCGCATTCGTAATCATTCTTGCCTTTGCGTATGGCGGCTTTATCATCCCGCTCACATAATAAAAAAATCCACCTATATTGGGGGATTTTTTCATTTAAAGCTTCATGCCCATCCGGCTTTTATAACGTTTAATGAGAATTTGGCAATCAACGCTGACAACACCGATTACCGCATACAGCTTCTCATTAAGAAAGCGTTCCATCTCTTGATTATCAGTAAAGATTCCGTGCATATGGAGCTTACTCGGACCGGTCATATGATATAAACTCGTTACAGCCGGTTCACTTTCTAATTGCTGTGCGACCGATTCCAGATATTTTGGCTCTACCTCAACGTTAAAGAATGCCGAGACATGGATGCCGACCTTTGCTGGATTTATGACCGCAGTAAACCTCTCGATCACCCCGTTTTCAACAAGATGATTAATTCTCATCTGAACCGCAACTCTGGAAAGCTCCACTTTCTTCGCTAAGTCGGTATACGAAATTCGTGCATCTTCATGTAAAACCGATATGATTTTCTTATCGATCTCATCAACTTTCAAGCTGGGAATCTTAAAGTCCTCTGCCATCCTACGTAACTCCTTTTCGATTTCTTTATTCCATTATCGCAGAGAACACCACCGGATCACAACAATCTTCCTTTTCACTTCTAATAAAGGCAGAAAATTTTGGTCAGCCCTAATTTCCACCTCTATTTGCATATGAATGTCCATCATATATGTAGTTTTTCAAACTTAAGATACAGCATTCATCCAGCTGAGTGCAGCCGCCAAAAAGATGGAATTCGAATAGACTCAGGGCCGGACAAATGACGGTATCTCCGACACCCCCTTGAGTTCCAGACTGCAGTCCCCCTCCTACTTCTAAAATTGGAAGGCGGGGGTTTTACAGCCCGTTTAATGCAGGATAATAGTTTTTGAATTTCCAATGGATACTTCCTCAATCCTTTGTTTGAAAGGTTTTTGCGATATTTTTGTATTCCTCATCATTGAGAATGCCCATTTTTTTGAATAATGCGGAATAAGCCATTATTTTTTTCTGCGTACGGTTTGTACAATTCATATGGATCAGCTCCTTTTTTACATAGTATTCATTTACGACAAAATGTTTCCTTAATACAAAACATTTTGAATAGACTAAATAAAAAAAACTGCCCATTTTCACGGCAGTTTCAATTTATTATAGGTGTAATAAAATAAGAGCAGTCTATATAAATTCAAGTATGAATGATCATCATCTATTTTTTAAATAACCTCTTCCTAAAGGGTTATTGCACGGAAAAACCGATCCCCCCATTACCATATACAAGACTGAAAAAATGCAGTTTGGGTCCATTAAAAATATTGTCTCTCTTGCAACAGGTCATCATTCAGATTATCGTTGTTTAAGAGATGCGAAGAAATTGAAAATACTGCATACTTTCTTCATACTTTTTCGCTAAACTGACTTTATTCCATAAGAGGGTGAATGCTCATGAAAATCTCCTTTAAGCTCGGACTATCTATATTTGTTTGCATTTTTTTGATGGAAACCGTTTCGATGATTTACTTGCATAATAAAGTGATCCATTCCCGTATCAATCAAGAATTGGAATCACTGAAGGCCCGTGGCAATAGTCATCGTGATGTGTTGGAAATCACGTATTCCGACTCTACCCTTCAGCATATCGGCCTGATGGAATACCATACCGATACAGATGTCGTGATTACGAACACAAGAGGAGACATTCTGATATCTTCCGCAAAGGTTAATGGGGGAATGAAAAAAATCTTGGCAAAAAACATCCCGCAACTCCCCCGAAAAGGTATGGTCATCCAATCAAGTTGGAAGGATGAAAGATATATTGCCACCGTTACGCCATTTATCAGTGATAAAGAAAAAAAAGGCTATGTTTATATGTTCAAAGATACTAGAGATGTTGAGGATTTAATCGCACAATTGAATAAGCATTTCCTTTTTGCGACTGCTTTGCTCCTTTTCTTCATGCTTATCACCATTTATTTTCTATCAAAAGCTTTGACTAGACCGCTTATTGCGATGAAGGAAGCGACAACCAAACTCAGCAAAGGAAATTTTTCAGTGGCTGTGCCAGTACGATTTCATGATGAACTCGGGGAGCTTGCCCAATCCATTCAAAGCTTGGCTAATGAATTGAACTATTTAAAGAAGGAGCGCAATGAATTTTTGGCAAGTATCTCTCATGAACTGCGCACGCCGCTAACTTATATCAAAGGGTACGCTGATATTACCCGCCGGAAAGACTTGAATGCTGCCGAACGAACACGATACTTAGAGATCATCCATGATGAATCCGAACGATTAAACAGATTATTGGACGAACTATTCAATATGGCTAGAATGGATGTAAATACATTCACCATATCAAAAGAAACCGTCCAGCTCTCTTCATTCCTGCAAAACATTCATGAAAAAGTGCTGCCGGCTTTTGCAAATGAAAGTATTCAATTGAATCTGGAATGTAAGGATGATTTATTTATAGATATAGATCCCTCGCGGTTTGAGCAAGTCATTCTTAACCTGCTCGATAATGCGCTGAAGTACTCGAACAAATATACTGTCACCACCATCAAAGCCACTGAATGCCTTGGCAGGATTTCCATCTCCATAATCGATCAAGGGGTTGGCATTCCCCCTGAAGATATCCCCCATATCTTTGATCGTTTATATCGTGTCGAGAAATCACGCGCCAGAGATACCGGTGGATTTGGATTGGGGCTCTCCATCGTCAAGCAATTAGTGGAGATACAAGGAGGAACCATTTCGGTAAAAAGCAACGTGGAGCAAGGAACGTGCTTCACTATCACATTTAAGGAGATAACAAATGAAGACAATAGTTCTGGTTGATGATGAACAAAGAATGCTTGATCTATTAGAGCTATACATTAAACCTCACGGATATACATGCATGAAGATGAAATCTGGACATGAAGCCTTACAGTTCTTAGCGCATAAACATGCGGACATAGTCCTTCTTGATGTTATGATGCCTGAGATGGATGGGTGGGAAACGTGTGAAAGGATCCGTGCGTTTACCAACATTCCCATAATCATGCTCACCGCCCGGGATGCTGCACAAGAAATGGTAAAAGGGTTGAAAAAGGGCGCAGACGATTATATTACGAAACCATTTAATGAAGATGTTTTACTTGCCAGAATCGAAGCAGTGACGCGGCGAGTGCATAATCAGGATGATACTGTGATCTTTAGGGGGCTAAAATTAAATGAATCCGCTTATGAAGCACATTATGATACCAAAACAATCCCATTGACACCAAAAGAGTTCTCACTGTTGTGCTTGTTTTTAAAATCACCAGATCAAGTGTATTCCAGAGACCACCTGCTTTCGACCATATGGGGATTTAAAACGGATACGGAGGATCGGACAATCGATTCCCATATTCGAAATATTAGAGAGAAATTGCGTCATGCCGGTTTTCCAGAAGATCAACACTTGAAAACGGTCTGGGGCATCGGGTATAAATGGAGTTCTGTGGGTTGATATGAATTTCATTTCTGAGGCATTACTATCCAGCGGCCCTTTTTCCATTGCTGTAAGTTTAGTATTCAATATATTGATTAGCGTGCTAGGTTTTATTCCAAGCGTATTCATCACGGCCGCCAATATCACCGTATTTGGATTTGAAAAGGGATTGATCCTTTCTTACATGGGAGAAATTGCCGGTGCAGTGGTCAGCTTTTGGTTATATCGAAAGGGCTTTCAAGCATTCCAACCCAAGTTCATGAAGAACCGGTGGGTCATGAAGCTGCAAAAGTCACAAGGGTTTCATGCATTTTGGATGATCCTGATGCTTAGGCTCCTTCCTTTTATACCATCCGGCGTGATCAACCTTACAGCAGCATTAAGCAAGACGGGAATGATGATTTTCTTCCTCGCCACATCCATCGGAAAACTGCCTGCCCTCCTTGTCGAGGCGTATTCGGTGACACAAGTATTGAAGGCATCGGACGATGTAAGGATTGTTTTGGTACTGTTGATTCTGGTAATCGCAGTCGTTTATTACTTTAATAGAAATAAGAAAAAAGGAATGTAGTAAAAATCCTCCCTTTCAAGAATCAGTAACCCTTGGTCTCCAAGGGTTACTACCAGATTCAGAAGGCGGATGAGGCATGACCCCATTATATCGGGAAAATATATTCGACGAGTTCTTTGATTTATATCACTGTGCCGAGAACGGCTTCGAAGCCTTTTCATTAAAATAGCAAAAGAATGACACAACGATGGATGGATCGAAATACTTTCCTTTTTGTTCGTTTATGAAAGATAATGCCCGCTCCACTGACCAGGAATCTTTATACGTCCTTCTGCTGGTCAATGCATCGAATACATCCACAATGGCAACGATTCTAGCTTCCAATGGGATGTCCTTACCTTTCAACCGATGTGGATATCCAGTTCCATCCCATTTTTCATGATGATGGAGGATGATGTTTTCAGCCACTTCCATGCTGCTGATCACATCATTGTTTATTTCCCTTGAAATCTTATTCAAAATATCGGATCCCATTAACGGATGCATCTCGATGATTTTTCGTTCATAAGGAGATAACGAGCCAGGTTTGTATAATATCCCCTCAGGAATCTCCGCTTTCCCGATATCATGTAGAATACTTGAATGGACGATATGATTCAAATAGCTTTTAGATAGTTCCAGCTGGCATCTTCGATTATGAACGATAATTAGCTCCTCGGTTAGATTTTGAACTCTCAATAAATGCGCTTCAATGCCTTGATCACGGATTTCGCATGAAATGGCGAGTACCTTTTACAATTCGCTTTGAGTCTCTGCCCTTTTCTTTTCCGAAAGGTAGATCCCTTCTTCAATTGTTCCAGTTCACGGAAAACCCCTACAAAATACCACTGATCCCCCAGATAATAGGGGTAATCGTAATCGAGGAATGCCAAATCTCACCCGATTTCTTTCGATTGGTGAAAACCCCTGACCAAGGATTCCCCTTCCTTAACTCATTTTTCAGGGATGTGTATGTACATAAAGGTGTTAACCCTGACTTCAAGAATCCAGCTTTGAACCCAATGATACTGTTCCTTGAATACCCTGTCGTCCTTTCATAACATGGGGATTAATATCAAGTATGCGATGATCTTGATCCGTAATGATGACGTCATCCCCCAACTTTAAATACCCTGCCAATTCGCATGGCAGCCTTGATTTCCCTTTCAAAATCTATACCTCCAATAACCTGCTGGATTTTCCAATTCTGTCTCATAGTGTCACGGCTCATTCCGTTCATGATTTGATAATTTAATTAGATAGGTTAAATGAACTATATTCGAATGATAAGGTATAGAATACCATACAAGTTTTATATACAATAGTTACTAAGTATCGTTTTGTGATTAAGAGATTGATTACAAGTTTCTGACTGCACCAGGTATCAGCCTTCGCATTCCCATTAAGAATTTTGCATGTCGAAGGGTAAATGGGTTCATTTCCGCGAATGTTACACTTATATAATGAGATGATGCCTATACTATCTTCCTGTTTTCTGGAAAAAAGAATGAATTTATTGTGTTTTAATGGGAAATTCCTTTATAATGCGCATTAGATGATTTTTTAGCATTGAATACGAGAGGAGACTGAAATATGAAGAAACTATTGTACCCAATCATCATTGGATTATTGGCAGTTGTTCTGACGGCTTGTGGTTCGAACGATGAAGCTGATAAGAAAAATGACGAGAAAGAGACTAAAACAACTGAGAAAGAAACGGCTAAAGCAACTGAGGAACAGCAAAAACAGATGGAAGAAATGCAGAAGAAACTAGACAAGCAAAAGGTGGATGAAAAGAAAACGGTGGCCATCGTCAATGACGAAAAAATTTTAGGTGCGGAATATAATACCGTGTTGTCCACCACACAAATGCAGATGCAGCAATTCGGACAAGACCCGACAACCAAGGAGGGAGCCAAACAAACTAAAGAGCAAACGCTCAACTCTTTAGTGGGGCAAACATTGCTGCTTCAAGCAGCTGATAAAAAGGGCTACACAGCTTCCAAGGCCGAAATTGATAAGCAACTTGCCGAAATCAAAAAGCAATATGAGAGTGAAGAGAAATTCAAGGAAGCGATGAAGCAAGCAGGCCTGAATCCGGAAACTCTGAATGCTCAGATTGCAGAGAACATCCCATATACGAAGTACGTTGAAAAAGAGATTAAAGTGGAAGAAGCAACTGATGAAGAAATCCAAAAGTATTATGACCAGGTTGCAGAGCAAGCTAAAACAAGCGGACAGAAGGTACAGAAACTTGAGGAAATGAAGCCGCAAATCAAGGAACAACTAGAGCAGCAAAAGAAACAAGAAAAGCTTGTGAAGCATGTGGAAGAACTTCAGAAAAATGCCAAGGTCGATATTAAGATTTAATGATGAAAAGAGCTGCCAATTTTGGCAGCTCTTTCTTTATGGTCTTTGGTCGCCTATTAACACCCACGGCTTTTCAATTTTATTTATTCACCCGTTTTAGAGAAACGTGCAATTCTTTCTCCTATTTCATCACGAACACGTTGGAAGGTAGCCCATTTTTCTTCATCTGTTCCTTCCGCTTTTGCCGGGTCATCAAATCCCCAATGTTCACGTCTCACATGCGGTGGCGTCATTGGACATTTGTCTGCCGCATCGCCACATAATGTGACCACAAAATCGGCATTATTTAAAATGTCAGGGTCAATGATATCGGAAGTTTGATTGGTAATATCCATTCCAACCTCGTTCATCGCTTTAACAGCATTCGGATTCAAGCCATGTGCTTCAATTCCTGCACTTAGCACTTGCCATTCGTCCCCTAGATATTTCTTACCCCATGCTTCAGCCATTTGGCTTCTGCAAGAGTTACCTGTACATAAGAAGTAAAGTGTTTTTTTAGCCATGCTGCTTCTCTCCTTTGTTTGTAAGTAAGTGTTTAATGAATGATTTGCAACCATATATATAAGCCAACTAATGTGATGAACAATGTTGGGATGGTTAAGATGATACCCGTTTTAAAATAGGTTCCCCATGAGATTTTCACGCCTTTTAATGAAAGGACATGCAGCCACAATAACGTAGCCAAAGAACCGATAGGAGTGATTTTCGGGCCCAAGTCCGAACCGATGACATTTGCATAAATAAGGGCCTCCCTGATTGCGCCTGTTGTATGGGTGTCGGAAATGGCAAGGGCATCAATCATAACGGTTGGCATGTTATTCATAAGTGATGACAGAATGGCAGCGATGAATCCCATTCCAATTGTTGCTACAAATAATCCTTGATCGGCGGTAACTTGGATTAAATCCGTTAATACATTCGTCAAGCCAACATTTCTTAGACTGTAAACCACTACATACATACCAATTGAGAAAAAGACGATTGCCCATGGTGCGCCTTTGATAACGGTTTTCGTGTTGACCGCTGGACTCCTTCTAGCCATCATGAGGAAGAAGATGGCGACAATGCCTGCAATGATGGATACAGGAACCCCAATGAATTCACTGGTAAAATAACCAACAAGCAATATTCCTAATACGATCCAGGACAGCCTAAACATCCTGTGGTCTTGAATGGCTTCCGCTGGTTTTTTAAGCTGTGACACATCGTAATTTTTCGGTATGCTTTTACGGAAAAATAGATATAAAACCAAGATGCTTGCTACAAGTGCAAAGATGTCCGGTACGATCATTCTTGAGGCAAACTCGGCAAAACTGATATTGAAAAAGTCTGCGGATACAATATTTACAAGGTTACTCACCACTAAAGGAAGTGAGGTTGTATCGGCAATGAACCCACTGGCGATGATAAAAGGGAAAATCATTTTATCACTAAATTTCAAGGCCCGAACCATTGCTAATACGATCGGGGTGAGGATAAGGGCGGCTCCGTCATTCGCAAAAAAAGCAGCCACAAGAGCACCAAGGATACTTACATAGACAAACATCCTTACTCCATTTCCCTTGGCGGCTCTCGCCATATGCAGTGCTGCCCATTCAAAAAATCCTATCTCGTCCAAAATAAGCGAGATGATGATGATCGCGATGAAGGCGAGTGTTGCGTTCCAGACTATCGATGTCACGTCTATGACATCAGTAAAGTCCACCACTCCAACAAGTAAGGCCAAAACCGCACCCCCACATGCTGACCATCCGATTGACAATCCCTTCGGCTGCCAGATGACGAGAATGAGTGTTAATAAAAAGATGATAACTGCCAAAATAACTGATCCCACTGAAGTAGTACCTCCTAGTTAGTCACAACAAATCCGTTTTCCTTGTGCTGTTAAGTCTAATTTAAAGTTTTGACTTGGCAAATCCTTGATGACCGCCTGAATAAATGTGTAATGGGAAGAAGACGGGTTTAACGAGTAAAAAACCCATTGTCCCCTCCTCGCTTCATTCACGATCCCGCTATCTTTCAACTTTCGTAAATGCTGGCTGATAGCTGGCTGGCTCATCTCGAATAGGTCCACAAATTCACAGACACAGCATTCATGCTCAGCCATGATCTTAATCATGGTCAAACGGGTTTTATCACCTAGTAATTTAAGAATGTTTGCCGTAGTTTCCAAATCCAACGCTTCATTCATAGCTTTTCATCCCCCCTAGCACATAGTAAATAAGTATATGCTTATTTGATTATGCATCATCATTGTATAAGCATATTCTTATTTAATCAATCATTAACTATTCAACAATAAAATTTTAAAATTTAGTCTGCTTAGATTCATAAAGGGTGTTGTTGGGTGTTGTTGATTTTCTAACGGGGCAGGATTATTGATTAACATTGAATTCAAAGTTCGGAAATTCTTTTATAAATGGTTTGCACAATTTTTCGTGTCAAAAAATAAAAAAAGAAAAGATACCGTGCTTACTATATATAAATAAGTAAGTGTTTTTATGAAATGACCCAATAAGGTTTGTTATTTCAACTCATTTGCCCAATCTTAAATAATCTACTCTCATACAATAACCAAATTACTAAAGGGTACAAATGGTTTTATATTATAAGGAGTGAGTATTATGGGTAAGGACTCAAAAAGGGATTTATGTAGTGAATTTGCAAGGATTCTTGACGGTGATGCAAGTTTTATGAACGGAGTATGTCTAGTTCAAAGATTTAGAGACATACCATTTAAAATACTTGGAAGGAGAACTAATTCACCGTTAGTAAACCCTCAATTTTTCACCTTTGAGAATTTAGATAGTAAAGGAAATGCACTAAATCTAGGTGAAACAGTTCTACTTCAAGTCGAGGTAAATCCATTGTTAACAGAATTAAGGAAAAGGGATATTATTGTAACAGCGGTTCATAATCACTGGTTGTTTGAAAATCCTAGAGCCATGTATATGCATTTTGAATCAATCGAACCACCACTGGAATTTGCTCGAAAAGTTAGAGAAGCATTCAAAGTTTTAAAAGGCTAATTAGAAAAACAATTTAATCAGGAGCTGGAATCAGCTCCTTTTGTTATGGAACTAACGGGTGCGAGTTCCATATGGCAAAAGAAAGTGGTCCGACTATCCGAAAGTAAATTAATGGTGCATCTCGAAATAAAAAGTATCATATAAAAAGACCAGCCTGGTTTCAGACTGGTCTTCTATTTTATTTACAACAGGAACTATTTTTTATTTCCAATCTCACTGGAACAGGACTGCCGCAGCAAGAACTATCGATTGTTTCAGTTGGAGGAATATCAGAATCGCAGCAACTGGATGCCAGATTCACACTGCAAACTCCTGTTTCAGAAGTTTCAAGCAAACTTCTTTTGCACCCTCGACATCCCCTGTCAGATAAGCCACCACGGAACGGACTTGTTAGTAGCCTGTTGCCAGAATGTAGGCGCTCTTTCGTAAATCTTTATGAGACAGAAACAAGAAAACTGCCGAGTGTCCGGCAGTTTTTACAGCTTTATAAATATTTCCGGTGAATACCTTTTCCATCATAGGAAAACAGGACTTCTTTTCCTTCCATGACTGATTCCATATGCACGGGGCGGCCCCAGAGCTGATAGATATATGGCATGACTTTTTCGAGATATTTCAGATCCAGTTCAATATCTTCAT
The DNA here is from genome assembly GCF_044762725.1 of Peribacillus sp. NPDC096447. Classification (NCBI taxonomy): domain Bacteria; kingdom Bacillati; phylum Bacillota; class Bacilli; order Caryophanales; family Bacillaceae; genus Peribacillus; species Peribacillus sp. NPDC096447. The sequence continues at coordinate 745,499 of NZ_JBIWEV010000002.1, forward strand.
ACCAATGTTTTAGATAAAGTTCCCCATTGCGCATGAAGTCCCCATCATTTACTGTGATATAGGGGAATCCGCCGTTAACCCTCATACTGACGAGTTGATCACGAACATGTTCCCATGACTTATCGACGATTTTATAATCCTTGCCCTGCTTTTGGAATAAGTACATATCCTCCCGCATGACCAGATCTTTCGTCAAATAATTGCGGAGAAAGGAAATATCCGATTCGATTTCCCTGACTTCGAACATCTTTTCCCGGCCAGATCCAGGCTTGACGCCCAGCCTGATCATTTCTTCGGTTGGATTATCATAGCGTTCTTCAATATCTTCAAGCACTTTCAATCCGAGATAATAAGGATTGATGCTGGTCCGTGATGGTTGAACGACGCCTGCGTTCAGTTTCGCGAATTCAATGGCTTCCCCTGAGGATAGATCCAATTCACGGATTATGCGCTGATGCCAGTAGGATGCCCAGCCTTCGTTCATGATTTTCGTTTCCAGCTGCGGCCAGAAATACAGCATCTCTTCCCTGATCATCGTCATGATATCCCGTTGCCAATCGGTTAAATCCCTGCTGTACTGTTCTATGAAAAGCATTATATCCTTTTCAGGCCTTGGCGGGAATTTTTTTCTTTTTTTAATGTTGGATTTCTTCGGTTTATCCTTATTATCAAGGTTCCATAAATCATCGTATTGTGTGGCTGTCGGTTTTATTTCCTCTTCTTCTTCCTCATCCTCCATCGTCCAGGCAAGCTTTGGTCTCATCAGCGACGGATCGATATGTTCTTCAATGGCTAAAAGTGCATCAAGGAAGGTTTCCACTTCCTTTTTGCCATGCAGGATTTCATATTCACGGATTCTTTCTGCCGTTGCCGACATACTTTCTACCATATCTCTCTTAGTATTATTGAAACGTATATTATTCTTAAAGAAATCACAATGCGCCAAAACGTGGGCAACAATCAATTTATTTTGTACTAGTGAATTGGAGTCCAGCAGAAAAGCGTAACAAGGATCAGAGTTAATGACCAGTTCATAGATCTTACTTAATCCAAAGTCGTACTGCAGCTTCATTTTATGAAATTGCTTCCCAAAGCTCCAATGAGAAAAACGGGTAGGCATCCCATAGGCGCCAAATGTATAAATGATTTCTGAAGGGCAAATTTCATAACGCATCGGGTAAAAATCCAACCCGAACCCTGTTGCTATTTCGGTAATTTCACTAATGGCATATTCCAGAGCCTTTTGCTCCGCTTCATTCATCCGATATCCCCCTTGTCTTTCGCCTTTAAACTAATGTATGAAAAAAAGGAGGAAAAATGCCGTGATCATGAGAAAGGTCCTCGATAACAGAAAAAAAACACCTCCATGTAGAAGATGTCAGGCCAAAAGTTTCGTGTAGTTCTGCACTCAATCGCTTTGAAATTAAAATTTCACGAATTCCGTATTCACAGCCTCTTTTTTCGTTTTTGAACGGATCCAGGAAATGATGAGCGCTGCAATGATGACAAAACCTAAGTATCCTGTGACTGGGTATACCGTCCCAACTAATTTAATAAAGCCAACGAAACTTGCAAGGAAAGCGAGGATCCCGACTATAATCACGGATATTTTAAAGCGTTTCGTTTCGGCAGGCACCAACCTGGCGGTGAACGCATACAGCATCCCGACAGCGGTATTATAAATCATTCCTAAAAGGATGATTGATAGGATATATCCCAACCATGGAGAAATCTGATTCGCTAAATGAAGGGTAGGCATTCCTGAGCCTTCTATGCCCTTCAAGTCGGACATCATCCCCAAATTGATCAAGAATAGCAGGATCCCCAAACCGATACCTCCTAGAATTCCTCCCATACCAGCCTCTTTCTTATTCTTGAAGGTCCCTCCCATTACGGCTAGCATGGCAATTCCGGCAGTCATATTATATGAAACATAAAGTAATGAACCCATCATCCAATTCCCGGTTGCAGCCGTTCCTTTACTTGAAGATGAAATGATTTGATTGAAACTTAGATCGGATGTAAAAAATGAATAACCTGAAATAATGATCATGATAACGAATAAAAACGGTGTGACGGCACTAATGATGGACATTATTTTATTAACATTAAGTAAAAGCGTACCAATCGTGAGCACCGTCATGACGATTGCACCGACTATGCTTGGAATCCCGAATTGTTCCTCAAAAATCGTTCCGGAACCGGCAATCATGATGACTGTAACGCCAAACAAGAAAAATGTGATGATAATATCGACCACCCTGCCTATATAGCGGCCACAAATATGATCGATGATGCTTTTATGGGAGCGAGTTTGGAGAGTGCTCCCCAGCTTGGTAACTTGCATGCCTAAAAACGCGAATAAAGCTGTCGCCACCACAATTCCCAATACACTGTAGATTCCAAAACTCGTGAAGAACTGTAATACTTCTTGTCCTGAAGCGAAACCTGCTCCAATGATGATTCCAATATATGCTCCTGCAAGATTTATGCTGTTTTTCATATCAAATACCACCCTAATTATATGATTATTCTGACAATTTAAGTTAAAAGAAATATGTTCCCTTTCATCATGATCCTGTTCTTTAATAGCCTCCCAGCTTCAAGTTAACGGGCCGATGTCCATGAAGCCGGGAGTTCTTTTATTCTTACTCTTATTTATTAGGATATCTTTTACTATAGGAAGTGAATTCATCGACCGCAGCATAATCGACTTCATAGCCAATGCCTGCCGCCTTTGGAACGGTTATGACCCCATCTTCCACTGTAACCTCTGGTTGGATGATGTCTTTATGCCAATAATTCGCGGATGCTGCCGTATCACCAGGCATCGTAAAGTTATCAAGTGTTGTCAATGCGATATTATGGGCACGCCCGACACCAGATTCCAACATGCCTCCACACCAAACCGGTACATTCCTTTCTTTACATAATTCATGTATTTTCATTGCTTCCATTAAACCGCCAACCCTGCCGATCTTAATATTAATGATTTTACAGCTTCCCAATTCAAGGGCTTTTCTTGCATCTTCGACGGAATGTATACTTTCATCCAAGCAAATAGGTGTTTTGATTTCCGCTTGTAATGTGGCATGATCGACAATATCATCTGATGACAAGGGCTGCTCGATCATCATTAAATCAAATTGATCAAGTTGCTTCAGTAATTCGATGTCTTTCAGCCGGTAAGCGGAGTTTGCATCTGCCATGATCGGTACATCGGGATATCGATTGCGTACTTCCCTGATTACATCTACATCCCAACCTGGTTGTATTTTCATTTTGATTCTTTTATACCCATCCTTCAATCCAGCTTCTATCTTCGCTAGTAATTCAGGTACCGTTTTTTGGATGCCGATACTGATTCCAACATCGATTTTTTCCAGTTTTCCGCCTAAAGCCATACTTAATGGAATATTCTTTTCTTTCGCATATAAATCCCAGATGGCTCCCTCGATTGCCGATTTTGCCATATTATTTTTACGAATATGCGAGAACATATCCGATACATCACGAGGATGCTCTATTTCTTTATCCAATACAAGCGGAATCAGGAAATCCTCCAGCATCGTCCAATTGGTTTTTATGGTTTCTTCGTTATACCAAGGTGCTGAAAACGCCACAGATTCAGCCCAGCCCGAAAGCCCTTCTCCATTTTTCACTTCCACAAGAATGAACTCCTTATCCACAAACGTTCCAAAGCTTGTTGTAAAGGGAGCTACCAAATCCATATTTAAATGACGTAGACGCACTTCTGTTATTTTCATCCCGATTCCCCTCTTATTCTTGTTTTTTTAATAAATAGTTTTGAATGTTTTCACCTTGTTCCCGTTCGATCCCGGCTGCAACATATCCTTTGGCAAAAAGAGCTTTGAATAATTCACCGGTTTTTAACCGCCAATCAATCGCAAGGCGAAGATCAGCTTTTTTGATTTGTTGAATATCTGTCGGAATGGGTATGGCGATCACCTCGGCATTGGTTTCGAAATGATAATCCTTGATGTAAGGAAAGCCTTGGTCATTCATTGCTGTCGTTACGATGTGTATGGCTTTATCAGGAAGCCGAGTCTCTTCCTTTGCTTCCTGCCGTATATTCCATTCCACCATGAATCGATCAGTGGACAGTCCTTCATTGAGGGTATCCTTCATATTCCCATAACAATCTTCCATATATGTAGAGCAAACAGCTTTTAGCTTACCGATATTCAAGTTTGCATTCACACTTTCCAATGGATCATACGTCCATGTGATCAAGTCGTAGCCTTTTTTGAGTGCTTCTTCTTTTTGTGCAAGTTTAAGTAATCTGCCGTAGCCCATCTTTTGATGGTCCGGATGGATGGCTAACATATGTGAACAAAGATAAACCCTTCCGTCATTGAATCCCGGGAAACTGTATTGAAACCCGACTAACTGGCCATTGATATAGCCGCCTAAAACAAGCCCGCCGTTTTTGACTGCCGTAATCGTCTGATGGATGGGAACGCAATCCATGCCCCATACGAGGGCCTCCAGTCGCTGCACTTCTTGTAAATCCTCAAGTGTGGATAGGGATTTAATGATTAATTCATCAGTCATGTAAGTGGCCCCCATCTCCATATTTCTCGAAAGTCAGTATGATGGCTTTGGCCAGGATTTCAATTCCCGATAACAAAGCATCTTTGTTGAACGTCATGTTCGGATGATGGAGCCCTGGTGCCAAATCACAGCCCAATCCAAGCATCGTCGCTTTGAGTTCAGGTCTTTTCAACGTATAAAAATGAAAATCCTCTCCTCCGGTTGTAATGACAGACGCTACCAGATTTTCTTCCCCGAGTGTATCGGCTATCGCTTCAGACATTATTTCCTGGGCTTGATCGTTCACGGTTGCTGCAGCAACACAGGTTCCCGGTTCGAGTTTCACTTCGACTCCATGGACAATGGCCAAAGACTCTGCAACCTTTTCCACCTTTTTGGTAAGCTCTTCCATCACTGCATTATCCTGTGCCCGTAAATCCAATGAAAAAGTGGCTCTCCCCGGGATGATATTGGAACTTTCGCCGCCAGCAAAAAACTGCGTCATTTTTACGGAATAAGGGATGGACGGATTGAGATGGATACCATTTAACAAAGTGATGAATGCCGCTCCTATCTCGATGGCATTTTGCCCTTGATGCGGTCTGGCTCCATGCGCATCAGTTCCCTCTATTTCACCTTTTATGAACTGAGCGGCTCCATGGACAATGGCTGGCGCCGCTTGCCCATCCTTCACTTCCTCAACCGGTCTTAAGTGCACTCCATAAAGGAAATCGACATCATCCAATACCTTTTCTTCAATCATCTTCAAGGCACCCGTACCTTTTTCTTCAGCAGGTTGAAAAATGAACTTCAGCTTCCCACTAGGACGAAAGTCCATTTCCCTCAATACAAGGAAAACTCCAAGCGCCAAGGTCATATGACCATCGTGTCCACAGGAATGATTGGCTTGAAACGTCCCATGCACCTCCTGCCAAAGTGCATCGATATCCGATCGTAACCCGACCGTGAAATTCCCATCCCCGATTTCCCCAATCACTCCTGTACAGTCCTCGAATGTTTTCACCGTACACTGATTCTCCGTTAAAATATTTGAAATGAAAGCTGTCGTATTCACTTCATTCCAACTCGTTTCAGGATTTGCGTGTAAATGGTCAAAAATATCGAGTATACGCGGCCTTAATTTTTCAATAGACTTTGTGATATCCATTTCTGTCTCCCCCTTGTATCCCGATTTAATCGGCTTGTTCCCCAAACTGGTGGAAGTTTTATCTCAAAAGAAAAAATCGTCTTGATTGAACGCATCATATATAGCTTTTCTTTCTTTGAAACCCTGTTCGTCCTTAATCGATACACCAGCTACTAAACTATTCAATAATGAGAATAAAACCGGTGCCGTATCGATCGTGGAAGTCCTTGGTGTTGAAATGGGCAGTAAAATGTCAGTGTATTCAGCAATCGGAGCCAGTTCGGAATCCGTAATCCCAATTACAAATGCACCCGCTTTTTTGGCCATTTCCGTAATTTTCACAGTCTCTTTAACATAGCGGTGAAATGAAATGGCTACAAAAACGGAATTTTCAGTCATTTTATTCAACAGTAAAAATATATCATCAGTATCAGGCCGATATAAATGAACCTCTTCCCTAACAAGCCTAAGTGTAAAGGTTAACCAATGTGCTGCCGAAAATGATAAACGGTGTCCGGATATCAAAACATTGTCAGCTGCCGCCAATTTATCGACTGTTTTGGAGAAATCTTCATTTGATAAATTTTTCATTGTCTTTTCGATGCTGATGATATCCTGCCCCATCACTTGAGCCATGAAGTTTGGCTGACTCGCGGCTTCAAGTTTTGAAGAATGATATTCATTCAAACTGCTGCTCTCGTATATCAACTGATTGCGAATAAGCTTTTGAAGCTCAGCATATCCACTTAACCCCAATGAATAGCAAAAGCGGATGATGGTCGTTTCACTCACCCCAATATCCTTTCCGAGCTTTTGAGCTGAAGTGACTGCAAATGTATGTGAATGCACTAACAAGTATTTTGCTACCTTTTTTTGACCAGTAGATAAACCAGGGAATACTTCTTTAACTTTTTGCTGTAAATCCATAAAACATCCCCTCTGAAACAAGATATGAATCCAAAACTTTTTAAATGACAATATGAAGTTTTCACTTCAACAATAATAGAGAGTATTTTATCACGGGACTTTTAATAAAACAATAATATTCTGAATTTTTAATAAAAAGAAAGGAATGCTTCAAGCACAAAAAACCACGGAGATGGACTCCGTGGTTTCAGTTTGGCGGCAAAATGGGGTTCAGAGTCCGAATAGTGAGGTGAAGGTCGAAAAAAAGTCGTGAACGGCCGAATAAAGTGCGGGGTAGGTCGAATACTGTGCCTCAACGGTCGAATACGGTGTGGTTTAGGTCGATAAACTGCGTCAACGGCCCAAGACAGTCGGCTGAAAGGGATTTTAAATCAACGTCCACAAAAGAAAGGGAGCGGATTTCTGAAATCAACTGAACTTTTTAAATAAAAAACTGCAGGCAAACTGAGTTTTCATCGAGTTTGCCTACAGTCTGAAACCACGAAGATGGACTCCGTGGTTTTCCTTCATTATTTTTTATGACGCTTTGCATAGCCGCATCTTTTGCATAATTCTTCAACTGCACATCTTCTTGAAAAACCGTCATACATATTTTTCGCCCGTTCACCATTTAAAATGTCTTCAAGTGATGTTTCGAATATATTTCCCAGCGGTATTTTGCCTTCACTATCCAAGCAACAAGGTACCACTGTACCATCCACCAAGATGCCTAATTGATCTCTAAGAGCATAGCAGAAAATATTTTCATCGATAATGTCACGGTCCAATTCCGGCCACTCGAATTTTTCGGCCATGTTTATATAAACCCGGTCCCTCAACTTTATATTATTCTTTTGCTGAAGAGCTTCACTTAAGCGAATATCCAATGAAAGCTTCTCCTCAAGCATGCTCAGAATATCGTCGTTCAGGCCATTACTCGCTTTTAATTCATCCGTATCCATATTCCATAAACGAATGGCACAAATCACTTCACTTTTTTCATTTGCTTCATTTATGAAATCGGCAATATTACTGACATAAGAGTCAAGACTATTGCTCGTATCGTTTGCCTCAAAGCTATGAAGTGAAATATTCACCTGCCGAAGGGCTTTTTTGGAGAGCAGCTTGTCTTTGACCTTTTGAATCAAAGTACCGTTCGTTGTAATATTAACCTTCAGGTCATTTTCAGCACTGATATCCAGGAATGTACCCAAATTTTTATTTAAAAACGGTTCACCCATCAGATGAAAATAAATATGATCGGTGTGTGGTTTGATTTTCTTGATAACATCCGTAAACCCTTCAGGATCCATGAATTTCAGGGTCCTTTGCAAGCTGGAGCTTGGACAAAAATTACACTTCAAATTACATATATTCGTAATTTCCACATAAACTTTCTTAAACTTTCTCATTTTCTAATACCCCTACAATCAAGCTTATTGTTTCAATCTGATACTAACTATACTTGTTAGCTGCTCATAAATGCAATGAAAACTTCATGGAAGCTGAACGGCTGGCATCATTCCCCATTAGCAGCTAATCCGGTATCCACCATTTTCCGGACAACCTTTAAACGAAATCAGAAAAAACATCTTCTCGAGGTGAAGATGTTCTGTAATGCACCCTTTAAGTTTTCCGTTTGTTCCGATCTCACTTTCCTTTTTGTTCTGTGACCTTCAAACTAAGTAATTTTTCATTTTTTAAATCATGTTGTACAGTCACGATGACATTGAACTCCTGACCTTTATTCTCGACCAAAAATCTGAAATCGTCTTCGACAAGATTGTTCGCTACTGTTTTTCTGCCCTTATATTCGTAATCGGTAATCTCAACTTCAGGATAATCTGCCTGCACAACTGTAATCGCAATCTTTCCGTATTTTTCGTAATCGGGTTTTTGGGCTTGTGCTGAAATGGCCCCTGCTTGCATAATCAAGAAAATCCCCATTAGCATCACGATGACTTTTTTCAAAATCTTTTCCTCCTCATACTTTCCGGTTAGTATTATTATGTAAAATTGTTCAGTTGTTATGCAGCTGCTTCGCTTCTTTTACAAGCATGATTCCAACTAATCGATTCCTCTCCCACTCCTCAGGAAACACAGTCAATGGCGGATTGGTTTCATCCACTAAATAACTAAGTTCAATCGTCATTCCCGGGCGGCGGAATTCAGTTATGAACCAATCGGTATATCCGCTTCCTACCGCTTCTTTTTCCGGAAAGGTCAGTTCATATCCAGTCAATTCGGCAGTCTTTTTGGCAATGCCATAATCCCTCGCCATATTTTTCCGTTTATTTTTGTAATGCCAAAAGATTTCCCTTCCTGAGGTATGATAGGAAACGGCAATAAGGGGATCGATCTTTTTCGTGAAATTTGTAAGCGCTATCACTTCAGCTGCTTCAAGTGGTTGTCGGCCCTTATAAAATTGATACGTCGGTTTTGTTTCATGACTCATGACTTCTTTCCATCCAGCCGGATACTGCCTATTTAAATCAATGCCTTTAGCGTTGGCTTTCCACCGGGACCAATTCCTGCTATATCGGTTCATTTTCCATACCGCAGCCTTTTCAAGAACATTTAAGTTGGATAAATCTCCTTGCTGGATGCTGACGCCATCTGGATTCAGCATCGGGATGAACCAGATGCTCACCTCATCCAATGATTCCGTCCGATATTCTCCAACAGGTTTGCCCGCTCGATAGGCGGCTGCATATTCTTCAAGCATGCTAATTAAAAGTTTGGAGCTGAGCCATTCCCGTCCATGATGTGATCCCACCAGCAAAATCGATCTTTTTCCTTTTCCTAACCTGACTGCCTTTATATTTTTTCCCTTTTCAGTTTGTCCGATTATTTGAACGTCCAATTCATACTGCTTTTGGATTCCTTGCAGATCCATTTCCATCTGTTCAGGAGAATACACTTCTGCCGCCAAAGATGGTTCAGGGAAAAAAAGAAGCACCAGTATTCCAATTACCATTATTTTTCTCATGTACTCACCTTTTATTTTTATTCAGGTAAAAAGCAACAACCGCGGTCCAAATACATCGCCACTTATTGTAAGGAAATGTTCTGTCATATCTGAACAAAATACAAATAGCTCCTTAATAAGGGGGAGAAGAACATGAGGATTGCTGATTATGATCAGGCATTGTTTCACACACACCGTTCTGATTGGGACAGCTTGTTAGTATTGATGGTTCGAACGAAAGATCACTTTCTTTCAAAAAAAATAGAACATTTTTTGCACGCTTACAGGTTTGAGCATGATTATCAAATCGTTCAATCCCAGCTGTATGCACTGCTTCGTTATCTGGATCATGCGGCAGAAAAAACAAGTGATTATTTAAGTGAACTTCCAAGCTAAAATCAACTATAGTTTTTGCAAAACGGGAAAAATTATACAAGAGGATTAATTTTCGGGGATATAACTTTGGCTGGTGAAACCCTATAAAAACAAGGAAGGGTCAGGTATTAATACCTGACCCTCATTTCATCATTTTTTGATTGCAGCATATGCCGTTGCATACATTTTAAGCTCTTCAATCATACCTTCTACAAGTACTGCAGATTCTTCAAATAAACCATCATTTTCGTAATCGAAGCAATGCGGATCCAGAACCAATTGTTTGGCAATCACATTTGCATAAAGGCTTCGACCCACTGTCCTCATGGAATTCACGGCATTGATCCCGCCTTTTCCTCCGCCGGAGACAGCCAATAGGGCTACTGGTTTATGCGTGAATTGTTCGCTGCTTAGAAAATCCAAGGCATTTTTCAAGGCTCCGCTCATGGAACCATGATATTCCGGTGTTGTCAGAATTACGCCATCAGCTTCCTCGATGCTTTTCCGAAGACCTTGAATCACTTCCAATTGATATTGCTCACCTTCACCTGAATATAAAGGGATTTCGCTATTGCTTAAATCAATAAGTTCCGCTCCGTATTTCTTGGATATGTAGCGTGAGGCAATCCCCGTACGCCCTTGTTTACGTGGTGAACCATTAATGATTACTAATTTCATGAATTAAACCTCCATTATTCCCGATGTTTTCCGAGATCAGTCGCCAATACAGTATACCAAAACCGAAACGGAATTTCCTAGAATTTTGATTTTTCATGCAACTAAAAATCAAAAAAAACGAAAGACCGAAGAAGTCTTTCGTTTAGCTTTCATACATTTAAACCAATGCTTCAATCTTGCTCATGAAATCTTCCATGACTCCCGATAACTTGGACTCAGCTTCTTGCATTGATTTACCTTGGACACCGAAATAGAATTTAATTTTCGGTTCAGTGCCTGAAGGACGCAGGCAAACCCATGTACCATCCTCAAGGAAATACTTCAATACATTTGATTTCGGAAGCTCGATCAATTCTTCACCATTTGAAAGTAATGTACGCTTCTTGCTGCTTTGGTAATCTTCTTCAACGACTACCGGAATGCCAGCTATTCGGGAAGGAGGATTTTGACGGAATTGATTCAATATTCCAGAAATCTGTTTCGCTCCCTCAATGCCCTTTAAAGTCAATGAACGCAAACCTTCCAAGTAAAAGCCGTACTTTTCAAACACATTCAGCAACCCTTCATATAGGGTCAATCCCTGCTTTTTATAATGGGCACAGACCTCGACAGCAAGCACTGCAGCTTGAATGGCATCCTTATCACGTGCAAAGTCTTTAATCAGATAACCGTAGCTTTCTTCATATCCGAACAAAAAGCTGCTTTCCCCGCTTTCATGATACTGATTTATTTTCTCGGCGATGAACTTAAACCCGGTAAGTACATCAACCGTCTTCAAGCCATATGACTCGGCAATCGTCCGCCCGATTTCTGAAGTGACGATCGTTTTTAAGACGACTCCATTTTGGGGAATCTTCCCTTTTTCTTTTTTCTGGGACAGTAAATAATCCAGGAAAAGGGCACCTGTTTGATTTCCAGTCAAGACAACATATTCGCCCATCTCGTCTCTCACGGCAATTCCAAGCCGGTCGGCATCTGGGTCCGTTGCTATCAATAGGTCCGCTTCCACCTTGTTACCAAGCTCGATGGCCATTTCAAATGCAGCTGGTTCCTCCGGATTTGGAGACTGAACTGTCGAAAAATCCGGATCTGGCAATTCCTGCTCCTTAACGATATGCAAATTTTGATACCCTAAGCTTTGCAGTGCCCTCCTGACGGATTTATTAGCCGTTCCATGAAGCGGCGTAAAGACGATTGAGACATCTATTTCCTCGGCAAGCTGCGGGTTCTCGGGAACTGTAAGCAACGCGCGATTATACGCTGCATCCACTTCCTCCCCAACCATTTCGATGAGGCCCTGCCCTTTAAGGACTTCAGCTTCTTCAACCTGAATTTCAAGCTCGTTTTCAATGGCATTCACGTAACTGATAACTTGATCCGCCGCTTCCGGTGGCAATTGTGCCCCATCTGCCCCATAAACCTTGTAACCATTATATTCAGGCGGATTGTGGCTTGCCGTGATGACGATTCCAGCAAAAGCATTCAGCTCGCGAACCGCAAATGACAATTCTGGAGTTGGACGCAATTCATCGAATAAATAAGCCTTCACCCCAAATGTTGCCAAGGTCTTAGCTGCTTCGAGTGCAAATTCCGGGGACTTATGTCTTGAATCATAAGCGATCACAGCCCCTCTTCCTTTCGCTTCTTCCCCAAACGAAGAGATATATTGAGCCAACCCAACCGTTGCCTTCCTTACAGTATAAAGATTCATCCGGTTCGTTCCCGCTCCGATTTCCCCGCGCATTCCGCCTGTTCCAAACTCTAAATTTTTATAAAAGGCATCTTCGAGTTGTGCTTCATCCCGCTGCATTTCCTCAAGGAGGACACGTAATTCCCCATTTAAATTCTGGTACCCTGCCCAAGTGGTGTATAAAGATTTCCATTCCATCTCCAACATCTCCTCCCCAAACGCCTCATATTTGTAATTATTATGTATCTGCCTTACATATACAAAATTATCACATTTATTCCAATAAATGAAGTAAAGGCTCGTAATGAAAAGAACCGAATCCAGCATTCTTCACATCACGAGCTCGTTTACCTCTTTATTTTTGGCCATCTTTGTAATGCAGATGGTAAATATCATGGCGGCGATCCTTCAATTGCTTTACAGTACCAGACTGACGCTCCCGCCTTAAGATTTCCAAATCGACATCGCCAATCAGGACCATCTCAAGGTTCGGGCTGGTTTCACCGACTATGCCGTCACGCGCAAATTCGAAATCCGATGGAGAGAAGATTCCCGATTGGGCATATTGGATATCCATATTTTCCGTTTGCGGAAGATTTCCGACCGTTCCGGAAATGACGGTGTAAATTTGGTTTTCCACAGCACGGGCCTGGGCACAATAACGAACTCGCAGATAGCCTTGCCTGTCTTCTGTACAAAATGGTGTGAATATGATTTTGGCTCCCATGTCAGTAGCGATCCGGGCGAGTTCCGGAAACTCAATATCATAACAAATTTGTATGGCGATTTTTCCACAATCCGTATCAAAGACACGAACGCGGTCACCTGCGTTAATACCCCACCATTTTCTTTCATTCGGTGTGATATGAATTTTATATTGTTTTTCAATCGTCCCATCACGACGGAATAAATAAGCGATATTATAGATATTGTCATCATCTTCTTTAACGAAATGGGAACCGCCGATGATATTGACGTTATACCTTACAGCTAACGTGGTAAACAATTCAATGTATTGCTCCGTGAAATCCGACAGTTTCCGGACAGCCAAGCTTGGTGATCTTTCATTCAAGAAAGACATCAGCTGGGTGGTGAACAATTCCGGGAACACGGCGAAATCCGCATTGGCATCCGAAGCAACATCGGTGAAATATTCGACTTGGTTAGCGAAATCTTCGAATGAATCGATTTTACGCAGCATGTATTGCACGACGCAGATACGTACCGGTTCCGATGTTTTATAATACCGTTTTGTTTTTGGCTGATAATCGACGTTATTCCACTCCATGAGCGTAGCATACTTATTCGATTGCAGATCATCCGGCAAGTAATTCGGATTGATCCTCATAAGCGTGAACCCATTTAAAAGCTGGAACGAAAGAACCGGATCATATATTTTATGCAATTGCACTTCTTTCACGTATTCCCTTGGTAACAGTTCATCCGCATGTTTATGGTAATTGGGGATCCTTCCCCCGATAATGATGCTTTTTAAATTCAAATGGGCAACAAGTTCTTTCCTTGAATCATATAGTCTTTGGCCAATTTTCATCCTTCGGAATTCAGGATGGACCATGACCTCGATTCCATATAAATTATAACCGTCCGGATTATGATTCGTGATGTATCCATTATCGGTTACATCATCCCATGTATGGCGGTCATCATATTCGTCAAAATTAATAATGAGGCTGGAACATGAGCCAATCACTTTTCCATCATATTCAGCCACAAACTGTCCCTCTGGAAAAATTGCCAGATGGCTCTCAAGCTGATCTCGCTTCCACGGAACCATTCCAGGAAAGCAACTCGACTGCAAAGCAATTATTTCATCTATGTCTCCTAGCCTCATATTACGTATTTCCATTATTTTCTCATATTTATGCAGGTCCAAATTAGGCATTTTCCTCAGACTCCTTTAATCTCTTCCATAAGAATTATACCCCTTATTCAAAAATTAAAACAACTGAACCTACCCATGGATTTCAAATAAAAACATTCTGAATGTCCGTTAAAAGAATATATATTTTACATACGCGGTCCTTACATACTATACTTTTGATGAGAGTAAAAAGAGATGGGGAAGAGGAACCATGAACAATACAAAACGCACTGTGGAAAACTTATTATTTGTAGCCTGGGCTGCTTCCATCATTGCTATGTTTGGAAGCTTATATTTTTCTGAAATCAAGCAATATGAACCTTGTGTGCTCTGTTGGTATCAGCGGATCATCATGTATCCTTTTACGATCATTTTAGGAATTGCAATCATTCGAAAAGATTATTGGATCAGCTTTTATACGATGATATTATCCGCTATCGGTGCATTCATTTCCACGTACCATTACTTGATACAAAAGGTTTCATTCTTTTCTGACCACACCCTTGCATGCGGAAGGGTTCCATGTACAGGTCAATATATAAACGTATTTGGTTTCATCACCATCCCGTTCCTAGCCTTGACTGCATTCATCATTATTTTCATATGCAGTTACATCATATGGACAAGATCCAAGGAGGTTGCAGCTTAATGAAGAAAATGGCTATATTTTTAGTGATAATCGTCGCGATATTTGTCCTGCTGGGCGTTTTTACAAACTTGAAAAAAGAAGAAAAATCAAAAGGAAATCCGTACGGTAAGGATAAGCTTAAACCCGCTACTGTCGATCAGCTGGATGACCCCAATTATCAAAACTTGATCCTGCCGGAAGAATTGGAGCAGGACCTCCAGGATAATGAAGATGTGACCGTTTACTTCTATAGTCCTGAGTGCCCGCATTGTCAAAAAACCACTCCAATCGTGGCTCCTTTGGCAGAAAAGCTGGGAATCGATCTAGTTCAATACAATCTTTTGGAGTTTGAACAAGGATGGAGCGATTATGGCATCAAAAAGACTCCGACCATCGTTCACTATAATAATGGCAAAGAACAAGAACGGATCGTTGGCTATCATGATGAGGAAACGTTCGAGAAATGGTTCAAGGACCACGATATTAATTAAGGATGGAAAAAATGAGCCGGCCCTAACGGAAATGCTTCTCCCGTTATAGCCGGCTCATTTTTTTTGCCTTATACTAAATATTGATTAGCCACCTGGATGTCCATCATCTGCATCTCATTATTCGCTTCATGGTTTATACTTGAAAAATGGTCATAATAAAAGGGGAAGAATATTCCGCATTCATTCAATAGAGTGATGTTATGTTGGAACAATTTTTCAGATTCAGGTTCCATAAAATCTTCTCTCTTTTGTTTGTCTAATATCGACATGAGGACTTGAAGACATGCCATTACTTGAAATGCGTCTCTTAATGTTGCCAAGTAAGTAACTGAACTTTGATTGGGCTCTAAAACGCCAATCTCGCGAAAATGTAGGATTTCACTTTCCGTAAAGTATTTTGGAAATACAGATTCGTAGAAACGAGTAACGAGACTCGCTATTTCTTGCTCTTGTTCTTCCGTTGAAGAAAAGACCGTCTTCACTAAAAAAACCACCTTTTTTCAGATCCGTTAGACCTATCTATTATATGTATATTCTAGGACAAGCGATTTCTTTCCCACTAGAATAACATAAATATTGTAAAAAATATGTGGTAATTTCCACCACGAAAATTCCAGCAATAGGTCCAAGGTTACTTTTTCATGACTAATTCTTAATTATTATATATTTTTTTCATTTAATCAAAACCAAAGCAGTCGAAAGTAGGAGTTTTTATTGGAAAATTTCAGAATAACTAACCAACATTTAATAATTGATGTTCTCCAAAGTTGGAATGGATTAACATTGGAAAAGCTTTTTAGGGAGCGTTGGAAGGCCCCAAAGAAATTAGTGCATGAATGGAGGATGAGTAAAGAAGTGACAGTGAACGGGAATTCCGTCGCATGGTCAACTATCTTTAATGAAGGAGATACGATCAGCATCCCCTTATTGGATCACGCTGATAATGAAACAGTTCAAGCGGCAGACTTAGGAATTTCCATCTTATATGAAGATGATGTGTTGTTGATAGCCAATAAACCGGCTGGAATGGATACCCATCCTTCTCAACCGGGTGAAGCACACTCCCTCCTCAATGGTGTCGCGCACCATCTTCAAAGTACCGGCCAGACCTGTATGATCAAGCATATTCATAGGCTTGATAAAGATACCACCGGTGCCGTCCTTTTTGCCAAAAACCGCCTCATTGGGTCCATGCTGGATAGAATGTTGGAAGAAAGGGAAATCAAGCGGACTTACCTAGCTTTAGTCGAAGGAAATATAAAAAAGGATGAAGGCGAAATCAAAGAAAAAATTGGCCGCGACCGCCACCATGCCACGAGAAGAAGGGTTTCCCCTACAGGCCAGACGGCAGTCACCCACTATCGGGTGCTCAACCGCGATCAAAAGAAAAACTTGACGCTCGTCAGCTGCACCTTGGAAAGCGGCCGGACCCATCAGATCAGGGTGCATTTCAGTCATTTGAACCACCCCTTGGCCGGAGATACCTTATATGGCGGAAAAAGGACATTTCCACGTCAAGCCCTTCATGCAAGGAAAATTGAATTCACCCATCCCATTTCAGAAGAAAAAATGATCGTTAAAGCTCCTTTCATTGATGAACCTGAAATATTCGATGTCACCATTTAAACAAAAAAACACCGTTCCATTTCGGACGGTGGCATAAAAAATAGCTGGCCACTTGGGCCAGCTTTATTTTTTTATTTATGAAGCTTTTCTCATGCCTTTTAAGATAAGGCTTAAGATGAAGACAAATACGATTGCACCAATCAATGCTGGAATTATAGCGAAATCTGCTACTGAAGGTCCCCAGTTCCCAAGAATTAATGAACCTAACCATGCACCAACAAAACCAGCGATAATGTTACCGATAATTCCAAATGGTACGTCACGTCCAACGATCATACCTGCTAACCAACCAATGATACCTCCGATAATTAATGACCATAAAAATCCCATAATATATTTCCTCCTTCAAATTAGTTATTTTTTCATTTCTGCAGCAGACTCCAAGAAATCAAATCACTTCCATATTGTCATGCCATTTTTCAGTTATTTTAACTTTACATTCAAATGGTATGATGCCGATTAGCACGATATCTAATGAATGTGAATGCTTTAGTTATTGGGTAGAGTTAGCTAGCTATAGCCCTTGAGTAACTGATTGGACAATCCTCATGTTAGTGAATTTTTTCTTTTTGTTTGCCGCTGTACTCATTATTTTCCCCGTTTAAATAATCTAAAACCTAATTTTTTTAAAAAATATTTGGCAACGAAAACAGGATTATCAGACATATTAAACGGGTATACCATAGGCTTTAACTTTGTCACATTGTTAGTATAAGCAGTAACTGTCTCAAATATGTTCATAAAGGAAAAAGAAAAAGGATGCCCCAATTATCGGGACACCCTTCTATTATTTGCAGCATTCTTAGAACAAAAGTTCATCGGGATTGCTGCCGAACCGTTCATTTTTGTTCAAGGCATCTATTTGATTCATTTCATTCAGGCTTAATGAAAAGTCAAATACCTGTGCATTTTCCTCGATACGGGACGGCGTAATCGATTTAGGTATTACAACTAGATCATGTTGCAGATGCCATCTAATCAACACTTGCGCTGAACTTTTCCCATGCTTCTTAGCTATATGATTAATTGTCGGCTCTTCCAATAGGTTCCCTCTGCCTAGCGGGCTCCAAGATTCAACCTTTATTTCATGTTTTGCACAGTAATCACGAATTTCGACTTGAGTCAAAAGTGGATGCAATTCAATTTGATTGACGACCGGCTTCACTTCACTGTTTGCAAGTAAATTTTCCAAATGATGAACATGGAAATTACTTACACCGATTGATTTTACCTTTCCATCCTTATAAAGCTTTTCCAAAGCCCTCCAGGTTTCCAGATATTTATCTTGTCCCGGCCAGTGGATCAAGTATAAATCCAAGTATTCCAAGCCAAGGCGATTTAAACTATCATCAAATGCCTGGAGCGTCGTTTCGTATCCTTGCTCTGTATTCCACACTTTAGATGTAATGAACAATTCTTCACGAGGCACGCCGCATTCACGAATCGCCTGACCAACACCTTCTTCATTTTCATAAATGGCCGCCGTATCGATCGCACGATATCCAACTTCGATCGCTTTCTTGACAGACTCAACCGTTTCATTGCCGTTTTTCACTTTAAATACACCAAAACCCAACTGTGGCATTTTAACTCCATTATGTAAGGTGATCGTTTCCCCAATGTTTGAAATCATTCCATCATTCCCCCTTACTTTTATTTACCAATTATACATCCCTCCATCTTCTATTTCTAACCATAAGCCTCGGGATTTATAGATCCTTAAACGAAACGTACCCATTTATATATATAAAAGGAAACATTTTATCTTTTTAATCATTCACTAAGTTAAATATTTTGTAAAAAAATGACGAAACATCTATCCTTATAGATATGAAATTCGTTACAATTGAATAGTTCGATTTAAAACCAAGTAAAAAAGAAGGTGTCAGCTTTTAAAGAATAATCAAACGTAAAACTCCCATTCTACATATTGAGGAGTTGCAAACTGTTTTGCGCTCATTCATTGGCCAAAATCCATTTACACTTTACACTTGAAATCAAGGGAGTCCTCCATGTATGAATAGCATACTCATCTTAACAGTGCTAATTATTATTTTTGCTTTGGTCTTTGACTTTATCAATGGTTTCCATGATACGGCTAACGCCATCGCTACAGCAGTATCAACCAAGGCGCTTAAACCACGTCATGCAATCATCATGGCTGCGGTCATGAATTTATTAGGAGCACTGACCTTTACCGGTGTTGCGCATACCATAACGAAGGATATCGTAGATCCTTTCACATTGAACAATGGTTCTTATGTAATCCTTGCTGCACTAATTTCGGCCATAATATGGAATTTAATCACCTGGTATTTTGGCATTCCAAGCAGTTCCTCCCATGCGATCATTGGTTCAATAGCGGGAGCTGCCATCGTGGCTAGTGGATTCGATGCGATTAAATGGAGTGGATTCACTAAAATTGTACAAGCATTGATTCTATCTCCCATCCTTGCCTTTACGCTTGGATTCATTGTATACAGTATCTTCAAGGTAGTATTCAAAAATAATAATTTAGGAAAAACCAATAAGCGATTCAGGAGAATACAAATTCTCACGGCTGCCATCCAGTCTTATACACATGGAACGAATGATGCTCAAAAATCCATGGGTATCATCACGATGGCTTTGATCGCTAACGGATATGCCTCTACCTCTGAGGTTCCTTTCTGGGTACAATTATCCTGCGCAATTGCCATGGCGCTTGGTACATCTATCGGAGGTTGGAAGATCATCAAAACGGTTGGCGGTAAAATCATGAAAATCCGTCCGGTTAATGGCGTTGCTGCCGATATGACTGGAGCAGCGATCATTTTCGGTGCAACCTTCCTGCATATGCCGGTCAGCACGACTCATGTCATTTCTTCTTCAATACTTGGGGTCGGTTCTGCACACCGCATCAAAGGGGTAAAATGGGGAACCGCAAAAAACATGTTAGTCACTTGGTTCATTACATTGCCAATTTCTGCTTCCTTATCTGGAATAATTTACTATTTGATTGCTTTATTTTTATAGAACCTTTTGCCTTTCCATATCGGAAAGGCTTTTTTTTTTTACAAATACCCCTTATAAATGCAGGGTTTTTCCCTTTTTTTAATTTTCCTTGTTTTTTTATGTAAAGTTTTATTAAGATTTTGTAAATTTTCGTCGAAAAACCTTCCCGGATACTACATGAATTCGTTACAATCAATTTGTTAATACTAAGCGTACGACTAAAGTGCGTAAATTTGCATGACTAATTGGGAGGCTTTAACATGGCTTTTAAATCAAAAAAAGACAAATTCGCGGTAATGCTTTTTAACATCGCTCAAAACCTTAAAGAAGGTGCTGACTATTTCGCGGATTATAAACTCAAGAACATCTCCGATCTCAAAGTATTTTCAGATACGATGAAAGACTTTGAGCATAAAGGCGATTCAATGGTTCATAATGTGATCAAAGAGCTGAACAATGCTTTCATCACTCCTATCGAACGGGAGGATATCCTTGAATTAACTATGAGAATGGATGATGTCATAGACGGTTTGGAACACTGTGCGGCATTATTCGAAATGTACTCAATTGTCAATGCAGATGAGTATATGCTTAAGTTTGTGGATGCAATCAAACAGTGTACGTATGAGATTGAAAATGCTGTCGATACACTATCCACTAAAAAATTGCCAATGATTCGTGAACATGCAATAAAAATTAAAGATCTTGAATCCGTTTGTGACGGAATCCAACGTCAATCAATCAAAAACTTGTTTACTGTTGAAAAAGATCCAATCAGGATCATTCAATATAAAGAAATTTACGAAAGCCTTGAAGAGATCGCAGATCACTGTCAAGCGGTGGCCAATACACTTGAAACAATCATAATGAAAAACGCCTAAGGAGTACCCCAATAAATGGATACTTTATTAATTATAACAATATTAATCGTTTTCTTTGCTTTAGCATTTGACTTCATCAATGGTTTTCATGATACAGCCAATGCAATAGCGACTGCTGTTTCAACAAAGGCCTTGAAGCCTAGGCATGCCATCATCATGGCAGCCGTCATGAATTTCGTCGGAGCCATGACATTTACTGGAGTGGCGAAGACCATAACGAAGGATATCGTGGATCCGTTCACGCTTCCGAATGGTTCATATGTAATTATGGCTGCTCTACTTGCCGCTATCATATGGAACCTTCTAACTTGGTATTACGGAATACCAAGCAGTTCCTCCCATGCATTGATTGGTTCGATTGCTGGTGCAGCCATTGCTGCAGCAGGATTCGCTGGACTTAACTGGGGAGGATTCATGAAAATTCTTCAAGCTTTGATCTTCTCCCCGCTAATTGCTTTTGCAATCGGGTTTATCGTATACAGCATCTTTAAAGTTGTCTTTAAAAACAATAACCTGACAAAAACGAACCAAAAATTCCGGACTATACAGATTGCTACTGCAGCACTTCAATCGTATACCCACGGAACGAACGACGCACAAAAAGCGATGGGTATCATCACGATGGCCCTTATTGCAAATGGTTATGCATCAAGTACCGATATCGCTTTCTGGGTTCAGTTCTCCTGTGCGCTCGCAATGGGACTTGGAACTTCCGTCGGCGGATGGAAAATCATTAAGACCGTTGGCGGCAAAATCATGAAAATCCGCCCGGTCAATGGTGTTGCAGCGGATTTAACCGGAGCCCTTATCATTTTCGGCGCGACTGTAATACACATGCCAGTCAGTACAACCCATGTTATTTCGTCTTCAATCCTTGGTGTTGGATCTGCGCATCGTGTCAAGGGCGTAAAATGGGGAACGGCAAAAAGAATGATCATCACTTGGTTCATTACCATTCCCATCTCGGCAACATTAGCTGGTTTGCTTTATCTTTTAATTAACTTCCTATTCTAAAATAAAATCCCTTCCGGTTTCCATCGGTAGGGATTTTCTGTTTTACAAAGGATTTATCTATGCTTATTAATAGGAAATCGTTTAAAATTCAAGGAGAAGGAATTTTTTTAGCGAGGGGCAAAATAAAAATGAAGGAATTCGAAAAAAATAGAGATATTTTTAAAGACCTTTATGGAGATATGATGGAGTTTGCCGATAGAATCAGTTCTGTTTTAGGTTGCCCCATTACAATCGAGGACGGTAACCATCGCTTACTTGCTTATAGCACACACGATGATACTACGGATCAGGCTCGTATCATGACCATAATCGGAAGACGTGTCCCTGAGAAGGTCATCAACAGTTTATGGAAAGATGGCTTCATCCCCGCGTTGTTGAAAGAAGATGCCCCCATTAAAATTGGGGCCATCAATGATGTCGGGCTCGGTAACAGGGTTGCGGTTTCCATCCGAAAAAATAATGAAGTACTTGGTTTCATTTGGGCTTTGGAAGTAAATGAACCTTTCTCCGAAGAAGATATGAAATTTCTGCAATTCGCTGCCAAGGAAGCGAAGAACCAGTTACAGCAATTGCAATTGAAAAAGAAAAGGAAAGAAGCCGGTCATCAAGAGTTCCTTTGGCGCATGTTGACCGGGCATTACCAAGAAGAATCGGAAATAATTGAAAATTATAAGAAATTCTCCATCCATGTTCCAGTTGTTTTTTCCATATTGGTATTTGAATTTCCTAAAGAAATCAATCGCGAAGTGGAGCGCTACATTTCATACATGTTAACGACCACTCAAAAGATAAACAGTTCCTTATTTGCCATTGACCATAACAAACTCATTCTTTTCGCGGGAGCCAACCAGGAAAACAGCCCTTCTTTCACTTCATCCATTTATGAGTTCATTCCTTTTTTCATTCTGGAGATGAAACGGCGTTTCGGTGTTGAACATATCCTTGGAACGGCTGGCAATATGTATAAAAACTTAATGGACGTTAAATCAAGTTACGAAGAAGCTCAATACACCCTAAAAATGAAGAATATATTCCCTGATGACATGAAACTCATTTTACATTATGAAGAACTTGGCATGTTTCAAATGATTGAATCACTCGCAAGCAACAAACAGCGTCGTGTTCATCCTTCCATCCTTAAGCTAAAAGCATACGACATGAAAAATCAGACGGAATTGCTGCAAACACTAACTGTCTATCTAGAGAAAGACTGCAACCCAAACGAAGCTTCAAGAAACCTTCATATCCATGTGAATACATTGAATTACCGATTAAAAAGGATCTCGGAAGTGGGAAATATCCGGTTAAAAGACCCGATTCAAAAAATGTCCCTCTTTCTTAACATTAAACTTAATCAATATGATGAATTCTTCAAGAAAAATTAATGATATATTCCCTGATATGGAATACTAGAAGTGTGGAAAGGTTGATCTTATGAAATTTGAAACAAAAGAAGAACTTGAAAAAGAATTAGCAATCATAGATAAATGGGAGAAGGATCAGAAAGGACTGTGGTTTTGGGAACGGATAGGGCGGATCCCCTTCAAGCTATTGGATAAGTTGACACCGGATTTCATTCAGAAAAAATTGGGTGTCATGCTTGATGAAATCGGCAGCTACATTCAGAATGGCGGAAAATATTTAACGAAAGAAGCTCATATTCTAAATCAGCTGCAAGCCAAGAATCCCGAGTTGAATATTACTGCCCTGGAAGATGTTTCAAGCGTACCCCTCCATATCATGGATA
Organism: Peribacillus sp. NPDC096447; assembly: GCF_044762725.1. NCBI lineage: Bacteria > Bacillati > Bacillota > Bacilli > Caryophanales > Bacillaceae > Peribacillus > Peribacillus sp. NPDC096447. Next base: position 769,080 of record NZ_JBIWEV010000002.1, read on the forward strand.
GCGTGAGTCAGGATATTAAAAATTCAGGCAGCAAATTGGCAACGGTTCAAGGTGCCACTACCGGGATTGGCGGAATCTTCACCTTGGCCATCGACATCCCCCTTCTTCTCGGCATGTCGATCAAAACCCTTCAGGATATCGCCATCACATATGGATTCAATCCTAGGGACCGCCAAGAACGTATATTCATCGTCAAATGCCTGCAATTCACAACATCGGATGTTGTTGGCAAAAAGGCTCTATTAAATGAATTGTCGAAAATGCCCCAGACTGATTCCCAATCAAAAAGGGAAATAGCATCAGAACTGCAAGGATGGCGAGAAGTCGTTTATACATACCGTGATCAGTTTGGCTGGAAAAAGCTTTTGCAAATGGTTCCTGTTGCCGGAATAATATTTGGCGCCCTTACAAATCGTTCCATGATTGCCGATATAGCCGATACGGGAATCATGCTTTATAAGAAAAGAAGGATTCTAGAGCGCATTCAAGAACCAATCGCAAAGAATTGAATTCAGCTTTAATTGGGTTTTGATCCTGCAAGTCCATGTTTTTTGAAACTGCGTTTGTGGAATTCCACAAATACACCTTTTTCATTTTTCTGATTTCCACATACTAACTGTTTCTTTTTCCAACTATACTTGTGATACAAATAGTAAAACATATTATTGGAGGGATTAAGATGAGAATAGGAATTCCAAAAGAGATTAAAAACAATGAAAATCGTGTAGCTATCACTCCAGCTGGGGTCGTAGCATTAGTCAATGCAGGACATGAAGTATTAATCGAAATGAACGCAGGTCTAGGAAGCAGTTTTACAAATGAAGCATATCAAGAAGCTGGTGCTGTTATAGTCGAGGACGCTGCTAGCGTTTGGGCAAGCACAGAAATGATCATGAAAGTAAAAGAACCTATCTCATCTGAATATAAATATTTCCGAAAAGATTTAATCCTTTTCACCTATTTACATCTTGCGGCAGAACCGGCACTAGCTCAGGCACTAAAAGAAAGCGGTGTCTTGGCCATTGCTTATGAAACGGTTGCAGTAAACCGCACACTTCCTTTATTGACACCAATGAGTGAAGTTGCAGGACGCATGGCTGCACAAATCGGTGCTCAGTTCCTTGAAAAAAATAACGGCGGTAAAGGAATACTCTTAAGCGGAGTTCCTGGAGTTAAACGCGGTAAAGTCGCTGTTATCGGCGGAGGCATGGTTGGAACGAATGCTGCTAAAATCGCTATTGGATTAGGCGCAGATGTTACCATTCTTGACTTAAGCCCAGACCGCCTTCGTCAACTTGATGATATTTTCGGAAATGAACTGACTACACTCATCTCCAACCCTTATAATATTGCAGAAGCAGTCAAAGATGCCGATTTGGTTATCGGTGCTGTATTGATTCCAGGTGCTAAAGCTCCTAAGCTCGTTACTGAAGAAATGGTTAAATCGATGTCTCCAGGTTCAGTCATTGTCGATGTTGCAATCGACCAAGGCGGTATCTTTGAAACGGTCGACCACATAACAACACATGATAACCCTACTTATGTTAAACATGGAGTAGTGCATTATGCAGTGGCGAATATGCCAGGAGCAGTGCCTCAAACTTCTACAGTTGCTTTAACTAACGTAACAGTACCATTTGCACTTCAAATTGCAAACAAAGGCGCCATCAAAGCAATCCTTGAAAATGATGCCCTTGCAAAAGGCGTCAATGTTGCGAACGGTGAAATCACGTTCGAAGCAGTTGCCACAGACCTTGGCTACAACTACGTAAGTGTTGAAAACGCCTTAAACCCAAATAACATTAACGCTTAATAAAAAATAAGACTCCAGAATCTTGTCTGGAGTCTTATTTTTTTTGGACGAGAACCTCGATGAAGCTGTATGTCTTCATACAATATCCGGATCAGGCCGGATTATCTCACACAAGTTTTGTGCTCGGACGGGCGATTTTTCCGGGTATAAAACATCGGCCACTACATAATCAAGTCTGCCCTTTCCCCGGTTGATGTTATTAATCTAACAAAATAGTATATTCCTCTTAATCTATAAAGATTTTCCCAGGATTCATTATTCCTTTCGGATCCAATGCCTGTTTGATCGTTTTCATCACTTCGTAAGCTCCTCCATGCTCCCTTCGCTGATACTTCGATTTTCCAAGTCCCACCCCATGTTCACCCGTACATGTACCGCCTCTGGTTAATGCATATTCGACGATTTCTTCATTTAACCTCTTCGCTTCTTTAACTTCTTCAGGATTTTTCAGATCGATCATGAACAATACGTGATAATTCCCGTCACCAACATGCCCTACAATCTCCCCCTCCACTTTGGATTGTTCGACTTTCTTCCTTGTATCCAGTATGGCATTCGATAATTCATGAAGGGGCACACTAACGTCGGTCACCATCAGCTTCTTCCCCGGGGCGCTGTGAATGAATGCGTACGCGAGATTATGGCGCGCTTCCCATAAGGCATTCCGTGCTTTTGAATCGGTTTCAAACTGGATATCCCCACAGCCAAAATCACTTACGATTTCCTTGGCAAATTTGACGTCCTGTTCCAGTCCGGCAAAATTCCCATGAAACTCGAGGAATAAAGTTGGTTTGACTTCATAGGATTTGTCCATGAATTGATTAACTTTTTTTATGGACTCGGCATCAACCAATTCAATTCGTGCAATCGGAATACCAGCAAGCATGATCCCATTTACCGCAGATACTGCCTGTTCGACGGTTGGAAATGAGGCTCTCCCGGCCATTGTGACTTCAGGAATGCCATATACCTTTAATGTCAGTTCAGTAAATACACCCAGCGTACCTTCAGAGCCGACAAACAAGCCATTCAAATGAATGCCTGAAGATGATTTTGTCGCTAAGCTTCCGGAATGAATCACTTCACCGTTTGCTAAAACTATTTCCAAATCCCTGACTTGATCGCGCATTATCCCATATTTGACCGAGGTCGTCCCACTTGCATTCGTAGCTGCCATTCCCCCCAATGTAGCATCGGCACCAGGGTCGACGGAAAAGAACAAACCGTATTTTTTTAATTCTTTATTGAGCTGTGTCCTAGTCACACCTGGTTGGACCTTCACAAGGAAATCATTTTCCCTGATTTCCAATATTCGATTCATCAAGGACAAATCCAGGGAAATGCCCCCTTTGACTGGAACGACATGCCCCTCCAAACTTGATCCTAATCCAAAAGGAATGACCGGTATTTCATGCTCATTCGCATAACGCATGACTGCGCTTACTTCCGCAGCATCCCTTGGATATATGACCATATCCGGTAGGTGCGGAGTGTGATATGATTCATCATGGCTGTGCTGCTCCAATAATGTTTCATTCACCGTTACCTGTTCTTCCGTCAATATCTTCCTTAATTCTTCTATATAACCATTCATTATGCAGCCTCCTCTTTTTTCACCAAACATTCTGAAAATGGCAAACGGACGGGATTGCCCGCTAATAGGCAATTCATCTTTCTTCATTTACTGAAACCTTTCGTTTTATCCGTGCAGGCCTTCATTGCTTGCAAAATGCTGGATCTTAGCTGATTTTCTTCTAAAGACGCTACGGCAGCTATCGTTGAACCGCCCGGCGTGCAGACATCATCCTTTAAAGCAGCAGGATGTCTTTCCGTTTCCAGTACCATTTTAGCAGCTCCCATTACAGCTTGTGCTGCCATTCGGTATGCTTGTTTTCGTGGAATGCCGTCACGGACCCCTCCATCAGCCAGCGCCTCGATGAACATATATACATAAGCAGGCGACGAACCGCTGATGGCCGGTACTGCGTCCATCAATTCTTCATGCACGATTTCCGTTTTACCGAAACTATTCAGCAGTGCAGTCACATCCTCTATATCAGCATCGGTAATTTGATCATTAATGCTCATGGCAGTCATGCCTTCACCGACAAGCGAAGGAGTGTTTGGCATCGTCCGGACAACTTTCACTCTTTTTCCGAAGCTGTTCTCAACTAGTGATACAGTGATCCCTGCTGCCATAGTAATGATCACAGCGTCTTCTTTAACATGATTATTCACTTCTTCAAGCACTTGCTTATGCATGGCAGGTTGGATTCCTAGAAAGAGAAAATCGGCAAAACCGGCAACCTCTTTATTATCCAAAGTACCTTTAACCTTATATTTCGTGGTGATTTTAGTTTTGGTCTCCACACTCGCAGTACTGACCATGATCCCTTCAGGTGAAATGACCTCTGCAAGCAGCATGCCCTCAAGCATTGCCTCTCCCATTTTGCCGCATCCAATAAACCCTATTTTTTTATTCATATCTTACACTTCCAATCATAAGTTCATCTATATTCCTTCTTATTATATCGGATATGATAAATGGAAACACGTTGGAGATATTAAAAAGGAAGGATTTGGTGGTTTCTGGTCGAATTACTTAAGTATATGGATGTATCTTTAAATCCACCTTTACGCATTATAGTCATGAAATTGAATTTTTTTTGCAAAAAAATAAATATTGACTAAATGGTCATTAGAGATTTATAATTTTGACCTATTAGTCACAAACAAATAAGGAATACAGTTATAGGAATGGAGAAATGCTATGCAAATGGAAAAAAAGGCGGTCAATACCAAGCTTGTCTTAACAGGATTGATCATTGGAATGTTTTTCAGTTCATTGGAACAGACGATCGTCGGTACGGCCATGCCGACAATTATCGGGGAATTGAATGGTTTTACCATCTTTGCATGGGTAACGACTGCCTATTTAATAGCCTCAACGACTGTTGTACCCATTGTTGGAAAGCTATCTGATTTATATGGCAGACGTTCCCTTTATCTGCTTGGCACGATCATATTTACGATCGGTTCGTTTTTATGTGCCACAGCCACTTCGATGGAGCAATTGATCATCTACAGGGGTCTGCAGGGAATCGGCGGCGGGATGATCATGCCTTTATCCCAAACGATAATCGGAGATATATTCTCTGCGGAACAAAGAGCCAAATGGCAGGGTGTATTCGGAGCCCTTTTTGGTTTAAGTTCTGTCATCGGCCCTTTCCTGGGAGGCCTGATCGTTGACCATATCAGCTGGCATTGGATCTTTTTGATCAATGTACCGACGGGCTTACTATCTGCCATTTTGATTTATGTAGGATTGAAAAATGAAGCGATAAGGAAAACAGGGAAAGTGAATATTGATTATCTAGGGATTTTCACCTTGATTCCTGGTATTGTCCTGTTACTGCTTGGCTTGACCTTCGGTGGTGATAAATTCGAATGGTTATCATTAGAATCTCTGTTGATTTTCGGCAGCACCATTGTCTTCATTGCCCTATTCATCTTTTTTGAAAGAAGAGCGGTCGAACCGATCCTTGATTTATCCCTTTTTAAAAATAGAGTTTTTTCCACCACGAATATTTTGGGATTCTTGCTTGGCCTTGGCATGTTCGGGGCAATCATGTTCGTCCCGCTGTTCATGCAAGGCGTATTGGGAGTTTCACCAACAAAAGCGGGGTCGACCATGACTCCGATGATGATCGGTATGATTCTTTCCAGCATCATTGGCGGGCGGTTACTGTTGAAATTCCGTTTTCGTACCGTGCTTACCTTTGGAATGGTCTTTGCGACGCTTGGCTTTTTCCTAATGAGCATGATGGACGGCAGTACGACTATATTCACTGCGTACTCATTCATGGCCATCCTTGGGATAGGTATGGGTCTTGTCATGCCGACATTGATGATTGCCGTTCAAAACGAATTTCCAAAATCGCAGCTAGGGTCGGTTACAGCGGCTTCGACATTCTTCCGATCAATAGGAGGAACGATGGGCATCACGATTTTGAATGCTGTCATGAATCACAATCTCCAGCAAAATATGGATGATGCGGTCGTAAGTCAAAAGGACCCTATTTTGCATGAGGCACTGAAAGCATTAGCCGATAAAACGGATGCGTTATTCAACATCATGCTTTATCCTGAAAACCTTAAAATGCCCGCAGAAGTCAGCACTGTCCTTGTAAAAACGATTGAAAATGCTTGGATCGATGCATTCTCAAGTGTTTTCATCACCGGTATCTTTTTTGTTTCCGCGGGGATATTAGTGGCACTTTCCGTGGGTTCGGGCCGAATCAAAAAAGATCAAGAAACGGAAAAGGAATTAAGCTAAAAAAATGCTCGGGACCGGCTGATATAATCAGCCGGCCTTTTTAATCCCTTCATGTTTCTTTTTCATTGATAAGGGAATTTTACCTGTATGAGACTAAATGGAGTGATATCATGAACAAGATAAACGATTCAATTTTACCTGCGGATTTTTATCAGCAGCCCACTCTTGAACTGGCAAAATCCCTTCTTGGCTGCCTGATTGTAAAAGAAACAGCGGATGGAACCGCTTCTGGATTCATTGTTGAAACAGAGGCCTATATTGGACCTGGTGACAGGGCCGCACATAGTTTTGGAAATAGAAGGACAAAACGAACGGAAGTGATGTTCGGAAATTCCGGTTTGATCTATACATACGTCATGCACACACATACACTGGTCAATGTCGTAAGCGGAGGGCCTGAAAATCCGGAAGCCATTTTAATCCGGGCGGTTGAACCCTATTCAGGGCTTGAGTTAATGCATGAAAGACGAGGAATTGCCGATATTCGTAAATGGACCGATGGACCAGGGAAGCTAACAAAGGCACTGGGCATCACCATGGATGATTATGGTCGATCTTTTACGGATCCCCCGTTGTATCTAGCTGCCGGAAAACAGCCTGAACACATATCCAGCGGCCCCCGCGTCGGAATCGACAACTCTGGGGTAGCAAAAGATTACCCTTGGCGCTTCTGGGTTACCGACAACCCGTTTGTATCGCGTAAAAAACTAATTAATAAAGCTGTACCGAAAAATTAACCATGATTTTATCCCCTCTAAGTGAACAGTGTATATATTGTGGATGTTACACAACTTTGAGGGGATTTTACAATGTCCATAAGCATCCCGAAATCTCAAAAAGTCGTGAATGAAGCATCAGACACTAGCCCAAAAGGAACGAAGGTTACGTTGAGATAATACTTGATTTCTGCCAAACTAATTATTAAAATCCCCTCAATATTCCACAGTCTATTTTCCTTCCCCCCTCCCTATTAAACTTCCAGCCTATTACCCCAGTAATATTAATTTGACTTCCTTCCATTACAAACCTACTATAGTTAAGTCAGCAATATGGAAGGTGGTTTAAGATGAACGTTCAGGCACTTTTACAAATGAATACGATTTTTATTAGTATCCTTATTGAATCCCTTCCCTTCATTTTACTGGGAGTCCTTATATCTGGAATCATCCAAATGTTTGTATCAGAAGAGATGATTGCAAAGATTATACCGAAAAATCCGATCTTATCTGTTCTATCGGCAATAGGTGCAGGGGTCTTTTTTCTTGCTTGCGAGTGCGGGATCGTCCCGATTACCCGCCGTTTGATTGCTAAAGGGGTTCCTCTTTCAGCGGCCATCGCCTTTATGCTTTCTGCACCGATTCTCAATCCGATCGTCCTGTTTTCCACTTATATCGCGTTTGGCAATAGCTGGAGCATGGTTTTCTATCGTGGCGGAATTGCATTCGCGGTCGTTCTGATCATTGCATGCATCCTGTCTTTTCAATTCAAGACAAATCAGCTTAAACACGAACAAATCGAACATATCCATCACCATAAACTTACATTTAAAGGAAAAATAATAGGTATGTTTAAACACTCGATTGAAGAGTTCTTTTCTGTTGGAAAATACTTAATCATTGGTGCACTGCTGGCAGCTGCCATTCAAACCTTTTTAAAAACATCCCTATTGCTTGAAATAGGGCAAGGAAAACTATCCGGGAATGCAGTCATGATGGCTTTGTCCTATGTCATGTCCTTGTGTTCCCAAGCGGACGCCTTTGTTGCGAGTTCTTTTAGAAGTACCTTCTCGCCCTCTTCACTAGTTGCTTTTCTTGTATTTGGGGCCATGTTTGATATTAAAAATACGATCATGCTTTTAGGTACCTTCAAAACAAAATTCGTTTTATGTTTAATGGCCTATATATTCATTTCCGTCTTAGGCCTGACTTTATTGTTTATTTCTTAAAGAGGGTGTTTTATATGGGAAGATTATTCATATTACTTGGACTTACTTTTTTATTCATGCATTTACACGCCTCAGGGAATATATCGAAATACATCAATATGGAATATTCTTATGTTTCACAGATTGCCATCTATATATTGGCTATTTTTACGTTAATGGGATCCTACTTATATTTTAAAGAAGATAATCAAGAAGAATGTGTTGATTGTCAGTGCGGACATGATCACTCCCAAAAAAACAAGAAATGGAAAAAGAACCTTACTTACTTCTTATACTCCATTCCCATTTTAACCGGTCTCTTTTTGCCTGTTGCCACTATGGACTCGAATATCGTAGAAAAAAAAGGATTTCATTTCCCGGTGTATGATGACTCAGATGATTATAGCCAGCATCAATTTCTGCAGCCGGATACGAGTCTTTATTATGGCAAGGATGACTATTTAACTTTAATGGATCACTCGCTCAAAGACTTAGTTGAACGTGATAGTCTTCATTTAACCGATGAAAACTATCTAAACGACTTAGAAGCCATCTATTACGCTCCCGGAAAGTTCACTGGCAAACAAATTACGTTAACCGGGTTTTCGTACAATTCAGATGAGCTAGCCAAAAACCAGGTATTCCTGTTTCGTTTTGGTGTCATTCACTGTGTCGCAGACTCTGGGGTATTCGGTATGCTAATCGAATTTCCTGAAGGTATGCATCCAAAAAATGATGAGTGGTATTCCGTGACAGGTGAATTGGAATCCATTTATTATCAGCCATTCAAGAAAACCATTCCCCTGCTCAAAGTATCATCACATAGTAAAATCGCAGAACCAGACGATCCCTATGTTTATAGACAATATTAAAAAATTAATCATGGAAAGGTAAGGATATTATATTATTCTTACCTTTCTTTTTATTTACCTCAAAACTTCCATTTATGAAATCTCTTTTAGCCTAGTTATCTCTTTATGCGATATTAAGGATACTGCCCTTCCACTTGAATCCACACAATGTGACAGATCTGCAAAATAACCTGAAAAATGACGAAAAAGTTGAATTTTATTTAAATGGGTCATGTTTTTTATATGCCTTACCTTTATAATATAAATGCTACATATTTTTTTACCACATCAGGAGGAACTTTCCTAAATGAACAATTCGAAAAACTCTTTCATTCTTGCAGGAACCATTATAGGTACCCTTATCGCCGGCACTTCTGCTTATGCTGGTTCTTATCAAGTTAAATCAGGGGACACCCTTGATAAAATCTCTAAATCTAATAATACAACTGTCCAACAATTAAAATCTCAAAACCATTTGACTAGTAACCTTATTTTTCCCGGCCAAGTCCTGAAGGTTAACACCATTAAAACCCAGACTAAAAATATAGATAAAACCGAAAAATATGTGGTTAAACTGGGGGATACTTTATCTAAAATTGCTAAAAGATACAACCTTTCACTTAGTGCCCTGCTTAAATTAAACACTGACATTTCTAATTCGGATCGCATTTATATTGGCCAATCCATCCGTGTTTCCGGACAAGCTCCTGCATCCAGCTCTACGGCTAAAACAAATGCTACATATACAGTCAAATCCGGGGACACCCTGGACAAAATTGCCAGAGTCAACAATATGACTGTCCAACAATTAAAGACTAAAAACCATTTGACTGGTAGCCGTATTTTTCCCGGTCAGGTCTTGAAGGTTAATACCCTTACCAGCACTTCGGATAATAATAATAATAATAAAAATACAACAGACGTTTATGTGGTTAAATTAGGGGATTCCTTATCAACCATCGCTAAAAGATATAACCTTTCCCTTAGTGCCTTACTTAAAATGAACCCTAATATTTCTAATTCAGATCGTATTCGTATAGGCCAAACCATCCGTGTTTCAGGGAAAGCCTCGGCATCTTCGATTAATAAACCGTCCAAATCGACCAAAGCGGATCAAGTTCTGGCAGCTGGCGCTAAATACATGGGAGCCAAGTATGTTTACGGTGCGAGCACTTCGCGCACTGACGTATTTGATTGCTCTTCATTCACATTAAGGGCATTCAAAAGTGCAGGTGTTTCCTTGCCTCGAAATTCAGTGGCACAATCACACGTTGGTACAGCTGTATCTTCAAAAGCCCTTCAAAAAGGGGATTTAGTATTTTTTGATACCAATAATGATGGAGTAATCAACCATGTGGGAATTTATGCCGGTAACGGTCAAATGCTGAATGCTTCTACATCTAAAGGTGTATCCTACGCTAACATTAACAATTCTTACTGGGGACCTAGCTTTGTGAAGGCAGTCCGAGTACTTAACTAAATGTGATGGCAGTAATTGATAAAGAGCAAAAAGCGTGTTGATAAAAAGATCAAACACGCTTTTTTGTGTATCATAATGTCAAATAGCCGCCAACTGGTGTGATATGGATTATAACCCTTCTTTTTGAATCCATCCTAACTCTCGCATTAACCTATGCATATCTAATCGCTTAATTAAGGTGTTTACTGATACGGACTCCTTCCAAGCTGGATAATCCAAATGTGGTTTGTTATTTATAATTGGAAATGAAATGTATTTATATTTAATTCGTTAAAGTATTAAGTCTTTTTTTATAATTGATTTTACGATTAAAAATACTTAACACACTTAAAAGTATTGCAAGACATACAAAATAAACTAAACCTTCACTAGTAAACCCAAATTTATAAAAGATAATCGTAGCAATGATAAACACACCAGTTAAAAGTATTTTATAAGACCAATACTTACTCATTATCATGACCTCTTTTTTCATTTTATTAATCTGAATAGGTAGTTTTAGTTAAACCATTAAAATTCTTCACTTACAAATTTAAGCTAACCCTTTTTATCCGCTCTTTCCTCATACCTGGCGCATTAACCTTTGCATCTCCATAATCGCATAATTAAGTTGTTTATTGATACGGACTCCTTCCAAGCTGGATAATTCCTTTCGTTGGGCTATTTCATCCTTCTTTTTTCTATGATAGACCACCGTTTGTTGTAATAACCAGGCTCTTCTTAATAACATTCTCTTCACCTGCCTGTTTTGTTAAATGTCTTTCCTGCATTTCCATTTGCTTTTTATGGACTTTTTCTTCTATTCGATCTGTGAACAGCTGATTATTGTTGATATTTTCTTTATTCGACTCTATTAACCGCGCTAATGATACATTTTTACGCATTTTTGCGCCCCCGCATTCACAGAAATTGCTAACCGTAAAAAAAATGGTTTTCTCTACTTAGGAAAATTATTTTCCCTACTACTTAGTGACATTTTCATAATACTATTAGTTTAAAAATTCTTGGTTTCAATTTTGAAATGACAGGTACCAATACTGGTATTGTCATTCTGGAACTTGCCATTCTTGTCCTTGATCGGGCCGTGCAGTATTTACATTACCAATAAAAAAAGGCCTTCATCGCAGAAGACCTTTCAGACTGTATACTAATAAGAAGAGCAAGTTCGCCTACAGTTTTTACCAAAAACGTTCCAGCTTGAGTTCAGAAATCCGCTCCCTTTCCGCCGACTGTCTGCCAAGCCTCCTCGGCGCAAGCGCCTGTGGGGTCTCGGCTAGCCAGTTATTCGGCAGGAGTGTCGCTTAATTCTTCAATCTAGTAACGATTACAGTAAAAACCATCAAGGCCGGGCCATAGTATTCGAACAGCTGCACTGTCTTGAGTTTATCGACCTAAGCCTCACTGTATTCGGTCGTTCACGCACTGTATTCAACCTATCCCGGACAGCATTCGACCGTTGATGCACTTTATTCGACCGTTCACGAATTTTTTTCAACTTTCACCTCATTATTCAAACCCCGAACCCCATTTTGTCGCCACACTCGATGAAGAGCAAGTTCGCCTACAGTTTTTACTAAAAAAACGTTCCAGCTTGAGTTCAGAAATCCGCTTCCTTTCCACCGACTGTCTGCCAAGCCACCTCAAAGCAAGCGCCTGTGGGGTCTCGGCTAGCCAGTTATTCGGCAGGAGTGTCGCTTAATTCTTCAATTTAGTGAGGTTTCATAAACAAAACATAAAGTATATTCTAGTGTTTTAATCAGGGGTGAGTGCATCTCGAACATGGAATTACTTTAGTTTCTCTTGCTTTTCAAGATACTGCCTTATTTTTTTCAAATAATCCGGTGCATCCATTTGATCTTTCACGACCAATTCTATAAGGCAAAGTTTATCGGCGTTCATGTCCTGAGCATTTGTAATGGCATCATCCAGTTCACCATTCGTCTCGACTCGTGCTGTGAATGCCTCTTGACCAAACGCTTCAGCCAGTTTTGTATAATTCCACTCTGGTATCTCGTTGTATTTCTGTTTTTCTATATCGACTTTTACATTTAAGAATTTTTCTATCGTATAGCCGTTATTGTTGAGGATGAACACGATGGGCTTACAGCCGTTCTCCAGCATCGAGCTTATTTCCTGTGCTGTCAGCTGTATCGAGCCGTCCCCGGTAAACAAAAGAACACGCCGGTTTCTATCCGCTATACAAGCTCCGAAAGCTGCGGGGGTCGCATAACCGATGCTTTGCCAGCCTCCCTGTGCAATATAGGTCGCCCCTTTCGGCAATCTGACCTGTGACATGCCATAAGAGAATGTTCCTGTTTCCGTGACCACAATGTCATTTTCCTTCAACATTTGCTGAATTCGAGGATAATAGGAAGCCGCTTCCAGAGGTGCTGACGGGTCTTCCACCATTGTGTCATACGGAAACGAGATGTTTCCGATAGATTCGTTCTGCCGGTAGCCAATGTCCTGGAGCTCACTTAGAATTTCCTCCGCCCTGACATTCATATAACTGGCTGCTCCCACTTTTAATGTGTCAGGTTGAATTTCCACCATTTTCAACGGGTCAAGCTTTGCTGTACCTTTGGAAGTATTGACGTCTGACCAAACAGCACCAACAGCTATGATGAAATCCGCTTCTTCAACAGTCTGAGTTACTTCCTTACTTCCGAAAGCTCCGCCGTATACACCAATATACTGGGGATGGCTTTCATCAAACCCGCTTTTTCCCTGCATTAACGAAGCAACCGGAACATTTAAACTCTCAGCGAGCTGCAGTACGGGTTTCTGCAAGTTATAACGAAGTGTTTTTACGTCGACAAGCAGAACGGCTTTATTTACATGTTCTAACATGCCTTTTATATGCTTAACTGCTGACTGCAAAGCATCGACATTTGTTTTGGCCACATTTTCAGAAACCTCACTGTGGGAAATCAACGGTTTTTCAACGAGATCGATAGCCACTACCAAATAAACGGGCTTTTTCTTTTCTTTCGCGATTCTGATTGCAGCCGGTATCTCCCTAGCCGCGTTTTCTGGTGTAAGGATCGCCGTATAACTGGTGATATGCTCATAAACCTTACGGAAAACATCAAAATCTCCATCCATTAACGTATGATGGGCAAGCTCCTTCTTCTGTTGCATCATGGACTTTGGCGAGCCGACAATATGGATGAGCGGCACATTTTCACTGTACGCGCCAGCGATTGCATTACATGCGCTCATTTCACCGACACCAAAGGTGGTGATCAGTGCCGACATGCCCTTCACCCGGGCATAGGCGTCCGCTGCGTATCCAGCATTGAGTTCATTTCGTCCATTAATAAACTCAATCCCATCATAATCTTCCAAAGTATCTAGCAATGAAAAATTATAGTCTCCGGGCACACCAAAAATCTCTGTAATGCCTTCTGCTTTTAAGCAGTCGTATAAATATTGTCCCAAGGTTCTGTTTTCAGCCAATTCAATCACTCCTTCAATCGATTACTCTTTACTTTATTTATACCCAAACATAAGTAGGTTAACCGTAAGTAAGGTAGTCCGCTACTCTATTACTCTAGTTTTAGCTTTGATGTATGAAGTGATTGAGATTATCGCAGGCATGCTTTCATAAATGATTCAATTCCAAATCAAAATATCTGAAAATTCTTGATTCAACACTATTTTTGATTTATATTTGAATCACCGTAAAAGTGGATAAGGGGGATAATGATGAGTGATAACAATGTCAAAAGAGTTTTGGAATGCATCATCAACACATCCAATAACAATATTACCGTGACCGATGAAAAAGGATTCATTTTATTCACGAATCCTAACCATTGGTGGATATATGGAATCGAACCAGAACACTATCTTGGGAAATCCGTTTACCAGCTCGAAACGGAAGGAATCCTTTCACCTTCGATTTCCGCCATGGTATTGAAAGAGAAAACACCTGTCCAGATCATGCAGCAAACGAAGACGGGAAAAATCGTCATGTCGACTGCTTATCCCATCTTTGATGATAATGGTGAATTGATTCGTGTCGTCAGCTATGCCCAAGATCAAACTGAAATCAGGAACCTCCAGGATCAGTACGGTCAATTGGAGAAAAAGATTCAGGAATACCAATCGGAGGTCGAGGAGCTTAGGGAACAGGAGGAGCTGATCTATCGCAGCAAGGAAATGCGGCAAATCGCGAAAACGATACACCGTGTTTCCAAAACGGATGCCACAGTCATGCTTCTTGGGGAATCCGGTGTGGGAAAGAGCGTCTTCGCCCGCCGGCTGCATAATCAGAGTTACCGCAGCAAGGAGCCATTCATCGAAGTCAACTGCAGTACCATCCCAGAAAGTCTCTTTGAATCCGAAATGTTTGGTTACGAAGCGGGATCCTTTACCGGTGCGCAGAAGCAGGGGAAGCAAGGGCTGGTGGAACAAGCTGATAACGGAACCTTATTTCTGGATGAAATCGGGGAGCTTCCCCTGGATATGCAAGTGAAATTATTAAATGTCCTGCAAGAGAAGACCTTTAAAAGAGTGGGCGGAAAAAAAGAGCATAAGATAGATTTTCGGCTTGTGACGGCAACCAATCAAAACCTTGAGGAAATGGTGGAAAAGGGAACATTCAGGCTAGATTTGTATTACCGCTTAAATGTGATTCCGATCCAAATACCGCCATTACGCGAAAGAAAAGAAGACATTGCCATCTTAATCAATCATAATCTCGAAATTATCAACAAGAAATACAAGACAGATAAGAAGTTGCACCCTTCCACTTACGAAATACTGATTCAGCATAAATGGTCAGGAAACGTGCGTGAATTGGAAAACCTGATTGAACGGCTCATTTTGACCTCGGAAGACTCCATCATTTTCCCTGGCTTTCTCCCCTCCCATTTCCATGGACAAGAATCTTTGGAGAAAATAGATGATACCCTAATGATCGACAATATGATGGTTGATGATAGTGATCTCAATACCGCCCTCGAACAAGTCGAAAAATGGATGATGATGAAAGCGAGTAAACAATGCAAGTCCACATATGAAATGGCTAAATTCTTAGGTATCAGCCAGCCTTCCGTCGTCAGGAAAATGAAGAAATACAAAGATCACCTGCCCATTAAGTAACAGTGGGATGAAAGAATGTTTCACTATAGTATCCTCCTTTTTTAACCTGTATAAAAAGGAGACCAGCGTATCGAAGGTCTCCTTTTTCTTACTTATTTGACACGCCTGCAGATTCAAATGTTGCCATTTCTTTAATGACCAATGTTGCTGCCTTAAGGATGGGGTATGATAGGGCTGCCCCTGTTCCTTCCCCGATTCTCATTCCCAGATCGAGGATCGGCTCCTTGCCAAGCAGTTCTATGGCCGTTCTATGACCAGGTTCTGCAGATCGATGTCCAACAAACATATAATCGGCTGCACGTCCGGAAATCAGGTTTGCCAATACAGCAGCCGTGGTTGTAATGAAACCATCAACAAGAATCGGTATACGGTTATTCGCTGCAGCAAGCATGGCCCCTGCCATACCTGCAATTTCGAATCCACCGATATTCATCAAAATATTGATTGGATCATCCGGATTAGGATTTCTTAATGAAATCGCTTCTTCAATTATTCTTCGCTTATGTAAAATGCCTTCTGACTTCAATCCTGTTCCCTGCCCCACTAGTGATTCAACGCTTTTCCCGCTTACGATGGAGATGATGGCGGTACTGGATGTCGTATTTCCGATTCCCATTTCACCAAGAATCAGGCAGTTCACACCACGGGCAATCATTTTTTGTGCACGGTCATATCCAATTTCAAGCGCTTGAATTACTTCTTCCTTTGTCATCGCCTCTTCCTTATAAAAGTTTCTAGTTCCATTGCGGACTTTTCTCGAAGTTAACCCCGGTGCCTCGATATCTGCATCGATCCCTATATCGACAATGTCCAAGTAAGCGTCTATCGCCCGGCTTAATACATTGATGGCGGCACCGTCATTCAGGAAGTTGAGAGCCATTTGTTCCGTCACTTTTTTTGGATAAGCCGAAACCCCTTCTTCCGTAATTCCATGGTCGGCCGCAAACACGATAACCCCCGGTTTCGAAATGTCCGGAAATGCCTCCCCTGTCATCTTGGCCAGTTCGATTATCCATTCTTCAAGCCGGCCCAAGCTTCCCTGAGGAACCGTCAGCGAATCGACATGTCCTTTAACCTGCCGTCCCATTTCTTCATCCAGCATCGGGATGGAGATGGCAGCTAACCCATTCGTCATATTAATACCCCCAAAAATCCAAAATGAAAAACCTTAACCACAGGAAAAGGTTCTTATCCATCATCTGCTATAAATACAACTTAGTCCACATAATTATCCTCTAAGCTTTCACTTGTACTCACTGTTATCCATTCACTTCGGCACTCCTATTTCATTTAGTGGGTAGATACGAAATTTCACTTTGCCCACAAGTGATTCTTCAGAAATAAAACCAAATCTTCTTCCATCCCAACTGTTCCTCCGATTATCCCCCATGACAAATAAATGACCCGCAGGTACCTTGGATTTCCCAAGTAAATCACTCAGGCTGAAATTCTCCGTCAGATTTTCTTCAGGCGGAATTTCCCCTTTTTTTGTTTTCAAATATGGTTCCGTATACTTTTTCCCATTGATATATAAGACATCATCTTTCATTTCAACACTGTCACCTGGTAAACCGATCACCCTTTTTATATAATTCTCTTCCGCATCCGGAGCATAAAATACGACCATATCGAAGCGCTCCGGCTTTCCGATTTTAGCTACCACGATCCGATCATCATTCTCATAAGTCGGCTCCATTGATTCACCTTTTACTGTGACTGGCGTAAATAAAAACTGTTGGCAAATGAACACGATCATTAAAGCGAATAAGATGGCTTTCAACCACGAAAACACTTCACTTTTCATATTCTTCATAAGGACTCCCTCCCATCCATTGTGAACTGCTGAACCAATTATTGGCTTGCAGCGCAATTCTTTAGCTCTATTTATCCCCTTAAAATCCTTTTGCGGTCGGGGACTTTTGAGGAGACATTCCAAAGAAATATCTGGAAAAATTGTAACATATCCATTTATCGCTTGCGAGATTAAATCATTTTCAATGCCAATCTCAAACCATGAAAAAAAGGATAGCGAATTTTAGCTATCCTTTTACTACGTTTTTTCCTCAGTATTTATTCCAAGTCAATATAGTATCGAGTGGCAAACGGACTTTTTCAAACCCTGCTTTAGTTCCTTTTCCAATGGAAATTAACATGACAGGCTTGAAGTTTTCCGGTACATTGAATGCATCGACAAATTTGGCTTCATCAAACCCTCCCATTGGGACTGTATCGTATCCTTTTGCTTTTGCAGCCAACATGATTTGCATGGAAACCAAGCCACCGTCAATCATGGCTACACTTAAAGCCTTTTCAGCAGAAAAGTTACCGTAATTATGCAGAATAGAGGCTACATATGGCTCTTTGATTTCATTCTTCATGATCCCTTTATTGACTAATTCACCATAAATCCGCTCTGCATTTTTGTAACCTTCTATATCAGCTAAAACGGCAATGACAGCAGATGCATCGACGATTTGTTGTTGGTTATTTCCGATGGGAAGCAATTCTTGCTGGGTTTGCTTATCTTGAATCACAAGGAATCTCCATGGCTGCAAGTTGGAAGAAGATGGTGCTTGAATCGCAATATCCAGGATTTCACGAATTTCTTCTTCAGTCATCACGTATTCAGCATCGTACTGGCGAACAGATCTCCGTTCTTTTGCTACCGTAATGAAGTCCGTATCACTAAGGACTTTGGGCTTTTCAACCGGTATATTCAATTCTTTCGATTTATTTAGGTACTCTTCTTTACTCATTATATTTTTTGTCATTTATAATGACCTCCATTTAACTGTAATTAATACAGGAACAGTATATAACGTATACTGTTCTTTTGTCAAATACAGTTTAAGAAAAACGAAACCATGTAAGTTTCGTTTTTCACATTAAGATTTTGATAGTAAATCAGCAATCGTCTTTTGTTCCAAGCCTTGTATAATCCAGCTCTCCATCTCGTTTTTCAAACCGCATAACGCTTCTCTAGAAGATGGATGAAAGCATTTTTTATCATTCACATCAAGAAAGCCTTTTGAGAAAGGTTCTGATTTAATTGCAGAGTATATATCTGCAAGAATGATTTGTTCGGGATTTTTGGCAAGTGAATATCCCCCATCCCTGCCCTCCTTCGCTTGAATCAGCCCTGCCTTCACTAAATTACTTAATATTTTTCTAAGAAAACCTGACTCCGAATCAAGCTTAACGGCCAATTTATTACTATTACATAATCCATCATGATCAGCAAGAACAAGCAGGGCTTGTACGGCAAGACTAAACCACATAATACTGGAAACCTTTTCTGACATTTCTTTCACCTCTCTCCTCTACTTTAAACTATTTTTCAATGAATATACAACGATGCATCGAACAATCCTGCCTAAAACCTCTTTTTAATGAACCCTCCCTCGAGGAAAGCTTTAAGCCCTTATTGGAAAACGATGCGACTTCTAATCCAGAAAAAATATTAGACAAATTTCTTGTCTTACAAATTATATTTTTAGGAATATGGTAAACTTACTTAATAGAATTTACTTTGCTCAGGAAGTGGATGAATCATGCTGAAAACAATAAATGAACAAATGGATAAAATTATGCCCCTTATCACGCCGATAAGCGTGGTTATTGGGGTATTATTGGCCGTACCTCTAAAGGATTACACCTTTCTTGTCCCATGGATATTTGCCTTCATTACCTTTTCCGGAAGTTTAGGCTCTAACTTTAAATCTCTTAAACAGGCAGTCACCCACCCTTTACCTGTTTTCATCGTATTGATCATCCTTCATATACTTATGCCTGTTTGGGCTTTTGGACTCGGCCATTTAGTGTTCCATGGTGATGCTTTCACGATTACCGGCCTAGTCCTGGCTGTAGTGATTCCAACCGGTGTCACCAGTATGATTTGGGTATCCATTTATAATGGGAATGCCGTACTTGCCCTAACCATCATCTTGATCGACACCCTACTCTCGCCATTCATCGTTCCTTACAGTGTATCCCTTTTTGGAGGCGGTTCGATCGAAATGGATTTGGGTTCGATGGTGAAAGGATTAATCGGTATGGTCGTTCTTCCCTCCATGCTTGCCATGTTTTTGAATCAAGCTACAAAAGGGAAGATACAATATACACTATCCCCCCGCTTAGCTCCATTTTCCAAGATAAGCGTTGGAATCGTAGTTATATTGAACAGTTCAAAAATCGCGCCTTACTTAACCCATTTCGATAAGAAATTAATCATCATGGCCTTCTTGGTTTTGTTCATAGCTGCTTCTGGGTATGCCATTTCTTGGATGGTCGGGGCATATTTAAGATGGGATAAGGCGGATATCATCACCTTGACATTTACAGGCGGCATGCGAAACATCAGTGCTGGAGCCGTTCTTGCAACCACCTATTTCCCTGCTGCCGTCGCGGTACCCGTTGTACTTGGCATGCTGTTTCAACAAATGCTTGCCTCCTTTTTTGGCTATGTCATGGAAAGGCATTTCCATCGTGATGTGAATGAAGGGTGATCCGTCGAAACAACTTGATTGGAAGATAGTGTATAATTAATACATAGATCTTCATACGGTGGTGAAATTCATGATCCATGCTGTCAAAGATTTTTTATCCAGCTGCTTGCTGATTACCAGTTGGTTAATATTTGCGGTCAGCAGCATATTTTTCGTCTTTTCGTTTTTTACCGTTTTTGCCATACCTATTTTCTTATTAATATTTTTTACCGGCTTCCTTTGTTTCCATATTTCCAAGAAACTCGACTCACGACGGGTTTCTAAGTGTTAAGATCTATTTATTCTACAATACTAGCGGTAATTTCTTTTGAATGCCATTTGATACGAATTATCCCTTACTAAAACGACCCAATTTATTCCGACCTGCAACCAGATTAATTCGACCTACAACCAATTTTCGTCCCTTCACTTAATCCATAAAAAAAGGAGCTGCAAATGGCAGCTCCTTCTTTTGTTCTCACATCTGCATTATCGTGATAAGGTACCTTGCAGACGATTTGTTTCGGCGATTACTTTTTCTTCATCGATCGTTAAGCAGCGGCCATCTTTCACGACGTTTTTGCCATCAATGTATACGTCACATACATCATTTCCGCGTGCTGCATAAAGCAGGTGCGAATAGGCTTCACTCAATGGCTGAAGATGTTCTTTGTCATAAGGGTAAATGGTGATGAAATCTGCTTTTTTACCAGCTTCCAGTGATCCTGTATGACCCATGCCTACTGCTTCGGCACCCATTCTTGTCGCCATGGCCAGTGCCGTTTGGGCAGGGAATTTAGTGGCATCCTTATACATTCCTTTTTGCAGTAAAGCAGCCGTCCTCATTTCTTCGAACATATCGAAGTTGTTATTGGAGGCGACGCCATCTGTTGCAACTCCCACTTTAATGCCTGCATCAAGAAGGCTGACGACATCTGCTATTCCAGATCCGAGCTTCAGGTTACTGATTGGATTATGGGCAACGCGAACATCATGCTGTTTTAGTATCGCCCGCTCTTCATCATTGAGAACCACTCCATGTGCCATCACAGTAGGCTGATCGAACAGCCCTAGTCGGCGAAGGTGCTCGACAGGACGGGATCCGTAACGTTTTTCGATGTCGAGGATTTCAAAGTCCGTTTCCGATACGTGAATATGCACCATCAAATCATTCTCTTTTGCAATCCGTGCACTTTCCATAATCGCTTCAGGTGTGCAGGCATATGGGCTATGTGGTGCGACCATTGTAGTCAGGCGGCCATCGGCAAACGTTTTATAGTTTTTTGAAAACTGCTCAGCCCCCATGAGGTTCGCTTTTTGATCTTTTTCCGTACCCAAGCTGAAGATTGTGTAGGAAAAGGCTCCGCGCATTCCTGTTTCGCCTATCGTCTCCATTACAGCACCTGCATCTATTCCATTAGGATTAAACATATCCGAAAATGTCGTGGTTCCTGATTTCATCATTTCCATGATGCCAAGCTGTGAACTTACAGAGGCGATTTCCGTTGTAAACTGGCTTTCGATCGGCCATATTTTCGTTTCAAGCCATGGCTTCAGCAGCATATCGTCCCCGATACCGCGTAAAAGGGTCATTACAATATGCGAATGGGCATTCACAAGGCCTGGCATAATCCATTTCCCGCCAAGGTTGACCACTTGATCTGCATCTGCCAATTGTTGTTCATCATGCTGGCCGATGTAGGATATGGTATGATCTTGTACAATCATCATGCCGTTTTCAAAGATTTGATTTTCCTTGTCCATAGTAAAAAATGTAGCATTCACATATATTGTTTTCATAAGTATTTCCTCCAAAGTCGTATCATGTATCAACATGTTCTATTCCGCATTCTAAACTAGCACCTTACAGGTAATCAAGTAATTCCATATTATCAGGGGACATTTCCATTTACATTAGGAACCTATTGGAAGTGCTCCGAGATGAATGCTTCCTTCAATTACCACATAGTGGATGCCCATTGCAAAATCAATTGCTAAAAAAAATCTTCCCTCTATTGCCAGTGACGATCATGGCTTCTTGCACATCTTGAAGACCATAGTAAGAATCCGGCATCATGAATTTCAACCTTTTATCAGCGATGAACCCCATCAAAAGATTAAACGTTTCATGCCAGGTATGAACGGAAGCCTGCTGATTCCAATGCCGAAGATGAAACATTTTAACATTCACTTTTGTCCTTTGGGAAATTTTCGCCCAATTCACAGACTGTCCTGATAAAAGGCCAATCGTTAATAAGATGCCATTAGGCCGAACGCAAAAAGCGAGTTCGGAGCCATCGATGCCGCCTACTGAATCTATGGCCGCTTTCGCCCCGCGCCCATTCGTCATTTCCATCACTGTATCATGCAATGATGATCGGGACGTATCGATCACATATGAAGCACCAAGTTTAAGCAGTTCTTCCGTATACTTATTGTTTCTCGTTACAGCAATCAGCTTAAATCCAAGAATTCTGGATAACTGGGCAAAGATGCGGCCAATGGAAGATCCGCAGGCATTTACAAGTAAAACATCAGCCGGTTTCAAAGTTAATACTTCTGTACAGATTAGCCATGCGGTAATCGGGTTTATATATAATTGCGCTGCTATATGGTCCTCAAGCGAATCCGGAATGACGATAGCCAGCTCCGCAGATGTTTTAACATAATCCTGCCAGGTCCCTTCACCGCGCAAAGGCAGAACACGCTTGCCTATTAGCTCTTTCGAAACCGATGGACCCACCTCTTCGACAATGCCGACCCCTTCATAACCAGGTATGGAAGGCAAGGGAATTCGGTGGGAATATGCACCGCGAATGGGCAGCAAGTCAGACGGGTTAATGGGACGTGTGGTCATCCGAACGAGGACCTCCCCTTCGAAAGGACTTTGAATAAATTTATTTTCAACTTTTAAAACCTTTTGCGGATTCCCGAACTCATAGAATTTAATACATTTGGCTTCCAAGATGATAAGTCTCCTTTAATATATAAGTCTTTCTATTTTATCATTTAAACTAATCCCACCTGGCACTTTAAGAGCTTTTAACTCTGGATTAATGTTCATATATTGTGGTTTTTCACGTTTTAATCCTCTTTCCATAAATTTTGTCTTTAAGAATCTTCTTATTTTTCCAAGCATATCGTTTATAAAACGTTTGTTTATACAAGGGGTGAAGAGATTGAATAAAGTAGGAAAAGATGATTTTGTATCTGGGTTCGTACCACATCATAATCATGGATCTGTTGATTATACTTCCATAGCGGACGGCCATGTCCATCAATGTTTAGATGTAACTTCCCCTCCAATTCCATCACAAGAGGGAGAACATATTCATTATACTGAAGGATATGTGTTATTTGAGGATGGGCATACCCATTATTATAAGGCTTATTCGGGACCACCCATTCCGGTTGGAAATGGAATGCACGTTCACTATTACGATTTTTACACAACCGAAGAAGATGGGCATAAACATAGAATTAAAGGGGTCGACCAACCTGCTCCAGGGAATAAATAAGATACATGATAAACAAAAAACATCAGGGGGATGTGAAATCCCCCTGATGTTTTTTTGCCTCGATAGTCTGACTCTAAATGCATCTCACTGATCTTGAGATAAACCAATTGGAATGCATAGGGGCGTTTGATCAACAGGATTTTCAATAATGCAGCATTCCAGTCCGAAGACGTCCTTGATCATCTCTTTTGTAAAGACCGTTTCAGGCGGTCCTTCTTTATAGATTTTCCCCTTCTTGATGCTAATCAGGTGATCGGCATACTGTGCCGCTTGATTCAAATCATGCAGAACCATGACAATCGTACGTCCATAAGTTACGTTTAAATCGCGCAGTAATTCCAATATTTCAATTTGGTGCGCTAAGTCGAGATAGGTTGTCGGTTCATCTAATAGTAAAAGGTCGGTTTCTTGTACTAAAGCCATCGAAATCCATGCTCTTTGCCTTTGTCCACCAGATAATGCATCCAATGTCCGATCAGCAAACTCCGTCATTTTTGTTGCTGATAATGCACGGTCGACAATCCTATGATCTTCCGGGGTTTGCCTGGAAAATAAGCCTTTGTGCGGATGCCTGCCATAATAGCATAGTTCTTTAACGGTTATATCTTCAGGCGCTTCCGGAGCTTGGGGCAAGATAGCCAATTTCTTTGCGACTTCCTTGGAAGATTGATGATGAATGGCCTTTCCATCTAAATAGATCGTGCCTTGCTGTGGCATTAGTAATCTAGCTAGAGACCTTAGAATGGTGGATTTGCCACAACCATTGGAGCCAATGATTATACTGATCTTACCTTCAGGAATTTCTAAATCGATATTATCAATGATTTGAGTTGATCCATAAGAGAGAGAAAGATGCTCTGCTGATAATGTTGTCATGGTCGCCAGCCTTCCTTATGTTATTTTTCGTTCACGGCGTAATAGATATAAAAAATATGGTACTCCAATCACCGCAGTGATGATTCCGGCGGGTATTTCTATTGGAGGGAATAATCCTCTTCCAAGGCTATCGGCAACGAGGAGAAAGATAGAACCGAAAAGAGCTGAAGCAGGAAGTAATACCTTGAATTTTGACCCTACCACTCTCCGTGCAATATGGGGGGCAATTAAACCAATGAACCCGATGGAACCAACCGCTGCTACACAGACTCCGATTAATATGACAGAAACACTTAACAATATATAACGCAGTAATTTTGATCTTTCACCGAGACCTGTAGCTATATCGTCTCCAAGACTCAGTACATCCATTTTAGACGTCAATGCAATCAATACAGGTACAAGCACAAGACATGGAAGCAAAATGAATACTTGATCCCATCCTCTTCCCCATAGACTGCCGGTCAACCACAGCAGTGTCGTGTTTACATCATCCGGGAACTTGACCATGAAATACTCTATGCCAGCTTGACATATGGCCCCTAAAGCAATTCCGACCAAAGCTATAGTATTTGGCTGAGCTCCTTTTTTATAAACAAATATCATCAAAATCGCCGCCATGACCGCCGCTCCGATAAAAGCTGAAAGAGGAAGTATGATAATGGGCGATTGCGGAAATAAAACAATAACAATAACAGCTGCCAAACCGGCCCCTTTTGTTACCCCAATCACATCTGGAGAAGCCAAAGGATTTCGAAGGACACCTTGCAGAATGGCTCCAGCCGTTGCCAATCCGGCTCCCACTATCACGGCTATTAAAATACGCGGTATGCGATAGTTGTGCAGAATGAATGCCTGACTTTGCATGCCATTTCCAAGGAAATTTTGGAGAATTTCTAAAGGTGAGATATAAATGGCCCCTAAGCCCAGGCTCACCATCGATAAAATCAGCACGGTAACCGTCAGCAATAGGATAATAGAATAAGGGGGTAAATTTGATTTCAACCCAAATGTCCGTTTTAATTTCATTGCTTGATATTCCTCCCTCTCTTCGCTAAATAAAGGAAGAATGGCGCACCGATTATAGCTGTTACGATGCCTACCGGCGACTCAAAAGGATAAGCGATGAACCGTGCGAGAATATCTGCGTAAACTAAGAGTAAAGCGCCGAATAATGCAGAGAAAGGGATGATTCTTCGGTAATCACCGCCCACCATTCTCCTGACGATATGAGGAATAATCAATCCCACAAATCCCACTGGGCCTGCGACGGCAACCGAAGATCCTGCCAAAATGATCACCAATATTCCTGCTAAAATACGGATTCGGTACACCCGCTGCCCAAGCCCCTGCGCCATATTTTCACCTAAGACAAGGATGGAAACAGATCGAGAGAACAAGACAGCAACTAATAGCCCGAAAATAGACCAAGGAAGGATCATGTTTACGTGCACCCATGTCTTTCCATTAATAGACCCGACTAACCAATAGAGCACATCTTTCGCTTGTTCATTAAAGATGATCATGCCTTGCGTTAAGGAAGATAAAAAAAAGTGAACAGCCATTCCAGCCAATGCCAGCTTTACTTGGGTCATTCCTCCTCCCGAAGCAAAAGAATAGACTGCCATCCCTCCCACTGCTGCACCAATGAATGCAACGCAAACTAGAGAGACGGAAGAAAGGTTAGGAAAGAAAACAAAAGCTGACACAATAAAAAATGAGGCACCGGCATTAACACCAAACACTTGTGGAGAAGCTAATGAATTCCGGGTAATAGCCTGCATGAGAGCACCCGCTACCGCTAAATTAGCACCGACCAACGCTCCAACTAAAGCTCGGGGCAATCGAAGAGTTCTTATAATAGTCTGTTCCTTGGACGAGTCGATCTCAAAAAAGGACTTCAAAACCATTGATGCATCAATATCTGCCGCTCCCACAGAAAGACTCATCAGGACGCCTAAAATTAACAAAACGATACCAGCGATAGCTGTACATAACACTTTAAGTTTACTTCTAACTACAGTTTCCATTGACTATACAACACACTTCCTAACTAAATTTAAACCTAATGGAAAGCGAAGTAAGAATGGGATCTCTTACTTCGCTTTTGTTCCTCTATTCTTCACCAAGCATTTTTAAAGTGTCTTTAGCAATGGCCTCTGCGGATACAACACCACGGTATCTCGTCCATAAATCTCGATCAACACTATACACCTGTCCGTTTTTTACAGCCTTCAAGTCTTTCCAAAGAGGATTGTCTTTCCACTCATCAGTAAGTAACTTACCCTCATTGTTCGCTAAAAGCAGCACATCCGGATTAATCTCGACAAGCTGCTCCAGATTCATCTCGGCATGTGGCAGTTCCTGCTGAATGGCATTTTTCAATCCCATGCGCTCAAGCAATTCTCCATCATAAGAAGAAGAAGTATGGGCTTGGAATGAAGTATCACGTACAACTGCAGGTAAAACCGTCATATTTGAATCAACAGTAAGCTTTGCTTTAAGTTCCTTAATCGTTTTTTCATGCTCGCTCAATCTTTTTTCTGCAGCATCTTCCTGATTTACTGCTTTTGCAATCGTTTTAAAAGAATCCAGATTTTCTTGATATGTAGATTCCCGACTTTTTAAGACAACGGTAGGAGCAATCTGCTGTAGTTCTTTATAAATCCCTTTATGGCGCTCAGCATCTGCAATGATTAAATCCGGCTGTAAAGAACTGATAACCTCTAAATTAGGCTGCTCACGTGTTCCTACGGAAGTATAATCCATTTCTTGACCAACAAGTTTTGTAATCATATCTTTTTTGTTGTCATCTGAAATCCCGATAGGTTTTATCCCTAGGGCATTTAAAGAATCAACGAAAGATAACTCAAGCGTAACTATTTTTTTAGGAGTGTTTTTAATTTCCGTTTCTCCCATTTCATGCTTAATCGTCCTTACTTCTTGATTACTTGTTTCGGCAGATGTCTTCTCTGCTTCCGTTGTTTTTTGAGAATTATTACATCCTGATAACACCATCATAATCGTAAATAACAGGATGAATGCTCCTCCCCCAAATGTTCTTACTTTTCTAGATTCTCTCATTTTTTGCACCCTTTCCGTCATCTATACCTACTTAACTTCTTATCTGACTAATACATTCATAATTGAAAATGATTATCATTATCCTGTTGTTATGATAAAGTCATAGATTGATACCGTCAATATTAATAAAATTTTGTGAATAAAAATCATTATGGCCATTAAGACAACCTGCATGCATTTTATTGATTACAACAACCTCTGATTCGTGAAGTAGCAGAATGAATTGAAGTAGACTTGGAAATTTCGTAACAAACCCTCATAACTTTCTCGATTTGACATATATCTGATCGATTTAAACTTTAAAACTGTAAAAAAAGAGATAGTCATTTATGACTATCTCTCAGACTGTAGGCAAACTCGATATTAATTGAGTTCGACTGCAATTTAAAAAAGCGTTTAGAGTTGATTTCAGAAATCCGCTCCCTTTCCGCCGACTGTCTGCCAAGCCTCCTCGCCACAAGCGCCTGTGGGGTCTTGGCTAGCCAGTTATTCGGCAGGTGTGTCGCAAATTTCTTCAATCCATTGAGGGTTTCATAAAACAGTCAAAAACCCATTAAGGAATCTTGTATTAAAATCATAGTTCCGTTCCAGCTAAACTATAAAACAAAGTTGATTGGAACGGAAGGTACGAGACTCCTGCGGGAAGAACGCGTCCAAGGGAGGTCCCACAGGCGCAAGAGCGCCGAGGAGGCTCCCGGACCGCCCGCGGAAAGCGAGTGCCTGGAGTGGAAATCAACTTTTACACCCTCAAAAAAACGTTCCAGCTGATTTCAGATAAAAAGAACAATAAACCTTTTTTCTATTTATGGTAAATGTAGATAAATTACAACTAATCGATCAATATTGGAGGAAAGCATTTAGTGGGTTATATGATTAGAAATAAATATTTGAAAGTTTTAATACCGGTAGCTCTCATTAGTTGCCTGCGTTTATTGGTATTACTCAAGTATAGTAATATCAGGAACTTCAGAAAATGGAATGTGGAAGGTAACTTATTCGAAAAAATATAGATTCCAGCGAACCATATGGATGGGAAGGTCATTTAAAACAAAGAAATAACGATAATGTAACTGTAAAAGCCATTGTAGTTGAAGTAAATGATAAAGTTAATACAAGTATCGATAGTTTTAATGAAGGAAGGGCGGAGGATGGCGAAATTACTGTTTTGCATCCTTTTTCATATGATTTTCACTTAGGACCTAAGCCATCAAAAGGGACGGTTGTGTCCGTAGTTTGGGAACACGATGATAAGACTTATACCGATATAGTTCAAATTAGGTAGATATTAATTGATTCTGCCTGCAATTTTAAAAAACGTTCGGAGTTGAATGCAGAAAACCAGAAAAACATTAATAATCATCTAGTCTTGCTTTAATATCATGGTTTCGGTATGAGACCGTTCCGAACTTCTTTTGTAGACAATTGATATTAATTAAGTTTGCAAAAATCGGTGATTGGAACGTAGGGCACTCGCTTTCCAATCACCGTTCAAATTTCACGAACAAGACTAGATCTTCTTTGCCCTTCCAGGTTATTTTAGTGAAACTTTCCTTTTAAAAAGCGATACAGTCCATCTTCTCGATATGAATACTCCGTCACTTCATCGGCTTGTTCTTTGACCAGGTCAGTGGCGTTTTTCATGGCAACGCAATGTCCGGCGAGTTTAAATAGCGGAAGGTCATTCTCGCCATCGCCTACTGCCAGAATATTTTCGGGTGCTAGCTGAAAATGTTTCAGCAGCAGTTGAACGCCTGTTGCTTTTGTGATGCCTTCCACGGTCACTTCTACATTATGATGAGTGGAGGAAGCTGTTGTAAAGGCATTGTACTGCTTGATTTTCCCCAACTCCGCTTTCCATTTTCGAATCGTATTCATTTCATTGCTGAAAAAGTAGATTTTGGCGACACTGCTTATATCCAGCTCTTCTGACCACCTTATTTTGTCTTCGACTGCACCCTGTCTTGATAGCCATTCATTTTCATCGACTGTCTCAGGTTTTGGTATCAAACCTTGTTTAACCATATAGTCTTTATCTTTAAGTAATGCCATCCGTGTTCCATCGTTCGGATGAACTTCGTAAAAAATCTCTTCCGCTCCTGCTTTTGCTACCAATTCCTCCACAAGTTCAGTCGACAGGGCGTGTTCTACTATCTGTTCCTTTCCGATGAATACGGACATTCCATTGGCGGTCACCATTCCATCGGCTTCCATGCCGGACGGCAAAACGTCCCTCACTTCTTCCAGCGTTCTTCCTGTTGCAATGAAAATCAGTTTACCGCTTTTCCTAAGTTCGCCTATGTATTGTTCCAGCGTCTCATTCACAGTATTTCTTTCATTCAATGTCGTGCCATCCAAATCGAGCACAATTGCCTTGTTGGTCATGTAAATCACCTCAAAAATCCGAATGATGATGAAAATGCCAACAGCCCATTATCTAGAAGATGTTAGGCTGCTGGTATCATTCATTTATTTTGTTTCTGTACCTTATTAGTATAACAGTTTAGGATAATCCTAAAAGTTTCATGACGCTTAGGATCAAGAGACCGACCACACCGAAGTCCGAATCACCAAATGTGGTCCCTTCAAACCCTACATCCCCCAAGAAGACCAGGAGTATCGCCGGCAGGAAACTGATGATGAGTCCGTTGGCAAAGGACCCGAGCATCGCTCCGCGTCTGCCTCCTGTGGCATTTCCAAATACACCTGCTGCAGCTCCGGTGAAGAAATGCGGTACAAGTCCCGGAACGATTACTTTCAATCCTAGTACCGGAAGGAGGAACATGGATAATAGTCCAGCCAGGAAACTGAATAGGAACCCGATGATCACTGCATTTGGAGCGAATGGAAAGATGGTGGGACAGTCCAATGCAGGTTTTGTATTTGGCGCCAATTTATCGGCAATCCCTTTGAATGCAGGGACGATTTCAGCAATTAACATCCGTACCCCTGCAAGGATAATGTAGACTCCTGCAGCAAATGTTATCGCCTGGATGAATGAAAATACGATGAAGTTCGAACCGCCGGATAATTCCGTTTCAATATAGTTCTGTCCTGCAAACAATGCGACGATCACGAAGAACATCGTCATCGTAAGCGATACAGCGACTGATGTGTCCCTCAGGAATCCTAAAGATTTAGGAACCTTGATTTGCTCTGTCGTTTTTTCCTTATTTCCAAACCATTTTCCAACAGTCGCGGATACAAAATATCCGATTGTCCCGAAATGGCCGATGGCAAAATCATCGCTTCCGGTAATCTTCCGTACGTATGGCTGAAGGAGAGCTGGGAACATCACCATGCATACTCCTAATAGAATGGAACCGACCAAGATAAGCGGAAATCCG
This sequence comes from Peribacillus sp. NPDC096447, assembly GCF_044762725.1. Taxonomy (NCBI): domain Bacteria; kingdom Bacillati; phylum Bacillota; class Bacilli; order Caryophanales; family Bacillaceae; genus Peribacillus; species Peribacillus sp. NPDC096447. The sequence continues at coordinate 799,899 of NZ_JBIWEV010000002.1, forward strand.
CTGAGCCCGCCGACCGATAGGGTGACTGCAAGTAAACAAGCCATGAATAAGGTATGGTGTCCCGTTAAAAATATATATTTAAATGGCGTGAAACGAGCTAGCCAAAACATTGACCACCATACCAAAAACCATGATTAGTGCAGTCGAAGTCCCAAAATCACTTTGGGCGGCTGCGACAATGGCTTCGTTATTCGGTATGACGCCTTGTACATTGAATGCATGATCGAACATTTTACTGAATATATCAAGGGCGCCAATGAGCACTGCCGCTCCCGCTCCAATGATAATGAAGCCCATGACGGTTTTTAGCGTTCCAGATACAACATCCGCACTGGATTTCCTCTGTAACAGCAGTCCAATGAGGGCAAACAGCCCCACAAGTATGGAAGGTGTACCCAAGATGTCATTCATGATAAGTTCCAGCATTGACTCTCCCCCTCTTCTTTATGTTTTCTTCTTATAGATGTGAAGCCAATTTCGATGTGATTTCAGGAATGCTCATCATGTTTTCCAGTGTGACGATCGTCCGGGTTCCATCATCCAGCTGACGGACAATATCCGCCGCTCCCAGAAAAATATCAGCTTGAACCGTTTTTGCGGATGCCAGATCCGTATGATCCACCTCAGCTGTCTTACCCATTTCCGTCAACGCTTTCTTCACATTCATCTCCATGATGAAGCTGCTTCCCAATCCGTTTCCGCATACTACCATGATTTTCTTCATATCAATCTCTCCTTTTTTTATCCTACATGAATTTCCAATTTAGATTTGATTTCAGGGATACTCATCATGTTCTCCAGTGTGACGATCGTCCGGGTTCCATCATCCAGCTGACCGACAATATCCGCCGCTCCAAGGAAAATATCAGCCTGAACCGTTTTTGCGGATGCCAGATCCGTATGATCCACCTCGGCCGTCTTCCCCATTTCCGTCAATGCTTTCTTTACATTCATCTCCATGATGAAGCTGCTTCCCAATCCGTTCCCGCATACTACCATGATTTTCATTCCGCTTCCTCCTTCGAATATTTATGAACGTACTCCATAAGGACCGATTTATCTGAAGTGCTTAAGATTTCTTCTATATTGGCTGGTTCATTCAATAATTGAGTGAGCTGGATCAATGCCCGCAGATGCGAATCGTTATCTACGGCCGCCAAAATGATAATCAGGCGAACCGGTTTATCCGGCGCAAAGTCCACGGCTTCATCCAATTTCAGCAAACTCATGGATAAAGACCTGACCCCCTGCTCCGGACGTGCATGGGGAATCGCCACTCCAGGCGTTATCACTACATATGGTCCATTCGTTTCTATGGCCTCGATCATGGCATCCACATATCGTTCTTCGACGGTACCTAAGTCCACGAGAGGCTTGGCCGCGACTTGAATGGCTTCTTTCCAATCGGAAACTTGCTGCTGTAATTGAATGGTTTGCATATTGAGCAGTTCTTCTAACACAGGCTTCTCTGCCTCCTTTAAAGAAAATTGGGTTATTTTTGGTGTATGGGTATACACATTCGACTTCAAAGCCTTTTCAAGCTGATCCTGTTCATGGATGGTTGCATACTTGGAAATGATCTTTAATAAAGCTGCAACATCCACACTTTCCGTCGTATATCCATACAATTCCTGCATGACCTGCTGGCGCAATGTATGTTTGTCCTGCATTTCCAAAATGGGCGGTACAACGAATAATGCCGCTTTTGTTCTCATATGCACCGTCGAGAAAACAAGATCGTACGACAGTGGGTATTCAGCCGCGTTTCTTACGGACAGAACATCCAGGAACAATATATCCGGAAATAATTCCCTCAATGTATAAATGAGGATATTGCTGATGCCAATACCATTCGGGCATACGACAATCGCCCGTTTTCGATCATCCAATGTGGTCCCTTGCCTGCGCAGCCAGCCGCCAAAATAGATCGTGAAGTATGCAACTTCTTCTTCTGATACTGGACAGCCAATCTCTTTCTCCAACACCCACAGGGATTTTTTTGTCAAATGATGCAGTTCAGGATAGACCTTCTGCACCCGTCCCGTCATCGGGTTCATTTGCGGGAGACCATACCGCAGGCGATGATATGCCGGTTTAAAATGAACATATAATTGTTGGCATAGCTGCTCCTTGTCTTTCAGGTGAACAAATGCCAGCCTCTCGAACTCTTCCACGATTTCCTGCAAAAGGTGTTGAATGACTTCATCATCCTTAAGAGGGGAAATATCCTTCGTTCGATTCATGCTCAGTAAATGTAAGGTTGCGTATAAGTTTTCCGTTTCGCTCCATACTGATTGAAAGGCATTAGTTCTGGTCATATCCTCAACCAGTTTGTATTCTTCCGTCGCAACAAATGGCGCCCAGCTCTCGTCGGCCTGTAACTCTTCCCCTCTTCCTATGAGCTGATCTGTACATAGAAATAAATAGCTCAGTTCATGAAGCCGTTCATCCGTAAAGGTGATGCCCAATTTACGTTCGGCCCTTTCAAGCTGTAACCGGATCGAGCTGATTTGCTTTTCATGATTTCCCCATATGCACTCCATGATCAATTCACTATTGGGACTGTTCAGTACATCATGCACGAGACGTTCAATGATATATCTCTTTACTCGGCTTTCCCCAATCACCACATAGCCATCTTGTTTGGAATACTGGATCTTGAGCGATATGTCCCTGTTTTTCTCTTTAAGTCTTTTTAAATCCTTCAGCACCGTATTTCGTGAAAGCCCGGTGATCGTCTGGAAATGATAGACGGACAATTCTTCTAGGCTTAACAGGATCATGAGGTAAAAGACCTTTTCCCTATCTGTCTCTGAAAATATATAATTGCGTTTTGTCAGTTTTACATTCAATTCTTCATCCCTGATTGTTTCAGAAAAGGAGTAGCCCATTTCACGATTATATTGAATTGGTTGATATCCATGAAATTGGAGCCAGTCATTCGCTTTGCTCAGACCATATTGGATTTGCCTTCTCGTCAAACCTGTTTGGGCTTCAAGTTCTTTCATTTTTGAAATGGGCGAATGCTGTAATAGTTTTAGTAAATTGGCGCTTCTTTCATCTAAAAACATTCTCAATCCCTCTCCCTGCTTCTACGATATCTCACTTCTTATTAAAAATGTAGCGTTTCTAAGTCCGAATGTTGTCATAGGTACTGCACAATAATATACTCTTTAAACATTTGTGCACAATACAGCATCCTTGCTTAATCAATTAACATTCAGCCTAAAAGGGATCGTGGGAAGCTGGAGGGTGAATTTAAAGAGGAATTGTATTTTCATGTTTAATTACCTAAAGTTTAGATATAAATCTTATATTATTATTCTTTTAGGGATTTTTATTGGTACAATACTTGCCGGAATTTTATTTGAAAACCCAGATTATTTTATAGGTATTCTTGTGTTCTAGTAGGTTTATTAATTGGAGAATGCATAATGATAAAAAAGTGGTTCAAAGAACGATAAACAAAAAGAAGACTTCAGAAAGGTGTCCTCTAACTATTCAAAGATTTTGAATGGTACATTCATTTTTTTTTGAATGCTGCAGCTTATTAAACACCTCGATTACGAAGGGATAGGACAACAAGTCTTGCCTCAAATCCGGTAAAAAATTAAAAAGGCTTCGGAATGAGAACATTCCGAAGCCTTTTTGTCTACAAACTAGAAAGGACAAATATCCCCTCTTTTATTCAATCAGTGCGTCATCTTTAGATCTGCTTGCTGAAGTCGCGCTGAGCTCCCCTATAGCTTCCGATGATATTTTGATAACCAGGAAGCTGGCTGGAAAGTAAAGCACCAAAACCTTCGACATCGTTGCGCCAATCACGTTGTAATTCGCACGCTACGCTAAACCAGTTCATAAGCTGCACACCGCCATGGGCCATACGCGCTAAAGCCGCATCAGCTACCTGTTTGCTTACTGTTCCAGAAGCATCAGTGACAGCGAATACTTCATAACCAGCGTTCAAAGCGGAAAGTGCCGGGAAAGCAACACAGACATCTGTAACCACGCCCGCAATGATAAGTTGTTTTTTTCCAGTTTCTTCGATTGCTTTAACAAAATCTTCATTATCCCATGCGTTAATTTGTCCAGGCCGAGCTATTTTTGGTGCGTGAGGAAAAAGTTCTTCCAATTCTTGCATGAGCGGTCCGTTTGGTCCGTTTTCAAAGCTTGTCGTTAAAATGACTGGTAAATCAAAAAACTTAGCGGTGTTGGCCAGAGCCATAACATTGTTCTTGAATTCATCAACACCATAATCACGCACTAGCCCGGAAATAAGACCGGTTTGATGATCCACCAGAAGAACGGCAGCATCATCTTTGGAAAGACGGGAATAGAGATCAGACATTTTTAAAGTCCTCCTTTTATTAAAAGCTATCGAAGAAAGTTCATATGTAGGGAAATCCCCCAACCCCTTCGTTGGTAACATTCAGTTTATAACTTAACTGACTGTTACTATTAGTTTATCTATAAACTAATAGCCTGTCAATCATATATAGATTAAGAATCATTGATTATTAATCTAGAATTGGAGTGTGATCGATCCAATGAATGAATTGTTGTAAATAACGCTCAAGATAACGTTTTGTTTGATCGTCAGTAAGCACTTTCCGATCAGAATCAATCTTTTTATGTACTTGCGATATCAGCATTTTTTGAAATGGAAGAACATGAACTTGCATGGCTTCTAATACTTGCCTGATCTGCATTTGAGCAAATGCAGTACCCATTCCACCAGGAGTTGCTCCAATCAGGCCAACTGGTTTTTTGGTAAGAACAGCGGATTCCCGAGGTCTTGATGCCCAATCCAATGCATTTTTTAATACGCCTGGTATTCCAGAATTGTACTCTGGACTTACGATAATGATACCGTCAACGTCCTGAATGGCGGATTTAAATGATGCCACCGTTTCTGGAATCCCACTTATTTCTAAGTCTTCGTTAAACAACGGAAGATCATTAATTTCGATCCAGCGAAATTGATACGAATCAACCATATCTGTCAATGATTGAGCAATGATTCGATTATAAGAATTTTCCCGTAAACTGCCGCAAATAAGGCCGATGGTTTTGGTCATCTACTTCCCTCCCTGTTTGAAATCATCTCCTATAGTACCATAATATACCAACAGCGAAAAAGTGACGTTATTCCTAATCACTAAATATGGCAAAACATAATAGCTGGGTAAAAAGAACTTCATATAATGAATCATGAATCATGAATCATGAATCCTAAATTGCTTACTCCAAAGTTATATTGAACCCTCTTCCATTTTCTGAATATTTCCAACATACTATAAACTATAAGCCATTGGGAGGAGTGCGGAAATGGATGAAAAGAAAGTTACATGGTTAGAGCTCTTTTATGATTTGTTATTTGTGGCGGCCGTTGCGGGTGCTACTCATGTTTTACTGCATGTTGAAGATGGTTTTATCCATCCAGAGTATTTATTAAAGTTCGTATTGATTTTTATTCCTATCTGGTGGGCTTGGGTAGGGCAAACCATATTTATTAACCGGTTTGGAAAGGATGTATTTCATCAACGGCTATTTTTGATATTGCAAATGTTTTTTGTCCTAATCATGACATCAAGCTTATCTGCTGATTTTGATCCTTATTATCTTTCATTTTTAATTGGTTATATTGGCTTAAGGGCCGTTACTGCTATCCAATATCTCGTTGTACAGCGGACAGAAGAGGGATTTCGAAAAAAGGCAGCACTCTTTTTGGGAAGGTATTTTTGGATTGGAATCGTCATTTCATTATTCTCCGTCCTTTTTGATTCTTGGCTTCGGTATGCTGTGTTGTATTTGGGCATCCTGATCGATATCATTGTCCCGATCCTTGGAAGGAGTGCTTAGAAAAGGTTCCTACAAATACGGCCCACTTGTTAGAGCGCTTTGGTCTATTTACCATCATTCTCTTTGGGGAAGCTCTTGTCAGCACGCTTGCGGTCATTCAACCTAAACAAGGAAATTGGGATTCGATAGCCTTTTCCATCATTTCATTTGCCCTGATAATAGCTATGTGGTGGCAATATTTCGATAACATGGAGAAGAAAGTCGACAAGTCTGTACAATCTTCCGGCCAAATCATCATTTACGGACATCTGTTTATTTTAATGTCTATAAGCATGATTGCCGCAGCCATCAGATTATTGTTTTTACATGAGGTCCATTATTCATTTATCCTCTATTTTGTTTTTGGTTCCGTATTGCTCTATTTCATTTCAACCACTTTTGTTTTCCACCAATATAGACATAAGCACCAGCGGTTGCAAATATATCATTTAGGGTTATTTTTAGGAATTTTAGCAGTCTTTTTTATTTTTAATTTGTTTGTCGGTGTACCGCATATTGTGATAATAGCCGAATTAACACTGTTTTTTATTATCTTTGCTAAACTAACGACTACATAATAAAGTAATCAAAGAAACCAGTATCAAACGATTATACTGGTTTCTTTGTATCGAAGTTGGAAGTTTTTGCATTTGACACCTAATTAGTTTATTCATAAACTGATTGTGACAAAGAAAGTATGAGGTGACATTCATGAAGGAAAACACAACGAATCCCTCCACATCTAATAATGAGGAACGACTGGGTTTAATGTTATGGTTCCGAATAACACGAATATATAACCAGAGTATCCGGGAATCCAATAAACATTTAAAGAAATGGAATCTATCAGCAGCCCAATTCGATATCCTGGTTCAAGTGGGTTCCCATGAACGATTGTCTCAGCAAGAACTGGCAAACAAGCTTTTTGTGACGAAAGGCAATATCACTCAACTATTAAGGAAAATGGAAGAAATGGGATTGATTATACGGGAGCAGGAATGGAAGACAAAATACCTTTCATTGACAGAGGAAGGTAAAGAGTTTTTTCATGAAGTCGTTCCTAAACAAGAGCATTTTCAGGCATCACAGTTTGCCAACTTGAATGAGACGGAAAAACAGCAGCTTTTAGATTTACTTAGGAAAGTTCAAACATAAAAAGATCCCCATTTGAATGGTGATCTTTTTTTTTATATCTTTGTTACTTCAGTTTGTTCATGAACAATGAAAGCACCACATTCACGATGGCGAAAATCAAACTAATTTTTTTGAATGTAAGTATTCTTTTGTTAGACAAACTTTTTATAAACTGCATTTTGATTATTCTATTCGATTATCAGTTGACATTTTGTATACATATGAATACAAGAAAAAGTGTATACAAACGTATACACAGGAAGAGGTCATAACATGAGAGATGAAAAATTCAAAAAAGATGGACATCACGGTGGTAGGCATAAAGACCATGGTTCACACCATCGTGGCCCCAAAACGTTTCGCCGCGGAAGGGCAATTGCTTTTTTAGAAATGATGAATCTTAAACGTTCAACCATTATGGAACAGTTAGATAAACCAGAGTTTCAATCCATCAATCAAATCTTAGTCGGTGAATTGAAAGCGATTGATATGTTAATTAACGAGTTCATTCAATTATTTGAAATACAAGAAAATGAAGCAGCCGATAAGAAAAGTGAAGAAAAGGAAACTTCCAAAGAGAAAGGAATGGAAACGAATGAAACAAATTAACAGTTATATCGACTCAGTATTTTATACCGGAGATGCCCTTTTGGAAGAAGTCATTTCGTCCATACAAGAAAACGGAATGCCGTCCATATCGGTATCCCCCTCATCCGGAAAACTTCTTACCATGCTTATTTCCATTTCAGGAGCTAAAAATGTTTTGGAAATAGGCGCTCTTGGGGGCTATAGCGGAATCTGCCTTGCCAGGGGATTCGGCAGCGAAGGAAAATTAACCTCCCTTGAATTAAAGGAGGAGTACGCAAAATTAGCTTATCGCACTCTATCCAAAGCTGGCTTTGGCGATCAAGTATCATACATGACCGGAGCAGCTCTGCAAAGCTTAGAAAAACTCGATCGAGATAACAGGAAATTTGATTTTTTCTTTATAGATGCTGACAAGGAAAATTATGATAATTACCTGCAATATTGCATTAAACTTGCAGAACCCGGTGCTTTAATCGTCATGGATAACGTACTTGCGAGGGGCAGTGTCGCAGATCCGGATGCTGAACCTAAACGTTACACTGCATTTATGAAGGAATTCAATGAAAAGGTGGCCAATCACCCTCAATTGGAATCAATGCTAATTCCAATCGGTGATGGGCTGACCATTTCAAAAGTAATCGTGCGAACTCACGGGTAAACTGCTGAAACTCACGAGTAAAACACCTAAATTCACGAGTAAACTGCTCAAATTCACGAGTAAATCGCGCAAACTCACGAGTAAAACAGCCAAACTCACGAGTAATGGGCGAATTCTCGAGGATATCGTTCAAACTTTCGATTTTATCGATCAATTTCACGTATATATCAATCAAACTCTCGTGTAATGTGCCAACTCACGAGTAAAACACCTAAATTCACGAGTAAACTGCTCAAATTCACGAGTAAAACAGCTTAATTCACGAGTAAAACAGCCAACTCACGAGTAAAACACCTAAATTCACGAGTAAAACACCTAAATTCACGAGTAAACTGCTCAAACTCACGAGTAAAACTGCTTATTTCACGAGTAAAACAGCCAAACTCACGAGTAATGTGCGAATTCTTGAGAATATCGATAAATCTTTTGAATATAACAACCACACTTTCGATTTTATCATCAATCTCACGTTTATATCGCCCAAATATCTTTCCATGAAGAAAAATAATATGAATTTCTATATTCTTGAATGAAAATGATTTTTATTATCAATAATAAATATGAAAGAAGGGTAACCAGTTGATGGTTACCCCCGATGGTTTAAATTTCTGGATCAAATGTTTTGCAATCCGTTTCTTTGCTATTTGATGCTTGTTTCCCTTTATGGCTGACAACATAAATAGCATCTGCACTGCATTTGTTTCCAGAATCCCAATATTTACAATTATTCACTTCACATAGAACATCTTTTGCCATCTTATCACACCTCCTCATTTGCTATCATTAACAAAGTTGGGGTTATTGATACTTTCCTTTTTCAGGTTTTGGTGTCTTAAATTTAAGAAATTCGGAATTGAGGGCATTTCTAACATTCGCACGAACAAAAATCCGGGCAGTTTCGGCCCGGATTTTTTTATGCTCATGCTGATCTTTTCAATAGTTCTGCTTGAGGTATTTTCCAAAGCTCCCGCCATTTTTTCAAGGCGGCAACCAGAATGATCAAGCCTAGGATTAACATGGTGATCGATAATATTCCGTTCAAGATGCTGAATCCTGCAGAGTCCGGGTTCAGGTATACGTTTTTCACCATCCAGTACCCTGCTACATTAACCGTTACATATAAGTAGGCAAGGGGTACGAGGCATGTCCAGATATACCAGCGTTTGTCTGCGATTTTCAATACGACGGTCGCACCGATGATGAGTCCAATCGAAGCCATTAGCTGGTTGGATACGCCAAAGAGTGCCCAGATCGACCCAATGTCCCCAGAGTAAAGCAGGTATCCCCAGATAAAGCAGGCTAACGCGCTGGCGAAGATGTTACCCGGCAGCCAGTCAACTCGTTTTAATGGTTTATAGAACTCCCCGAAGAAGTCCTGGATTAAGTAACGGGCAACACGTGTCCCTGAATCGATTGCGGTTAATATGAACACCGCCTCGAACATGATGACGAATTGGAAGAAAAACGAAGCCAGTTTGTCAAAGAAGGGTATTTCGGTAAAAATATAGGTCATGCCGACAGCAAGTGTAACTGCCCCGCCTGTCCGTCCCTCCAGATTAATGCCGATTTCTTCACTGAGCTCGTCAAGGTGTACGGTTTCCATGCCTAATGTTTGAAATACTTCAGGTGTGGAGTTTATCGCAAAATAATCTCCTGGCTGCAGCGAAACCGCAGCAATCAAGGCCATGATGGCAACGACACATTCGACAAGCATCGCTCCGAAACCAACGGATTTGATATCACTCCAACGATTTAACATTTTTGGAGTTGTGCCTGATCCGACAAATGCATGGAATCCTGAAATCGCCCCACAGGCGATGGTTATTGAAATGAATGGCCAAACAGGACCGGCTACGATCGGGCCCCCGCCATTAATGAATTCGGTAAACGTAGGAAACTGGATTTCTGGATTCACTACGAAAACGCCGATAATCAATGCGGCAAATACGCCGATTTTCATAAATGTACTCAAGTAATCACGAGGTGCCAGCAGCAGCCAAACAGGCAATGCGGCAGCGAAGAAAGCATAAATCGGCAAAATGATGGCAAGTGTGCTCGCCTCAAGTGTCAATAATTCACCAAATGCCGTTCCTTGAATGTTCGGCCCAAGTAAAATTCCGGCCATGATGAGCGCGAACCCGACGATGGTCGCCCCTTTCAGGTTGCCGGTTTTTTTATGGTAAAGCCCAACACCCATGGCGATGGGAATGGTGATCCCGACAGCAAACGTCCCCCATGGATTATTTTCCAAAGCATGCAGAACGACCATTGAAAGTCCTGCCATCGTGATCGTGATGATAAAAAGCATCGCCAGTCCTGTACAGAAGCCTGCTACAGGTCCAAGTTCTTCTTTCGCAACTTCCGAAAGGGATTTGCCGTCTTTACGCATCGACGCGAAAAGCACGACGGCATCATGGACGGCTCCCCCGATTACAGCCCCGATTAGTAGCCATAATAAACTTGGCAAATACCCGAATTGTGCAGCAAGGATCGGACCCACCAAAGGACCAGCCGCAGCAATGGCTGCAAAATGGTGGCCGAATGCCACCCATTTATTTGTTGGAACATAATCTTTTCCATCTTCTAATTTATGGGCCGGGGTCGGCTTGGAATCATCGAGTTTTAATACTTTTAGTGCTATGAATGTCCCGTATAAACGGTAGGCAATCATTAATATACATATGGAGCCTATGACAATTGTAACCGCATTCATATTTGAACCCCCTCTATTACTTACATCGTAAAAAAATGATATCACAATGAAAGCGAATTCAATGGGTTTTCAAGTTATAATGCAGATATCGAGGGATGGACTGCATCATGAAGGAGATAAAATGCAGAATTATGAAAATTTTTAAAAACCGATAAGCTGCTTTAGCTCCTTCACATACGTCCGGCTTACCGGAATGTTTGATCCGTCACTCATAATGAGATTATAAGTCGAGTTGAACCAAGGCTGTATTTCAGATATATGGATGACATTCACGATAAAACCGCGATGCACCCGTAAAAATGAGCGCTTATCGAGCTTCTTTTCAAGCACGATGAGAGGGTCACCGATTTTATATTCATTTTCCTCGGTTTTAATGATCGTCTTTCCTTCCATGAGTCCTATGAACAAAATATGATCCCGTTCGATCAAAACGATCCGATCATCTATCACTACAGCCAATTTACCTGTCTGTTCCACCGCGGTTCGGCTGGCGGGAGCTGCTGTCCTGGATTCGTCTTTCCCGATTTGACGCTGCTTCATGAGCTTATCCAATGTTTGCCGAATCCTTTTTTCATTAAATGGCTTTAATAGATAATCAAATGCATATAACTCGAAAGCTTGGAGGGCAAACTCATCATAAGCAGTCGCAAAAATGAGCGATGGTGCGGGGTCAAGCTCCGCCAATTGCTTAGCCAAATGCAAACCATTGCCATCTGCAAGCTCAATGTCCAAAAAGACAAGTTCAGGTTTAAGTCGGGAGATATCCCTCATGGCATCTTCTATCCCATCAGCCTCCCCCACGACTTCAACTTGCCTGCTTCTTTTCAATAGATATTTCAATTCATCTCTTGCCAGTGGTTCATCCTCTACGATAAATGCTTTCATCATCGTTGCCATATGCTCCTTTTTCGTTGAGTGGTATTGATATTTTCACTTTTGTTCCGTGTCCCGTTTCACTTTCTATCGAAAGGCTGGCCTGTCCTTTATAGATCCCTTCCAGCCGTTCACTGATATTATGAAGGGCCGTTCCTGTACCCTTAGTCGATTCTACAGCATGCTTACCCAATTCATCTATTCTCCCGCTTGAAATCCCTTTTCCGTTATCTTCCACAACAATGCGCATCGCATCGTCTTTAAAGTATGCGTGAATGATGATTTGACCTTTGCTTTTCACATGTGGGAATGCGTGGTGTACCGCATTCTCAACAAGTGGCTGCAATGTGAATGGAGGGATGAGAACTTCATTCAGCCTTGGCTCAATGCGATAGTCGATATGATATTTATTTGGAAAACGCGCCTGCTCCAGTGATAAATAAGCGTTGACATGCTCTAATTCCTTTTCTAGCGGCACCAGTATTTGTCGGGCACCTTGTAAATTAGAGCGAAAGAAAGCACTGAGCTCCTGCAATAAATTTCTTGCCCTCTCGACATCCGTCCTGCATAAAACGGATATCGTATTGATTGCATTGAATAAAAAATGAGGATGGACCTGTGCCTGTAATGCCTTAATTTCAGCATCTTTCAATAATTTCGTTTGCATTTCCGCTTTAGCGAGTTCCAATTGAGTGGAAAATAGTTTGGCCAATCCTTCAGCTAACTCTTGTTCCACTTGGCTTAATTGATCCGGATGCTTGAAATACATCTTCAAAGTCCCGACCGTTTTCTGTTGGACCTGCAACGGCAGGACTACGGCCGCTTGCAATGGGCATTGATCATGAAAACAATAAATGTCCTTTTTTGTTTTGGCCACGATGATTTTCCCTTGTTCAAGGGCTTTTTTCGTTAAGCCTGTCGCTATTCCCACTTTAGGGACATGGTGATCTGACGCAGCGCCAACATGGGCAAGTACGCTATGTTCATTGGTAATGGCCACGGCATCGGCTTCAGTCAGCTCCAAGATGATTTCGGCTATTCTCTTGCAAGAAGTTTGATTAAGACCTTGCCTGAAAAAGGGCAAAGTCTGATCCGCAATCAAAAACGCAAGATTGGTTTGTACGGCCCGCGTCCGTGCTTCGTCCCTCGTGATCGACTGAATGATGAGCATGAATAGTAAAGTCCCGAACCCGTTGATGATGATCATCGGAAGTCCGATTACTTGTACGAGCTCCCACGCCCTTTCAAATGGTTTGGTAGTCACCAGGATGATGCCCATTTGGATCGCTTCCAATGCCATGCAAATGGGAAGCGCAAACCAAGGGGTGATCGTCCCATGCTTTCGGCGCCTTTTTCCCAAAAAACCCGATAAGACTCCCGCCAAAATCGCAGCGATCGCACATGCCCCCGCTGTAAAGCCCCCGAGAAAATAACGGTGAAGCCCCGCAATCAAACCTACTCCCAACCCAACAAATGGTCCCCCCAGCAAACCGCCGATAGCCACGCCCATAATTCTTGTGTTGGCAATCGCGTTATCGGGAGCAATCTCAGCATGCCAACCACCCTCTGGCATGGCATGGTTCCCTATTTCGATTCCTGTATAGTTACTTATGATGCCGAATGTTCCAAAAAGCGCGATAAACATGATTTTCTTCGACATCTCATGTTCATGGCCTATCATTTGCCGAAAGGGTTTCATATAAGAAAGCAGGAATGCAGCAATAACGATGATCCCCACTTTTTCAAACAGCGACGGTAATAAATCAACCAAAGCATTCACCCCATTTCTGGCTTTTTCATACATCTTACACCAGCCATGAAATCCTTGTCGAATTTTGTTTTAGGTTTAGGAGATGGGTGTATAAGCATTATTTTTAGAATTTCATCAATACTCTGTGTAAGTAAGTTCGCAATTGAATAAAATCCAAACCCGGCGTGCCGTATCATTTCTGAAATTGCAATCGTCATTTTTGGAACCAATCACAAGGTAAAATAGTTTATTGTGAAACGAGGAGAGTAAATAGTCTATTTCATTTTAGAACAAGTATGAGGTATGAATATGGAATTGAAAAATCAAATCATTTATATCAGTAAAAAAGTATTGAATAGTATTAAGAATTTCAAGTTTAATTTTGAAACTACTATATTTATCTTTGATAAAGAGCTAAATGTTTTATACTCCAAGAGTAATTTTGAACATAAAGATCTATGTAGTTTGGTTATAAAAGAATCTGTTGAAAATAATGCATTTGTTTTAAGTTCATTGCAAAATACTACTGTAAAAACTAAAAATCAAATCTCCGGGAAGGATTTTAGTGTTTTATCTTCCCCGATTCATGAAATTAAAAATAAGGAATTGCAAGGGTATGTAGGTATAATCACAAAAGATGATAATGGAAATTTTGAAATGATTTCTGAAATGCTCGCTAATCAAATCTCCTACGAGTTACATGTGTATCGTGAGAAATTATTAATAGAAGAGATAATAAAAACAGATACATCATCTTTAATCACCAGGGAACAACAACATGAAGTTTAATTGCGAATAATAAAAAATATAACTCAAGGTCTCAAAGATAAAGAAATAGCTGATAATCTGAATATAAGTGTTTCTACAGTTCGTAACTATGTAAATAAAATGTTTGAAGAACTAGAAGTTACCTCCAGATCACAATTAATCAGCTTGTACTATGAAAATAAATTGTATGAAATTCTTGATGAAATAAAGATTGAAAACCACTTTTTATAGTACCTTTAGGTCTGAATAAAAAGCAAAACCCCTCGTAACCATACAAGGGGTTTTAATAAAAAAATCATTTTTCCATAACAGGCTTATAGTGCCCTGGTATGTTTTGGGCTGAAATGGCCAATCGGTTCCAACCGTTGATCGTGATGATTATGGTAACGAGATCGATATATTGTTTTTCGTCAAAATGAAGGCGGACCCGCTCATACAGGTCATCAGGTACACCGTTTGCAGAAATGGCCGTGACCGCTTCCGTCAATTCCAGCGCCGCCCTTTCCGAATCAAGATAGAATGGTGATTCTCGCCAAGCACTCAAGCAGTAAATTCTTTGTTCCGTTTCACCCATTGCCCGGGCATCCTTTGTGTGCATATCCAAGCAGTACGCACAGCCATTGATTTGAGACGCGCGAATTTTAATCAATTCGATTAATGTGCTATCGATTCCCGTTGTTTTCTTGTACTCCTCCAATCCCATCATTAATTTGACCACTTCCCGATTTGTCTTCATGTAGTTAATCCGTTGTTCCATGTCTATCTCCTCCATTAAGTCTTTTTAGGTTCCACTTATAAGACAAAATAGAGGTTTGATTTGTGACATCAAAAAAGAGAGACCTCAATCTATCACAGGAATATGATTTAATTTATCGGGATTGGAAACAATAAAGATTTTACGGATATTTTTTTGTTTTGGATCTAATTCAAAGCAGATGACCTTGAGCGGTTGACCGTCTTTCATTTGCAAAATTCCTTCCTGACCATTGACCATCACCGGCAGAAGTTCTCCTATGAAACCTCCTTTAGCAGAAACTCCTTTAAGAAAGGAGGATACGCGCTGTTTGTTTACAATTGGATTTAATGCAGAAAGCACTTTTCCTCCGCCGTCAGTAACAAGCACGACATCTTCTGTAAGGAGATCCAAAAACTCCTCAAAGTTTCCTGTCGCAGATGCTTTTATGAATTTTTTTGCCAAAAGATCAACATGTTTCGTATCCTCCGGATGGACTGGCAGATCATTCTGTAATTTCCGCTTAGCCCGGCTGTAGATCTTTCTGCAGTTCACTTCATTCTTTTCCAGCATCTCGGCAATATCTTCATAGCTGTAAGTGAATGCTTCCCTAAGTACGAAAACCGCTCTTTCAACTGGTGAAAGCTGTTCCAGCAAAACGAGGAAGGCGTATGCAACCGTTTCATCCGTTACAATCTTTTCCAAAGGCTGCTCTGTTTCGTTTACCCGAGGTTCAGGCAGCCAAGGTCCTGTGTAAACCTCTCTTCTCTTACGGGCTGATTTCAAAAAATTCAAACAGCGATTTGTTGTCATTTTCGCAAGATATGCCTTCATGTCCTTAATTTGTTCGGTATCAAGCTTAAGCTGCAGGAATAAATCATGAACGATATCTTCTGCATCGGTAACCGATCCAAGCATCCGGTATGCGATGGAAAAAAGAAAAGGTTGATATGTCTTATATAATGTATCCAACTCCACTTGCTTCACCTATTTTCTATCAAATTCATTTTTTCGAGAACGTATGACCCTTTCCATAATTATTCTCTAAACCAATCATTTATCCTGCTTCACCTCGTTTAAAGCAGTATTTCAGGCAACATAAAAAAGAGCAGCAAAAGAGCTGCTCTCAGACTGTAGACAAACTAGCTCCCTACCGTTCAACAGGATTCCTTTTTATGCCCTCCTTTTTGGACAAATATATTACCATTCTCTGTTAAAATGGTGTACCCAATTTCGGATACTCATTTATCAAGGTGCTTCATACCATACGATATCATCAAACATTTTTATAACCCTCGGTATGAAGCCTTCTTCATAATCTTCCGGGTATTGAACTATCGCATAGTAAACGCGGTCGCCATGTTGAAAAACCGACACTGTACCCAATATTGAATAATTACTGCCCTTCTGACTAATGTCAAATTCGACCTCAGACCAATCAAATCGGTTAGGCGTATTATCAGATCGCTGTTTAATCTCAAAGTCGTTGCTTATAACAACTTTCCTCGCAAACTCCACCTGTTCATCTATTGTCGCATTCGTACCCTCACTTTTGGAAAATATCCGAACTTTGGCATCCTCATTTCTCTTGCCTGCAAAATTTGCAAAAACAATCATTGCATCTCCTTCACCAGAACTAGCCTCTTCAACGACCATGTCATCCACGATGTAGGTTGAGAATCCCAATGCCTGACTATGATGAAGCGTGAATTGGAATGATTCTTCCATACCTTCTAATATGATCATATCCGTTTTCGTATTTGGCCGATCTTTTGTCGGATCATCGACCGATTCACCTGGAGGATCTTCATCTTGCCCGTCGGTTTGATTAGGATTATCATTTGGCTTTTCTGAAATTGGTGGAGATTCCTTATTTTCCTCTTGGACTCCTTTACAAGCACTGAGTCCTGTTACCCAAAAAACGGCTGCCAAAATCAACAATATCTTTTTCATTGGAACCCTCTTTTCATGTGTTTTAACAAATTATTATACGGTCCCATTTGTAAAAAAGTTACACTATGCTTCTTTGCAAGTATCAGACTTTATAGACTTAAAATCTATAACAAAGACGCTTTCCAGTTTAGGAAAAGCGCCCGATAAAGGAGTAATCAAAATATGCAAAGTTAGTTGATTTCATTTGCATTGCCCAATTAGGTAGTGATTCCATCCCTAACTTCGAATTGTACAGTTACTCCTTAAGGAATAAGTAATATAGCTGTTGGTCGTGTGGAATCAAAAACATGTTCAACATCAAAAAATTGTTCTAATACATCGTTTTCACAAATTAACGCTTCACGCATCGTAAGCCAGCGACATAAATCGGGCTTGCCGGAAATAATCTTTCTCTAATTGAGACCAGGAATCCTTTGATGCGTCCATATGTTTATTCAACTAAACTACCCGATAGATAGTTTGAATAAGGAGTATTTTTTAAAACCAATTTGAATGTATGATAATGTAAAGAATCGCACGTTCAAAAGGCCGCCAATTGGCGGCCTTCATAACTTCCCTTGCCTTATATATACTAAATTTGAAAAATAAATGTTTATGTATCGTTTATGGTTAAGATCCAATGCTATGTTCTACTGCAGTATCCCAACTAGGAAAATAATACAATGCATTTTTCATTAACTCCGGATCTGACTTCTTTACCTCTTTCTTTCGAGGTGGCTTCCCTTCTTTTTCTACTAATTGAGAAATTTGATTCACGACTTCTTCAACACTCATATTTACTTCCATCTCTGTTCCCTCCTTCTTGCTATTACTTATATATTTTCCCAATTGGAGAAAAATAATACAATTTTTCTTTAGCTAAACTACCAGTTTAGTTTAAGAAGGGTATTTTTTTATCTAATCTGAATGTATGATAATTGAAATGATCGTACAGACAAAAAGCCAACGAAATCGTGGCTTTTTGTCTAAATAATTCACAAATGCTTTTCCAAGTTATTCTGCATCATTCTCATCCATGTAATAAGATAGGGAGCCCTCCTCGGCGCTCTTTCCCAGCAAGAGTCCCGTACCTTCCATTCCAATAAACTGAAACGTTTTTTTAAAAAAACTGTAGGCAAACTCGCTTTTCTTCGAGTTTGTCTACAGTCTGAAAGGAGAACAATCAATATCTCCTTTTACAATCGCCACATCAATCTCAACTTGCATAAGCAATTCCATCATTTCCGTACTGAAGCCCGTATCAACATTTAAATGGACCATAGGACAGGACAATTAACCATGTACTCTTCCAAAATGGAAGGCAGGTTATAAAGTCCGAAATGGCTGCTTTTACCTAATTTCAAACTACCCTTCGTTTCACTTCCCATACTCATTAAAAACTCTTTTGTTTGCATAGCTTACCAAATATTTTCCAGCAGGAGTCATTTTAATATTTTTCCCATTTTTAGCTAGTATTTCAGTCTGGAATTCCTTTTCAATTTGTCTTACGCGGTACGTTAATGCGGGTTGGGTCATGTAAAGTCACTCTGTAGCTTTTGTCAGATTCTGGTCTTTATATGAATATTGTAAAATTAAACAATCTTTTTCATCCATACGATTTCTCCACCCTTAATAGTTTCGCAGCCTAATAATCAACGGTTTCAGCGATCCTCTATCTTTCTATGTAAAGCGATATGCCGCTCCCCCTTCCTTCATATCAGCTCAGGAGTAGTTCCAGCATTTTGCTTAAATCGGTTTTCATGATGAGCTTCAATCGTTTGCAAGAAGCTTTGCATCGAGTTTGTCATATAAGCATCTTTACGGTGAATGAAGACAGTCGAGATATTGCGGTATTCTTCCGGAATTGCATGCACGTGCACTTTTTCATTGGCTGTAAGGTGATTTACCGCTGATTGTGGTACGAGGGTTATGCCAAGGCCGAGTGTTACGCTGGTTAAGATTGTTTCCAATACATTGAACTCCATGATTCTTTTGGGCATCACTTCTTCTTCTTTCAGCCATTGTTCCAGTTTAGAGCGATAGCCACAGCCCTGACTGAATACTAAAAATGGTTCTGTTATGATTTCTTCAAGGTTAAATGTTTCATTTCTTGTGACTAATACAAGTTTTTCTGTACATACATCGTATGGCTGAATGAGCGGATGTTTTATCGGTCCTGTAACAAAAGCGCCATCCAGCCTGTGTTCAATGACATCCTTAATCAGGTCTTCTGTTAACCCCGCCTTTATGGATAAATCGACATTTGGATACTGTTTATGATAAGAAGCTAGAATCTTGGGAAGATCGCTGACCGTTTCAACTGTACCGATGTTCAATATCCCTGTAGGTGTTTCACTATCCAGGAATACTTGCTTGAGTTCTTCCACATCAAGCAAAATTTTGTTTACATACTCCAGCATTTTTCTGGCCTCTGCAGTTAAAGACATGCCACGTTTATGCCTATTGAATAAAGGCGTCCGTAACTCCTGCTCTAAATGCTTAATCCTCGCCGTTACATTGGATTGGACGTAATTCAACTCAACAGCCGCCTTACTTACGCTGCCATATTTAGCGACGCACTGGAATATTTGCAAATCCCGCATTTCCATAAAAGTCCCCCCCTTTCTTAACTATCATTAATAATGATGATTATATTCATTTTAAGTCATTTTACATGATAATGACTTTATCATAAGGTGTGTATAGGAATTTAATCAATCATTATTTTTGAGGGGAAGCTTTTATGAAAAACAATCAAGTTTTAATCGGTGCACTTTTATGTTTGACAGCCAGCATTTCTTGGGGAGCGATGTTTCCAGTTGCAGAAAGGGCCCTAATGTATATTGATCCTTTTTATTTCGCTTTTCTGCGATATTTAGCTGTTAGCGTAATTTTAGGGATATTGCTTTTAATTAAAGAGGGTAAGAAGTCATTTAGCCTTGAAGGGAAAGGAAAGAAATTATTGTTTTTTGGAACGATGGCGTTCACTGTATACAACTTTCTCATTTTCGCAGGTCAAGACTTACTGGGACATAACGGGGTAATAGTTGCTTCCATCATGGAATCATTAATGCCCATGATTTCAATTTTAATTCTGTGGGTTTTCAAAAATGCCAGACCCATGAAGTATACCATCGCCAGCATGTTCCTTGCCTTGATAGGGGCCACTCTTGTCATAACCAATGGTAACTTATCATTCGTATTTTTATTGAAAGATAGTATCATCCCTATTCTTTTCATTCTTATCGGGGTTATAGGATGGGTTATTTATACGATGGGCGGCAACCATTTTAATGGATGGTCAACACTCCGCTATTCGACTTTAACGTGCATTTTAGGAACAGCAGTATCAGCAATCATAACATTCCTCGCAACTGCAATGGGCCTGTCTGTCCCTACGGCAGAGGTTATGCAATCCATTTATGGCGAAATGATTTTCATGATTATTTTCCCCGGTGCCATAGCCCTTTTAAGCTGGAATTTAGGCATTAAACTTTTAACGCCGATCAATGGGATTCTATTCATCAATTTAGTTCCAATAACTACTTTGGCCATCGTTTTTATCCAAGGAGGATCACTATCATCATTCGAATTACTCGGAACTTTTTTAGTTATATATGCTTTGATTCAAAACAATTATTTTCAAAGAAAAAACTTGCCTTCCCGGGTTGAGAAAATGAATCCAAGTGAAAAGAATCATTTAATTAAAGGTACACAACATCAATAGGAGGGCAACAATGGATTTATTAACGCTAATGCTAATCTTTGGATTAGCCGTACTATGGGAATTGGCAACGATTAATAAGAATGTGAAAAAGATGAATGAGCAAAATGCAGAATTGATTAATCTATATCATGAAAGAAGTAAAAGCATTCAATAAATAAGACTTTTGGCAATACAACGCAAAAAAGCCTCTTATTTAGTGAGGCTTTTTGCATTTTGATGATCGTACTATTCACCAAGCTTAATCGTCGGACCTATATTCAAGCTCAGCCTTCACTTTGTCGGCGGCCGCGAGCTAATAGAAAAGAGCATGTGTTGAAAAATGATTGATCAAAACATACTTTTTTTATGGATAATGCGTAAGCACTTCATAAGCCTTATCAATTAACAATTCACTATTTTTGATTTTTTATGATAGTTCTTTTTGACATTTTACCATTATAAATTTAAATGGAGGTTTATTTTCCATATTCTTATGCGGCTCGACAATTTCCGAGGATTCTATCAATCCATATTTTCCAAATTCTCGTTTTATCGAATCGGAATCATAAAAAAACATTTTTACCCCTTCTATTATCTCGAAATAGTCTTTATCCAGTTGTTTGCCCTTGCCAAACATTGGGGCTTCTTTTGAAATAGTAGTAAAAATCATATAACCGTTTGGCTTTAACTGATTATAGCAATCTTTAATAAACTTTTCTCTCTCACGATTATTCAATAAGTGAATAAGTGCATAACAAAATATACCATCATAAAGTTTGTTATCAAAAGGCATATCGTTTACTGAACCATGAAAAATACTAATATTAAGCCCATTTTGCCTTGCCAAATCAATCGCTGTTTTTGAAATCTCAATACCTGTTATATTTATTCCATTATCAATAAAAACCTTTGCGTTTCTGCCATATCCAATACCAGGAATCAAAATATCCTTAACTTTATTCTCAAGGAAAAAGTCCTTTGTCAAGATTGCGGAGTCTGAAGGTTCAAATCCCCACATCATTTGATTTTCTATAAAACTTGATTCCCAGAATTCTGTCATGCCTCTATCTCCTTTTACAAATATTAGCTCT
Source organism: Peribacillus sp. NPDC096447 (assembly GCF_044762725.1). Taxonomy (NCBI): domain Bacteria; kingdom Bacillati; phylum Bacillota; class Bacilli; order Caryophanales; family Bacillaceae; genus Peribacillus; species Peribacillus sp. NPDC096447. Next base: position 821,686 of record NZ_JBIWEV010000002.1, read on the forward strand.
CTTTCTTTTTAAAATACTCTTATGCATTCAAGGATTTTATGCCTCCAAAAGAAATGCAGCTTCAACTAAATCCATGATGACTCCAGCCGCCGCTTTATTGCCCTCCGCCGCCGCAATCACCAGCTGAGAAGGCGTGCTGAGTGATGTATCTCCGCATGCATATACTCCTTCAACTGTTGTTCGTCCAAATGAATCCACTTTAATCCCGCCGTTTGGAGTAATCTCGCAGCCGAGCTGTTCCGCAAAAGGAGCAGACTGCACCAAGTCTGTCACCACAATCCCTGCCTCCCTTTTGATTTCCTGTCCGTTTTGCAGCCGAATCGATGTCAGCTTCCCTCCTTTCGATTTAAGACTTCCTATCTTTTCTTCCACGACTGTCACGTGCTGCCTAGCCAAGATATCCCTCTCCTCATCAAGCACCTGATAGCCATTTGTAAACACAATTACATCACCGCTCCAATTTGACAGCAGTTTTCCCATATGAAAAGCCCGTTCATTTTCTGAAATCACCGCCAATGCTTGCCCCCGCATTTCCCAGCCGTCACAAAACGGACAGCTGAAAACACTCGTTCCGTATACATTCTGAATGCCTGGAATCTCCGGCAAAACATCCCGAAGACCTGTTGCGAGAAGCACTTTTTTCGCCATGTAATCCGTTCCTCCTTTCGTTTGAATTCGGAACACCCCACTGGCTTTTTCAATAATCTCCACCCGCTCCTCCTTAATGGAGACGGTCGGATATCTCTCGACATCCGCTCTTGCCCGCTTCTTGAACTCTGATGGCTTTACCCCATCCTGTGTGATAAATCCGTGCGACTCCTGCGTCACCCGGTTACGGGGTTTATCCTCATCAAACAAAATTGTTTTCCGTCCAGCACGCCCCATGACCAATGCGGCATTCAGTCCTGCAGGTCCTCCGCCAATAATTACACAATCCAACACATGAAACACTCCTTCTTTATAAAATCTATTAAAGACCCTTAATGTCCTTAATTTGTGTAAAAAAATTTATTTTTCTTTTTTTGTCTCCTGACACTGCTCCGCAATGCTTTGAATCGTTCGTCCAGCCAGTTCTTTCTTCATGTTGCCTTCCGCCTCGATCATCACGCGCTCAATTAAACACTCGCTTTCTTCATGGTCAAACGCACAGTTGAAAAGCACCGACTGACCCTCCACCGCTTCAATAACATCCAGAAACGAAATGTCCTGCGCGCGGCGTGAAATACTGTAGCCGCCTTTTGCCCCTGGCACTGATTCAATTAATCCAGCCTTCACAAGCTTCGTCAAAATCTTCGACAAGTAAGTCGGGGACAAATCCTGCATGTACGCCAGCTGATCCACGCTTACCGTCTGGCCTTTTGGTTCCAACGTTAAATGCACCATTGTATGTAGTGCATAATTGGTTGCCTTTGAATACTTCATTGATGCACCTCATAATTAAAACTATTACAGACTTTTAATATCCGTAATTAATTGTAACTCAAGCTGCAAAAAACCGCAAACTTTTTTACCTCACCTAACGATTGATCATATTGCTAATACCTTTTCTTGTAATAATCTAAACTTACATTTTTTAAACAACAGTACGTTCCCATTATGTATTCCTTTTTAAAATGTTTGGTCATTCAAAGATGTGACTGGTTACAATCCACACGAGAAAGTAAGGCAAAAAAGTATGAGCCCTGTAAATACAGAACTCATACCCAGCCTGTGTCAACTTTTTGGGTTGAACACGTTTTTTTTTATTTCATTAATCAAGCATTCGGCTCTTCCCTTACAAAATCCATTCTTATCCTGTTTATTCACCCAGCTTCTTCCGGATATCCGCCGCTACATTCTTTAACGCCTTTTTTGATCCCCGCTCTAAGTCGTGGTTCAATTTCCTTTCTTTGTAGCTGACAAATAAAGAATTGAGATCATAGCCTTCAGGGTATAAATCGACGGCCTTTATTTCAAGCTCGAGCCTATTGGCATGAACCTCCTTGAAGGTATCTTCGAAAAGGACGACGACATTATTGTAGGAATCCTTTTTCTTATAAACGATCGCATATCCATTCAGTCCGCTTACCTTAACTTTGTCTCCGACTTCATATTCATAAGATGCTTCCTTAGGAACGGCCGCTGGCTTCGCTTTTTTGATTTTACCTTCCTGGACACGCTCCAAGTCGTAGTCTTTATTGTCGATATAGAGCTTTGCCTTTTGCAAAACCTTTTCACGGACATTCATTTTTTTGGCTATCCAGAGGGCATTGCTTTCCCCGGATTGACCGATCAACAGCTTATATTTTGGCTCAAGTGTTTCGCTGTTGAATTGCATGGCCGCATTCATGAAATCACTGTGTATTTCGGAATAGCGCTTGATTTCACCATAATGGGTCGTCGCAATGGTTATGCAGCCCCTCTGATAAAATTCCTCAAGGATGGCAATCGCTAAAGCAGCTCCTTCATTCGGTTCCGTTCCGCTCCCGATTTCATCGAACAGCAGCAAGGAGTTATTGGTTAATGCCCCCATGATTTCCGAAATGTTTTTCATATGCGATGAAAACGTGCTCAGTGCATTTTCAATGCTTTGATTATCACCGATATCGACGAATACTTGATCGAAGACGGCAAGCTCCGTCCCTTCTTTTCCGGCAACATGCAGCCCTGACATGACGGCCAATGTAAGGATGCCGATCGTTTTCAGGACGACTGTTTTACCCCCGGCATTAGGGCCTGTAATAATCAAGCTGCGGTAGTCCTTACCGATTTCAAAATCCAAAGGTACGCTGTCTTGCGGCAAAAGGGGATGTTTACAGCTCTTTAACTTTATATAACCGTGATCATTGATTTTCGGTTCGATGGCATCCATGCTTTTACTGAACTTGGCTTTTGCGAAGATCATATCATATTGACTGATTAACTCGATGTTTATCTTGATCGGTTTCAGCTGTTCGAAAACCGTTCCGGATAATGTGGCCAAAAGTTGATACTCTTCCATCGATTCCTCCGCTTTTAAGCTTGCCAATTCTACATTCAATTTCGTTACGGAGGCAGGTTCAATGAACACGGTAGCCCCTTTTGCGGATACTTCCACAATGGTTCCGGCCACCTGATTTTTATAGGAGGCTTTGATCGGGATGGTGTAGCGATCATCCTTTTTACTGATGAAAAATTCCTGAATGAACTCTTTATTGGCGCCGCTCTTCAAGAACTTATTCAGCCGTTCCTCTATTTTACTTTCCGTCTTGATGATTTGGTTCCTAATCCGTTTCAGGTCCTTGCTTGCTTCGGAAACAACAGCATTTCCCTTTATCGTGAATTGGATTTCTTCTTCAATGCTCCTGAATTCAGTCATGGAGCGGGCGTAGGAATGCAGTGTTGGTGCAAAGAACTCTTTATCGGTCATGAATTTCTTGATATTCCTGCAGCCTCTTAAGAAGTCCGCTATCGCCACTAACTCTGACGGCTCCAAAATCATACCTTTTTCCAGCTTGTCGATATGGAGGCCAATATGTGAAATGCCTTTTAAGGGAATATGGCTTTCCGCATTCAATAAATTCCTTGCCTCCGTAGTCTCGTTCAAACGATTTTTAACGACCTTCAAATGGCTGCTCGGCTTAAGCTGATCCAATAACGCTTTTCCTAAACCGCTTACGCAATGGTTTTTGACCATTTCCTTGAGTTGGATATATTGTAATTTTTCATAAGTCATTGTATTCATCTAATGATCCTCCTTGAATGAGTGAGTGAATAAAATTCCCGAATCCCAAAAATGCCCGCAATGGTCCCCCTACCTTTACAAATGAACAAGCCATTTGAGTAGAAAGCTCCTGCGGGCATCGGCCTTATCTATAGATAAGTACCTAAAATCGATAACAAATTGGGCAGCTCGAATAGACCTGCGTACACAAAAAAGCATGATAGGACAAATCCCACCATGCTTTTCGCCGTAACACCTGCATGTTACACGATTTATGGAAAAGGAAGCAGTCTTAAGGTAGGTATTCACAATGCAGAATTGCACTGTGAAAAAAGGCATACTTAATCCACTGACATATCAGTGATTAAACACCTTATTCAACTAAATTAGTTGATACCTACTCCCGACATAAAACACCACACCTTTTCTTAGATTGGAATTAACATACCATATCAGTAAGAAAGAGTCAATTCATTTTTTTATCTTTCACCAAAGTTTTATTAATAGAGGTAATGCAATGGATAATGTCCAAGAAAATAAAAATGCAGCCAAGCCCATGATTTTCACGCTTCAGTATTTCATTGTCTGAATATTTACTTTAAAATTGGGGTATGTTATCCTTATATCAACATAAACTAAAAACAGCCCCATGCGCTAACATGAGGCTGACAACTAGCAAGAGTGGTTGGTCACAACTAACTTAATTAATCGTCAGAAGAAGAACCATTGCCATCTTGGGAGGATGAGTGGTTCTTTTTCCGTTTCTTGGCGAACATAGACAGGATAAGACTGGTTGCTACAGCAACAAATATCTCTTTACCCATATCTGTAATCAAGTTCAATAAGAAATGAATCAAGCGGTCACCTCCTTTCCAATCTATAATTAGATGGAAAAGCAAAACTGTGACCTACCACTCTATCCTCAGTTGTCCCTCCATTTTATCATATCTTTCCCTTTATGGTAATTATATGAAAATAAAACGCAATTAAAAGTGCAGTTTAACATTTGACGCCTGTTAAGTCATTAAAAATAGGGGATTATCCATTGGATAATCCCCTTTAAGATTTATGCTTCATCAACCATTATGAGAGGGACTGTTTTCCCTTCATTCACGTTAATCAATCCATGGTCGGTTATTTTCAGAGCCGGGCTGACAGGAAGGGATAAGGTGCTTAATGACATGATGACATTATAATGTTCGTAGCCTAACGATTTAAGTGCATCTGTCAGGTGCTGAACCTGCTTTGATACGATGTCCATCGGCTCTTCGGAAAGAATGCCCCCTACCGGAAGAGGAATCATCGATAGGACCTTGCCATCTGCAACACAGCAGACACCGCCTTGCTTCCTAATCACTTCGTTAGCGGCAATCATCATATCCTGCTTGTTATGGCCAATCACCAGAAGATTATGGTTATCATGCGAATAGGTGGTGGCGACAGCTCCACGCTTCAATACATCGCCGGTGATCAACCCGTGTGCCCGATTACCGTTCTTCCCGTATCGTTCGAATGTGGCGATTAAACCATAAGGGCTTTCTTCCCAGCATAATTGACCATTCTTTCCATCTAAACGATCATGGGTTTCAGATGTGAAAGTAGAACCGTTCTGCACGTTTATGATTCGGCACATGCTGCTTTCAAGCATATCCGGGATTGGTATGTTAAAATCGTTTTCCGTAAGTTCCGCAAGCTTCACACTTTGATAGAAATGCTCAGGAAATTGTTCTTCCTTCACTTCTTGTACATATGGCCGTGAAGATTCATAAACTAGCTCACCATTTTTGTATACTTGTTCAATATCAAATGTTTCCAAGTCACATAGCAGCAGGAAGTCTGCCGTTTTTCCAGGTGCAATGGCGCCGCGGTCATACATTCTCATCCGCTGTGCAGGTGTATAGGTGCATGCATAAATGGCTTTTTCCGGAGTCATCCCCATTTGGATTGCTTTCTTTAAAAGGACATTAAGATGTCCCCTTTTTTGGAAAGAGTCGGTCATGACATCATCGGTGACAAAGCAGAAATGCTCATCCACCTGATTTTCCTTCAAGTAATTCATCACTTCTTCAGTCATTGATTTTTCTTGAATCTCAATGAACATCCCGGCAGCGATCCTCGCGTCCATCCCTTCCACTGTCTGGTGTGTATGATCTGAATTCACTCCGGCATAAACAATCTTCTGCAAGTCCAAGTCGAGCAGCTTTGGAACGTGCCCCTCAATGATCAAATCTGGATAACGGGAACGGATATGGGACAAGATCTTATTCGTTTTGCAATACGGGTCGGATATGACCTCATAGTAATTCATGATCTCGCCGAGGCATATAATGTCCTCCGTCTGCATCAATTCGTCTATATCATCTATTTCGATAGCACCGCCTGTTGTTTCCATCGATGTGGCAGGAACGGAACTCGGGATGGCATAAAACATATCCGCCACGCAATCTTGACTTGCTTTGATCATTTCCTTCACACCGGAAATCCCGAAAACATTAGCCATTTCATGCGGTTCCGGCACGATTGTCGTCACACCGTTCTTGATTAGCCCGTAGGAAAAAGTCGCAGGAGTCACCATCGTACTTTCAATGTGGAGATGGATATCGATTAGACCTGGAACCATATACTTCCCCTGTCCATCGACGATTCTATCTGACTCGAAGGCATCCAATTCCCGTTCTCCAATATAATAGAACTTTCCATCCTTGATGGCTGCATTCCCTTTAATGAATTTTTTAAAATAGCTGTTAAACACGTTGATATCTCTTACAAGCATATCCATTCGCATAATTTACCCTCCTACTAGTCAACAAGCACCATCTGGTTTCTCGGAATTTCTAGGATGATTTCCTGACCCGTCCGATAGGATTCCGCCATTTCCTTGTTCACAGTGAAATCCCCTATTGGAGTTTCAACAACATATTGATAGCTTCTTCCCAGATAGGTGCTTACCTTAACTCGGCCAGGTAAACTATTTTCCTGAACAGCTCCCGTGTTATCTTTTTCCCTGATCAACAGATCGTCCGGCCTGATGGCGCCTATTTTTCCCGTTGAATTGGTCATCTGCGGGTCCTTGTGCAGCACAAATGAGTATCCAGATTTGTTCAGTTCGATTTTACCGTCATGATCCCTCCGCTTATCGAAGTCAATGAAGTTCTTGAAGCCGATGAAGTCAGCGACAAATTTGGTTTCAGGATATTTGTAAATGGTCGCAGGATCACTAAGCTGCTCGATGATCCCTTTATTCATGATCGCCACCTGGTCGGATATCGAAAAGCATTCTTCCTGGTCATGGGAAACATATACCGTTGTAATCCCCAGCTCTTGTTGGATACGGCGAATCTCGACTCTCATATTCACCCTTAAGTTGGCATCGAGATTACTCAATGGCTCGTCAAATAATAGGATGTCCGGCTCAATCACCAGCGCCCTGGCAATCGCAACCCGCTGCTTTTGCCCTCCTGAAAGCTCTTGGGGATATCTCTTTTCAAATCCTTTTAAATTAACGATTTCGAGCACATTCATTACTTTTTTTTCGATTTCACTTTTAGAATTCTTTCTCAGACGGAGACCGAATGCAATATTATCGAATATCGACAAATGCGGAAATAATGCATAGTTTTGGAACACAAAGCCAAAATTCCGCTTGTTGACGGGCACTTTCGTATAGTCCTTTTCCTTGAATAAATACTTCCCTTCGTTCGCCTGTAAAAACCCGGCAATTAAACGCAGGGTCGTCGTTTTCCCACAGCCGCTCGGGCCAAGTAGGGATACAAGTTTCCCTTTTTCAATCTCGAGATTGAAATCTTTTAATATATTCTGTTTGTTATATGCTACAGATATATCTTGTAAAGTGAATAAAGCCATCCATCATTACCTCCTTTATCGTTTTGTGAAATAAGACAATCCCATGAGCCGTTCTACTATAAACATGAAGAAAGCCGTTATGAACATGAGCAATACGGAAATGGCCGAGATGGTAGGGTCGAAGTAGTTCTCCACATACGTCAGCATCTGAATCGGAAACGTACTTACCCCAGGGCCTGTCATATAAACTGAAATGTCGACATTATTGAAGGATTCCAAGAAGGCGATCATGACTGCCGCCAGAATTCCTGATTTTATGTTCGGGAGGACGACTGTAAAGAATGTTCCCAATTTACTGGCTCCGAGACTCTCCGCCGCTTCTTCAATGGAAAAGTCAAAGTTTGATAAGCTTGAAGAAATCACACGGATGATGAACGGAAGCATGATAACAGTATGTCCCACAAACAGGGCCGCATAAATCGGTAGCTGATAAGTCCCCACTATATAACGTAAAAACGCAAAGCCCAGCACAATTCCCGGTATTAATATTGGAGAAACGAAAAAGGCATTAATCACGCTTTTCCCTTTGAAGTCAAACCGGCTTAATGCATAGGCAGCCGGCACTCCCAATAACAGTGCCAAAAGGTTGCCTCCAAGTGAAACAAGGATGGACGTTTTAAAAGCGACCAAAAACATTTCCACGTTAAAAATATTTTCGTACCATCTTAAAGAAAACTCTTCTGGCGGGAACTTCAAAATATTTCCGCCTTCAAATGACGTAACGGATATGATAAGCAAAGGCCCTAGTAAAAAAATGAACACCAGGAGAGTAAACAGGGCCAATCCTCGATTTTTTTCCTGCATACACCTCTACCCCTTTGGATTTAATTTTTTTGCCAAACCATTCATGATCGATATGATCAGGACTGTCACTGCAATCATTATCGTAGCGACAATCGATGCCACTTGCCATTCGTTCAATGTAATTGCGTTTTGATAAAGAAATGTAGAAATGACCCGCTGTTTCCCGCCTAATAAAGCGGGTGTTGTATAGGCTGTGAAGCTTCCTACAAAAACAAGGATGCTTCCAATGACCAAACCTGGAACCGAAAGCGGAATGATCACCTTTGAGAATACTGCCAATCTTGATGCTCCAAGGCTCTCCGCCGCTTTTAATAAGTCAGTCTCGATGTTCTCCATCACACCCACCAGCGTCACGATGATCAATGGCAGGAATAAATGGACCAATCCGATGATGATGGCAGTGGGCGTGTACAAAATATCAAGCGGCTTTTCAATCAAGCCCATGCCCATAAGCAATTTATTCACCACACCGTTTTTACCGATGATCACCATCCAGCTGAATGAACGAACCACAGGGCTTGTTAATAGCGGGAAGATCGTCAGCAAAAGCATGATGGCTTTTTTTCGTTGTTTCAGTTTTGAAATATAATAAGCTGCTGGGAATCCTAATAGAATGCAAATGATTGTCGTGAACAGACTCACCCTGAGTGTAGTTAGCAGTATTTCAATAAAGTATCGATCCTGGAAAAAATCGAGATATCCTTGTATGGAAAAACTGCCGCCGCTTTCATTAAAAAATGTCGTGCCAATCGTCATTAGGATCGGAATGATCATGAAAATCGTTAAAAATAAAACGCCTGGTAACAGCAGCAGGTATAGATAGCGTTTTTTCACCTCGGAACCCCCTGTTCGTATTATTTATGAATTGATTATGCGAATGAACAGGTCGAAAAACGCTTCCGCATCGACGTCCAGACAAACATGCGCATTTGGCGGCTTCATCAGCCTATTTTGAAAGTCGCAAACCATCTGTCCGTCACAAAGCTCGCTTTTTGTTTCAACATCCACATAATATTCTTCTCTGGTGACAAGATCTTCTTGCAAAGCAATGGCTACAGCTAATGGATCATGCATCGCACATGCCCTTATACCATTACGTTCAAAATACCTTTTCCGATAATCTGATGTACTTTGCCTTATATAGTCAGCAAGTTCATGGTTTTGAATCAATTGGATATGCTCTTCATCCAATAGAACCTTTCTCGTGACATCAAGACCAACTTGCGTGATGGATGCGAATCCCGCCTGTAATACGATTTTGGCTGCTTCAGGATCGACATACGTGTTATATTCAGAGGTTGGCGTGACATTGCCAACCCCTTTGACAACTCCGCCCATGAAAATGACTTCTTTAACGAGCTTGGTGATTTGCGGACACTTTTTCACCGCCAATGCCAAATTCGTAAGAGGTCCCGTCATGACAAGCGTCACTTCACCTGGAAAAATTCAAAATGGAATTGATGATGAAATCAGAAGCAAATCCATCATCAGGCTGCTTTTTGACCGGTACATCCTTCAAGGCTCCGCCAATCCCGTCTTCGCCATGGATCCGGTGTTCAAAAAAGGGCCTCCTGATAATTGGGCTATCTGCCCCCTTTATGACTGAGATGTCCTGTTCACTCAATAAATCCAATATTTTGCATGTATTCAATGTGGCCGTATCAAGTGATACATTCCCATTCACTGTTGTTACCGCCAATATGTCGAATTTACGGCTTTTAACAGCAAGAATGATCCCGATCGCATCATCTATCCCAGTATCCACATCAAGAATCATTTTTTTCTTCATCAAGCACACCTCATTTCTTTCCTTAGTGTGTAAGCTCACGATTCCAACGATCGATCCATTGTTTCGAGTTTTCATTAACAAATTTCATGTCCAATACACGCAGGCTGTTAATGACTTCATCTCCATAGGTTAAGCCTTTCGCTTCCGTTTTAGAGAGCTTGACTTCCGTATTGACTGGAGAATCCACTTTCGCTTTTGCTGATTTTTCCTGAACTTCCTTGCTCAAGATGTAATTCATGAATTCGCCGGCCAATTTTTTTTGATCGCTGGCTTTAACGATATTCACCGTATTCATCACTGCGTAGCCGCCTTCTTCTGGGGAAATGAACTTAGCATTAGGAACGGCTTCCTGTAAATCGCCAAAATACATTTCCATGATCGGGCCTGCAGCGATTTCCCCTTGCGAGAACATGTTGACGAACTCTGATGTTTGCCCATATTCCTTAACCGCATTCGGCATGATCTTTTTCATTTGATCGAAGGCTTTATCTTCATTGAACTCTTTACTTCCGCTAACTTTTGAAGCGGCATCCAAAAACATCGGTCCAGTTGTTGAAGTGATGGATGGGATCGTGATCTTCCCTGCCAAATCCTTGCTCCAAAGATCTTCCCAAGAGGTAATCGGTTTACTTAATTCATCGGGATTATAGGCAATGCCAAATTGTGCAATGGTATAGGCTGGTCCAAAGTCCTCGCCATTCGGTGCTTTTGCTTTGTCGTATATATTATCAATATTTGGAATTTTGCTGTAGTCAACTTTCTCAAATAACCCTTCATCGATGCCCTGCTGTGCATAGTAATCGGATAAATAGATAACATCCACATCGCTATTCGCTTGGCGTACTTTGTTCAATCGATCTGCATTATTTCCTGAATCAACAACAATCTCTACATTATGCTTCTTTTCAAATGGCTCATAGACTTCAGGACGGAAGAAATCATCGGCGAATCCCCAAGTGGAAACGACTAATTTCGCTGGTTTTTCCTTTCCATTGTCCTTTGAAGAGCATGCAGCTAAAACTAATGTGAAAAGCGATAACATCATCAATATTTTTTTCATCATCCAAACCCCCAAGTTTATATTGTTAAAATTTCCTTTTTACTGATATAAATGTAAAAAAGACAATCTTAAATAGAATTGAAATTCTACCCAAGATTGTCTTTTCTTTGTATACAAAGATAAAACTTATCATTTGGTTCTCTAGCGGCGTTCCCTCCAGATAAATCCGAAGGGAAATCCATTTATATGATTATATAATTTTTTCCTTCAATACAATATTGGTGAATGCCAGCTGCGTCGCTGAGTCATAATCCCTCAGGACAGCTTCAATATCCCAATTCGTTTTCGTTTCCAGCTTTTGTTTCAGTTTCTTTTTATAAAGCAGGGACATATGAAAGTCAACCTCCTGCTTCAGGCTGGGAACTTCCCCTTCTAAAGCTTCAGAGCGCGGGGCACGTCGATGTTTGGCTTGAAATGTAATCACATTCTGCTCAACAGTAACCTTCAGCAGCGTCGTACCAAAGCCGAACAATTCCTTCGATACCTCATTGTACATATGAGAAAGCAATTTCTTCGTTTCGTTAGAGTTTATCGCTAAGATGACTATCACCTGCCAAACTATCGTTTGAGGTAATTATATATACTTTTTCTTAATCGCACAAGATAATATTCGGATTTCACACAAAAAAAATGTTTTTTTTTTATTAAATTGCACATTTACTCACCAATACACGAATTATAAAAATAAGCAATAAAGATTTCAATATATTCATATAACTTTTTATCCAATCCCGCACCTTCTATTAATGAAAACTTTTTCAGAGAAATAAGCACAAGATTGAAAACAGTTGATATAACCTTGCATCGCATTGAAAACGCTCTCACATGGATTTAATATAGCTAGTATAGAGCGATAAAAATAAAGAGTATCAAAGGCTCGTTAAATGAGGGAGGAATCATTATGAAGAAAGCTTTTGAGAAAGCGCAGCAGTTCGGTAAATCTTTTATGCTCCCGATTGCCGTTTTGCCAGCGGCCGGTTTATTGCTGGGAATTGGCGGTGCTCTTTCCAATCCAAATACAGTTGAAGCCTATCCATTTTTAGACTTTGCTTGGCTGCAGGCCATTTTCACGATCATGAGTTCTGCAGGAAGCATCGTATTCGGCAACTTGCCGGTTATTTTTGCCGTAGGTGTTGCAGTAGGATTGGCACGGTCGGATAAAGGGACCGCTGCATTGGCAGCCATGATCGGCTATTTTGTCATGAACAGTTCAATTAATGCACTGCTTCAAATAAACGGGGAACTTGCCAAAGAGAATTTGGCAGGTGCCGGACAAGGAATGGCGGTCGGGATCCAAACACTGGAGACCGGTGTGTTTGGCGGTATCGTAGTAGGTATCGTTGCCGCACTTTTGCACAATAAATATAATAAAATTCAGCTTCCGCAAGTGCTAGGGTTTTTCGGGGGTTCACGTTTCATTCCGATCATCGTTTCCTTCGCGTCCATCTTGGTTGGAGCCGTGCTTTTTATCGTATGGCCTTATTTCCAGCTTTTCATAAACCAATTAGGTGCGCTGGTAACGAGCACAGGTACGATCGGGACTTTCTTTTACGGGTTCATATTACGGATGCTCGGGCCGTTAGGGCTGCACCATATTTTCTACCTTCCCTTCTGGCAAACAGCTTTAGGCGGAACGATGGAGATTAAAGGGCAGATTGTCAGCGGGACCCAGAATATCTTCTTTGCGCAATTGGCCGACCCAACTACCGTCAAATATTATGAGGGTGTTTCCCGGTTCATGTCCGGACGGTTCATCACGATGATGTTTGGTCTACCTGGCGCGGCATTGGCCATTTATCATTGCGCTAAACCTAAAAATAAGAAAGTCGTGGCCGGTTTGCTTCTTTCAGCTGCCCTGACCTCTTTCTTAACAGGCATCACCGAACCGCTTGAATTCAGTTTCTTATTTGTCGCCCCGATCCTTTATGTTTTTCATGCCTTGTTTGACGGACTTGCCTTCATGATGGCAGATATATTCAATATAACGATCGGCCAAACCTTTTCTGGAGGATTTATTGATTTTACTTTATTCGGGATACTCCAGGGTATCAGTAAAACAAACTGGGTTTATGTACTTCTCGTCGGCATTCCGTGGTTTTTCCTATACTACTTCACGTTTAAATTCTTGATCAGGAAAAAGAACTTGAAAGTGGTTGGCCGTGAAGATGATGAACAGGCCGCTGTTACACAAGTAACGGCATCAGAGAGAACCCAGACCATCGTCAATGGATTAGGCGGACAGGAAAATATCGATATAGTCGATTGCTGTGCAACCCGTCTTCGTGTCACGGTAAAGGATGAATCATTGGTGAAAGAAGACGTCATTAAACAAACCGGTTCAAAAGGCGTCGTAAAAAAAGGAAATGGCATTCAAATAGTTTACGGTCCCCAAGTGACGATCATCAAAAATGAAGTGGAAGAATACTTGGGTCATTGAGAACATAGATAACGATAAGGACGTGTTAAACATGCAACAGGTGCTGGATAAAATTCACAAAGGCTTAATTGTATCATGTCAGGCATTGGAGAATGAGCCGCTGCACAGCTCTTTTATTATGGGACGCATGGCCATTGCTGCCAAAGAAGGCGGTGCCAAGTGCATTCGCGCAAACTCTGTAGCTGACATAATGGAAATCAAGAAAAATGTGGACCTTCCAGTCATAGGGATCATTAAACAGGTGTATGGACAAAACGATGTCTATATCACTCCAACCATGGCCGAAATTGATGCATTGATGGAAACCAAAGCCGAAATCATTGCGACGGATGCTACATCCCGGGTAAGGCCGGACGGTAAAACGCTAATGCAGTTTTATGGTGAAATAAGAGCAAAATATCCGGATGTTTTACTAATGGCGGATGTTTCCACCATTGAGGAAGCCATATACGCTGACGATTTAGGATTCGATATTGTGGCGCCCACTTTATACGGCTATACTGACGAAACGTTCGGCCAGAAAATATATCAGGATGACTACGCTTTGCTCAAGGAGATAGTAAAAGCAGTGAAAAAAGCGAAAGTGATCGCTGAAGGAAATGTCATAACACCGGAAATCGCCCGCTCTGTATTGGATATGAATGTCCATGCAGTAGTGGTGGGCGGTGCCATTACCAGACCGCAGCAAATCACAAAAAGATTCGTCGATGCTATTCAAGAATAGAAATTTCATAGATTTAAAAGACCCAGACTGACAACAGTTTGGGTCTTTTTTTTCGACTCATATTCCTGTTTCCGTTCCTCAGGTTATTGACGTCCGTAATGGATACATTAAACTATGAATACATATAAGAAATTTGAAATGGGTGATTCAATGGAATATTTAGCGGAAAACCTCATATATGGCATAGAGTGCAGCATGGACAAGTTCACCAAAACAGAGGAAGAATTGGCCAATTATATTCTGCAGCGCCCTGAAGAAGTAAGTCAGTTAACCATTAGTCAAATAGCTAAAAAGCTTCATATTTCACCTGCAACCATTACGCGTTTCTGCCAGAAATTAGCCTTTTCCGGGTTTAATGAGTTCAGGCATGAGTTAAAAAGGTTCGTGGATCTCCGAAATACGCCGAAAAACATGAAGAACATCAAGCAGGTGGATTATTTCGCTAAACTGTATCAAGATCACCTAGGTATCATTGATAATACCTTTCATATAACGACATATGACAATATCCAGAAAGCAGTATCTTTCCTAACACAGGCAAATAAGATACATGTATATGGAATAGGGAGTTCAGGTATAGCGGCCCAGGAGTTCAAATCCAAGTTTTTCCGTATTGGCTTAACTGTTGAAGCCATTACAGATCCCCACCAGTCAATGATGGATGCAGCTTTAAGTAACGAGAATAGTGTTGTCATCGGCATTTCCATTTCCGGAACAACGAAAGAAGTGATTTCAGCAGTTAAAATCGCAAAGAAGCAAGGCTCACGCATCTTGGTCTTTACTGGGGATAAGAATTCCGAGCTCTCACTGCTTGGCGATCTATCGCTATTGGTCACGAGCAAAAACAGCATGCATATGGGACAAAACATCTCACCATTGCTTCCGCTACTATTACTGTTTGATTTAATATATACAGAGCTGGTTGCTAAAGATTATAAAAACAGGATAAGCATCAGGGAAAGGACTTTAAAGGTATTAACCGAGAACGACTGACTTTCGGCCGCTGAAAGTTATCAGTTTGTTTGTTTAGCTGAACCTGACCGAAAGTCATTTTCGTTATTCATCATATAAAAAAACTGCATCTCCAATTGGTTAGATGTTTACTAACAATTGGAGTGCAGTTCACTTTAATTTTTTATGTTCCTATTAAGCTAAATTCCTTATTACTGGCATGGAACGTTCTTGGAAGCCCTCGGAAAGAAGACTATACGCAACTACTTTCTTCTTGTACTGTTTGACTACATCCACGTGGTCGCTGTAAATGTACACAAAAAATCTAACATCGTTTTTTCCTCTTTTAACATCAATTATTATTGGAGTCCCGCTGTTCTCTGGATGTAAAAACAATTGCTCGTTCCCGGGAAATATATGATTTTTTTTCAAAAACTTAGCTTCGTTAAAATAATCAATCACTTGAATTTTGTCTTCACCTTCCAAACGTTTTCCATCAAAGGTTACGATTGCATTCGAGTCACTAATTTCTGAATGTATTTTAAATTTACTCAAAATCCAATTCACTGCATCGGTTGGAAGACAGGTAACTAATAATTTAAGCAAACTTAAGATAATTGTCAAAATCAATACAGGCAATGTCATATTTGATCATCTCCGCTACATTATTATTTTAAGAGGCGGTCAGTTTTTCTTTGAAGTGACCGTTCTATTAACGTTTCATTTTTTTTAAGGTATCTATCAGATTTTTTTCGTTCATATTTTCGTCACATTTGTGAACAAATTCACATTTTTTCACAAATAGAGTATGTCTTGTAAATCACTCGTATCTTAGGCAGATTTTATTACGAAGTAGATGATGCCCACAGTTAATAGTAGCGCAAGGCCAATATAAATATAACTAAGGTTCAACAAATTCCCTCTCGTTGCTGCAGAATAATCACTATCACTCTTCCCCGTTAATGAAAGGGTGCCAACCAGAGCAACTAAACTAATGGCTACTACTAATATTACACTTATCGTCATGATTCAACGCCTCCCAATATTATTATCTATTTCCTTGAACCATTTCAAATTATTCCGATTCCCATCGTAGATCGCGCTTCATGTTTAATGAGTAAATATATTAGAACAAGCCTACTTCTCTATAATAAAAGAACAACCAATTTTAGGACCATCCAATCAAGTGAAATTTCCACCATCCACTTGTTGATTTCTTTCGTTAATATACATAGAAAAGTGCAAAGCGCCACTGAAGAAATGGCTAAAATACCACATATTGCAGGAACTCAGAGCTAACTTGCTTCCTCGAAAAAAAAAACAAAAAAAGAATCATGATTTCGTCACTATCTAAAGCTTATAAATAGTGATTGGAACGTAAGGTACGAGACTCCTGCCGGAAAAGCGTGTCAAAGGGAGACACCAAAGGCGCTTGCGCCGAGGAGGCTCCCGGACCGCCCGCGGAAAGCGAGTGCCTGGAGTGGAAATCAACATCTAAATTGCATAAAAAACTGCAGGTAAACTGAATTTTCATCAAGTTTGTCTACAGTCTGGAATCATCATGACTCTCTCTCGTTAATATCAAAGCATAGGATTATAAACTTTTTACAGCCTCTGCAAACCTTTTGATGCCTTCGTGAATGGAAGCCTCATTTTCCCTTGCAAAAGTAAAGCGTACGTATCCCTCATCTGTTCCTAGTGTTGAACCCGGAACATATATGACTCCTCTTTTGATGGATTCCTCCAGTAGCTTTAATTCGTTCAATGGCACTTTCAGTTTACACCACAAATGAATTCCACCATTTGGCGAATAATAATCAACTTTTTTTGGCAGGAATTGTTGAAGGCTCGAAACCATTGCATCCCTTCTTTTTTCCAGTTGCCCCCTTAAGCAGGCAAGATGGGCAGGAAAATACTCTGAATCCAAAAAATCGTTTGCTATCCATTGAGTGAATGAGCCATGACCGAAGTCAACCTGCTGCTTAGCATCAGATAGTCTCTCTATAACTGGTTTCGGTCCTATAATCCACCCAATTCTTAAACCGGAAGCAACAATTTTTGACAAAGAGCTTATATATAAAACATTTCCGTTGTTGTCCATCGATTTAAGAGTGGAAATTTCTTCACCGGCAAAGGAAGTTAAACTATAAGGATCGTCTTCTATGACCGGTATTCCATATTCGGATGAAAGTTCAAGAATCCTTTTACGACGGTTGATATGAAGGACAGTTCCTGTAGGATTTTGAAATACAGGGTTCAAAAAAATCATCCTGATCCGATGTTTTTTATGGAGTTCCAGTAAATCCTCTGGGTTGATGCCATCTTTATCAACTGGTAAAGGAAAAATTCTTAGGCCAGCGGATTGAAAGATGGGAAGGTTGTAACTATATGAAGGATCTTCCAATACGACGGCATCTCCTGGCTTTAACAAGCATTGGACCACCAGATGGATGGCTTGCTGTGCACCAGAAGTTATGAGTATAGAAGATGGATGCGTGTCAATTCTCCTATACTGTTTAACATGATTGGTTATCGTTTCCCTTAAAACCGCATTGCCTTGAGGGTGATCATAACCTAAGCTACCAATGAAGGACCTATTAGAAATGATTTCACGTAAGGATTGGACTGGAAATAAGTCTTCTGAAAGCTCCCCGCTAGCTAAGTTAATAAGGTTATGCCCTTCCGTCTCTTTACGTATTCTTTGCGTTACTGGCATATTGGGCAAAAAAGAACCCGCTTCGATATATCTATTCCAACTGGGTATACGTTTTTGGGTAATTCCCCAGATATCCTTGCTGATCATCGTTCCGCTTCCTTTTTTTCGTTCAACCAGCCCATTTGCTTCCAATTCATCATATGCCGCAACAACTGTACTTCTGTTAACTCCCAGCTCACTTGCCAAGAAGCGTTCAGACGGTAGCGGCTTATCCAATAAAAATGTTCCATCAGCAATGCCACTCTCGATGTAAGCTGCTATTTGTTTATATAAAGGCTTCTTGGATTTTCTGTCAGTTTTCCATTCCATAAGCTACATCCTTTAAAATGTTTAGTTAAAAGCGTACTAAATTATTAACTTTATATACTTATTCATTCCCATAAGTAGTAAAATCTTTTATTCAGTATAATCTTAAGCTGTATTTATTGCACTCTTAGGATAGAGGCTGTACTACAAAATAACAACGAAAGCCTCCATTTCTTAAATGAAATGGAGGCTATTTTTATCTTTTTCAACTTTGCAGGCTCCCCTTCAGCCAAGGGCGATCTTGATAGTGTCCAATCGGGATTTGGATCAGGCTCGTTTTCCGTTGCGGACCGCCTATTTTGTAAAGCTCATCACACATATTCACATCAAAGCCGAGCAGCGGGTGCCCATTCATTCCGAGGGCTGACGACGCTAGCAGTAGCTTCTGAACGAGCATCCCCGCCTCCATTTGCTGGATGCGGTACCCTCTATATCCAAATTGCGTTTTGGAATGATCCCGATCCCCAACCACATGTATGCAGATCGGCACTTGCTGAAAATTCATGATATCCAGAGACATTCCGTATTGCAATCGAAGCCGATGATCTCCTGACTGTATTTGTCGTAATGAATGTGTTGTGCTGTCATAATGGTATGCACCATCTTGAATGTCTTCCACATTATATAAACAAGCATATAGGGAAACGCGATTTTCGTTGTTCTCGTTTGTTCCATCCAAGTCATTTCGATAGGAGAACGAAGCTGTTGCCTCCTGCAGAAGGGCCGCCAGTTGCGCTTGACTTACTTTCCCGAGTACGAAGTCCATTTCAGGTGAAAATCGCTTCCGGCAAACTGATGCCAGGTCATAGGACAACCGCTTCACGATAGGCAGGGCTACCGTATGTCCTTCGGAATCCTCCCCATTCTTTGGATTGATCCGCCGGAATGATTGAGTGGATGTCATCATGGATGCTTCATTCATTTTGGTTAGCATCGGAAATTCTCTGATCCTCTGCGACCGAACATAGTGTTCAGGCTGAATATCCGTCAATTCCAGCAATAATTCCGTCGAGGTGACATTTCTGTCCATACTCCTTTCTTCTCTAAATCTAAAAGAAGGTTCTGCCGATAAGGGGATCACCGCATACGTGCTCTCTTCCTCTTCCGAAAGCCCGAGCAGATGATTGATGGCCCGATCAAGAAATTGGAAGCACACCCCGGCGGCGATTCCAAACCGTTTCGCCACTTCGAGCAACTGTCCAAGAAGCACGCCCGCATCCAGACCTTGCAGGCGGTATGAAAAGTTATTATATTTGTAGAAGTTTTTCCAAAACATCGTCGATACGAAAACCGTACCAAAGGATGCTGACATATCAAAGGATTCACCAAGAGCCTTTGTTAAATAGGAATCAAAATTCCCTTCCCGCAGCAAAACCAACCGGTGGTGTGCTGCATCATAATGGAATACGCCAGCAGGTAATCCCTCCATCTTCAAGTATACGTACAATTCACTTGGATACAAAGCTCCCCCTGATGGCGGAAAACGCCGGAATGACTGCATGAGGTCCTCAGATTCCGAAGATTTCGGAACCTGGCTGACTTGAGTCAGGCCATATGCGTACCAGAGGAAATGACCGATTCCTTCGAGGTCCTGCTGTGAAGGCCCGCTGCCCCCCTCGAGCGTCAGCGGCACCTCCAGTGAGAGTGGAAAAACAGGCAAGTCACGGTAAAGCTTATACGTTAGCGGTGCATCTTCCCAATCCACTTCCCAATCCGGCGGACTTGCCTTTTCGATATCAAAATGCAAATTGTGCAAAAATGCCTCTAGACTCATCCTCCAACCTCCTAAGTCACCGCTTATGGAAATGGATGCGGATGCGGATTGAGCTGTTCGAATTCAAGCGGCCGTTTTGCATATCCAAGTTCCATCGGAACCCTCAGTATTCTCTCTAGCCCCGTTATGCGGGTAAGATGATGGCCGAATGTCATCGGCAGCATCCCCGGGATCAGCACTTTCACGCAATGTAGTCCATTTCGTGCAATTTCCGGTGTCGTTTGATCCACCACAATCACCTCGAGTTTCAAGCGGCGAAACTCCTGAAGGATTTCCTGCAAATCTTCCGTCAAGTCCGGATGATTGACCTTTTCCCCGTATTCTTCAGCGAAAGTTCGCATCGGGCGGTCATCATCCAGCAGAAACTGCAGTCGCTCTTCGGCTTGCGGTAAACCGTACAGCATGCCATGATCATCCATTTTCCGTACCAGTGAGGAATCATGCAGCATTTTCTCAACCTCATCCTGGTTCTCTTCCAATTTATCGTCAAGGGTCAGCATCATGCCAGCCAGCTCGAAGACCGCGCTTTTCACCGCCCGGACCGGGTCCAGATGGGCCCCTGCCGCACATATGATATTCAATCCTTTTTGTTTCCTGTTTTTTGCCAGCGCCCATACGCTCGGTATACCATGTTCCATCGTCGAATTAAACAAATGGATATCATATCCCGCTGCCGCCCTCGCCCTGTCAATCATCAGCTCCAGTTCTTTGTCATTTGCAGAATTTGGATCAAGGCGTGTGAGGGGCAGCTGCGCATACCAGGTCAGCAGGAACGAATCACGTTCGACCACTTCCATGATGCCGTAGAAAATGGCCTCCTCCAAACTTCCCCCTAGAGCACAGCCATTGGAAGTTTCATAGACAAATCCATGACCGCAGCCCAAGCTGTAATAGGAAAGCAATTCCGGGACCAAGATCGGCCGCTCTTGCAAAAATGAGTGGCCCCACACCCAATCTATCGAGCGGTCAGGATTAAACGGTTGAAATGGGAAATCCCGCTGTGCATAATTTTCCTTCGAATGTACCCCTATCCTGATGGGATCGAGCGCAAAATCTTTCAGGTTGTTGTAGCTGTCATGAATGACTGTCCGTTTGCCGCGGGGCTCCATTCCGCAATACCTTTCCAATCCCTCCAATATGGCAGTCATCTCACTGACCTCATATGAGAGAGTCCGGCCTGCCGACCCCTCATCTCCTATGAACAAAGGCAAATTAACACTTACATCGGCAAATGGCGGTACAAGGTCTATCATTTTATTATTCAAGAATCCTGTTCGGTGGTCCAAGTAATCCTTGGCCAGAACTTCATTCAGCTCCTCCATCGAACGGGTACGGTAACTTTCGGGACTGATTTTTGGACTTGGCTGCAACGAAATCCTTGCACGCTCCTTCGAGTCATCAGGTAATGTTGAGCAAACCTGACACAATGGATCAGGTAAAAAAGAGTGCCACGAACCATTCAGCGTCTTCAGGCTGATTAATGATACATGCCCTTCCGACCGGGCGCGTTCTCCTTTCATCACCTTCCTTACCTCCGCACAAATCATGTGGGCCATCTGTAAAAGACCTGTGCGGGATGCCGACGCATCACGCTCTATCCCCCCATTTTCCTGCAGCTGTTGGCGAATTCCCCACATTTCTTTTCGATCACGCCCGGCCATGAGATACCTTTGGTCCGCACATTGTGAGCAGCCAGGAACACCCGGGCGCACCAGCGGACCTATCACTCCCTCTCCAAATGATACGAATCCCCGCAGCCATGGAATGCCCGCTTGCCCTATCACCTCTTCGGCCTTTACATGGACAGCGGGATTCCAAGCATCTTGCAGCAGAAGGACCATGGCCGTCGTTTGCGGGATTCCTGCCTCGAAATCGGTTTGGCGATTCACCAAATATTGGCCGGACAGGTCCCCATGAACATGGTCGGCCAACACTCCTTCCCCGACAACCAATACGTCAGTTTTCACCCTGATTCCTCCTCTCGCAAAAACACCCCAAATACACCTGCAATTTCTTCCTTCAAGAAAGGTTCCAGATCCATTTCGAAAACGTGGATTCGCTTACTGTTCTTCTTCAAGACTTGAATGGCGGACTGTACCAGTTCGGGACTCCCTTTCACCCCGCATGAAGGAATCACAAGATCCACCTTTTCTTCCTCAAGAACAGGCGATGCCCCTAAACCTGGAGCTGTTAAGCAAACGGTCTGGTTTTGGACTTTCATGACGGCCTTTTGCAATGCGTTCCGTAATGCGATCGTTACATTCAAACCGACAGCGCCGGACCAGCCATCGCTCGTTCCTGCCCAAACTACCGGGAAACCTGACATTTCCTCACCCAAGGCGATGATCGGATCTCCCTGCAGCCGGGTCAACGCTTGTAGATAATATCTGCAGCGCTCATCTTCCACTTGAGCCAATTGCACCGTCACAAGTTTCTCCTGGTTGAACCGTCCATTTAAAAACTCTGTATCCAAACTGCTTTGCAGTCCACGGCAAACACATTCAGCAAATGTTTCCCCTGCTCCGACACCGATCGATTCCTTTATCTCGTCTGCTCCCTGAAGCGGAGGAAGAGTCGCAACGAGCTGGCTGAGTGTTCGGGATACATATGCTTCAACTCCTGCAAGACCGGTTTCCCTCCTCGCTTCCTCATGCGTCAGATCTGAACGGATGATTTCGGGCAGGAGTTCGGCCGGACCGGACGACAGCGGATCAACAACCTGAACGCGGCATTGAGCCAGCGGCAGCTGTTTTAAATCTCCCTCATCCCAACGATGAAAAATTCCGGATTCCGAGGATGTCAACCGGCTGAAATACATAAACACCTTCCCCGGCTCAACCGGGTCCGATTTCTGTTCGAGCCGCTGATCAAAATCTTCAATCCATGCAGCAGTCCCTTTTCCCGTCACTCCCGGGTGGGGAATGAATGGATGCCATTTTCCCTCCATTGTATCCATATCCAACAGATAAAATTGATTGGCTTGTTCTGCTGTCGCAACGCCTGTAGCGTCTTTAAACCATTCGAATACCATAATATTGGCCAACATCGCTCCGGCTGTAGCGGAAAAAGAAGATGATGCCTGATTCTTTTCCAGCTCAGCTTGATGTAAACGATGCCACGCTGACTCCCAACATCCCTTTGAATCTGGATGGACAAGCGGACCAGCCATGCCTACTTGATTGATGATCATTGCAGGAAACAGGGTCTTTTCCCCTTGCCTGCAAACCGAATGAAGTTCTCTTAACTCCTCTATATCACCCTCCTGTGACACATATAATATCGAGTCAAAGGGCCGCACGATCTCCCGCCATTCAATCTCTGTTCCCTTTTCAAGCACGACCTCCTCTATCGCAACCTCGTCATCCGTCTTACGCGCATGTGCCACGATTTCATTCAATCTTTTTCTATTGGTCGGTACTGTGTCCGTAATGAAGATATGGAATGCGGGCAATCCGGATTCAATCAGCGAGGACACCAATGAAAGGAACAATGGGCCAGAGCCTATAGCCAACGCCTTTTTCTTTCGATAAGTTTCAAAACGGTAAGCCCCGGAATCGCCGCAGCCTTCCAGGAACTCGATTTGTGAAGCATACCTTTCAAGAACTTGATTCCTTAATTGATGGGGACTGTCCTGACTTACATCCCGAACAAACCCATTACCGTACAAAACCTCGGCAATTTCCATTACCCTGTTCCGGTATGGGCCAGGCAATCCATCCGTCAACTCGCTTAATGTATGGTTCCCGTTGAACATCGGTAATAGCTTTTCAATCCACTGGACGATCGAACTGCCCTCCATACGGAACGAACTTATGTTATTTCTAAAATACACACCTCTGTTCGGTTCCGGAAGAAAAAACGTATCCCTTTTCACTTTCAAACGCATAGAAGGGGTCAATTTCATCATTCCGCTCCTCCTAACCCGAAGCATTCTAAGTTCTGCTTCAATACTTCACTTTAATTCTATGTATGACAATTTGTCTCTTATGTCTAATGATATAAAGAAAAGTCCCTGTACATGCAGGGACTTCCTTTTGAAAACCTGGATACTTAACCGGCGCAACGCCCGCAACGACCGCCGCAACCTCCGCAGCGTCCGCATCCACCACAGCGATGACAGCGACCGCAGCGACCGCCGCAACCAAAGCAACCAAAGCACAAGAAACAGCCAAAACAGCCAAAGCAACCGCCCACACCAATGAATTGTCGGGACGAATCATCCAGATTGTACTGGTTTTGATCCCATGGAACTGGCTGAGTTACCTGGAAATCATCGACATTCAGGTTTTGCAATTGATTTTGAAATTCATACATTTTATATAACCTCCGTTTATTATTTATAAGGTAGTGCTTAGAACAGGAAACCGGAACGCAATGGTCAGGGAATAAAACCACGTCAAGTATTCCCTTCAACAAAATATGTCAGGGGAGTGGGTATTGCTACTGATTAAAACGCCTATTTTCACTTTAAAAAACAGAAAACCAGAAGGTTAATCCCTTCCGGTTTTCATCATCGCCTCTTAAATTAAGTGATTATTTTCTTATTTCAATGGAGGATCTATGTATGTCCATTTTTTCCGAGTCACATTAGTTCTGCAGCTGTTCATATCGATTCCAGTTTACCGATTTTTCCAGCACGATTGATATCAATACGCCCATTATGAGCCCATTGGTCAAAAATGGCTGTAGAAGCGCGGGAACGTTCGAAAAAGCATTAGGCAGGATGTTCATCAAACTCACTCCAATCAATACCGGTACGGCAAGCCTGAATATCGTGTCTGAAGTGAAATGCTGACCCTTGATGCTGTTGAAAGCCGTACCGAACAGCTGAAGGTAAGCAACGAACAATACTGCATTCCCGACTGTTATCGGCATGGTGGCCAGGAAAGAGATGAAGGGAGGAATGAGCCCAATTATGGTCAATAACATGCCTCCAAGTAAGAAGGGCCTCCGCTCATAGATTTGAGTGCTCTGCAAAAACCCGATGGATGAAGTAAAAGGTGTATACGGAACAAGACCAAGCACCGGAGCGAAAATGGTAAAGCCGCCAGTCATGAATAAAGAATTTCGATACTGCTTGTGTTCAGCTTCATCACCGATTAATTCCGATGCGGCCTGAATCGAAGCGAACGTGTTGCACAAATTCAGTAATCCTGCAAAAAAGGAAATCGCTATGATCCCGAATTCCAGGTTTGGAGCACCTAATGGGAAAAATGAAAAAGCGGCACCCGTCGAGCCCATTTCTCCCCCGGCCTCCGGAAATAGCAGCTCGTAAAAAATCCATCCTACCATAATCCCAATCAATATCGAGAAATTGCTTATGGTCCTTGGACCTTTTATCTTTAATATACTTACTAAAAGTACAATCCCCACTGACAGGAAACTGACCGGGATGTTGATTTCCCCATTCTCCGTAATCCCCAGCATCCCCTTAAAAAAGACAAAAATTAGCTGGAACGTCAGAAGGAATAAATAAACCGTCATGACCATGGGAGTGAAAATCTTCTGGACATAAGAAATCAGGTTGAAGGCAGAAATAATGACAGTCACGACACCAGCGGCAATGAGTCCAGTAGCAATTCCCCCTCCTATCTCAGCATAACCGAGCCCTATGGATGGTGCAGATAATCCTAAATTCAACATCACTCCCCACAATAGACCGGAGTGACCTTCCATAAGTGGATACTTATGGCCCTTCCACCCCTGAAACACGCAAGCGATCCCGGTGAAAATGAGCGAGCTTCTCATGGTCATTTCCGTGACATTGGGAGGAAGATCAAAAGCTGCGCCAATCGATATGGGCACTACTACCGTATTTGCAAAAATAAAAAACAACCATTGAAAAGAAGAAAATAGAGTCACAGAAGATCTCCAACTTTTCATAGATTCCATCTCCTTTGAACATGATACTTTTTAAGCTCATGGTGAATTTCAATTGCCTTCCCTCAACAAAGGCGATAGGGCAATATCATGATAGTAAACGCGGTCCCCGGAGGGTCGCTGCCATTGCTGGACACATGATTTATGTCATATGATCTTTGCAGATCGCATGCAAAATGATAACGTTACCATTAATAGTAACAAAGACTGAGGCTCCCTGCTAATTTGTTGGCTTGACTAATGTTGCAAGGCAAATGGGCAATAAGAAGTGAGCCCGTTTTAAATATATCGGGGTATAACAGTAATGAAATGAGAGCAAAAAAATCACTTCCTCAGCATATAACATAAGTAAATAAAAGTACATGGAAGCCGTTCCATACCCAAAACGAAAAAGGAAATCCGGAAGTATCCAGAATTCCTTTTTCGTTTAGTACTACCGTTCAATTGACTGCTTTTGTTTATATAGTGAACCGGAAACTAAGTTCCCCTTGTAAATGACCGCTTTACGTTCAGAACGCCTGGCAACTGCCTCTGCCGAACAGCTTGCGTCAATCAACACAAGACTTGCGACATCCCCTGCCTTCGGCCATACCTGGTTACCCTTTTCATCCAATGGGGTTTTTCCCCCAGTTATATACCCAAGAGTTCGGGAAAGTGAGACTTCATCAATAAATTTGAAACGTTCAGCGAGCCTCCCTGCTCTCTCCAAGATGTCACCATTCCCAAGAGGGGACCATACATCAAAGATATTATCATTGCCAACCGATACTTCAACCCCTCTTTCATGTAATAAATCAACAGGGGGCATTTG
Organism: Peribacillus sp. NPDC096447; assembly: GCF_044762725.1. NCBI lineage: Bacteria > Bacillati > Bacillota > Bacilli > Caryophanales > Bacillaceae > Peribacillus > Peribacillus sp. NPDC096447. Next base: position 848,484 of record NZ_JBIWEV010000002.1, read on the forward strand.
CCTGTTAATCGGGACACTGGTGACAATGGAAATCCCCGCATCCTTAAGAATGTCAGCCAGTTCATAAGCTTCTTCCCTGGATACGTCCCCGATGCCGAAAGCATGGCTTAATGCCACCCTGCCTTCCCAGCCCGCCTGCTTTGTCAGAGCTGCCAAACGTTTCATCGTGAATGTGCCCAGGTGACCTGGATCATGCAAATGCAAGTCCACATCAGCGTTCGCTTCCACTGCTAAATCTATCAATTGAACCAGTGATGCTTCAATATTGTTATCGACTGTAGCTGGATCGACCGCCCCGACGATTCCTGCTCCGTTTAGCAATGCCTCCCTGACAAGCTTGACAGAACCGGACCGCAACAATCCGTGCTGCGCAAATGCAACGATTTCTGAACTGAGTCTATTAGAATAGCCCGCAAGCGCCTGTTGTACTTGCTCTAAGTTCTGCAATCCCACTTCCGGATAGATATCAACATGAGTCCGGATATGTGCAGATCCAGAAGCTAAAAGGATTTCCAGTAATGATTCTGCACGTTTACATGTGCTTGTTGCAATGGAAGGCAGAACCCTTTTCTCATTTTCAAAGCGTTCAATGACACTTGAAGAAGGAGTGCAAGCCCTCCAAACATCCCCCATCAGTGTCTTATCAAGATGAACATGCTTTTCAATGAATGATGGTAACGCCAGCAATCCTTTTGCATCTTCCACTGGTAAATCATTACGTATGGCTTCCCCATCTTTGACAATCTTCGTGATCCTTCCATCCTCTATCAACAGATGAAATAGCCCGGTCATCGTCCCTGTAACTCTACCATTCTCTTTTCGGTAGCCACATTCCAAACGAACATTCTTTAACCAATAGATTGTATTCATGATCTTCATCCCTTCTTGAAATAGACCTTCAATTCTTCTTCAAGGCAGCGCGATCGAGTCCGCCGTAAACCAGATTTCCACCGACCATAACTGCAGCACGCGTCGATCTCCTGGCAACTGCCTCGGCAGCACATGATGCATCCACAAAAACCATACTTGCGTCATTTCCCACTTTCGGCCATAAACGATTTCCTTCATGATCCAATGTCTTGACCCCGCCCGTAATGAATTGGAGTGATTGAGACAATGCATACTCGTCCTTCCAGTTATACCTCTCGGCCAATCGGCCGGCCTTTTCCAGCATATCTCCGGTACCGAATGGTGACCAGGAGTCATAAAAGCCATCGCATCCGAGAGCAACATGGACACCTTTTTCATGCAGTGAATCAATCGGGGGAATGACCCGATTGATCGGAACTGTAGACATGACGGCTATCCCCAGGTTTGATAATTCACTGGCCAGTTCATTTGATTCTCCGATTGAAACATCACCAAGTGCGAAAGCATGACTGATGGCGGCTCTGTTTTTCCACCCTGCTTCATCAATCAAAGAAGCCAGTTTCTTGATCGTATATAAACCAAGATGACCGGGATCATGTATATGAATATCAATATCCGCATCAAATTCAATGGCCAGATCGACCATTTCATATAGGGAAGCCTCTATATTATTATCCACTCCGCCAGGATCCAGGCCGCCCACTAATGACGCCCCTTCTTTCATCGCCTGTCTCATCAGCCCTTTTGAATTCGTTCTAAGCAGTCCATGCTGAGGGAAAGCCACGATCTCGTATGTCATTTTTCCTCTTAAACTACTTAGCGCCTTTTGAATTTCTTCCAAGTTCTTCATACCGATGTATGGATCGATGTTAACATGCGTCCTTACATGCGTTGCCCCGCCGCTTAACAATAGTTGAAGCATCCGTTCAGCCCGGAGCCGCCCGGTTTCAGCCAGTTCAACAAGCTCTTTTGCTTCTAACTTTAAGCGTTCGATTAAATTCGGAACCGGAGTGCATGATTTCCATGGCAGTCCTAAATAAGTCTTGTCAAGATGGTTATGCATCTCTTTAAAAGGAGGAAGTGCAAGCAGCTTTCCCACATCATGAACAGGACCATCCATCTTCAAAGGCATACTTGAAGCCAATTGCAAATCCTTTATGATCCCATTTTGTATATACATGTTGTATGTAGCTGTCTTCGTCCGATCAATTCGTTCATTCTCAAAAACAAATCCACTATCAAGCGTAACGTTTGTAAGCCAGTATGCTTCATTCATCAAATCACTCTCTTTAATAGAAGATTAAACACCTGTCGTCTCAAAAGATGAAATAGATCCGCTAACAACATTGCCCCTGAAGATGACAGCGGCACGTTTTGCCCTTCTAGCCACCGCCTCCGCTGAACAGCTCGCTTCAAGCAAAACGATATTCGCCTCATCCCCGACATTTGGCCATGCCTTGACCCCGTCTTGGTTTAATGGGGTCTTCCCTCCTGTTATGAATTGCAGGCTTTGCGCTAAGGAACGTTCTTCAATCATGCGAAACCTCTCTGCAAGGCGACCGGCCTTTTCCAGATTGTCCCCGATGCCAAAGGGTGTCCAATGATCAGTGATGCTGTCATTACCCAATTCCACTTTCACCCCTTTTTCATGAAGCAGGGGGATGGGGATCGTTCTGAAGATGGGCACTGTGGATGTAATCGATATGCCTGTTTCCGAAAATCTTTCGGCGATGCCCGTTGCCTCTTGGACTGAAAGATCTGCCAAACCGCTGGCGTGGCTAACCGTTACCCTTCCTTGCCAGCCTGCGTCTTCCGTCAGTGAAGCAAGTCGCTGCATGGTGAAAAGCCCAAGGTAATCCGGATCATGTAAATGGACATCGATATCGGAATTGTATTCAACCGCGATATCCATGATCGTTTCAAGGGACCGCTCTATGTTTTCATCAATGGTGGCTGGATCCACGCCTCCTACCAGATTCGCCCCATTCTTCATGGCCTCCCTTACTAAACCAGCGGAATTGCTCCGTAATAGTCCATGCTGCGGGAATGCGACGATTTCATACGTCAATTTATCACTATATCCTTCCAGTGCCTGAATGGTGGCCTCTAAGTTTTTCAGTCCTATAACGGGGTCGATGTTGCAATGTGTGCGAATATGGGTAGATCCGAAGTCCAATAATAAATCCAGCATTCTTTCTGCTCTTACTTTAGCGGTAGGCAATAATTCTGGCAGTAACGCCTGCTCTTCCTCTATCCGGGTTTTCACGCCATTAATGGCAGGCATGCAAGCCTTCCACGGACCGCCATAATAGGTTTTATCAATGTGGATATGCATTTCCTTAAACGAGGGGACCATCAGGAGGCCGTGAACATCATGCTGCGGGTCCTGATCAGTTATCGATTCCTTCGCCAATAAAATGGATGATATTTTTCCATTTTCAATCTTGATGTGGTAATGACCGGTTTCAGTGCCGGTGATTGTTTCATTTTCATTATAAATAAAACCATTTTCCAAGCGGACATTCGTTAACCAATATGATTGAGACATTAAACTCACCCTTCCATTCGAGATTGAACATGCATCACTTTCATTATAGTTTTAAAGATCAGCAAATAATTTCAGAATTTTTACTCGTTTTTATGTTATTTTTACTTATTGTGCCAAAGAAAAGGCTCACCCTAAAATGGATGAACTCTTTCAGATTGGAGACAACTCTATGAAAACTCAGTTCGCCTGCAGTTTTTTATTTAAAAAGTTCAATTGATTTAGAAATCCGCTCCCTTTCTTTGTAGACGTTGATTGAAACGTAGGGCACTCGCTTTCCGCGGGCGGTCCGGGAGCCTCCTCGGCGTTTGCGCCTGTGGGGTCTCCCTTGGACGCGCTTTTCCCGCATGATTCTCGCACCTTCCGTTCCATTGCTTTAAAATCCCTTTCCGCCGACTGTCTGCCAAGCCGTATCAAAGCAAGCGCCTGTGGGGTCTTGGCTAGCCAGTAATTCTGCAGGAGTGTCACAAATCTCTTCAATCCAATGAGGATTACAATAAAAAACATAAAGACTGGAACACCTTATTCGATACGCTGCACTGTCTTGGTCCGTTGACGCAGTTTATCGACCTAAACCACACTTTATTCGGCCGTCCACGCACAGCATTCTACCTAACCAGCACTTTATTCGACCGTTGAGGCACTATATTCGACCGTTCACTAATTTTTTTCGACCTTCGCCTCACTTTTCGGACTCCAATCCTTGTTCCAATCAACTTTGTTAGAACATTTAGATAGTAACCATATCTGAGGAAATGAAAATGTTGCTTTGGGTCAATTGGTTCGGGAACATCATTTGATTAAAGATCGTTTTCCGTACCCCTTTCGTTTACAAACTGAAAGTCTCACCCTAAAATGGAAAACCCTTTGTTCTTATCTGCGCATCACTTTATCGTTACGTCATTTATCTCCAGATAGCCTGAAGGACTGATTGAAAATCCTTTTACATCTTTCGCGACTGCAGCAACATTTTCTATGACCCTTACAGGAATATACGGGGTGTCGCCCATCTCGATTTCCTGTGCCTCTGCGTATAGTTCTTTGCGCTTCTCTTCTTCTTTTTCCTTCCTGGCGGCATCTATTAAACGATCCACCTTTTGATTGCTGTAAAAGAATGTATTTCCAGCCGCCCCCTGTGAATCCGTATGAAATAGATTATATTGATTATAATCAGCATCGCCGGTCGCGTTTCTCCAACTGATGATGAACATTTCCGATTGCCCTTTATTCACTTGTTCCACGAACGAACCGTACTCCATCACCTGTACCTTCAAATTAATGCCGATACCTTTCAGTTGAGATTGCAGGACCTCGGCCAAGTTAACTCTTTCTTTACTGTCCATTGTCAGGATGGTTGCATCCAGTCCCTCAGAATATCCAGCTTCGGCCATCAGTTTCTTTGCTTCCTTCAGGTTGTAATCATAGGCTTCGAGATCTTCGTTGTAGCCGAATACTTTAGAGCCCATCAAGGAGTTCGCCTTTACTCCCACATTATTAAAGACACCCTTGATAATCGAGTCCATTTCAATGGCATGGGCAATGGCTTTACGTACCTTTACATCATTGAACGGTTCATTATTGACATTGAACCCTAAATATTCGGTTCCATACCCTTCACTGCGGTAAACATCCATTGCCGGTGAAGATTCCACCTGATCCATTACAGCTACAGGAAGAGGCTCTGCGATATGCGCTTCACCGGTTTCTATCATGGATATCCTCGTTGAGTCTTCGGGGACGACCTTGAAAAGGACCTTGTCCACTTTTGGCTCGTCTCCCCAATAGCTGTCGTTCTTCGTCAATATGATTTCCTGGCCTGGGGACCATGAATCAAAAACGAAAGGACCGGTTCCATTCGGTTCCTGGATAATCTTTTTGCCATACTTTTCAATCGTTTTCGGACTGATGATCCCGCCTTCGTGATTCGCCAATATGGAAAGGAGAGGGGAAAATGGTTCCTTCAGAATGAATTGCACGGTAAATTCATCAACCGGTTTCACCTCTTTTACCATATCGAATACTACCGCTCTCGGAGAAGCGACCTTCGGATCTAATAGTCGTTCAAACGTCTTTTTTACTGCATCTGCATTAAATGGTGTGCCATCATGAAATTTCACATCTTCCCTAAGCTTGAATTCCCAGGTCGTATCATTTATTTGCTTCCATTTTTCTGCTAGCATTGGCTGTATCTCACTATTCTCATCCCGTTGTACAAGGCCTTCATAGATTTTATGGTGAGTGACGCTAGCGGCGTTAATCGTGGACATGAACTGCTGATCCAGATTCTCAGCGTCGGATAAGCGGGCAATAACCAATGTGCCCCCTCCGTTTGATGCTCTGTTCGGATCACTTTCTGTTGTGCTTACGTCATTGTTAGAAGAACAGCCCGTAATGATGATGGCCATGATCATGACTAGAAAAAACTTTCCTGTCCCACGCTTTAACCCCATGGACTTCGACCTCCCAATTTCATTTTTTGAATACTTATCTAATTATAGGAAATATTCTGACTATTCTTTTCGAATATCTTTACTATGTTTTTCATTTTCTTTACTTGTTTCCATAAATCGCTTCTGTATCGCTTATCGATTCCACGACCTTGAATGATGGCTTGAACAACTCTTTCTCAGGAAGCTCCTGATAATCCCTTTCCATATATCCTTTTTTCATCTTTTTAAAATATTGCTGCCCCTTATATTTGATTTCCGTTAAATCAAGATTGGGGATTATTTGATCCTTCATGACCACCTTTCCATTTATGACCGATAATTTAACGTCCCTCCCTGAGCCGCTTACGAACATGGTTCGAATGGGATCATCGATTACCCCCATATGGAAACCGTCCAAGTCAATCGCGATGATATCCGCCTTGGCCCCCGCTGCGATGCGTCCTAGATCATTCCTGCCAAGAAAGGCGGCCGCATCAAGTGTGGCTGACCGAAAGAAATCGGCATAGACAGAGCCTTCCATTTCTCCTTCCGCCAGCCGTGAGAGCATGCTGCCTGTCCTGACGTTCTGGAACATATCCGGAGGGAATGTGTCCGTTCCAAGGGCTATATTGATCCCAGCCCGTTTATATTTAGCGAAAGATTCCAACGCCTCCCCATGCCTCCCGATGATCAGAGGGCAATGAATCACCGTTGTATTCGTTTCAGCAAGCAGCTTCAAGTCATCGCCCTGTCCATATTTCGCTTTACTATATCCTGAAACAAAGTGGGCATGCGGGATCCCTGTTCTTGGACCGAGAAAGCCAAGGTCGTACAAATATCTGATCGGTGTAACATGATGGGCTTCCCAGATGGTGTTGAATTCAAAACTTCCTTGTGCAGCATGAAGCTTTATCGGTACATCCAATTTTCCGCTGTAATATTTAATCTGTTTTAATTGATCTGCCGTTTGAGACTCTATACGTTCTGGAGCAAGCATCCCCCTGACCATTCCTTCATGGGCTCCATCGAATTTTTCTACAAACTCAACCGCTTTCCGTAACCCCGCTTCACCGGCTTTTTCATCCCAATGCAGTTTAATTTTCCCGTCAGGCTGGACGACTCTCATTCCTGATTGGAAACTCGGACCAAGGTAAATCCTTAACCCCAATCCAGCGGCATGCTCTGCCGCAGCTGCCAATTCATCATAGGTTTCAGCCCAGCTTTTATAAAAAACGGAAGTAATGGGCATCGCCGTCGTCACGCCATGAAGAATGAGCTGTGAATAAGCATATAGTGATTTAAAAGCTTCTTCTTCCTCGGTCATTAATTCAGGATGTCCGCTTTTTATATATTTCTCTGACCAGAGAAGATTCTTCTGTCTGCCGGTACTGGCTTCAAAATGTAAAATATCATGGTCAATGTCCCCTAATGCATTTAAATCTATGAACCCGGGACTGATAATGGCGTTACCGGCATCCATTACCTTGTCCACTTCTTCAGGATAATTTTTTCCGACATACAGAATCGTTTCTTTTTCATAAACGATTTCTGCGTTTTCCAAAATAACATGATCGCATCCATCATACCCAATCACATATCTTCCTTTAAGCTTGGTTTTCATCTTATTCCCCTTTCACCATCACGGCAGCGTCTTCTCGTTCGTCATATCGCTTTTCATCTACATAGGCCCTGGCATGGCCCCAGAAATATTTCGTCGGCTGCATATACTTTTCGAGCCCCGCACGCTTTATCGTTGAAAAGGCCTCCTCATTCGCTTCATCAAGCACTGTACTTTCATGGACCGTCCGTACTTTCCTTCCTTCCATGATCAATTTCCCATCCACTATGACATGCTCGACATCATTCGCCACTGCTTGAAATACAAGCCGGTGAACATGCATGAATTCAGGTGTCAGATGAGGCTGATGCAGATTGACCGTAATGACATCCGCTTTTTTCCCGATCTCAAGGGAGCCTATTTCATCATCCCAGCCAATGCATTTCGCAGCATCTATCGTGATCATTTCCAGTAGCTTGCCTGGAGGTAAATAATAGTAGTCCCTAAGCGCTGCCTGGTGAACAAACTGTGTTTTCCTCATTGCCTGAAACATATCAAAACTTGTGGAAGGGGAAGTCCCATCCGTGGAGATTGCCACGGTTGTCCCCATCTCCAATAATTCGGTTATCGGGGTACGGGCATGGACCTGGCCAAATCCAGGTGATGCACTGACGTTGGTACCTGTTTCTGCCAGTATTCTTGCCTCATCGAAGGAAATGCCCCGACAATGCTGTAAATGGACATCTGGACCCAATAGGGCGTTTTCCTTATCCTGTATCGCTAAATGAATCATCCCGCCAAAGGCATCTGAGTGAATGCGCGTGTTATATTTTCTGGCAATCTCCCTTATTTTCTTCGCTTGATAAAGGTCATGATCAGTCAGCCCATAAAGCCTGTCCGGTGAGGTGGGATTCGAGGGATCCACTGATGTAACGATGACAAATGGTGTAATGAAGGCTCTCGTGCGGTCTTCATTTGCATGATTCAGCGCCTCGATTACAGCTTCCGCCCCCTGTAACACTTCTTCATAGGAAACTTCCTTTACCACTCTCTTTCCGTCAACCCACCGGCTGAATGAATGGGGCCATGGAGGGTTGCAAGGACCCGTGCATACCACATCCCGGATCCCCACTTCGGCGTATGCTTTTGCATGATTGATGGCGAAAATCGGTTCATCGGACCGCGGCGTGGATCCTAACACGCTAACCCCAGTTGTCACGCCCGCCTTTAATCTCTCAAGCGAGGATAGCTTTCCTTCGTAATACCAAAAGTCATCCGTAACAAAATGCTTATACGCATTCGTCATGATGGGCATCCAAAAATCAATATTCTCCATTGCAATCGTTTTGAACATGGAATGTCCCCCATGACCATGAACATCTATCAATCCAGGCAATATGCACTGATGGCTGCAATCAATGACTTTAACTGCCACATACTTCAATTTCAGTTTTTCCGTTGAATCTACGGCTAAAATCCTTCCTTGATGTATGGCGATGGCGCCATCTTGCAGAATTCTCCTGTTTTGATCCATGGTTATCACGGTCCCATGGATTAGCAGTAAATCTATCATATTTTCCCCTCCTAATTGAGAAGGCAGCATAACTTCCTTATGCTGCCTTACTTTTGTGATGAATTCCTACTTCACGGTTACGTCATCAAGCATTAAATAATTTGCCGGATTCAGCCAAAGTCCTTTAACCGTTCCGCCATATACGGCCAAGTGTTCATAGTTACGGATAGGAACATATGGAACTTCTTCCCTTTCAATTGCCTGAGCCTTGGAATATAGTTCCTTACGTTTATCTCCATCCGATTCTTTACGTGCACTTTCAATCAATTTATCAACTTCCGGATTGCTATAGAATGAACTATTTCCCGCAGCACCCTGGGATTTGCTATTGAAAAGATTGAATTGATTATAATCTCCATCCCCGGTAGCATTGCCCCAGCCGCCTATCGCTACCTGGTGCTCGCCCTTGGCTGTCGCGTCAATGTAAGCCCCATACTCAAGAACTTGAATCTTGACCTTAATTCCAATTCCTTTTAACTGGGATTGAATCACCTCGGCCATATTGATCCTTTCCTTACGATCACTCGTCGTCAGTGTAAACTCCAAAACATCCTTGACCCCCGCTTCAGTCAAGAGCTTCTTCGATTCATTAATATCATAGTCGTAGCCTTTTATATCCGGATCATAACCAAACACCTTCGGGCTCATTGTTGAATTTGCCCTCGTACCGACGTCGTTATAAACCCCTTTGATAATGGAATCGACCTCGATGGCATGAGCGACCGCCTTACGGACCCGTACATCATCAAAGGGTTTTTTCTTAACATTGAAGCTTAAGTATTCAACGGCAAGTCCCTCCGTGCGATATAAATCCATCGTGCCTGACGCTTCGATCCTATCAATCTCCGTCACTGGCACTTGATCGGTCACATGTGCTTCACCCGTTTCTATCATTGCAATCCTGGTGGCATCTTCAGGGACAACCTTGAATACCACCCCATCAATCTTAGGCTTATCCCCCCAATAGTCCTTGTTTTTCGAAAGTGCGATTTCTTCACCAGGCTTCCACGATTTAAAAACGAATGGCCCTGTCCCAACGGGGTTTTGAGCCAGTTTGTCACTATTTTCCTTAATCGCTTTAGGGCTGATGATGCTTCCTTCATTACTCACTAAAATCGATAACAGCGGAGCATAAGGATATTTCAGCTTGAATTGTACAGTCGTTTCGTCAATGACTTTAATTTCTTTGATCATTTCCAATTTACCAGCCTGCGGCGAAGCTGTTCCCGGATCCAGTACCCTGTCAAAATTGGTTTTCACCGCTTCGGCATTGAATGGAGCTCCATCATGGAATTTGACTCCCTCCTCCAATTTAAACTCCCAAGTGACATCATCCAGTTGTTTCCACTCTTTTGCGAGCAGCGGTTTAGGGTTCATGTTTTTGTCAGGAACGACCAATGTTTGATAAACCTTTTCATAAACGACGTTTGCAGATGGAATGTCTGTTATGAAATGAGGGTCAAGGGTCGTCGCATCAGATAATCGCGCGACGATCAGCGTTCCTCCTTCCTTCGCTTTTTCTACTGTTTCCTTGCTGCCGGTTTCTTCCGTTGCACAACCTGATAAAACGGATGAGATGCCTAATAAAGAAGCAAAAAGCAACCCAATCATTCCTTTTCTCATTCTATTTCCTCCCTTTTCAACCTGCCTTTGTTTCTCCAAGTAACTTTCAGCTATGAGTACATCGGGCTTACTGTAAATTATAAAAAAAAACCGAATTTTATATTTTCAGAATCTTTACTCTTTTTTTAATTATCTTTACTGCTTTTCCGCATCATATTTACTTCAATACCTTTTTTGAATAAATTGAATGAAAGAAAAGGAGGAAATCCAATGAAGCCAGAGGTCGTCATCAATAATACCGAATTGAATGTAAAAGAAAGAAAATCTCCGAAACTAAGATACTGGAAAGCCTTTTATAAAAAATTCAAGCGAAATAAATTGGCATTGGTAGGCGGGTACATCGTACTTTTTTATATTTTATTGGCTATCTTTGCACCTTTGATCTCACCGCAGGATCCCTATGAAATTGATTTAGTCAACAAACTCCAGCCTCCGTCAGCCGAACATTGGATGGGTACGGATGATAAGGGAAGGGATATTTTAAGCAGATTATTATATGGAACACGGCTTTCATTAACGGTTGGATTTGTCTCTGTATTCTTCGGGGCGTTCATTGGCATACTCCTCGGGTTAACAGCTGGTTATTACGGAAAATGGATCGATACCGTCATTATGAGGATTGTCGATGTTCTGCTGGCTTTCCCGGGAATACTGCTTGCTCTTGCCATCATTAGTGCCCTTGGTCCAAGTTTAATCAATGTAATGGTAGCGGTCGGCGTCTTTTCCATACCGATGTTTGCCCGGATTGTACGAGGTTCCACATTGTCAGTCAGGAAGCTGGAATATATCGATGCCATTCGTGCATTGGGAGCAACTGACTTCACGATCATCTGCAAGCATATTTTTCCGAATATTCTATCACCCGTCATCGTTCAAGCCACATTACGTCTGGCAACGGCCATTCTGTCGGCAGCCGGATTATCATTTCTGGGGCTGGGAGCCCAGCCGCCCTCACCAGAATGGGGAGCGATGCTGAGCAGCGGTCGGGATTATTTGTTCAGCGCCCCCCACATCGCTTTGTTTCCGGGGATAGCGATATCCACACTGGTACTTGGTTTCAACATCTTCGGGGATGGACTTAGAGATGCCCTGGATCCAAGAATGAAAAAATAAGGAGGAGAGAAAATGTTCGTATTCATTATTCGACGGGTACTTCAAACCATACCGGTTTTACTGGGAGTAAGTCTTGTTGTATTCCTCATCATGCAAATGGTCCCGGGAGATCCGGCAACACTGCTTGCAGGTGAAGGAGCGACTAAAGAAACGATTGAATCACTGCGGCATGAGCTTGGCTTGGATCGTCCAATCCTCTATCAGTACGTCGACTATATCCTTCATGCTGTTCAAGGTGACTTTGGGGAATCACTACGCAGCAGCCGCCCTGTTTTGGACGAAATCATGGTCCGCTTGCCCATCACCCTTGAACTGGCACTTGCCAGCATTTTCATAACCGTTGTGCTTGGAATGATTGCAGGAATCATCTCGGCTACCAAGCAATACTCGGCAGCTGACATTTCCATCATGATCGTTGCTTTATTGGGAATCTCGTTACCTAGTTTTTGGCTGGGCCTCATGCTTATCTACTTCTTTTCCGTGAACCTTCATTTGTTTCCGGTTTCAGGTTGGGGAACTTTCAGCCACATGGTTCTCCCAGCCATAACCCTTGGGGCCGGCGGAGCGGCCATCGTTGCCAGGATGACCAGGTCGAGCATGCTTGAAGTCGTTCGCCAAGACTACATCCGGACCGCAAGAGCCAAGGGATTAAAAGAATATATCATCATTTATAAACACGGCCTGAAAAATGCGCTTATCCCTGTCATTACAGTCGTTGGCCTCCAGTTCGGTGCACTCCTTGGCGGCACAGTATTGACAGAGTCCGTTTTTGCCATCAATGGACTTGGGAGATTGATAGTCGATGCAATCAGAACGAGGGATTTGCCGATGGTTCAAGGCGGGGTCCTCATCGCTTCCGTTATCTTCGTATTCATGAATTTAGCGGTGGATATCCTCTATCGATACTTTAACAAAAGAATAGACTTGAACTAAGGAGGTATGATGATGAAACAGGATGATGATAAAATACTGGAGGTAAAAAATCTTCAGACCCACTTTTTCACTGATGAAGGAACGAGTAAAGCAGTCAATGGAATCAGTTTCTCCCTCAATAAAGGGGAAACGCTTGGAATCGTCGGGGAGTCGGGAAGCGGAAAAAGCATAACATCACTATCATTATTAAGGCTCATTCCATCGCCACCCGGTAAGATTGCCGGTGGCAGCATCCTTTTTAAAGGGGAGGATCTGCTTACTAAGTCTGAAAAACAGATGCGATCCATACGCGGGAATGAAATTTCGATGATATTTCAGGAGCCGATGACATCATTGAATCCCGTATATCCCGCTGGCGAGCAAATTGCGGAAGCGATCCGGCTCCATCAAAAGCTGGGAAAAAAGGAAGCATGGAATAAAGCGGTCGACATGCTTAGGCTCGTCGGGATCCCTTCACCTGAAAAGAGGGCAAAACAGGAGCCGCATGAGCTAAGCGGCGGAATGAGGCAAAGGGTCATGATTGCCATGGCACTTGCCTGCCACCCTGAGGTTTTAATAGCGGATGAACCTACAACAGCACTGGATGTGACGATCCAAGCCCAAATCCTCGAACTGATCAAGACGCTGCAAAAGGATTTCGGGACGGCTGTCATTTTGATTACTCATGATTTGGGAGTCGTATACGAAACCTGTGATCGGGTTGCCGTCATGTACGCAGGGAAAATCGTTGAATACACTTTGGCCAAGGAAATATTCACAAACCCAAAACATCCTTACACCATTGGTTTATTAAACTCCCTTCCGCGTCTTGACATGGACCAGGAAGAACTGATTACAATTCCCGGGACCGTTCCAAGTCCTTACAACATGCCCAAAGGATGCAGCTTCGCTCCCCGTTGTGCACATGCGAAAAGCATTTGTGAACAAGCCGTACCGGATCTCCAAGCTATCGGCCCAAGCACCGAGGTCAGCTGCTGGATGTTCACCCCCCAATGGGAGAAGGAATATGACGCTCAAGAGAAGGTAGGGGTTTAATGATGGGTGTACCAGCTGCAGAGAAAAAAGTTCTGCTTAAAGTGGATCAATTGAAACAATATTTTCCGATCAAGGGCGGATTTTTCGGAAGAACCATCAATCATGTAAAAGCCGTTGATGACATTACCTTCGATATCAAACAGGGTGAAACCTTAAGCATAGTCGGCGAATCCGGCTGCGGAAAATCGACTACCGGAAGGGCAATCCTTAGATTGGATGAACCGACAAGCGGGAGCATTCACTTTCAGGATAAGGATTTACTGAGTTTAGGAAAAAAAGAAATGAGGCGTACCAGAAAGGATCTGCAAGTCATTTTTCAAGATCCATTTGCCTCCCTTAACCCGAGACAGACTATCGGCCAAATTCTCGGAGAAGCTTTAGCGATACAAAATGTAGTCCCTAAAGAAAAACGAAAGAGCAGGATCGAAGAATTATTGGGACATGTCGGGCTGAGACCTGAATCCATGGAAAGATACCCGCATGAATTCAGCGGCGGCCAGAGACAGCGGATCGGCATTGCGCGGGCTCTTGCAGTGGACCCAAAATTGATCATATGTGACGAAGCTGTTTCTGCACTGGATGTATCCATTCAAGCGCAAGTGCTGAATTTATTAAAATCCTTACAGCGCCAGTTCGACCTTACCTTTCTTTTCATATCACATGACTTAGGTGTGGTCAGACATATCTCGGATCGGGTGATGGTCATGTATCTCGGAAAGATAGTCGAGATAGCCGATAAAAAGTCCATTTTCGAACAGCCCCAGCATCCATATACAAGGGCATTGCTTTCGGCCATCCCAGTACCGAATCCTGTGCATGAAAGAGAACGGATCCTATTGACGGGTGATGTACCCTCACCCATAGACCCTCCAAACGGCTGCCGCTTCCATACACGGTGCCCTTTTGTACAGGATATCTGCAAAACACAGCTACCCGAACTGAAACGATCTGCACAAAACCATCAAGTGGCTTGTCACATTGTGTCATAAGCTGTAGATTTCCGGAGGGGTCTTTAGTATGATACTAATAAACAGAATAATTCAAGTTATTTAAAAATATAACCAGCAGAGGTTCTCCATGCTAAGTTACGAGGGATTCACCTTAATTATCATGCTCTTCATTTTAGCTCCCATCATGGGAGCTATCGCTCTTTTATTTCTATTCATATTCGAGAAAAGGATCGACCTTCTTGAAAATAAAAACAAAGAGATCCGCCTGGAGCAAGCACTGCAAGAAGCACAATATAATAAATTGAACCAGCAAATCCAGCCACACTTTTTGTTTAATACACTAAATGTCATATTGGGCTTGGCCCGCCTGAACAGGACGGCTGAATTGATACGGGCCTTAGAGGCATTTTCGCAATTCCTGAAATTCAAATATAAAGCATCAGAACCATTGATCCCCCTTTCCCAGGAAATTCAGTATACCCAGCATTATCTCGACATCCAGACCCTTCGCTTCGGTGATCGGCTCAAGGTTGATATGGATTGCCCGGAACCATTATCAATCGCCCTTGTTCCCCCCTTCATTCTTCAGACATTGGTGGAGAATTCATTTAAACACGGTTTGGAAAAAAAAGTGGGTGAAGCCCTGCTGCATATCCGGTTTTATCTGGAATCGCAGATGGTGTATCTGGAAGTGGCGGATAATGGGTTAATGGGAAAGGAATCTTTCGTTACGGACGAAGGCGGCCATGGCCTGGATAATATCCAAAAGCGCTTATATTTGTATTTCAATGACCGTGCACAATTGAATATAGCTTCTACTGAATCGGGAACTAAGGTAGAGGTATCATGGCCACTGGTTTTTGATAAGAAATTGGAGGAGGCGGAGCCGGAATGAATGTATTATTAGTTGATGACGAACCATTGGTCCTTGAACAAATGGAATATATGATTCAGTCCATATACCCTTTTTGGAAGTTTCATAAAGCTGCTGATGCCTGTCAGGCACTGACCCTCAACCAAAATCATAAAATCAACCTCGCTTTCCTTGATATTAACCTGCCGGGGCGATCGGGTCTTGAATTTGGTGAAGACTTAAGGGCATTAAACAAAGAGGTCGAAATCATCATGGTGACCGCGCATCAAAGTTTTGATTATGCCCAGCAATCCATCAGGATAGGCGTGGTTGATTATTTAACAAAACCTGTAATAGAAAGTGATTTGCATAAAGTCCTGGCCAAGTATGACAAAAGGGAATCTTCCCATAACTATTCAACCCTTATTCACCATTCTCTTTCATTCATTCATGAAAATTATGCTGAAAAACTCTCCCTTTCGGACATCGCCCGTGAAGTGCATACCAACCCGACTTATTTAAGCAGGAAATTCCATGAAGAAGTCGGCACTTCGTTTTCGGAATATTTAATGCAATATAGAATAAAGGCCGCTAAAAGGGCCTTAACCAATAACACCAGCTGGAGCATATCAGACGTCGCTGAAAAATCGGGTTTCAATAGCCAGCATTATTTCAGCACTTTATTCCGGAAGATAGAGGGAATCACGCCCAAGGAGTTCCGCGAGAAAGGAAAATGAACATTGCGATCACGTACATTTCAAGAATACGTACAAGGCCCCATTCAAATCGGGATGGGTTTAGGGATCATCTCCCTCCTGGCACGCTGGGTGACAGGAACCACGATATTATCCTCCCCCGAATCGATGGTGAAGTATGGAGTTTTCGGAGGGATCGGATACGCCCTGATGGGAGCGATCGCCCTGTTCATGTTCAGCTTCATCGGGAAGAGGGTCCGGCAGGATTTCCCCGTGGGCTTGACCATCGGGGACTATTTAAAAGCCCGGCTCAATCCCCTCGGATATTGGATATTGATCGTGATTCTGGTCATAACCAGCTTACACATTTTATTCATTCAGGGAATGGCCGCGTCCACCCTATGTCAGTTTCTTTTCGATACGCCGCTCTATGTCGGGCTGTTCTTTTTTTTCGGTTTTTGTGTCCTTTATGCTGGATTCGGCGGGTTAAAGCTCATTCATGGATTCGCAGCTTTTCAAGTTGTCTTCATGTTTGCCGCGGTTATCTTAATTCCCTTATACTTTTTCGTCAAGGAAGGGATTCAGCCCGTTTATGATGGGATCCGTTTATACCATCCATACATGCTCGTAATCAATAAATATGATCTATGGAGTTTTCTTTTTGCAGGGCTTCTAGTCGGGTTCGGCCAGTTTTTCTTTGACCTGACATCATGGCAGCGTTTATTCATGATAGAAATGAAAAAGGTTCACTTAACATTCTCTTTATCCGGCCTTATATGGATCATATTCCCGCTCTCCTTTTCATCCCTGTTCATCATGGTTATCTTTACGGGCGGCTTCACTGATATACACTCGATTCTGGCTGGATTGGCAAACAAAATAACGACACCATTCTTTTTCATCCTTTTTGTGCTCTGCGCTTTCAGTGCAATCACCTCTACATTCGGTGCCTGCCTGCATTCATTGGTAAGCCTGATCGTAGCCAATATTCTTGAACCATTACAAACAAAAAAAAGCGACCAGCAAAAAATAAGGATGGCCTGCCTGCTTTCAATCTGTATTGGAGGATTGGTTTTCATTGCTACACTCTTCTATTCCCCCAACCTATTAGAGCTCTTATTTTACTCAGGCAATATATACTCGGCATTGCTTGCTCCAATCCTTGTTATCGTATTCAGCAAAGGGAAAGTCGCTGATTACATACCGATAAGCGCGGTCCTGGCCATTGTCGCTTCATACATCATCCAGCCTTATGTAAGTGAATTCCAAAGCATATGGTTCAGCGGATTAGCTTCATTGACGATTCTAGTGATTTGTATGATCCTTACGCTTATCAAGAACAAATGGAAATCCGTGAAAACAAAACGGGATTGATTGCGAAGCTGCACGGCAAAGTGGTTACATAACAGACTATGTAATCTGTTACACGTAAATCGATAAAAAAAGATAGGTTGCCGACATAAAGTCCCAACCAAAGTTGATTGGAGCGGGTGTGCGAGGCTCCTGCGGGAAAAGCGTGTCCCAGGGAGACCCCGCAGGCGCAAAGAGCGCCGAGGAGGCTTCCGGACGCCCGCGGAAAGCGAGTGCCTGGCACGTTAAAAAACTTAGCTTGCCACCTTTCTGAAATACCGATAAACCTTCTCTAGCTTTTGGGTTTGTTTCCCCTTTGGACTTTCCATATTTCCGAATTCAAAAAACTTCACTTTTTTGATTCCGACAAAATTGAATAGTGCTCTTTTCATCAATATTTTATGCGCATCATTCAACCAGAGAAGCGGATACTTTGCAGGTCCCTTCATCGTGGACACACATACGACCGACTTTCCTTTCAGTAGGCCTTCCGGAAACAATCCCTTTTTATCCCTGTAGGCAAAATTCGCAGAAAATAATTGATCAATGTATCCCATCAGCATTGCCGGAGGCCTCCCCCACCAGATGGGATAGACAAAGACAATCTTGTCGGCCCAAGTAATTTGATTTCTATATTTTTCAAGCTGAGGATCACGATGCATATCACGCCTTCGTTTATGCTCATTGAACTCCAAGAGCGGATTGAAGCCCTCTTCATATAAATCCAAGACCTGAATCCCCTTTACCTTGGGGTTCTCCTTACTTCCTTGAATGACTTTTTCTAAAAAAGCATGGCTTAAGCTTTTTTGATTAGGATATGTGTAGATGACCAGCATGTTCATGACGCACCCCCTATTTACTTATCATTTGATAACAATAATATAACACCATCTTTTTTGTTGTCAAATGATAATTGTGTTTTGATAACACTTTTGATATCTTCTCAGTAAGAGGTGAAAGTTATGGACAAAAAAGCTCTTTTTGAAAAAATGATCACATTTACGACTTCCGTACATCAAGTGACACACGAATTGACACAAAACGCCAAATCAGATTCCATCACGCCGGTACAATATAAAATTCTTGAATACATAACAGTCAGTCAGCCTGTCACACCAAGTGAAATCAGTGACTGTCAGCATATCTCCATGCCTAACACGAGCCGTGAACTGAAAAAATTAAGCGAAAAGAATTTAATTGAAAAAATAAGTGATTCGGAAGATAGACGGAAACAATACATCCTCCTCTCCAAGGAAGGGGAAATGATGATGAACGAGGCTTTTGCAATCGTAGAATCCCGTTTCCAAAGCCGGCTGCAACATGCATCAAAGGAAGATTTAGCGGAAATTGACCGTGCCCTGGACATTCTTCAAACAAAACTTTTTTACTAAAGGCACAAAAATGGCTCCCGCGATTGAAGTTGACGAAGAATCGACTTCAATCGCGGGAGTTGCTTCAAACATGTTTTTTAATCAGGTGCCGCAAAAGGTCCGGTAAGGTTTTGTTGATATAGGCAGTGCGGCGTATTCAGCTTGTTCCTCGCAATATGCATAAGGATTAGCAAGAACATCCAACAGCCGTTCCATCACGCTGTAGTCCCCTTGCTCCACTGCCGCTTCCAACGCTTCTTCCACCCGGTGGTTCCGTGGGATCACTGCAGGATTGCTGTTCTGCATCAACTGATTCGATGATTCTTTCGTGTCCTTCTGCCTGCCCAGTCTCGCCTTCCAAAGCTCTTGCCACTGAGCGAATTCCGGTGTCCCGAAAAGGATCGTATCCTCCACTTTATCAAAGGTCAAGGCACGGAAGGTATTGGTATAGTCGGCACCATGCTTTTTCATCATACTGAGGATGCCATTAATAAGCGCTTCATCCTGAGTCTCTTCGTTGAATATCCCCAGTTTCGCCCTCATTCCCGCTAACCAATTAGAATGATACAAATCATTAAAAACGGAAATCTTATCTTGGGCCAAAGTAACGGCCTGATCTTGGTCATCATGCAACAGCGGCAATAGGGATTCAGCGAATCGCGCAAGATTCCAACCTCCAATTACCGGCTGGTTACCATAGGCATAGCGGCCTTGTCTATCAATTGAACTGAATACCGTTGCAGGGTCATAGGCATCCATGAAGGCGCAAGGGCCATAATCGATGGTTTCCCCGCTAATCGTCATGTTGTCGGTGTTCATCACCCCATGAATGAAGCCAACCAGCTGCCATTGGGCAATGAGCTCAGCCTGACGCTTGACCACTTCCTGCAACAGCGAAAGATAACGGTTTTCATCGGATTCAATGTCTGGAAAATGACGCTTAATGGCATAGTCGGCAAGTGTCCGGAGTTCCTCGATCGTGCCCCATTTTGAAGCGAATTGAAAAGTTCCGACACGAAGATGACTCGAAGCCACACGGGTCATGATGGCACCAGGCAGCCCGGTTTCACGGATTACCGTTTCACCGGTCGTCACCACTGCCAGACTTCGGGTGGTAGGAATGCCGAGCCCGTGCATCGCTTCGCTGATGATGTATTCGCGCAGCATCGGACCAAGTGCAGCCCGGCCATCGCCCCCGCGGGAATATGGCGTTCTTCCTGGACCCTTCAGCTGGATATCGACCCTCTCGCCTTCGGGCAGGACCTGTTCGCCAAGCAATATCGCCCGGCCGTCCCCTAACATGTTAAAATGACCGAATTGATGCCCAGCATATGCTTGGGCAAGCGGCGAAGCACCTTCGGGAATCTCGTTTCCGGCAAACACCGCCACACCAGCTTCGCTTTGCAACGACTTAACGTCCAAACCAAGAGATTCCGCCAAACGTTCATTTAGAATGATCAACTCCGGTGAATGTACAGGAGTCGGGTTCGTGCTCGTGAAAAACTTTTCCGGAAGACGCGCATAGCTATTGTCTAAATTCCATCCTGTTTCATTAGTCATGGTTTCTCCTTTTCTTAATTTGACTTTTGTATAAAGGTTCTTTCTCACAAGATTCAGTTATAACACGCGATAAAACTCAGTTGCAGTCCATATTAATGTCTACTTCTGCCAATTAATTATACCGTTTCTGCATAAAAATGGCTCTTTTAAAGTCGTGTTAAATCCATGACGCTCCGGGATTTCATAAAACGATTCTTTAAAACGTCAATATCCTCATCGGTTCCCTTTGAATGAAAGAAAGCAGGTACCCTTAATATTTTATTAAAAGTCAAGAAAATGGTCAGAACTTCCTAAAACTAAAAGTTTATATCTAATGTCACACATTATATTTAAGGAACATAAAAGGATAGGTAAGCAGAGATAGATACTGCTTTTCCAAAGGGTGTTTTTATAGTAAATGGAAAGAACATCTGAATTTAAAGATGCACTAATGAACTGTTGATTGAAAATAGACTTGTTCCGTTAAAGGGCCAGATTGTGGAGGATTGGAAAATTTTGATTCTACAATAATTCGGGGATTGGAAGAAGGAAAGCCATGTATAATTAGTGATGTAAGTTTATGCTTTTTATGTAATAATTATTTTGTAGAAATGTAAAATTACAATACATAGTGAAGGTGGGGATCATAATGGCAACGGGAACGCATACTGTAGTAGTTCCAGTAGATGTACAAGCAGTTTGGGATTATGTCAGTGATCTCGAAAAATGGGCAACGACAGTACCAGCCTATAAAGAACATGAAATCATAAATGACAAGCAATCTATTTGGACATTTGAAGGTAGTGTGAAAGGTATTAAAAAAACAATACAAGCGCAGGTAGATATTACCGAATGGAATGAACCTTCAAATATTAAGTTTGAACTAAAAGGTTTATCAGATAATTTTACAGGAAGCGGTCACTTTACTGCTGAAGATGTTAATGGTAAAACAATAATGACTTGTACGGTGGAAATACATGCAGGCGGATTATCTGGTGCGGTGTTAACACCAATTATTAAATGGGCTGTTCCAAAAGTAGCATCTCGTTTAACAGAATCTATCGCACGTAAAATTGCAGTATTCTCATAGTTTTCAAAAATTGAAAGCCAATTCATTTTAGAGATACCTTCTCTGAAGTATAGATGGTAACATTCTGAAGTGACCAATGTAATGATATAGAGTTCTACTAGAAATTTTATAATTAGCGGAAAGGGGGCTGTCCATAAAAGATGGCCTCTTTTTTTCAATATTCCAGATCTGGCGCTTTAATGTCATAAGGATCACAAGAATTATCAAACTTGTTTGAAAATCTCATACTTATCTAAAAAGAGTAACTCCCATCCCGAACCATGATTTTAAAGAAGACTTGGTTATCCTTCATGTTTTTTTACTTTTTTATATGGATAAAACCCTCATTGGATTGAATAAAATTGCGACACTCCTGCCGAATAACTAGCTAGACGAGACCCCACAGACCCTTGCTTTGATGAGGCTTGGCAGACTGTCGCGGAAAGGGGACTGGCTTATGAAATCAACTTGCACCTTTTTCAAAGAAAAAAAACTGTAGGCAAACTCGCTTTCTTCGAATTTGTCTACAGTCTGAAGCCTGCCGTCGATTCGGCAGGCTTTTTTATATCATCTATGATTTTCCCAAACAGGTGAACAGGAACTTGCTGTGGAGGATTCATGTTTTCTGAATGCCCCCCACCTTTTCTGTCATCTTCCTTCCCGTTTCGTCTCCCACATCCCTCTCCAATCCAGGATATGCTTAATTCAGTAAAGTCAGGCTGATAAAGGCAATGCCAAATATACAGTACAGAATGAGGGTAAAGGGCTGAGGAAAAATAATATATACTATCATACTAATGATCATCAGCAGGATGCTGAAGGCATTTATCCTATCTCTCCACATACTCACCTTTGGTCAACTCCTTTTCCACAAGCGTAAGGTACATTTTCATCGCAAACTTCTTCCGGTGCTGCCTGGCCGGCTTTGAGGAAGCACTCCTCCCACAGTCAAAGCGAACATCAGCAAATATAGAGTTTCTTCTTCATTCCACTTTGTTATAATGGCTGTGTGCCTAATTTATATTTTTTCATTTTTCGTTAGTAAGTAAGCGACTGATAATTTATAATTATAAAATTGAACCCGCTAAACAGCCATGTAGCCAAAATGATAAATCCATAAAAATAATTTAAATATTCAGACTTTTTAAGGGGTATGAAGTGAATGTTCTATAAAACTTTCAAGGTTGTATTGAGAACCTTGCACAAAGGCCAAACCGAGGAATTCGCCTATGTATTCGAAGGGAAGAGCCTGCTGATTGGGCGTGCCAGCCAGCACTCCAAGGCTGATTTCAAGCTTTACAATGACTTTGTTTCCAGGGAACATTGCCGGATTTATATGGAGGAAGGACAGCTCCTCATTGAGGATTTGGCAAGCAAACACGGTACCTCTGTGAACCAGATGCCGCTCGTACCGGGCAATCCCTGTCACATTGAACCTGGGGATTCGATTACTTTAGTCAATGGATTGATTGAATTCATGATCTCCATCGACAACGATTTAACAATGGATTTCACGCCGGTGAACCCCGAGTTCCAGCAAACCGTCGCTATCAATGAGTACCTTCAGACCGTGATCATCAATGAAGAAGCACCCATTAAAATGCCGACCAAGGAATTCAATTGCTTTAAGCTGCTTTATGAAAATTTGGACAAGCTTATTTCAAAGGAAGAAATTGTCCAGCAAGTATGGCCTGAGAGAGTCGGTGATCCAGAGCAAATTGTGACGGCAGAAGAAATCGCTTCACTTCTGTACCGGGTGCGGAAACGGATAAATGGGCACTTCGCAATAAAAGCAGTCATTCAAAAGGGATATTATATGGAATCCATCCATTCAATCTATCGGACTTATAATGACAATCATTCGAAGACATGAAAAAAGCATTGCGGAAAACAATGCTTTTTTTCATGCTTATATTGGAGGGATTGGGACGGGGTTATCCAGAGCCCGTTTCATATGATGGCCCGAGGAGTCGGAACGACAGAAAAGTACTTAAGGCAGATCGTCAATAAATTCACCGCACCACAAGGATCATTAAAAAAGTGTTTGTCTCTTCATTCCCTAATATGGCTATTCATAAGTTTTCCAAGAGAACGGATCCGTTCTCTTTTTTTGCTTGTAACGAAAGCCTGTGAATTGAAGAATGACGATTGTTGTTTGGTGAATGGCCCATTGTGGATTTCTTTTCTGAATTCGTGTTTTGCATGTGTATCTTGTGGATAAGCCCAACTTGGTCTTCAAGTTGTTTTGACAGCAGGCCATAACCCCTGTAAGGGCAAGGACATTTATCTGGAGTTATTCTAAGGGTCTTAGAATAGGTCTATATAAAGGAACTTAAAAAGGTTCTGATCATGGGCCTCCATTTAGAATGGAAAGCCCCCTTGACCTGTTATGGTTTTAATAATATTTTCCCCGAACTCTTCCGGCTTTCAAGAAGTCTATGCGCATCCGCCCCATTTTCCAACGAAAAAAGAGCCGGTTCTTTGATGAGGATTTCCCCTGACAGAATCCATTGGAATAGCTCTGCTGTTCTTCTTGTCCGTTCTTCATGGGTAGTCAGGACGTTCCAAAGGTCACCACCAATTAATGCCTTGGATGTATCCATTAACATTCTCGGGTCGATTTTTTCTGGATCACCGCCTGCCATCCCAAAAAATACGACAGTTCCTCCAGTCTTGGTCGCACTGAAACTATCCATCAAGGTTTGGCCCACTGATTCATAAACAACATCAACGCCTTTACCGCCGGTTACATCCTTAATGGAATCCACCCAGTCCGATCCGTAAAGGAAAACATGATCCGCACCCATTTGCTTGGCAACAGCCGCTTTATCATTCGATGAGGTCAAGCCAATGACCTGACCGCCCTTCATCCTGATCATCTGTGTCAGTAATTGACCCACTCCCCCTGCAGCGGCATGGACCAGAATGGTTTCCCCTTCTTTAACCGGATGGCTGTCATGAGTTAAATATTGGGCAGTCAATCCTTGAAGTAAAACGGAAGCGGCCGTTTCAAAGGAAATGCCCTCAGGCAGCGGTAACAGTTTATCAGCTGGAACTGAAACCAGCTCCGCGTTGGCATGGGGAACATCAGCGAACCCGACACGATCACCCACTTTCACATGATGGACATCTTCCCCGACATATTCGATGACCCCTGCTCCTTCATACCCTAGAATGTATGGGGGATCACCCACCAAATGATAATTCCCTTTCCTTCTATATACATCAGCAAAATTCAATCCGATTGCTTTCATTCGAACGATCACGGCTGATTTTGAATGTTCAGGTTCTGAAATTTCCCTTAAAGACAGAACTTCCGGCCCGCCGAAATTATCAAAGACAAGTGCTTTCATCATCCTAACTCCCTTCAGTGGTTCTTCATTTCTTTAAGATATAGGATGAATCCTTTGATGACAAGAAACACAAATGACCGCCCTGCCCTTAAAGGCTAGAGCGGTCACTAAGTTTACTCAATCTGTATTGGAGCCAGGACCGTTCTTTCGTTTATTCGCAGAGTATTCTTTACCGTGGGCTTCATGTTCTGCAATGATATCCGCTTTCGGAATATGGTTATTCTTTTTCGGTGAAGCGATACGGTTGCGATGTTTTTTTCCCATGATCTATCTCCCCTTCATTAATGCTTTTTTTTGAAGTGTTTAATGCATCTAACGTTAGCTTGTCCGATTACCACCGAATTTACCGGCAAAATAGGCACTTCATAATAAAGGAAAAACCTTCGTGGAAACCGAATAGATAGAAAACTGGATTTATGAGGAGGGAAAAAATGTTTCCTGTATTGAACACGGAAAGGTTACGATTAAGGGAAATTCATGAAAGTGATGCGGAAG
The DNA here is from genome assembly GCF_044762725.1 of Peribacillus sp. NPDC096447. Taxonomy (NCBI): domain Bacteria; kingdom Bacillati; phylum Bacillota; class Bacilli; order Caryophanales; family Bacillaceae; genus Peribacillus; species Peribacillus sp. NPDC096447. The sequence continues at coordinate 873,837 of NZ_JBIWEV010000002.1, forward strand.
CTCTTTTTCAATGTTTATCAAAAGATGAAGTCACCCGCTTTTACGGCCAGGATTCATTGGAAAATGTTGAACAGGCGAAGGATATTGTAGCAACTTTTGCGAAAAACCATCGTGAAAAAAGAGCGATTCGATGGGGAATTGAAAGAAAAGATACGCAGGAATTGATTGGCACTATCGGTTTTCATGCCCACAGTCCCAAATACAGACGAGCGGAAATCGGTTATGAAATTCATCCTGCACATTGGCGCAAAGGATTTGTGTCAGAAGCGCTTAAAGAAATTATCGCTTACGGTTTCAACGACCTTGATTTAACCCGCATCGGCGCAGTCGTTTTTCTGGAAAACCAGCCATCAAGTGAGCTCTTGCTTAAGCTGGGCTTCATCCAGGAAGGAATATTAAGGAGTTATATTTACCAAAACGGTATCCCTCATGATACATATGTCTATTCCTTGCTGAAGTGAAACCAACCTTCTTTAGAAGGTCGCATTGAAGAAATTTGCGACACGCCTGCCGATAACTGACTAGCCGAGACCCTCTTGATGCTTGCTTTGATGAGGCTTGTCGGCAGTCGTCGGAAAGGCTGCGGATTTCGAAATCGGGCTGGAACTTAGATTCCTTTCTTTTCGGAGCATCTGTTCCCCATTCTATTTACTTATTCGAATATGATAAAACAGTAAATAAATTACCTTAATATCCCAAATTACCCACAAAAAAAAGTCACCAAAACATGGCGACTCCCACTTCACGAATTTAGGTGACTACAAGATAGTCCTTCAAAGCCTGCTGAAGTGTACCCTTTGTTTCTGCTTTATTATCGAGCTGAATCCCTGAACGGATCATTTTCGTAACAACCTCTGGGCGTAATCCAGTCACCACAGCTTTACACCCCATCATTGCCGTTCCATCGAGGATTTTCATCAAATCATTGATCATTTCAACTTCCATTTCGATGATACCGGACAAATCCAAGATCAAGGTCTGTATCCTCAGTTTACCTATCTCCATCAATACTTTTTCTTCGATTATCTGTATTCGTGAATAATCGATTGCCCCGATTAACGGAAGGACACAGGTGGTGGAAGTGACGGGAATGATAGGGACGGATAGGTTTTCTACCAAGTTTTGCTGAGCGAGAATCAATTTGTCTTTATAATCGGAGTAACTGACGAAAAAGGATTTAAGAAAAACATCAACACTTTCATTCACTTTTTTCTCTAATTCAAAAAAGACTCTGGAATCCTCAATAAACGCTTTCTTATCTTGTTCAAACTCATAAAGAAAGGTCCAAAGCGTTCTGCGAAGGGCTTGAATCCATTCCAGCTTGAATGAAAGCGTCAAGGAGTGGGTTGCCCACGTAACTCCCTCTTTTTCGGCAAAGGCAATCATATCCGTTTCATTCTGTTCCACTATATATCGAATGAGCTTATGTGCATTATTTAAAAGGTCGACATTTCCAATCAGTAAAATTTCTTCGATTTTATCCCTGACATTGACCGCTGCTGATAAAAGATATTCTTCAAACTCACATTTATTCTGCAAAAGGAATTCCATTATTTTATCTTCCTCATAAACAAAACTCACTCATCTCCACTCCCTTTTTGAACATCCAACTGTGATTTTTGTTACTATTTACTTTCTATATTGGTGGAGTTTTTTCCTGCAAATTGGTCATATATTAAAAAGTTGGCAAGTAAATTGGTTAAAGCCGGTTAGATCTCATCTCCTGAAAAAACATTTTTCGATACGGAAGAGAATATCAGATGAGTGGACGATTTCCCATATTTAATGGCTTCATCTACGAAGTCTTCCAGCGTTTCCATGGAAAATGTACTTATTTTAATAAGATAACTGTATTGACCGGCTAACCGGTGGCATTCCAGAACTTCCGGATGGTTCAAGCTGAATTGATAAAAGTCTTTGCATCGATCCGTTTCGAATAATATGAATGCCGTTATGCTTCTATCAAGTTTTTCAAGGGATATTTCCGTTTTATAACCTTTTATCACTCCGCTTTCCTCTAATTTATTCACACGTTCTTTCGTTGCTGGAGCCGTTAAGGAAACTTCATGTGCCAGTTCTTTCATGGACATGCGACCATTATTCTCCAGTAAGGAAAGTATTTTTTTATCCGTTCGATCCAATTCAATCACCCCTACTTTTTATTATTAACTGATTTCTTTCAAATACATTATAAAATAAATATAAAAGGAATGATTACGTAATTAATCTTATGTATTAGGGAATTACCTTTTTATATAATAAACACAATATATATAAGGGGGTTTCTGCTATGAAAAAAGTATTGCTGCTGCTATCCAATGGATTCGAAGCGGTTGAAGCGAGTGTGTTTACAGATGTATTGGGCTGGAATAAATTAGAGGGTGATGGTACCACTGATTTGGTTACCGTTGGACTACATGAACAATTGAAATGCACATGGAATTTCATCGTGAAGCCCGAATTGACCATCGATGAAGTTAACCTTGATGACTTCGATGCTTTGGCCATTCCAGGAGGTTTTGAAGAAGCCGGTTTCTATGAGGATGCCTATGATCAGAGGTTTCTCGATGTAATCAAGTATTTTCATAATAAGAACAAAATCATAGCAACCATTTGTGTAGGTTCTCTCCCACTAGGAAAAAGCGGGATTTTGAACGGAAGAAAGGCCACTACGTACAACCATCCAACCAGTAAGAGACAGGGCCAGCTAAAAGATTTTGGTGCGATTGTGGTGAATGAACCGATTGTCGTCACGGACAATATCATTACATCCTACAATCCTTCCACAGCATTCGATGTTGCCTTTACGCTCTTGGAAATGCTCACTTCCAAAGATAATTGTAAACATGTGAAGGAATTGATGGGTTTCCATTAAGACTGTCTTCGAAACCTATACAATTTGGATGTTGATTTCCGCAGGCAGTCGACGGAAAGGGAGCGGATTTCTGAAATCAACGGAACCTTTTTAGGAAAAAACTGCAGGCAAACTCGTTTTTCTTCGAGTTCGTCTGCAGTCTGGGTTCCGAATGATTTCGGAACCTTTTCACGTTACTTCCAATAAGCCAATGAACGGGTTTTCATGGATTCACGGAACTGTTTTGTTGATTCTGGCAGGACTTTATTCGTTGCATAATCGATGATGACACCATACTGGCGAATGACATCGAGACTATCCAGCTCGCCCTTGGCGAATTTATCTTCCACGCTTTGTATGTTTTCCTCAAGCCATTGTTTGCGGTTGTTTCTGATATAAGACCTAGCTTGTTCCGTTGCTTCCAGATCTATTTCGAATAAATCGAGATCTTTATCGATTTCCTTGATCACGACTCCATAATCTTTTTTAGCTCGCTCAATTGAAACATACTCATCGATAACATCTTCCAAAACTGCTTCGGGACTTCTTTCAAGCGGATCTCCCAGTCCCCCGCCCCCAGCGGATGGACGTACAAAGGAATCTCCTTGCTGCACTTTTACATTTGAGAAAATCGCACCTAAATATCGTTCGTCTTCCTTGCCCGGATTCAGCCATGCTCCATGCGGGGAAGAAGGAAGCCCTCCAAAAATCCCCCATGTTATTGAACGGGAACGGTCACAGCAATAGGACATGACCGTGTTTTTGACATTGGTGAGTGTACCGCCCTTTTCTACACCGCACCCGCCGCGGTATTTACCCGGCCCGGCAGAGTCGGTAATGATTTCATGCTTCATCGTCACGACAGGCGACAATCTTTCTTGCCCTTCGCAAGGCTGTACGCTGAGTCCCAAACCGAATGTCGGCGAAGTGGCGTTCACACCGTCCCGATCATAGCGGCCTCCATGACCGCCTGCCATCCAGTCGTACCACATGAAGTATTTATCCTGCCCCTGGCGTTGATCCCAACCGCCGATAAGTAAATACTCCAGGTTAAATGAGCATGCAATCGCTCTTTCCGGCATGATGTTGGACCAGAGTTCGAAGCACGCACTCATGATTTTTTCATAGGCCCCTGAACAAAAACCGGTTACGGCAATCGGTGCTGGGGCATTGACGACGGAGTTTTCCGGCAGTTCGATCTTCACCACTCTGTAAAAGCCGGAGTTCAGGGGTATTTCAGGAAAGAATGTCTTGGTTCCTGAGTATGCCGCTGATAAAGATGCCCCGAAACCGGCATTCAAAAAGCAGCCGATATAAGAATGCGATCCAGAAAGATCATAAAGGATCTCGTCATCCGTGATGGTCATCTTAACCCGGATCGGAATCAGTTCGTCTCCGGCTTCCGGGTCCATATCAATATAATCAACGGTCTCCCAGGTTCCATTCGGTAAAGCCGCAACCTTGGCCCTTGCCAAGCGTTCAACATAATTCTGCACTTCCGCAAAGGCGGACAAAGTCGTATCGATTCCATACTTTTCGATGATGGCAAACAACTGGCGCTCGCCTACCTTGGCCGCTTCCACTTGAGCACGCAAATCGCCGACACGTTCTTCAGGGACGCGCATGTTCAAAGCGAGCATATTGACCACATCTTTTAAAAATGTTCCTTTACTATAAATCCTAAGCGGCGGAATCCTTACCCCCTCGCCGAAATGTTCCTTGGCATTGATATCAAAGGAGCCAGGTGTCGATCCCCCCATGTCGGCCCAGTGGCCATTCGTCTGCATGAACGCAATGAGCTTGTTCTCATGGAAGACAGGCAGGAGGACCCGTGTGTCATTGAAATGAGTGCCGCCTCGATACGGGTCATTGACCAAGAATACGTCCCCAGGATGGATATCACCCTTGAAGCCTCTATAATGGCCTTTGCCGTTAGATGCAATGTTCCTACATGGACCGAAATATCCTGCGTCCCTTGCATGACTGTATTTCCTTCTGCATCACAAAGAGCACAGCTGAAATCCCGATTATAAATGACGAAGGAATAGCATGTCCGAAGGATTTGTTCCGCCATCTGATCTACAAGGTTAACGAAGCCATTTTTTATCACTTCAAATGTCACCGGATCTAAACTTGTTCCAACTCCAGATTGGTCAACTAACTGTTTATTCGACAATGAAATCCACCTCTTTTTATTTATTTTGGGAAAGAATCAAGTTTCTGTATTTATCAACTTTTGCCGTGAAATTTGGTGGTATGACAGTCGTTGTATCAAGCTGATCCACTATGGCAGGGCCCGTGATTTCAGAAAAGGCCGGAATGAGTTCCCGGTTATAGACGTTCGTATTTACATATCCCTCTTCTTCAAAATAGACATCACGCGTTTCCTTCAAGGCATCGGCAAGAGTGCCTCCAGGTTCATAAGTCGGGAATTCAGGTTTTGGCACAGTTCCGATAGCCGTAACGAGCAGTCCGTATATTTCCACGGTCTGTTCTTTATCGGAGAAAGAAAATTCGCGTTCATGCTCTTGATGGAAACGGTCAAGGGTCTCTTCCAATGAAGAAATCGGGCAATCGACTTCTATCGCCAATGAACGCCACTGTCCCATATACCTCATGTCTATATATCTCATCAATGTGGAAGCTTCTTTAGCGACTCCTTCTTCTTGCAATAACTCCGCGGCCTCTTTTTCCATTCCGATGAATTCTCTCTCTAAATCGTTTAACGATACATCCTTGACGTTCTTGACATAGGTTTTGGATATATCATGACGAACATCGACCAACAGGCATCCCATAGCGGCGGCTACACCCGGATGCGGCGGGATGATGACGGTCGGGATTTCCATTTCCTTGGCTAAGTACGCTCCATGCAAGGGCCCAGCCCCGCCGAAAGCCACAAGTGCAAAGTCGCGCGGGTCGTATCCCCGTCTGACTGAAATCAGCCTTAGGGCATCACACATATTGGCATTGGCCACCCGTGTGATGGCGTTCGCCGCTTCTTCAATCGTATAATCAAATTTCTTGGCGATCTTATCCACGACTTCAATCGCTTTTTGTTTATCCAGTTCCATTTGTCCATCCAATAGTTTGGTGCCAAGTCGTCCCAAGACAATATTGGCATCGGAATTTGTCGGTTCCACTCCACCCCTGCTATAGCAAGCAGGTCCAGGAACCGCCCCTGCGCTTTGAGGGCCATTGCGTAAAGAACCGCCTTCATCCACCCAAGCTAAGCTTCCGCCTCCTGCTCCTATCGTCAAGATTTCAATACTTGGGAAGCCTATCGGATATCCATACTCGATATACCAATCTTTCGTAATTCGTAAATCACCTTCATGCATCAAGGAAATATCGGTACTCGTTCCCCCCATATCCAGCCCAATGGCATTATTAAAGCCGCAAAGCTGGGCGATATGTTTACTGGCAATCGCACCTGCAGCGATGCCGGAGCTTGCAAGTCTTGCTGCATAACGGGGAACGGTTTGGGATGTCATTACCCCTCCGCCGGAGTGAAGCACTAATATGTCATCTTCATATCCCCGTTTAGTCATTTCACCTTCAAGGGTTTTAATATAGTTGCTGACAGTCGGTCCTAAAACCGCATTGACAATCGTCGTACTCATGCGCTCATGCTCAAAAATCTCAGGAAGGACTTCACTTGAAATGCATATATAAACATCCGGGAGTTCCTCCTGGATGATTCGTTTCACTTTCGCCTCATTGCTTCCATTTACATATGAGTTCATGAAGCAAACCGCAATCGATTCGGTACCGCGTCTTTTTAATTTCCTTGCCAGTGACCGTACTTCCTCTTCATTGATTTCCGTCAAGACATTCCCTGCAAAGTCGATGCGTTCTTCCACTTCAAAACGGTCTCTTCTTTGGATATACGGTTTTGCTACATCATCATATGTATCCCATAACTCAAGCTTGGTTCCTCGGCGGATTTCCGATACATCCCGAAATCCAGCGGATGTAATTAATGCTGTCTTTGGCAATTTCCTTTCAATCAAGGCATTGGTGCCCACTGTTGTACCATGGGAAAAAACTTTAATATTTTCACAATCTATTTCCGCTTTCGCAATTCCATCCAAAATACCGACCTCTGGATTCAAAGGAGTCGACGACGTTTTCGTAATTGAAATTTCCTTCGTACTTTCATCAAAAACGAACACATCCGTAAAAGTTCCGCCTACATCAATTGCGAGCCTAGTTTGCTTCGTACCTATCATATAACTCCCACCCCTGCTACAAGATTTAAAATACTTTATACCTTTTGACATTGCCTTGCGCCCATTGCACCATTAATAGAACTGTGTGAAAGAGTATCAGCCAGCCGCTGGATTTTCTTAGGCCAAAATCGGAACAAGATGAGTGATGAAATAAAAAAAACCAGTCATATCAATAAGAAATAATTGATATAACTGGTTTTTGATCTAGGTTTAGCTTCGCTGGGCGGCGAAGTCTATTAGATTCGACAGTTATTTATAGATTCATCTTTAAGTCACCGAGTCCATTTTAGGCGATGGCAAAGTAGAATTTCTAGAAAAAACTACATGTTTACACCATGGCTATATACTTTATCTTACGTCAATTCATGATAAAGTCAAGGGTATTTTTGGAATATTTAAATAACTATAGTTTGAGAATTAAGAGTGGGATTTATTACAAAAATAAGTAAGCATAACTGTTTCGCTATGCTTACACAATAATATTATTTATCAGATGTTTCCGATGTGCCTTCCTCACTGTTTTTGAGGTAAACTTCAGAAATTCCATTCATACCTTCCGATAGTTGTGCTTTGGTATATTCCATACTGCCAACCAGTTTATGAAGCTTCCTATCATTATTCTCTTGTGTAAGTTTAGATTCTGAATCAGTCACATTTTTTCACCTCCATCATTTAGGATGGCAAATCAAGATGGAAATATGTATGATAGGAAACGATGTTAGACACCCTCTCAAAGCCCATTTTAGGTAAATAATGGGAACTACCATTAGAATCTGTACTTAAAATAAGCAGGAAAAGATTAATTTATGAATCTTTTTTAAAAAATCAGCTGTTTTCAAGCCACTAAAGGGATATACTATAGGATAGCATTTATTACATTTTTGTTAGTATTTTTTCTTGTCACACATTGTGTAATATTTTACAAGTTTTTCTATTTACCTCAACAAAATGCTTATTGCAAAGGAGAATTGGATATGTCAGAAACGATTACCCAATCACAAACTGAACAACTTAATGCCCGCCAAAAACAATTAGATGTACTGGACCAATTATTAAAGCCTGAGGTTCAGGAATCATTGAACACTTTAGTTGAACAGTTACCAAAACTGACTGAGTTAGTGAATATTTTAACAAAGTCTTATGATTTCGCTCAATCGGTTGCGACTGATGATGTTTTGAAAAATGATACGGTCAGCGCCATTTCGGAGATCGCTACACCTGTAGTGGGCTCAGTGAAAGGTCTTGCGGCAAATGCCATCGAAGCTAAGGATCGTGCAGAAGCGAATACTGATGTGATCGGTCTTTTTGGTCTGTTAAGAATGATGAAAGACCCGCAAGCACAAAAGCTTTTCCGTTTCGCCCAAGCTTTTCTTGAAGTCTCTTCAGAACGTAAAAACCAAAAATAATTTGATAAACTTTCAATCAGTAAGGACGGGGGATTAACTATGTCAAAACAAATCGTCATCTTAGGTGCGGGTTACGCTGGATTGCTATCTGCCTTATCCGTACGTGAATATTACAAAAGAGATGAAGTGCAGGTTACAGTGGTGAACCAATTTCCAACGCACCA
>NZ_JBIWEV010000003.1:0-639696 GCF_044762725.1 Peribacillus sp. NPDC096447
CCCACGGGCAGGAACGTTCTACCCCAGCTACCGTTATCATATATCGATATAAAAATTGTTCAACCAGAAATATCTGGCTGACCTTATAATACGAAAGGGGCAGGATAGTTCAAGAAGATGTATAATATTGGATATATTTAAGGGGGGATTCTGATGTTAATCAGAGAGGCCAAATCTGAGGATGCTGAAAGTTACGATTGGCTAATGAAGCAAGTTGAAACTGAGACTGATTTTATGCTTATAGTAGGAGGTTGAAAAGTGAAATTCTTATTTTGGATAACTATTACAAATATTTTTATTGGATTCGTTCTGACTTATATAACAAGAAATATGGAAAGTAAAAAAAGTATCAAAGTTCAATCTTCAGTTTGGGGGATAATGTGTATAATTCTTATATTATGGTGGTTATTTACTAAATGAATAAATGGGATTTAGGAGTAGCTTTCTAAATCAATTATATAGGTCCCTAGAAAGCTGATTATGGTAACTATGGTTTTACATATAACTGTTTGATCATTAAAGATGTAGTTTTAAAATCAAGTCGTACCATTTTGAATAAAGTTTAATCGTTTATAAAAATGATAAACCGAAATCAATACTTGATTTTGGTTTTCCTTAATGAACAAAAGGGGCAGGATAGTTCAACAAGAGTTGGAACTTATTTGTAATTACTATGGTAAAATTAGGGTGACTATTAGATATAATAAGGGAGTTTAATATGGATAATTACAAAGTAATTTTATTTGATTTAGACGGAACACTTTCAGACCCCAAGGTAGGAATAACTAAATCGGTTCAATATGCATTACAAAAAATGAACATTGTTGAGCCTGACATTGATAAACTTGAATGTTTTATTGGTCCACCACTACAAGTTTCATTTGCTGAATATTACGATTTTGGCGAGAAAAACACACAAAAAGCAATTGAATTCTATAGGGAGAGGTTTAAGGAAAAGGGAATGTTTGAGAATGAGTTATATTCAAATATTGCATCACTATTAAAATCGTTAAAAGAAAAACAATTTACTTTAGTTGTAGCAACTTCAAAGCCTACTGTATTTGCTAAACAAATACTAAAGTACTTTAATATTGATCAATATTTTGAACTTACTGTCGGAAGTAACCTTGATGGAACAAGAGGTTCAAAAACTGAAATAATTCAATACATACTAGATAAGTACAAGGAACATACGCTTAGTGACTTTATTATGATTGGTGACAGGAAGCACGATATTATTGGTGCAAATAACACTGGAATTAACTCTATTGCAGTAACTTATGGATATGGTTCATTTGAAGAACTAAGTCACTCTAACCCTACTCATATTGTCAAAAGTGTAAGCCAGTTAAAGGATATTTTGATGGGTAGTCAAGTTAAATAAAGATCTTGAACTAAAGAGTGTGTTAGCTGAAGATTGGAGCAATCTTTAAGGCAGCCTTTTCGTATGGAACTATAGGGGCAGAATAGTTGAAGAGTGCTGTCTGATCTTTATTCAACAATTGGGCCATATTCTTGAATAACAAAAGCAAGCATTACATCGGTTTTTCAACATATAATTCCATGTCGACATTTGAATATAGGGAGGAAATATGTGTAATGATTGATGAAAAATTACAAAAGGATGTCATTGTTGTTGGTGGAGGACCAGCAGGTATGATGCTGGGCTTATTACTGGCTAAGGTTGGTGTTCAAGTAATCGTCTTGGAGAGCCACGATAATTTTGATCGTGAATACCGTGGAGAAGTGCTTCAGCCTCGTTTTATTCAATTGCTTAATCAATTGAAATTACGCGAGTATATCGAACAATTGCCTCATTCTAAGCTAAAGAAAGGTGCTTTTTATCATTATGATAAAAAGAAAGGTGACTTTGATTTTACTTCCATGATTGCAGAAGCACCTTATGCTCTCTGGATTCCTCAGCCTATTTTACTTCAAGCACTCTACAAAAAAGCAAAGGAATATCCAACGTTTGATATGATGTTTCATACCCCGGTAAAAAAACTACTCGAGAAGGACGGAACAGTAACAGGAGTGGTTGTTGAGCGAGAAAATAAAGAACTGCTTGAAATTCAGGCGAAAATAGTAGTCGGAGCTGATGGACGGTTTTCCACGATTCGTCGTTTAGGTGCTTTTGAATTAGAATATCAACATTATCCTGGTGATCTAATCTGGTTCAGTGTAAAACGGCCTTCTCATTGGGGAGAAGAATTACGATTTAAAATCACAGAGGGACACAGCTATATAACACTGCCGAAATACCCTGATTTACTTCAAGTAGGCATTGCTTTACCACGGGGTGAATGGAAAGAAACACAGCGTCAAGGGATAGAAAATTTTCGTCAGGAAATTATGCATGCTAACAAAGGATTTGATGAATTTGCTGAATCTTTGGTTGACTTTAAACCATTCGTACCACTTCAAGCTAAAAATCATATGGTTAAAACGTGGGCAAAGAATGGCTGCTTGCTGATCGGTGATGCTGCTCATTGTTCATCTCCTGTAGGAGCAATAGGAGTTTCTTTAGCAGTAACGACAGCAGTTGTGGCGGCTGATGTTATTTGGGATGCGCTACAAAAATGTGATGTCTCAGCTAAAGTTCTCTGTAGAGTCCAAGAAATTCGAAGTGAGGAGATTGAGGAAATTCACCAAATTCAAGAGCGAATGGGAAATATGTTTTTTACTTCGTCAAAATTTGTGAAAGGGATCCGACCATACATCGTATCTGCTGCTTTCAAGACTCCCCTTTTTTCGATGATCCAGAAGAAGCTATTTGTCATGAAGAATCCTATAGGCATTAACCCTGCATTTATTTTCAATGAAGAATAATTTTGTTCTTGCTGTCTCAAGATTATCTTGATGATGAAAATAAAAATTGGCTACAAAAAGCAATACAATCATAATAGCCAGAACATAAATGGCTGCGATTATTAACATAATCTTGTTCAACAAACGGGCGCAATTCTGCAGCAAGAACTGTGCTTTTTCTTTATGTTTAGGGCGCGATTGCTTAAATAAAGGTAATCGCCTTTTGTATTGAAGTATGGGCTATTTAGTTCAATTTGGTAAGATGAGTAAAAAAGCTCTGACTCGAGACTTTTGCTAAATCATCTTCTGTTAATAAACGAATGGTACCATCCAAATCATCTGCACCCTTTGAGAATTTTTAGTGCATCTTTTTTCCAAGAATAAAAAAAGAACATAAGGAAAATTTTATGATATCGTTAAGTAAATTAATTATTAAAAAAGGTATGAGGAGAATAATAATTATGGAAAATACAGCATTAATAATTATTGACTTACAAATTGGTGTTCAGCCTGAAAATGTTCCACTTTATAACTTAGCGAATGTATTAAATGGGGTTAATCAAAGAATTCGTTTATTTAGAGAAAAAAACAATCCTATAATTTTTGTTCAACATAATGATAGTGATCTGGTTCTTAATTCTCCAGAATGGCAACTATTTCCGGAATTAGATGCTAAAGATACAGATATCTATATCAACAAAACACATGCAAACTCATTTTACAAGACTGATTTGAATGAACAACTAAGGAGATTAAATATAAATAAACTTGAAATTTGTGGCGCACAAACTGAATATTGTGTAGATACAACTATTAGAATGGCTCATGGATTAGGATATAAATTATTTATGAAAAAAGGGTTCACTACCACCCTTAATAGTGAACTTCTAGGAGCCAAAACAATCATTGAACATCATGAGAATCTCTGGAATAATAGATTTTTAACTTTTTTATAGAAATGAATTGCTTTTATCAAGATAGTAGTCCTTAACAAATACCCTGCTCCAATGGCCATAAAATTTTTTTTGTATTTAAAAATATGGGTTCACTCTAGCTAATGGGTGCTTACCTTCAATAAGATTAATGATCTTCAGCAATCGGGCGCGATTCTTGAAGAAGTTTCGCTTTTCTTATAGAACTACCATGAAAATAAGTTTCTTTAAAAATGAAAAGTGACAATACTTAAGAAGACCCTGCTCAATCGTTTTAAAAAAGAGGAGAGCATTAATTAATTAGTCTATGGATTAGGGTTGACTGGATTAAGGTCAGTATCAGTAATGACACTTCCTAACCATTTTCATTCTTTGTGGGTGAATCGCCGATTTTTGCGATTCATGGATGGCTAACGGGTGCGTTAGCTTAAGATCGGTGCTATTGGTAATTATATATGCTTACGATGCTGTTTAAGGAGTGAGATAAAATATAAATTTACCAAACTTTTCAGAAGTGAAGATATTAAAACTATCTGTTCATGCATTGTTAATAGGTGTTTTATTAACTTTAGTTAGTTTAATTGTTAATGATGTTATTTCAATTGTTTTTCATGAAAGAATTACAATGAATTTATTTTTTATTAATTTAATTATGGTTTTTTGGGTTTTGTGGGCAATGCAAAATACAAAATATCAAAAATAATGAACTTGAGTTTAGTTAAATAAAGTGTTTGTTATTTAGCTAACGGTCGCTTTACTTCAATAAGAGAGGTTGCTTCGGCAGCCTTTTTCTTATGGCACTAACGGGACAGGATAGTTGAAGAAGAAAAAAAATGATAAATAGGAAAAATGGAATAATATGGATTATTAATGTATAATTGGATTGAAATTAGAAACGGTGGAAAATAGGGGGTATGAAATGAAAGGCTTTTTTAGATTATTTATAGGAATGTTTTTAATTTCTATATTAACAGGATGTATAGGATAAGATTATGATGTTGGTGTTCCAACTGCTCATTTATATTCAGAAGACCTTGCTACATCTGTGCAATTAGCAGAAGGAAATGTCAGTTGGAGTTCATCAAGTGGAGATGTAGATCAAAAAATAGATGATATTCAAGAATTCGGATTATCACAAGAAAAAATGAAGGTTACTGCTAACGAAAAAATTTCCTTAGATTTTCAAGAGAACGCAAGAAATGGTGGAGATATTTGGACAGACCCAAAAATAACAGTTGCCCTACTGAAAGACGAACAACGAATTGAACTCGAATTGCATGAAAATAGGGAATTTCAAATCCCCAATAACAAAGGGGGGTATGTTTTAGAAGTTGTATTCACAAGTTCAAGAGGTACTGCCCAATATGTAGGGAATATCTTAATTCAGTGATACAAAAATACCTTATTTTTGAACGGAAAAATACTAGAAGCTTGGAGATACATTTTCAAGCTCATTATAAGTGTATATTTGCTTAAGTTTTTCACCTTAGAATGCGGTGTTTGATACCATAAACGCTTATGATTTATTCAAAATCAACCAAGAACTCTAACATAGCCTTTTTCTTATCTAGAAACGGGGCAGCATTCCTGTATTAACTGAAATACTAAAAAGTTTGTGAAGAAATCTACTTAAACTAACGGGTGCGTTAGTTCATTTAGGATCACAAAAATGATCAATCTTTTTTATAAAGTAATCAAGAAGATTATAAAAATAAGTTGTGTTCAAAAAGGGGAGGGTATAGATATTGCCTTCCCCTTTTTGTTTACAGATAAATTTATATAACTGTATTGTTTATAATGTACTCGATTTTGTATCTCAAAACAGTTAGAGATTGAATTGATGCGGTGTTGAGTGGATTAATAACTCTATGTACTCAAATTCAGGTCCCCAATGTACTTAACTTTGTGTCTTCGTACAGGAATATGAGGCTGTGAACATTTATTTATTATTATTTTTTCTAGTTTACATAATATATATTATAGGAAGTTATATTTTTAATGTTAATTTTGTCTCATATCTTAAGAATACTTAACTTAGTGAGATGAAACGCGAATTTTTATATTTAATCATGGCTATTATTTATCTATAATCTTTTTATCTGATTAGTCATTGTTGATTTATACTTTAAAACTTTAAGTATATCTTGTTGCAATTAAAATGATTGATCTTTAATTTAAAATTCGGATAAACTTTTCGCAATAAGATTTTTTGGATTTAAGCTAATTTCACATCAGTTACGTCATTAAAAAATTTCCTGATTTTTATTTTGAATTTTAATTTATCTGCTAATTGTTAACATAGTTCGTTTTCGGTCATTTTTATGATATAGGTTGGAATATTCAATTCGTATTTATCATCCTTAGTCATTTCACTCTAAGGATCTCCAATTGCTTGGTTGTAGTAAGCAAGTCTATTGTATTATTTCCCTTCGTGTAGAAAACGGAAGCTCCTTCACTTTTCCCCTTTTTCCATCCATTCGCTTTAAGGGCTAATTCATATCCCCATATGGTATGCCATTTTCTTCAGAAGCCCTTGACCATTCATTTCTATTCCCTTGATCATTTATCTGGACCAATTCAGCGTTTCTAGGTACAGGGAATTCGTATAAATCTTCTGTAGTTGTGTATGAAAAAGAAATGAAGTAATAAATGATTGCCCCGCCCATTATTAATAAAGCAGCTATGATAAGTGCCCCACTAATCATTTTCTTCATATTGCTTCTCCCTTTCCTTTCATTTCCTAAAGACCTATTTAAGAAATCGTTATCTAATAATTCTGTATTAATCTAAATTAATCCTTCTTAACTGACTTGATTTATCAACTTTGTTATTCTGATATATAAATTAAATGGCAAAATGAGAAAAATCACGGGTTAACACTTCTATAAAGTTATATAAATATAATTTATCTCGATGACAATTCAAAGGTTTTTATCATGAAAGTTCCGCTTTCTTCCTGTGAATGATGATAGATCCTCTGTTTAACAACATTATCTCCTATAAGACAAATTCACTTAACTTATAGCATGAATAACCTTTGATAAATGTTTAAAGCTTAATGATGTTCAAGCCTTGACCGCTTTCATAAGTGCAATAGCATGCTGTGAAACAATAGGAAGCTGCTATGGGTTATAGGGTAAACCATCAAATCGAATTTGTTTAGAAACACTGCCTACCTTCAGAAATCATTCCTTGGCTTTCATGAGTCCACTTCATTTATATATAAATCTTAAAAGTCGATTTTTACATTTTATAAAAAGGTATTTAATAAGTTTCTGAAATCATAGAGAAATGCCAGATGGGATTAGAATGGTTTAAAGATCTAAGGTAGTCTGATAAAGCGGAATAATAATATTATGTAAACATTAATCACGAAATGTTGATTACCTATTTCTTTGTTTTTTTTACGCTGAAAGTTGGTTAGCAAGTAATTGATGAGATATGTACCTTTTTTTCTGTCTTGAAATGTCTTTTCGCGTTAGGGTTGCGAATAAACCAGTCTCTCCTTCAACCTTCTGTTATAAATAAGGGTAATGCACTTTTGAAAAAGCCTATACTTGGGCACCTATAACCTTATGTCTAATAAATAAAAAGGAACACGAAATCGCACTTGATCTCTTGTTCCTTTTTGTAAGATAGGCTATTTATGTTCGAATGGATTCGATACGGCTTTGGATGAATTCGAACGAGGTTTTTGCTTCTTGGACGATTTGTTTTATTAGTTCATTGACGGTCAATATTTCTTTTATCAGTCCTACGGATTGACCGCATGACCAGATGCCTCCGTCTAAATTTCCTTCAAAGTATACTCCCTTGCTTCTTTGTCCCGTAATTAGCGGAATCAATTCCTCTATAGTGGCACCTTCATTTTCAAGTTTGTCCACTTCTTTACTGACGGCATTTAATGCTACACGCGACGGACTGCCTATATTCCGTTGGATGACAACGGTATCCGTTTCATTGGCCGATACCATCCACTGTTTTACGTTATCATGAATCGGCGCTTCTTGCGTTGCCATAAAGCGAGTGCCCATGACGATACCTTCAGCACCGAGTGACAAGGCACTGATAAGGCCTCTGCCATCCGAAAAGCCCCCGCCTGCTATTACTGGTATATTTACAGAGTCAACGGCTCTCGGGAGCATGACAAGCGTTCCTACATCCCCCATGCCTGGATGTCCGCCTGTTTCATTCCCTACAATAATAATGGCATCGACTCCTAATTTCTCTGCCGACATTGCGTTTTTGACGTTCGCTACCTTATGTATCACGGTAAAGCCGTGCTCTTTAAGTCTGGGCATTAAACTTTCTGGGCTTCGGCCACTCGTTTCAACGATTTTTACATCTTCGTCAATTAAAATATTGATGAACTCATCATTCGGGGTTGCCGTTTGACTTGGAAACAGGTTCAGGTTGACAGCAAAGGGTTTCTTGGTCAAAGTTTTCACTTTCTGTATTTCATCACGGAGACCTTCTGGTGTCACCTGTGTTTTCGAAGTGATGATACCAAGTCCCCCCGCTTCTGAAACAGCGGCTGCGAGCGGGGCTCGGCCAACTTGAAACATCCCGCCGCAAATAATCGGATATTCAATCCCCAATAATTCAGTAATTCTCGTTTTCATTTGCCATACCCCTTTCATTTTTCAAGGATTTCTATAAGTCTGCTTTTCTTACAAAATGTACACACGCATGTCTATATACCATACTTATGGAGCCTTTTGTAAAATGTACTTCTTGGTATATCCATCAGCTTTGCTGCAGCAGTGACATTTCCTCTGGATTTTTGTAATGCCTCTATCATTAGATCCCGTTGAATTTTTTCACGGATCGTCAGTTCATTTCCCTTGATCCCTTTTTTACCACCAGATTCCTCCCATGCAGGGAAATCATCATGCCGTGTAACGGGCTGTGAATGCATGGAATTCAACACTTTAACATAATCCAGAGGTCCTTCTGCAAGTAAGATGGTCAATCGCTGAAGGACATTCTGCAGCTCTCTAATATTGCCTGGCCAATTGTACTCCTTTAAACGATTCAATAATTCTTCTGTTAACGGAATATTCCAATTATTCTTCGAACACAAGTAGTTGACTAGATAAGGAATGTCTTCAATCCTTTCCCTTAATGGAGGTACATGAATGGGGTAAACGTTCAACCGATAGTATAAATCCTTACGAAAAGACCCTTCATTGACAAGCTCTTCAAGATTACGGTGTGTTGCAGTGATAATGCGAATATCCAATGAAATGCTTTTTGTGCCGCCGATCGGAACGATTTTTCTTTCCTGAAGAACACGCAGTAAGGCAACCTGCATCGCTGAAGGGATTTCACCGATTTCATCGAGAAAAATGGTCCCTCCATTTGCCTGCTCGAACTTCCCTTTGTGCCCTTGCCGTTTAGCCCCCGTAAAAGCGCCATCAACATACCCGAATAATTCACTTTCCATTAAATCTTTAGGTATGGCTCCACAATTTATCGTGACGAACGGTCCTTTTTTGCGCTTGCCATTTTCATGAATAGCCTTGGCAATAAGCTCTTTCCCGACCCCTGTTTCACCGGATATATACACATTTGCTTCTGTTGGTGCAACAAGCTTCACTTTATGTAATGTGTTATGAAAGGACTCGCTAATCCCTCTTTCCCCTTTGAAGGCAAACTCTTCTGAGGGCATTGAAGCAGGAAAAAGCCTATTGGTTTCATGACCATTATTCTCTGATAAGAATAAACACTTACCGGAAATCCTATTATCCTCTTTGGATAGAAGCGGATTTTCCTTTACGATTCGATATCCATGATTTAACAGATCGGCCAATGTCAAACCAATGGATTGAGGAATTTTTTTGCGAACTTGTTTACTGGCGGAGATTATTATTTCTTTATGATTACAGACGATAAAAGGCAGATCTGGATAGGTTTCTGCAAGTTCTATCGAGTGCTGGGTCAGTGCCAATTCCTTTTTATAGTAACGCACCCCCATTTCCTGTTCGATCGTATACGCCAGATTGGCTACCATACCCAGCATGGATGGATGGAAATATTCTACTGGACATGATATATCCAAAACTCCCAATATCTTACCGTCTTCATTTAAAATGGGCATCGCAGAGCAACTCCATTTGTGTGAGGCAATTGAATAATGCTCGGTACCTTGAATCATTACGGCTTCACCCGTTTTCAACGCTGTTCCAATTGCGTTCGTTCCGACTTCACCCTCCGTCCAGCATACACCTTCCACAAAATTTATTTTGCCTGCCTCATCGAGGATTTTCTCGTTTCCGGAAAGTGAAAGGACATATCCATCCGGATCGACCAATAAGGCCATCATTCCTGATTCTTTTATCGATTGATTCATCCTGGATAATTGGGGTGATGCCACTTCTAATAGAAAGGAGTTTTTTTCTCTTTTAATGTCCAATAATTCATTCGTCAAAATGTGTTTGCCTTTATTAAGGTATGGATTCACTTGATCTTTTTTGCAGCGATGCCAGGATTCCATTATTCGCTTGTTCAGACGATTTGAATCGAGAACACCTTCACTGACAAAGCGTTCCCATGTACGTAGATAACAACTAGTGGATAGCATATAATCCTCCTCTAATCATTTGGTTTAAACCTTCATTTGACCAGTCAATCTAGAGGAAAAATACCATGGAGTATAAAATAGGATGTTAATCGAGGTCTTTTTTAATTATAGTAGATTATGTATTCGCTTACAATATATAGATTGAGTTTACAAAAAAAGCATCATGTGATCATTCACATGATGCTTCTCTTCTCCATCGGTTTATGAGAAAATAACTCCTCCATCAATCATGATGGATTGACCTGTCATATAATCCGAATCCGGTGAAGCAAGGTAAGAGACGAATTTCGCCACATCTTCTGGGGTTTCGGAGCGTCCTAAGGTTATGGAATCTGTAAACTTTTTAAATGTTTCCCCTTTAGCAAGATTCATATATTGACCCATTTTTTCATCGATTAAATCCCACATTTGCGTCCCGACAATTCCTGGACAGTATGCATTCACCGTAATGCCAAACTGGGCTAATTCCTGTGCTGCCGCTTGTGTAATTCCTCTTACGGCAAATTTCGTGGCCGAGTATGTACCTAGCAAGCTAAAACCTTTATAACTGGCGATGCTGGCAGCACTTATGATTTTCCCGCCCTCTTGCTTTTTCATTTGTTCAGCCGCGGCTTGCAGACAAAAGAGGACACCATTTACATTTATATTGAAAATCTGTTCAAGATCCTCTTGAGTTACTTCCAATAGAGGCTTTATTTGTGCAATTCCTGCATTTGAAACCATAACATCCAGTTGTCCAAAACGTTCCACAACTTGCTTCACCATTTCGAATACTTCCGGTCTATTGCTTACATCCGCTTTGACGGCAAAGCTTTCACGTCCAAGTTCCCTAATCTCATTCACAACCGATTCAGCCGTATCCAGATTGACGTCATTAATGACCACATTCAATCCATCTTTAGCTAATCTTAATGCAATGGCACGTCCGATACCACGACCTGCACCAGTGACTACCGCCGTCCGTTGACCGCTAGCCATACAAATTCCCCCTTCAGTTTTAGCAATGCACAGCTTGACCTACAACATTTAAAAGAGCTTCATGTATGGATTCCGACAAGGTTGGATGTGCCGCTACTAAATCTTCCATCATATCTGCCGTTATTTCTGCATGCAGCATGACCGTTCCTTGACCAATCAATTCTGTTGCATGCTGACCAACAATGGAAAAACCTAGAATTTCATTATATTGTGGGTTCACTAGGACTTTGACTTTTCCTACCGGTTTATTGGAAAGGACAGCTTTCCCGTTTGCCGAAAAAGCGAATTCACCAACTTTAATTTCCCCATATTTTTTACGCGCTTCTTTTTCGGTCAAGCCTACACTGGCAATCTCCGGGGAAGTATAAATGCAGCGAGGGATTGCCCGGTAATTCACTTGTGCAAATTGACCGCAGGCATTCAGAGCCGCCACTCGCCCTTCATGAAAAGCTACATGGGCAAGTTGTATGCCCCCTATCACATCGCCACAGGCATAAATTGAAGGATTGCTAGTTTGCATTCGATCATCCACCGAGATGCCAAGTCGGGAAAAATCAATATCGTTTCCCTCTAAGCCCATTCCGTTCACTCTTGGTTTTCTCCCTATTGATACGAGTACGTAATCTGCATGAAGTTCTTCCAATTCGCCATCACTTTTCTCCAAAAATACCGTCTTACTGGCTGCATTGATGTTTTTGACTGATGTGGAGGTATGGACTGTAACACTTTGGTTTTTCAATTCGTCATGAAGGATGCTTGTGATATCATCATCTTCCCCTGGAAGCAGCTTTTCCCCCATTTCGATAACGTTGACATTGGTGCCCAACCTGCTATAAATACTGGCAAATTCACATCCGATGACGCCGCCTCCGACAATTAGCAGTGAATCGGGAATGGCAGGAAGTGACATGGCATGGCCACTGTGGATGATCCATTCACCATCAAACGGTGCAAAAGGTAGTGGAATCGGTTCTGACCCCGTTGAAATGATAATCTTACTAGCTTCAATTATTTCATTTTTATTATCGTTCTCGATCCGCAGTCGATTGCTTGAAAGGATAGAAGCCCTTCCCTGAATGACCTTTATTTTATTCTTACTCATTAAATATCTAATGCCGTTCACTAGTTTAGATATGACATCTCTCTTTTGTTCCTGTACGGTATCCCAATCGACTTCAATCGAATTGGAGGGAAGGCGAATTCCCATTTGCCCGGCATTTTTCACCAAGTCATACATATCGGCACTTTTCAATAATGATTTCGTTGGCATGCAGCCTTCATTTAAACAGGTGCCCCCCAATGGCCCATCGACTACCAATATGACCTCCTTATCCTGCTGGGCAGCAGTGATTGCCGCTACATACCCTGCAGGACCTCCGCCTATAATAGCTATATGATTCAAGAGTTTCACTCCTTTTCTATAAAATCACGGTAATTGGCTCTTCTAAATACCTTTTTAGTGTTTGTAAAAAGGCAGCCGCGGGTGCCCCGTCGAGTACACGGTGATCAAAAGTTAAACTGAGTGGCAAGATCGTTCTCTTCTCCAATTCTTCGCCAATATAAAGCGGGGTATCGTAAGCAGAGCCGATTCCGAGTATCCCCGTTTCCGGTGTATTGAGAATAGGGGTAAAATGCTCAACGCCATATGCCCCGAGGTTACTGATAGTAAAAGTGGACCCTTGCATGTCTTCAAGGGGCAATTGAGAGTCACGTGCACATCGGGCCAATTCCTTCCCCTTACTCGATAACTGCCTTAAGGTATAATTTTCGGCATTTCTTATGACGGGAACAACGAGTCCATTCTCCAAGGCCACCGCTAATCCAAGATGGATATGCTCATACAAAATGATGTTGTCTTCAATATAAGCACTATTCATTTTAGGATGCTCTTTAAGTGAAAGCACGACAGCCTTGGCAACAAAGTCCGTTATAGTCAATTTAGTTGATTCATGTTTTTGCAGTGTTTCAGCAGCCTGTTTTTGCAAAATGACTAGATCAGTGACATCCACTTTCATCGTTATAGTTAACTGGGCACTGCTTTGCAAGCTCTCCTTCATACGTTTAGCGATGATGTTCCTCATTCCGGTCACAGGAATCTGCTGCGGACTCTCTAAAGTAGGTTGGGGTGGGGGAACTATGCTTTTTTCTGTATTTACCGGCATGGAATCCCTTTTCTCCATTACTTTTTGTACATCTTCTTTTGTGATTCTTCCGCCTGGCCCGGTGCCTTGTATCTTCTCGATGTCAAGATTCGCTGCCTGTGCCATTTTTCGCGCAACCGGGGTGATCATCAGTCGATCTCCCATTGGCAAAATGGGTGACTCTTTTGTTTTCGGCTTTTCTGGTACAGCGATTTTCGACTGTGTTTCTTTCGCAACAGGTTCATCGATCTTTATTTTTTCATTCGGATTTCCAATATGACAGATAACGGTTCCTGGAGGTACTCCTTGTCCTTCTTGAACAGCTATATTCAGCATCGTACCTTCAGCTGGAGATTCAATTTCCATTTCTATTTTCTCTGAATTGATACTGGCTATTGCTTCACCTTTTTCTACTGGATCCCCAACAGCCTTACTCCATAACGAAACAGTGCCTTCTTTCATTGCCATGCCCAATTTCGGCATTACCACTTCGACCGCCATATCTTTTTTCTCCCTTCAGATTGGTTTCTGTGTCCATCATCGGTTTTGTTGCTCCAACTTTTGCAGTTCTATGCGAAAAAGCTGGAGCATGCATCATATTGATTTAATTACACCCCAAGAATGGAAGGCTCCCCCAATAATTCTGAAACGACTTGTATCACTTTTTCTGATGTTGGAAGGTAAATATCTTCAAGCGGTGGAGAAAAAGGTACAGGTGTATGTGGTGCCGTAATCCTCTTAATTGGCGCATCGAGCGTGTCAAATCCCTTATCCGCCACCAATGCGGCAATATCCGTTGCGACGCTGCATCTTGGGTTCGCTTCATCGATCACGATCAAACGATTTGTTTTTGCCACAGAGGAGAGAATCGATTCTTCATCCAGTGGTGACAAGCTCCGCGGGTCGACAATCTCAACTTCAATGCCTTTCGCTGAAAGTTTTTCAGCAGCCTCCATCGCGGTGTGAACTTGTTTACCGATGGCAACGACCGTCAAATCCGAGCCTTTCCTTTTAATTTCAGCTTTGCCGATTGGGATTGTATAGTAGCCTTCCGGAACCTCCCCTACCATGTTGTATAGCGTTTTATCTTCAAAAAAGATGACAGGGTCATTATCTTCAATGGCTGAAAGTAAAAGCCCTTTTGCGTCATAGGGGGATGAGGGAACGACGACTTTCAATCCAGGAATGCTAGTGAACAAGGCATAGAGGCTTTGTGAATGCTGAGCTGCAGCCCTGAACCCTGCACCATGCATCGTACGGATCGTCACGGGAACCTGTGCTTTTCCGCCAAACATATAGCGGAACTTCGCACCTTGATTCAATACTTCATCCAAACAGCTGCCAATGAAATCGTTGAACATTAACTCGGCAATCGGTCGTAAGCCTGTTGAAGCGGCGGCCATTGCCGCTCCCATATATCCTGCTTCCGCAATGGGTGTATCAAGAATTCTATCCCGTCCAAACTCTTGAACCAATCCTTTTGTGACACCTAAAACGCCACCCCATGCTTCGTCATCCTGCAAATGATCGACCTCTGCACCGCCGGCTACATCTTCTCCCATAAGGATGACATTTTCATCTTTTCTCATTGCCATGGCCATTGCTTCATTTATTGCTTGTGACATACTGATTTTTCTACTCATCTCAATTCCTCCTTAGTTTAATAGGATACATAAACATCGTTTAATAAATCGGATGCCTCTGGATACGGGCTATCTTCACTGAACTTGACTGCTTGTTTAATAGATTCCTCAACGGCATTCTCAAGAGAAATCAGTTCTTTTTCCGCCAGCAGATTCTGATTCAGCAAGTAATTCCTAAATAGGGCAATCGCATCTTTCTCTTGTTTATGCTCCTTTTTGTCTTGTTCTTTTTTATACTTCTGTGCATCTCCCTCGAAGTGGCCATAATTACGATAAGTAACGCATTCGATCAATGATGGGCCTTCTCCCCTGCGAGCCCTCTGAACGGCTTCTTCAGCAGCCTTATACACAGCCAAAACATCTTTCCCATCCACCCGGACACCCGGGATATTGTAGCTTATCGCCCGATCGGCTATCGTTTTACAGCTTGAAGCATAGTTGAAAGGCGTGGCTTCACCATACCCATTATTTTCAGCGATGAATATAACGGGCAGCTTCCAGATTGCCGCCAGATTTATCCCTTCATGGAATGTTCCATGATTGTTGGCACCATCACCAAAAAAACAAACACTAACATGATCGGTCTTTTTATATTTGGCAGTTAATGCTGCCCCGCATGCGAGCGGAAAACCACCACCGACTATCCCGTTCGCACCTAACATCCCTTTATCCAAATCGGCAATATGCATGGACCCGCCTTTCCCTTTGCAAAGCCCTGTCACTTTCCCATAGATTTCAGCCATCATCCCGTTAAGATCGCATTCTTTTGCAATACAATGGCCATGCCCCCTGTGAGTGCTTGTAATGCTGTCCTTTTCGGATAGGTGAGCACATACTCCGACAGCTACCGCTTCTTCCCCTGCATATAAATGGACAAACCCTGGTAAAATCCCCTTTGCAAAAGATTCATGAACTTGGTCTTCGAATTTTCTGATTTCCAGCATTTTTTTGTACATCCAATAAGCATTGTCCTGTGATAACTTTATTTCATTCGATTGAACCGTTTCCATTTTTCAGCCCCCAATCATTTAATGAGTCATTCTATATATTGATATTGCAAATGCCGTGCCAAAATGGGAGGTCGGTAAAATTAGGATTTTATCTATTTTCAGTCGAAACAAAACGAGACAAAATGAGATTGTTGTCTCGTTTTGTCTCGTTTTTTTAAACTATACTATCCCAATTCATTTATCATTGAAGTGAAAAGATGGTTTGAATATGGAAGCAGCCTGCTTAACCATTTATTTAAGTTTCAGTACTTACTGACATGAATTTTGTTAAATAGTTAGAGGGGAAGGACCTAGCTAGTAAACTATCAAGCTTATCGTAATCTTTTTAAGGCACCGCTCCATGCAATCGTTTGATCTAACATTGCATGGACATTACCAAGGTGTAAATCAGCGGGTTTAAACGTCTTGAAGTTTTCAAAGTCTGTAAATAGCGATAATGTTGGATTTACCCGAACGTCCGCAACTAGTAATTCCCCTAAGATGCCACGCAAATGTTCGGCTGCACGGGCTCCGCCAGTTGACCCATAGCTCACGATGCCCGCAGCTTTGTTGTTCCATTCATCACGTGCGGAATCAAGTGCGTTTTTTAATGCCCCTGTAATACTGTGATTGTATTCTTGTACGATAAACACAAAACCATCCAAGCTAGAAAGTTTTTCTGACCAAGCTAATAATCCCCGTTCTTTACCAGTGCCTTCTCCAACAAATGGCAAGTTAAAGTCTGCGATATCGACGATTTCATAATTTGCATCTTCTCGTTTATCAGCTATTTCTTTAACCCAATTTCCTACTTGTGGACTTACGCGTCCTATACGTGTGCTTCCTAAGATAATTCCAATCTTTAATTTTTCCAATGTTTTCTCCTCCTCGTAAAAACTGACTGGCAAATTAATTGTTTAAGAATAAAAACTTCATAATTTGATGGATTTACATATTTTCAATCTCTTCCACTAACGTGTAGTACCCACCTTCTGTATCTTCAATGAGATGGTTTATTTTGTTAAGATGTTCTCTAAATTCACTTTTTTCTAACCAATTTTCATGAAAATCAATACTCTCAAAGGTAGTTACCATAATTGCCTTATTATTATCTACAGAACGATGCCAACGGCTACTGATCCAACCAGGAACAACTTGTGATCCCTTCTTAAAATTGAGTAGTTCTTCAGCTTGGATAGCAACCAATTCATCTAGTTTGCCTGGTTTAGCTGTAAATACATTAATCCATACTATTGTATTACTTGATTTCATATTCATAATCTCCTGTCATTTAACATATTTTTTTCAATTCATTAATAATCGGAATTCCTTTTATCATCAAGGTGTGTCAGTGCTGACTATCATTATTTTTAATGAAAAACTAGGGAGTTAAAGCCCTAGTAAATGTTTGTACACTCCCCATTATAAATGCCTCCAGGGACACGGTTGGATAGTTTTCATCAACATCCAGATTGTTCATAAAGGCACCAAAATTCATCATCATGAACGTCAACGCCTGAAGCTCTGGGTCTGTGTGAATAAGCTTTCCTTTCTCATACATCGTGTTAAAATAGTTTGTCAAAATTTCCAGTAACTGTCGAGGTTGCTTTTGTGTTTTTTCTCGAAACCCAGGTAAATTGCCTTCCTCCTTGATACTAATCATAATCATTTTCCGGTTACGATTCATGATTTCATGATATGTTCGACTGATCAGTTGTAAGTCTGAATGTAAATCCCACACGATTTGCTCTTCATTAAAAAGTCTTGTCATCTCTTCGGCATAATGATATCGATCAAATGCTGTTTCTAGAAGATTTAGCTTGCTTCCAAACCTACGAAACAGTGTTTTTTCACTCAAACCTGCGGCCCCGGCAATTTCCTGAGTAGTAACACCATTATACCCCTTCTCTGCGATTAGATCGATTGCCGCCAACAGCAGCTTATCATCGGTACTTAGCTTATTACTGCTGCTCATGCTCTCACTTCCTCTAAATGGACTGTCAGTACTTACTGACTATATATTTTATTCTATTCAGCTGTTTTGAAATTGTCAAGGAAATATTTCCAGCAATGCATATTTTTTTTAAGATGGTAGGCCAATCCCAATGATAGAACCTTATTCGGGAATTAACACCAATCCCATTCAGGAAAACTAATGATAGACGGAGCATTTTGCTCCGCCTGATTGCTAGAATATTTTTTTCTCATTCAACTCGAGAGCTAATTCTTTAAAGAACTGTAGCGATTCTGGATTTCCCATGGAGTCTGCATTCACTACTTTATCAAACTCGAAACCTAATAACACTTTACGTATCGGGACTTCCATTTTCTTTCCGTTCAACGTTTTAGGAATTTGTTCAACGACATGGATTTGGTCAGGGATAAAGCGAGGGGACACATGCCCTCTTATTTGTTCCTTGATTTTTGCCGTCAATGCTGTATCCAGGCTATTACCGGGCTTAAGGACAACGAACAGCAGCAGTGAGGAACCGCGGCCAAGCACTTCCCTATCAATGACAAGGCTTTCCATCACCTCATCGATCGCTTCGACGACCCGGTAGATATCACTAGTTCCCATCCGTACACCAGAACGGTTGATGGTCGAGTCGGAACGACCATAAATGATACAGCTGCCCTTTTCGTCAATCTTTATCCAATCACCATGTTTCCATATGCCAGGATACGTATCGAAATAACTCTCGTAGTATCTTGTCCCGTCATGATCATTCCAGAAGTATAGCGGCATGGATGGCATCGGTTTGGTAATGACTAATTCACCGACATCATTAATCAATGTTTGACCATGCTCATCAAAGGCTTCCGCACAAACACCCAATGCCCTTCCTTGTATCACTCCGATTCTTACGGGCAATGTTGGAACGCCACCTACAAATCCGGCACAAACATCGGTTCCGCCACTGGATGAACTGAGCCAGATATCCTTCTTGACATTCTCATACACCCATTTATAACCGTCGCCAGACAATGGAGCCCCAGTTGAAAAAAGAGCCTTCAATTTCGATAAATCATATTTTCCCATTGGCTTGTTTCCTAACTTCATGGAATTCGTAAGGAATGGTGCACTTGTTCCAAAGAAAGTCATGCCTGTATCTTCAGCCAATTCCCAAAGGGCATCCATATTCGGAAAAGAAGGACTGCCGTCATAAAGAACGATGGTCCCTTCATTAAGTAAACCGCCCATAAGGAGATTCCACATCATCCAGCCTGTAGTCGTAAACCAGAATACAGTATCCTCGGAAGTCATGCCTTGATGGATTCTTGTTGATTTTAAATGCTCCAATAATATACCGCCATGCCCTTGCACAATTGGTTTTGGCATTCCGGTTGTGCCTGATGAATAGAGAATCCAAAGCGGATGATCGAACGGAACATTTTCAAAAGATAATTCTGCCTTTTCTTTTAAAAGGTCATCCCAAGGAATCGTATCTGCCAGATTCACTTCCAAAATATTTTTTTCTATGTAAGGAACCAGCACGGTATGCTTTACAGTGACCAATTCCTGTTTAAGCTGGGAGAGGACTGATGTTTTATCATATACATTTCCATTGTACTGATATCCATCAACCGCCAGTAATACAACCGGTTCAATCTGTTTGAAACGATCTATGACGCTTCTTGCCCCAAAGTCAGGTGAACAACTGGACCAGATGGCACCTATGCTTGCAGTTGCCAAGAAAGCTATGACAGCTTCAGGTATGTTTGGCATATAGGCAACAACACGGTCACCGGATTTCACACCAAGTTCCCTTAATGAATGGGCGACAGAAGCTACTTTTTCTTTCAGCTCTTTCCAGCTGACTTCCTGCTGCCTGATATGTTCGGAACGAAAAAAAATTGCCGTTTTCTCTTCTTGCTCATTCCATAATGCATTTTCAGCATAATTAAGCCTTGCCCCCTCGAACCATTTGGCACCTGGCATTGATTGCTCCGTTAAAACCCTGTCATATTTCCTGGCTGCTTTTACATCACAATAATCCCAAATTGAAGCCCAAAATTCCTCCAGTTCATCTACCGACCATTTCCATAATTCATGATAATCATGAAATGTTAAACCTTTCTTTTCTTTTAACCATTTCACATATTGAGTCAATACCGTTTGCTCGATTTGTTCCTTTGTCGGTTCCCAAATGATTTGTCCATCTGTAAGCGATTTCATACAATCATCTCCCTTAGGTATCAAATGCGTCATTGAATCATTTCATAATATTGGTAGTTTACTTAAATTGTAATCTATGAGTGTAAAACCGTCAATTTACACTAAACTAAATAGGCTCGTATTTATGTATGGGCAGGTTAATAGAGAAACATGTCCCTTTCCCTTGTACACTTGACACATGTACCGTTCCTTCCATGCTTTTGATAACGCTATATGAAACCATCATGCCTAATCCCGTCCCTTTATTTTTTGTCGTGAAGTAAGGCTCACCTAAACGGTATATCTGTTCCTGTGTCATTCCAATTCCCTGATCTTGGATCTTAATTTGGATGGTGGAGGCAGCACGAATTAAATCTATGTATATTTCGCCAGCATGGTCCATCGATTCTATCCCATTCTTTAAGATATTGAACAAACACTGCTGGAATTTCTTCCTTTCCCCCATGATATAATAAGCTTCATCTTCGAATAAGGATAATTTCACTTCTGTACCATTATTGCTAGCCAAGGGTTTTATGCTGTTCACGACATGCTGAATTTCTTCTGATACCCTTAATCGCTCCGTGTTTTCAGGGCTTATGGCAGCAAACGTCAAATAATCATTAATGACATCCGTGGCCCTGTCCAATTCCTTCAGTGCAATATTTGCATATTTGACCTTTGTATGGGAAGACACGTCTTCGCTTAACATTTGAATATATCCCCTGGTAACTGTAAGGGGATTTCTGACTTCATGAGATATGCTTGCAGCCAGATGACTAACGATCTGCAATTTTTCCGCTTTCACTAATTTTTCGAGAACCTGAAAATTAGTGAGGATGACCTCCCAAAGTAAGATTACAACAACGATTCCAATGACTTGGATCGTGAAGTATTGTTTCCATAGGCTTATGCCGATAGTAAGTTCAAATACGACTGTTGAAATAAACTGCGTAAGAATATGGACAATGAATATTAATGATATACCAATAAGGATTTTTTTACTGACAGACATTTTTAGATAGTACTTAGATATAAAAAACAGGGAAATTCCCATTAGTGGAAAAGTGATGCATGATATATAAAATCCATTATCACCCCCTGATAAATAGCGGATAACAAGAGTGATGACTATCAATATGATTCCTAACCGGTAGCCTCCATATAAACCGCCTAATAGAAAAGGGATCCATCTAAGATCCCAAACAAAATCCTCTTCTATAACAACGGGAAATAACATGCATAGAACAAGTGAAAGAATAGGGAAAATCGATAGGAAGGATCCTTTTAATGCATCTAAACGGTATACGTACTTCACTAGATAGCTCATTTGCAATAAAAAGATCGGAAAAAGGATAATTAAAAAGTTAATCAGTAAATCTTTTGTCATAAGATTCATTTTTACACCGAACTTTCGATATTTTTCGAAGATTTAGACAGGTATATCAATCATAACAAGATAGAGAATGATAAGCTAGTGAAATTAATATGAGGGAATTAAAAGTTTCCTCTTCCGCCATCCAGGAAAGAATTTGAGGTAATGTTATTAAAAAAATACCCGTTCGTAAGGGATTTTTACGAACGGGTATTTTCTTCCCATATTGTAAAACTGTTGAAATTTCTAAGAGCTAGGCTAGTTAGAGTTCTTGTAATCCTAGTTTATTTAACTTTTTAATAAATATTTCTAATTCCTTCCGATCTTTGTTATCCACTTGATAATCATACTCACCTGTTAAACAATGAAACTCCAATACTTCTGACAGAGACGCTAATGCCCTTTCCAAAACTTCCATTTTTTCTAAGAGAACAATTTCAATTAGTATTAATGGGGAGAAGTAAACCCTATTGATGGAAATATGGACTTATTGGTAAAAATGATCAGTCCATTGAATATCGCAATTTTTTTCTTCCAGAAAAGCGCCCTGAACAGAAACCCTTTTTAGATATAGAAGTAAGATGTTACAGTTCATTCACTCTCATGGTTCTTGAATGTTTTCCCATCATGGTAATAAAGTTCAGAGCCTAGATGAACATTGTCATTTTCTTTCAATTGACGAATAAGTTCTTTACTTTTTGTTTTATTCATTTCTTTATACCAGGTTCCTTGTGGATATAGAACAGCGATCGGGCCATGCTTGCATTGGCCGTTGCATAATGTTTTTGTTGTGTGAATCTCATTTTGTAGCTCTAAGTTTTTCAATTCTCCTCTAATGGTCTCTGTTACTTCTTCTGCTCCATTTTTCGTGCATGTTTTCCCGTTGCAAATTAATAGATGTTTGCCAACCCCATCTAAGTTCATATAAATTCCCCTTTTTCCTTTTTATTTGACCTCTATAACAAATGGATAGCTATTGACTTTACCATCAAATTTAAATTCTCCCCACACTTTGTATATGCCAGGTTTATCAAATTTTGTTTCAAATAGTGTCCTTTCTTCTGATGTAGGGTGCACATGAACAAATTTTTCACCCTTATCATCCAAAATAACAACATGGCCTAAAGCCCCCAGATAGGGCTCTGGAGTAATCCCTTTCGTATCAAAGCTTAACGTCACATCTTTGTTTATTCCTGGCTCTTTAGTTGTTAATTCAACTGTCTTTTCATTGATTGTTTTTGTTAAGTTTGTATCAACCTTTAGTGAGTTTTCCTCATTTTCACCATGACCTTTCCCCACATGCAGTTCTATCGGACTAACCTTATAGGCAAGGTTTTTTGGTTTAATATCAACAAACGCTTTATAAGAGTTTTCAGGTAGGTCGAATTTCAGAGTATAAACGCCATTTCCTTTTTCCTCAGGATGTAAATGATAATAATCTTCTAAGTCGGCACTTACAATAATTAGATGCATAATCTTTTCATGTGAAATTTCTAATTCAGGTGAATTTTGATCTTTATCCTTCACATCAATGGTAATTAAGCCATCTTCATACTTTACGTTTGTGACCAATTCACTTTTTGAATGAGCTACATGATCTGAATGCCCTGAATCCTTACTATGATTATCTTTATGTGTTTGCTCTTTAATAGATTCTTTTTCCTCGTTACCATTTATTTTTGCCTCATCATGGGTATCAGTGTGATCGTTATTACTGTCCAAACTTGCAGATACGGAATAACCGCCAATTACCAACCCGAGATAAACAATGGCTGAAATCGCCCAGGTTAAAATGTTTTTTTGTTTCATAAAAACACTCCTTTCTTAATAGATAAGATTATCCTTTTAACTTAATCCTTTGTAATCTGAGTGCGTTTAAAACAACTGAAACTGAACTAAATGCCATTGCTACTCCTGCCAGCCATGGTGCCAGAAAGCCTAGGGCTGCAATTGGAACTCCTATAGCATTATAAGCAAAGGCCCAAAATAAATTTTGCTTGATATTTCGAATCGTCATTTTACTCATAAAGATGGCATCGGCAATACTATTTAGGTCTCCTCTTATTAAGGTGATATCAGCAGCTTCCATTGCTACATCCGTACCCGTACCGATGGCCATGCCAATATCAGCGGTAGCTAACGCTGGAGCATCGTTAATTCCATCACCGACCATTGCCACTATCTTTCCAGCTTTTTGAAGCTTTTTAACTTCCTCTGCCTTTCCTTCAGGGAGGACTTCTGCTATAACATGGTCAATTCCGACCTCATTTGCAATTGCTTGAGCTGTCTGCTTGTTATCACCTGTAATCATGACGACTTCCAGACCCATCTCTTTTAACCTTTCAATTGCTTTCTGAGAGGTTTCTTTAATTGTATCTGCGACAGCAATCACTCCAGCGAATTGATTATCAATGGCTACTAGCATTGCAGTCTTGCCTTGTTTCTCTAAGTTTTCCATTTGCGGTAATATGTCTTGAATATTAATCCTGTTTTTAGCCATTAAACGGCGAGTTCCAATTAATATGGATTTGTTTTCAACTGTAGATTCAATACCAAAGCCAGGAATAGCTTCAAAATGTTCAGAGTTGCCTAGTTCAATCCCTTTTTCTTTAATGCCCTCAACAATTGCCTCAGCTAACGGATGTTCAGAATTTCTTTCTGCAGCACCGACTAACTTTAAAAATTCCTTTTCTTCAAACCCATTTGAGAGAATAACATCTGTAAGTGTTGGTTTTCCATTTGTTACAGTGCCCGTTTTATCAAGAATCACTGTATTCACTCGATGAGTCGTTTCAAGATGCTCCCCGCCTTTAAACAAAATCCCATATTCAGCTGCGCGACCTGATCCAGCCATAATGGATGTCGGAGTAGCTAGGCCTAGAGCACATGGACATGCGATAACTAATACGGCAATTAACTTTTCAAGAGCTACTGCAAACTCTCCCGGACTTACAGCAAAGTACCACACAAGAAACGTAATAATCGCTATACCCACTACAATAGGGACAAATATTCCTGAGATGACATCGGCTAAGCGTTGAATAGGCGCTTTTGATCCTTGTGCTTCTTCGACTACTTTGATAATTTGAGCTAAGGCGGTATCCTTTCCTACCTTTGTTGCCTTAACCTTCAGAAACCCGTTTTTGTTAATTGTTGAGCCAATTACTAAATCTCCTACTGTTTTATCAACAGGAATACTTTCACCTGTAATCATTGACTCATCTAGGGCAGATCTCCCTTCAAATATTTCTCCGTCTACAGGTACCTTTTCACCTGGTTTAACATAAACGATATCTCCAGCTATTACCTCTTCGATAGGTAAATTCATTTCTTGACCGTCTCTTAATACTGTGGCTGTTTTGGCTTGCAGACCCATAAGTTTTTTTATGGCCTCCGATGAACGCCCTTTTGCTTTTGCTTCAAATAACTTACCTAATATTATAAGTGTAATTAACACAGCACTTGTTTCAAAATATAATTCAACCATGTGAGCATCGGACCCTATTGACAGAATGCTTAAGTAAACACTATAGAAATAAGCTGCAGATGTTCCAAGTGCAACTAATACATCCATGTTTGCACTTTTATTCCTTAATGCTTTAAAGGCGCCTACGTAAAATTGACCTCCAACTAAGAATTGAACAGGAGTCGCAAGTGCAAGTTGCACCCATGGATTCATGAACATCTCTGGCAGCCAAATAAAAGATGTAAATTCAAAATGACTGACCATCGCCCAAAGTAAAGGGATGGACAAAATAGAAGAGAATATGAATTTTCCTGTTTGTTTCTCAATTTCCTTCTGTCTATGATCAGCCTGTTCGCCTGTAGTTACTTGCTTTTGTTCTAAACGATAACCCAATTTCTTAATGGCATCCTTCATATCTGGGACCGAAACTTCATCAGGATTATATTCTACAAGGGCTGATTCTAAGGCGAAGTTTACAGTTGCATTTTGAACTCCATCCAGCTTGTTTAAACGTTTTTCAATCCTGTTAGCACATGCTGCGCATGTCATACCAGATATATCAAATTCCGCTTTTTCACTAACCACTTTATACCCTAAGGATTCAACTTTATCTTTAAGTTGGTTAACACTAGATTTTGATGGATCAAACGTTACTTTTGATTTTTCTAACGCAAAATTTACGCTTGCATCCTCTACTCCATCTATTTTTTTGAGACCTTTTTCTATTCTCACTGCACAGGCAGCACACGTCATGCCAGCTATTTGAAGTGTTGTTTCTTTTTTATCGCTCATAACCTTACACTCCTATCACCACATACTACAGTGGGGTATATTTTTTTGAAAACGTGCCGGGGCGAGACAGCACGTTTTTTCAATTCCTTAGTGACAACTTTGATCTTTAGGTAATTTACTAAAGCTCTACTTCATAACCTTGGTCCTCTATAATGTCAGTAATCCCCTTCAAAGAAACCACTTTCGAATCAAATGATACATTCACTTTTCCTTCATTTAAGTGAACCTTTACAAAACGTACACCGTTTAATTTTCCCACATTCCCTTCAATTGAATTTATACAATGCCCACATGACATTCCTTTCACTGCTAATATTTCATTCTCCATTTTTTTGTCCTCCTTAATTATGTTCGATGATTTATTTTAATAAATAAACCTTACCCTGGTATAGTATATGAATTTCCGAAAGAAATTGTGCTTTAATCAGCACGTTCTTTATTAGTATTATTGTATATCATAACCTTGATCTTCTATAACGTCAGTAATTCCCTTTAAAGAAACCATTTTCGAATTAAATGATACCTCTACTTTTTCTTCATTTAAGTGAACTTTTACAAAATGAACACCATTTAATTTTCCTACATTTCCTTCAATTGAATTAATACAATGCCCACATGCCATTCCTTTCACTGTTAATATTACATTCTCCATTCCTTACTCCTCCTTATTTTATGTCAGATGAACTATTTTAATACCATAAACCATACCCCAGTATAGTATATTAATTTCTGAAAGAAATCGTGCTTTAATTAGCACGTTCTGTATTAATGTTATTGTACATCATAACCTTGGTCATTAATTGTTTCTTTGATCTTATCAATACTAACTTCGTTCGGATTAAACTCCACACTAACAGTTCCAGAATCTAAGTTTACTTTAACAGTGGTAACTCCAGATAATTCACCTACATTGCCTTCAATTGAATTTATACAATGCCCACATGACATTCCTTTTACGTTTAGAGTCATTTTTTCCATATCACTAGTCTCCTTTTATTTTTTCATTAATTTTTGAATTGTCACCATTACCTCATCTAAAATCTCCGTATCCCCTTCTTGAATTCTTTCAAGAACACATGTCTTCATATGCCCTTCAAGTAAAATACGAGCGGCACTATTTAAAGCTGATTGAGTCGCAGATATTTGAGTAATGACATCATCACAATAGGTATCTTTTTCAATTAATCCTTTTATTCCTCGAATTTGTCCTTCAATTCGATTCAATCTTGTTACTAAATTATTTTTCACATTATCTGAATGATGGCTCTTTCTTTCACCGTCTGATGAGCAGCATTGATCGATTTCAACAATTTTATCAAGACTTTCTGAATTCATCGACATTGCCTCACCTCCTTAATCACATAATACTATACCCTCCTATGGTATGTGAAGGATTTCTTATAAAAATTTTTAAAATAGGTATTTGACATAGAATAAATTAAGGCTGTTTAATTAATAATACTTGAGTGAATCTATACAAGAATCACCTTATCTATGCATTACAAATTGAAGTGTTATTTTGCACATACAACTTTAAAACCCAGCTACCTTCACATGAGAAGATTAGCTGGGTTTCTTAATTATTTACATCCACTTATTTATAGAACTATTCGAATCCGACTAGTATAAAAGCGACTGCTCATTGTTCAGCAATCGCGCCGGGTTCCTTGGCACCCTGTCAGATTACTGGGAATTTCACTTCAATTGCCTATTTCGGAAATAAAGCAGTGGGGAAAAAAGCCCCTTGGGTGGAAATATCCTTATTCATCCTGGGAAAACTAGTGGTATATTCCCTCTTTGGAGTTTTAATTTGGTTATTAGGAAGAGAGTTTCAATCTACCTTAACCACCTATTTCGCGTATTTTCGCAAAAGCATTGGATTCTTAAACATAATTGTTGGCCTTTTTCTATTTGGTTATTTAAAATTCATTTGGATTTCGCATTTTTTTAAGTGGAGGGGATTCAAACATTCAGACGGGAAATTAGGAGCTCTTTTATTAGGCATAAGCTATTCAGTCGCCTTTTGCCCAACTATGTTTGTCCTATTTTTTGTACAACTTATACCTTTGGTATTTTCTACCACCTATGGTTTTGCCTTGACATCCATTTTTGGGATTGGAACTGCTTTACCCCTACTTATTACCCCATTATTAATTTGGAGTTTTGGCGCAGAGGGTTCTTTAATAAAAAAAGGGAAGAAGTTTGGTAATACCGTTCAAAAATGTGCAGGGACGGTTATCATCATCATAGGAATTCTCGGTATAGTTACCTATTGGTAGAATAGTATATATAAATAAAAGCCAGTCTCTTTAATAGAACTGGCCGCTATCTCTATTACATTCTTTTCGCACCTAAATATCTCTTTTTCCAATAACTATTATCCATAGAGGAAATGCTTACACCTTTTGAGGAGCTGTGTATGAATTGATTATCCCCGATATAAATACCTGCATGTGAGGCACCAGGTTTATAGGTTTCATAAAAGACCAAATCCCCAACTTTTGGTTTGGACACCTTTGTCCCCTTTTTATAAATTTCCGATACAGTTCTCGGTAAAGTGACATCTGCACTTTTTTCGAAAACATATTTTAGGAATCCGCTGCAATCAAACCCTTTTGGCGTAGTCCCACCCCATACATATTTTACATTCAAGTGTTTTTTTGCTTCCTTTACTATCGCTGTAGTTTTATTGCTTGAATTATTCACATTAGCTACCTTGGTTGTCTGCTTTTTTACGCCCAATGCTTTATACGTATTCGGACCTACAATACCGTCAGCTTTCAAGCCTTTGCTTTTTTGAAACTTTACTACTGCACTTTTAGTAACGGTCCCAAAATAGGTGGTTGTATCTGTTTTAAAATATCCCTTTTTCTTTAAATTCTCTTGTAATTGTTTTACATCTGTATGAGTCATTCCACTTTTTAACGTTCGATCTCCTAATGCAGCATTACTGACCAATGGATTTGATAGCAACAAACCAGTCACAACACCGGTTACAACAAACGAAGATATAATTTTTTTCATTTTCTATTTTTTC
Source organism: Peribacillus sp. NPDC096447 (assembly GCF_044762725.1). Taxonomy (NCBI): domain Bacteria; kingdom Bacillati; phylum Bacillota; class Bacilli; order Caryophanales; family Bacillaceae; genus Peribacillus; species Peribacillus sp. NPDC096447. The sequence goes on from NZ_JBIWEV010000003.1 coordinate 28,901, forward strand.
CCCCGAATTATTTCTTTTTTATTATTCTATCATCCTTAAGTGACACGCATATTTACCTGAATTTACATTTTCATTACAAATTTATGCAGAATGTGTGCACAAATGACAAAACACCTATAATAACCCAAAATTCTTCCAAAAAACGATATGACTATTGTGCACCCTGAAATAATTACAATTTTTATGTAAACTCCATAATTTCTACATATTTTGTTGTTATCTTTCTTGTAGTTCCTTAAAAATTTTCAAGGAAGCTCAAAATAACAATAGGTAGGTGGATTTTATGTGCGGTTTTGTTGGATGTGTTCATAACGGGCCTAAAGCCATACATTCTGATATAAGGGAAAAGTTGAAAAAGATGAATAACATCATTACCCATAGAGGCCCGGATGATGAAGGGTATTTTTTCGATGAATTTGTGAATTTTGGCTTTAGAAGATTAAGCATCATCGATATAGATAACGGAAACCAGCCCCTCTCATATGAAAATGAAAGATACTGGATTATTTTCAATGGCGAAATTTATAATTATATTGAACTAAGAAAAGAATTAATCGATAGAGGCCACGAATTTACGACAGATTCTGATACCGAAGTCATTATAGCCCTCTATAGTAATATAAAGGAGCAATCCGTTCGTAAACTGCGTGGGATGTTCGCTTTTGTCATTTGGGACAAAGAAGAAGAAAAACTTTTTGGTGCAAGGGATCACTTTGGGATAAAACCCTTTTTCTATTGTGAGCTAGATGTAACTACTTACTTTGCTTCCGAGAAAAAAAGTATTCTTACGGCAATCAGTGAAGATTTAGATGTAGATTCTTTACAACATTATCTTAGTTTCCAATATGTACCGGAGCCTGCGACCCTTTCTAAATCAATTAAAAAGCTACCACCTGGACATTTCTTCACTAAAAAACCAAGGGGAAAAATGGTTATAAAAAAATACTGGAAAGCGAATTTCCAACCCTCAAATATGGAAGATTCCAAATTAATCAAAGAAGTCCAAGATACCTTGATCGACTCAGTAAACGTACATATGAGGAGTGATGTTCCAGTTGGTTCCTTCTTATCTGGAGGAATCGATTCTTCATTTATCGTTTCAATTGCGAAACAGATTAATCCTAAAATTAAAACCTTTTCCGTAGGTTTCGAAAGAGAAGGTTATAGCGAAATAAACGTTGCAGAAGAAACAGCCAACGCTCTAAATGTAGAAAATATTAGTTATGTAATAAGCCCTGAAGAATTTCTTGCTGAGCTACCAAAAATCATTTGGCATATGGACGACCCTTTAGCTGATCCTGCAGCTGTGCCTTTGTACTTTGTTGCGCGGGAAGCCAGGAAACAAGTCAAGGTGGCTTTGTCCGGTGAAGGTGCAGATGAATTATTCGGCGGTTATAACATATACAGGGAACCTCAATCCATTCGCATGTTTTCCTATATCCCGTCTCCAGTAAAACATGTTTTAAAAGCCCTCTCCTCAGCTCTTCCAGAGGGAGTAAAAGGAAAGAGTTTTATAGAACGGGGGGTTACCCCCTTAGAAGAACGGTATATCGGAAACGCAAATATGTTCAATGAAAAAGAGAAAAAACTTTTGCTTATTAATTATCTAAACAATTTGGAGAATGAAAAAGTGACGGGTTCCATTTATTCCAGTTCTTTAGATTATGACGCGATTACAAAAATGCAGAATATTGATATTCATACATGGCTAAAGGGAGACATTTTGCTGAAAGCCGATAAAATGTCCATGGCAAACTCCCTAGAAGTGAGAGTACCCTTTTTGGATAAACATGTCTTTAATATCGCATCAAAAGTTAGCAGTAATCAAAAAGTACGAAATGGCACGACTAAATATATCCTCCGTAAAGCTGCAGAAGGTATAGTTCCAGAGCATGTATGGAGCAGAAAGAAACTAGGGTTCCCTGTCCCCATCCGCCATTGGTTGAAAGCAGAACTTTATGATTGGGCCATGCAATTAATTCATAATAGCCCTACTGACTATATTTTTAGCAAACAGGAAATCCTAAAGCTATTGGACAATCACGTTCGAGATAAAATGGACAATAGCCGTAAACTATGGACTATTTTAATCTTTATGGTATGGCATCAAATTTATATTGAAGATTTATATGAATTTGAATCATCAAGACAAAAGATTTTGCAAATAGCAACGAACTAATTAATTAATAAAATTAATCGCTTATTTTCCCATTTTCACCCATGTATCTATGAAGTTTGCATGGGTGCCTTTTTATTTTTTTCGCCAGTCAATGGATTTTAATTGATACATAGTTAATAAAAGGGATTCAAAAGAACGGCTTTTGGACCATTTTCATAATAAAAAAAGACTAAACGATTGTTTAGCCATACACATTACTTTTATACTTCTATTGGTAGGGTAATGATAAATTCAGTCCCTTGTCCAATTGCACTATTAACTTCTATCGTCCCGCCTAATACGTTGACCAACTCCCTAACGATAGCGAGTCCAAGCCCTGTCCCTCCCATTTGCCTAGATCGAGATTTCTCTACTCGATAAAACCGTTCGAAAATAAAGGGCAAATCATTGGGAGGTATCCCTATTCCTGAATCTTTGATAGTGATGATGACGAAATCCTTATTTGCTCGGGAGGTAATAACAATTCCCCCATGATTTGTGTACCTTATAGAATTTTCGATAAGGTTAGTTAGGATTTGTTCTAATCTTATCCCATCTGATAAAATCATTTTCAAATGTTTACCGGGTTCATATTTCAAAGTAACATTTTTCTTATTTGCGCTCAGTTTGGACCTGTTCAGGACCCCCTCAATTAATTCTTCGACATCAATCCATTCTTTATATAATTCAATCTTGTTTTCTTCCATTTTTGAAAGTTCAAACAAATCATTAATAAGAAGTGTCAATCTCGAGGCTTCATTCTCTATAATAGCTAGGTACTCTTCCTTTTCCTGGTCATTATTGTATAGATTTTTACTTATCACCGACGCATATCCAGATAAATAAGAAATAGGGGTTCTAAGCTCATGAGAAATATTTGCTAAAAATTCACTTCTATTTGTCCGATATTCCTTTAGTTCTATGGCAAGGTCATTAATGGCTTGAGCGAGAGATCCAATTTCATCGTTAGACGATTTTTTGATATTTATATTAAGATCGCCTTTTGAGATCCTTCTAGTTATCTTTTCCATATCAATAAGAGGCTTTGATAGCTTCTTGGATACAAAGAAAGTAAAACCCGCAGCAAGCAGTAATGCACCTAAAATGGCAATAACAAGGTATGTCCTTAATTTGTGTATCGAATCATGAATGGAATCTAAAGAGGAGAATACAAAAACTCCACCTTCAACATTTTCATTTATTATAATTGGGCGTCCAGATAAGAAATAATAATTTTTAGTTTTGGGATTTACATAATCCTGGTGAATTTTATTCGTTTTTTTAATTTTAGACAACAATTGAGCGTTAAAACGCGTACCTTTTTCATAAAGGTTGGAGCTTGTAAGTACCTTACCAGCCTTATCGACGATCACTAACTCGGTTTTCGTATGATTCGCCATTTTTTCGTATATTCCCAATTCATTTTGATCATCGAGATTTGTTATGGAGTTTATGAGGTCTATAGAAACTTCATCAATATATTCATGAGTTTGACCATAATAGAAACCGAAAAATATTCTATCTATTACATAGCCTAAGGGCACTAAAATAAACATAAATAAAATCATTATAGTAATGCCTAACTTACCACCTATACTATTAATTTTGATTTTCTTCATGGCTTGCCCATATCCTCAAATTTATAGCCGATTCCCCAAACTGTCTTTATTGGGTTAGATTTGCACTGAGTATCCCTTAACTTCACTCTTATGTTCTTAATGTGTGTATCCACTGTTCGAAATTCACGTTCATCATGTATTCCCCATATTTTGTCCAGCAATAATTCACGAGTGAAAATTTGAGTCGAATTACTTGCCAGTAGCCACAATAAATCAAACTCCTTTGGAGTGAATTCCACTATTTCACCCTCTATTTTAACTCTCCTGCTTTCATAATGGATTTCTAAACCACTTGAAATTATTACTTGCTCTTTTGGCTCAATCGTTTGTTTTACTATTGACCTTCGAATTAAAGCATGTACACGTGCTGCCAATTCCTCAAATGCAAAAGGTTTGACTAGATAATCATCTGCCCCTATCTCAAATCCACGAACTTTATCTTTCAATTCATTCCTTGCTGTTAGCATTAAAATCGGTATATTATATTTTTCTCTAATAATTTTACACATTTCCCAACCACTTATATACGGCATCATAATATCTAAGATAATTAAATCAAATGACTGCTTATCTAGGCATTTCAATGCCTCATGCCCATTGTCTGAAACGACAATATTATAGGTATTAGATAAATGTATCTTTATTAGATTTAACATATTCCATTCATCATCAACAACTAATACATTTCTTTTCATTCTAATGACCCTCCAAAGGAATATTACGTTTTTTAGCCACAAATAGAATAATTCATATGTCAAGGACCCTTAACATCATTCTAAAAGGACGCAATATAGTATCCCAATAATTCTTTTACAACGACTCCTTAAAATAAAGTTGCCATTACGATTATATAAAAAATTCATGCAGAAAATATGGAGATTTAGTAATATCATTAGACAATATTATTGGGATAATTTACATTAGAATAAAGGACTGAATTTCTTTATAAAAAACATCGAACAATCCTAATAAAAAATTCGTTCAAAAAACTAAACGTTTGTTTTCACTTTTAGGAAATTACATTTCTTTCTCCAAAGCTTAGGTGCCCTTTTTAAGCAAAATATTAATCGGGTTTATGTTAGGTAATTCGTATTCACAGTTTCATTTACTTTCTCTTACGTTGTAATTCAATCTTTTTATAAACTAATACAGAACCAAATAGTTCTCCAAAAGAAGGGATAATAGCGTCTGGTCTTCCTTAACATTTCTTACTAATAATCATTAAATTTTTAAAGCCGCATATAAACTAGCATTTTCATAAGTGAAACTCTATTGTGGTTAGAGGGATTCTCCTTTCAAGCATACAAAACCCCAAAATAACCTCAAGTAAAAGAGCTTATCCCTTTTGGGATAAGCTCTTTTTTTAAAATATTTTCATTTCGTTAAAACATTATTTTACCGGTGATAATTCACTCTCTGTTACCCATTTATGATTTTTAACTTCCTCTCCACCTGTAGTCGATGTGTAATCAACCACATACACAGTCGTTTCTTCGGCAGAATCAATTTCAGCTTTCGCGCCATCCATCCCTTCCATATGAGCAGCATCTACTGTAACTTCTGCTCCAGGTTCTAACGGTTCGTCACCAGCATCTTTAATCTCTTCCTGGATAACCCATTTGTGATTTCCCACTCTTTCTCCACCAGTAGTCGGAGTATACGAAATAACATAGGCCGTCGTATCATAGGCACCCACAATCGTTGCTTTGGCACCCTTCATACCCTCCATGTGATCTGTTTCGAGAATCGCTTGACTTCCAACTTCATAGGTTGGATTCTTTGCTTCTTTCAAACCTTCAGGAACTTCTTCTGAGCTAGAATGGTCCATATTACCATGATCCATGCCTTCCATGCTCTCTTTTTCTTCTGTTTTCTCAGTGCTATCTTTGTTTTCTGTTTTTTCATCATTCGCATTGGCGCAGGCACCCAGTATTAAGAAGAGGGCTGCAAATAACGATAAGATGACGGACATTTTCAATCTTTTTTTCAACATAAAGATTCCTCCTTTGGCTTTAGACAATATCATAATACCAATAATATGTGCAGAAATTGTGGAGCACGCTCATGAAATGATAAACTGAGCACCTTACTCGGTTTCCCCGTTTGATAGAATTTTATTCCACTTCTTCTCCTGTCCTTCGCTAACAAACACATCATTCTTTGTGGTTACCATCATCATTTCGCTTTCTTTCAATGGATTAGCCTCTAGGTAAATCGGTATGTTTTCTTTATCCAAGGAAGGGGCAACTAGTGAAGTATCCTTTTTATCGTTCAAACTTATTTCATGAACGCTCACTTTTTCACTTTCAAGCATGGAATAAACTATGGAATCTTCTTTAAAGGCTAATGAAGTCACCATAGAAGTTGTCGGGATTAGTGAAAAGTCCTTTCCATAGTTTTTAGATAAAAACACTCCTTCCTCTCCATAAATGGCAATCATGTTATCCTTTGATGGATGGATATCTAGGCCCTCAATAGCGGTAGAAGTCATCCCGTTGAGCTCTAATTGTGTCCAGTCTTCCCCTTCATTTTTGGAATAAAAAAAGCCTGGTCCCAATTTGGAGTTTTTAGCTTCATTATATGTATAAACAGTACCGGTTTCATAACTGGCCCCTAAGTAATGAAAGTCCGTTTCTCCATAGAAAGCAAGCTTTTCCAGGCTTTCCCCTTTGTCTGTACTTTTCACAAGACCTAAAGGATTTTTCAAATCTGAACCCTCTTCAGGGTGCCCGCTTGAATAGAAACCGTCTTTTATTGTCTGGAACCCCATGTAATCATGATTGTTATGTGAAGTTTTGTACCAGGATCCATCCCTATATTCAAATGGCCCTCCATGGGTTGCTATAACTGGGGTTCCCTCTTTACCCCAGTATCCCGCTCCATGGATATGTTCAATTGTTTCATTCTCTGCTTTAATAAAGTACTCCTTTGTCTCATCATTTGAACAGGCTGCTAGAAGTAAGTTTATAGATGTGAAAGATAATAAGCCCCATTTTAAGTGTTTCAATGGTATCCTCTCCTGTCTTATTTGCACCTTTTTTATGTTTTTTAATGAAAAATTTTCGTTATTCCTTGGGCACCCACTTATATCCAACTCCCCAAACAGTTGAGAGATATAGATCTATGGGAAAATTCGCCTGCCTTAATTTGTCTCGGATATTACGGACATGGGAATCTATCGTCCTATCCTCTGTAAAAGCTTTATTCTCCCTTCCAGTAAATGTGCCCGAGAAAAAACTTTGTTTGGGTTTTTTAATAATAATCCCAGTAAGGAAAACTCCTTTGGAGTGAGTTGAATCTGCTGTCCTTCATACGTCAATTCATGAGATTCCTCATCCCACTTTAATCCCTTGAAATGAACTGCCTTGGTGTCTTTATCATCCATTCTTCTGAAAAGTGCATCTATTCTAGCCAATAATTCCCCCTCATCAAATGGTTTTGTTACATAATCGTCTGCCCCTAATTGGAAACCCTTAACCACATCCGATTTTTCATTTCGAGCCGTCAGCATGATAATGGGTACTTTAGAGAGTTCACGAATTTTGGCGCAAGCACTCCAACCATCCATTACCGGCATCATCACATCTAACAAAATTAAATCGGCATATGAATTTTTCATATGAACAATGGCTTCATGTCCAGAGTTCACCTTAATACAGTGGTAAACGGGAGATAAGTATATATTCAACAAATCGAGCATTCTTTCTTCATCATCAACAAGCAATAAGGTTTTCATTACGGCAACTCCTTTAACGAAATAAAAAAGGCTGTCCCTTTTCCTTGTTCACTTTTTACCTCTATCGTACCATCGTGAGCTTCTATTAGTTCCTTAACAATGGATAGTCCAAGCCCTGACCCTCCAGTGTCCCTAGATCGAGATTTATCCACCCGATAAAAACGATCAAAGATATAAGGAAGGTCTTCTTTAGGAATCCCATGACCTTCATCTTTTATTATCAGCACTATCAATCCCTTTTCACTTTTTACAGATATACTTGTTTTGGTAGTAGAATCAGAATATTTGATTGCATTATCTAATAAATTAAAAATTACCTGTTCAAATCTCATAGGGTCTATGTTGACCTTTACACTTTTTTTGCATTCAACGACAAGATCCATTCCTTTTTCCGTGAAAGCAGGTAGCATTTTTTCATAAATAGAGTGTAAAAAGGAACAAAGCTCTACTTCAACACGATTTATGACAAAGTTGTTTTTGTCTAACTTAGCCAAATCAAATAAATCTTTTATCATATCAGACAATTTTTTTGTTTCCTCAAAAATAATGCTCAGATACTGATCGCGGATGGATTCGTCTATATCTTTTCTCCTTGATACGTCTGCATATCCCTTAATATAGGTAAGCGGTGTTCTTAACTCATGAGAAATGCTTGCCAAAAACTCAATTCTTTCCCCCTTTAGGTGTTTTAAGTCCTCCGCAAGTATTTTTATAGATCTGGATAGCTCTCCCAACTCATCATCACCCATGTCAGGGAGATTGACAGAGAAGTCACCCGTGCTAAGTTTCTCGGTAGCCCGCTTCATCCTGATCAGAGGCCTAGTCAAAGCTTTGGATAAAAATAGGATGGTGATGATCATTAAAGAAAGAATCATGATGGCACCTGCAATAAAATGATGGTTAAGTCGGGAAATTAAACTTTGAATCTGATCCGTTCTCCGGAACATGTACACATACCCTTTTTGCTTTTCGTTAATTTTAAAAGGAGTTACCGTTGAAATATACTTTTCACTTTTCCACCTATTTTCCAGTGTTTCTCCATCGCGTGGTACTTGCCCTATTTCTTTGGTAATTATCTTTTGCTCTTCATTATCTAAATTCGAGGATGAAATAAAAATGTTTTGATTTTGATCCGTGATAATGACCTCTGTATCAGCTTTTGCTTCCATTACAGCAATATGATGTAATGTTTCCTCATTATATGAATTTTCAAGCACGTCCCGATGACTATTCCCTCTTGCCTGAAGTGCAGCTAATTCTTCTTCTATTCTGGAATCTACAATGCTTGTATGGAGAAAAAAGAACAAAAATATTTCAAGAATAAGCATAGCACCTAAAAACCAGATCCCGAATTTCAAGGATATTTTATTCAAATTAATCACCGCTTTTTCGAATTACTATCACCATCATAATGAAAAAATATCAAAAAATTGTGCAGTTTTTAAGGAGTTTTTGATATTTCGTTAAATAATAGTTGAGCTGGGTAGAATATGAGTGTTAAACAACAAAATTCTTAGGAGGTTTTATTTATGAATACCACTTATGAAGAATGTATTAGAGCGTGTCTGGAATGCATGGAGGCCTGTAACACATGTTATGATGCATGCTTAAAGGAAGAAAATCTTAAAATGATGGCTTCTTGTATAAGGATAGACAGGGAATGTGCGGATATCTGTGCATTTGCAGCTAAAGCCATGCAATCCAACAGTCCCTTTGCCCATCAGATTTGTCAACTTTGTGCAGACATTTGTGAAGCATGTGGAGACGAATGCAAAAAGCACGATCATGAACATTGTCAAAAATGTGCGGAAGTATGCTTCAAATGTGCAGAAGCTTGCCGTAAAATGTCCGCTTAATGAAGGTTGAACAATAATAATGTACATGTGACACCAGAAAAACCCATTTCCATCACTCTAATTTGGAAATGGGTTTTCTATTTCCCTCCTTAAATACGAAATGATTGTGCCTACTAAACAACTAAATCGTCCTATGTTTTTTATCTAATAAATATAGGATTGTTTCTTTATCGGAAGTAGCTGGCAATGAAAAGTCTTGTTTATAACTCTCATGTCCTTTTCCCGTAACGATTACCCAATCACCTTTTTTGGCCATCTTTAGGACAGTCTGTATCGCCAATGTTCTATCCGGAATTACCAGACCATTCTCAGCGATATATTTGTGATATAGATCGATTAAAGTAGCTTTCATTTCCTGATAGTCCTCTGTATTTAAATCATCGAGAGTTAAGATTGATACATCGCTCAGTTCTGAAGAAATCTTGACCATTTCAGCTCTCTTGTTTTTGTCACGGCCACCTCTAAAGCCAAATATATGAAAAATCCGCTCAACACCTAATTCCTTAGCTGTTTGCAGGCAGTGAAAAATTGCGTCTGCCGTATGGGCATAATCAATAACAATCGTTGGGCTATCTTCGTCCTTATACACTTCAAATCTTCCTGGAACACCAGGGAATTTCTTAAGAGCTAGGAGAATATCCTCTTTTCCAATCGTCAGCTTCCGAGCAACTGCGTATGCTACTGCTGCATTATATAAATTATGCAGTCCAGGCATTGGCAAATTAATTCTTATGATCTCGTTCCCATCATTCAGTAAAACAAAAGGCTTAGTTGCCGTATCATAATCATGGATTGATAGATCACAACACTTGGATTCGCCAATGGTATACGTATTCACTTTTCGCTTTTTCAGGTACTCATGCAGCTTTTCTCCCCAAAAATTATCTTCATTAACGATGGCCATTCCATTCGGCTTTAACTTTTCAAATAGTAGTGCCTTTGCCTGAAAATACGCTTCCATGGTTCCGTGATAATCGAGGTGGTCATGATAGAGGTTGGTGAAAATTCCATAATCAAATTCAATTCCCTCTAAACGGTATTGAACTAATGCATGTGAAGACACTTCCATTATGACTACCTTGTCCTTGCTGGAAGCGAGTAAGGAGTTTAGTTCAATCGCACTTGGTGTGGTATTATGTGAATCAATTGTTTTTCCATTAACAATATGTTGAATCGTCCCTATGACGGAGCACGCAATCCCACTTTCTTTTATAATTTGATGCAGCATATAGCTTGTCGTTGTTTTTCCGTTGGTTCCGGTAATTCCAATCATGATTTTTTGCTTACTTGGATAAAAATTCTTCGCAATCTTCCCTAATGCTTTTCGACTGTTTTTCACTTGTAAGTAAGGAACCTCCAAGTCTCCAATATCGAGCTCACCAATAATCGCTGAAGCACCAAGTTGCACGGCATCCTGTATATAATCATGACCGTCAACACTATACCCTCTTACAGCCACAAAGAGATATCCTTTTTGGATATCTCTCGAGTTATCCGTAACACCTAAAATCGAAATATCTGCAACATTCATTTCTGATAAATTCTGTGTACCGGCATCTTTTATCAATTTTTTTAACATCATAGGTTGGTTTGACTCCTTATTTTCAAATAATCCCCCTTATCTTAGTTTTTAAATATGTAGAAATTATGGAGAATCATTATATAAAATCTTAATATTATTAATTGAAGTGCAACAGTTATTTTTTCGGGGAGTAAATCTATCCTTGTACTCTTTAATCCTCTCATTTTTTTATAAAAGCATTTATAAATGAAATGAGATAAATATATACTTTACTCCTCAAAGAAGCATCCTTAAGTTTAGTTACATTACAGTAATTTCCCCAACCATTCCCGCTTCCTTATGTCCGGGAAGTGTACAATAAAATATATAGTTTCCCTCAGGCAGAGAGCCTATTATTGTCGATGCAGACTCTCCCGCTTTTGCATGTAAATGCAATCTCCCCACTCCATGAAAATCTTCTGCATTTTTTTTATAAAACTCATCACGGCTAACTATACTTATATCATGCTCGTCTTTCCCGACATTTTTTAATGTAATTTCATACTCTTCCCCACGGTTAATGGATATATTTCGTGGCTCATAACTAAAATCGAGAGCCTTGATCTCTAAGGCATAGGAGCTACTCATGTTTTCTTTTGGTACAGTTTCTTTGTGTTGATGCTGCTCATTTCCGATGTCCTTTGCTATTATTGGTCCTGTAAAGTTTAATAAATATATCGAGCAGAACAAAAATCCACCAGAAAATAAAGGGTTTTTCACTAGCTTAACCATCATGTTGGTTTGATTTTCTCTCATTTCAGACAAAAGAAGATAAATCATAAGTAGATGGACACCGATAAAGAGAATAAATAATATCTTTAACAGCTGTTCGATATTTTCAGGGGGGATCATTTCCCCAAGCATGGCTCCCATCATTCCTCCCATAAGACCTGACAATACACCATCTGTTACAGCTAATATTCCAAAGGGCAGACCCATTATAAATCCAATAAATAATCCAACAAGAACTCCCCATACCGTAGATTGAAATAAATCTTCTGAAAGATATATGGCAATGATGGTACCACCAACGATTCCACTAACCATTCCTGTAGCCATAGAGATCATCATGCCCGACATAAGTCTAATCTGTTTGTACAACACGGCACACAATCTGAAGATGCCTACCAACAATCCTATTGAAACGATTAATATCCAAAGCAGGGAATTAGACAAGAGGATTCCTCCCTAAAAAGTATGTTTGTACATACCTATTGAAACCAACAAAAAAAAAAGACTAATAAAATACAGATATAGCTTAGGATATTGTAGGAATTGTAAAAATCCATATAATCTTGATAAAGCCTGCTAACTTTCTTCACATTTATTTCTTATGATTTCTTTTTAAGGTATCTAATAAAAGTACAGGGATGGATTTATTCAATCATCCAATAAGCTCTAAGAATTTTATTAATGCTTTCAGCTTGCTCCTGTACTGTACACAATGTGAAATGAAATGTCTCGATTAACTGGTCTGGGGTTATAAAATGTAATATGACTAGGAAGGGTACAAAGATGGATGAATTAGTTTTATATTGGTTTTCACTTTCGGGATCTTTTTCTATTATGGTGAGTATTATCCTGAATATTGTTATAAGTATATTCGGAGTAATACCCAGTTTTTTTTTAACAGCCAGTAATATTACTTTTTATGGATTTGAAAAAGGGATTTTTATTTCCTATATTGGTGAGTGCTTGGGTGCTTGCATAAGTTTTCTCTTATATAGAAAAGGAATTCAATATGTGAAACATCCTGCTCCACCAAATTCAAAATATCTTAATAAACTCATGAGGTCAAAAGGAAAAGAGGCAGCTATATTAATTGTATCACTTCGGCTTTTTCCTTTTATGCCATCCGGATTGATCAACCTCGGAGCAGCCTTAAGTAAAATCAACTTACTTCACTTTACATTAGCTAGTGCTATAGGAAAAATTCCGGCAATGCTAATAGAAGGATACTCCGTTTATGAAGTGTTATCCTGGGAAGCTGAAGGGAAAGTTGCCTTATTTATAGTTTCATTGTTGATTTTAGTGATTAATTGGTTGATAAAAAGAAAGCGTTCCGGCGGTTAAGTCTTTCCTTATTTAAAAAAGAGGCAGATTCGAAAATCCTGCCTCTTTTCTAATGTACTAATCTAACTTCTCTTAAACATATTCCCCTTCCCTTTGATAAGGTGAATTAATTCAACACTTAAAGATCGTTTCTAAATCAGGAATCCTGATATGCCGCATAGCCCCTTTTCCTTCGAATTATCATAATGATAACGGAACCTAAAATTAGTACCAGTGACATGAGTTGTGCCATTCTTATTTCATCAAATAGCATAAGCGAGTCTGTACGCATTCCTTCTATAAAAAACCTTCCAAATGAATACCAAATTAAATAAGACAAAAACATTTCCCCATGACGGATATGGGTTCGTCTTAAGAAAAGTAAGAATAGAAACCCTGTAACATCCCATAGTGACTCATATAAAAAGGTAGGATGATGATAGACACCATCTATATACATTTGATTAATAATAAAATCCGGAAGCATAAGGTTCTCTAAGAATCCTCTGCTTACATTCCCTCCGAATGCCTCTTTATTCATAAAATTTCCCCATCGGCCTATCGCCTGGCTAAGGATAAGACTTGGTGCAGCTATATCAACAATCTTCCAAAAAGAAACCTTTTTTGCCCTTGAAAAAAAGTATGTTGTTACGAGAGCTCCGATTAGAGCTCCATGAATAGCAATCCCACCGTTCCATATTTGAATAATCTGTTCTGGATTCTTAGAGTAATAGGACCATTCAAACAGTACATAATAGATTCGAGCCGTTACAATGGAAATAGGTACAGCCAAAAGAATTAAGTCCATAAATATTTCCTTATTAAGACCTCTTTTTTCAGATTCTTTTATTGCAATCAATAAGCCAATTAGAACTGCTGCCGCGATGATTAGTCCATACCAGTAAATCTCTATAGGTCCCAAACTTAATGCGATTGGGTCAAGAGGCAGTTTTTCGTTTTTCAATGTATGTCCCCCTGTATTCTGATTTTTTTATTTTTATTAGTATACAGAATAATTTTGCAGAATTTATGAATTCCTATAAATCATACGGGAAACTTTATTATTATTAACGAACAATTAAACATTAAAAGACGTTTTTATGCAATAGACTTAGTTAAACTCAAATAAACTTTATGAATGATTCTAAGCGGACAAAAAAACTTGCCAAAATATTGACAAGCCTGTGGAACATTAAATCCTAATATTCAGTCGTTATTATTGGTGTACCCATTGTAATCTGAATCTCTTTATTTTCAGATTTTCTCAAACCGATTTGAACATTAAATGCCTCTAAGTATTGGTCTGAATGTTGTCATCAAATTTATTAGAGAGTTGGAAGAGAACAGGACCAAATTTCCAAGTGAATAAAAGTAAAAATGCTGCCCCAGAAAATATGTCTGTCACTTGTTTCCTAAAGGGATTTTTTATGTACCTAAATCGAAAATCTAATATAAGATAACCGGCTATTCCGCTAATGATGATTATAAGCAGTTTATATTGTAATAGAAAGGGCCCTACATTTATGACGTCATCCATTTATTTAACCTCATTTTCGACTAATTTTTGAAATTTTTCTTCAAATATTTTTTCTCCAGCAAAACCCATAATTTGATCAACAATAATTCCATCTTTATTGATTAAAAAGGTAGTTGGAATAGCTTGGATATGATACTTTTTAGACACGGCATCATCAACATCAAGTAAAACTGGAAATTTAAATCCATAGGTTTCAGCAAAAGTCCGAGCACCATCTATAGAGTCACCTGATGTGATGTTAACAGCATAAATTTGTACCTTTTCCCCGTATCTTTCGTTTAATTTTACTAACTCCGGCGCTTCTATTTTACATGGGCCACACCATGAGGCCCAAAAATTAATCACTAAAGGTTTTGATACATCAGACGTTGAGTATTTTTTTCCATCTAACGCCTTTAGTGTAAAACTAGGTCTCTTAAAATTTACTTGGGGAGCCTCTTCCATCTTATTTAAATTTTCTGCGGAAGTGGTTAGGATATTTTCCTTATTAATTGTAGTAACAAAAGTCCATAATAAAGCAAATAATAATATACCGCTTAGTAATTTCTTCACAATACTCCCTCCAAATCTAATAGCTAAAAAATATAGATTTTTTTATTGTCCATCCTGGACTCTCCTTGACAGTGTCAGAAACATTCTATATTGCATTAGTAAAGTAGGCTATCAAAATAATAAATATGGACCATATAATAAAAAAAACACAGGTGAAATCCTTTCCTTTTTCCTGGTTTTTCGTTTGCTGCAGCAACCCATCTTACATCTCCCATTTCTTATTATTAATTCTTGTGGTTATTTTACACCTTAAATTTGCAGAATTTATGAAATAAACTAAAGAAAGCCATAATTACCTATGTGAGTAATTCATTATTGTATGGAAAATTCCAATAAAACACGTTTACATCCTCTAATTACTTGAAATTCGACTTCCCCTTTTTTTCATAATTTTTTATTTTATGCAATTTATAAAGCTAAGAAGGAAAAACATTGGTTGTTCCTCCACAATTGAGAATATTTAGGGTTAAAAAGATTGAGCATGCTGATTATTCTTTTCCTTTCAGGTAATTGTATTAGTCTGGGATAACCTGCTTATCTGAATAGAGTTAGCCTAAAATAAAAGCCGCATTTCTAATGAAATGCGGCTTTTTCCAAATAATTTGTTAACTCAAAAAATTGTATAATAGGGTGTATTGCTCACGTCGAACAGGGATAATCCCAATACCCATAAATTTAAATGGTATTACTTCTTCTTTAACCTTTGTGTATAACTTAATGGATCCTGTTTTTTAACTATGGGATATCTCTTGACAGGAATTACAGATCAATTGTTTCATTTACCCAAGTGCTACATCCAATATCATCATTATTGTAAATCCTATCATTAAGCACATAGATGCGAAATCTTTATTTCCGTTCTCTTGGGAGCCAGGAATAACCTCTTCAACGACTACAAAAATCATGGCTCCTGCCGCGAAACTTAGTGCGAAAGGAAGAAGTGGTTCAATTAGAGTAACTGCTAAAACTCCAATCACAGCGGCAATAGGTTCAACCATTCCCGAGAACTGCCCATATAAAAAGCTTTTCCGACGGGACATCCCCTCTCTTCTCAAAGGCATTGAAACAGCAACACCTTCTGGAAAGTTTTGAATACCTATCCCAATCGCTAAAGCAATGGCACCGGACAAAGAAGCAGAGGGAAAGCCTGCTGCTACAGCTCCGAAAGCAACCCCCACCGCAAGACCCTCTGGTATGTTGTGTAATGTAATGGCCAACACAAGTAGAGTGCTCCGTCGCTTTCTCTTGGGATGTAATCCCTCTGCATTCTCCAATGAAGAATTAGGGTGCAAGTGAGGAACGATCTTATCCACTCCCCATAGAAATACGCCACCCAATAAAAATCCTATAGCAGCAGGTAACCACACTGGTAAAGTACCACTCTCTGCCATAGAAAGAGCCGGTGATAGTAACGACCAAAAGCTTGCTGCAATCATAACACCACCAGCGAAACCTAACATCCCATCAAATAGCTTAAGGTTCATCGTTTTTGTCGTGAATACTAAAGCAGCACCAAGTGCCGTCATGCCCCATGTAAATAGTGTTCCAATTAATGCCTGAGTTACCGGATTTAAAGTTGAGAAAAAATCAACCACTTAATTTTAGCTCCTTCCAACTAAATTTCAGAAATTAAATTTTTAAACCCCGAGGGTAAGTAGCCCATTTATTGTCTTTATTCCCCAATTGTTTTACAGCTAGTGTATGCAGTTACCATTAAATGTTCGCCTAAGGAAAGAGTATAGCTATAAGTTCAAAAGTGTCAATTTTCTTATTAACTTTACAAAAGGAATCTATTTTTATTTAGTGTTAACATTTATTATTTGTTTTTCCCAAAACAAATTGTAAAATCCTTAAATCCTACAAACTAAATTCATAGTTTCTGCAAGTTTTTATTATAAGATTAAAAATGAAAATGAATGGAGGAGGCAGCAGTATGAACCTAAAAATCATTGGATTTCTTACTATTGTAATATTACTTTTAACCGCATGCTCATCAACTGGAAATATGGGCAATATGGATCATGGCAACATGGAAGAGAAAGATACAAACAAGGAACAAATAGTGGATAAAAAACTTCCTAAAACATCAAATACAGAGATTTTAACTGGTAAAACATTTAATATCGTCGCAAAAGAAGCAAATCACCAATTAAATGAAAAAGTAAATGTTACAGCGTGGACATTTAATGGTTCAGTCCCTGGTTCCCAAATTCGGGTTAAAGAGGGTGAAGACCTAAAAATAAACTTAAAGAATGAGCTTCCTAACCCTGTCAGCATCCATTGGCACGGAATTCCTCTTCCTAATAAAATGGATGGTATTCCTGGAGTAACCCAGAATGCCGTTCAGCCTGGTGAGTCCTTCACATATAAATTTAATGCCTCAGTACCAGGAACATATATGTATCACACGCACCAGGATGGCGTAAATCAATTGGATAAAGGCCTTTACGGCTCATTAATTATTGAACCAAAAGAAGTAACTTATGATCGTGATTACTCCCTTATGCTGGATGAGTGGATGAGTAACCCAGAAGAGGGAATGGATATGGAAGGAATGGATGATATGGAAGGCATGGATCATTCAAACATGAGTGGGATCGCAGATAGCGATACTGAAGCAGATAAGGACCAGGATGAAGGAACTGAAGATACCAAAAATATGGCACACGATATGAGCAATTATGACATCTTCACCATCAATGGTAAAAGCGGAAAAGATGTTGAGCCTATAAACGTAAAAGAGGGTGAGAAAGTCCGATTACGATTAGCAAATATCGGATATATGTCTCATAAAATCCATTTACATGGACATAACTTCAAAGTGGTTGCCATAGATGGCCAAGAGTTAAATGAACCCCAAGAAATAAAGGATCAATTACTGCCTATCGCACCAGGGGAACGATATGACATTGAGTTTATTGCTGACAATCCAGGTCAATGGTACCTAGAGTGTCATGGAGAGATGGATGGCACGGCTGGTATGAAAACGGTCATTCAATACGACGGAAGCAACGAATCAAATGATAAACCAAATGAAAAAGAAGAACTTCCTGTCTTCAATTTCACAACCTATGGTAAAAGTACAGAAACTGAATTTACTTTGGACCAAAAATATGATGTAGAATATACGATGGATTTGAATACGCAAATGAAAGATAATGAAATGGCCTATACAATCAATGGAAATACGTTTCCTGATACAGAAAACTTGGAGGTAAGTGAGGATGATCTCGTCAAAGTGAAATTGGTTAATAATTCTGAATCTGATGATCACCCTATGCATTTGCATGGTCACTTCTTCCAAATTTTAAGTGAAAATGGAAAGCCCGTTAAAGGTTCACCCATCTTTAAAGACACGGTTAATTTAAAACCTGGTGATGAATATGTGGTTGCCTTTAAAGCAGACAATCCTGGTAATTGGATGTTCCACTGTCATGATTTACACCATGCCTCAGCCGGTATGATGAACATGTTTAAATATAAAGGTTTTGAACCTGAATTCACACCAGATCCAGCTGCTAATAACAAGCCAGAATAATCGGGGTATACTTTAATTTCCATATAATAAAAAATGCGATCCGCTTTTAGATCGCATTTTTTGTGCTTTACAAGGCCTTTTTATTGTAGTGCCTGCCTTAATGTTTCAATATTTCTTTTGCATAAGTGATACGTAATCTTCCTTATTTTGAACATCTTTTGGGATTAATGCTTCTAAATTATGAAGTTTCAGCGTTTTTGCTCCAATTTCTCGTTCAATTACTTTTGCCACCTGATTTTCCGCATTTTGTTCAAACAGGATATATGGAATATTTTCTTCTCCAGCCTCCTTAATGATTCCCTCTAGTTGTTTTCATAAGTCCTCCTTTAATAATTACAAATAGTAATAATTACGATTTATAATTTATATATGCATTTGTATTGCATTTAGCAACAAAATTTCAAGCCATATGGAACTGTCAATAAAAGACACAATATCATTTGGTATTCGTATGTATTTACTGACAGTCCTTTTTTATACTTTAAACTATTTTATCTACTTCTTAATATCTTTATCATTATTCTTTTCCTATGGCTTAATTCTCTCCATATGCGTTTTAATATCTTCTTCTGTTAATCCCCCTGTAATTTCATCAATAACTTTTCCATCCTTATCTATTAAGAAGGTAACGGGCAACGGATTTACCTTATACGCCGATTGAACCTCTCCACCTTTATCGTTTAGAATGGGAAATGAAAGTATATATTTGTCAGTGAAGGTCTTCACTGCATAATCAGATTCTCCTACATTCACAGCCAAAATTTGGACACCCTTTTCTTTGTAATCCTGGTATTGGTTATCCATGAATGGCATTTCTGTTTCACATGGTTTACACCATGTACCCCAAAAATTAAGAAAGACACCTTGTCCTTTGTACTCAGAAAGCTTATGTTTATTACCTTCCATGTCTGTAAGGATAAAATCAGGAGCTTCTGAGTTTAATTCGATTGAATTCATTTTATCTTTGTTAAGATTGGTATATAAAGCGTATACCACTGCTGCTGACAACCCTATAAGGATAAACGTTCTCATAATAAGCCGCTTTTTTTTATCCATCAACTTCACCCCCTATCCAATGATTCCTTTAAAGACACTCACATGCACTCATACATAATCACCTCCGAAAATCCCTCCTTTTCAAACTATTAAGAAAGGCTTAAGGACAAAAGTTGTTTGATAAAAAAGAGTTGTTCTTTTAAATCCTCACTTCTACCAATTTTTCATTTTGATTTTTTTATCATACCTAAAAAGTTTGCAGATTTTATGGAAAAAATGAAAATATTTAAAGAAAGTATTAGAACTTGGTCAACAATCCCCCCCATACTTGTTTGTGACAAATTTTGTGATAATGAAGAATTCACCTACTTCTCCATATATACCCTTCAGGGAAAAATCACCTTCTGGTAAAGTCCCGTAAAAGGTTTTATTTTTGCAAATTGTAATTTCCTATCAGAGTCTTTTCACTAAGAAAAAAGTTAATTCATCACTGTATCACAATGATGAATTAACTTAATACATTTAGTCCTTCTATTCACTTTCTTTTTTGAATCTCCTGTTGTTTCTCGATTGTATTTCTATAATCGTTATCCTAAGGATTTATAGGCTTAAACCCTTTCGGAGTATAAAAGCGTAAAAGGTCTCCGTATAGGACTTTGTCTGAAAATTGGAGTCTATTCTCGACCATCTTTTCAAAAACATCAATTTCTTTATTTTTGTCCACTTCTTTCCTAGTTGATGTTTCATAGTATTTATCATCAATCTTGGTGACGGAAAGGTACTAATTGTGTTCGATCACTAGCTTTCCCCCCCTTTCTTCGTCTTTAGTTGTTATTTTGAATTTAAACGTCAGTTTTTCACAGCCAAATCGAACATAATTTCACTTCTGAAAATCATGTTCGATTCAATCAGCCTTATAGAAGATAGTGAGTACGATTACGCACTCATTTTCTGATTATTACCTTTTCACCATCAATTGAAAGTTCCATCGCAAGTAAGCTTTTGTGGTCTAACTTCTGAAGTTTCCTGATTTCAGCAGGGATGGTAATTCCACCATAGTGAAAGACACACTTATTATAAATATTTTCTTCCAGACTCTTTTCGATAATTATATCGCTACCTTGTTGATAAACAGAAACCATTTCACCTTCCCTGAATGGCAGGAAATTTCTAATGGCTTTTGGAATATATAGTTGTCCGTTCAAATTAATTTTTAAAAATTCCTTGATTATAACATTATTACTCAACACTATCAGTCCCTAATTGAAATGAGAAAATTTTTAAGGTGTTAACTCCAAATCAGCGAAAGAACCCCCACGAGGGCTGTAAGAAACTGTTGATCGAATAACCTCTCTGACCTTTATCGAGTTATTATAAAAAGAAATGTGGAGAAATTGTGGAGATTGTTAAATTAGTACAAATAAACAACTTTCATCTGATCTGAATCTTTCTTTATTAAATAATTTATTGGAGTAACCACAAGGAAAAATTTTCTAACGGTATTTTTTGAAACGCCTTTTGTTTCTTCTAAATCCGATGAAGAAGTAAAGTACAGAAATACCTAAAAGTAAAGAAACAATATGATAATAAGAATAATATTTTTTTGGGTTTAAAGCTTCATCATGTTTTTCTTTTTGCCTGACTTCAATCGCTTCAGGCTTTTTTGCTTTATTTAACTGAAAGGAAGCAATAAGAGCCTGGTTTTGATTCCTGATTTCAAGAACCCCCGCATCCGTTATGTCTTCTCTGACTTTTTCATTTTTTGATATAGGAAAGGATTTATGAGCCTCAGTAATGAACGTATTGTTATTAGTCTTAAATTCTTTTCCCTTAGGGATATCGATAACTTTAAAACCATTAAAGGCATAGTCTAAAAGCTCGATTGTATCGTTATAGGACACAGCTTGTGTCTGCCCTTTCAATATTACAGCAATTACCGACATCCCTTCTCTCGTAGCTGTGGTAATTAAAGTTTGGCCAGACTGGTCGACGTAGCCAGTCTTACCTCCTGTTACCCCTTCATATGGTCGTTCCCTCATTAATTTATGGTGATTAAAAAGAGTGGTTTCCCAAGCCTCTCCTTTCCACTTCAGCTCTTTCGTTCCAAAGATTTCACGAAATTCTTCATTTTTCATGGCATATTTTGTAACCTTTGCTAAATCACGTGCAGTAGTTGTATGTTTGGGATTAAATAAACCATGTGGATTTTCAAAGTTAGTATCTTGCAGTCCAATTCCCCGCATATATTTGTTCAAGTTTGTTGCAAATGCCTTTTCTGAACTATCCAGGTGCTCTGCAATGGCCACACCTGCATCATTTCCAGAGTTAATAAGTAAACCCTGTACCAGTTTTTTCAATGACACCTTTTCATTTTTTTCTAAATAAACCCTTGTTCCATCCACATACCTAGCATTTTTACTAACCGAGACGATATCGTCTAAATTCCCCTTTTCTATTGCATAGATGGCCGTTGCCACCTTTGTTAGGCTTGCCGGGTACATGTTCAAGTCCGCATTCTTTTCATAAAGGACTCGTCCCGTTTTTTCTTCCATTAAAATTACCGCTTCACTATTAACATGAGGTGAATTTTTGGAATCCGCTGCTAGCACCTTAGAATAAAAAGGGGTATTCAATGTTATGGTAATCAAACAAAAAAACAATATTTTCTTCATAACTCCACGTAATCTATTGGCAATGACCAGCACTGTTTTTTTATCAGAATGTACACATACTTCTCTTATTGCGTCCTTTATAATCATAAAATTTCTACTCCTTATTTATTTAGCAAGCTAAATCACCGTTTATGTTAGAGCAAAAATATGAAGAAATTGTGGAGAACTAACTTTTGTAATATAGTATTAACAATAGTTTGTGTATTGTAATATAAAATGAAAGAATTTGTCTGATTAATTGCCATATATACACGAATTGTATGGAGACATAATATTTATCCATGTTTATTTAGATGTGAAATCCATTCACACATTTTTTTAGTATTTCTCCAAAATGATACAAAAAAAGCATGAAGATAAGTCTAATAAATTGGACTGTCTCTTCATGCTTTTATAGTTTTGGAAATTGAACTACCTCAACCCTCAATGTTTAATTACTATTTATGTTCATCCATATCCATATTATTCATATCTTCCATCTTCTCGCCCTTGCCGTTCTTCTCTTCGTCATTATTTGAACAAGCCCCTAATGCAAGAAATGTCGCTAAAATAATGGATAAGCTCAATGCTACCCTTAACCTTTTAAATACAGTATCCCTCCTAGGATAATTAAGTGGATATTTTGTCATGAACATGTGTAGAATTTATGGAGATGGTACTAACTAAAGATTATTCGAGTAAAGGAATATACGGAATATAATTTTGTTATTCCGAAGATTTTATATATAGTAAGATTTCTCAGCTTTTTGAATTTGCTAATAAAAATATCCATTTTCACTACCTCCATAAGCCATAATTTTTTTTATTTTCGTGATATCTCCTCGGAAACCAAATTTACTGTCGCTATGGTCATGCCCGTACCAAAACAGGCTATCACAAAGCTAGATAAACCAAAAAAATTATACATACATAACGTAATAGCAAAAGTTAACATCAAAATAATATGGGAACGTTTCACTATCTTATCCATTCACTTCCTCCGCTTCCCAATAGTTATCACTAAAAACCTCTGCAAATGCTTTAATGGTATTGGAAAGTTCAGTTAAATTGTTATCAACACCACCAAATTCAACCAATAAGGCTTTTTCGGAAATATCTTGGTTGTATATCCCATTCCCCTCGTCTTTCCCTTTTATGAAAACCCCACGACTTAGTCCAGGATATTTTTCCTCAAATTTTTTGTTGATTTCTTTTGCGTATTCTAAATTTTTCTCGTAATTTTTATGCTCTTTTCCAACAATGAAAAACAGCCTTGCATACTCTTTACCTTGAATAGTAGTTGTTGTGACTGCTTTACGTTGTGAATCTCTATGGATATCAATCAGTATTTTTAATTTATCGTTAGATCCCATTGCTTCCTGAACGTCTTTGCGAGTTAAATTGTATGAGCTTCTGTAGTCCAATTTTTGACTTTTTAAATTTGCAGCCATGTTTTCTGTATTGTGCTCTACCCCTATCCCTTTATTGATTAATTCATGGCTTAATAAATCGCCCACAGCAATTACATTGGCCCTTTGATCGGAACTAACAGCTTCATTTGGTGTTGTTGCCCCTTTTATAAAGGGGAGAAAAGCCTCCCAACTATGTGAATGATAAATATAGACAGCTTTTTCCTTCGGATTTATTGCATCTTCATGTTTTCCATCCTCTTCTGGTTGTTTTAAATTCTCTTCGGCAATTTCTCTATCTTTAAGGTAAATATCTAATGGTGGCCCTGATTCAACTGGCAAATTTGTTATATTGGTTCCTTTCCCCGCCACAGCGATTTCCGTGTTATAGATCGATAAGCCTGGTAATTCCCGGCCAAGCAATGTGCGAGTGTCATTTATTTTAAAATTTGTCATTGATTCAAAAGATAATTTCATGAGGGATGGGGAATTCATACTTTGCTTTTGATAAAAGTAATGATTCTCACTGTTTAATGCCAATATTAATGCTTGATCTATAGCAGAGTTGCCAATTATGCCATTTACAGTTCTGGAAGTGAAATTTAATGGGGATGTGACGAGAAAAGCTACTAATGAAAAGGTTAGTATCATTCCAACAAGTACCATTGCCATGTACCTGATGGGAGTAGTTATATATCTTTTTCTATTGTTCATATAATCACTCCTTTTCCCCAATTAAATATAAACGGGTAATCTAGAATCTTTTTTTATTCAATGTATCTGCCAATAAGTTATCTTTATCAATCTCATCTCTTATCTCTCAAATGAATCTGCTGAACATAATGTTAGGTCTTTGGTTGAGATACATGAGAATATAAATTAAAGGGCGAACCATTACAGGCAAAACTAATTGTATATTTTATAACGAATATAATTGTAGTTTGATGTTGGAACAACTTTTAAAACCTTTCCACTCTGATTTTTGTAGAGTTCATATTCACGATAAGTTTCTACAAGATAACCATCTATAACTTCCTTATTAATAAGCCTTTCATCTAATTCAAAGGATAATGATTCTTTCTTTTGATCAGATTCAGCCATAGCTGGTTCACTTTCATTTTCACTTTCTTGTCCAATTAAAAGGGGTTCTGTGTTATACAAGGACTCCAAATAAGACGATTCTAGATATAAAGTAGGTATTATGATCATTAAAAGAAAAACTATAGGACTGATTTTCACCCTCTTTTTCACTAAAAGATCTTCCTTTCCTGGTCAATTTTATTTTTTAATCATTTTATGGGTACCCATTCAATTAAATGTCATTATTGATAAATATGCAGATTCTATGGAGATTCTTATCTAACGATTTACTGGATAAATATATAGGCATCACAGAAGATTATATTGATTAAAGATTACATCGGATCAGAGAAGATACTTTGATAAAAGTAAAAACATTAGAGAATATCAAAATAAAAAAACTCATCTAGATTTGACGAGTTTTTCGTTATTGCTATTCATTACAGTTCATCAAACGCACCTCTTCTATATCAAAGCCACGCGAACTTAATATTGA
This sequence comes from Peribacillus sp. NPDC096447, assembly GCF_044762725.1. NCBI lineage: Bacteria > Bacillati > Bacillota > Bacilli > Caryophanales > Bacillaceae > Peribacillus > Peribacillus sp. NPDC096447. The sequence goes on from NZ_JBIWEV010000003.1 coordinate 54,142, forward strand.
AAAGAAAAATTCTTCATCTTGTTATAATACTCTTCTACAAAAACACTAGAACGGTGTTTATAAGCTGATTTATAATCTGTTTGATGATATAACGGTATTCTTGTTAAGTTTTTTATTGGAATATATTCCTCTACAGTAAGAGGACATATATTTATGCTTTCTAAGTGTCTTTCATCTAAGGTCCTATCTATATTTTTTTTACTTTGCAGATCCCCCAATATATAACTTGTTTTAACGATATTTGAGCATACAAAGCATCAAATAAGATACTCCCTCTCTCTAAAGCCGTTATATCATCAGGACTAGTTAATCGAATTCCGTCACAAAATAAAATCAAGTCCCGGTGCAATTGGCTCCAGAAATACCTCTTGTATGGTATCAGCTTGATCTACAATTTGAGCTATTCGTTCTAATATCGGGTCTTTAATTTTAAATTCTCGCAACATGGTGTGGAATGAACAATGTCCTCTTCGATGAGAAAGTCGAACCCCAGGAATATCAAATGGTTCTGCTTCTTCTGGTAATGGCTTCTGACCGTTTGGAACAAATAAAAATTCTGCTTCTGAATCAATCCACTATATGATGAGCCATGAACAAGCCATTCTGTCTACTCCTACATTTTCCCAGGTAACCGATTTCATCCATTTATCCCTCCTCTGGCATTTTGCAATTCACTCAAAACACGTTACCCTAGTTCAGATTCAAAATAATCTTTTATTTTAATTTGCTGATATTTCTTGGAGAGAGAAACAAGGTCGATCTGTTCTTTTTTTAACTCTGCTAGTATTTCGACGTACTCCTGTTCAATTTGCTCCTTAAATTCTTTGATTATATCTTCATCTTTCATACCCAAGAACAGTTGTGATTCCCATAGAGATGCTTCTCCTCCTAGTTCTTTGATTTCTACAGTTAACCATTGAAAATGCTCCTTAGTCTTTACCTCACGTTAGTTGCTTTGCCGACTAATCCGTGCTTCACTTTCAAATGGGAGTTAATTAAATGACCGTGTAACCTTAAGATCCGATGAGTTATGCGATTGTTTAATGTACTACAAATGTTGCCATATAAGCGTGCAGCACAAGCAGCAGGCGGAATCGTTTCAATGAAGAAAGTAGTGGACACATTAATTGTTATTCCAAACGATCGCTTATTGGAGATTTTACATAAAAATACACCCATGCTTGAAGCATTTCGTGAAGCGGATAATGTTCTTCGCCAAAGTATCCAAGGTATATCGGATTTAATTGCTGTTCCAGGTTTAATCAACATTGATTTTGCAGACGTGAAAACAATCATGGCCAATAAAGGGTCTGCCTTAATAGGAATTGGCAGAGCAACAGGTAAGCATCGCGCTGCAGAAGCTGCAAAGAAAGCCATTTCCAGTCCGTTACTTAACACTTCCATTGACGGAGCCCAAGGTGTGCTAATGAAACTCACAGGCGCCAATATAAGTCTATATGAAGTACAAGAGGCAGCAAATATTGTTACTTCTGCGGCAGACTACGAGTTAAATATGATTTTCGGTTCTGTTATTAATGAAAACTTAAAAGATGAAATTATAGTAATTATCATTGCCACTGGCTTGAATGATCAGGAGGTTCCATCATTAAAATTGTCTGCCCGTCCTTTAATAGCAGAAATGGAAAAACAATTGTCACAAGAGTTTTGATGTAAAAAACTCACGTTTAGTATTTGACCCAACCCTGGAAGTGCAATACCCAAAAACATGTAAAATTATTGAAGAATGCAAAATACGAATATTATAAATCACCAAGACCACTGTTAGATGAAGGTCAAATAGAAGGTATGGAGCAAGAATTATCTGAAAGTCTAGAAAATCAATCCAAGAAAACATCTATGTTAGAAAATGAACAGAAAAAACACTGAAACGAATAATTCATTTCAGTGTCATCAATAAATATGCAAATCGTACTTAATAAAGAGCTGATTTTGCGAGCATCGTGATAGTCGCATCATCCATCGGAGGATTATGAAGACCTGCACGTACATCCCTGTAGTAGCGTTGCAGGGGATTATTCCGTTGTAAACTTTTGGCTCCGACGACCCTCATCGCTTTATCGACGATGGAAATCGATTTGTTGACGACCGATAACTTAACAGCACCCAATTGCTTCGATAATTCATCATGATCTTCAGGCTGCCGCACCCATTTTTCTGCGACAGAGTAGAGGAAATGGTGTGCTTCGCCCAATGCCAGTTCCATCTCCCCAATGGTACGTTGGACATTCGGGAGATCCCTGATTGGTCCTGGTAAGCTATTGGGAGAATAGGTTTTCGCAAATTCGACTGCGTAATTTCTGGCAGCCACTGCAATTCCCAAGTAGCAAGCCGGTATATGTAATAGCCACGCTTCAGGTTTTCTTTTTTCACCAGGATTGCTTTTTGTGACATAATACTTTTCAGGCAGGCTGACATCAGTTAACACCAAATCATGACTTCCTGTCCCCTGCATGGAGATCATATCCCAAGTTTCTTCTATACTTACACCCGTTACATCACGATGAACTAAAAAAGTGCCTAAACACTCATCCTCGGGTACCCATGCCGTTACAAGAAAAATATCAAGGATGGGGGATAGTGTAGTAAAAGTCTTTCTGCCATTCAAATTCCATTGTTTACCCTTTTTGATAGCGATCGTTTCCGGTCGGCCTCCGCGCGTCGGGCTTCCCGTTCCAGCCTCAGATGCTGCCGTATTGATTAGAGCTCCTTTCGACACTTCATCAAACAACTCTTTCATGACTTCTTTTTCCCACGGTCTCTTCTCCGTTAAGGAGAGGACGGTTCCGACATGCCAGCCTATTCCTAAGGCTGTTGGGCCGCAATATTGAGCTATTTTTTCTTGGCATAGGAGAAAATCATATAATGAACCGCCGTACCCTCCATCCTCTTTTGCTAACGTTAATTGGGGATATCCGAATTCTTTTAACTCCTGAATGTTTTCAAAAGGAAATCCCTTTGACTCATCAAGAGCCTCAGATCGGCCGGAAAAGGACTGAATCGCTTCCTCTAATTTTTTTATATATTCTTTTTGCTTCTGTGATTGAAAAAATGAAATGAAAATCACCCCTCCTATAGTAAACAAAATTCCTGAACCATCCAGCAGCAGAAACAGAACTGCTAACTCCACTTTATCATATCACCTTAGTGTAGTTTATGGTTCGAATCTGCCCATTAAGAGTCGATGTCTTCATTTTTATATTCTTTGTTCGCGTTCTTGTAAGCTTCCTTAGCCTGATCAATATTTTTGTTTTCGAGAAAGTAAGCTATCGCTGCTTGCCCGATTCCATATGTGACTGCGCCCGCTACCGCACCCGAAACGGCTAGGCCGGCTCCTGGGATGAAACGTACTGCAGCCCTGACACCTTCCCTGACAAGGAGACCGATTCCGACATTGATCCCTAATGCTGCAATGAATTCACTTGCCGTTTTTGTATTGATTTCTTTATCCGCGATAAAACCAATCACCACAATCATCAAACCTTGAATGCCGGTCAAAATTGGAAAGTCAGCAAAAGGTATTGGCTCTGCACCGATTAAACCTGCGATTGCCGTAAACGTTCCCACTATCGTCCGTGCGAATTTCTTCTTTACGAATTGGCTCTGCATCGCTTTGGCTGTCTTCAGCTTCGCTTCACTGGGTAAGGCCTCAATCAAGTAATCAGAAAGCAAATCTATGTTCCAACGCATATCATATTCAATATTTCCGCTTTCATCAAAATCAATATAAGAACAGGTAGGAATGATGTTCAAAAGTGGTATTTCACTCTCTATAAATCGTTTTGACATCAAAGCGATGGCTTCATCAATATTCTGTTTTTTCTTAGGATTGGCATCAAAAGGTACTTGCTTATAATGTGGCGGATCTAATTCATCCACTTGGGTGACCACACAGATGACGGGTACATCATAATGGTGATTCTCTTTAACGATCTTACGAAGCTTATTCAATTCTTGTAAATCTTCTTCAATCCGTGAATCCGTTTCTTTTGCTTTAATCAAGAAAAGAAACACATCAGGCTGTTCTTCGGTTACCGCTTTTATCAATTCATCCAATGGTGTTTCTTCTTCGAACTCTTCCGTAGGAGCTTCACTCTCACCCAGCCCCCGTGAGTCCAGCAAACGGATTTTGGGCTCGGCATCACTCGGGTACCATAGCCATTTTCCCTTACCCGTTCCAGATTTAACGGAACTGACATATTGCCGTTCCTGACCAAACATCGCATTGATCAGTGATGATTTTCCAGAACCTCGCCTTCCGACAAGAGCAATTCGCGGTTCCCTTGCATCGACTGTCATCGTTTTAAGCTTTAAGAGCTGGTCGAGCATTTTGTTCTTTTTCGATTGTGAAATGGGCAGCTTATCTACCTGGCCTTTAATGAAACTGAATATGCTTCCCATTTCATCGTGTTTTCCCACCATCACTCATTCCCCCTTGTTAAGAAGTGTTTTAAGTAACATTTACCCTTGAACGATTCAATTTAAGCATGTAACTTCATTCTCCTTGCAAAATTAAGGGGCTCCATTTCTTATATTCATTTAACTCTTTTCTTTTAAGAACATAATGACACTGGCCATGTATTTTTGGATTTCCTGGACTTGAAAGGCGGCAGAATCCGCAATCTGTTTGTAATGATGCTGTCCTTCGTCGGTGATTCGTAAATAGCGTTTAGTTCGTTTTTCACTTTCCCACCTGCCGACAAGAAGCCCGTTCTCTTCCATTTCATGAGATAAATCGTATAAATAACCGTTAGAAGCGATCCAACCGAACTGATTCTTAAGCAGATCGCCAATTTCCCCCATGTAAATGGGCTTCTTAGTGAAAGCGGCTTTTAAGGTTACATAACGGACAAGATCCTTCACCGATATTATTTTCGAGAAATACGACCTGTATTCTTCTGGAAGCTCATTAACAACCGGTGGGTTTTCACCAGATCCCCTTAAATCGAACATGAAGCGATCAATGACCTTTTTCACTTCGGAAAACCGTTCCAGGAAATTTTCTTGGTACCATATGTAAAGCTCTTTGCCTTTTTCCGTTATTTGATAATAATTTCTTCCCTTATTCGTATATAAGGATAAATGATTGGAATCGACTAGCGTATTGGATATTTTACATAAATAGTCATAGCTATGCACTTTTCCAGTGAACGTATTTTTCAGGTCCTGATGAATCGCCCTTGGATAATTCGCTTTTATCCTCAAAGAGTGAAGTAAGAAAATCGTTAAAAATTCCCGCTGGCTCAACCCAACCGTTTCAACCGTTGCAGACAGTTTCTCCCCTTTCTTCACTGTCAAAACCCCCTTTATATACTGTTTTTATAACACATCATTAAATATTTCTTCCTTCCCCTTATTATCCTGTGCTGCCACATAATAGTAAAGTTTTTAATGCCTAACTGCCTAGTACTAATTTTTCGGATTCGATCTATTGTGGGATGGATTGAATTCTGAGTATTCTGTCGAGGTTTATTATGAAATAGTTTAAAAATAAAAAGAAGAAACGGCCCATGATAAGGCCGTTTCTTCTTTTGGTTTACTGTTCCGTTAAAATGATCGGTTCACCTTTTGTAATAACAAGGGTATGTTCATATTGTGCGGAAAGCTTTCCATCTGCCGTTCTCGCCGTCCAGCCGTCTTGGTCCATTTTCATATGCCATGTTCCTGCATTCAGCATTGGCTCGATCGTGATGACCATACCTTCTTTTAGACGGGAACCTTTACCTGGCTTACCATAATGTAGGACTGTTGGGTCCTCATGCATGGTTTTACCAATTCCGTGACCTGTAAAATCGCGAACAACAGAAAACTTTTCACCTTCTGCATATGACTGGATTGCATGCCCGATGTCCCCGAGACGATTTCCTGCCCGTGCAACTTCGATGCCCCTGTATAAAGCATTCTTGGTTACATCCATTAAACGCTGAGCTTCATCGGAAACTTCACCGACCGCATATGTCCAAGCGGAATCCGCCAAACCGCCGTTAAGGTTCACCACCATATCAATCGTAACGATGTCTCCCTCTTTTAGGGCTTTCTTTTGCGGAAAGCCGTGACAAATTACATCATTCACTGACGCACACGTTGCATATTTGTAGCCGTTATAGCCCTTTTGTTCAGGTGTAGCACCATGCTCTGCCAAGTACTTATCGACAAATTCTTCGATTTCCCAAGTCGTGATGCCCGGTTTTATCATTTTTGCAATTTCTCTATGCGTCGCAGCAAGAAGTTTGCCCGCTTCATGCATCAAATTTATTTCTCGTTCACTTTTAATGGTTATCATTTAAAATCCTCTTTCGTTTTATAACTTTTCTGATTGAGACTCCTTGTTTATCATATGCCTTTTTTTATATAAAAAGCAACCAAAAACCCGGTAAAAATCACCGGGTTAATTAATTCATGGCCTTTTTTGTACCTGTAATTCCGAGAAAAATAAAAAATGAAAGCCAGCGTTTACGTCTTTTACACAAATGAATATTCCAGGTGAGAATTACCTAGAATCTATAATCACGATTGGACATAATTGTCTCATAAATTTTATATAGGCCCATGTGTATTAATCGGGTACAGATTTCCATCTAACGCAAATGAAACTCTTCCTGTTTCTTCTGATACTACCAATACCAGGGCATCACTTCGTTCAGATAAACCTAATGCAGAGCGGTGGCGTGTTCCAAGTTTTTTCCCCCCTGTTGATCTGTCTGAAAGCGGAAGGACATTTGCTGCGGAAACAATCTGATTTTTATTAACCAAAACGGCACCATCATGCAGTGGATTTCCAGGGAAAAAAATTGATTCGAGTAAAGAATGGGTTAACTCCGCTCCTATTGAAATACCGGGTTGAATCAATGAATCAATAGGGTCTCCCCGTTGAATCACAATCAAGCCGCCATGTCTCAAATTCGACAAATTTTGTACGCAAGTTGATAACTCGGGATATTTGTCCGTAAACGGTGACAAATAACAATTCAAATAAAATGTAGCTGCTTTCATATCGATGTATATAAATTTTTCCTTTATTTTCTCGAAATTTCCAAGAAGACAATAATTTTCATCACCCATTGCTTCTAAGTTATCCTGTAATGCTGATATTACTTGTCGTAAATCCTCTTTTAACATTTGTTTCATTGGTGAAAAATCACAATTGCCATTATTCACAGTCATGCACCTCCCCTTTATTATTTCACTCTCTTTCTTTCAATAAATCTTAATTGGCCTCTAAAAGACCAATCTTATTTTTCGTACCTCTAGTTATGCCTAGTTAAATTTATAATTATGAATGTACTTAAAGTTTGTCTTCACGATAATTAATTATTCATCTTTACTATCAATTCAGTAATGACTTCACATTTTTTTATGTCATATGGACAAGGTAAAAGAATAGATATATTAATGACCTGTTGAAAGATATTCTAAATAAGAGGTGGTATTAGATGCCTTATGTAACCGTATTTGACCAAGGAACGTTTGAAGTTGAAATGGGAAAAAAATTAGTATTAGCATTGGAAGATAACGGTATAAATATTCTCCACCGATGCGGCGGGAAAGCTAAATGTACAACTTGCAGAGTTGAAATATTGGCAGGTGATTTTTTGGAGGTCACACATAAAGAAAAAAAGATCTTTGAGGAAAAAGGAATGGAAGATCATTTACGTTTATCTTGTCAAATTTACGTGAATGGAGACATTACCGTTCGGCCGATCAAGACGGTAGAAAACTCTGGAATTCCTGCTGGGCCAAGGCCTGCTGACTGAATAGTTTCATAAGTGTCGCAGTTTAATCAAAAAACATCAAAACAATTGTTTTGATGTTTTTTTAATCTTTAGCCAAATGAATTACTTCTTTTCCATGACCGCAAAGTAATTATCTTCATTATCAGCAAAATTGAAGACTCTTCCAGATGGCATATTTACAAGCTCTCCCACTTTGATATTCTTCTCTGAAAAGTCTTTATATAATTCATCAAGATTATCCGAGTAAAACATTAACGAAGGTGTATTAAGATTTAATTCAGGCTGCATTTTAGCAATGAATTCCTTATTATGCAGGATGATACTCGTTTCTGCTCCCTTTGTTGGGGCTATTTCAATCCATCTTAGCCCTTGGCCATTATCTTCTTCAGAAATTACGCTAAAACCGAATTTTTCCGTCCAAAATTTCAATGACTCGTCTTGGTTATTTACATATAACATAATTTGACCGACTTTATTAATCATTTGCTTCTCTCCCTTTCTGCTGGTTCCGTTATTAATTGAATCATTTATGTATAAGCATCATGTTGCTTGGAAATATATAACTGATTAAATGGTATTATAAATGCAAGATTTAATCAATATTTACCAAAATTGAATTTTCTTAGGGGAGTTTTTGAACCTGCACAATTGCTTAAGAAAAGCAGTGATCTCTTACGAATTTTGCTTAATTGTTTCTTCTACATATTCCAAGAAATCTGTATGTGTCGAATTCCCTTCCAGATATTGCGCTACCACAGTTAATGGAACTATAACTCTATCACTCTTTTGGGAGTAAAGAACCGTTTCTGTTTTAATGCCCCTATTCACTCCATCAAGTGCAGAAGAAAAATGATATACAGAATCATATTCATACCACTTAAAATCTTGATTTATATTCCTTTTTATAATTTCTCCAATATAGGCACCTATTCTTATCACAAAATTATCAAAATGATTCTTTAAAAGTTCACTGCCCGCTTGAGTAGTACATAATCTTTTCGTATAGGCATCTATATAGCGAATGCTTTCAATAGTGAAATCTAAATTTCTCTTTGTTAGGTTCTCTTGATCCCAAGTATCTTTTGAAACATCCTGATACATTAATTTCGCAATGCCTTTTAAATCATTTTTTATTAATTTTGTTCTATTTAAGGAACTGAACATATGACATTTCCCCTTTATTAATTATCTAAGTGTTAATTATAAGTCTACACCGGTAGATAAAAAAAGCTATGCAATCTTTATATACAGAAATTTGCAGGACTTTTCGAATTTTCACAGAACTTCTATACAGAGTATTTCTCAAAGGAGAGTGAAATGGTGGTTCTATCGAAAGAGGGTTTGTTAAATATATTGGAAGGCAACAGGAGCTTGACGTTGCGGGTGGTTGAAGCTTTCCCTGAAGAGGATTTGTTTCATTATACACCGGCCGGGAAACTTCGCCCTTTCGCAGAGATGGTTAAAGAAATCATGAACATTGAATCTGCATATATGCGTGGAATTGCACTTGGTGTATGGAAGTTTCCAGATTCGTTTGCCGGAATTTCTACCAAAGAAGAACTTGTATCAGCATGCGAAGCAGTAAGGGATGATACAAGGAAACTGTGGGAGGAAATGACCGAGGAAACGCTTGGAGTGGTTGAAAAGGATCCTTTTTTCGGTCCCTCACAAAGCCACTTTGATAGACTTCAATATGCCTTGGAAAATGAAATCCACCATAGGGGACAGGGTTATATCTACCTTAGAACACTCGGAATTGAACCACCGGAATTTTTCGTAAGATAATAATGCATCATGTAAATAAATTTGGAGCAATGAATAAGTAATAAGAAAGTAGGAGTGAGATAAATGTCAGTTGATGCATATCTTAATTTTAATGGGAATTGTCGACAAGCAGTAGAGTTCTACGCAGAGGTTTTTGGAACGGAACAACCAAATATCATGACCTTTGGGGAAACACCGCCTAATCCGGAATTTACCCTTCCAGAAGAAGCGAAAGATTTAGTCATGCATACAAGGCTAAATATTAGTGGAAGCAATATCATGTTTTCAGATACTTTTCCTGGTATGCCTTTTGTAGAAGGAAACAATATCAGCCTGTCATATGTTAGTAATGATTTAGATGAAATTAAATCGATTTTTAACAAACTAAGTGAAGGCGGCAAGGTTGGGCTAGAGCTACAAGAAACATTCTGGAGTAAAATTTACGGTCAGTTAACCGATAAATTTGGGATCCAATGGCAATTTAACTTCGAGAGCTGAGAAACAAAATTTGGATATAGGACTTTTCACTGGGTGAGAAGTTTCTATATCCTTTTGTGTTTCCATCACCGTGAGGCAAGGATCTTGTAACTGGCATAGGATTATGGGGATTAGTTAAATGATGGGTTAGAATACACAAAACGGCACACTACCCCTTACATAATTTTCTTGGGTCATGATAAATGGTATATAGTAATAGGGTACCTTCAAGGTATTTAATCTTATCGAATAAATTCGCATTTCCATGATAATAGCAGCGTTTAGTTTTCCTGGCTAAACATGAAAACAATACAATAAAGGAGAAAAAATCATGAAAAATAAAATTCAAAAAATTACAACCAACTTGTGGTTTGATACACAAGCTGAAGAGGCGGCGAATTTCTACACTTCCATATTCGAAAATTCTAAGATCGGAAGAATCACTCGCTATGGAAATGCAGGAAATCAAATCCACGGGAAGCCAGAGGGATCAGTGATGACCGTGGAGTTTGAACTGGACGGACAAGCATTCGTAGCATTAAATGGCGGTCCGCAATTCAAATTCACCGAGGCAATATCATTTATCATCAATTGCGAGGATCAAGAAGATGTGGATTATTATTGGGAAAAACTCTCCGAAGGCGGAGATGAAAAGGCACAAGTGTGCGGTTGGCTAAAAGATCGATTTGGTGTGTCATGGCAAATTGTCCCTGAAAATCTAACCGAGATGGTAAACGACTCCGCCCCTGAAAAATCGGAAAGAGTAATGAAAGCGCTGCTCCAAATGAAGAAAATTGACATTAAAACTTTAAAGCAGGCGTATATAGGATAGGTTCCTAAGAAACATCTATCTAGTAAGTTATATTCATTCCTGAAAAGGATACGATTTTGAAGTAACTAAAGCCTAGTTTCTCGGTATTGCAAGTGTGAAATAAGGTTTGATATTTGAATTTCCTAAAAGTTTAAATCCGCATTTTCCTGGCGATGGCCCTATTAGAAAGGATAAACTTTCTTAAGTATAATATCATAAATGATCTAGATGGTTTTAAGGGAGAAATAGAAACAATGGACAATATATTAATACCAGCACTTAAACAAGGCGATGAAATCATAGAAAGAAAAATCCGCTACGACTCCATAGTTGTAGAACATAACTGTTTGCTGTTAAAAGCACAAAATCAACATGTCGTGCTTTTTCATGAAATCATGGATTCGTTCACGATGAAAGCGGGTCCTATAAAATTAACCATTCCTGTAGGCAGTTATACGATTGCTTATTATTGGAAAGACCGTCCTTATAATTTATACATTTGGAGAGATAACGATGGGAATTATTTAGGATCCTATTTTAATATTGTAAGAAATACATATATGGCGGATAAGTTGGTATCCTTTGAGGATTTGATCATTGATATCTTGGTGCTTCCGGGTGGGGCACATTTTATTTTAGACGAGGAAGAGTTACCTGTGCCATTAGAGCAATTTGAGAGTGGTTCTGTTAAACAAGCTCTAATCTCTTTACTTGATTCCATTGATATTGTTCTTTCACAAACCATTTCAGAATCCGAGAAGCTCTATAAACATAAAGACCTCCTTCCATTGCTGAACAACAAATGACATTGGCTTTGATTCTTTAAACCCGAAAACATGAACAAAAAGCCTACTTCATTAAGTAGGCTTTTTGTTCTCCCTCACTCACCATCAGCTTGAGCCGATATACTGTCGGCAAGCTCCTCAATGTTCTTAGATACCTTCGCACTGTATGAGTAGTCACCGTAGCAATATGGGTATCGAAAATTATCTTTGTCACCGCCGCAATCATAGAGCGTGGGATTTTTTTCGACCTGAAGCATGGAGAACTTTTTTGCAAGCTCTTCATTATGCTTGCCCCCTTCATTCGCAACGAAATCAATATAACCGATTCCCATGTTATATGCTTGAAGGATCGTGGCAAAATCCACGCCCTTTTCATTGCCGTATTCATTGATCCTCTTAAAATGTTTCACTCCATACTTAATGCTTTCCGTTGGATCTGTGATTGTATTTGGATCAAGGCCCGCTGACTCAGATGCCTGCATTGGGTCACCGCCCCGTCCTCGGCTTTCCTGCTGCATCAAAGCAATCAATGTCGAAGTATGCTCCTCAAGTCCGTATTTAGCCAACTCGTCTCGCAGAAGTGAACTATACTTTTTCACGTTCGCAAAAGAATCAAGCGTATTTACTGATGTGGTAACATTTTCGGAATAGGGGGTTTGCATAATCTCCTTAATGAGCAAAAATACGAAAATCAGGATGAAAATGGTAAAAACTTTCTTTGATTTCTTACGTTTCTTCTTCACATTCTCTCTCCGTTATCTCTAAGTTAATATATTTATATCTTAACAAATTGTAAGAGTAATAACTATTTAGAATACCCAATTAAATGTTCTGCAAACAGGATTACTATTAATTGTAATTAGTGGATTTTCTCCACCTCTTAACTTAGCCGCAAAAATCTTAAAAGGAATAGAGTCACACAGTGCATATTTTTAGGACAATGAGACACCCTACTGGTTGGAGGTGATATGTATGGACAAGAAGAATGAAAAAGAAGAAATCCTTGATGATAAAAAGAAAAAATATAGAAACGAGTTTGGGTCAGATCCAGATGAACAAGAAATGAATGGTCTGTATGGTATGTTGGAAACTGAATATGAAGATAATCTACACGATAAAGAAAAGTAACGATGGGTTTCTTGAATATTTGTAAATCGCCTTATATGGCGTTTTTCTATGTGTTCATATTCTAAAGGTTCGTATATAGTTTCATATGAACTGATTTTTGGATATGAAAAAAAACGAAAACCGAGAAAGTCTTCGTTTTTTCCAAATTTAAATTCATTTGGTCATTAACTAAAAGGATACGTAAAAAGGGAGTGACCTACTGTCACTCCCTTGCTCAATTAGTATTGTGAAGATTGTCCGCCATCAATCGGAATGACTACACCGTTGATGAACTCTGATTCCCCTGATAATAGGAAGGCGACTAAACGGCCAACTTCTTCAGGTTTACCGAAGCGTTTCTTAGGATTCACACTGACGAAATCCGCCATTGCTTCTTCCCAATTCTCTCCGCCTATTTGCCTGAATGATCCCTCTACCATCGCTGTTAAGATTACACCTGGTGCAATGGCATTTATGCTGATACCATATTGACCATATTCTATGGCAGCTGTTTTTGTTAAGCCTGCTACAGCATGTTTACTTGCAACGTACGCAGCTTGGTTAAGCACAGCACGAATCCCGCCTACAGAAGCCACGTTCACCACTGCCCCTGAACCTTGTTCCTTCATGATTGGCAGAATGTATTTCATACCATAGAATACACCATTGATATTGATGTCCGTTACTTTGTTGAAAACGTTGCTATCGTATTCAGCCATAGGAGCCTGTTTACCTTCGATACCCGCATTATTATAGAATCCATCGACTCTGCCATATTTGCTGACTGTTTGGTCTACATAATTCTTTACTGCTTCTTCATCCGATACATCTGCCGTGACCAGAAGCACTTCCGATTGTGGTGCAATTTCTAAGATTAATTTTTTTGTCAATTCCAAAGATGCATCGTTTAAATCAACTAATGAAAGTTTAGCCCCTTCTTTAGCCATTTCCAATGCGGCTGCTTGTCCTAAACCTGACCCTGCCCCAGTAATGATTACAACTTTGCCATCGAATCGTTCGCTCATTTGTCAAAACTCCCTTTTTAAGTTATTTCGAAATTGTATTTGATTATATTGATTAGCCCTTAAAGCTTAAGAATCCATCATCAACAGGAATGACTTGTCCATTAATGGCATCCGCTTTTTCAGAGAACAAGAACGTTACAACTTCAGCAACTTTTTCTGGCTGAATCAATTTTTTCCTCATATGAAGTTGTGCCAAACTGTCCAGGAACTCTTGATCTTCACCAATGATCGGCGTTTCGATAAACCCTGGTGCCACACCGACAACACGAATCCCATATTGCGCAAGTTCAATTGCACCGGATTTAGTCATCGCGATGACTGCTGCTTTTGCAGCATGGTAATTAAAGCTGCCAATAGAAACCATCGTCCCATATATTGATGCTGTATTAACGATCGTTGCGCCAGTTACACCAAGCTCGACCATCTTCCTTGCTGCATAATACATGCCATAATAAACGCCATGTTGGTCAACATCAACTACTCTGTGGTATGATTCTGGATCCATCTCCAAAAATGGTTTTACTAGTCCAATTCCAGCATTGTTGAAAATGCCATTGATGGTGCCATGATTGGCAATTGCAGCTTCGACCATCGCTTCCACTTCTTCTGCTTTAGCTACATCCACTTTCACGAAAGATGCCGTGCCTCCCTTTTGTTGAATAGCTTCAGCCGTTTCCTTAGCGGCAACATCATTGTAATCAGCAGCTACGACAATAGCTCCCTGTTCAGCTAATTTATATGCCGTTTCCTTCCCAATTCCGCTGCCTGCTCCTGTAATTAATATGACCTTTCCTTGTAAACTCATGTATTCGTCCCCCTTTAACAAAGTTTGTTGCTTATTAGATTAAAATGGCCCCTCCGTCGATTACAAGTTCTTGACCCGTAATGTGGCTAGAAAGATCGGATACTAAGTACATCATTAGATTTGCAATTTCCTGCGGCTCAGCATACCTGCCATCCGGAGTCGTTGCTTCCAACTGTTTTCTAGCCGCTTCAGCTGCCTCGGAATCACCTTGACCAAATCCGCTTTCAATCGACCGCATCATAGCCGTGTTGACGACACCTGGGCAGACGGCATTCACCCGGACACCATGTGGAGCAACTTCGACACCAGCTGTTTTCGTCATTCCTAGAACCGCATGTTTACTAGCGCCATACGCCACCATGTTTGGCGTTGCCAGTAAACCAGCTCCAGAAGCTGTATTCACGACCGCCCCGCTTTTTTGTTCAATCATATGGGGCAATACATGTTTCATGCCCAAGAAAACACCGCGTACATTTATTGACATTAATTGATCGAAAACCTCAGCAGGATAGTCGATAAGCGGCATAATTTTGCCTTCCCACCCTGCATTATTCAAGAAAATATCGATTTTCCCATAGAAATCTATCGTTTTTTGAACATAATTTTTTATATCGTCTTCCTTAGTAACATCGGCTTTTACGAATTTCGCTTCGCCGCCTTTTTCTTTGATTTCATTTACCGTTAGCATGCCAGCCTCTTCGGAAAGATCTACAACAACAACTTTGGCTCCATTTTCTGAAAGAGTAATAGACGCTGCCCGGCCGATACCCCCGCCGCCACCGGTAACAATTGCTACTTTCTCTGTAAAATCAAATGCTTGCATAATATTCTCCCTTTCTCCCTTTGTTCTTGGTGATGATATTCTTGTTTGAATACGGTTACATCATAACATTATTTTTGTCGATTGTCGACAATTTGCTTTTAGAGTCAAAGACTCTACATCACTCCACGATTCAAAGCTTCATGAATTTCATTTTTTGCTTTAACTAAATCATCTTCTAGAATGGCCTCAATAGACATTTTTAATCTGAAATGGAAACTTTCCATCGTTTCCGTATTCCATTGACTTTGGGCAAAAACCATGAGAATATGACTGGCTTCTTCAAAAAATCTTGATAATGCTTTGTTATTAGCGATTGAAAAAATATATCGAAATATCTGTGTTGCCCTTTTTTGATACTCGATAACATTACCTTTTTCACACTCATCGGTTGCACTTTCCAAATGCTTTCGTAATGATTGTTTATTTTCTGCATGCCACTTTCCTTGGGAAAATTCAATGCACATCTGGATCAGTCCGATTGTAACATCATTATATTCAATGATTTCCTTTTGTGAAAATGGCTTGACGATCGTTCCCCGCCTCGGTATTCTCTCAACAATACCGTCAACCTGCAATAGATAAAGGGCTTCGCGTACTGGTGCACGGCTAGTATTCAATTCTTTGGAAATGTCTTCTTCGACGATTTTCTCTCCAGCTTCTATTTCACCTTCAATTATTTTTTTTAAAATGTGTTTAGCGATTTGTTGTGGTAACGATTCTCCAAAATAAATGTCATCTGTCAAATTGGAAGTATTTCCAAACATCTTTCTGCACTCCTATACTTCTATAATTAATTGTGGTTCTTTTAGTATAACATAAGGATAGGAATTAACTTCCTTTAAAAATTACATCCTTTAATGCTAACCAGCCAAGAAAAACGTATTTTCCTATATGGAAAAAGTTCAAAAAGACTTAATGTCAGATCGTCTTCGAAGAGTTTTACATATGCTACTGATTTTGGGGTTAAAAATGCAACAGATCTAGAGCCCCTTTTAATAAAGGGCTCCATGTGTACTTTTTAATCAACTAGCCTCGGTTTCGCTGGATCGCAGTTTGGCTTTACCGTGTCTGTCGACTCAGCGAGTTTCGTTAAATAATAACATTCTTCACGCCACATATGATCTGCCATTAATGGCGAAAGCGTTCCAAGAGCCTGCGCACTAAGGTCAAGCTCCTCCAATTCAAGCAGGAAGTGCTGGAAGAATTTAATTTCCAATGTGACGTCCGCATTCATTTTTTCCAATGCTGGGAATGTTGACAGATTGGTTCGTAAAAATCCAGCCATTTCAACAGCTTTTAAATAAAAATCATTAAAATGTTTTTTATATTGGTCACTTTTCTCTTTTAACCTTTTTTCAACGTCATCCATATTGGATGATATTGCACCTGCATGTCCTGCTGCATCTAACAGCCAAACTAAATGGTGATGAAGTTCATGAAAAACCGGCGGCATTTGATCTGAATTGAAGTATTTCAATAATCTTAAATATTCTTCTAATTCGTTCACCATATGATTAAGGAATGAGGGTGAAAGATGTATTTTTATTTTACCTACCAGATGTTCTTTAATTAGGCTTAACTTAAATTCTCGAAATCTTAATGTCTCTTCTTCTGCGATGGCAGTAAGTTGCGAAATCTCTTCCGAATTGGCTTGACCAAGGAGAGCATCAAAAACTTGAATGAATTCAGAGGCAATTTCAATGTTTTCCACTTCAACCGGCGCTAAAGACTCATGGATGAACCTGGCATGGTCTCCTAAGATTTGCAGCCAAAACCGATGCTCGAATCTTGCTGTTTTCTCCAAAAACTCATTCATTTTCTCCCCCCATAATTTAAAGTATAAGAAACTCACTTATAATTTGTATTCCTATACTTACAAACATATTAATATAAATTAAATGGGGCGTAATGAAGCCTTAACTTGATCCTATACCCGCAGATTGCTCACACACCAACAAATTAATGTGGTCTTGGAGTTGCTTCAAAAAGGGTCATTTTAATGTCAACGGAAATAATGAGTTACATTGACTATCCAATGGAGAAAATTCCAGGAGGAGAAATAGAATTAAGGGACGATAGAATTAAAAGCAAATGGAAAGCTGAAATAAGACCGTTCCTTCTTGCCCGGTATCCTATTACTACGGATTTCTACTATGCCATTACAAATAAATCACCTAATTCTTTTGATCGGGATCTAAAAACCGTTGTGAATATTTCTTGGAATGATGCAATTTCTTTTTGTAATCTACTTTCACAGAAAGCTGGACTGGGAGAGTGTTATTCTAAAAATGGGGAAAACATTGTTTATGATTGGGAATAAATCGGTTTTCGACTTCCTTCAGAAGCAGAGTGGCAATATGCATGTAAAGCCGGGACTGCTGGTTATAGATACGGAGAGCTGAATGAGATTGCCTGGTATAACGAAAATTCAGGGGGCATGATCCATGAAGTAGGAACAAAGGAACCGAATCCATGGGGGCTGCATGATATGTTAGGGGATGTTTGGGAATGGTGCTGGGACTTATATGATGAACAAGTGTACGGCACCTACCGTATTTTTCGAGGAGGTAGCTGGGCTGAGGATGCCAGAGGTTGTGGAGCTTCATGTCGCCGGCGCAGCCATCCGACATTTTGCATAGACGACCTAGGATTCCGTCTTGCCCGGTCTTTTTAACCTCAGCAAGCCAACTTCATTCAAGGCTTCACAGTATTAGTAACGGATATCAGGAGGAAACCAGAGAGATCAGCTGTATGTTTATGCATGATGACCAGAAAAAAGTGAATCCCCAAAACAATCCGTCTTATATGTATCTTACATCTATTCATATTTATTACCTGTTTCTTGATAGGATTCCGATGGGAACAAAATAAAAACCTGAAAATTTTTCAGGTTTTTTATTATTTCTTCATTCGATTACCAGAGAAATGCGAGAAAAACTAAAGATGCAATTGCACCAAAGGCAAATCCATTTGCGGCACCCCAACCATATCCTGCATTAAAACCTCCATAACCAAAACCCCCAAGGTTTCCGCCACCGTCAAATGGACGAATATATACACGGTTCGGTGTAACCCGGTGTATGATTCCCCGATGTACGGTTCCTCTGCTTGTACGAATTTCAACCGGTCTTCCCACACCTTGCCTGCATTTATGATAATAATTATGATATCCCATTTTGCACTCCCCTTGTCATTCGATTTTACATCGTATGCATTCGGGGACTAGCCTGCATGGATTAAATACCCACCAATCCTTTAAAAGTCTTTCCCATTTTCCTTATCAAAAGGTTAAAACACTCTTTGAAACCAAAGCATAAAATACATTTATACATGTACCAAAGGAGATTATGCCATGAACCACTTATACCAAGACGCACTAGCCATACTTGGAATTGAAGGGGCCCACCCTGGTGGATTTGAACTGACTAAGCAGCTCTTGAAAAATGAAAAAATCGATCTTACGTCAATAATCCTTGATGCCGGATGCGGGACAGGGCAAACCTCATCTTACTTGGCAAAAACGTTTCTTTGCAAAGTATCCGCGCTTGATAATCACCCTGAGATGGTGAAACATGCAAAAAAAAGATTCCAAAAGGCTAACTTAAGCATTGACCTATATAAGTCTTCAATAGAAGAACTGCCTTTTGACAATAATTCTTTTGATTTTATCATAGCCGAATCAACGACTGCATTCACGGATATACAAAAATCACTCCGAGAATTTTACAGGGTCCTTAAACTAGAAGGAACTTTGTTATCCATTGATATGACAGCAGAAACCAGCCTTGATCCTGCCTCAAAAAAAGAAATCATGAACTTTTATAATTTAAGAGAATTATTGACGGAATCCGAATGGTTAAAGGCCTTCCAACAAAACGGATTTACAGATTTAAAAATCTTGAGATCGAGTACCGTCTTAGAGGAATTAATGAATTCTTCAGCATCAAATAGCCCCATTCAGCCTTTGAATGGATCCTTGGAACGAGTCATGGACGCACATTACCGCCTCATTTTATCTTACGGAAACAGACTCGGTTATAGAGTATACAGAGCAAGTAAAAAATAGGGCATTCATCATGAATAACGCAGCTTAAGATGTGTCTGGAATCTTGAACACAATGAAAAAAACTAGAACAAGTTCAAGGTTTAAAGGGATGGTCCTATTATCTTAGGCGATGATCTGTACACAATTCCGGCCATTCTTCTTTGCGGCATATAAGGCTTGGTCGGCCCGTGGCATCAATGTTTTGATGGAAATGCTTCGGTCACCAGCTTCAATTAATGCAGTAGTCACCCCAAAACTGCAGGTAACGGAAATCTTCTCTTCATTAACCACTGCAATACTTTCAGAAACCTTTTCCCTTATCATATCGGCCAACACATATGCAGTGGGTAAAGTGGTATTCGGCAAACATATGATAAATTCTTCACCGCCATAGCGCCCGAATAGATCTCCGTCCCGAATGTGTTCCTTTGCAGTATTCGCCACAAGCGTTATGATCGCATCCCCTGCTTCATGCCCAAAGGTATCATTTACATTTTTGAAATGATCGATATCAAACATGATAACTGAAACATTGCCGCCTTCCATGCTTAGAGCATCAAATAACATTTCCGATTTTTTGATGAAAAATGTTCTATTCAATATTTGGGTTAATCCGTCCAAGCTGGCAAGTTGCTTCATCTTTTCCAGCATGAGCACTCTTTCAGTTACATCGGCGAAGGTAATGATCTGTCCGATAGACAGGTTGTTTTTGTTGAACACGGGTGAAAAACCAATATGGTAATGTACCCTATCACCATTTATGCTGCAATTAAAGTCACTGTCTTGTTTAAGGTCGATTATTCCCCTAAGATGTTGATTCCCATTTAGCACACTTGTAATCGGTTTACCTATGGAATGTTCATCCAACATGGGCATGACTTTGCGCATTCCACGGTTATAGTCGACAATCACCCCCTGTTGATTTAAAACGATGACTCCCTCTTTCATACTTTCAAAGACGGTTTCCCGAGCAATTGGGGCTACATTGAACATTTGAAAAGTCAAAAGTGCCGCACCATGAAAGATAAACGTGATACTCATGGATACAGGACCAAGATCGATACCATATGAGCTTAATCCATTTATATAATAATAATTTGCTATTATAGGAATAAGAAGACCTGCCACCATCATTGATATTTGCATCTTGAATCTGAATGAAGATTTTTTCACCTGTTTTAGCAATATTATTATACTTATCATCACACATAAAAAAAGAAACAGGGAGTGTACGTAAAACCAAGGGCCGCCCACCAGTTTAATAATTGGAAAAGGACTATCGCTTCTCAATTCCATTGATTTGTAATATAAATGATGAAGGTCATTTGTATAATGCATGAAAATGGTGATGAACGGTATGATGAAGAGTGCATATTGCCAGACCTTCTTAATTCTCTGACCTACATATTCAATGCACATCAACAAAAGGAATACTGGGATGAATGGTAAAGCCAAGTACTCGACCCTTAACCAGAATATGATTTGTTCTAACGATGTACTGGAAAGTTCGAAAGCATAGGAAAAAGTAAAGATGGAAGACAATAATGTCACGAGAATATAGGGTTTTGCTCCAGGTGCATCCTTGATCTTTAACTGAGCAAATAAACACAGAAACAAGCTTGAAGCACCTGCTATTATGACTGCGAGTATGTATAACAATAACTCCCGTGGCAATGCGAATCAACTCCGTTTAACAAAAAAACAGTTTTTCCGTATATTATATAGCACTTTATGACTAGGTGACTAGAGTTTGTTCAGGGAATTCTGAATTTTAAATCCCCTATTTACTTACACCCCAAGCCGCCGAACAAAATAAACATCCAGTTCATGATAAACCCTGCTTCATCACTTTGAACGTGAGTGGCAGGGTTTCTAATTCAAATAAATGAAGTATTTAGATGCTTGATTATACCTTCTCTGTTACTGCTGTGAATCGCTTTAAGAATGAAAGTATTTTTTGGTAGACGGCAATTTCATTTTCTTTTTTGGAAAATCCATGTCCCTCATCTTCTAAAAGCATATAATCGACATCTCTTCCTTTATCCCGCAAGGCTTGAACGATTTGATCTGATTCCTCTTTGACGACACGGGGATCGTTTGCTCCTTGAATGACAAGCATTGGCTTTATCATCGATTCTAAATAGGTGATAGGCGAATACTCGATTAATTTTTCTTTATCTTTATCCGGATTTCCTACCCACTGATCCATGATTGGTTTCCAATCTTCTGGAACGGATTTGATAAATGAGAAGAGGTTGGATGGACCGAAAATATCGACAACCGCCTTAAAATAACCTGCATGTCGTCCGTGCAGCAGAAGTGCCATATACCCTCCGAAGCTTCCGCCCATCAATAGGATATTACCTTTTTGTGCATGTCCTTGGTCTATTAGCCAATCAAGGCCGGCTACATTATCAAGTCTAGGCCCATTTCCCCAATCTCCCTCTACCATTTTCGTGAACTCCAAACCATAACCGGTAGAACCGCGGAAGTTTGGCGCAAAAATACTGTAACCGTGATTCAGGAAAAATTGAAATGAAGCTCTGAAGGACTTCCGTTCTGCCGCTTGAGGTCCTCCATGAGGCCAAAAAATGACTTCACCATTGTCATTTTCCTTTTTTGCCCTAAAAAATAACGACTCGATCTCCAGGCCATCAAAGGAAGGGTATGTAATGATGTCGGGTTCAACCAATGCATCAGAATCGACGCCAGGAACAGTATATTTAGTTAATGATACCCACTCATCACCTGTATTTTTATAGATATTATGAGGCTTTGTTGCGCCCATGCCAAATAAGTAAAGCGTGCCTGATGCAGCAACCTCAAGCTTATTAATGACGCTGCATGGCACGGGGATGTTTCTCCAATTTTCATTTTGCAGATTGAATTCATATAATTGATCTTCTACACCCTTTTGACTGGTTATATATAAAAGTTGATTCTCTTTACTATAATTAATGGCAGTAAAACTTTCATTCTCCAATTCTTTAACTTTACAGAATTTGTTTGTTTCAAGATCGTATGAAGCCAAATAGGTAAAGTCCGAATCATAATCAGTCAATAAATATATCATCGAATCCGAAACAAAAACACCATCATTCACTGTGTGCTGTTTCTCAGTGGGCGGAGTGAGCAGGATATCTTCGTTCCCTTGTTTTGCATAGAGAAGGGTATTTGTATTGGAAAAGTGTTTATAGTAAAGTAGAGTTTCTTCATCAGGGCTGAAGCCAAATAAATAGGTCGCTGCATCCTTCCCCTCCAATACCAGCTTTTCCTGTCCCGATTCTAAATCTAAACAATAGGCATTTAGAAAGGAAGCATTTCCTCTGGATGTCGTGTAATAGAGCTTTTTACTGTCATTCGATAATTTTGGCATGAAATTACGTGTATTTTCATGATGGACGATTTCCTTCATTGTCCCGCCATTCAAGGGAACCCCGTAAAACTGGGTATTTTCATTACCGTCTTGATCGAAACCAGCAATTATGAACCGGCTCTTCTTATCATATATCAGTGCTTGGCAGCTTTGATCAATGGATGTAAGCGGATAAGGAAAGGAGTTTGGCAAATCCATTCCCCATAAATTATACTTGCCGCTCAAATTGGTACTGAAAACCAGATGTTTTTCATCTGGACTTACGGCAAAATCAGCAATGGAAAAAGTTCGTAAAAATTGCTCAACATCAGGTTTTGGAAAAGTGATCATTTTGGCAGCCCCTCACATTTATAATATTAAGAAATATCCGTAAATAATTATACCATATTTTTCCTTACTGGTATAAGTAAACTGTCTATAGAAGTAGAGGATTCTAGTTTGCTATTCTAGTAAAAAAACTTATGTAACTATTTTTACTATGCCACTAATTTGGAAAAACGATTGTTCCGATTTATGCTTAATTCTAAAGCCGTCAGGGCATCGTTTTGTCATCCGATTGGAATGATGTGAAAAGCATGTTAAAATATGAAAAAAGCTCAAGAGCATTGTGCTCTTAAGCTTTTTAAGCATCAATCGATATATCTTCTTGCTCCGGCATATTCCTCTCCGTATCCCGATGTTTTTATTTCATCTATCCTTACATGTGTTGAGCTGTTAGGCGAATGGATCATTTTCCCGTCACCGATATACATGCCGACATGATGGACCCTTCCTTTCCCTTTATCATAGGCAAAAAATAGTAAATCACCTGGTTGAAGATTTTCTTGTTCCACCTTTTTGCCATGTTGCGCCTGAATGGAAGAGTCCCTTGGAATCGTTATTCCATTAGCATGGTACATTGTATAGGTAAATCCAGAACAGTCAAATCCAAAACCGGACATTCCAGCCCATAGGTAAGGAAGTCCTAAAAACTCTTTTCCTGATTCAACGATGTCCATTCCGGTTGGAGCAGGTATTTGATTTTCATTTTGATGGACTGACACGTCCTGCTTTTCTATCCATTTTGCTCCATTACTCGGTGTCATCACCTTCACTTTACCTTTTTTCACCTGTAATAACGGGAGGCGGGTATTGAAGCTGATTTCCATGAATTTGGACCGAAGTTTCGACTCCGAATAAAGCCAAGTCTTTGGGGCATTTACAAGGGCAAATCCTCGTTTAAATTGCTTCTCAAAAGAACTTCCGTCTTTTAATTGTGCCTTTGGCATCCATCCTGGATAACCAATATCATTACGGGGCGTCGGTTGATTGGCAACGGCTACTTTCACCCATTCACCCCGTTCTTCTAAAATCGTCACTTTTGAACCATATAACGCTTGTGTTTCCAGGTTACCTACAAGCCACAGTTTGTCTTCATATTTCATCGAGCCGATCCAAGCATTCAAATCAACGGGATTCGATGCAGAGGGTGCATCGATTTCCCTTAATAATCCCGGCTCAGTCCAAAGAGTGGCCACGCTTACATCAACATAGGCAATTCTCTGCTTCTCTCTTGAACTAGCTTCATTGGGACTGAATACTAAAATACCAATAGCAAATAAAGATAGCACAAAAACGGTTAACCTTTTCAAAATAATCACCCTTTCGAATTTGTTTTTATTGAGTAAAAGAGGATTTCCTCTTGACTCCCAGTCCAGGTTTATCGGAAATTAGAAGTTGATCTTTCATAAATTGAATGCCTTCAAATGGCTCATTCTTAATCCATAATGGGGCATCTAAATCAATCTTCGTTATATTTGGATGGGCGGTTGCCAGATGAGCCGCGGCCGCTACACTCACGGATGATTCCATCATACTCCCGATCATGCATTCCACCCCGGCTGCTTCTGCCATATCGGCAATTTGGAGTGCACGTCTAATTCCGCCTGTTTTCATTAATTTAATATTGAGGAGATCAACAGCATGTTCATTCAGGAGTTTCATGGCGTCACGAGGGGAAAACAAACTTTCATCGGCCATGATCGGCACTTGGACAGACCTCTTTATTTCTTTCAACCCTTCGATATCATGGGCTTTGACGGGCTGTTCCACTAAATCAACATTCAGCTTTCTTTCCTCAAGTTCATGAATGATGGAAATCGCTTGTTTTGTTGTCCACCCTTGATTTGCATCAATCCTGATCATAACCTGGTCGCCAACAGCAGCACGAATGCAGGCAACCCGCTCCACATCACTCTTCCAATCTTTCCCCAGTTTTATCTTCATCGTAGAAAAACCGCCATCAATGAGGGACAATGCCGCCATTGCCATTTCTTCGGGTTCACCAACGCTGATTGTCATATCATTTTTAAGGACATTCGATTTACCGCCAAGATATTGATATAAAGGGAGCTGCCATCGTTTACTGACTGCGTCGTACAAAGCGATTTCAACAGCAGCTTTTGCACTTGTGTTACCTACACAGGATCGTTGGATCAGCTGAGACAATACGTTGATATTCTCGATGTTACGGCCAATTAGATGTGGTGTGATCACTTCTTCAATGACCGTCATGATTCCTTTTGTAGAGTCACCTGTGATGGCAACCGTAGGGGCTGCGGCCCCCAAACCTTCCGTTCCATCCTCCAACTTTACTGAAACCATGATATTTTCAATTTCCATTGCTGTACGTAATGCAGTCTTGAATGGCTTGACAAGTGGCAAGTTTTCCACTGATACTTGTAATCTTTCAATCTTCATATTAACAACCCTTCCTTAAAAGCTTGAGAGTATATATGATGTAAGAATTCCAAAATAGGTGCCCAGAAGACTGCCAAGTACAGCCATCAATATCCCGACCGGTATTAGCGCCCGGTTGAAAGAACCTGCCAATATAGGGGCTGATGCCACACCTCCTATATTGGCCAATGAGGCAACTCCCATTGTAAATAGATCCAACTTAAAGATCTTGGCCAAAATGACCATGATCAATCCATGAAAGAATAGAATCATAAATCCGGATAAAATATACACAGGTGCTTGAAACAGCTGTGAAAAATCGGCATGGGAAGCAATTAAACCAATGACTATATAAAGCATGACTTTGGAAATTTCCATGGAACCGGCAATACGTCCAACCTTCGTGACAGCCAGAATTAAACCTACGGTCGAAGCGATGATGATCGTCCAAGTGGTACCATTCACTGCGGCACCCAGAACAGGCAGTCTTTCACCAATTTTTGTTGCCCCTGCTGAAATAATTAAAGCCAGCGCCAAGAATCCGATCAACTCCACAAATCCAAATTCCGTCTTGGCGGTTTCACCCGCTTCAAGCTCGGAAGTCATTTGATCAATGTAAGATGTATCCGCTTTAGTCCAAATATTGAATTTTCCAGCAAGAGGCACCAGCCAAAACAAGAACATGACCCAAATGGAATAATTAACTGTATCCATGATTAACGCATAGCCAAAAATATTTTCCGGCACATCGAGTATGCCTTGCAATATCACCATATTGGCAGAGCCCCCTGTCCAGCTTGCGCTTAATGCCGAGAATGCCTTCCAAGTTCCTTCCGCATAGAAGCCATTCATTAAGACGTATGTAAAAGTGAACCCTGCAATGATGCTGAATGAAGCTGCAAAAAAAGTTAACAGCATTTTTGGTCCAAGTCTGATTATTTTCCGCATATCGCATTGCAAAAGCATCAGCATCAACATGGCAGGCAACAGAAGTCCTCGTATGGTGCTATACGCACTTTCGACTGACTCACTATCTGAAAAGACCCCTAATGTTTTCATCAGAGCCGCTCCAATATAAATAAGGACAATACCAGGAACATACTTGAAGAACTTTCCTCCGATCTTTTTTTCCGCTACGGCAATCACGGCAGTAAATGCCAATAAAAAACAGACAAACATCACACCATCTTGAATCATATTCCATACCTCCTTATATTTAGGGGATTTCATGATAATGAAATCTATTCAAACACGCCAATGAAGTCTTTCATGGCCCTACATAAAAAAAATCCAGCTGCCAAAGAGCGCGTATACACTCTTTAACAGCTGGATTTCAATTGCGACTGACAAATGAAGCAGCTATAACTTATAAAGTTGCTGATATTTAATGCTGGCATTTCTAAGAGCGACGGTCAGTGCTTTCTGGGATGAACCAAAGTACCGTTTCTCAATTTCTTTCTCCATTTCATCAGGCCTAAGAATGGATTTACCAACTAACATGGAATGAATGAAGCGTGATGTAATCGATATCGTGGTCGAGCATTCCGCATCCACTATTTCATGCGTATCACGATCAATGACGAATCCGATAAAAAAGCAGTTGAATTGCTGTGTAATTGGATTATTGGACGCCGCCTTCGATTCGCCAACTATATATACTGTATTCTGCTGAAACATACTTATTGTGCCTCCTGCCATTACAGACATCATAACAGGTATAAATAGGGTGACTATCTACAATATGAAATGGTTACATATATTCTAATATACATAGCCAGCATTTGACAATATATTTCGTATATTAAGTCAATTACCGATTCCTGCGCAATAGAATAGATAAGTTCTATAACTAATTCGATCATCTAACGGGAAAAATCACGAAAGATACTAGGCATTGTTAATAAAACAGGGTTCAGGGGGCATTTTTTGACTTACCCCGCACTTTATTCGGCCGTTCATCCCAACAGATCATTTCAGCCCTTCATACGGCTTATATTTCGCATACAACTCTTTTCGGCGATTTCGATCCTTGAAAGTGGTTGCTGCACCACTTTTTCGATTCTCATAAAGCTCGTCCATATCGACTGTACCGGTTATGATCGTATGTTCATTCATTATCGCCTCGGCTATTATTCCATTTGCTGGCCAAGCGCTGTCACAGGGGCTAAGAATACTGGCACGGCCATACCCGTTCGGCAGGGGTGACCCTGGTTCACCAACAGTGGGGCAATGAACAAAATATACCTGATTCTCGATTGCACGCGCATGAGCGCAATGGCGAACTCGCCAAAAACCAGCCTCTGTAAATGTGTATGATGGACAAAAAATGATGTCGGCCCCATTCACTGATAATATCCTTGAAATTTCTGGTATCTCCGCTTCATAACATACCGCTATTCCTATCTTAACCGGACCTATTGAATAAACTTCAAGATCACTCCCTTCAGAAGTATGCCAATTCGCTTCAGCAGGAAAGATATGAGTTTTTTTATGCTCAACGACTGATCCGTCTTTATCAAAAATGTATGCAATATTGAAGTATTCCTTTCCGCGTCGTTCCAGATGCGTGCCGGCAATGATGACCTGCTTTCTTTTTCTTGAAAGTGACTTGAAAAGATC
Source organism: Peribacillus sp. NPDC096447 (assembly GCF_044762725.1). Lineage (NCBI taxonomy): Bacteria > Bacillati > Bacillota > Bacilli > Caryophanales > Bacillaceae > Peribacillus > Peribacillus sp. NPDC096447. The sequence continues at coordinate 82,248 of NZ_JBIWEV010000003.1, forward strand.
TTTGTATTGATTGGTATATTCATCAATCCTGGTAACGGACAAAGCATCCTGTTCTCCAAAGGCCGCTGATAAACCGATGGTTAACAGTTCAGGAAAAATGATATAATCCGAGTCTTCAGGAACTTGGGTGATCAAGTCTTCTACTTGTTCCTGAAATTCATTGAAAGTTGACACTTTTTCTACACGAAATTGACAAGCCGTTATTTTAATTTTCACAAAAGCCCTCCCAAATCAGTGCTTTATCCGTTCTTCGAGTCAGAACTTCCATTAGTCTTGTTTAAAAGAAATCAGGATATCTTATCCAGATCATTTATTTCGGTCTGTTGCATAGAGATATGTTTAGTCAGTGCACTTACAATGAATGTTACTAATATATTAATCAACAAGGCTATGACGCCTGTACTGATATCATTAATTATATGTGGGGTATCCGGCAGGAATGTAGCAACCTTCACATCTGCAATTGTCGCATATAAAACAATCATGACGCCTGCCAATATTCCTGCCATTGCACCATACTTATTGATTATATTGGTTTTTGGCAAACTGCAAAACAAGGAAGGTGCCAGTTGTGTAATTAAACTGTATGACATGATATTCAAGATGGCCAAAGCCTCGCCGCCCGTTACCGTTACAATTAAGGCAATGATTGAGATACCAATAATAATGATCCTTGAGACAATCAATTGATGTGCTTCAGTTGCAGCAGGAACCAGAACTTTATAAAAGCTATTTGTCAGACCTACCGATGCAGCCATTAGCATGACTGAAGCCGGTACAAGCGCCGTCAATAAACCTGCAGCTCCGATAACCCCTATCACCCATGGATCGAATGTTTGGATCGCCAGCCTTAAAAGTGAGAGATCCCCATCAGCTCCTTGCAAACCCGGGATTTCCATGATGGCTGTAAATCCAATGAAAAAAACGAAAAGCAATAACAATGTGTATAACGGTAAAGCAATCGCATTTTTGCGAAGGGTCCTTTCTCCATTGGACGATAAAACGACCATGAATGTTTGTGGCAGCAAATAAAATCCTAATGCATTGAGCAAAACGGTGGACACAAACCAGGACTGACTCAATCCCTGATCTGCCAAAACCAACATTTCCGGTTTAGCAGCCTGCACGGTCTCGAACATTGGCTGTATGCCTCCGAAATAATGAAATGGAATGTAAATCCCTAAAAAGATAACGACCACCAAAATCATGAAATCTTTCAGTATGGCTGTCCATGCTGAACCATGAATGCCTGAAATCATTACATAGGTAGTTACAACTACAGCACCGATGACACTTGCAGCAACTGGTGAAATTGCTCCGTAAGATGCTTCGGAAACAATGATACCTAATCCTTTGAGCTGTATGACTATGTACGGCACGAGGGCTAAGCTTCCCAATACAGCAACGATCATTCCCATTGACCTGCTTTTATATTTAGACGCAAAATACTCTGGCTGAGAGATAATGGAATGACGTTTTGAATATCTCCATATTTTAGGAACGAGCCAATATGATAGGACGTAGGCTAAGAATATATAGGCGGGAACATAATAAGCAGCGGCACCTTTCGAATAAGCCCACCCACTTCCGCCCAGAAATGTAAACGTCGTATAAATTTCACCTGCTATCAGCAGAAATATGAAGAATGTACCGAAGCCCCTGCCCCCTACGGCAAATTGCTCCATGTCCATATCCTTCCCATTTCTTGCTTTTATCCCTAAATAAAGTGCTAGAACCAAGAAGATGGAAATGATGAGTAATGAGATATTCATTCAGAATCACTCCCTTTATTATCAGGATCGAACTTATAGACAATCATTAAGATAATCGATGCCATCACCATCCAAAATGCAACCCAAAATAACAAAAAAGGCATCCCCAATATGTACGGTTCTATTTTATTTGCATAGGGCAAAAAAACTAAAAACCCTATAAATGGAACAAAAAGCAATAGCTTAATAGCATCCAAAATTATACCCTCCCCAAATTAGGTTCCTAACATGGATGCATCACCATCAGTCAAGCCGACTTTCAAACTGAACTGATGGTTTGATAGCATCCTTTTGTTAATGTCATTAGCTGCATTCAACCAAACGTCTTAAGATGACTGGATGGCAAGGACCGTTTCCAATATTACATTGACGCCTTTTTCACAATCTTCCCAAGTAGTAAGTTCCTCTTCACAATGGCTTTTACCGTTGATGCTTGGGACGAAAACCATGGCAGTAGGTATATAACTAGCTATAAACTGTGCATCATGTCCTGCACCGCTTACCATTCTTTTATAAGGTAGGCCTAATGAATTGCTCGATCTCTCTAGCAAATTGCAAATGGATTTGTCGAACCAAACAGTATCCCTGTCCCACAATTTTTTCACTTGGATGTCGCAGCCGCTTTCCGTACCTGTAGTTTTAAGGCTTTCAATGACTTTCTCCACCTTTTCGATGACTTTGGAATCCTTATGTCTCGCTTCTAGCGAAAAAACCACTTTATTGGGGATCACCGTATGGATATTAGGAAACACATTTACCCTTCCCATCGTAAAAACCAAATCGTCATCAAGCATGCCTAGCTTTTGACGAGCCTCCATAATCAAGCTATTCGCAGTGAAGAAAGCATCTTTTCTCATATTCATCGGAGTGGTTCCTGCATGATCGGATTCGCCTGTAACTTCTATCTCATAGCACACCATACCAAGGACACATTCTACGACACCGATCGTTAGTGATTCACGTTCAAGGATGGGCCCTTGTTCAATATGCAACTCTAGAAATGCAGTCGCTTCTTTTAAACGAGACTCTTTATCCCCTGCATATCCAATGGCATTCAAAGCACTTTCGAAAGTCGTTCCTTCGCTATCAGTCTTTTGCAGCATGATGGATTTTTCGAATTTCCCTGAAAGAACTCCAGAAGACATCATGGAAGGTTCGAACCTGGCTCCCTCTTCGTTCGTAAAATTGACGATCATTACCGGAATTTTAGGTTGGATATTATTTTCCACCAGAGTCCGCACGACTTCCAAGCCTGCTGCTACACCCAAGATACCATCAAACCGTCCGCCCTTTTTTACGGTATCCATATGTGATCCCATTACAATAGGCGGTTTGTTTTCAAGTCCCGCCAAAGTAGCGTAAATATTCCCCATATCATCAACCTTAATGGTCATACCCAATTCTTGACAACAAGCGCAAAAATAATCACGGACTAATCGATCTTCTTCAGAAAGGGATAGCCGTGTGACTCCGTTGTTTTCTGTTCGTCCAAAATCAGCAAATTTCTCTAGCGTACGACTCAGCCTCTCACCATTAATTAATAATTTTTGCTTTCTCATAGCGAATATCCCCCTTTTTTTAATAACTTGCTAATTCCCACTTACGTTCGCTTAAGCCAAAAAAATGAAAGTGAAGGTCTTGTTGTTTTAGAGTAGTTACGCTAGATTATATTTCTACCAATGTTTCCCTATGATAAAGAATCTCCCCATTCAGAATCGTTGATTCAACTTTCAAATCCTTGATATTTTGTGAATCCACTTTCAATATACTATCATTCAATACTACTAGATCGGCCAGCTTACCTGCCTCCAGGCTGCCTTTGACATCTTCATCGAAACTCGCAAACGCGCCATTCCATGTGTATAGTTTAATGGCTTCCAAAACGCTAATAGATTGAACCGTACCTATTTTCGTACCTGACCTGCTTGTTCTATTAACAGCAACGTGTATGCCTAATAAAGGGTCGTGATCAGTAACGGGAGCATCGGAACCGCCTGCGGCCAAGATCCCATTATCAATAAAATCACGGGCGGCGTACATGTGGTTGACCCTACTGCCGTAATGTTCAATATATATATCACCGAATTCATAAGGAAATGGGGGGTTGGGGATTGGGATGATTCCAAGTTCTTTCATCCTCATTTGTAAATCTGGAGAAGATATTCCGGCATGCTCGATCCTATGTCTATGATCTTTTCTTGGTGATTCATTCAAAGCCTTTTCCACGCAATTTAAATACATCTCTATCGCTTTGTCCCCTTGGGCATGGACTGTAATCTGATAGCCTTTTTTATGTGCCTGACCTAATACTTGATAGATTTCCTCTTCTTTATAATAAAGAATTCCAGAATAACCTGGATCACTCGAATAGGGCTCACGGGTAGCAATCGTCGGACCGGTACTGCTGCCATCCGTAAACAATTTGGCTGGTCCGATTTTGAATCTTTCGTCCCCAGTTCCGGTTATGACTCCTGAATCCACCATTTTATTTACAAATTCATGAGAATTATTCAATGAACCGACCATCGCATAGATACGGACACGAATATCCTTATTTTTTATGGCCTGCTGCATTAAACGGAAACTTTCAGGACCATGAGCACCTGCTTCATGAATGCTTGTTATGCCTGCTGCGATGAAATGCTCAGATGCTATTTTCACTGCTTTCAACAGTTCACTCTCAGAGTAACTTGCCCTGTCGGCCATTATCATATTTGCCGTTTCAATGAGTTTGCCTGTAATTCTCCCCTCCCTATCCTTTTCAATGATCCCTCCAGTTGGATTCTCTGAGTTCTCGTCTATTCCGGCAATCTCTAAGGCCCTGCTATTCACCACACTAATATGGCTGCATGTACGGGTTACGATAATGGGATGGTCTGTTGAAATAGCATCCAATTCCGCTATTGTAGGATAACGTTTTTCTTTCACAGCAGTCTCATTGAAGCCCCAGGCACGAATCCATTCACCTTTAGGGATAGTCAAAGCTTTCTCCTTCAGATCGATTAACAAATCTTCTACAGATTTGATATGTTCAGCTTTACAACTTACTGCCAATTGATTGACACCGTACAATATTAGATGAATATGAGAATCTATAAATCCAGGTAGTAATGACTTTCCCTGCAAATCAATCACATTTGTTTCATCACCTATAAATACCTTGATTTCCTGATTCGTTCCGACTGCCGAGATACGATTACCTTTAATAGCGAGGGCTTCTGCTACTTCATTTTTTTGATTTACGGTTATGACCTCGCCGTTTATGAATACAATATCTGCTTTCAAACAACACACCCCTTCCTTATTGGTCATACTCATTCCAGTTCACATCATTTACTGCCTTCCACTCTCACTTATCGGAATTTTCTGTTTTTGACAGATTCATTATATCCACACCAGTTAGTGAAATCATTAGACAAATAGTCAAAAATTTCATCGTTTTTTTATACCTTTTATATAATTATGTCTTATTTCCAATGGTTTGCTGGCCCAGCCCCCTTTTTATCACGCCTAAAGGATAAGGGGACTATAACCATTCAAAAAAAAGGATAGATAGCTGCTGATATGCTTATCTATCCCTCCATTTTTCAATTTACAACCCATTCAATCTCCCGATAATGCCAATGGTCAAATACTGTTTGTTTGCATTAAAATCCCATGTCCAATATCGAAGGCTTAGTTCGCTTTTATCCACTTTTTCAATAAACGTTTTTACCCCTATCAATGCTGCCCCATATCCCACGTTCGAGGCCAATGCAAAGATGGCATTCAGCCCTTCATTAATGGTATCCATATACTCAGGTTCGATTTTTAAGATATCAGACCATGTAATACTGAATCCATTTTGCTTGGCACATTTAGATATAGAGTGATTCATTGTACGAACGATTTCATCCCTTAGATCTAAAATTCCATTTTTCAGCTCTTCTGCGTCTCCATTCTGATAGTGGTTTGCATGATCAGAAAGCAGTTCCTTGGCCCAATTATAAAATAGTTGGGTATAAATGGCGGAAGTTGCCACGATATCAAAATCATTATAATAATTAGCAAAAACCCTTTCAGAAAGCTGACCTAACCGATTCTCGGTATCCTTTAGATATTGAATAATTCCCTTTGCCGTTTCACCACGATTCAGCATGGAAGATAGGTGGTGATCAAAATCCACTTTATCGAGGCCTGTTACATCGATTGCAACAAGTTGAATTTTCTTCCGAGTCCGTTCAGGCAAATTCGCCGTACCCTTTTCCATACTTTCCATATCAATATCAAATAAATATATGGAGTTGCATTTAGTTGCCAGATACTCTAAATCCAAATCATCGCAATTGCCTGCACCAATGATAGCCACTTTATCAACGAACGCTTTTTTCGAAAAAACAGCTTCGAATAACCCTTTAACTTGTAGACGATGCTGTTTCCACCGCAACTTTCTGTATTCATCCCGATTATGATTCATTTTTCTTTGATAGGTTTCCAAGTTGATCTCTCCCTTTAGGTACTAACCATTTATTTATTGTAACAAAGTACCCCGATATTTTGGAGGTCAGGTAATTTAGATTTCGCATAGTAAAATAAGCGTTTAAAATGTTAGATTAATATGGGAATTATTGAGAAGTAGCAGAGATAACAGGAGGGTGTTCCTTGAGCAAAACTAAAAAGGTTTTACTGACTATGCTAGGTGTTTTTTTAATCATCTTGGCAGGTGTGATGATCCTTATGTTTTCATTTACACAGAGTATGAAAGCAGATCCTGATGAAGAAAAGAAAGTCCGGGATCCAGCTGAACGATATTTAGAGAAAACTTTTGATGAAGAAACCGAAATATATGATGTCTTATACGATAATATGGGAAACTGGGGCTATTTTGAATACTCAGCTAAAGTGAAACATGAAAAATATGGGACTCAATTTCTCGTTTTCTTTAATGATGAAACAGGGGAAATGGAGGATACATTCCTATCTGATAAATGGCAAGATGATGCAGAAAAAGAAATCAGGCCTTATGTTGAAAAAGAACTGGGTGACGTGTTGATATCCAAGGAACTGGGAGATATTACAGAGAATGAAGATTGGGAGGAGATTCAAGAAGAAATAGGCGATTATAATCAATTACTCTTGGTGTTTGATGAGGGTGTCGGGAAAGAATTGAAGATTGATCCGAATAAACCGGCCAGCTATAAAGAGTACGATGTTTCCCCAACCATACGGATTACACTTTCACGTAAGAAACAGGACGCAGATGAAGACCGCTTTACCGCAGTTATCAATGCCCTAAAAAAAGATAGAGTTCTTAAACATGGAAATATGATTGTAGAATATATCAGTACCAATGGTGTGCCACTTGAAGATGAGGAATGGAGTGAAAAATTTTAACGGTAAGGTAAAGAGCAGCAATCTAGCCTGCTGCTCTTTACCTTTTTTGTTTACGGAAAATACACCCTTCCATTTGACTTTTATCTCTGGCAAACTATCCAATTTTTTGGTCGGAAATATTTTTAATTCTTCTGATCGTCTTTTTTTTCATGCTATTTGCCGCTAGTACACAAACCATGCTGAAGATGAATAAACAAAGGAAGAAGATCCAGGCTGCACGATAGCTTTCTGTCAAATCATAGATTACACCCGAAACGATCACACCCAATGAGCCTGCCGCCACAAAAAAACTTGCACTATGCCAAAGATGGAGCCGAAGTCCTTTTTTCCAAAGATATCATTTGTCATGAAGGGAGGCCCTAGAGTGGATATCACAATGCTAAAGCCAAAGGCGATGGCGAATAAGAATGCGAATGCCTGTGTCTTAGCTAATAATAGCGCTGCCATAGCAATCGTCATGCAAGCGCCTACATAAATGGCGCCGCCTGCCGTACCGTACTTATCCAAAACAGCTCCTAAAATCAATTTCCCAACCGTATTTGCCAAAGATCCAAAAATGGTGCCAGCAAAGATGGCTGGATGCCCTATATCGATCAAGTATGCCGGGATATGCATTTGCACCCCGCCAGCGACTAATGCAAAACAAACGATTCCGAGCACGAAAATCCAAAACATTGCTGTCTTCTTTGCTTCCCCCATCGTTAAGCCATTCCGTTCAGATTCCACATTAGATTTGGTAAATTGAATCTTCCATTAATTGTTTATCTTTTAAAACAGCATGATTTTTTGTAGAAACCCTTTCATATTCACTTAATAGATAGAATACGACATGTTGGGAAATATGTGACAATGTTTCGTTTCTCGCCGTTAACCTCAGCTTGGAAAATAGCTCTTCATTCTCTTTATATGCTTGTTCCCAAATAACAAAACTTTTATTGTTCAATCCATCTTTAAAGGTTAGAAACCCCTTCGAATTTTTTAATTTGTGTGTTTTGAATTTATTATTGAAATCATGATATTGATTGTTTTGCTCATATATGCAAAGAACCAAAAAATTATTAATTTGGCTTGACCAGCGGTTCGATATATACTTAAGGCTCTCATTCTTTTGGTTCGGTTCCATTTTTCCACTCTGTCTATCATTGCAATTCAACTTGAATACCTCCTAGTAACTGCGTCTAAATACAAAGTACTCAGTGTGTTAGATGAAAAAAAGTCATGATATTCTAAATGCAACTAAAATTTTTTTAGTTTTTTTTAGTTTTTTTTTATATATTCCATATAAAAATGAAAAATCCTTCCATGCATTATAGGTGAAACTGCCCCATTTCCTGAATAAATGTATCTAGTAAAATATAATCAATACCTTCTGAATCATCCTTAGCGAAGGATACTGGTTGGTAGCGCTATCACTTCCATTCCTGGGATAAAAATCTCAACAATTGCAGTTTTTACAAGGATTCATCCATTGTACTCAATACCCCATAAGGTAATATATTATGTTCATAAATAATCAGTAATAGGAATTTTAACCCAAGACTTTCACCCTTTTCTCAATCGTATAAATATTCAAAAAAATGTCGAGTTGAGTCATCACTCCTTTTACCCTTATACTAGGGAAGAAAAATCGAAGGAGGAATTACACATGAAGAAGGAAATTTCAATTATTGGTGTGCCAATGGATCTTGGTCAAACTAGAAGAGGAGTAGATATGGGGCCTAGTGCCATTAGATATGCAGGGTTAAGTGAAAGACTTGAAAACATTGGCTATACTGTTCGTGATGAAGGTGATATTAAAGTAGAAATACAGGAAAGGGCACAAAGTGATAGCGACACAAATTTAAAGAATCTGCAGGATGTAGCAGAAGGTAATGAAAAATTGAGTCAAAAAGTGAATGAAGTCATCCAAGCAAATCGTTTTCCTTTAGTTTTAGGGGGAGATCACAGCATCGCTATCGGGACATTAGCCGGTTTAGCGAAGCATTCTGAAAACTTAGGGGTAATATGGTATGATGCACATGGAGATTTAAATACTGCCGAAACATCCCCATCTGGAAACATACATGGTATGTCCCTAGCAGTAAGTTTGGGCCTTGGCCACCCTGCACTGACTAATATTGGCGGATACTCTCCAAAAGTCAAACCAGAGAATATTGTCATCATTGGTGCCCGTTCTTTAGACCAAGGTGAAAAAGAGTTAATCAGGGAAAAAGGAATTAGAGTCTATACTATGCATGAGATTGATAGAATGGGTATGACAAAAGTGATGGAAGAATCGATTGCCTACCTGAAAGAACGTACGGACCTTGTCCATTTATCTCTTGATCTTGATGGTCTTGATCCAGATGATGCACCAGGGGTCGGAACGCCTGTAATGGGAGGTATTAGTTACCGCGAAAGCCATCTTGCCATGGAAATGCTAGCTGAAGCTAATATCATTACATCAGCAGAGTTTGTTGAGATAAACCCAATATTGGACGAGCATAATAAAACGGCTGAAGTTGCTGTTGCATTAATGGGCTCATTGCTTGGGGAAAAATTACTATATGGAGCGGAAGATCATATCACTCCTGATTTATTGGCTCATGTTAAATAATCGGACTCTATTCTTTTGATAGAAATATAGAGAGTTCGTTAAAGTGATGCTCCATAGGGAAAAGCCCATACTTCTTTTATGTGCTTCTTCCCATTGGCGGATGATCGACATGAATCAATTTACATCCCTAGTTTCCTGACGCTTGGCTTCTCTTTCTTTATTAAGCGGCGCTTTCGAAATTAATTCTGCATAGGCACCTATGTTCATTGACTCATGCTTCTTAAATGCAGAAGTAATCTCTTTTCGGAAGGAATTCGACATCATCTAAGAATCAGAATCAAAGCTATTAGACTTGTGAAAACACAAATTCCTTAATAACGTCCCAACATAAATGAAACCGTTTGCACCCATCAGGTAAAGGAGTTTTTCAATGAAAACAGCAGAAAATCAACCAAATGAATTAAAACGGAGCATGAAAGCAAGACATTTATTTATGATTTCAATAGGGGGATGTATTGGTACGGGCTTTTTCATCGGTTCAGGCTATACCATTCATGAAGCAGGAGCATTCGGTGCTATCCTCTCTTACATAGTCGGCGGCTTCATCATGTATTTAACGATGCTTTGCCTAGGTGAACTATCCGTTGCCATGCCTGTTTCCGGTTCGTTTCAGACATATGCGACTAAGTTCATCGGTCCTGGAACCGGGTTTGCCATTGGATGGCTATACTGGTTAGGTTGGGCCGTTACAGTTGCCTTGGAGTTTTTGGCAGCAGGACAGCTAATGCAAAGATGGTTTCCTGAATCACCCGTATGGATGTGGTGTGCAATCTTTGCTTTTCTCATCTTTTCACTAAACGCCTTATCAGCAAAGGCATTTGGAGAATCGGAGTTTGTTTTTTCTAGCATAAAAGTATTGGCCATCATTCTTTTCATCATCGTTGGCGGTGCTGCTATGTTTGGTATGATTGATATGAAAGGTGGACAAGAAGCTCCATTTTTCTCCAACTTTTTCGCTGAGGGTCTTTTCCCCAATGGGATATCGGCCCTGCTAATCACAATGATTACAGTGAACTTTTCCTTCCAGGGCACTGAATTAATCGGGATAGCAGCTGGAGAAAGTGAAAACCCGGAAAAGGTGATACCAAAATCCATCAAACAAACCGTTTGGAGAACCCTTTTCTTCTTTATTCTTTCTGTCACTGTACTTTCGGCGATGATCCCAAGGGAAAAAGCCGGTATCTCAGAAAGTCCATTCGTTGTTGTACTTGATAGTATCGGAGTTCCGTATGCAGCTGACATCATGAACTTCATCATTCTTACAGCACTATTGTCAGTGGCGAACTCCGGTCTTTATGCTGCGACACGTATGCTCTACTCGCTTTCAAGGGAAGGTATGGCCAGTCCGAAGCTCGGTTTGGTGAATAAGAGAGGGATTCCGCTCAATGCCCTGCTCATCACCCTGGCGATTGCCGGTTTGTCTTTACTTTCAAGTGTAGTAGCTGCAGACACAATATTTGTCTTTCTTCTCTCCCTTGCAGGGTTAGGTGCACAAATTGGCTGGATTGCCATATCGGCTAGTCTTCTTGCTTTTAGAAGATCCTATACCCGCCAAGGCGGAAAGATAGAAGATCTGAAATTTAAAGTTCCGCTATACCCATTCATCCCCATACTTGCATTAATAACAAACTGCATCGTCATGATCAGTTTAGCATTTGTTCCTGAGCAGCGAATGGCCCTTTATTGCGGGGGAGCATTCTTCCTTGGATGTTATGCGGTTTATCACTTTAGAGTGAAGAAAATCAAGAAAATAGAAACTCCCAAGCAGGAAGTTGAATTAAATGCCGGTAAAAAAATGGTCATTTGATCCAGAATTCCGCGGAGTAGAGTAAGTGGTGAAAAGCGATCTTTACAATCCATTAAGATTGATTTTCAAAGAAGAAATACCCTGGATGTTTTCACACCCAGGGTATTTCTTTTATTTAATCACCATTTCCTGCAATAGCTAGCAAATGGTAAACCGCTGTAAGGATTCTTCCTTTTCCCTTCCAACTTTTTAGTTCCTCAAACTATACCCTGTAATATTACGCATATAATAGGAAGTTAAATTTTCAGATCCATTCAGACAATAAAAACAAATATCAAAACAAAAAAATCATCTTAATCGATGATTTTATATTGTGCAAATTCCTTTAATCTAGGCAGTATTGGCTCTAAAATTTCCTTGGCTATGTAATCGGTATCCAATCCAATGAAGCGTTCACTTTCCATGTCGACCGATCTCGCATTTTCCGGGTCATCACAAAAAATAAACGATATGATTCCGTTATCTTCCTTCATATCTACATATTTAAATGTAATGTCATGTTTCGTAAGACAACTTTCAAACGCAATGCACAATTCATCTATATTTGATTGACTAATAGATGTGAATTTCATATTGATCATCCCCTCTGCTAAAGGATAGCAAAATAAAGCATGAATTTCAAAGCGAAATTCATGTCCCATTCTTATATTCATGATTCATCTGATACTTTTGAAAAGGAAAATGCATAAAAACTTGCCCTTGTTTGGAATATCACCCGTATGAAGCCTTTTGATGAAGATTGTATGTGTAAGGATTTCCCCATTAGAAATGAATGTAACCAATCGATTTCATTCAATTTCCCACCTTTACCCTGATTTAATTTTTTATCTTTCAACAGCGATTAATAAGGATTGCCCCAGGCATAACCGCATTTTGTTTCGCCGGGATATGCAGTTCCTCATGAATATTCCATGGCATGTCTCATATCTTTATACAAACACCTTGTTAGGAGTGGACCAACATGAAGTCTTTTTATAAAGGAACGCTCATTTTGATTGTCGCAGCGTTTTTTGGTGAATGTATCGAATTTTTAGTGAACATGCTCCTAGCCAGGGAATTACACGAAGAGGGCATGGGGCTTTATATGTCCATATTGCCAATTTTCTTTTTGATATATGTGATCGCCAGCCTTGAATTACATATTTCCATTTCAAAATTCGTTGCGGAAAATAAACAGGCAATGCATTATAATCTTATCATTCATGCACTTAAAATGGCTGCAGTCGTCGTATTGGTAATGTGTGTAGTCATGCCTTTCATACTTTCCTTCTCATCCATAATGGACAAATACCATCCCTATATTAAATGGCTGCTCATCACATTGATCCCAATAGTTGCCTTTTCGTCGATTGCAAGAGGCTATTTCATGGGAGTCCAGCAAATGGGGAAGATTGCCTTTTCCAACTTTTTGAAGGATATCATTCAATTCGGCTTGCTTTTCCTCATCTTTAACTTATTTCATTTTAACCAGGAAAAGTCATTGTTGATGGCCTTTTTTGTTTTGATTGGCAGTGAGTTCCTCGTTTTTCTATACTTGATCAACCTTTTGATTCTTCAAATGCGAATCATGAGGCGCGGTACAAACTCACGGACAACCGGTAAACATGCCCGGCAAAAGTTATTGGCGGTTTCGCTGCCCACCATGGGGCTAAGGATCTTTCATGCGATAACAAATGCGATCCAACCTTTTTTGATCCACACTGCCCTTCTCTCGGCAGGATTCGGTGCGGTAGTGGCTACAGAGCATTTTGGGATGCTCACTGGAGTAGCGATGACGATCGGCTTCTTCCCAGCCTTTATCGCACATTCCTTAATGATCATGCTCATTCCGAATGTTTCGAATGCTTACAAGAGGCAGGATAAAGAAAAATTGAGGGTTTTATTGCAAAAGTCGATGTCTTTCACCGTACTGTATGGAGTTCCGGCTGTAATCTTCATATATTTCTTTGCGGAACCTTTGACCTCCCTCTTTTTTTCTTCAACATCTGCTGCATACTATTTAAAATTATTATGTCCTTATTTCCTTTTTCATTTTTTTGTCATTCCCATGCAAGCCTATCTCATCGGCCTTGGTTTAGTGAAGGATGCTTTCATCCATACCGTATGGTCCCATATTGTTGCCTTTTTAATGATGTATATCCTAGGGTCTCAGGCTTCTCTTAATATGGGAGGAATCATTCTAGGAATGAATACAGGTGCTGTATTATTAACTTTCATGCACTACTTGACCATTTGCAAAAAAATCGGCATAAGCATCTTACTGACGAAATCAAGATCGATATCGATAAAGTGAGGCAAAAACTAAAGCAAAATCGCTTGCTGTTATTGCTATATAAAGATTTAGATTAAAAAAATTGAGCCTTTCCCTGTACATATCACCTTCGTTACTGTATATTTCAACATACTTGGGTAATAATCAAGTAAAATGGTTTAAACTAACCATACAATAGTAATGGAGTGATTTCATGAGTAAAGCTAAGGCTAAGAGCGGAACGGGTAAAGGTACCGGCACAGGAACGGGCAAGAAGGGCTGGAATCGTTGGAAAACAAGTGCCAATAAGAAAAAAAGCGCCAAACCATATGTAAGTAAAGGCGTCAAACATTCCAATGACTCAAAAGCATCCGGTCATGCTTCAAGTGACAAGACAGATAAATAAGTGCTTGTCCTAAAACCCATACAAAATTAAGTTTGTTCCATATTCTCATACAGGGTGTTAAGTGATCTGTATGAGAGAAATGGGTCTTATATATTTAAACCACGGGCGATATCCATATCACGCCTATTATACATATCATCAAAAAAGACACTCCAATTCCCGGTAGTGTCTTTCATTTTTTTTATATTTTCTTTTTATCTAAATTGGCTTTTGGGTTTGATAGCATTGATTTTTTTAGGGGGAAAATCTGTACGGAAGCCGTTAGTGGCTTTTTTAACAGAGTCTGTAACTGAATGTATCGCTTCACCAACATCCTGTGCAGAATCCAATAATGGTTCAACCGTTTTCATTTTAGTTTTTACATCGTCGGTGATTTCATTTGCAGCTTGCAATAGTTGTTTCGATTCGCCCGATAGATCGTGGATGGCATTTCTCACTTCAGCCAAGGTTTGATTGGCTTCCCCTATCGTGACCATTCCCTTTTGAAGGGTACTGATTAAAAATACGACCAACCAAATGAAGGCTAAGGCGATCGCAGCCACACTATATTCAATAATCAAGATAAAGCTCCCCCCTCTAAATTAAATAATAGAAACTATTGCTTCAAATATGTTAGTGGATCCCGGGGTGCCTGTTTTTAATGTTAATGGTACTACTTGATTTTGATTTGAACCCCCTCAGCTTCAGTTCGAGTCAAAGGAGCTGTCGGAGCGGATAATTCCTTGTGGCGGCCTTCCAAACTGGCTTCCTTCATGGAATTGGTTACATTATGAATCATTTCCCCAACATCTTGAGCGGATTCTAGCAATGGATCGACATTTTCCATCTTCCCCTTTACATCCGCTGTAATTTGATTGGCAGAGTGGATCAATTGTTTAGACTCTTGCGTCAATCCATGTACTGCATTCCTTACCTCTTCCAGTGTCTTATTTGTTTCTTCAAGCGTCCCCATTCCTTTACGCAGCGTCTGGTTGACATTATATATCAAATACACGACGGCTCCGGAGACACTGGCCACACTTAATTTAATGAACATTTTCATATATCCACTCCCTTCATTTCAATTTATGCACTGTCCCTTCCATTCATTCCCTAAAGTCCATTACTTGTCCGGTCAGTTTTAAAGAACCTTTTACCTTTGTCCTAAAAGAAGTTTAAAGGTTAATAGTAAGGGAGAGACCATATTTAGGAGGAGATTTGTTCATGACACATGAGAATTATTCATCTGTTATCCAAACTTTAAATGATTGTATGACCGCGTGTAATCATTGCTATGACGCATGTTTAAAAGAAGATCATGTAAACATGATGGCGGAATGCATTCGCTTGGATCGGGAATGTGCGGATATTTGCTCTTATTTAGAACAGGCGATAGCAAGAGGAACACCGTTTATTTCAGAGTTGGCTGAAGTGTGTGCCAAGATTTGTGAAAGCTGTGGAAACGAATGTAAAAAACACGATCATGAACATTGTCAAAAATGTGCTGAGGCATGCTTGAGATGCGCAGAAGAATGCAGAAAATTAGTCGCTTGATGTAAGGAATAGCAATAAGCTATTCCTTTTATTATCCTCCCCCCTTACCTACCCATTACTTTGTTAAATCTATTAAAGGATGATGAGATAATAGATATATTCTAACGAGGTATATGTTGAAATTTTAAATGCCAATAAATTATTTTAAAAGATGAAATTTTTAAAATATCAAAAACATATATTGAAAACCTCCCTTTTTAGGCACACTAGTATTAAAAACAGGAGGATATTATGACACCTCGGAATGTTCCTGCTAAAGATGATTTAGAAGTGAAAGATACCCCCGCTTCACCTGATAAGGAAAGCGAAACAGCCAAACTCAATCGGTTACTAGGTGCGGTCATGCGATATTTATCAGATGATGAGCAAGAAGAAATTGATATAGAGTATCTTCTTGAAAACACCGAAGGGCTTCGGGATTGGTGGAGCGAATATAGGGAGCTTGATCGAAAACGGGTCGAAGAAGAAATAAAAAATTCCCTGACTGATCTATCCCTTGAAGAACTTGAAAACATCCGTGAACAAATCCGCACAAAGGAATAATAAAAAAAATCCCTGCATCGGGATTTAACCTGATCATGCAGGGAATTTTTCTTTCCTATTATATACAAACACATATTTTTGAATTTACGTTCATGTGCGACACCAGAAATCCTTTATTCAACACTCAATGACCTTAGTTCCAGTTGATCCATCATGTAATCCACTAATGCATGCAATGGATTTAAAACTGTCTTTCCTGTCTCAAGCTCATATCTCATAGCTGCTTCGACCATTGATAGTTGAGCCACCGACAGCGGTCTTTTTTCGTTATTAAACTGGTATAGGAAGTTCATGATTTCCTGGTTATATTTTTCTCCCAATCCCTGCATAATCAATTCAAAGGCATTGTCGATAATGATAACTTCATAATCCACAGCCCCATATTTTTCAGCATGGGCATTTAAACGTTTGACTGTTCCTTCAACAGTTGCTGGGTTCGTGAATAAAATCATTTGCGGTTGCTGCAATTGGCAAATTTGCTCAAAATATGGTTCATCGATTTTAATGATAGGCATGGGTAAGGATAGTTGTTCTTCGTTTAAAATGGCGATGTAGTTTGTACAGGTTATCAGAATGGCATCCACTTTACATTCGGCAATCCATTCGACCTGTTCTTTTACCCTTTTTTGAGCATCCGAATTGTTAAAAGTTGCATCAGATGACACCCGATACATCAATCCCGGATCAACAAAATGAAGCCATTCAATATCGAATTTCGAGAATGCGGCTTCTATGTATTCTATATTTGTATAGTGTGCATGCAAACAGCCTATCTTTTTTTTCATAAATCTCCCGCCTTCATCAGTTAGTATTCTGATTATTCTAACACAAAAAGCGGCGTTACATTGACTGCAGCCAGCAAAAACGATTATTAGCCATGGGCAAAAAGACAGCTTCTTTGAGCCAGAATGCTCTGTTGGTATGAATCTGGCTCTCGAACATATATTTATCAAGGCGATAGCAAGAGTCAAACCGTGATAGTCATTAAAAATCAATATATTGGAGAGTGTTCACCATTCTTTATTTAATTGCGATTATTTTCCCTCCATTAGCCGTATTATTAGCCGGTAAACCCGTTCAGGCTGTGCTTAATTTGGTCCTCACACTATTTTTTTATGTCCCTGGTTTAATTCATGCAATCTTAGTGGTGCATGATAAGAAAGCTGATAAACGAATGAAGGAGCAAGCTGCAATTATTTCTAAATCGAAACAAACGACTAAGTGATTTAGACAACAACTAATAACCCGAATGAAGCACCAAGGTGCATTTTATTCGGGTTATTACTATCGAAAGAATTCGTTTAATTGAATCTGTGCGTCTTCCTAAGCCCCCTATGATAACAAGCGTCACATATTTGAAAACGCGAGTCATCTGGCAGCCTTTTTCCACAGCGCTTGCATTTTTTTTGATAATTCAACATTTCGTCTTTTAACTGATCATGAACGCCATCACTGATTTCTTCACGGATACGCTCCCAATAAACAGCTTCGGTCCGCTTACCCATCCGATATAAAAATAATAGATGAAGACCTATCGCTTTATAAGATAGCTCCAATTCCTCCAGATTCCTTGTTTTGATGACCGGTTCAGGAAGATCACTGTTCTCGGCAATCGCTTCGACCGTTTCCAGCCACTGTCTGATAAGACTTGGTTCTTTTGCCGAAAAAGGAATATGCAGGAAACCATATAATTCCATTAAAGAAAAACGCGCTTCGATTTCAGTATCCCGTATTAGTTCGTAAAGCTCCCTTTCCTCGGATAGCGATGCCTTTTTCGTACCTTTAGGGGGTTCAAACCTCTCCCACATTTCGAAAAATGTCCCTAGGTTCCGGTAATATTTTTGAAAACGTTCAAATACAGCAGAGGTTGGGGCGATTGTGAAGGTTTGAACTGGCTCATCTACCTGTTCCAGCAACTTATTCATGATTTTGATATCTGCTGTAAATGCTACCTTTCCAGTGTCATAAATCCCCTTTCTACCCGCTCGACCTGCGATTTGTTTGATTTCTTGGGAAGTCAACCTTCTTCTTCGTGTCCCATCGAATTTTTCATTTTCAAGAAAGACGATACGGCGTATTGGCAAGTTCAATCCCATTCCAATTGCATCGGTGGCAACGACAACTGATGTTTCACCGCGATTGAATAGCTCTATTTGCCGTTTCCTATTTTCAGGAGGCATACTTCCGTATATCATGCTGACATTATGTCCACTCTCTTTTAGCCGGGACGCGGTTTCGAGTACCTGCCTTCTCGAAAAACAAATAAGCGCATCCCCTTTTTTCGTATACTTCAGTCCAAACTCCTTTTGTTCTACCTCAAGCGGTATTTCCCGTCTGTATTCGTGGAGTTCCAAATCAGCTTCATTCAGAAGGTTCAGAAGCATCATTTTAATATTATTGCTCCCGATTATGTGTACTTCTTTCGCATTAGCCTGCGTGATTGCCCTAAACCATGAAAAGCCCCGATCTTTATCGGCAATCATTTGGGCTTCATCTATGACGATTACTTCATGGTAGTCTTTTTCATGAAACATTTCAACTGTGCTGGAGACATGTTTAGCACCAACCACTGCCTTTTCTTCTTCACCGGTTTTTAGTGAGCAAGGTACACCGTCAGCATTTAATTTATCAAACACTTCAAGGGCCAGCAATCTAAGGGGAGCTAGATACAAACCGCTTTCCGCTTCTTTCATTTTTTCCAGGGCCTTATGCGTCTTCCCGGTATTTGTCTCTCCTATATGCAAAACATATTGAACTTTTTTCCCTAATGATGGAGTATAGGCCTTACCGATGATATCATCGATCATCCTTTGCTCTTCTGCCCTCTTCCTGGCTTGCTCTGCCAATACTTCAGCTTTTCTTCTCTCTCTGTTCTCCACGTCTTTTTCGTATATTTCTTCGTGCAATGTTTCATTAAAAGGAATTCCTTCAAGCTTCAGTAAATCAGAAAGGTATTCTTCCTGAAGTTCATCAAAACAGGACTGAGACAAATCAGCCAATTCATCGCTTAGTATACCTTGAAGGGTATCAACCGTCAGCCTTTCCCCATATGACTCCAAAAAATCATGATGCAGTGCAGCAGATAGATGGTTCAAGTATTTGTCAGGGGCTAATTTCATTATGAAATCCGAAACTAATCTTTCATACCTGAAGAAGTAATTTTCATATTCATAACGGTTCCTTCCCCAACCGACTAACGAGTGAATATCTCCTGTAAGCTCTTCAAAAAAATCAGTGACCATTAGGTATTCGGCAGCTTGAAAGCCCCCCTCTTCCACCAATTGTTCTTCAAGCAAGTATGGATCGACATATTGGAATTTAGGCTTATTCTTAAGATCTTTTGTCAATATACCGGCAATATAATACCTGACATGTAAATATAATAAAAGGGAGTTATTTTCGAAAAATGTATTGGCCTCTTCTTGAAGCCTCGCGCGTATTTTCCAACGCTGCTTGGCAAGCCGCTGTTCTTCTTGTCGCCTAAAGAATTTTTCCCTTGCATTTTTATATCTCTTTTCCCACTCTTCTTGATTGTCAGCAAAGGTTTTTTTTATCCATGTTAAGCCATCAAACGGGCGATACTTCTTTAATTCGTTCCGGAACATGCTATTGATCAGCTTATGATCTGAACCTTCCGTTACAAAACCCCTTTCGCTTAAAAACGCCTTTTTTTCCTTTCTGGGCACATCATTTGACGCTTTATTTATCCAAACATTTATCCAAATTTGCTCAATAAAGGTCGTCCTGTCTGATATATATGCTGAATAAGAAGGCATTGTCTCTTGATTCTCTAAATAAAAATCCATATCCTGGATTATTTTTTCCTTTGTATTCTCAATCGCAATAGGATATATACTTTCTAATTTTCCCATAATGATCCCCTTTTGAATTATCCAATATGTACTTTATTACTTCCTTTTATCCTCCCCAAATTTTTGTTTAAAATGAGCGCGGGTACATTCGTTTTATCTATTTAAATTCAAGTGCTCTGTTATCATGAGAAGGTGAAGACATGCCAAGATGCTTTACTTCCAAGATAAATATGAAAAGCTACCAAATATGTACATCGGAGTTACTCTTACCATTTCATTTACAGTATAATTCATGAAGAATAGACTGATCATTGACTTGGACTTTATGGTTTATGCCCATCCCGGAAATCGAGAAATCCAGAAATGGATACATAGGTTTAGCTATTTTGTAATGAGGCAAATAAAAATTTAATGATATTGAAAAAAAGCCGAAAATAAAGTAAAGGTCAATTTTTAAACTTTCTCGATAACATTATTCATCGATAAAACGAATCCATCCCCTTAATTGAGTTTAGTGGAAATTCGGACAACTGTCACGGTATTGAGATTCCGCTTTTGTGTCCTTGGCATTCAATATGAGAATTAACATCCGGAAATCTAAAAAGACTATAAATAAATGAGGAGCCTGAGTATGATTCAGCAAGATATCAACTATTATAAGAATTTCGATTCCATCGCTAAAGAAGTATTAGCACTATTAGGTCAAACCATTGAGGTCAATACATTCTTCGTTTCCATATTGAATCCCATACATAGTTTCATGATCAAATCCTTCAATAGAAATGCAAAGTTAATTTGTGAAGGTGATATCCTTCCTTATAATATGGTTTATTGCAAATTAGTTGCTGAGAATGGCTTGGAACCACTCGTTATCCCTAATTTAGGGGAACATGAATTGACTAGTGGCCACCCCGCAACGAAGTTTATAGGAAATGGGTGTTTTATGGGAGCTCCCCTTACTGTTGAGGATGAAATCATTGGAACATTATGTGCATTCGACATTAAAACTCATGATTTTAAAGAATATGATCTGATCCTCATTAAGTCTTTGGCAGCTTTGATTAGTCACACCATCAATCTTGAAAAGGGGATTATCAGGGATCCTTTGTCAGGTCTTTATAATCGGAACTTCATTTATAATTATTTTGATTATCATAAAGATAAAACAAACGATGAATTGGCCCTTCTTTACATCGATCTTGATCATTTTAAATTTTTTAATGATTCCTATGGTCATGATACTGGTGATGACGTTATTAAAAAGGCAGCCGAATGTTTTTTGCAAACCGTCCCCGAAGGCAGTCATGTGGCTCGAATTGGTGGTGATGAATTCATTGTATTATTACATCCAGCGTATGGTGAGGATTTAATGAAATGCACTCAGCAAAACGCTGAATTAATATTGAACCGTTTATCCACCATGGCCATTACCATTAATGGAAATGATCATTTTGTATCAGCCAGCATAGGGATAAGTTTTTATCCTCATCAAGGTACGGAAATGGACTCACTTTTGAAAAAAGCGGACCGTTCCATGTATATGGCTAAGAAATCCGGCCGTAAGAATATTCAATACTACCACCCGCAGTGATTATCATAAAAATAAAAAAACCAGTTCTCCTTAGAGACTGGCTTTCTTTTACCTTAAAAAAATCCAACGTTTAGCTTTCAGCCTTTGCAAAAGCTTGAGCAGATCAGCATTTCCCTTATGTATCCGTTTTTCGGATGGTGAAGCGGAGGGGATCGGGATGTTAACTCTCTCGGGTTTTTTGTTCATATTCTGAAAGACCCTTCCTATTCTTTGATTTTGAATAGTATATGCGGGTTTTCCATTAAATATCATAAGGAAAGGAAAAACCCCTTCCCTCTTATAAAACATTTTTTAACCGGCTGAAGCGTGCAGCTTTTTCTTTTTGTTTCAGGATAATGCGTTCGTTCTGTTTCATCACTTTTTTAGTGTGGGGACTCAAACCTACATCGGGTATTTTTACCTGTGGTTTGATTACGGCAACTGACACATCATTGCCGGCTTTATCATAAATGCTCATTTATCCTCACCACCTGGTTTTTGTTTTATGACCATATCGAACATCATGATTAATAATGCTATTAATAAACAATCGACTTCTGAAACGAAGCTTTCCGATTTAACGTCAAGGATATAGGGTTCCATCAAAATGCTTACAGGCTGCAAAGCCATTTTTTCTTCATCATTATAATACGTATCTTCTCTTTCCAATGTAGCACGGATGGTACTGCCATTCAAGTTCGGATGCCCATTTATCACCAATTGCTTGTCCTGTTCCGTTTTGAAAGGAAGGATTTTCACGTTCATCCCTTCCTTAGCTGCATACGCTTGAAGGAGAATGCTCAAATAAGCCAAGTATTCCTTATTCGATTGATAATACTCAGGTATTCCTTCTTTCTTTAGGAGATGAAACATATTTTTGACCTTTTCCCTATTATCCGTTAAAAGTTTGTCACTTTCCGCAACCGCTTTTGTTGCATAGGACAGCTCGTTATCGCCAATCTTCGATATATACATGCTCAAGAACACAAACATATCAATAAGGATGAATACGATAGCCATAATCAAGAAATTTTTCCACTCATTAAAAATGCTCATCGGATAGAAATTCCAATAAATCAAAGCTCCCAGTATGAAAATGATATACCAGGTTTTTCGAATCGCTTCAATCCTTTTACTTACCTTGTCCTTATATTTCCAAGAAAGTATGACATAAGCTAATAAAGCAATAAATACTACCCATACAAAGACTCTGAAAAACATTAACAATCGATTTATCACCTTACCCTTCAGCTGCTACATTCCTTATCCCGCTCTCTATATTATTCATTATATATACCTCTATTCCCTGCCTAAGACGGGTGAAACTTAAACACTTGCCAGAAGTTTTCACTAGCTGAAAAACACTCCTCCCAATGTGAGTTTACATTTAATGAATCATATGTTTCAGCATCCATTGCCTTTTTTTTCAGAAGGGTATTTTTCTTGTGGGACATCATAGTAAATAACCTTATATATTCTGTGATATGATATGTTTTAACAAAAAGGCATGATTAATATGGGAGGAAGCTATCATGATGAAAATTATTAAGATTCTCATTTCTTCTTTTGTAATATTATTACTGTTCCTAAACCTCTATCCTCCACTTGGAAGACGGGCAAACAAAGAAAAAGTGAGAAGTTTCACTACAAAAGAGAATTTTTCCAAGGGAAAATTCCAAAATCAGATTCCAGCCAGTCAAGCGATGAGTCTTAAGTATACTGGTTCGATTTTACGTGATTTCATAAAACCTAATCCAAAAAGGAGGCCCGACCAGCCAATCGTAATTGGAACAAATGAATCTGGATCTATGAATTCCAATAAAATAACCTGGTTTGGTCATTCTGCATTCATGTTGGAGTTAGATGGGAAAACCATTTTAGTGGATCCCATGTTTGGCAAAGCACCAACTCCCTTTCCTTGGTTTGGGAACAAGCGCTTTAGCGGGGAGCTGCCTATTGATTTGGATATGCTGCCTCCTATCGATGCCGTCCTGCTCTCACATGATCACTACGATCATTTGGATTATTACTCAATAAAGAAATTAAAAGATAAGGTCAGTCAGTTCATTGTCCCACTAGGTGTCGGCGGACATCTTGAAAGATGGGGCGTTAAACAAGAACTGATTCAGGAACATAATTGGTGGGATGAGATTTCATTCAAGGATTTGCAATTTGTCTGTACGCCTGCAAGGCATTTTTCTGGAAGAAGTTTACGAGATGGCAATACGACACTTTGGTGTTCTTGGGTAATTAAAGGCAAACAAGAAAAGGTATTTTTCAGCGGAGATAGTGGATATGGCAGCCATTTTAAAGAAATCGGCGAAAAATACGGGCCTTTTGATATAACTTTAATGGAATGCGGCCAATATGATGAACGCTGGTCATCCATCCATATGATTCCAGAAGAAACTGTTCAAGCACATATCGATGTACAAGGAAAACGGATGCTCCCCATTCATTGGGCTGGTTTCACATTGTCTTTTCATGACTGGACAGATCCGATAGAACGGGTAACAAAAGCGGCCAATGATCTTGGCGTCCAGGTCTGCACACCTCAAATAGGCGAACCAGTAGTGATAGGTTCAACGGATTTCCCTCAAACAAGATGGTGGAAATGAAAAAGGTCCATCCCAAATGGGATGGACCTTTTTCATTCATTCACAGTTTCCCTTCATTATATTCTAGATTCACTTTTATTGAATGCTCTTTCTTCACTCCAAAATAATTCGTGCCTATAACACCTAAAATGATTAGTATCGACCCCAATATATCGTAGATTGTAATCTTTTCATCTAGTATGAGAGCTCCTGCTGCAATCGTGACAACTGTGGAAAGATTTGCAAACACACTCATTTGGGACGCTTTGATTTTTGATAAAATCGTATTGGATAATAACGAAGTGACCAATGAAGCCAATATTCCCAAATACAAAATGGAACTGATGAATTCGATACTCGACCATGGTGTAAAGAAATCCGGCGTCGTTCCTTGTTTTAAGTGGGTGAAGAGCGCAGCCACGTTAAAAATGACAAAGCCCGTTCCCATCATGAAAAAGGACATTTCACCTGGTGTATAGTCATTGGCAAGGGAACGCGTCATCGTTGTATAACATGCAGTTACAATACAGGATAGCAGGATCAACACCATCCCTAGCATGTCGGAAAAATTGATTGTGCTCCCTTTCATCGCAAAAATAAAGATGACCCCAACTACCGACAAGACAATCGAAAGTTTTTGATATAAAGATGTTTTCTCTTTAAGGAAATATCCAGCTATCATCAATGTTAGAATCGGGGTGACCGCAGACAGAATTCCAGCATCGGTGGATTGCGAATACTTAAGTCCGAAAGTTTGAAAGGCAAAGAAAAGAGTTGGGAATAACAAAGATAACGGAACAAGATTTTTAACAGACTCCCAGGAATAATTCACCTTAATGACTTTAACGGCGACCAGGAATAAAATGATGACGAAAGAAACGGAGAACCGGAACGCCAAAGTATCCAGCGGATTCGATTCTGCAATCGCCATTTTCGTGAATAAGAAAGATAGGCCGACAATACTTGAATGAAATAACGCTAACATGTATGCAAATGTTCGGGTTTTCATGGCTGCATCTCCTCAACTAAATTACTATATTCCTATTTAGGTATAGTACCCTTTGCATCTGTATTGCAATCCAAGTTAGAGTCAAAAAATAAATATGGCATTTTTTCAAGCTAAACTGTTCAACTATCAGCACAAACAACCTTTTTAAAGATCATTTTCATGCCTTAACGGTGATGCTCCAGTTAACTTTCAATTAGTAAGAACTCTGTAAATTATGTCATTTGCAGTTTCATATATGATAAAATTTCAACCAGGAAGAGAGGTATACATATATGTTAGTTACTACCGTAATATTCCTTATGGCTGGTCTAGCTGAAATTGGCGGCGGTTACCTTATTTGGCTTTGGTTAAGAGAAGGTAAATCCATTTATCTAGGTTTAGCCGGAGGTTTTGGGTTGGTGTTATACGGCATCATTGCAACATTCCAAACGTTCCCTACCTTTGGACGTGTATATGCTGCATATGGCGGGGTTTTCATCGTTTTATCGGTTTTATGGGGATGGGGCATCGATAAGAAAACCCCTGATTTATATGATTGGATTGGAGCTTTAATCTGCTTGGTCGGGGTTTCAGTCATTATATGGGGCCCTAGACAATAAAAGAATTAAAGGGCTTTATGCCCCTTTAATTCTTTTACCAAGATCTCAAATTGTTGTTTTAACCGATCTTCATTTGAACATTTTCATAAAGTGATTCAGCTGGGTGTTTATTATATCAAATTCTTTTCCTGCCTGTTTGCGGTCATATTACTGAAGTTATCCTGAATGAACCAAATCGCCATTGCTGCAATGATGCATGATATGGCAAAAGCTGACTTGTAATGATAACTTCATATCAAGCAGGACCCCGCAAAAAGTAGGAGCGAGTATTCCGCCAATTCTGCCGATACCTAATGCCCATCCGACTCCTGTAGAAAGGATTTCATTCGGATAATACTGGGATACATATGCATTCGTTACAATTTGTGTACCTGTTGTCGTACCTCCTACAATCGCAATCAGTATATATAGCATGATCATGCTTGGCTTGAAGCTCAGCATCGTAAGGGTAATGGATCCAATGACCAAGAAAGTAACCAGAATCCTCTTGGAACCATATCTGTCTGCAAGCTTCCCTCCAACGATCGCTCTAAGGTTCAATACGACTAAGAATGTCAGGCTTGAACCTAATTCATATCCTGCCCCTCCCATGATTTTTGTTCATCAATCATTTCAGACACTTGGGTCATGCGCATTTCCTTCCCCTCTTTCTGCTTTTCCTTTTGACATAGTCTTAAGGATGTCTCTATTTTTTTTGCCGAGCTAACATTTAATGACAACTGATATTGTAGTCACAAATACGAATTATATACATATAGAACTAAGTTCACTATATATTAACTCTATTTTAGAATATTGCCAATTTCCTATGTCAATTAGCCATATTAATCAACAAAAAAACCCTCTTATCAAAGAGGGTTTTTTAATGAATATAAGATTAAGCGTCCAAGGCTTCTTTACGCTTTCTTTTCCTTGATTCTGTTATAAGATCATATCCGAGATAAAGGATGATGGCTCCACCTAACAATTTAACATATAACGGAATGTCCGCTACAAAGAAATAAATCATAGAGAATAATGTCCCTATAATGCTTAACCAAAAAATTATATGTTTTAAAATTTTCAAAGTAATGACTCCTCACAAAAGATGAGATTAATTTATAGTTCACTCCACTTCAAGGAGGAATTAATTATCCATATCATCATTCTAACATTTATTCTTTATATTAAGAGTGACTCGTATTGCGAAATTATGAACATTTAAGCAACTTTTCTCAAGGATAGGTCAAGCGAAACAATTCCCGGAAAATCTTTACACTAATTGTTGTAAATTTGCAGTTTTTATATAGATCGATTACTAAGGAAAAAAAGGCAACTAAAACAAATAGGCATGAAATGACAGCGAGGGTATCCCAGCACTGCATTTCATGCATTTAGTTTCACAAGACGTTCATTTTATTGGATTCTACGACCTTTTCTTCAGTTGGTTCCGAATGATCATGTTTATAATAAGCCATTTTCACTGGTACGAATGATAAGGCAACCGCAGCAATGAGACCCGGAATGGCGAAGGCAATGAAATTCAATTGGATGGGTAGCGAGATGGATAATAAAAATCCGCCGAGTATCGGACCGAGCATACCGCCTATCCTTCCGATTCCAGATGCAACCCCAAGTGCAGTCGATCTAATATTTGGAGGATAGTACTGGGAAACATAGGCTTGTACAAGGTTTTGAGCACCAATGGTACAGGCTCCTGCAATCGCTACCAATGTGTAAATCACGAAGGAGCTTCCGCCCATTCCCAATAGCGTCAAACTGACAGCCCCAATTGCATACATCGGCACAAGCATTTTCTTTGATCCATAACGATCACAAAGTTTAGCGATGATAAGCGTGCCTACGATAGCTCCCCCTTGAAGAACGATCAAGAAACCTAAGCTTGAATTCAGCGCATACCCTGCCTCGATCATTAGCTTTGGAAGCCATGTATTCAATCCATATACCATCAATAGGCACATGAAAAAGGCGATCCAGAACATCAATGTGCTAAGAGCTCGGGAATCCTTGAACAATCCAACAATCGGCATATTGGCTTCTGTTTTTTTCACTTCCACAAGTTCGTCCTTGATGTCGAATTTACTTTCCGGACTTACCTTGGATAATATTCTGATCAGTTCTTCCTTTTTGTTAATTCTGATCAGATGCGTAGAAGCCTCTGGTAAACGCTTCATCATGAAGGGTAAAAATAACAATGGTATTCCGGCAAACCAGAATATTGATTCCCAACCTAGTGTCGGCATAACCAGGATGCCCAGTATCGGCGCAAGCATCCCTCCGAATGAGTAACCGCATAATACGATTGAAACGACCATGCTCCGCATCGTTTTCGGTGCATAATCCGTCAATAAGGCAATGACGTTCGGCATGATGCCCCCAAGCCCTAATCCCGCTAGAAATCGGAAAGTTGAAAACATCGTAGGCGTATCCGCAAATCCACATAAAAGCGTAAATAAACTAAATAAAATGAGTGTAATCGCGATTACGTTTTTTCTGCCAATCCGATCTGCTAATGTACCAAAGAAGATCGCCCCGAACAACATTCCAAATAGACCGTAGCTGCCCATAGCCCCCGCTTCCACGGAAGTAAGGTTCCATTCCTCCGTCAATAACGGGACGACCGTACCGTAAACGACAAGGTCATAGCCATCAAAAAGGATAATGATAAAACACCATGCCAGCAATCCAAAATGAAAGCGGTTAAATTTACTGTTGCTAATTACCTCGGTCGTATTAATTTTAGCCATAAAATTTTTCTCCTCTCTAGGTGACTGCAGTAATTCCATCTAAATGATAGCGCTTACGTAATCATTTAAAAAATATTCGATTCACATATTTTTATATAAATAGTGAACTTAGTTATCTAATTATTATTATAAATGCTAATTATCTGATATTTCAATAAAAACTTTCACATATTTTTCATAAAATCTTAAAATGTTTTCTAATGCTATCGTTAATTACAAGTTTTGAACATGCGTAAAAACAACAAAAAACCAGTCCCTTATCGGAACTGGTTTCTAATTAGTAAAGTAGGAAGCCGCCATTGCCGTATTAAAGTAAGAAAGTTTTAAACCACCACTCCTCAAAGTGGGTGTTTGCAGAAACAATCCTGTTGTCCAAGTCAGTGACGAGGCATAACATTCCTGTTTCAATATAAAACTCCCTATTACAGCTTAAAGGTTAAAACTTAATTATCATTACGAACAACGCAGCTTGTATAGTTATAATACCGAAATATCTTCAATCTTGCAAGTTTAATCATTCCCAGACAACAAAAAAATTTCATGTTACACATTAAGCAGGTGGAGCCAAATTATTCATGCCCAAACGTCAAAATTAACGGCTGCACTTTGATTTCTATTACCGTCCCCCACTTTCATTGATATCTTATTACGTAATAGCATACTTGGTTAAGTAATATTTTTAGATAGAATGTGCAAGATAAAATTGGACGGAGCTGAAAGTGTTGTCTTGTGAGAATCATCGGTTGCTGAACTCTATAATATATCCTAAATAACATTTGCAAATACATGGAAGGAGTCTATAATATTAAATAACAGATTTGATTGGAGTGACTAGTTATGCTTTCAAACATTGGTTTTCCCGGTTTAATTTTAATCCTTCTTTTAGCTTTAATTGTTTTTGGACCGAACAAGCTACCTCAAATCGGACGGGCAGTCGGCACCTCGCTTAGGGAATTTAAGGATGCAACCAAGGGAATAACAGAAGAAATACAAGAGGAATTCAAGGATGACGTACAAGCTGCAAGAAAAGAATCGATAAAATGAAAAAGACGCCTGCACGCAGCAGGCGTCTTTGATGCGTTTGTGGCGCAGAACCGTCAGGCCACATCCCGACGTTTAGCTAAAAGCACGTTCTTCGACTTACACAAATTAGCTCATCGCTTTATTAATATAACATTAAACTTATTTTATATCAAGTGATTTATTGAGCAGCCTGTTAACGGCATCCCCTGGAATTGTTTTAATCTTTTCAAAGTATGTTCTTATTCTATAAACCGCTTGGGGCTTGTTCAGAAATATTCTATCGAGTTGTTTATTAAAATACGAACGGGCCCTATAAAGCTGTTCTTACAAAAACCATTGAACTCCATTACAAGTTCATCGTCAATTGAGTCAATTGATCCGAGGAAACGGCCACTTGGTTGAACGCTTCATTAATTTCATCGAATATATCATTCAGCTCTGTCATTTCCTTGGTGATCTTAATATTCTGCTCTTTAACAGAAAGCATGGACTTTGCTATATCAGTGAAAAATATGCCAGTTTCTTTTCCTTGTTTCGTGCCTTTAGTAATTTCCCCGCTAACCATGGAAATTGACGTGTTCATGACATTGGTAAAATGAGCAATTCCATTAACCAGTTTCACTACTTCCGAAACTGAGTCCTTGGTATTTTCCGACAGCTTCCTTACCTCACCAGCCACAACCGCAAATCCTTTACCATTTTCACCAGCTCTTGCCGCTTCAATCGCTGCGTTCAACGCCAACAAATTCGTTTGCTCTGCAATTGAAGTGATGATCGTGACAATTCGTTCAATTTCCTTTGAAGTATTGGATAGCTGTTCCATATCTTTTGAGATGATCGTCATTTGCTCCTGCGTTTTTACCAATCTTTTCTCTAATCCCTGTAACAGTTCGACTCCCTTTTTTGATTTTCCCTCTGCATGTATCGCAATCTCTGAGCCCTTTTGAGTGAAATCATGAATTTCGACTACCTTATTTGCCATTAATTGAGTTGCTGAACTAGTCTCTTCACTGATTGCTGCCAATTCCTCTGCATTATGATTGACCTGCAGTTTAATCGTTTCTTTTTCTGCCAGGTTTTTTTGGCGGATCTTCTCATTTTCAAGTTCATATGCCTCTAAAACTATTTGCTGCTCCAGATTAAAAATTTTAGTGACAGCCAGAATGTTTTCTTGATATTGCCCTATATTCTTTATATTGGAAATTACATGAATGATTAATGACTGCAATAAATCCTGAAAAGCACTCATATACCATTTTGGCTGCAATCCAATTCGTACATGTACTTGTGCGATAACATAACGCTGTTTAATATACGCATCATCAATGTTCCCGCTAAACATTTCGAACATATGACGATGCAGTGTCTTTTTCAACCTATCGACAGCACTATTGTCTGATATGATTTTCATTAATGAGGGTTCATTTTCTAGATTTTTATAGAAATTTCCTACTATTTGGGTCAAATGTTTTTTCACTTCTTCCTGTAAAGAACGAATTATGCACAAATCCCCCATCGTCAAATGAATCATTTCCACTTGATTCAATACGCTCGGATATTCCCTGATATCAATACCGACGTTTTCCTTATATTGCATATAGTCTATCAAATCTATCTTTTGTTTACTTCTCCATATACTTTTCATGATTAAATTGCCTCCAATTTTTTCTACCCATATATACTATTTCGACATAAAGTCTGCTAATCTTAATTCACTTTGATAAATTTTCTTCTTACACACAAGACTTATGAACTATTTATGTCCAAATAAAAAAAGACACTCCAGAGAGTGTCTAAGTCTGTAGACAAATTCAAAGAAAAGTCTGTTTGCCTACAGATTTTCTAAAAAAATATTAAGTTGATTTCAGAAACCCGCTCCCTTTCCGCCGACTGTCTGCCAAGCCTCCTCGACGCAAGCGTCTGTAGGGTCTCGGCTAGACAGTTATTCGGCAGGAGTGTCGCAAATTTCTTCAATCTATTGAGGGTTTCATCACTATAAAAAAGTAAAATACTGGAATTACCATCAGGCTTTCTTTTGAATTTCATAGTTCGGGGTGAGAGGATTCCGAACCTCTTTTTGTTTTCAAACTGAAACACTCCAGAGAGTATCTTTTTCAATGTTCATTTTCCTGCTGGTTAAGATTCGAGTGCTTACGGGAATAAGTGAAGTAAATGACTACTCCGATAGCCATCCAGATCAAGAACCTTATCCATGTATGACTCCCTAGCTGAACCATCAAGAATACGCAAAAAACGATTGCCAGGCCTGGAACGAGCGGTACAGCCGGACAATAAAAAGCACGTTTCATATCAGGTCTTGTTTTCCGTAACACGATGACCGCAATGGAAATCATCGTAAACGCAGTCAATGTTCCAATGTTGACCAGCTCAGCCAATTCACCAAGCGGTATGAATGCCCCCAATAAGGCCGCTATCAAACCGAATATCCATGAAGCCGCATAAGGTGTTTTATATTTTTTATGAAGTTTTGATAAGGATTTAGGCATCAGCCCATCTCGTGACATCGCAAACATGATTCGTGTTTGTCCATACAACATAACCAAGATTACCGTTGTCATTCCGAGGAAGGCACCTAGATCGATGATACCTGCAACCCAATTTTGTCCTGCGCTTTGCAAGACCAAAGAAATCGGATGGTCAAGAGCCTTGCTGAATTGTGCATACGGTACCACACCTGTCATGATCAAACTTACCGCCATATAAAGCACTACACAAATGACTAATGAACCGAGAATTCCACGTGGTAAATTCCTACCTGGATTTCTTGTTTCTTCAGCCGCAGATGCAACTGCATCAAAGCCGATGAAGGCAAAGAACATTAATGCGGCAGTTGAAAATACCCCATCGATCCCAAATGGCATGAATGGCTGCCAGTTTTCCGGTTTCACATAATATATAGAAGAAACGATGAACAACAAGACTACCAACACTTTAATAACGACCATTATATTATTGATTCTAGTCGTTTGTTTCGTACCTATGGAAATCAAAAAGGTAATCGCTATGACTATCAAAAAGGCTGGTAAGTTCATATAAGTCGTGACACCGTCGACCGAACCCGGTGCTGCCGTCAATTTCTCCGGAAAGTTAATTCCGAATCCACTTAAAAATGATTGGAAATAGCCCGACCACCCCGCCGATACGGCACTGACAGCCAATAAGTATTCAAGGATTAAATCCCAGCCGATTATCCAAGCGGCGAACTCACCTAAAGTTGCATAAGCATACGTATAAGTCGAACCTGATACCGGCACGGAAGCTGCAAATTCTGCATAAGAAAGTGCAGCGAATAAACAGGCCAGACCAGCAATGATGAATGATATTGAAAGTGCAGGACCAGCATTCACTGCACCCGTGCCTGTTAGAACAAAAATGCCTGTCCCAATAATCGCTCCAATTCCTAGCATCGTTAAATCCCAAGCTCCCAGTTCCCGTTTCAATCCCTTACCGCCGGAACCTGCGTTTTTCAACAAGTCCTCAATGGACTTCTTTCTAAAAATACTCATGTTCTCTCCTCCGTAATTTTATAACTATTCTGAAAACTATAGACAAATAATTTCACTCACCATTTATATCGGATAAATTTCGACAAATTTCCGCAATTCCTGAATTATCTGACTTTCAAATTATACGCATTAACCTTTTTATCGTCAATGATTTATTATTGTAAAATTCTGCTTTTTGAATCTTTTTCGGAACGAAAGCCTTCTTATCCAACATAAATATGCATCATTAACAAAATATAATTAACAATTCATTATTGTAATATTAATAAAGCGAGCTATTGAAGTATTTACTGTATTCCATTAATTTATCTTGTAAAAGTTCTAATTTTTTTAATTCTATAAAAAAATCATTATTTATTATTCACTAAGTATTATTATGAAATAATACACCAAAATTATTCTAAACATTCATGCGCCAATAGTTTGACGGAATCAAAGTACATCACTATACTTATTAAGTCTAAAAAAGTACTGGAATCATGCTTAATAATTGAAGAAGGTGACATTCATGGATTTTGCGATTACCTATCTGTCTTTTTATTTAATCCAAGTCGAAGGCAAAGGCGATCAGGCTGATAAACGTTTTAAACATTTCCAAACTCTTGATACTGAAGAATACGAAGAAAGTCCTCTAAAGGATTTTTTGGATGGGGAATTGATGAAGATTTCCAAACGGAAAGTCGACCGGCATCCAAAAACTGAACAAATACCGACGAAAATCGGTTCTTTTATTGTCGAAGAAGGACATGCACTTGATTCCAACCCTAATTACAATGTATTTAACCGTGTTCGATATGCAAAAACAAAACAAGAATTCCAAGAGGAAAATGAACAATTCACGCGGTCTTATATTGATACAAGTGCCGTCCGTGGCGGTGTCTTCATAATCGCTTCGGCAAAATTAACTAAATATCTTGATGAACCATTCGTTTTCTTATTAAAATGTGATTTCGAGCCGAAAGTTGCTTCCATTTCTGATGAACGGACCTTGATTAGGCACGTTGAAATGGCAATCACCACTAAAAATATGAAATCCATACAATACCCATACATGCCCGAAGAAGGTATGGTCGAAGAAGGCGAACTGAAGATCCACCAGGCTTCACATGCCCGCTACTTCGAGGACTTCCTGAAATTCGTCGAATATGGCGAATCGATGCCGGAAATCATGAAAAACCAGGTCATCCACATGGTCCATGAACATGTATCCACCCAATTCGAAGAAAACAGTGACGAGCTGCAGAAATTCGAACAGGACCTGGAAATCTGGGAAACAAGCGATAAACGGGAAATCCAGGAACGCCTTGAAACCCATCAGGTCGTCGAAGCCACAGCCCAGATTGTCGAGCATACACCTGAAGCCGAGCTGCGAATGAGGCTTGGCAGTACATCTGTCAAAGGACTGTTAGCCGATTTCGGCGACAGCATCCATTTAGGGAAGATCAACGGGAAGTATGTATTGATGATAGAATCGAATACAATAGAGTTCGATAAAGGCGTTTCACCGATTGAATTTCATAGGCCGGATGATTTACAAGTACTAATTGATAAAATCATAAATAAAAGTTGATAAATAGTCCGAGTCACACGAAATTTGATGATTTGTGACTCGGAACGTGACTCAAATAAGTGCCTAATAACAAGGGTTTCAGTCAAATCTGTGACCAATTTTGTGACCAATAATTAAATTAAAAAATTTCACACTCTCAAACCACTATTATTTACTCTAAGTTTAATCACAACTACTAACTGTTGGTTAGTAGTTTTTTCTTGTAATAAAATATTGACCTAGTTTCATTAATGTTATTTATGGTGTGACCCATTAGCTAATCACCCGATACTCACAAACATAATCAACTGGAGAATCATAAGGAAATTGTTCTTCATGCCATTGAACCACACCCTCTGATGTTTCTACGTTGTATGTAAACACTTCGCCAGTTCCTGCTACGTAATCGTGTAGGTCATCTATAGTAGCAAGTTTGTATTGGAATCCTGCTTGCATTTCTTCTTCGAATACGATCCATTGTGCTTGATTGTCTGTTACAAATACCTTTTTCACTTCGATTGTTTGAATTTTCATTATAAATATCCCCTTTTTAATTCAATTTTTTTTTGGGTTCACATTGAACCTGACACTGATTTATGTAGGTAGGGTCAAATTTGACCCCCCTTTTAAAATTCCCTGATTTCGCTGGTTCCTGATTCAATTAATTTGAAATCTATGATGCCCATTTCCCTCCTTTTATTCATCATAGAAATTAACTTCCACTACCGCTGCCATTATATCCACTTGAATATGTGAGTTTAGAAGCTGTTTAGTACCTACATCGGCATTATAATAAGAAGTAGCAACTAGCCCTTCATCATCACCTTGTAGCTCTGCAGCAAACGCATAATTCTTTATTTTACCTTCCCTAGCCTGATGTGTTATGTATTCCAACTGTTCAATTAAATCTTTATCCTTATTTGGAAAATGTATAATTTTAGGCATGACTTCTCCTCTTTCCATATAAAAAGAACGCACCAATCACTGAGTATATTAATCAATGATCAATGCGTTATTAGTTTAGTTTCGAAGGACTTGCTTTATTAACTTTTTTTCCAGCTATCGAAAAATAAACCTACTTGTGTTTCAGAGCGCAAAGTACTGAGTCCCCGTTCTTGAGAAAACTTAGAAATAAACTTACCTAATACCTTCAGATTTGGTGTACCAATTGAACTTGTCACACCACCACTTTTTTCGTAGGTACATTTGTACTCTACCCCATTTTTTATTTTTTCCCTTGTTTCCTCTAAATCCTTTAATTGATAAGGAGTCATCTTTTCTCTCATGATCTCTTCCTCATCATCCATCAGGAAACCAAGCTTTCTTTTTTCTTCTAAAATAGCTTCTTCAATCCGATCCTCATCTGCGAACTTAAATTTGATGAGTACGTTGTCAGCTAATTTGATCCAACTTTCATTGATTGAATCATATTCTTCTTGTTTTTTCCTCGCTTCTGCTAGTCCGTCTTCTAACTCTTCCATAATCGCTTTTAGCTGTTCCTCGTTCTTTCCTATCAGCTTTTCATCGTTGTACTTATTTTTCCATTCTTCACGCAACATTTTTACATAATCAATTTTCTCTTCCTTTTTTCTCGCCAATTCACTTAGTCCTTTCATGAGTAGTGTATATAGCAAGTTTCCCCTTTCTAAATGGGAAATATAACCATTAACATTTACTCTCAGAAAGAAAAATCGGAATATACCCTGCGAAAGAATTATGTAGAAAAATAATTTCGATAAATAAAAAGCACCCAATGAATGGGTGCCTTCAAATTCTTTATTTAGTATGTAACAATATGTTTGCTTCCAACAACTCCTAGATCTAACATATTGATTACTTCTTCCGTTTTTCTTATTTTAATTGTTCTATTAATGTATTCTTTTGTTCAGAACTTAAATCATGATTGCTTTTAAGCCATTCATGAACCAATTTATACATTCCCTCAGGCTGTAATCCAATTTTTGTATCTCCAAAACCTTGTTGGATTCCTATGTCTACTTTTCCATTAGTAGACACGATAAACCATGGTGAATCCGCAAAATTATATTGACTTAGATCTTCTTTATTCCAACTCATTTTACCATCTCCTTTACTAACAGTTCGATAAAAGGTGATGATTTCCTGCAAATAAACACCAGATTACTCAAATCCCTCCTTTATTCTGCAATTCATCAAATCTTTACATGATTAATACATTTATTGAACTTATCTATTTTATAATCAAATTACAATTTAATAATTCATCATCATATGGAGGGTACAATCATGGAAATAAATGAAAGGCAACCATTTGAGTCTTTTTTATCTCCTCGTCAACTTACTGAGCTAAAAATCTTATCAACTAAAACAAACATAGCTTTCCATGAATTATTAGCAATGCCATCAATAGTCTCACTTCTAGAGAAACTGGACAATACTACCGAACTTAATGATGAGCTTAATAATAAAGAAATGATATTAAGAAATAAAGTTTTCATTAATAAAAATAAAGAAGTATTAAATAAGACTCAAAAAGCACTCGACCATTTAGGTTAAGTGCTTTTTCTATAAATAAAGTTCATCCAAATAAAAAAACACCCGATTACTCGGATGCATCCTACTCTAATACTAAATCTTTATCCAATGAAGTCCAATACTTCTCACCGTCACGTTCCTTTATTCGTATATACACTCCATATACATCTTTCTTTGCATCAATAACAGTGAAATCTTTTGTTATTGTACCCTTCTTCCCTATAAGATCCTGAATATTATTCATTTTTAATAGCTCCCTTCATTAAAAAAGACACTCTTATATAAAATGTTTATCCATTAATCAATTTGCCTTAGTCTTCTAAGAATTCTTCTATTTTCATTTACCTGGGTTATAATTTGTTCAAAAGCTGTAACTGATTCAGTTTCTTTATCAACATCATTTACAACGAATTTATCCAGTTGACTTCTTGAAACTCCAATAATCTTATCTTCTTCAGGGTCAAAATATCTAATTTTATCAATGATTGCATTAGGCGAATGGATAGCAGCCAAAACAATAGGGTTATTGTTAAGTTCACCTTCGCTTGTAGTTTTTATATGGACCATATCCATATGTGAATCATCATTATTCCAATAGTTAACAAACTGTTGATTAATTCAATATCCTCAGCAACTTGAGATTCTAATTGGTTTCTCTCATTAAGTTTATTCACAAGGATTTCTGTAACTCTATGAACATTAAATAGCCTTAAAAATAATTCATTGTCTTCTGGTAAAACTGTAGGAATAATATTGAAGTTACTTTCGAATACTTCTTGAAAAGCATTGTTTAAGATCGCCTGAATTCTTGTTAGAGTTTTACCTGGATCTAAGTTTTTTGGAGAATATTTTCTATTTTGAACTAAAAATGCCCTAGTAGAAAAATCAAACGCAAAGCGAGTCCGTTCGTACGGTTCGAATTCATCAAGATTCCTGATAGATATCTCCACTCATTTTTAAGTTTCCCTAAGTCCACAACCTGATGAACCTCTACTTCATCATTTTCATACTCTTTACTAGTCTCGCAAATCTCATATAAACTTTCTACTAACTCTGTATTATCCCAATTCCTTACCTCTAACTGTACGAATTTTTGGCATTTCTTTATTTTCATTTTCTTCACTCCTAGATTTTAAAGGATAAGGGATATTGAGTACTCCTAGTTGATTTAGTTTTGTTAAATTACAACCCTATGGTTTTTTGTTGAAGTATCCTTAGTGCTAATATTAGAATCATAACTCTTAGCATAATGAACCTGAACTTGATTAGAGTCTTTGTCTTTAGTTGTCCACTACTTTACAGACAAAGTCGTTCCATCTTCATACATGGGATTATATATAACTTCACTTGTTGTACCCTTTTCCAATGCGGCTTCTCCTTAAAATTCAATGGTATCTAATTATTTCAATCTCTCAAACTCCGCCCAATCCCAATCTGCTTCTTCTGCAAAAGAAATATTAATACTACTAAACGTGAACACTCCTACTATTAATAGTTAAACTAAAAAACGATTATACATTTGTCCATCTCCCTGTCAAATTTTAATTAGGAAAAAACATAAATTATACCAATGTTTATTCATTTTTTTCATTAAAAAAAATGATAATTTTATAAAAAAATCACCAATCATATTGACTGGTGATTTCTAAAATCTGTCATTCTAGACCTTTTTTTAGTTTTGAGTTTCCTCCAGTAGATCGATAAATTTCTTCCATTGTCTGTCCCTTCGCCCGTGCAAGGATTTCTATTCTTACCATTAACTGTTTTTCTGAGTATTTCTTAATATCAGAATGGTATTCCTTTACTTTTTCCCCCTCTCCAATAACGCCCTCTGCATTTAAGGAGATAGAAATTGGTGCCAATTCCTCAAGCTTCTTAACCACCCTGTCAAAAATATGAGGATGTTCACAAATCAAGCGCTGAAGAAGAAATGTTCCATATGCAATATGCCTTGATTCATCTTTCTTTAAATGGTCAATGCCCTCTAAAAGTCCGGGCATTTTACCTATCTTTTTAAGTCCATCGTAAAATGATTTATATCCAGTTTCCGCCAACACTCCTTCTGCAAACATATTGTACACTGTAGCTGCGTCAGCTATTACCTCAGGGGTTTGTTCATGCCATAGCCGTTCCATTGTTTCGGGGAGAATTTCATAAAAAAACTTACGATAGGATTCAGAATGCAAGTGGGAAAGATCGCCTTTTTCACCAATAGCATTTAACACCAGTCGAAAGAATTCAGTATGTTTAGCTTCATCACATAAAAAGGTTGTAAGGAACATCTCTTCTTCCAATCTACCTTCTCTCGCAATCACCCTTAGCAAAGGGAGTAAGTCAAGAGTAACCGCCTCTTCCCCTCCTTGAAATTGCGCGAGAAGTTTCAGCACCCAGTCTTTTTCTTTAACAGATAGTGTTTTCCAGTCCTCTTGATCCTGTGAGAAATTGATATCTTGGGGATTCCAAATTCCAAACTTTTTTGCCTTTTGATACAATTGGTAGGGATATGAATCTTCCATCAAACCCTCCGAGCTCGTCGTTAAGAGTTTCTTTCTCAAGTATATTCCTCCTTCGAATTATATATTTACCAGTTTATGCAAAAAGGGAATTATACGTATGGACAAATTCAGGTCTGATGCAAAATTAAAATAAAAGAGAATAAAAGACTTTCTGCATTAATGGTATTGCACTCTATAAGAAGTAATACAACTAATTAATAGATCAATAGTCGCCTCTGATACCACTTTTTCAAATTGTTAAAAATACAACATTTTTTGCTCAACACAAAGATCGCATAAGAAAACCTGAGGAGATGGAAATCCAGGAACGCCTTAAGACCCACCAAGTCACCGAAGCCACTGCCCGGTTTGTTGACCATACACCTGAAGCAAAATAGCGCATGAAGCTAGCAGTTTTAATCACTGTAACGTAAGATTAAGATATAGAAAATGGTAATAAACAAATTAGGAACCGATTAGAATTGCCTTTTGCAAAGGTAATGGAGAGATTCCGATGCTCCCCTCCCTGCTTGTTCAATAATAGGGGAATAATTATTTGTTCTTTTTCTATTGACTATACGTTCATTCAATAATAAAATAAAACTGAAAATTCAGTGAAAAACGGAGGGGTTGCATTGGATTTACATTTCGAGATTACTGGCAATGGTCGTCCTGTTGTTCTTATTCATGGTGGTGGGACTGATTTGAGGCAATGGACATTTTTAGCATCTCTTTTATCTAAGGATTACAAAGTTATTGCTTTTGATGGCCGTGGTGCCGGTAAATCACCATCCCCTATAAAACATGTAAACTATGTAGACGAAGTACTGGCACTAATGAATTACCTTGAACTTAATCAGGCAACAATTATTGGCCATTCCATGGGCGGGCAGATTGCAACTGATTTCGCTCTTAATTACCCTGAAAGAGTATCGAAACTTGTCTTAATTGCTCCTTCTTTAACTGGTTTTCCCTATTCAAAGGAGTTTGAACAATATCATGACAGAATATTGGAAAGTGCACCCAATATAGATAAGATGTTAGAGCTTGCCCTTCATTCACCAACATATCAGGTGGTTATCGATAGTCCGCACAAAGATCTCCTTGTTCAAATGCTCAGGCATCATTTCGGGCGCATGCTTAAGTGGCCCGTTGATTTCTGCATGAAATGGCCTCAGCCCCCAGCAATGGAACGATTAGAAGAATTGAACACCGAAACATTATTTTTTATCGGCAAAAAGGACTTGGCAGATAATTTTCGAGTTGCCGATTGTTTCCGTAAGGTTCCAAACATCGGATTCATCGAAATAGAGGATGCCGATCATATGCTGCCCCTCACCCATTCTGAAGTTTTATATCAAGAATTCACTGCTTTTATGGAGGATTGAAGTTAAAATGCCACGTACACCCGAAGAAAATGACCGCATTCGCCAAGCTTCCAAAGAAAAAATTCGCGCTGCTGCCATGGAGTTATTTATAAAACAAGGATATTACGCTACTTCTATAAGCGATATAGCCAAGAAGGCGGGTATTTCTAAAGGGTTACTCTATAATTATTACAAAGGAAAAGAAGAACTGCTTTCTGAAATGGTCGAGGCCAGAATCAGGGAAGTGGTTGAAGTAATGGAAGAAGCGTTCACCTTAAATACACCTCGTGAACAGCTTGAACATTTAGTAAATGGTGCCATTGATAATATCCACAAAAAACCGGAAGTACATCGGTTTTATCTGCACCTGCAAACTCAGCCAGAGTCTGATGAAGAGTTGATAAAATACAGTCATCGCATTATTGAAGAAAATGCTAGACAATTTGAATTTCAATGTACAATATTTGAAAATATGGGTGAAAAGGAACCAAGGAAACGATCGTTATATTTTTCATCTGTGCTGCAAGGCATTATGTTGATGATATCCACCTACCAACAAGGTTTTCCGATTGAAGAAATGAAGAACCAGATTATAAGTGAGTTTTGTAACGAGTCTACCGTTTAATAGGATATATCTTGAATGAAGTTTAAATAAGGAACTTCCTCAATCGGGCGATAAGTAAAAAGCTATTATCTATAGACCTTATATTATGCCTGAAGTTCAAACAATTAATAGCTGAATTCTTTGTGATTCTTGAACGTATGATTCCGTTAAAAATCTCTTCAGAAACCTATCTGAAGAGATTTTAAGTTTATTTGTGGCGACTGGCTTGAACTAAAACTATAAATGAAGTCGTTAATCTCTGCCCATCTATTCTACTAACATTATACCTTCGGCAATCGGGCGTTCACCTGCTGCATCAGAGGGTCTTGTGACTCGGTCATCCCCAACTGTCATGGTCGTCGATCCGCCGCCGTCAAGATTGATGGCATCGATGGCCCCTAATGACTTCATGACTTTCGCACTTTCTTCAAAATTAGCCCCCACACTCCATCCGGGTGCGCGTCCATCGATGGTGACAAATAATAGATTGCCATTCTCTTTGATTCCAGCAAGCGTTCTAGGGTTACGGCGCTCCCCAAAACGATAATAAAACCCAGGATCCTCTTCCCAGTGGAAGCCTTCCTCTACGGCATTGATGGAAATTTCCCCATTTTCCAATAAACGAGGACCTCCATTAATCATACTGGTGGTTTGGTCTAATTTTAATAGCTTTCCATCCCCGATGATTTCACTCTTCACCTGAATCTTCATCCCTTGTTGGGCATGTTCACGAAGCCACTCTGCCGCCTCCCCCGTTCCCGCAAGAACAGAAACACTGCCCGGAATGACTCCTCCACGATGGTCACGAATTTCCGCCACTTCTCCGGCATGATTTACGACCACTTCCACACCGGCGCCCGATTCTGTCTTTCCTCCAAATACGGACGTATATTGGATTAGCTCACTTTCATCATTACAAGTAAAATCATGTTTCGCCCGTTCTGTTGTCGTATCTCCTCCAACACCGCCACAATTGCGGATTAATCCTGGCTTCCGATTTAATCCATCCACTTCCCTGACCGCACCATCAGATGACGTAGCCTGAATTGACGTGGAAACAGACGCAATGTTTGCCTTCTCTTCAACAGAAGATAAAATCAGAGCTGAACGGCCATTTATCGCCTCACTGAAAAGTTGACCTTTGCTGGCGAATATACCGGCAAGATCGCCTGGTGTTCCATCCTTCTCTCCTACAACAAAGTATCCGGCATTAACTCCTGCAATGGCATCATTTCTGTCAGCGATTTGGGTCAATGTTTCTTTCCCTGTCACTGCATCATTTGCCAATTCAGGCTCCACATGCCCTTGAAATCGATCCTGATCCACTTCAAGGACGTTCACTA
Organism: Peribacillus sp. NPDC096447; assembly: GCF_044762725.1. Lineage (NCBI taxonomy): Bacteria > Bacillati > Bacillota > Bacilli > Caryophanales > Bacillaceae > Peribacillus > Peribacillus sp. NPDC096447. The sequence continues at coordinate 125,285 of NZ_JBIWEV010000003.1, forward strand.
CCCATGGTCCTGTTGTTTTCTCTCCGTCTTCACCCGTATACACAGTCCGTAGACCTGAATATCCCTTTTCCGATAACTTGTTTCTCATTTCGGCTGCATCCGCTTCCAGCTGATATTGGCCGATGCGGACAATGTATCCAAGTGGACCTTTTTCCCCATCATCCATGGCCCGATCCGGTTCTCTTATGATACGAGCATTTTTGAAACCATCTCTCTTTAAATTCCCCAACAATATCTTTGCCTGCTTCTTTGTTTTTACAAATGCCACATCCACTGTGAAATAGTCTTTAGAAGATGCTTCACCACGATGGATTTTGGTATACGTCACTCCTGGTGCTGGATTCATGGAAGTTCTTTGCTCAATCAAATTAGGTATTCCTAACGGAAGCGCATGATTCTTCACTTGTAATTGAGCATTCAATTCCGCTTGAACTGGAGTCTCTGGAATGGCATTTACAATCATCATAGATGCTAGACTAATAGTGGCGATAGGCAAAATGGGCTTCTTCCTTAATTTTTTCATTTTTTCCTCCAATAAAGTTATGTCCTGCTTTAACTTTATTGGAGGAATATGGTGGAAAATTAAAAAGACTATTATATTTCAGTCAATTTTAAGTGAACAAAAATGAGCATAAATACTCGATAAATATTACAATTCATATTTGTGAAAGGTCAACTTTTAGGACATCTTCACTTTGATAACTTAAATAACAATGTTTCCTTTGAAGAAAAATGTAATAGATGTCCAAACTGGATTTATTTTTGGTACGATAAGAGCCTTTAGGGTTTTCCATTTTGGTTGAGTTGTCTGTAGTGAGTTAAGTTTATCAATGTCCAAAAATTTTTATACAAATAATTTTCTGTAGTTTTAAAAGAAAGTCGCACTGTTTATAAAAAAAATAACGAAAGCAACTCAAAGTTTTGATTTATTTTTTGAGATAAATTCATTCATTACTTCTTGCCTCCTTTGCGAAAGATTCGATCGAGAAATGTTTTCTTTTTCTCTGGAGGCACAGGAAGAAAGAAACGATTCTTACTTGTTACATTAAGATAAGGCGTTAATATGTCAGTCTTCTCCTCTACAGAAGTTGCGGTATTAAGCTGTTCTTCAATTTTCGCAAAATGTTTCGCTGTCGAGCCTTTTGGCGTATAGACAAAACGCCCATCCGGGAAATTTTGTGATTCAACTGTTTCTTTTTCAGTATATGCATGTACAGATGGTCGTGCCCAAAAAACATTTTTCCGCACCACACGTGCAGGACTTCCTGCAGCTGCTACATTTGATGGGATAGATTTTGCCACGAGTGACTTTGCACCTAAAATTGAACCTGTACCTACTTCTACTCCTTTTAGGATCATGACGTCCTGCCCAATCCAAATGTGGTCACCTAAGTACACACTCTTTGTTGGGTTTATCCGTTTTTGAGTTGTTACATCGTAGATCAAATGTGGATCTGCCAAACGAACGACTACACCACTTGAAAACATATTATCATCACCGATGAATAGATTCTTTTGCTCAGAGAGAATAAATCTCGCTAAACCATTAAATGAATAGTTACGACCAAGGAAAAATGTATTATCATTCCAAACACTGACGCTCATCGTTGCATTGCGATTTGATTTCCCAATGATTATGAGCGAGTTGTTGCCATTAAAATTTAGCGTTACATTTTTAAATTTTGATCCGCGTTCAATAATTAACCGATTTCCATTACCCAAAAATTTGATTTTACTATTCACAAACGAAATCTCATCTTCGGTATTTCCTATAAAGTGTATTTCATTATTTGTTTCCGGTTTATGCAAGATGTTAGAAATGATTTCCATGCTGTCTATACCCACTTTCAAAATGTTAAAAACGCTTTCATTATACATTATTTATAGCTCACCACAAAGACCGCATAAGAAAACCTGAGGAAATGTAAAGTGAAGCCTTCGAATTTCCGAAAAACGGTAAATGAATTGAAGGTTGTAAATCAATAGGAACAATTGCTGGTAGATAGTCGTGAAGTTGCAGAAATGGTTGGGAAACTTCATGACTATTTAATTTGAGATATTAAAGGATACGTAAAGGTTTTTTAAGAGGTGTCCGTCAGCAACTAACCTTTTTCGCTTCCGATAAGCTTTCAAAGCTACTTTCGTTTCCTCACCTTAATATCTATCATCAGCTTCGATTTTTAAACGATTGGGGTATTTACTTTTAATGACTGCTATTATTCATACAAAAAAAGCCCTCATTTTAAGGGCTTTTTTGCTAAGCTAATTGTATTTAAGCATTATATTCTATTACATTTCATATATTTCATCCTAATAATTTTGCGAAGGTATTTTCACCGGCGACCCCGTCTGCAGATAATCCATTGGCCCTTTGAAATGCCTTCACCGCTATTTCCGTTCCGCTTCCAAAGATACCATCTATTCCATGTGGATTATGTCCTTCCAAATAAAGTGCAGCTTGAAGGATAAAAGTGATATTCCCTTCCGCCCCTTCCCTAACATTAGGTGAAGCCGCTTTTGTTTGGGGTCCCCATATTCCATCAACATTAATCTTTGCACCATATTGTTTATTCAATTCGGTTTGAAAACCCTTGATCAGCGCTTTTTTAGTATTGGGACCATAATAACCATCAACATCTATTTTTGCATTATACCTGCTATTTAGTGTCCTTTGAATGGACTTGATAGTTTGATTGCCGCTGTCCTTTGCAGGCGTATCTTTAACAATGACTTCCGAATCGACTTGTGTTGCTGGTGGAGCGGTTCCATTGACTTTTGATATCAGTACAGGCTTTGCTCCCGCTTTTAACTGGGAATAAGAGAGTCCACCCGTCATATCCAAGTGCGGGTAGTCTTTAAAGCTTGACCAATCCCCACCCCATGCAAATCCCAGGGATTTACCAATAGCCGCTACCCGTTTCCATTTTGCATCAACTGTCCATATGGCATTCTTTCCATCATTGCTGACTATGAAATAATCAATGGCTAGTCCATAGTTATGGTAAGATTGACCAGGCATCGCGTTGGTCACTCTCGGTTTCGATAAATCACTATAGTTTTTACCATCGTAGATATATCCTAGGCGACCTTGACCATATAGCTTTGCTTGCTCTTCCATAGACCGATAACCTGTGCTGATTTGAACGAAAATACCTTCTTGGTATGCCCGTTTAACCATTTCCAATGCTGATTCTTTTACGACTGGATGAATGCCGCTGCCCATATTCTTTTCTGAACGATCCAATAAAGTTTCTAATTTAACTGTCAATTTAATCACCTCCTAATATGTTATGGTGCTAATTAGGAAATGCTTGTACACCTACCTTGACGTTACAAAAAAAACGCCCTTTTATGTGGACATAGTATAGGTTCATCGTTCTTAAATAAAAAAAGCACAACCCTAAATGGGGCTGTGCTTTTGATCTATTATAAAGGCATATTTTGATCTTCTTTTTCTTTACCAATTACCCTTATCAACTCATCCAGCTTTTCATTTCTTTCTTGATCTAATCTTGTCTTTGCATTGATGAATTTAATTATCTTAATTATGAAATAAACACTTAATACAATAAGTCCCAAATAAAACAAAATCGGTATGATTGCAAAAAGCCCTATTAAACTGCTGGCTTGGTCCATAAATACTTCCTCCCAAATGTAAAATATAGTATTATTATACAGGAAAAACAAAGAAGGCGTCCGATATTGATTTATTATTTAAATAATTATTTCACAAAAAAATTGAAGGAAATGAGTCAGAAAAAGGGAGAAGTTTAAGTTACCCATAATAAAAACCCCCATCTTATCTTCACATAAACAGTCAATACTTCTCTAAACCCACTTATCCCTTCTCTATACAAAATGTTTTCTAAAAAGAATTTACACTCTAGAACAGTGGAATGAATCAAATCATGGCCATATATTTCGAGCTAATTAAAAAATCCCCCGTGAATCCCCTATACATAATCCCTTTTATAATTAGGCTTTGCAAAGGCTAATTATCAAGGAACGTTGTCGACCTTTTCGGGTATAAGAAGTTCGTGTATACGTAAGTCTAAGAGTTTCCAAAAGTGATGGTTTGAGAAGATAATGTGGTTCCTCGTACTCACTGACCAGCAAATCTGAGTCTATGAAAACCGATCATTACTTACCATGGTACAAGGGTGACAGAACTTTTAAGGTAAATAGATGCTAAGACAATTTTCAGTTCAAGTAAATCCTGGTGAAGTTAAAGATAAGTTCCACTGGTATTGTACTAAAGTGTAATTCTTTAATTCGAATAAGGTTAGTGTTAACATATAGTAAGTATATCCTCTAAATGAAGGAGCTAATTATGAATCCCAATATTTTATTGCGTAATAATGTAAAGTTTAAAGGAAGTGGTACACGACCAATGATATTTGCTCCAGGTTTTGGTTGTGATCAAAATGTCTGGCAATCAGTTGCAAAAGACTTCGAAGATGAATACCAAATTATCCTATTTGACTATGTTGGGTCAGGTAATTCAGATATACAGGCATATAACGTGGAAAGATACAGTACTCTTGAAGGGTATGCACAAGACGTACTTGATGTTTGTTCCGCATTAGACCTAAAAGATGCTATATTTGTTGGACACTCTGTTGGATGTGTGATTGGCATGCTGGCATCAATTAAACATCCTGAATATTTTTCTAAACTTGTTCTGGTTGGTCCTTCCCCTTGCTACCTGAATCTGCCTAATGATTATTATGGAGGATTCGAGAAAGAACAACTTTTAGGATTGATTGATATGATGGAAAAAAATTATATAGGCTGGGCAACTGCCTTTGCTGGAACGGTAATGAATAATCCAGATCGACCAGAGCTTAAACGGGACCTAGAGAATCGTTTTTGTTCTACTGATCCTATTATCGCTCGACAATTTGCGGAGGTTACCTTCTTTGCAGACAACCGTAAAGACTTACCAAAAGTAAAAGTACCATCACTCATTTTGCAATGTTCAGAAGATGTTATTGCTCCGTCAGCAGTAGGTGATTATATACATAAGCATCTTCCTAATAGTACATTGAAATTGATGAAAGCAACAGGACACTGTCCACATATTAGTCATCCTGAAGAGACGATATACCTAATTCGTCAGTATTTGGATGAATTTCCGACAAACGATTTACGGTAAGGGATGGAGTTGATTTTTGTGAATGAACAATTGAATGAGGCTCCCTGCGGATATTTGACACTATCAGAAGAAGATACTATTTTATCCGCTAACCAAACCTTACTTAAAATATTGGGGTATAATCTCGATGAATTGAAGGGACAGCATATTAATTTTATCCTTTCGGCTTCTGCTATACTCTTTCATCAGCTTTATCTGGTTCCTCTGATTAAGTTAGATAATCACATTGAGGAAATATATATATCCTTAAAGTCTGAAGACGATGAAGAAATACCTGTGTTACTAAATGCTGTTCAAAGAGAGCGAGATGGAAGAACTATTATTGAGTGTGTAGTGATTCCAATGCGAAAAAGAAACGAATTAGAAAATGAGCTTCTTATAGCGAAAAAAGAGGCAGTGACAGCTCTAAATGCTAGGAATAAGGCTTATTCCGATTTAGAGAATGCTCATGAAACGATGAAAGTTCAAAAGGATAAACTTATTGAATTAAACGAAAAAAACGAAAAATACAAAGTAGATACAGAAAGAGAAATGGATCTTGCTAAAAAAATCCAGGAGACACTATTAACTGTTCCTATTATTAATGAACATCTTGAAATTCAAGCGTATTATAAAGGTTCCAATCAATTATCAGGTGATCTATATGGCTTCTACCAAATTGACGCCCAACGGTATGGGCTTATCCTACTTGATGTGATGGGGCACGGGCTTTCTTCAGCTCTCATAACCATGTCACTTCATTCCATATTTCAGAGATTAATTTTAAAAGGTTCTGAAGAGTGAAAACTGTGATGAAGGAATTAGATGATCACCTTCATTCTTTATTCAAAAACACAAGTGAAACTTGGCATTACTGCACAGCCGTCTACCTTTTAATCGATACTGATAAGAGAGAAATTAATTATATCAATGCAGGCCATCCTTCCGTTCTTTTACAGGATAAAAACGGAAAACAATATCAGTTGCGTTCTAATCGGCCTCCACTCGGGATGTTTGAAGAAATTATTTTTAAAACAAATACCCTTACATACAATAAGGACAGTAAGCTGTGCCTTTATACAGATGGAGTTGAAGAACCTCTAGGTTCAGACCGTTTATGCTCATTGTTAAAGGCCTATTCGGCTGCCCCTTTATCTACACTTAAAGAGGAAATTATACAATCGCTTAGAAATGAAGAAGACACTGACCAACGTAAAGATGACCAAAGTCTTATTTTGGTTAAACTTAAATAAGACTTTGGGGTTGCGCTATCCGTTACATAAACTAATACAGGTTACTGTTCCATTTCTTGGGCTATATTCGCAAATCAATTATCTTAGTTATAAAGGGCTTAAATTTAGTTGGTCGAAAACCGAGAGTCTTAATGGACCAGTTTAGTAATTGGCATAAAATAAAACAAATGAGGAGCTATCTATTTTAGGTAGCTTCTATTTTTTATGCAAGATAATTATCAAAAACCGATCCATAAATCATCCAGCTATCAGCACACTTTCAATCGATTTAACCAGCTTTCCATTAATTTTCATTCATTTTGTTCTCCGCTTTGCCTTCCAATCCTTTCCATCATATAATGAAGCTATTAAAGAGGAAGGGGGCATGGCAAATGAACGAAGGTAGATATCCATTCGTTACTTCACTCGCTTCTCATTTAAACATGCGGCTCACTCGTTTGGCAGAAGAAAGGGAAATCCCACTGGAAAGATTATTGGATAAATCCGTCGAATTGTTACTTGAATATATGGAAGACAATGAATTGATCAATGACCATGTTAAATTAAACAATGTTGAAGCGATTAATAAAAATAATGAAATCATTCAGCAAAGCAGGCAAATCCTTAAGAAAGACTAGCTTAAAAACACTCAGCCATTACGGTTGAGTGTTTTTAAGCTTTTAAATTTTCAGAGCATTACTCACCATCAACTTCATGTCCAAATAAAAAAGGCGGTCACTAGGACCACCCCTGTTTAACAACTGTTTTACAGCTGCTTCATTCTTTTGTGATTAATAAAAACGATGCTTGTTTTTTTTGCACTTCTTACATTTACAACGCTTTCCAGGAAACCATACTGTACTCGGGTCATTATTCTCATAACATTTCTCTTCAAAACAACAATATAGCTGCATCCTAACACCCTCCTTACTATTGTATATGCCTGTACTGATTATAGGTGTGGACAAGTTAATTAAAGTTTAGAGTGAATCCGAAAACAATTTTTTCATTGATTCTAGCCAAATTCCAATGTATGTGGAAGCAAAACCGAAATCTCCCCAAGTTTATGACTAGGAATAACAATTTTAGAATCTTTGTATACATACATTAAATTCATCATCGTTATTGGCCAAGCTTTCATGATAGCTTCATCAGTTATCCCCGAATTCTTTTGTTTCATATTTCCAACATTTAAAGTTGATGCCATCGAATCCAGTGAAGGATCAGGCATAGGATATTTGAATTCTTTTGCCAATCATAATTTAAAACCCTTTTTTTAACTTTTTCATTACTTCTTTCTTTCAATACTATATTTATAGAATTATATATACCTCCAAATTTCAGTTCAAATAAGGATGATTTCACAACGATTAGACCATAATATAGTTATGTAAACAAGAATTAATCAAATAAAATATTAGAGATTAATAAAAATTTAAAGAAGTCTTCAACAAGTATTTAACGACGCAGGCAGAAAATGATGACTGGGAACACTGCAATTTTTTAGTACACAATTTTAGTCATCTGGCGAAAGTTATTGACAATGATTATCATTACTATTAATATATTGATGTAATCATTGAAAATGATTATCATTATTAATTAGACATTTTTTTGATATGTTTTTAACCTACTCTATAATTAATAAGGAGAAAAATCAGAATGAAGAAGCTATTCATCCCCTTCCTACTCTTGTTCGTACTTATTCTTAGTGCTTGCGGGAACAAAGAGACAGCGAACGAAAATAATGCATCCAAGGCTAAAAAAGAAACAGTTACATATCAATCAGAAACTGGCCCTATTGAGATTCCTAAAAATCCAAAAAGAATAATTGCTCTCTCTAATGGACCTAATGTATTGGCTTTGGAAGGCAATGTCGTTGGAATAGACCAATGGACTAATATGAATCCACTTTTTAAAGAAAGACTAAAGGGTGTGGAAGTCGTATCAGAAGATAACCTCGAGAAAATCATTGAACTGGAACCGGACTTAATCATTGCGGGATCCGAGATGAAAAATATTGGAAAGCTAAATGAAATTGCTCCAACTGTAGTATTCACTTGGGGAAAATTAGATTATTTATCACAGCAAATAGAAATCGGAAAACTCTTAAACAAAGAAAAGGAAGCAAAAGAATGGGTTAATGATTTCGAAACGCGTGCAGAATCCGCAGGAAAAGCGATACGTGCAAAAATTGGTGAAGATGCAACCGTTTCTGTCATTGAAAATGATGCTAAGGAGTTTTATGTATTTGGAAATAACTATGCACGTGGAACTGAAATATTGTATCAAGCAATGGATTTGAAAATGCCTGAAAAAGTAAAAGAAAAGGCACTTAAATCCGGCATTTATGTCCTCTCATCTGAAGTGCTTCCTGAGTATACTGGAGATTATATTATCTTTAGTAAAAACCCGGATGTGGTTAATTCATTTGTGGAGACCGAAACATGGAAAAATATACCTGCAGTTAAGGACGATCGTATATTTGAAATAAATAGTAAAGCATCCACCTACAGTGATCCAATCACTCTAGAACATCTTCTGGAATTTTTCGAAAAATCATTTCTTAACAAATAGTATGCAAAGAAGGAATTCTTTAATGTGTTTTATACTTGTATCTTCGAAAAAACAAAAAGCACTTTTGCCTAAAAGGCAATCAAGTGTTAAATCCAACGGATATTCATATCAACAATGAAAAGACCTTAACATTAGCGTTAAGGTCATACAAAAAAACAAGCTTTTCTTATCCTCCATTATTCTTTCTTGAGGTATTCTTCAAAAATACTCTTATCATATTCAGTTTCAGGTAATAGGCCTAAACGAGTATATTCCCAAATAACCCTTCTTTCGTGATCATCTACATCTAATAGATCTTCATAATCATAGTCAACCTTAAATTCCCCTGTACTTTCTAAAGTAAAAGTTAAATTGGTCCATTGTTCTTGATTATTATCTTTAAATTCATCTGACAATACTTTTAGTTCATCTAATAATCGATACCATAATTTACCATATTCTTCTTCATTTAAACTATATATTTCAGGTATATCATGGCTATAAATAGGCACTTCACTATTAGTAGTATAATAAAAAAAGAAAGCAGTACCGGTACCGTCAGCAATTTCACCGTACATTAATACCTTTGACCATTCCTCTGGTATAGTTTCATTAATAGTTTGGGCTATTTTTTGATAAATACTATTAAGTTTAATTTCATTCATACTTACCTACCTCCTGCTCAATTTTCAAATGTCCATATCTCCAATATTCCTTACTGGTAGGTGTATCAAGTTCAAGCCTTGTTCTTCACAATATGCTTTAATTTCATCTTCTTGATATTTCAAGCTATATCCATCTCTTACCTGACCTTTAGTTGAGACTCGTATATACCCAACAACGTTCAACTTTTCACCCTCCCGTTACGAAATTTACAATTTATGTAACGCTTTTTAAACGATCTCGCCCATTTCTCTTTCTTATTCAGTTCCGCCAAGTATTAAAACGATACTCCTTGATGGTACAACCATCATGAGCTTTCGATTTTCAAGTAAATCATTTTCCTTTTGTCTACTTAACAGTGGGTGCTTCACTTTTACGTAATCCATTACTTTATCGTTACGAGCATTGTCATATTCGTTAGTTTATTAACTACTCCCAGTAATACTGCACCCACTATATAAATGTCATCTCGCCTATTTCACGTGATTCTCACAAAATCAAAATCATTAAATCAATACTCCATGAAGGTACTACCTTCATGAGCTATGAATTTCAGTAAAGCATCATTCATGTTATCCAAAACATAATTGTCTAATAAAAAACAAAGCACTTGTTACCTAATCGGCAATCAAGCGCTTTATGGTTTGCTATATATAATAAATCTTTCCTTCTTTAAACCCACGAGCAAATATAGCCATTTATTTTTTCCATCTTACTTGTTAAATTAAATAGGATTATTCGGAAATTCACTAAGATACTTATCAATTAATGCTTTATAATTTTCATCAGTTGGAATCTCACCTAAATATTTATTTTTCCAAATAATCATTTGGTCACTAAAACTATATTCTGTATCAAACCAATTTGTATAATCATAATGTAACTTAAATTTCCCACTACTCTCTAGAGACATTGTAAAAGAATACCACATTTCCTGCTCATTATCTTTAAAAACCTTTCTTAGTTCCTTACTCAATTTATATAACACATCTTCTTTTCTCTCAAATTCATCTTCATCATTTTGAAATTTGAAAGGAATTTCCAAACTATATTTATATTGCTTATTTTCAAGTGTATTATAAAAAAAGTAAGTTCCTCCTCCATCTTCTGATATTTGAGCATAAAAATAAAATTTATTCCAATCTTCTGGAATCATTTCATTAACTGTTTCAGCTATCTCTCTATATAATCTATTCATTTCCTTTTCCATACTCAACCTCCTGCTCTATTCTCAATGATTTTCTTAAATATTCCTTTACCTTCAATTTCATAAACTACTCTATATGAATCTGGTCTTAATGAATTCCCAACAAAAACTGGCTTAATTTTTACAGATACTTTTTTCGGTGGAATCTCTTTCAGAGCGTTTGCCCACTCAGTCTCCATCTTGTACCATTCTCCACCAGAGCGATTAATGTGCCTATTCTGGGCAAGCAAATTATCAATATCTCAAGAGCCACGAAACTGAGTTCCTATCAAGTGTCCACCATCATCATCAATCAACCTATCTTCTCGACCTACTGCCACTTGCATTGCTGTATTTCTTTTCCCTTTTCCAAGTATTAATTCTTCTACGTTTACATCTACTATTCTACCAAGTTCATCAGTTGTATATCTATAATTTCCCTCAGTTATATAGCGTACATTCGGAGCTAGTTCTTTCCTTCCATTCTTTCCTTTAATGATATGATTACCGAAATTTTCAGCTGTTATTTCGGTTATCATACTATCATTACCCGTACCCTTAGGAACACTCTCCCCTGAAACAGTCTCTACTTTTCTATCCTTCACCGTGAATCTCTGATAGGCTTCCTTAATTGTCTGCTTTTCCATCACAACTTGGGGAAGGCTTGGTCCTCCTGCGAGGGAAACTTGTTCCACACTTATACGTTTAGGAATTTCCTTTTTACCTAGTTCTTCACCTATATTTTTTAACGTGGTTTTTCCGGATCTCGTTATGTCTGTTATTGTAGCTTGTGCCTTCTGAACCTGCTTTTGCGCATACTCCTTACTGTAAGGGACGAACTTTGTACCACTTGCTAATTTTTTCTAATCCAACTTCCCTGAGTATATCCATATTTTTTTAATAGAATGATTTTAATACCTCACGGCATAATATCTGAGGTACCCGAAATGGCTTTAGTTGATTTTTCTCTAATGAAAATTTTTAAAAAAATTCTGCTGCTAATTCTTTTAATTCGTCTAATAATTGATACTTATCTATCGATACTTGTGTTTCCATTACCCAATCATCGCCTGTTCTCCTCCTATTTATGAGCGTACTCGTATAAAAAATTTAACACGTGGTACACTAATTTAATAATAATGATCGCTTTAATCCATGTATGTAAACATGCATAAAAGCACTCGTCGCCTATAGAAGACAATCAAGTGCTTTAAGTTCATACATGTTTTAAGTTTAGTAAAATCTTTGAGTTTTCATATGTTTGTAAGTTTCATGTTTTTATATTGACAGTACGACATCTTTTTTTATGTCATCTCGCCCTATTCTCGTAACATTGACACTCCTTGAAGGTACTACCTTCATGTAGCATGAATTCAAATTAGAGTGTATCTTCGATTCTAAACAATTTAAAGGTTATTATTTTTTATCTCCTCAAACCACTCATTAGCAATATGATCCGCCGTTTTAATATCATCATTCGTATATACTAAATCATACTTGTATTCCGCTTTGAAGTTACCACTCTTAACATCATATATTAATTTCATCTCAGTGGGCATGTCTCTATCATATTCTTTACACAATAATTTTACTTTTTGGATATCTTCACATATTATGCGCAATACCATAGACTGTCGTTTTGTAGACACATCATATCTTTCGTCCCCATTCTCCAATGCATCGTTCACCTTATGACATTCTACATACTTATTATTAATCAAATAAAAGAAACCGCTCGAAATAATTCCTTCTTCACATGAAGCATAAACATACACTTTATCCGCTTTATCCTCAACATATTCCACACATATAGAGACCATATCTGCTTGCAATTCACTAAATCTATCTTCAAATTCTTTCATACTACTTTTTCACTCCTTAGATTAATTTTCAATAATTCTAAAACCTGACTTACCATCAATTGAGTAATTAACTATAAATTCCTTTGGGCGCATATCATTTCCAGAATAAATTATTTCAACATCAACTGTTACTTTTTTGGGAGGCGTTTCTTTTAAAGCTGTAGCCCATTCCTCTTCAATCTTCTTATATTGCTTCAAATTAACATCAGATAATTGCGATACCAAATTGTCAATTTTAGGTGATCCTCCAAATCTATCACCTGCCAAATGCCCTGCATGGTCTTGACCTTTTACTTTACCAGGTGTGTTTTTGCTGTGTGACAATCTATCTGTTCTCGATGTTAATTGTAAATTTTCTGTTTCAAATTTTACAATCCTACCTACATTATCTGTTTCATAAAAGTAATCATACTCTCCTGTTTTATACCTAATATCAGGCTTTAACCTATTTTTTCTTCCGTTTGTAAACTGTTGTCTGTTGTCCACTAATGTTTTAACTTCACTTACTTCAGCACTTTTACCCGTACCCTTAGGAATACTCTCCCTTGAAACAGCCTCTACATTGCTATTCTTCACCGCAAATTTCTGATAGGCTTCCTTAATTGTCTGCTTTTCCATCATAACTTGGCGAAGGGTTGGTCCTCCTGCGAGGGATACTTGTTCCATACTTATCCGTTTAGGGATTTCTTTTTTACCGATTTCTTCACCTATATTTTTTAACGTGGTTTTTCCTGATCTCGCTATGTCTGTTATTGTAGCTTGAACCTTTTGAACCTGCTTTTGCGCAAATTCCTTGCTGTAAGGGACGAACTTTGTACCACTTGCCACTTTTTTCTAAGCCACCGTACCTTAAGTAAATCTATATGATTTTAGTCCTTACGGCCTTTTAACTGAGGAGCCCGATATAACTTAAAACGATACATATTCTATTTCTACAATGAAAAGACCTTAACTTTTGCGTTAAGGTCATACAAAAAAACAAGCTTTTCTTGTCCACGGTTATTATTTCTTAAGGTATCATATTATGTTTCACGTAAAAGACCTAAACGAGTATTTTCCTAATTTCCTCTTTCTTGATCATCTGCATTGGATATTTCCTCATATTCACAGTTAACCCATCTGCTAACAATTTACATAACCTACTTTGTTGTTTTATTAGCCCGTATAAAACAAGAACTTAAAGGCATAAAGCTGAACAGCCCTTTGTATAATTACTTATTAAATGCTAGATAAAATTTGTTTTCTTATATTTGCATCAATTTTATTATTTGAATAATTATCTTGTAAGCTATCAATTAAACGATAGATCATTTCATCCGTTCCTTGGTTAATTTCTAAGAAATTATTTAAGAAATGATGGAATAGATCTTCATCCACTGATTCTATTGGAGCAGGTAAATATTTTTCCCCTTGCTCAATGTAAGCTTTCCAATCAGTAAAAGCAATTGCATCAATAATGCAGTTCCAAGCCTTCATCTTTAATTCGTTCTCCTCAAATTGCATTAGAATGAATAGACCTGTTTCATCAGCATTATCTAAAAATTGATAGATAGTATCTCCAGAAATGTTTTTGTTTTCAACCCAACTCCAGCATAAGTCAATTGCTTCTACTGCATCTTTATACCCAGAAGAGTTCGAAAGCATGCCAATAACTTTTTCAGACAAAGTTAAAAGAAATGCTACCTGTAAATCAGCGTTCATGTCATTAATTTTTTCTATCACAAACTTTTCCTCCTTATTCAATCAAAACTCCATTTTTCAAAATAAAGGATAATTTCCCAGCAGGTTTAACCCCCTCTACTGTCTCAGAAGATAACTTTATGGTTAACTCAGGGTACCTTTTACTTAGTTGCATGAATATTCCTGGTTTAACATTTGGATTAACAATTCCTTGTATACAAGTTGTACAGGCACCTTTTGGATTAGATTGATGTAAATTTAATGTACCGGTAACCTCCTCTGCCTTCAATCCTACTCTTTCAACCTCCAAAATGAATTCATTAATTACACCTTCCTCAGCATGTCTAGTAGATAAAGGATGGGAAGAAGGTGACTTAATTGGCCTATTGGGCATTACTGTGTCTAAATCAGGTAAACCTGCTTCTTTTCTAACTTTAGGTGAGCCACCCTCAAATATTTTACCTTCTAAACCTTTTACATCTGTTTTTCCAATAGCAATTGTTTGAGTTTCAGGAACACCTAGTTTTATTCTAAGAGTTTCCAAATCCTCTTTCCCAATGTTAATACCCGGTTTACTTCCAGTTCCATTTAAACCCTTACCACCATCACTCTTCACCGCAAACTTCTGAACAATTTCCTTAACCGTCGTATTATCAAAAGTGACATGCTTGTAGTTATTTCCATACACCGTCGCTAATTCTTCGACCCTTATACGGAGAGGCACTTTCACTTTACCGATTTCCCTGCCGAAGGCTTGAACCTTCTGAACCTGCTTTTGCGCAAATTCCTTGCTGTAAGGGACGAACTTTGTACCACTTGCCACTTTATCTGCGACCTTCGCCGCACCTGCCACACCGCCAATCCCGAGTGCCATCAGCAGTCCGTTCTGGCGCTGTTCCTCGGTTAACTGGTTGCCGAACATGTCTTTGCCGGTGACGGCTTCGCCGAGGCCATTGGCTGCGAGGAGCCCGTATATCCCGTATTCGGTTTTCTGGAGGAGGCTAAAGCCTTTTGTCGTTTTATAGGCATCGAGCGCGTGGTCCGCTGCGTTGAGCCCTTTGGCCGTTTTGTATAGGGCGCTGCCACCTTTGATGGCCCTGCCGGCCCAGCCGACGACTGGGATGAAACCAGCGGCTGCCATGGCGCCTGCGGCGATTCGTTCGGCATCGGACAGCTTGCGCCCTGTTACTGGATCGACTCCGGTTGAAGCCCTGATAGAATCATAATATCCCGTGAATTCCCCTGTAAAGGTTTTTGTCGTATCCCAGGCTTTTTCGTACCATGGGCGGTTTTCGAGTTCTTCCATTTCCTGTTCGATTTTCCGGGCTTCGGCTTGTTCCTTTTTAAAGGTCTGATAGTCTTTCATCTGACCGGCGACTTCATCCTTCATTTGATAGACGTCACTGCTCTTGAATGCCGATTGATCGAACGTCATCGGCGAAACGTGGCCGTCTTGTTTGGTGGCATCAAGCAAGGCACGGAAGAGGCCAACGGCCACGTTTTCCTGCCCGACGGACACATCATATTCCTCGACCAATTGCCGGTCGACATTCTCGACCTTTGTCACGGTGTCATCCAGTCTATGTCCGGCCAGCGTGATTTTTTCATTAAAGTCCTTTTGGTCGAACATATCAAGAGGCAGGATATCGTCAATGCTATTAAGGATCCTTTGAAGATCGTTCGCTTGTTCATCGACAAGCGACTTCGCTTGGTTGATGCCGTTTGAGACTTCGCCATCTAAAAAGGGGACCTCGACCACCGTATTTCCGGAGAGGTCCGCTTCTTCCAGACTGGCCGGTATGCCTTCCAAAAAACTGATCTGGGTCGTGAATAGTTCCATCCAGGCGTCCGCCACCTCGATTTGCGCTTCATAGAAGCTTTTGATGGCGGCAGCACCGGCTCCCTGGAACTCGTTATCCAGGCCGACGATGCCCTGAAATTCCTTTTTCAGGGCTGTGACTTCCTTCTTTAGTTCTTCATATTGCTTGGCGCGCGACTTGGTTGCGGCCGTCAATGTCTCGGCTTCATATATTTTCATCGCGTAGGATACCCATGTGAAGACGTATGGGCGATGGCTTCATCCTGTTCTTTTAATAAGTCAATGTTGGCACGGGTATCTTCCACATTTTTCTGGACGATTTTGATATATTGTTCAAAGACCTTCTCCAGGTTCGTTTCCCGGTCGATCCATTTCGAAGTGAATTCCAATTTATTGTTGCCAAGCTCGCCTGCCGGCAAATTTCCAAGCGTGACTGTACCAAGTGCCGTCTTCACCTGATCGACTTGCTTCATTACGGCAGGATGATTCAGTTTGATTGTCGTCATTAAAACAACCGCCTTTTTAAATCGGATATTTTACTTTCCAGCTGCTCAAATGCCTCTTCACCTTTGCTCAAAAGGGAGTCGGCTTCTTGGGCTATATTCCCCGCTATGCTAAGAAGCGTATTCTCGGCATTCAGCTTTGTAATCATCGCTTCGATTTTCCATTGGTAATCATCATAATCGTCATGAATGATACTAAACATCACATTATAGGCATCATGACGGGCATCCTGAAAGTGATCCGAACGGTTCCCTGTCCAGCTGCCACCAAGCTCAGGCTCTTTTATTTTCCTAATCTCGTTAAGACACATGCTCTGTTCTTTTATAATATCGTTTTTCGCATTTTCTAATCGATCAATTTTCACATTTAAATCAGCTTTTTTACTGGAGATAGCAGAGTGTATATTACTCAAAATATCTGCATATACCATGAAACTCACCTCAGAAACAGTATAATCCTACACTAAATGTCATATTTTCCTATTTAATATTATAAGGATTATAGTCCGAGAGTTAAATAGGGAGAAATATGCTATTTTGTCAGTTGAAAGAGAAGATTGGCATAAAAAAGTTCCTACATACCATATTCTTTATACCCGGCATTTTACCAATTTTAAACAAGTAACCCCCTGAATTCTCTATAAAAATTTCCAACACTTCATTCAAATTGTCCTTGACTGTATCTATGCAGCAGGTCATGCCGAACAAATTCCCTGCAAGAGGAAGATAAATGTGACCGCTCGGGATGTATCAAATCACCAAAAGGCAAATCACCGACAAATTTAACTTCACCTTCAAAATCCTGTCCGGATTCAGCATCAAAACCGATGACCTTCACAAAGCAAGTTTTGTGTCCGGTTTTCATAAAATCAATTACCGTTAACACATGATTATGTACATCATCCATCCTTTTTTCCTCCAACTCTAAGCATTAAGTTTTACCACTTTATAAATAAAGAAACCGATCAAACAACCATGGCTGAGATTGCTAAAGGCATTAAAAACATTGGAAATAGGCACTCCTGCTTTCCATGTATTACTTTATTTTTCTATGTATTTTGTTCAATCTACCCTTATTTAGCTGAAGTTACATGAACTGATTTCTTCATTCATTTATGTTTTTTTTCGTTTCCAAGCATGTTTATGATTTCCCATTACTTCCACCGAAGGTCAATCTGGCAGCCTCGAGGACCTTCCCTCTTCTATATAGATTTATAACCTGCTATAATCTAAGGATTGGAGGTGTGAGAAATGAAAGAAATCATCCAGATATTAGCTGAAATCGTCAATAATCTTCACGATTTCATCCTATTCTTTGTAAGTGACACATTAAATTCAAATGCAACGGACAAAGATTTGCATTTTTGGATAATGGGAATCATCGGTATCATCATATTTTTGTTCGTGTTAATTTTATCTAATTTAATTTCCCGGATGCGTTTTGGGATAACGATACTCTCTTTCCTTTATACCTTTACAGTCATGGTTGTTTTAGTATTTGCCATTGAAATACAGCAAGCCCTTACCAGCAGGGGGAATATGGAGTTTCAAGATGCGGCGGTAGGACTTTGGGGATTCATCGTATTTTTCTTGGTTTTTGCTGTACTATCGTCCATTTTCCTTTTGGTGAAGAATTTTTTCAAGCAATCAAAATAAAGGTAACGAAAGGTCACCTTGCTTAAAACATTCCAAATGGCCTTTTAATAACTTTAAATTCGGATTTTTGTATTGGCGGGAATGATAAAATCTCTGTAGCATCAACTTAAACCGGAAGGAAGGTTACAGAGAAGTAAATTTGATTCGGGGTAAATAAGTATATACGATCAATTACTTCGATTCACTTTCATTGAATAAATCAATGCTAAACAGATTGAAAGAATCGTCGTCATTAATACGTTCCTGGTCATTTCCGGGTATATCAGGACTATTTTCCCTGCGGCGGCGATTTACATCCCTTAATTCCGCTTCCAGAAATTCCGCTTGTTCGTGGGAAAGCTTGATCGTAATTTCATTATTTTGATCATCTGCCGCTTTCAAGAGGACATAACTATCCGCCGCATTACGTAAAGTCACATTGCTTACTGTTAAGTTCATGTTCGCGAGTTCATATCTTGCCTTCATAAAGTAAAAGGAACCTCCATCGGAAAATACCGGTTAAAATAATGTTTATTAAATATACTTTACTTCAAGATATCTAAATATACAAATTCTTTGTTTGAAAAAGCTTTGATACCTAAAGAAATCTGCCTCCTTAAAGTGCTTCCCAACACAAAAAATACGCCGCGTCTTGATAAAGATACAGTTGAAGTATCTTCACTATTCAGAAGTTCTGGAAACATTGGAGCAATTGAATGCGAATTCGTCCCTTTCTAAAATCTAAAACATGATATCCATGATTGAATTCAATTTCACTATAAACAAAGGGAACCCTTCACAAGCAGAAAGGTTCCCTTTGTTTATAGTTCTTTTTCAATCGCGCAAGTAATATGGTATGGACCCATGCTTTCATTTGAAGTAATGACGGTTCTCAATCGATTTGCCGGATATACCGCAGAATTGAAACTTACACCCGGATCATACCCCATAAGATGATATTTGAAAATCTCGTCATTTTTTTTACGGATCCATATACCATACCCATAGTATACCCCTTCATCTCCAGTAGCAATATGGGCTTCCAATAAGAGAGTGGTATATTCTTGATTCAGTAACTGATTGGAAAATAACCCATCCCAAAACCTGAACATATCTGATGTTGTAATATACGCCCCTCCATCCGCACCGCCTTTGATGGGAAGGGAATAAACGTTGGTTCTCCATGCTCCATTTTCTTCGTCTATGTACCCTAATGCAGTATTTTTAGGAAGCTGGTCCATGGAAAAATAACCGGAATTTATCATTTCACAAGGAAGAAAGATGTTCTTGTCGATATATTCAGAAAATTGGAGTCCGGTTAGTTCCTCAACAATCAATCCTAATAAAATATAGCCTGCATTATTGTAATGAAAGCTTTCCCCGGGTTCAAACATCATCACATCATCTTTAAACATTGGGAGGAAATCTTTTAATCTTTTTATATGGTACATGGGATTTTTCTGCCAAAGCTCTTCAAAATCATCCATCACTTTCTCATCAAAGTAATCAGGAATGCCCGAAGTGTGTGTTAAGAGGTGATGAATGGTTACATTTTGATGGAAATCAGGAAACACGATAGGAAGACAGTCTTTAAGCTTAGAATCAAGCCTAAGTTTTCCTCTTTGTATGAACTGGCAAATGGCTATCGCCGTAAACAGTTTACAACCGGAAGCAATTCCGAACCTTGTTTCGGTCGTATTCATGATTTCATCCGCTCGATTGGAATAGCCATGTGCTGAGCTATGGATCAGGTCATCTCCCGCTTTTACACCGATAACACCCGAAAATTCAATTTCCTTGCATGTTTCTTCAATAATCCTGGATATATCCATATGTAGAGTCGACATTTCGTTTTCCCCCTTGCCGGTAAAATTTTCATAACCGATGTGTTGGCCAAGGTGCTCATTAGGTCTTGCCAAAAAACCCGCATCTTATGTGATGCGGGATAACTTATTTCAGATTTCACTCGTTCTTTTATTTCCACCAAGTATCATAAACATTAATGGCTTCATTGCGTTTATGTTCGGTTTTAGTATACCATCCTTCGATGATTTCGGCAGCTTCCGTTCTGATTTCCTTGCCTTCAAGATAATCATCGATTTCATCGTAGCTAACGCCTAAAGCCACTTCATCAGGAAGTAACGGTTTGTCATCTTCCAAATCGGCCGTTGGTATTTTCGTATAAAGACGCTCAGGTGCACCGACGAATTTCAGGATTTCTTTTCCTTGCCTTTTATTTAATCGGTATAATGGAAGGATATCCGCTGCGCCATCACCATGTTTCGTAAAGAAACCTGTGATCGCTTCAGCTGCATGGTCCGTACCAAGCACAACGCCTTTATACAGTCCGGCTAAATCATATTGTACCTTCATTCGCTCACGTGCTTTGACATTTCCCCTTAAGAAATTCGATAGCTTTTCAGAAACCGCTTCTTCCACAGCTTTTACTGAAGCATCCACCGCTTCCTTGATGTTAACAGTAACCGTTTGGCTTGGCTTGATGAATTTTAAAGCCAGCTGCCTGTCATCTTCATCTGCCTGTACTCCATATGGCAAGCTTACAGCAACAAACTTATAGTCGCTGCCATTTTTTTCTTCATTCAATTCATTGACAGCGGTTTGAGCAATATACCCCGCCAGTGTTGAATCTTGACCTCCGGATATCCCAAGTACAAAACTTTTCAGAAACGCATTTTTCTTCATATACCCTTTTAAAAGATCAACACTTTTCCTGAATTCGGCTTCAGGATCGATCGTTGGTTGGACAAGTAATTTTTTTACGATTTCTTTTTGTAATGGACGCATTGGCATAGCCCCGCTTTCTAATAAAATAGATTGGTCATTTCGTTAGCATTCTTTCTACATTTGCTTTAACTTCATCTATATTCCTCATTTTATTATCCCAACAATCCTGGCTTAGATCTACCGGGTATTCTTCAGGATTCAGTGCACGAAGGTACTCCGGCCATAATACTTGGAGATTTTTTTGAGTGAAGGCCTTGATTTCATCTATGGTCGGCAATTCATAAATCAAACTTCCATCCTTGAATATATCCACATGCAGATCAACCGCATCGAAATCCGTGACGAATTTACTTAGGAAGGTATGGACAGGATGAAACATTTTTAATTTTTCCTGTTCCTGCGGCTTCTCATATTCCATCGCCAAATAATCACCTTCAGCATGATGATTCACTTTATTAATGATTCGGTATACTCGTTTTAAGCCAGGTGTCGTAACCTTTTCAGGGTTAGAAGAAATTTTGATGGTATCTCTCATATTCCCATCTTCGCCCTCTATTGAAACCATTTTATAAACGGCACCGAGCGCTGGCTGGTCATAAGCCGTAATCAATTTGGTTCCGATGCCCCAAATGTCAATCCTTGCTCCTTGTTGTTTCAAATTGATGATCGTATATTCATCCAGGTCATTGGAAGCGACAATCTTCGCATCATGGAACCCTGCGGCATCAAGCATACGCCGTGCTTCTTTTGATAAGTAAGCTAAGTCACCGCTGTCAAGACGGACGCCAATGAAGTTGATTTTATCGCCCAATTCCTTGGCAACACGGATTGCATTCGGGATGCCTGAACGCAATGTATCATAAGTATCAACCAAGAATACACAGTCTTTATGGGAAACAGCGTATTTATGAAAAGCTGTATATTCATCTTTATAAGCTTGAATCATGGAATGTGCATGCGTCCCTGAAACCGGAATGCCGAACAGCTTTCCAGCACGTACATTACTAGTGGAATCAAAGCCAGCAATATAGGCCGCTCTCGCTCCCCAAATTGCAGCATCCATTTCTTGCGCCCGCCTTGAACCGAATTCAAGGGCAGATTCCTCACCGATTACCTGTTTGATGCGTGAAGCTTTTGTTGCCACGAGTGTGTGATAGTTCACAATGTTAAGCAACGCAGTTTCAATGAGTTGAGCCTCACCAAGCGGTGCCTCCACCCGTAATATCGGTTCATTGCCGAAAACGAGCTCTCCCTCTTTCATGCAGCGAATCGCTCCAGTGAAACGAATGTTCTTCAAATAATTCAAAAATTCTTCATCATAGTGCAGATCATTTTTTAAATATTCGATATCACTTTCCGAGAAGGAAAAGTTTTGAAGGTAATGGACAATTTTTTCAAGTCCTGCAAAAATCGCATATCCGCTATTAAATGGAAGCTTTCTGAAAAATATCTCGAAAACTGCCTTTCGGTTATGTGTTTTGTCCTGCCAATAAGTTTGGGCCATATTGATTTGGTAAAGGTCAGTGTGTAATGCGTAACTGTCGTCGTTGTACTTTTTTTCCATGGATAGTTCCTCCCAAAAGAGAAGCATTCGCTTCCCTTCTATTCTGTTGCTTGAATGGATTTTATAGAATGGTTGCTCCAAGAGATCCTTTAAAATGTCCAAGCGCCCAATGGTGACCGGCATCATTGAACGAGGCCACTGCATTTTCATATACAAAGATATTATAGCCTAGATTATAAGCGTCGATTGCCGTATGCAAAATACAGATATCTGTACAAACCCCGACTAAATATACATCGGTGATGTGACGTTCCCGCAGGCGGATATCAAGGTCCGTTCCTGCAAAGGCCGAATAACGTGTTTTATCTATATAATGAACATTCTTTTGATTTTTATTAGTTTCATATTCCTCTTTTAACGCCCCGTATAAGTCTCTACCCATTGTACCCCTAATATTATGCGGTGGAAACAAATTCGATTCGGGATGTAAGCGGTCTCCTTCTTCATGTAAATCAATCGCGAATACCGTATATTCGCCGTGTTTGATAAAATCCCTGGTTATATTGACTAATTCCTTCTCGATATCCTGACCTGGCTTCCCGCAGGTCAATGAACCCCCGTCTGCCACGAAGTCATACGTATAATCTATATTGATCAATGCCTTTTTCCCCATATCACCAATTCCTCCTCAATAGTAAATAGAGTCCATGACAATCTCTGCATTAAATCGGTAAAGCTGTGAAGGCCGATACGAATTCCGTTTCGTTTTCTTCTGCATTCCCTTTTCATCCAAGACTTTCTCCAAAAACGGGAGCTTCGGGGCTTTTGCATAAAAAAGTGAGTCTGCACTGATTTTTGCATCATCTCTGGCTGTCAGCAATACCCGTTGCAGCTCAGAAAGTGTAAATTCATCCGGCAGGAATTTTTGGGCTATCGTCGTTTGCACCATTTCTTTTTTCATTAAATTCATCGCATCGTTAATAATTGTATAATGATCGAATGCAAGATCTAATTGTAAGGCTTCCTGAATCGTGAACAATTCAACCTCGGCTGCGTCGTCATTCGCTTTTCTTTGATGAAGAAACTCTTCCTGGACAATGGCATAGAAAGCATTGGAAATGATCCAGCCCCTGGGATCGCGTCCTGGCCGGTCATAAACCCCGAAATGCTTGACATGGAATCCAGCTACGCCCGTTTCTTCTTTCAATTCTCGTTTGGCTGCTTCATAGGCAGTCTCGCCAGCATTGACAAAGCCTCCGGGCAAAGCCCATTTATCTCCTTCAACATTGGGGTTTCCTTCCTTATCTTTTGTGGCACGTTTGATTAATAATAGCTTCAAAAACATTTCAGGGGGGGCTTTCTCTGCCGTTTTCTTTGTTGTAATAGTAAAGATCGCAATATCTGCTGTGTATCCATCTGGTGTAATATATTTCTTTTTTTCCTGCTGAGCCATGGCAACTCTCACTTTCTTTCACTAAGTATGGAATTTAAGTAATTAGTAAATCATTAATTACTAATTATAGTACTCTTCCTTGTTTGATTTAGCAACTCTAAATCAGAAAAATTTTCTAATTATTTAAATAATCATTTATTTTATTACATGAAAACAAGCCCGGTCATGATGACCGGGCTTGTTTATTGAATTCTTTAAACGGGATAGACCCCATGTTTTCGATCGGTAAAAGTCAATTGCTTACTGCTATACGCTTCAAAGCGGGCGCTCAATTCATCACGCAGGTCATTTGGCTGGATGATGCCATCAACAATCATCTCGGAGGCTAAGCGGTAGATATCGATGTCTTCATTATACTCATTGCGCTTCTGTTCGATGAATTTAGGGCGCTCTTCTGGTTCCATTGCATTGATTTTATTGGCATAGACTGCATTGACCGCAGCTTCTGCCCCCATGACCGCTATCAATGCCGTCGGTAAGGCCAGAACGCAGTCCGGTTCAAAAGCTGGACCTGCCATCGCGTATAGTCCAGCACCATAAGCCTTACGGACAATGACAGAAATCTTGGGAACCGTGGCTTCACTCATGGCCGAAATCATTTTCGCACCATGGCGAATGATCCCTGCCCGTTCGACCTTCGTCCCAATCATGAACCCTGGAATATCCACCAGGAATAACAACGGTATATGGAAAGCATCACATAAATTGA
The DNA here is from genome assembly GCF_044762725.1 of Peribacillus sp. NPDC096447. Taxonomy (NCBI): domain Bacteria; kingdom Bacillati; phylum Bacillota; class Bacilli; order Caryophanales; family Bacillaceae; genus Peribacillus; species Peribacillus sp. NPDC096447. The sequence continues at coordinate 149,966 of NZ_JBIWEV010000003.1, forward strand.
TGAACTTGGCTGCCTTATCAGCTGAATCATGGAACAGGACGCCGCCCTTGACACGCGGCTGATTGGCTATGATCCCTATCGTTTGTCCATTTAGCCTTGCAAGCCCAGTGATTAATTCAGGGGCAAATAGCTTCTTGATTTCACAAAACGATTGCCTGTCTATAATCCTATCGATCAGGTCATACATATTGAAGGCTGCATTCTGATTTTTAGGAATCAGTTCTTCCAACGTTTTTTCGAAATCCGCAGGCAGCTCAGGTTTTACGCTTTTTGGCCTTTCTTGATAATTTCCTGGAAAATAGCTTAAGTACCTGCGCGCAAACGCGATCGATTCTTCTTCTGACTTGACAAGCACATCCCCGCATCCTGAAACGGAACAATGCATTTTCGCCCCGCCCATTTCCTCTTCACTCACCTTTTCGCCAATGACCATTTCTGCCATTCTCGGTGAACCTAAATACATGGATGCATTGCCATCAACCATTACGACGATATCACAAAAAGCTGGGATATATGCCCCGCCGGCGGCAGACGGACCGAACAATAGACAAATTTGAGGGACTTTTCCTGATAACTTTACTTGGTTATAAAAGATGCGTCCTGCTCCGCGGCGTCCCGGAAACATTTCTACTTGATCTGTAATTCGTGCCCCGGCAGAATCGACTAAATAAAGAAGGGGCAGCTGTAACTTCTCAGCTGTTTCCTGAATGCGAATGATTTTTTCGACGGTTCTTGCTCCCCAGGAACCAGCTTTAACAGTCGAATCATTGGCCATGACACAGACCCTTTGACCATTGATTTTCCCGATGCCTGTAACCACACCATCGGCAGGCAGACCATCACTGGCACAATTAGCAAAGAATGCGTCCTCTATTTCAACCCCTTCATCGAAAAGCAGCTCGAGCCGTTCACGTACGAAAAGCTTTCCTTTTTCAGCGTTTTTTTGATGATATTTTTCTAAACCGCCTTTTTTAATCGTCTCAACCGTTTCGGTTAGTTTATCCGTCGTTACCATCCCTGTTCCTCCTTCAATTGAAATCATTGGCCCTTAAATACCGGTTTGCGCTTTTCCTTGAATGCTGACAGACCCTCCAGTCGGTCACGGGTTTTTAAAGTTGTCTGATAGCAGTCTTTTTCAATTTGCAATCCTGTTTTCAAGTCAGTCTCAGCCCCTTGATTGATCGCCGCTTTTGCAGCCCTGAGTGCCAATGGGGCATTGACCGCAATTTCCTTAGCCAATTTTTTCGCTTCCTCAAGTAAATGCTGGGGTGAATATACATGACTGATGATTTTCAATGCATGTGCCGTTTTTGCATCCAGTCTCCTAGCCGTATAAATCAGTTCTTTCGCTGTCGGCACTCCGACTATCCGCGGCAGTCGCTGTGTACCGCCGGCGCCTGGGATGATGCCTAACGATGTTTCTGTCAGTCCCACCTTCGCCGTTTCCGATGCGATGCGTATGTCACAAGCTAGTGCCAACTCCAGCCCTCCGCCAAAAGCCGAACCGTTAATCGCGGCGATGACCGGAACTGGAAGGTTTTCTACAGCAGTAATCGTATCTCCAATCAACTTGACTGTCTCCCTGACTTTATCATCATTCATACCTGCTCGTTCCTTAAGATCCGCACCTGCACAAAACGCCTTTTCACCTGCTCCCGTTATAATGACTGTTCGTAAATTGGAATCGCTTTTCAATTCCTCCAGCCCTTCAACTAAGCAATGAAGCAATTCCGTGGATAAGGCATTAGCAGCATCCGGCCGATTCAAAGTCACGAGGGCAATTCCCTTTTCTTCATGACTGATGTCAACTAATGAAGTCATAAATTCACCTCACTTTCTCTTATTGTGCGTTATAAACAGCCATCTGATGGCTAGGCAATGGTTTTTCCAAAAAGCTTTGCATCATGGCCGCAGCCTTCATTAGTTTTTCTGGATTGATACCCGTGTGAATTCCCATTTTATGTAGCATATGAATCAGGTCATCCGTTGCCACGTTTCCGCTCGCACCTGGTGCATACGGGCATCCTCCTAAACCTCCGAGCGAAGAGTCGAAAGTGTCCACACCATAATTAAGTGATTCAAGAACATTTGCGAGTGCCATTCCCCTTGTATCATGAAAATGGAGGGCAATCCGGCTTATATCATATCTTTTTACAGCCTGTTCAAGGAACAGTGCAACCTGTCTTGGAGAAGCGACCCCAATGGTATCACCCAATGAGACTTCATTGATTCCATATTCAAAAAGTTGATCACAAACACGGAAAACCTGTTCGGTCGAAACCTCCCCTTCATAAGGACAGCCGAAAACGGTTGAAATATAGCCCCTAACCGTTTTCCCGCTGTCAGCTGCTGTCCCGATGACATCCTTCATTATTGGAAAGGTATCGGAAATCGACTTATTGATATTTTTAAGATTATGCATTTCACTGGATGACATGAACACGGAAATTTCATCGATATTGGCTTCCAGAGCCGACTCCAGTCCCCTTTGATTGGGTACAAGGGCCGCATAAGTGATACCGGGATTGCGCTTTATTCCCTTAGCCACCAGGGCGGCATCACTCAATTGGGGAATCCACTTTGGATGGACGAAAGAAGTCACTTCTATATAAGATAATCCTGTATCGGAGAGCTGATCGATCCAATCCATTTTGCTTTTTGCAGGTATCATGACCTTTTCATTTTGAAGTCCGTCACGAGGACCCACTTCCTTAATTGTCACATTTTCAGGCCAATTCATCTTACCCCTCCGTCCCATTATTCAATGACGGCCAAAACGTCGCCCTCATTCACGAAATCCCCCTCATTCACTTTAAGTTCTTTAATTGTGCCAGCTTCCTCGGCTGCAATGGGGATTTCCATTTTCATCGATTCCAAGATAATGATATCCTGTCCGTCGGTTACACTTTGCCCCTCGTTCGCTACGATTTTCCAAACGCTTCCTGCCATGCTTGCCTTTAATTCTGCCATCTTACATTCCTCCTGATCATTATGTTTTAAAATATGCGTTATACAGTCAATTTTTTTATATATTTTGCAATGAAATCCGTAGTCGTATCTCCTTGGGAAAATGCTTCATGAGAAATGATTTCCATCAGCAAAGGAAGGTTTGTTTTAATTCCTTCTATTTTATAGCTTGCGAGCGCTTCTCTTAATCTCTCGATCGCTTTATCCCTTGAATCGCCGCTCACCACCAATTTGGCGATCATCGGATCATAAAAATGGGATACGACCGAAGTTCCATGAACAGCCAATTCATGACGGATCCCTTCACCTTCCGGAAGTTCCATGCTTGTGATTTTCCCCGGTGCTGGATAAAAGGTTTTCGGATCTTCAGCATATATGCGCACTTCAATGGAGTGTCCATCCTGTTTAATCTCACTTTGCGTGAATTCCAATTTGTCGCCAGATGCAATTTTAATTTGCTGTTCAACCAAATCCAGCCCCGTAATTTCTTCGGTGACAGGATGCTCCACCTGAAGGCGTGTATTCATTTCCAGGAAATAAAAATTTTTATTTGCATCAACTAAAAATTCGAGGGTGCCCGCGTTGCTATAACCGATGGATTTTACCGCTTTCACTGCAGCCATTCCCATCCTGTTTCTTGTTTCTTCGTCAAGGAAAGAAGAGGGAGCCTCTTCAACGACCTTCTGGTGCCGCCTTTGAACGGAACATTCCCTTTCCCATAAGTAAACAGCATTCCCAAAGGAATCCGCCAATACCTGAATTTCGATATGACGAGGCTTCTCAATCAATTTTTCTATGAACATATCTCCATTGCCAAAAAACAATTGGGCACGTTTTTGATTCCCCTCGAAGGCTTTGGTCAGTTCATCTTCATTAGCAACCGCCTGCATGCCGATTCCCCCGCCGCCTGCTGCTGCTTTTAACATGACTGGGTAGCCAATCTTTTCGGCAACGGCTGCCGCTTCTGCACTATCAATTAACGGACGTGAAAATCCAGGCACCAATGGAAGACCCGCTTGCTCCATCTTTTTCCTCGCCTCGACTTTATTGCCCATCTGCTGGATGATCTCTGGTTTGGGACCAATGAATATCAAGCCGGCTTCTTCGCATGAACGTGCGAAATCTGCATTTTCACTAAGAAATCCATATCCAGGATGAATGGCATCCACTCCGGTTTCCTTAGCTATTTCCAAAATCTTATTGACGTTTAAATAGCTTTCCTGTACTTTCGGGCCACCCAATAAATATGCCTCATCCGCCAATCCCACAAATGGCGAATCCGAATCTGCTTCCGAATGTACGGCGACAGTAAGTATCCCCAGCTTCCTGCATGTACGAATAATGCGTGATGCTATTTCTCCCCTGTTTGCGATAAGAATTTTTCGAATCATTCGATATCCCCCTTATTTAGTGCGTTCCGATAGTAGGTCAAGAGTTTGTTGCCGAAGCTTATACTTTTGGATTTTTCCGGATGCAGTCATTGGATAAGCATCGGTAAATTGAATGTAACGGGGAATTTTATGAAAAGATATTTTCCCTTTGCAATACTCTATCAATTCTTTCTCCGTAAGGGTTTCTCCTGCTTTCAAAATGATCCATGCCGCTACCTCTTCCCCGTACTTCTGATCTGGAACGCCGAGTACCTGGACATCAACAATTGCAGGATGTTGATAGAGGAATTCTTCAATCTCACGGGGGTAAATATTTTCCCCTCCGCGAATGATCATATCTTTCAGCCGGCCTGTAATCTTGCAATAACCCCTTTCATCCATCACCGCCAAATCTCCCGTATGAAGCCAGCCTTCCCGGTCAATCGCCTGCTCAGTGGCTTCCGGGTTATTATAATATCCCTTCATTACATGGTAACCCCTAGAACAGAGTTCACCCTGTTTGCCCCGCTGGACTTCTTCCCCGGTAGCTGGATCGACAATTTTCACTTCCACTTTCGGCAAAGCCCTTCCCACTGAAGAAACACGAAGCTCGATCGGATCGTCCGTTCTTGTCATCGTAATTCCTGGAGAAGATTCCGTTTGACCATAAGTAATCGTAATTTCCGAGATGCCCATCTTATTCACCACGCTTTTCATGACTTCGATCGGACATGTGGATCCTGCCATGATACCAGTCCGTAACGAACTTAAATCATACTGGTCAAAGTCATCGAGATTAAGTTCAGCAATGAACATCGTCGGTACACCATGAAGCCCCGTACATTTTTCGGCTTCAACTGTCTGAAGGACAACGCGTGGATTAAATTCCACTATCGGCACCATTGTTGCCCCTACTGAAACAGAGGCCATCGTGCCAAGGGAACAGCCGAAACAATGAAAAAACGGAACCGGGATACAAAGCCGGTCAGCTTCGGTAAGCTTCATGCATTCCGCGACATTCAATCCGTTATTGACCAAGTTGGAATGAGTCAGCATCACTCCTTTTGGAAATCCTGTCGTCCCTGATGTATATTGCATATTAATCACATCACCGGGAGCCAATTCCTCCATCCTCATGTCCAGCGATTCCTCCGAAACGGATTCACTCCCGATAATGACTTCATCCCACGAAAATGTTCCGGGATAACGCTTTTCACCTAAAACGATGATATTTTTCAATTTTGGCAGTTTCTCAGATTGTAATTTTCCTGGTTCTGCATTTTTCAATTCAGGAACGATTTCGTACAGCGTATCTATATATGAATGATCCTTATATTGTTCCATAAGGATGATCGTCGTCGAATCGGATTGCTTGAGCAGGTATTCCAGTTCACTTGTACGGTAATTAGTATTGACCGTTACCAGCACTCCGCCCATTTTCGCGGTCGAAAATTGGGATATAAGCCATTCCGGTTTATTGGATGCCCAAATGGCGATATGTTCCCCTTTTTTAATATCTAGTGACATGAACCCCCTAGCCGCCTTTCGGCACATCTTTTCAAATTCGCGATAGGAATGGCGCAGGCCTAGCTCATGGTACACAACCGCTTCATTATCACCGTATTGTTCAGCTGTCCTTTCAAGCAGTTTCCCGATAGTAACATCTAGCAAATCAGACATCAAACTCCTCCTAATCAAATAAAAGTAAGAATGAACGCTTTTTGCTGTATAGATAACATCTGCTTTTCACCAAAATGAACCAAAGCATCAATGTTCATTTTACGTTCCGTAAAGATTAACAGCCTAATTGCCTGGCGATAACGAGTCTTTGAATTTCGGATGTGCCTTCACCAATCTCCAATAACTTAGCATCTCTTAAATAGCGTTCCACCTCATATTCGCGCATGTAACCAGAGCCGCCGTGTATTTGAATCGCTTGATTGCTGGACCGGAACGCGGTCTCACTTGCAAAAAGCTTGGCGTATGCCGCTTCCTTTGCAAAAGGTTTTTTATTGTCTTTTAACCATGCAGCCTTATATACCATATTCCTCGCCAATTCAATTTCCATGGCCATGTCTGCAAGCTTGAATTGAATGGCCTGGAAATTTGATATGGTTTTACCGAATTGAATGCGTTCTTTTGAAAAAGCTAAAGCTCTATCAAAGGCAGCCTGAGCGATACCGACAGCCAAAGCTGCAATGGAAATCCTTCCTCCATCAAGCGTGAATAAGAATTGTTTGAACCCTTTGTCTGGATCTCCCAATAAATTTTCCTTTGGCACCCGGACATTATCCAGAATGATTTCACAAGTATTGGAAGCTCGAACTCCCATTTTTTCATAATTGCTATTGATCGTTAGTCCTTGGGTATCGGTTGGCACGATGAAGGCCGAGATGATATTTTTGCCATTGGAATCTTTGCCCGATACAGCCGTGACGGTAACCGTTCTTGAATAGCTGGCATTAGTAATCCATGTTTTCTCGCCATTAATCACATATTCATCACCCTCCAACACGGCAGTCGTTTTCGTACCGCCAGCATCGGAGCCCGCATTAGGCTCTGTTAACCCGAAAGCTGCCAGGGTTTCACCGGTCGTGATTGGAACCAGATATTTTTGTTTCTGTTCTTCGGTTCCAAAATAGTAAATTGGACTTGCCCCGAGCGAAACGGCTGCTGCATAACTTAAGCCGGTTCCACCGCATGCCTTGCCAACCTCTTCAACTGCAATGGCATACGAAATCGTATCTCCGCCCGAACCGCCATATTCTTCAGGAAACGGAATTCCAAGCAACCCTAGTTTCCCCATTTTTTTGAATACATCCTCCGCAAACATGGACTTTGCATCCAACTCTATAGCAATGGGTTTAATTTCCTTTTCGGCAAATTCCCTAACCATTTCCTTAATCATCTGCTGTTCTTTTGTAAGTGAAAAATCCATATATTCATTCCCCTTTCTATTGAGACCGACTAGTTGGTCTGTGCAAATCAAGTTTATTGTTTAATCCACAACAACTTGGTTCTTCAGTAAAAATGGCTGGGTGATTTCCGCTTCTTTTTGTTTATCTATCAATAGGGCATTCAGAATTAAATCTACGTAAATATCACCGATTTCATCAATCGTTTTTCCACCGTCCCTTTTGTACCATTTGTAGGACCAGTTCACCATGCCCAGAATTGACATTCCGGTAATTTCCACTGGCAATTCGCTGCGGAACACTCCCTTGTCAATACCTTCTTTGATAACGGAAAAAATGATTTCTTTATACATTTGACGCTTTTTTTTGATTGCTTCAACATAGGGCGGTTTTAAGTAAATGCTTTCTTGATAGAAAACTGAGATGTGTGGTTTATAGAGGTCAAAAACTTTAACAAATGATTGAATGATCTTTTGCATTTTTTCTGTTGGATGGGTACTTTCTGAGATGGCTTCCTGTGCTTTTGTTAAAACATATGAAATAAAGTAATCATGGATGACAAATAAAAGTTCATCTTTCGAAGAGAAATGGTGATAAAAACCACCCTTGCTAGTTCCGCAAGCCTTAACGATTTCGTTAACGGAAACACCATGAAAACCATGCTGGTCGAAGAGCGTCAACGATGTTTCAATTATTTTTTCTTTTAACTCCGTAAGACTGCACCCCCTTCTTGTATCCGCTTACATTTAACAACATAAAGAGATGTGGTTATGTAGTTAACTGGATTTATTTAGATTTTACCAAATATTTAAATATTGTCAATTTTTAATTATCAACAAAAAAACAGCCCTCAAAACCAAGAGCTGTCAACCTAGTTTATTTAAGAAGCAGTCGATACCATGTCATTCACTACCCTTGACCGGTTTAACCTGGGCTTTTACAAGCTGCCATCCATTGTCATACTTCCATACTGATTTGATCTTCAAAATCGGAACAATTCCATCGGACCCTTTTACGTTTTGGACTCCCATAAGTGCTTTTCCTTTTCCAAAAACAGTCTTGGGATCCAATGAGGAGTATGGATCAACCAAAAGCTCTGTCGGTTCATTTAGTTTTCCATTTCGATAAATACCTAATTCATCATACGCTTGTTTTCTGGAACTGACATCTACCACCACAGGCTTTTGACCTTCGATAATGATTTCCGCTTTGTAACCGTCAAGAAATTGTGCGATTACGGGGACGGATGGAGGGACTTCCAGTTCCTTCACTTTTCCATCCTTGAACGTATAGGCGTAACTGGAGATCAACCGCTCTCTGCCTTCCATCAAAACAGTGACCAATACATCCTGGACTCCATCATTATTCAAGTCCGCCACCTTTAGATCTGGAGTATACCCAGCTTCAAGCGGGACGCTGATTGTACGGCGATTGCTTTCCACACTTAACTCAATTTTCTTCAGAAACTTGCTTCCTTCCTCAAATGGCAGTCCCTGAACCTGGATGATGTCTATTTTCTGGTCACCTGTTACATCTCTTTTTGTTGATATATATGTGCCATCTACCTGAAAATTTTTATCATGCGCTTCAACCGCTTGATAGCTCAAAAATAGTGAGATGACTAAAACCGCATATTTTAGCAGATCTAACTTTTTCATAGTGATAACCTCTCTTTTCAAAGATGAACTAATTTGACATTTGTCGCCGCTTGAACTTTCGACGCTGATCTTTCATGAAGATGGACCAGAAATAATAGAACCCTGGCACTAATATCGCAAAGCCCACGATATATGTGGCAAACACGGCCCGGAATGAGGTTGGATCGGTAAATCCTGAAAGAATCGTGACATTTGGATATATGATATAAGGTAAATGTGCGATACCATAAACATAACTGCCGATTAAGTACTGTATGATGATCGCTATTACAGCGAGGCGGGGCATCCCTTTAACCTCCTGCTTAGAAAAATAGGGTAAGTACAGTGCTATCCCGCTAATGATGAAAAAAATGAGCGAGACGAATAACAATGCAGAGTTTTTCATCATTCCTTGGTAGATCCAATTTGCTTCGTTTCTTAACGTGAGCATAACCAACAGAGCCATGACCAACATAAGCGGTCCCGTTATCATGGCATCCCTGCGATATATTTTGTATGCTTTCATTTCATCGGCTTGTTTTGAGTAATCGGACAGGAGCAAAGATGATAAAAAAAGCGTGCTCATAATTCCGAACCCCACAAATGCATACTCATTGGGACTCGTGAAAAGTTTCGATAAATTCAATTCTTCATTTCCTCTTACGCCTTCAACAAATCCAAGATGGGTGATTGGCAAGACGCTGATTAATAGCCCGGGTATGATCAATCCCGTCAATCCTGAAATATACGTTAACGCTTTTTCATATTTGTCTACGCTATGAGAGAAAACCAAGAAAGCACTCCTAATACAAAGCAGGACAAGTATCAGACTCGCAGGAACGATCAAGGCTACCCCTATCGGGAAAACCGCACCTGGAAATAAACTGTAAATCGCAATCACCAGACCAACGACAAAAGTATTGGTCACTTCCCAAGTTGGTGATAAATAGCTATTTGCGATCTTGGTAGCATTCGTTTCTTCCTTTTTAATGTAAGACATTGCCCAGAAGCCAGCGCCGAAATCCATAGAGGCCATGATGGCATAAAGAAAAATAAAACCCCAGACCAGTGTTATTGCAAGAAGAGCATCACTCATTCGCCTTCCCCCCTTTTATGAATTCGAATCGAAAAGCCTTACATCTTTCTGTTCGGCCTTATATATATCATCCATTACGGAATGACGTTTGAAATAATACAAAAGTGTAAACACGACAGAAACGCATAAAATGATATATACAATAATGAACATCGTGAATAAAAATCCAAGGTTTTCGTACGAAGTGACTGAATCCTCCGTTGTCAGCATCCTGTATATCGTCCATGGCTGTCTGCCTGTACAGGCAAAAATCCAACCGCATTCTATCGAAATCACCGAAAGCGGCCCTGACGCAACAAACAGCCAAAGAATCCATTTCGGATATGTCTCCTTTTTCAGCCATTTATTCCATACCAATGCAAACAGTGCCAACGCGATTAAGCCTGAACCAATGATGACCATGGCGTTGAATAAGATATGGACATAAAGCGGCGGCCAATACTCTTCCGGAAAATCGTTTAAACCGGTCACGACCGTATCGAAGCTATTACCAGATAGAAAGCTTAATAACCATGGGAATTCAATCCCATACTTCACTTCCTGGGCTTCCCTATCGGTATAACCGAACAAGGTAAGTCCGGCATGGTCCTGTGTTTCAAACAACCCTTCTGCCGCTGCCAGTTTTTCCGGCTGTTCCCTATATAAATGCTGTGTAGTCGCATGACCGTTCAATGCCGTCAAAAAAGAAAAAACCAAACCCAAGACAAGACTGAGCCTCAGTGCTTTTTGGTGAAAATTAAATTCAGCAGTGCCATATTTATTTTTCAGCATCTTATAGGCTGCAACAGCCGCTACGACAAAAGCGCCTGTAGTATAAGCAGTCAGGGCCGTATGTCCTGCCGTCACCAAGAAACTTGGGTTGAAAAAAGCCGCCCAAGGATCGACATCGACGATTTCCCCATTTTCAAACCGGAACCCCGCCGGTGTCCCCTCAAAAGCATGGACATTCGAAATCAATACAGCCGAAGCCAATGCTCCGAATGCAACAAAGAATAAACTCACGATTCGGGCCCATGGCTTGATTTTTTCAGCAGCATACACGTAGATTGACATGAACAGCGCTTCAACCATGAATGCATAAATCTCGATCTGGAATGGAAGCGCCATGACACGTCCAATCACTTCCATGAACCCAGGCCATAATAGTGACAGCTGCACACCAGCAATCGTACCAGTCGGAATGCCGACCCCAAGTAGAACCCCTAATGTTTTCGTCCAGCGTTTAGCCATGACGACATACTGTAAATCCTTTGTCCTTTGATACATCAATTCCGCTGCCAACATCATCATCGGCAACCCGACGCCGATCGTTGCAAATATGATATGTACAGCCATATTCGTCCCGAACATCGCACGGGCCATTTGTATATGATCCATACTGTCTTCCTTTCTAACCTTTGTCTCTTGGTAGTATCTCCTCTGGAAAGGAAAATATTTAATAATATTCCACAAACTAAGTTTTCTTGGTTTTGCAGAAAGACAGTATATTACTTGATGATTTTTTTGATTGTTTTATTTAAATATTCTATCGAGGTTATTATTGGGATATATTTCCTCTGGCTGATCGCTTCTTAACATTGCTTAGGTGCATAATAAAAAAATACACACATACCCTACAATATAGTAGTCCATGTGTGTATTTGCGGTCGGCATTGACTTTTGCCCAATTTACCTTTAAGCACGGGGACTAGCCTATATATATTTTTTTAATCCATGGAACTGTCTTCGACATAAAAAAAACTCTACCATATCGTAGAGCCTTTAAACATATGTGCAATAACTAGTACTATTATGAATGGAAAAGAATGAATGAACTCTCAGCAAATTTATTAAATAAGCTTTCTTTCATTATAAAAAAGGGATTACTCCGTTTTAACTAATTAGAAACTCTTGCTTTAATTCATTTATTCCGCTTTGCCTAATTAAAATATACAAAAAGTTCTAAATACTCAATATATACTACTACAAAACTTAATTTAGGAAAATCCATATTCAGGATCCTAAATCTTAAATACCCACCTTTTTATCAATCACTTCCTGTGACTAATAAATCATCCTGTAACTGGATTAACACTGTTTCATTATTTACATTTTGATTTTTTGTTACTTCAATTGAAACAACATGACCACTTACACCAGTCTCAATTTCTACTTTTTTATTGTCCGTTGTATGAACTACCATTAGTTTTTCCCATTCATATACATATGAACCTTGACTAACAAATATGTTTTCAACTTTTCCACAACAAGGACTATAGACAGTTTCTATAACTTTTTTCACCTTAAAAACCTCTCTTTCTAAAGAAATAAATTAGAGATTCCAAATATCATACTTACACCGAGCCATGTTCGCAGCTAGACGCATATCTATTTAATAATTTTCTGCTATGGAAGAAACCTTTTGAAAAGAATGACTATTATTTCGTAATTTTTGTGCCGTTTTTTCTGTCCAATAATAACCTGATTGTTTTGCATCCATTCAAAGTATGAAGCCGTTAATCAACCAGAACTATAATCTCTTTGGTTGTTCCAACAATTTGTCTAATCGCAGCCAAATTTCCTCGACTTAACCGATCTAATTAAGAAGAGGGCATGTTACGGGGTATCGCAAATAATAAGCCTTTTGCTCTATCAATAGGAAGATCAATAATCCCAAATTTTAAATTCATCGACATGGATAAATCAATTATTTCTGGATGAAAACGAACTCGTCCCTTTGCAGGCCCAACTAATCATTATGTTGAGAACGATAGCCGGAAAAAAGACTGGGGTGAGCTTAGTAAAACTAATACTTCACTTTGCTTATTGTCCGGCTTTTCAACTTGATCGATATTGATAAGGATTGCCTCTTACATTCTTTGCACCTCGTAGGTTATAAGTTACTATATGAAAGTTAAGGATAATCTACATTTAAAAACATAGCCACATCTTTGCTTTTTTGTTTTCTCTGTTGCCGCATACTTGCTCGATCTAATGCCGTTTCATGTAATTTTTTTTCTTCTTCTGTCTCCGGAATAACTTTGGGAACACGTGTTGGACGTTTATGTTCATCTAGTGCAACAAATGTTAATAGAGCTGTCGCGGCAATTCTACGAACACTGCTTTTTAAATCTTCAGCAATAATTTTTACAAAAACCTCCATTGAAGATGTGCCGGTCCATGCCACATAAGATATGAAACAAACTGAATCTGTTGTACGAATGGGATGTAAAAAGTCAACTGAATCTGTTGAAGCAGTCACACATTCACTTCGACTATGACGTGCTGCAGAAATCGATGCTACTTGATCGACATCACTCATTAATCTGCCGCCAAATAATGTATTATGATTGTTCACATCATTTGGAAATATACGACTCGTCCTTATGACCCTGGATTCACTGCAATATTTCGCTTCTATAAACCCGTCCTCCTAAAACATGTGACCTGAAATCATCACCTATGTAAACTTTTAGTATATGGTTATATTATGATACAATTTTGCGTTTTTTAACCTTAAAACACTATCGGCGTGTGTAGCCAAGTGTTCCGAGAATACGAAGCTTGCTTTAAAATATCATTCACCATCTGCTGTTGCTCCAGTTCTTTACGTAGCATAAAAAGCTCTTCCTGCTCGAGTGAACTTGTTGTCATTCTCTTGGAAGGAACCAGACTTTTCATACTGGTGAATCCACCGGTCAAGTGAGGACGGGGTCGTATTATTTCTTCACTAAGCGCCTTTCTTTGATTTCCTGTTCTAGTTGAAACTGCACCATTATTAATGAATTCGACTTATTTATCAACAACGTAAATCTTCCTTATGCATGTTAAATCGGAGAAGGAGAGAAGATTCATGCTTATAATTTTCTATTTTAGAAAGAGTGGTTGTGCCTATCTGTTTAGTTTCCCAGTTACTTAACTCTAAAATAAAATAACGTTCTATGATATCTGCACCCATTTTAATAAACTCATCAATTATTTAGAAAAGAATCCTTTAAGGGCAAAAGCAATATTTTGGGGTCTTTCTGCCAAGCGACGCATAAAATAACCAAACCAGTCGTTACCAAAAGGAATATACACACGCATTGTATATCCTTCTTTAGCTAAACTTAGCTGCATGTCTGTTCTAAATCCATATAACATCTGAAACTCAAATTGGTTACGTGGAATATTGTGTTTTTGAACAAACTTTTTTACACTGGCAATGATACGATGATCATGGGAAGCAATCGCCGTATAGCTGCCACTCAGTAAATGCTCTTCAATGATTCTCATATAGTTTTTATCTACTTCTTCTTTCTCTTGATAAGCCACAGAAGGTGATTCTTGATAAGCTCCTTTAACTAAACGAAGGGGAATTCCTTTTAATTCTTTTACGTCCTGTTCCGCCCGATATAAATAGGATTGAATCACTGTTCCTACATTATCGTATGTTTCGCGTAATTCTCTCAGGATATCTAACGTGATTTGGCAATGTGCATGATCTTCCATATCGATTCTGACAAAATTGTTGTATTTCTTGGCTGTCTCAAGAATTAGATACATATTTTCAACACAAAAATTCCGATCAATATCCAAACCGAGTTGGGTCATTTTTACAGATAAGTTACTATTTACTCCTGCACTACCCATAGCTTCCAACGTTCTTACGTTATATTCCGTTGCCTCTATTGCCTCTATTCTACTTGAAACAAATTCCCCTAAATGATCCAGTGTACAAATCAGGCCTTTTTCATTTAATTCTTGAACTTTCTTAATCGCACTTTTGATAGTATCTCCAGCCACAACTTGGGAAGCCCCAAATCGAAGGCCCCATTTTTTCGCAGCTTTATTTAACGCTTTGTTGTTGGAAGCGTGAAGAAAAATATTTTTTGAAACATCTGCCAGCATGAATATATCCCCCTAAATACATGTCCTCGTTTTATTAAATGGGGCAACCTTTTTAAATTGCCCCAGCTCTTATTAAAGTGTTTCACTAGTTGTTTTCGCTTGCATGTGTAGAATCAAATAATCAGGGCCACCTGCCTTTGAATCCGTTCCAGACATGTTGAACCCACCAAACGGATGATACCCAACGATTGCTCCTGTACAACCGCGATTAAAGTATAGATTACCTACGTGGAACTCTTCTTTTGCCCGTTCAATATGATCAGGAGTGTTAGAAAGTAACGCACCCGTTAAGCCGTAGTCTGTGTTGTTCGCTATTTCCATCATATGATCGAAATCGCGCGCTTTACAAAAGGCTATAACTGGTCCAAAAATTTCTTCCTGCATCAGACGTGCTTTTTCATCAATATCCGCAAAGATGGTCGGTTCAATAAAGTAGCCTTTGGAGTCGTCCCCTTCTCCACCAGTCATCAATTCGCCTTCTTCCTTTCCTATTTCAATATATTTCATGATTTTATCGTAAGAAGCCTGGCTGATAACGGGTCCTATATAGGTATTTACATCTTCAGGGCAGCCATTCGTTAAAGTCTGAGTTAATGCCACTGCTTTTTCAAGGACTTCGTCATAAACATCCTGATGTACCACTGCACGTGAACCAGCCGAACACTTTTGTCCGGAGAATCCAAAAGCAGAGTAAACAATCGAAGAGGCCGCTACATCCAAATCCGCGTCTTTATCTACGACTACAGTATCTTTTCCGCCCATTTCGGCAATCACACGCTTTAACCAAATTTGACCCGGATGCACTTTTGCCGCGCGTTCATAAATGCGGCAGCCTACTTCACGCGAACCCGTGAAGGAAACAAAGCGAGTTTTCGGATGATCAACAAGATAATCGCCTATTTCCGAGCCGCCTCCTGGAATATAGTTAAGTACACCATGAGGAAGACCTGCTTCTTTCATAACTTCAACGAATTTCGCTGCAATCACTGGTGTGTTATTTGATGGTTTCAGAAGAATCGTGTTTCCGGCAACAATCGCTGCAGCTGCCGTTCCGGCCATAATAGCTAATGGAAAGTTGAATGGAGAAATGATGACACCTACACCAAGTGGAATATAGTTGAACTTGTTTGCTTCTCCCTCTCGACTTTTTACAGGTGCTCCGTCTTTTAATTGCATCATTTGACGGGCATAGAATTCAAGGAAATCAATTGCTTCAGCCGTATCTGCATCAGCTTCTTTCCATGGCTTTCCAGCTTCTTTAACTAAATATCCTGAAAATTCATGTTTGCGACGACGAATGATATCCGCAGCACGAAATAAAATGTTAGCACGTTCTTCTGGTTTTTCTTTTTTCCATGTGTTGAATGTAGACAATGCTGCTTGCATTGCTTTCTCAGCTAATTCTTTATTCGCTTTAGAAACTCGACCGATTACTTCTTCCTTATTTGCTGGATTTATCGATACGATTTGTTCATTTGTTGTAATGAATTCTTCTCCAATGACAAGTGGATAATTTTTTCCTAGCTCTGAATGTACAACTTCTAAAGCTTTTTTAAATTCACTTTTATTTTCTTCAAGCGAAAAATCTGTAAATGGTTCGTGTTTATATGTTTTAATGTCCGTATTGTTTGTTGTAATCATGTTATTCTCTCCCTTAAAAAATAGATTTGTATAATCGATGTTATGGCGCATCAACTTAAGTTAATTAAAAGTAATGAATAATTTTCAAATGATAGTGGCTGCCTCTAATTTTTTAAACTGAAATACTAATTCTTCTTTTATCTTTAATGGATGTTTGTGAAAAAAAGTTTGCTAATCCAATATTGCCTCCTTTATTAACGGAAAATTTATAATACAAACAATATTCAAAAACTTAATATAAACATATCATAATTCCTTTTACACACTTTTGTATACAACTTTTAACAAAATTGTCTAAATTAATTAAAAATTGAACACTTTTGTTTAATTAGATATTCATTTTTTCAAAAAATAGATTACTATACTAGCTAATTAAGCTAATCTAAACAGTATATGGATTAATTCATTTTATCTTGGGGAGAGTTCACCCCCTATTAACCCGCTTTTTTTTAAATCAATTGCATAGCTTCTACACCACACAGTTTGTAAATGGCTGTAGGAATGCCCTCAATCATAACAACAGAACGAGCTCGCTTTTCGATTACTCAATGATTATGTTTTTTTAATAACTTAAAAGTATACATAACTGTACAGTTCATCTTCCATTCCGGGAAATAAATAGACAAATATGCACAAAATGTATTATCATATAATTCTTAATATTTTTTAATCTTTTATTTGTAGTCTATATGTATATTGAATTTTTAATTCTAATAAGTAGAAGAAATAAAAGAGGAGATTTGTTAATTTTTTAAAGGGTTTTCATTTTCTGCTATTTTTTTGAAAGATTTGAATCCCCTTAATTTTTTTGTTTTTACGTTATAGAGAGGATGTAGGATATGAATCATCAACAACCTGTATTAAAAAAAGAGTTGAAAATTCGGCATATTACCATGATTTCTCTCGGAGGAATCATCGGTGCTGGGTTATTTGTTGGAAGTGGCCCGTTAATTAATACGGCTGGGCCAGGTTCTATTTTTTCATATGCGATAGCAGGATTACTGGTAATTTTGGTGATGCGGATGCTTGGGGAAATGTCAACGGCAAATCCATCAAGTGGCTCTTTTTCCACTTACGCACGAGAAGCGATCGGCCCGTGGGCCGGGTACACGATTGGCTGGTTATACTGGTTTTTCTGGGTAATTGCCATTGCAGTTGAAGCAATAGCAGGTGCAACAATTATTCAATATTGGTTTCCTTCTTTGCCTTCTTGGTCAGTCAGCCTTATGCTTACTTTTTTATTAACCCTAACTAACATCTATTCTGTTAAATCATTTGGTGAGTTTGAGTATTGGCTGTCTATGATTAAAGTTGTCAGTATCATTCTCTTTTTAATTCTTGGAGGGGCCATTATATTCGGTTTCATACCAGGTATAGAATCACCTGGTACTTCAAACCTTCTACATAGAGGTGGATTCCTGCCCTCTGGAATAAGTTCTGTCTTTATAGGAGTTGCCCTTGTTATGTTCTCTTTTATGGGGAGTGAAATTGTGGCGACTGCAGCAGGAGAAACATCGCATCCTGAAAAAGCCATGAGGGTTGCTACAAATACCGTTATCTATCGTATTTTAACTTTTTACCTAGGTTCAATTTTAATAATCGTAACAATTCTTCCATGGGACTCTTCCAGTTTGATGAAAAGTCCTTTTGTTTCTGTCCTTGAACTTTTAAATATACCAGCTGCAGCTCAAATCATGAACTTCCTTCTTTTGACGGCAGTACTTTCTTGTTTGAATTCTGGTATTTACACAAGCTCACGTATGTTATTTTCGATGGCGGAAAATGGAGATGCTCCCCGAATGTTTTTAAAGGTAAATAAGAAGGGGATACCAATGAATGCGATTTTAGGATGTACCGTTATTGCTTATATTAGTATTGGGTTCAATTACATCTCTCCAGATAAAGTATTTCTGTTTTTAGTTAATGCTTCCGGAGGTGTAGCACTTCTTGTTTATCTAGTGATTGCCTTCTCTCAGTTACGCATGCGAAGAAAATACGAAAAAGAAAATCCTGGAGCACTTAAGATCAGAATGTGGTTATTTCCTTATTTAACATATGCCACGATTATTACGATCACTAGTATATTTATCTCAATGACTTTCATTGCTTCCTTACGTTTACAATTCTTTTTGACACTGCTTCTTACTATACTGATTGTCGGTTCTTTCTTTGTCTTAAAGAAAAATAAATCATCGGATTTATTATCAACGAACCAAGAAAAAAATGCCTCTTAATTACAAAACAAAAGGAAATATGTCATAAATAATGGACTCTTTTAGAAATTTGGCACGGGCTGGCGCATTAAAAAATCCCTACTCAGATTAGTCATTTGATTTACCTCTTTCAAGTAGACAGTCATAAAAAGACTACAGCCATCGAGATTCGATATTCAATCGGAGCTCGGCGGCTGAGTCGTTTTTGGAATCGTTTGCAGTTGTAATAAAGAATTTCTTCCATGCCTTGAATCAGTTTAATAATGATTTTGATTCAACATCTCTAATTTACAATGTAGAAAGAACGATTCCACTCAGACATTATCATGTTCGTTTCATTTAATACAAGCTACTGAAGTCGTACATTGTTTGCATGGGAGGTGTATCAGAAGCCTTGATCCGAATGGAGAATGGTTCTGTATACATCCCTTTTTTGTGGATAAACCATCAAACGTCTCAGATACTAGTTTGAGCTGATTACGTTCCCATGAAACAATCTCTTTGTTATGGAGGTCTTGTACAACGGAACCTTTTTATGGTAAACGAAGAATGGCTCCTCCCCCTGTAAAGCATTTTTCATGCGAGTTTAGCCATTCTATTTATGCTTGAGGCGAATCGATTTAATCGTTCCTTTTAACTGTTTATCATGTTCAAGAGGCGTGTTTCGTTTGCCTTTAGAGTTGATGTCATTTATAGTGGCTTGACCAGTGTCAATTTCATGTAAGCTGTTTTTGCATGATATCGTACTTCTCGACGTGATTCTGGGTTCCTTCATTTACCGATTTGCATAACGCTTTTTCTGCATTTTATCTGCACTTTATTATAATCACACTCTGATACCATTCAATTGATTTGGTAAAACCTTTTCCACCCATAAAACTTCTTTAACCATGCTTTTAATTGAGTACTACTACGAAGGCCTACGTTCTACGTAATCGGTTCATAACCACCTTCCCCATTCCAATTCATCTGTACAGCTTTCATTTTCTTTTCCTGTGAATATTTCTCGAACTGCCCTTTTTTAGCCATAATAAAATCCCCTCCAGATAGTGGTGTAATATCCACGATTGTTTGTGGTCTTTTTACACGGTCTACCTTAAGGGGATATTATCAAAGCAGCCTTATCAGAAACTGGCTCTCGTTTTATTTATTTATCGCCGACAAAAGTTTCAATAGAGGGCGTAACTGGGAATTAATAATATGTCAAATAAATCAATTTAATCTGTATTCTTTAATCTTATTGTAGAGCGTTCCTCTAGACATACCGAGCAATTTGGCAGCCGCACTTTTATTTCCATATGTCTTTCTTAAGGCTTCTTGAATCATGGATAACTCTTCTTTTTCCTCTTCCTGAAATGATGTTTCTTGTGATTCTGAGATATGGCTATTATGAACATAATAGCTACTAGTTATGTTTTTTTGAAGATGATTGCTTTTAATAATATTTTCATCATTCAGAAGGATAACACGTTCCACAACATTCCGAAGCTCGCGGACATTTCCTGGCCATTCATAGTTAACTAATATATTTATAACTTCCGATCCAATTTTCGGAACTGGTTTCTTATACTTAGAACTGAACTCTTGCACAAACTGTTCAACCAATTTGACAATATCTTCTGGCCTTTCACGTAAAGGGGGAATATCAATGTTAATTACAGTTAAGCGATAATAAAGATTTTCGTTGAATTTCCCTTCCTTTACCATTGCTTCTAATGTCTGAGATGTAGAGGCAATTACACGTGTATGTGTCGTCAATAATTCCGTTGTACCTACACGATAAAATGATCCATGTTCTAAGTAATGTAGAAATTTTTCTTGAATGTCTAATGGCATTTTATCAATTTCTTCAATAAATAATGTTCCATTATGTGATTGTTCAATTTTTCCGTTTTTTCCAGTCTTCTTATCTGCTGTAAAAACTCCTTTTTGATATCCAAATAATTCAATCTCTAAAAGAGTGGAAGGAATGGCTGAACAATTAATAGATATAAAAGGGCCGGTACGCTTTGAACCGCCGTAATGAATTGCTTGTGCTAACATCTCTTTTCCTGAACCTGGTTCTCCGGTTAACAGAACCGGAATGTCTGCGTAGGCAACTTTTTGCGCTACCTTCACGGCTTTTTGAATTTCTACATTAACTCCAATAATAGAGGAAAAAGGGTTGTCCTGATGGATAAGTAACGGTAACGAAGAATCAAGTTCCTCGTTTAAACGAACAATTTGAGTAATATCGTGTTCTGTTGCAATGCCTCCAATAACTGTATTATCCTTTATAACTGGGGAGGCATTTACTAATACGTGATTATCATTATTAGGGCGATGATAAGCCCCACGAACGGGACGTCCCTCATTTAATATACGATGTAATATAATAGACTCTGATTGAAAATGCTCTCCAATCTTTTGACCAAGGATATTTTCACGTTTAATGCTGTATGTTCCCTCAGCAACGGTATTCCAGCAGATAACTTTCCCCTCTTGATCCACAGCTGTGACTGCGTCATTAATGGTTTCAGCCAATGTAGAAAAGTATGCGGATAGCTCCTCATTTTTCAATTCCAGCAGTTGAACCCATTGGTTTGCAGTTATGATTCCAATAATTCCTTCTTTTTCTGGATCTTTAATTAAGACCGGTCTGCTCCAATCAGTTTGTAACATAGAAAGTTCATCTATTGTAGAAATGGTAGAGGGAGTCCACTTTACCTTTTCAATCCACTCGATTACAGACAGTGATTCATCCATTAATGCCAAGAAATTGTATTCATTCTTTGAAACAATGTAGTATTCCTCCGCTGAAATGATTACAAAATCATACTTTAAAAAGTTATTCTTTATATCCATTAAAGATGTATAGGGTTTCACTATAGTGAAGGAGTTGTCTAGGTTAATTTCTTCCATTTTAAACATAATAAACTCCTTTTATTATATATTTTATGAGAAAGTATAAGAATTTATACAGTATCATCTTCTAAAACAATCATAAAACAAATATGTTTAAATAAAAACTAATAACTTTATTATAATATAAACTTCACTCTATGTTTCTATCGATTGATTTTCTGTAAAAGAAATAAGGAATTCTATAAAAAAACTCTATCATAGAATAGAGTTTTTTATTATATGTTGAGGAATTAGCGCTTTTACGAATGATGATAATAATGATATCCCCCACCCCAAGTATAAATAAAATGATTCATGGGTCACTAGAGAACGATAATTGCCCCAGTTATCCGCTTTTTTATTGCTTAATCAACTTTTATATATAGATTGGTGAGTTTTTTCCGAAATAAGGTTGCGAATAGCATTCTTCGTTATTCATCCCATTGTTCAAAAAAGCTGAACACTGCTTCTAAATTTCGGCTGCATCATAAATAGTAGTCTTAAGATAGTTAGCTTCCGAAAAAATGACATCATCTTTTAACAACAAATCAGCTTATTCATCTCCTGAACTTTTAAATTATCTAATAATTGAGTATTCCACATAAAGGAGAAACCTAGAGGAATATGATAGCAATAATCAATCATGACAAATTATTGAAGATCCTTCATAAATGGTGACCCAATAGGAATAAGATAGCTTAAATCCCATATAGAAAGTGTAACAAGAGAGGAGAAAAACACTTTGTCCTTTTTCAAAGATCCGCTTTCACCCGAGCAAATGCTTGCAGTTATCAGAAATGGCCTGGGGCCTTCCCAGATCCCCAAAAAAATCATTATCATTGGTGCCGGCATGTCTGGGTTGGTTGCAGCATCCCTTTTAAAACAAGCGGGGCACGAGGTTACGATATTGGAAGCAACCGGGAGGGTCGGAGGGCGTGTTTTGACCATACGGGAGCCATTTTCAGAAGGTTCCTACCTTGAAGCCGGTGCCATGCGCATTCCGAATTATCATTATTTAGTTGCGGAATACATCAAGAAGTATGGTTTACGAGTCAACACCTTTGTGAATGCGACACCTAATGACCCCATTTATGCCAATGGAATCAAGACGACCGCTGCCATATATCAACGGAACCCGGATATACTGAGGTACCCTGTAGCTCCCCATGAAAGAGGTAAAACAGCTGAAGAATTACTGAACATGGCAATTAAGCCTGTGACTGACTTCATCATTCAAAACCCACGTAGAAATTGGGAAATAGTCATTAAAGAGTTTGATAAATACTCGATGAGCTTCTTTTTGCAGTACAATCCAGTCGGAATCAGTCTTTCAACAGGGGCGATTGAAAGCATCAAAGTCCTGATGGGTTTAGAAGGATTCCCTGAACTTTCTTTTCCGGCCATACTTCGGGAGCTTATGCCGCTCTTTAATCCAGACGTAAATTTTTTTGCAATCGAAGGAGGAAACGACCGGCTTCCTTATGCCTTTCTACCGGAATTGAAGGATAATCTAAACTTCAGATATGAAGTGACAAAGATTGTTCAACATGATAATCAAGTCACCATCCATTCCAAACATACTCAAAGCCAAAACCCCTTAACGGTTACCGGTGACCTAGCCATCGTGACAATCCCTCTTCAATTGCTGCAATTTATGGATATTGAACCCCGGAATTCCTTTTCCCATAATAAGTGGAAGGCAATAAGGGAACTCCATTATGCTGCTTCCACAAAAATTGGACTTCAGTTCACGCATAGGTTTTGGGAAAAGGAAGGAATCTTCGGCGGTAAATTAACGACCGATTTACCTATTAGATTTTCTTATTACCCCAGCCAAACGAGCAACCAGAGTGAAACCGGTCTCATCTTAGCAAGTTATACTTGGGAAGATGATGCCACCTTATGGGATATACTTCCAGAAAATGATCGTTTACGACACGCATTAAAAAATTTAGCAACGGTCCATGGAAAACAAGTATATGATCATTTTTT
The DNA here is from genome assembly GCF_044762725.1 of Peribacillus sp. NPDC096447. Classification (NCBI taxonomy): domain Bacteria; kingdom Bacillati; phylum Bacillota; class Bacilli; order Caryophanales; family Bacillaceae; genus Peribacillus; species Peribacillus sp. NPDC096447. The sequence continues at coordinate 173,549 of NZ_JBIWEV010000003.1, forward strand.
ATCGGGAGCTTCATATAGCTGGACACTGAATCAGTATGCCTACGGCGCTTTCTCCATGTTTAAACCCGGTCAGGAAACAGACTTGTTTCCATACATCCCAACTCCTGAAGGAAGGGTCCACTTCGCTGGTGAGCATACATCTACCGTACCTGCTTGGATTGAAGGAGCCATTCAATCCGGCATCAGGGTTGCACATGAAGTGACGAATCTGCCAAGAACGTTCGGTGAGCCTTGACTGGTCCTTTTCTTTGCCTATTAAATAATCGATAACTTAAGTGCATTGACAAAAAAACCTTCCCATTTGGAAGGTTTTTCTTCTTATGATCATTCACTTTATCCCTCCTTTTGAACCAAAGTCCACGATCCTTATGTCCACTTGATAATTAATATCAGCTTTACTGAAAACTTCGTCCCATTTCTGCTTATTTTTCTCCCAAAACTTTGGATGCTGATTTTGCACATAACGATACAATCCTGCTACCCCTGTTTTATATTCATGCTGTAATTTGTATATGATTTTCTCGACATCCTTCTTAACTTCATCCTCGGCAACACGCTCAACATCTTTTAAATAGCCTTCCTTAAATGAATTTTCCTTACCATACCAATCTTCCGAAAGTCTTGCTGTGTAATCGACTTCAATATTGATCGTCAAATGATCACCGTTCAATTCCGTCGTGATTTTCCTCCTTGTCCTATTGATCACTTCAGCACTTAAAGGCTCACCGTGTTGGACCGCTTCGATTATTCCGCCCTTTACCTCTCCGTTCAACCAATTTAATGCAGCTATATCCTCATCATTCATGACCCCGACCAACTTTGAATTGTTGATCACCCCAGCACCCTCCAAAATTAATTTCCCGCCCTTAATATCAACGGCCTGAATGGCAAAGCTTCCATCTGATTGCAAATTTGAAGATGCTTTGCCTAGTGTTAAAGGCGGAAGTATCTTATTCGTTCTGTTCTCATTATCTTTCAATTCATAGATAACATTCGAAGGGATCTCACCATCTGCGGATCGTCCCAAAATTTCTTTCGTCGGTCTCTTTGTTAAATAAACATGACAGCTTCTCCTTGTATTATTATCACGTATCGACTGATTAATGATCGCTTCCATCGGGAATTTCCTTAATACATCTTCATTAATAAGGATGATACGCTGATGATTGGTTAAAACCGTATTGGTTATGAGTAACGAATCCCTTATTGCTTCATGCAGCGTTTTGGCACTGACGGAAACATTTTTATATTTTAATTGAGCTTGATTCTCCTGAGCACTATTTCCTGGAGGCACCAGAATTTGCTCTGTTAACATGATTTCGTCTTTCTTTTTGCTTTTATCGATTCCCACTCCAACCACAAGCGATAATTCTTCTATATTTACACTGTCCCAACAGCCTGTAAGGAAAGGAATAAGCAAAATCAACCATAATCTTTTCATCCGCTTCTTCTACTCCTTTTCACTTGAACGATTACGAATGTAATAATGGGCAAACCAATCAATATAACCGGAAATAGATATCCCAGCCAATCGCTCATTTTAAAGATGTCGATTGTATTTTTAGGAATTTTGGCCAGAAAAAAAACGACGGGAACCAGTACAATGAGATTAGTCGTATATGAATTGTTAAAAATTTTCGTCAGTCCTTCTGCTGCGAAGTAATAGTAAATCGTATGTGTTAAAAAAAACTGAAGAATCCAGGTTATTAAGAGAAATAGCTCCATACGTTCTAAAAATATGCCTGTTACTTCATAGGACTGAATAAAAGAAATGGTTGGCCACGTAACTGCTTTGACTTCCGGGACAGTCAGTGTAGCCACTACCAATACATATGTAATCACATATAAAATCAGCGGTATGAAAAAACCGATTAAAACGCCACTTTTTATTTTGTTTTGATTTTTAACGACGCCAAACAAAAAGATGAAAAGTTCTATTCCAAAAAAAGACAAAGTTCCGGAGCCCATTCCTTTCATGACAGGAAGAAATCCTTTCGCAAGAACAGGCTGGAGGTTTTTTAACTCGACTACTCTGAGACTGAACAAATAAATGAGCAAGACGATGACTATTGTCAAAGGAAGAAAGAAGACACAAGCCTTTGCTATGGCTTTAATTTTTCCTGTCAAAAGATGCACACTAGCTAAAATCATGGTAAGTATCACGATCTCAACTGGGGTTTCCTCCAACAAATAAAACCGGACCATTTCACTCATCGCAAGAACTTCAAAGCTGGCCACGCCTATAAAATACACGACCACGATCAATCCAATAAGTTTGGAGAGCCACTTTCCATAGGCCTCCTCCATGTATGTGTAATAGTTAGCGACCTTATGTTTTTTTAACAGAACAACCAATAAACATATCAAAAGGGCAATAGCGATCCCATTAAAAATCAAGACGATCCATCCATCGGTCGAATCGATTTTTTCCGTTATCGTCCTGGGAAGGGTCAGCATTCCAATTCCTAGCATGCTGCAAGAAATGATCGCAGCCAATTCGCCACTAAGAATTTTGCCGTCGGATTGGCTCAAAAGAATCCCCCCCCTTTTTTCCGCTTCGGTAACCGTAGGAACGCATCCTTCCAGGTCTTTTTACCGATAAAATCCATTGGTTGAAAATAAGGTTCTTGAAAGCTGGTCAGTTTTGACAAATGGCTGATAACGATGATAAAGAATAGTGTGGTTCCGTATAAACCTAAAACGGCGGCAAAAATCATCGCTCCGAACCTTAAAGCCCTGAACGCCAGTCCAAAGCTATATTGTGGTACCGTAAAAGAGGTAATCGTCGTGATCGAAACGATTATGACCATCAGGGAACTTACAATATTGGCTTGAACGGCAGCTTGTCCAATAATGACTCCGCCAACCAATCCGACCGTTTGACCAATCGGCGATGGGAGCCGAATACCTGCTTCGCGAAGCAGTTCAATCGTTACTTCCATGATGATAGCTTCAACAAACGGCGGAAATGGCACGTTCTCCCTTGTACCCGCAATCGTCATCGCCAATTCTGTCGGCAGCATTCCAGGGTTGAACGAGACCAGGGAAATATAAATCCCTGAAAGAAATACGGTAACAAATAAAGATAAATAGCGAAGGACACGTAAAAATGATCCTGCGACCCATCTTTCATAATAATCATCCGGTGACTGCAGCAGCATCGTTATCGTCGTAGGTGCCATCAGCGCAAATGGCGAGCCGTCAACCATGATGACCACCCTGCCCTCCTGCAGTGCAGCCAATACTTTATCTGGACGCTCCGTATTTTGGATCTGCGGGAAAGGGGTTAACGCTGTATCTTCAATTAATTCCTCAAGCATCCCCGAGTCTTGAAGATCAGTAGCTCTCACTTCATTTATCCGTTTATTCACTTCTTTTAACAAAGAATCTCTTGCTTTTCCTTCATAATAGATCAAAGCAACTTCCCGTTTTTCCATCGTCCCGAACTTCTGTTGTTTGACGATAAGGTTGGGATGGTTTGAATATTGCCTTATCAATCCGATATTTTCCTGAAGACTTTCGATAAAACCAAGCTTCGGTCCACGGACAACCCTCTCTGTCGAAGGTTCGCCCAGTGTACGAACTTTTTCCTTTTCCAGATTCAAGGCATAACCATTTGCCATTCCATCTATAAATAAAAGCGTTTTTCCGTCAAAAATATACTCTTTAGCTGTTTCATATGTTTCAACATCCTGTTCCCTGACTGAACAGATTTTGGAAATGACCAGCTGCTCGATTGAAACCGGATGCCTGGTTTCCACCTGGGCAGCCGATAAATCCAGGACTATCTCATTGAATGCAGGGTAATCCATCGTTCCATTGACAAATACAAATAATCCCGAAACTTCATAACCGGGAATGAATATCTGTTTAAAAACTACATCATCCTGCATATTCAATTCAGATTTCAATTTTTCCTGTTTTTGATCCAATTTAATATGCAAGGGTTTACTTTTCATGGTGAACTCCTTTGATTAAATGAGTTTTTATTGTATCAGTTTCCTCTATTTTCAATTTTTTTATGCGAACAGGATATGGAGGCAACTTTTATATGAATTTAATGATTTTCCTTTCTGAAGCGAGCGACATTAACATCCAAAATGGTTAATTTGTAATTAAATTGCAAATGCTAGGATAATAAGCTTTAGTGCAGAGGTGACAACATTGTTTAACCGCAGAACGTTCAAAAAAAAGCCAAATCAACCAAACGAAAAAAATGAAGAATTAAATAAAGTTTCGGAAGTAAGGGACCTTTTCAATACCCTATCTTCATCCAATGATTTCATAAACCATCAAGGAACATATAATGGCATAGGCTATTGGGTCTCTTTTTATCGTTCTTTGATCGATGCACAGGTACTTCATGAAAGTGTTCTTTCGGTCATACCTACTCTGGAAACGATAAATTTGGAGCAAATAAAAGAAAACATTCCTATTGAAAATACACTGATCACCAGTACCAAGGTTGTAATCGAAGAAAGGATCATGAGAGGCGAAATTGCACTTCGTTTAGATGGAAATCTTGATGAATGCCTATTAATCAATGTTTCGGCACAACAAGGAAGACAAGTTGAGAAACCTGAACTTGAATTTGGAATCATAAGTGCTCAAGAAGCATTTGTCGAGGATCTTGATATCAATCTTAATTTAGTCAGAAAAAGGCTTCCTGTCCCTGGGTTGCAAGTAAGTGAAATGATTGTGGGATCCTTGTCTAAAACGAAAGTGGCAGTTTTATCGATAGAAGGGATCGTTGATCAGGAAAATGTTGATAATGTTATACAAAGGATTAATGACGTAGAGTTTGATGAAATATTGGACGGGTCCTATCTCGCGCAGATGCTATATGATAATTCAAATACCTTATTTCCCCTTTTTCTAAATACGGAAAGGCCTGATCGCATCGCAAGTGCATTGGCTGAAGGTAAAGTAGCCCTGTTAATCGATAGGTCGTCCTCTGCACTTATTACTCCAACCATTTTGTTGGAATACTTTATCACCATGGAAGATTATAATATGCCGTGGATTCCGGCATCTGCGTTCCGTTTATTAAGGATATTCGCGGTCGCTTTTTCGATATTTGCCACTCCCATTTATGTTGCCGTGCTGACCTATCATTATGAACTGATTCCTAAAGATCTCTTGGAAACGATCGTCACTTCCAGGAACTTAATACCTTTTCAGCCATTGATCGAAGCATTATTCCTGGAGATTTCCATTGAGTTATTACGGGAAGCGGCTGCCAGGCTGCCAACAAAGGTAGGTCAGACATTAGGTATCGTCGGCGGTATCGTTATCGGTCAAGCCGCCGTTGTAGCTGGTTTGACCAGTAATATCTTATTGATCATCGTTGCGCTCTCGGCATTGGCATCATTTGTTACTCCCATTTATAAAATGGGGAATGCCATTCGGCTGCTGAGGTTCCCCTTCTTAATCGGGGCCCAAATTTGGGGGCTGCTGGGCATTACCATAGCAGCCGTGTTTTTAATGACCCACCTTATCAAATTAACGTCAATGGGACACCCGTACCTCGAACCGATATACCCATTCCGCATGCAAGATTGGAAAGACAGCTTTGTTCGGCTTCCATTTAATCTTTTCAAATCGCGGCCTGTAAATTTACGTCCTGATGATATATCCAGACAGCCACAGCCCAAAAAAGCAAGAATCAAAAAAAATGATTTTAATGAATGATCTAAATGAGGGTCCTATATGAACCAAGCTGGAGTTAATGAAAAGTATAAAGTATCACCGTTCTATGTGTTTTTTTTAGTGCATTCCATACAAACAGGAGTAGGCGTTTTGAGTTTTCAAAGAGTTTTAGCGAAGTCAACGGGAACGGATGGCTGGATTTCGATACTGCTAGCGGGCCTGATCGTTCATATAATGATTTGGGTCATATATAAAATCTTCAGTATCGTTCCTGGTGATATCATTTCTGCAAATAATCAAGCATTTGGAAAATGGATGGGGAATTTCTTCAGTCTATTATTCATTCTTTACTTTTTGATCCTTGGGATGACTGTCATGATTAGCTATATAAATGTCATACATGTATGGATGTTTGAAGAGGTACCATCTTGGGCATTTTCAGTGGTCTTCCTGGTTTTGATTTATTATATTCATACGGGAGGATTCCGAACAATTACGGGTATTGCCTTTTTAAGCGTCATTTTGACATACTGGCTTTTATTTGTCCTATTCTATGCCATGAAATATTCTGAATTCAACAATTTGCTTCCTGTTTTCCACCACACACTATTGGATATATTGAAAGGAACCAGAAGCACTTCATTAACGATGCTTGGTTTTGAAATGATCCTGATGTATTACCCGTTCATCAAAGATGCTAAAACTTCACAAAAATATGCTCATGGCGGGGCCTTAACGACAACCTTAATGACCGTATTCGTTTATTTGGTTTCACTTGTTTTTTATTCACAAAAACAGTTGGAACTGACTATATGGCCGACACTGTCACTGACCAGCATTGTCGAATTGCCCTTTATCCAGCGGTTTGAATATATAGATGTTTCTTGGTGGGCCATCGTTATCATACCTAACATGACCATCGCCTTGTGGGCAGCAAGCCGTGCCTTCAAGCGCTTATTCAATGTTCAGCAAAAGTATCCATTATGGGGGATGTCGATCATTATCCTGCTTACCAATATATTTATTTTTGATATCGATTCCCTATATATCTTGAATAAAATAATCGATCCATACGGCGTGCTCTTCCTTGTTTTATACTTGCCTTTTCTTTTGGTCATCATCTATATAAAGAAAATGAGGAAACGTATATGAGAAAATTATTTCTTGTTATCTTGGCTTTTCCCCTCCTATGCAGCTGCGCCCAGCCAAGGGTGGTTGACGAAGTCAATATGTCCCAGGCCATTGGCTACGATATACTGAAGAATGATAATGTCGAAGGATTGTTCGTCATCCCCATCTTCCAACAGGACAAAATGGGTAAATATCAAATTTTAACTGGAACATCGACGACAACGAGTGATGTCCAGGCTGTCGTTTCCAAAAAAGCGGATAAGCCGGTGTTGCTTGGACAGACACGCATCATTTTATTTAGCGAGAAAATGGTTCGGGAAATCGGAATAACAGAACTGACCGATTATCTCTACCGTGAGCCACAACTTGGAAACAGGGTCATTTTGGCCATCGTTGAAGGAAAGGTCAAGAATGTCATAAATTCGAAACCACCAAATACGAATGTGAATATTGGAATCTATTTATCGGATTTAATCAATCAACAAAATGAAACAGGGAACGGACCGGATACTAACCTCCATCTTTTTTTAGGAAACTCACTAGAAACTGGCGGCGATTCGTATCTTCCTTTAATTAAATTGATTAATAATGAAGTTGCGGTTTCTGGAGTCGCCCTATTTCATGAAAATAAGATGGTCAGTAAAGTCCCCACGGATGATATGTTCATTTTCAAGACATTAGTTCAACATCACAGGCGGGGAATATACAAATTCAAATTAAAAGACAAGCAAGAAAGCGATATCGTAGTGGAAAGTATCCGAAGCGGTTCAAGTTATGAGGTATCCAGCTCAGAAAGAAATCCCTCGATCACGATCAAGATCAAAATTAAAGGACAAATCAAGGAATCCATGCGAAGTGAAAACCTTACCAATAGAAAGATGATAAAAAAAATTGAAAAGGAAATGGAAGCAGATTTAACGAAGCAAGCAAACCGTCTTATGAAAGGTTTTCAGAAAAAATCCCTTGATCCGATAGGTCTGAAGGAAAAATATCATGCCAAAAATAAAAAACTGACCTATGAACATTGGAAAAAGATTTATCCGACAATGGACATTAATATAGAAACCAAAGTTAACATCATCCAAACAGGGGTATCAGAATGATGAATTGTCGATAGGCCAATTAGAATTCTTCATCTGGTCGGAAGACTATTTTCATATTAAGTGGGCTACAAGAATGCTTGTGAACAGCTCAGTTATTTAACTGGATGGCTGGCAGGTGTTTTGAAAAAGCAAGTATTGTGGTTAGCCGGATTCATGAAGAATTTTTAAAAGAAGGTAAAGTACCTTCCAAAGCAGGACAAATGAATCAGATTCATTTACCTATCGTTGTTACATAAATAACAGGAGCTGACTTTATGAAAACACCTATGAAATCGATCATCGCTGCCTCAGTATTAGGTATAAGCATAATCGCAGGATTCTCTTTTGCTTCTGCAGATAACGAAAAAGATGAATTGAAATCAGATAAAGTGACCTTCTTTGGGTCCCCAACTTCTGAGATTTCCAGTTCAGTTGCTGTACCTCAAAGTTATAACCGGATATTGTTTAGCGGAACAGTAGCTCCTCTTTTAAACAAGGATGGAAAAACCACTTATGAGAGATATGGCAATACAGAAAAGCAGGCAATCGGGATTTTAGAGAAATTAAAAGCAGATCTGAAAACAAAAGGACTTTCCCTTGCTGATGTAACCTATCTGCGTGTGTATGTCGCGCCAGATCCGAACAAAGGAGATGCACCAGACTATCAAGGTTGGTTCGATGCCTATGCTCTGTTCTTTAATACAAAAGAAAATCCAGTGAAAACAGCTCGTTCAACAGTAGGCGTTGAAAGTTTGGTTTCGCCGGATTTCCTCATTGAGATTGAAGCAGAAGTAGCCTATAAAAATAACAGCAAGTCAAATAAATAGACGATAGAAGTGTATGGTCATGATTCAACATATCGGTGTCCCAGGCACTCCGGAAAACCTTTCGAATACCAAAAGAGACAGGAAGTTATTCCTGTCTCTCGTTTGTTTTAATCAATCATGAAAATTCGTTCCATCCGTCACTTCTTTAACAATGCCTGCATTGATGACGAAGTCGCCGAAATGCTCTCCTTGCTGACGTTCTTTTGCGTAACGGGAAAGAAGTACACGCAGCTCTTTTAATATCTCTTCTTCACCGATGTTTTCACGGTACATTTTACTTAATCGGCTTCCGTCGAATGCAGCACCGAGATACATATTATATTTGCCAGGTGCCTTACCGATAAAACCAATTTCCCCGAGTGCATGCCGGGCACATCCATTCGGACAACCGGTCATGCGAATCGTGATTTCTTCGTTCCTCAGGCCGTTTTCATCAACGATGGTCTCGATTTTATCAAGCAGAACCGGCAAATAACGCTCTGCTTCGGCCATTGCCAACCCGCATGTTGGAAGCGCCACACATGCAATCGAGCTGCGTCGGAGCGCCGAATGATGAGCACCATCCGTCAAACCGTATGTTTCAAGCAATTCTATGATCTTTTTCTTTTTCTGGCTTGACACATCTGCAATGATAAGGTTTTGATTGGCCGTCAAACGGAAATCACCCGTATGGATCTTTGCGATCTCGCGCAAACCGGTCATCAGCTTGTATTCATTGATATCGGCAATTCGGCCACCCTCGACAAATAGTGTAAAATGCCATTTTCCTTGCATCCCTTTTACCCATCCATAGCGGTCACCATTATTATCGAAATGATAAGTTCTCTCTTCCTCCAGCTTCCAGCCTAAACGATTTTCCAGTTCAGCCTTTACCGCTTGGAGCCCAAGCCGGTCTACCGTATACTTGAACCGAGCATTTTTCCGTACAGATCGGTTCCCGTAATCTCGCTGAATCGTAATGATTTTTTCAGCCACATCCAGTATTTTGTCTGGCTGGCAAAAGCCGATTACCTTGGCTAGTTGAGGATATGTCGCCTTGTCACCGTGGGTCATTCCCATTCCGCCGCCGATCGCCACATTAAAACCAACGAGTTTACCATTTTCAACAATTGCTATGAAGCCAAGATCCTGGGAGTAAACATCAATATCATTGGATGGAGGAACGGCAATGCCTATTTTAAACTTCCTTGGCAAATAAAGCTTTCCGTACATTGGTTCGACTTCCTCCACTTCAGGAGAACCAACCACTTTTTCTTCATCCAGCCAGATTTCATGGTACGCCCTTGTACGCGGCAAAAGATAATCACTCAATTTTTTCGACCATTCATATACTTCGGAATGGATCTCGGATTGAAATGGAATCGAATTGCACATTACGTTCCGGTTTACATCTCCGCATGCAGCGATTGTATCCAGCATGGAAGCATGGATTTCCTGAATGGTTTTTTTCATATTCCATTTTAAAATACCATGCATTTGAAACGTCTGTCTTGTTGTTAATTTCAAAGTTCCGTTACCGTATTTCTGAGCGAGGTCATCCATAACAAGCCATTGAGAAGGCTGTGCTACCCCGCCGGCCATGCGGACACGCAACATAAACTGATAGGCAGGCTCCAGCTTTTGTTTTTGACGCTCATTGCGTAGATCCCGGTCATCCTGCAAATAGCTGCCGTGATGTTTCATTAATCGGTTGTCATCATCCGGGATACCAGCGCTGATCCGATCCTGCATCACTTTTCCAAGTGTACCTCGCAAATAATCGCTTTTTTCTTTAATTTGCTCAACATCACTGGGCGGGCCTTCTGGTGCTTTTAATAGTGTTTTCACCATGTTGTTATCTCCTTTTCATCCAAATTTCAGTACACATCACGTTGATAGCGTTTATTCTGTTGCATTTCTTCAAGATAAGCCTTCGCATCAGCATGGCTCATATTGCCTTCTTTTTCAATGATCTCAATAAGCGTATTATGGACATCATGTGCCATGTTTTTCTCGTCACCGCAAATGTATACAGCTGCACCTTCTTGAAGCCATTCGTATAATTCCCCGCTGTGCTCGCGCATCCGGTTTTGAACATACACTTTTTCTTCAGTATCTCGTGAAAAGGCAACATCCATTTTCGTAAGTACACCTGTTTTCAACCACTTTTGCCATTCGGTCTGATAAAGGAAATCCGTCACGAAATGCTGATCGCCGTAAAAGAGCCACGTTTTTCCTTTCGCTTCAGCTTCTTCGCGATCCTGGATAAAGGATCTGAACGGAGCAATGCCCGTTCCCGGTCCAACCATGATAATTGGAGTGTCTGGGTTCTCCGGCTGCTTGAAGTTCTGGTTATGCTGAATGTAAACGGGCAGCGTGTCCCCTGGCTGTAATCTGTCCGCACATAAAATGGAGCAGACACCGTTTCTTTCCCGTCCGTGACTTTGATACCGGACAGCTCCGATTGTCAAATGCACTTCATCCGGATATGCGGATAAGCTATTCGCAATCGAATATAGACGGGCTGGCATTTTCCGGAGTATCGATACGAACTCTTGCGCCGATTCGCCCCATGAGCCAAAATCACGGACAAAATCAAGCAAATCACGGCCTTCACGATATTCTTTCAACCTTTCTTCATTACCAGGCTCTAAAAGCTCCTTTAAATCCTCGTTACCTGAAAGCTGTGCCGCTTGTTCAATGAGCGATTTTGTCAAAACCGTAATTTCAAAATCGGAGATGAGCGATTCCCTAAGCTGTCGAAGGTCTCCCTGCTTATTGACCTTCACGGTTTCTTCAGGGTCCCAATTGAGTTCCGTAAGAAGCATATCCACTAAATCCGAATCATTTTTCGGATAAACACCAAGGCTGTCACCAGGTTCGAATGTAAGACCTGAGCCCTCAAGAGATAACTCAAGATGATGTGTCTCTTTATTGGAGCCACGGCCGTTCAAATTTATATTTTCCAACACTTCCGCTTTAAACGGATTTGTTCTCGAATACGTTTGTTCACTTACTGAGGCTTTCGCTGCGGGAACTGCAGCAATTGAACTGACTTCCCCTTCACTTAAACTAGAAAGTACTCCTTCCAGCCATTCGCTAGCAGGCTCATCATAATCAAGGTCACAGTCCATTCTCGGAAATAACCGTGTCCCGCCAAGTTCCTCCAAGCGTTTATCGAATTGTTTTCCCGTTTCACAGAAAAACTCATATGAGCTGTCCCCTAGCGCCAATACCGAAAAGCGGAGACCTTCAAGGCTTGGTGCCCTCCTGCCATGAAGGTACTCATGGAAGGACAATGTATTATCCGGCGGATCACCTTCTCCATGCGTGCTAACGGCAATCAGAAGATTTTCGATTTTTTTCAAATTGTTGACTTTAAAGTCACTCATGGATGAAATGGTAACCTGAAAGCCATTACCCTCAAGCTTACTCGCCGCATTTTCTGCCAGCCCTTGAGCATTACCCGTCTGTGAACCAAAAAGAATGGTCACCTCTTTTGAAATTGTCTTCCCGCCGCTTTGAGCTTCCAATACCGGGGCGTCGGCTGAACTCATATTCGAAACTGACAAAGATGCAGTCAGATAACCGCTCAACCAAATTTTTTGTGTTTCTGTCAAGCTTGGCAGTAGGCTGTTAAGGAGCTCTGCCTGCTCTTGATTAAAGGGACTGTTACTTACCTGAAGTTGCACGATTTCCACCTCACAAAGGGATATTAACTTATCTTAGTTGACTATTATGTATAACGAGTGGGTTTAAACATTTTTATATCCATCCATAAATCAATTAACTCGTTTACTCCTATAGACCAAGTCGGTTTTAACTGCAAAAAAAATAGTCATATAGTTCATAGCACGCAACAAATAAAAAATAAGGTTATAAAGGACAATAGCCTTCCCCAGCCTATACTCTTCCTAAAATAAGTTTCTCATTAAAACTTTACTGGAAGTCACATCATTAGTAAAATATATATAATTTATTGTAACTATTAAGAATATTAATAATAAGGAGAAATTTCTATGTACTATGATGCTCTAAAAACATTCGTGACCCTTGTGGAGGTCAAAAATTTTACAAAAACAGCAGAAATGCTTCTTATGTCCCAACCAAGTGTAAGTTTACATATAAAAAAATTGGAAGAAGAGTTTCAAACGAAATTATTTCTCCGTTCTCCTAAATTCCTAAAAGTCACCTTGACGGGAGAAATTCTTTACGACCGGGCCAAGCAAATGATCACAATCTATGAACAGACCAGACAAGACATTCAGGAACACGATAGTTCCATCAAAGGCGAATTAAAGATAGGGGCAAGTTTTACAATAGGAGAGTATATCCTTCCTTCTTTACTCATCGACCTTCAAGAGGACTATCCTGAACTTGAACTTCAAGTCGTAATTGGAAACACGGAAGAAATCGTTCAAGCCGTTCGGCTATACAAAGTGGATATTGGTTTAATCGAAGGTCAAACTAATGAAAAAGAGCTTTCTGTTCACCCATTCATGCAAGATGAGCTATTCATTGTATCTTCTAACAATCATGAACTCGCTAATAAAGACGAAGTGGAGATTACTGATTTACATGACCAAGCATGGGTAACCAGGGAAGTTGGATCTGGTACTCGCGAATACCTTAACCACGTCATACGTTCCAATGGATTGAAAATTAAATCGATACTCACGATAAGCAGTAATCAAGGAATTAAAGAAACACTTATAAAAAACGGCTTAGGGCTGGCTCTGCTTTCCCGAAGTGTAATTGAAAGGGATGTACAAAATAAAATCCTTTCTATTATTCAGGTAAAAAATGAATCCTTTAACAGGACACTTTCGTACGTCTATTCCCCAATTATGGAAGATAAAAAGAATGTCAAGACTTTTATAACTGAATTAAACAAAAAATGGCCCATGAAAGCAAAGCCGATAGGATGATCATTGCGAAGAATGCTGTTTTATGAATGAAGTTACAGACTGGGAAATCCGGGAGCACGGTGTTTAACAGGTTGCTTATGTACACAAAACGCGGAAAAGTTGCATTAAGTAAATATCGACAATAAAGCCGAGTTTCCCGACGTTAAGGAAATATACTTAATTAAGAAGTCTAAGTAAATCCCAACTTGTCATTCTTATACACATTAACTTATAAACAATTGGGTATACGAATAACTAGAGGATTCATCATGGATTGATTTTTTTCCTTGTATAGATAAAAATAATATCAATTTTTGTATGGGAGCGGGTTTTATGAATATTGAGATTAAAGAAGCAGCGATTGAGCAACTATTAAAAGTGGATTATAAAGAGAATGAAGGTGTTCGTATCGAAGCCATTTATGTTGGAAGCTGTTCGATTTATGTGGAACACGAATTGAAAATTGATAATAAGAACGAAGATGATGAGAGATTCATAATTAATGGGGTCCCCATCTTAATATCAAGTGAGTCTAAAAAGCATCTTCCGGATAAAGTCTTTCTTAACTACAGTGATGGACTTGGATACAAATTATATTCAGACGAAGAAACATTGAGATATAATCTCCAGTTGAATAGAGTGAATTGATTTAAAATGAACATAGTAAAAGCCCTTCTGTTTCAGTTGGGCTTTTTGTGTTTATACTCAAGGAATTTATCATCGTCATTTACCTAGAGGGATTTTAATTTTCCCATAGGATTGCACTGCACTTATAGCCCCATTACCAGGGATGAATGCATTTAACTATTGTTTTAATCTATTTTATTTATTATTACTAAATCGTTTCGACGTTGTTGCAAATAATAATGAATGAAAATTCAAAGAATTATAGTTATTATGCTTCCAACCTCCTGGACTCGAAGTACCGCTCCAACTTCCTTTTTACCCGCTGAAGCGCATTATCGATCGTCTTTTTTGGAACATTCAAATCCTTTGATATTTCAAAATAAGTTTTTCCTTCCAGGTACAAGTCCACAACACTACTTTCCAACTCACTAAGGACTTCTGTTAAAATTAGCTCAATATCGCAAATTTCTTCTGATTTAATTAAGATCGTGACTGGGTCATTTTGTCTCTGTTCAGGGATTAGATCAATTAGGTACTGCTCCGACTCCCCTTGATAGATAGGCTTATACAATGAAACATAATTATTTAAGGGAGAATGCTTTTGGCAAATAGCCGCTTTAACAGCCGTTATGATTTGTCTTGTAATGCACAGTTCCGCAAATGATCTGAAAGACGACTTTTTGCAATTCTTGTAGTCCCGAATGGCCTTATATAGTCCAATCATCCCTTCCTGAAAGACGTCTTCCTTATCTCCACCTGTTAAAAAATACTTCAAAGCATTTGATTGAACGACACATCTGTATTTTTTGATTAAAAATTCCAGTGCATCTTCATCACCATTATGGATTTTCCCAACCAATATTACATCTTCCATATGAGCATAGTTTTCCTGTTTCTTCTCGATGATTACACTCATTTATTTTCCCCCACTCACTAAGTTGAGCCCCGACATAAAAATTGCATTATCACATCAATGTATTAAAGTACATTTAATATAATAATATCTCAGAAATGACGATAATGATATTCGCAAATTACGACATTTTTCAACAAAATTCTGATATTTATAAGTCCTGCACTATAACTATACATATTCGGTCAGCTTTAATTGATTTGGTAAAGATCTCGTCATTATAGTCGTTTTGTTTAACTCCTTATCATTGACGGATACAGTTGTGCCGGTGGTTGTGGCAATTACGGTGGGAGTTCAGGTTATGGAGGCTTAATAATAGCATAATTATAAATAATACTACTAAAGAACTATTCTGCAATAATGGTTTAACATAGCCTATTCAAAGCAAAAGACTGGAATCTATTGCACCTTTTACTTTTACTTCAATAGCTTTAATTGAAAAAAAGGAGAACGCCATTTAAAACATCTTCACTAATTCAGGTTTCATTTAAACCCTTCTTTGGCAAAAAAGCACCCTTCAAAGGATGCTTAATATATTATTTACTCAGTTATAAAATTGAGAACTGGGATTTAAATATTCGCAAATTCCCCGTTAGTTAAGATAATTACTTAAGCATGCATAAGTTATTAAAGTGGTGGACTCTCCACACCTAGATGAATCCAATCTTCTTTAGGCGGTCCATAAACCCCATAAGGTTTTATTCCTGCTTGACGCATCAGAACCGTAACTTGTCCGCGATGATGAACAATATGCTTGATTAGCCCCATAAGGATGGAAGCATTTGTTTCCTGTCTTCCAAAAGCTTCTTGTATTTGCTTTAGGGATGCGTCTGTCCATTGTTGTTCAATAATTTTGGCTGCGTGAGAACTTACATTTTTAAAAGTGATAGCAATTTCCCGGGCTGAAGATGGGACGTTTTCCGAACTTTCTATCCGGTCTATCTTTAACCCGAAATGATCTAGATAATCTGGAATATTCGTAGTGAAATGCCACGCAATTCTTCCTAAAGTGCGACCTTCGGGATAAACTTGTTGTTCTAATGAATCATCTGTCAAACTATCCAAAACATTCTGAGTCAGTATGGCTTCTTTATTCCATTCATTAATAAAATCCGAAATTGTACTATACATATAATACCTCCCCTATTCCGTTAGATAATTACTTTCTCAAAGCACATTATAAAACATATGTTCCCTCATTACAAATTCCTTATTAATCATTTTATTTTGAAACTAAACTTTCAGTCTTATCGAACGTCCATTGACTTTATATTTAAATGGATAACCAGGTTTAAATCGAATACTGGACGGTAAGTTTGTGACTGCAATTTTATGGACGTGGTGCTCTACAAATCATCCTACTACTAGCTATACACAACAAGAATCACTACTTTATAATAAGGGGTAATCATGTTATTAATATAGATAAATTCAGTGTTGGTTAGGAGATAAAGCCATGCAAAATAAGCTGAGTATAGGTGAAATGGCAAAGTTGCGAAGCGTAACGGTAGATACATTGCGTCATTACGATAAAACTGGATTGCTAAAGCCCTATCATATTGACCCTGAAACTGGCTATCGTTATTACTCCATTTCCCAGTATGAAGTTCTCGGAACGATAAAAGAATTAAGGGGAATCGGGTTTTCCTTAGCGGAAATCAAGCAATTTCTTACGAATCGCAATGTCAAAAAGTCGGTTCAATCGCTTAAAGAATCAATGGCCAATATACAGGAAGAAATTAAGAAATTGCAAGATATCCATAATATATGATGACACGATTATACAATATTGAACATTTCACAAACAGTTACAGGAATTCGGATATCGTGATAAAACATTTTGACGAACGGGAATACATCCAGCTAGCCAGTCCGGTAAGTTGGGGGGATACAGAAAATCTATATCTTGGATTCTTGGAGCTCGAAAACTATTCGATACAAAAAGCTTGTGAAGGAATTACGGAAGAGGAATTAAAAAAACTGGAATGGGCAACGGATAAACTGCAACAGGCGATTAATAGTAATGACCGAATAGCGGCAAGCCGTGCAAACATTGAATTTCACCGCTTATTATATTCCTACTCGAGAAATACCTTTCTCCAAAAGACTACGGATTCATTATGGCTTTCTTTTCGAATTTCCTTTTTGTCCGCCCGTAATGAATGGTTGATAAATCTTGTTATGAGGAACGAAACAACGAGCACTTACAGGTAATCCATGCCATTCGTGACAAAGATGCAGAAAAAGCAATAAAGGTCAATACGATCCATATCTTATACCTAGATTACATAAAACGTGTGTCACAATAAAATTTACATAAAAGGGTGCCTATTTTTGTTTTTTTTAAAATATTAATATTCTGAATTATTTGTCAATTTTTTTCCGTTTTGTTATTAATTTTCCCCCCTTTATTCCCGTACAAGGCCATGGGTGATGTCCCCTTCCTGCCCCATTGCCTTGTATATGCTTACTACGGTTTTCACTTGTCTAAGGAAATCTAATGACTAGGGTAATGCTGCGGTTCATCATTTCTAATTATGTAAGTTCCAAGTGCTCAGTCAATTGCATCCAGAACACTTCTTGATGATCAGAATTGAAACCATTTTACTCATCGAAACGTTCTAGCAATTCAATAATCACTTTATAGGTCGATGTTGTATCCATATAGGCATATCGGCCTTTTCCGTTAAAAAAGTTACCTGTCTGGATGACCGGATAGCCCATTTCTTCTAACATCTTCATTTTATCCTCCATGTCTTTAACGACAAAAGAGATATGGTGAACACCCTCACCATATTTTTCAAGATGATTTTTCCACGTGCTGGGTGATTCACCCGGCTCGATCAATTCAATTTGAATTAACGGCGTATCGATGAACATATATTTTGACTTTCCTTCAGTGGGCTTCCCTTTGTAAATCACGTTTGTAATATCGGTTGGACCAGAATGGATGATCGGAGGTTTTTCAATCCCCAACAACTTACAATATGCTTCTGCAGCCGCATCGAGGTCTTTTACAACTAACGCAATCTGTTCCACCTTGTTTGTCCCTAATAGCGGCTGAACGCTAGCATCTTCTGGTCTTTCCCATGCCGTTTCTCTCGGCTCTGCACTTTCAAGCATTTCAATTAACGTTTTGTGATCATCTAGTGTATCCACATATACATATCGGCCGTCACTTGAAGTGAATTCTCCCGTTTGCAAAGCTGGGTATCCACTTTTCTCCATGATTGGCAGCCTCTTTTGGATAGAGTCTACATCAAAAGCAATATGGTGAATCCCTTCACCTACTTCATCCAGGAACTCACGCATCGTTCCTGGATTTTTATCGGGTTCTATTAATTCAAATTGGACGGTTGGTGTATTCAGGAAAGCCAGTTTGGATTGTGATTCCGTTGGTACACCTCTAAAAGTGACTTTCGAAACAGAACTGTCACCAGTTAGAAACGGTTCTGCCTTCTTAATGCCAAGCAGTCTTGTGAAAGCTAGATTAGCAGCTTCAATATCTTTTACAACAAATGCGAGTTGATTAATATTCCTATTGCCCAATAGTGATTCAGCCATACTTATAAACCTTCTTCCCGTAGTTTATTTTGTTATGAACTCAACCCAGTCCGCGAACTGACAATCCTCCATCACTGGAGATGACTTCGCCGGTGATTGCACGTGCTGCGTCCGATGCTAACAGGACATATGCAGCTACATGATCTTCGGGCATCTGTGCAAGCTGAAGAGGGTTTCTTTTTTTAATGCTATTGGCCTTCGTTTCATTATCCACGATTTTAACGAATGGACGTAGGGGAGGAATGACCGATAATGCCGTCAGAGTGCCACCAGGCGCTACAGCATTCACCCTTATGTCAGGAGCAAGTTCAAAAGCAAGTTGGCGCATCAGACCTATTTGGGCATGCTTGCTTGCTGTGTACCAAACCCCGCCGCCATCCGGATAGAAACTAGCACCGGATACGGTGAAAATAATATTGCCATTCGATTTTTGCAGTTCTTTAAGAGCGGCTTTAGCACCGAAGAAAGATCCTTTAACGTTAATATCGATCAGAAAATCAAATGCTTCTGAAAGTGCATCGGGCGTTACGTCGGCAAATTTTGCAAATCCATCAAAGACTCCTGCATTGGCAACGAAAACATCCAGCTTTCCAAATTGCTTGACAGTGGCCTGAACAGCCCTTTCATTGTCTTCATATTTGCTTACATCGCCTTGGTTAATGAGGATTTCTTCACCAAATTCCTCTTTCATTTTATTTAGCGTTTCTATCGAGCGGCCGATAATGCTGACTTTTGCCCCTTCTTGTATAAAACGCCTAGTGACAGCCTCTCCGATACCTGAATTGCCTCCAGTAATCAACACCACTTTATCCTTTAACGCCATTGACATTGTAACCAGCCTCCTTGTTATCTCTTTTTATTCAAATCAATATTATACGAAGATAGCAAGATTTCTGGTATTTATCGTTGATTGATCAACAATGAATATCCGTTTGGAAAGTTTCCATTTACCTGCTTCGAAAATGAATTCATCATTTCGTTCCCCTGAAATCAAATCATGCTGAATATCCGTGCTGCGGCTCCGATAGATAAGCAGATAGCTCTTGACGACTGCCTTTTCACCTTCAACATAGTCTTTAACGCGTACATTAGAGACAAAACGCCGTGTTCTTGATGGCGGTATTTCCGCCCAAGCATAATCCGTTTTCAAACGATCCACGCGCAGTTTCAGCAGCTCAATATCATCATTAAATGTAAACATTTCCGTTGAATAATCCGGGCGTTCCACCCCTTCTTTATTAACACGTACAGGCATTTGATAACGTAAGCTCGAGTGCATTAAATCGAACCAATCATCAAATTCAATATCATCGAGTAATTGAGCTTCATCATACAGCCACTGTTCAAATTCACATTTAAGCAACATTTTCTCCACATTCATTTCCGTTCCCCCTCCCGCTTATCATTTCGTCATTAACTCCAGCCAGTACTTGTAGAAATTCCGTTGGCTCGCTTCCGTGAATTTATCATCGTAAGCAACACCCGGTCCTATAAAGTCAACTGGTTCACGATGGAGTCCCATTGTATAATTGTAGTTTAAATTCTTTAGGAAAGGCATTGGGCCTTGGGCTGTTTCAGTAATATCCGTAAACACTTCCGTATCATCCTGTTCGAAAATACCGGATGGGCTAAAGGTCAAGATAAATGAATCTCTTGATCTATCTTTCCAGTCTTGGGTTGCGTTCTTTTCCACGAGCATCCAAGCGATCACTTCCATTTGATTGTGACCGATTGGCCGCCACATTCTAATAGAAGTGTTGGAGATGAACTGGTCTTTGATTTTTGTATGGGATATTAAAAATGATAAGTTGGGGAAAACGTTCCCGATCATATTCTTTAAGTTTGATAACACTTCATACTGTTCTTCAGACAAATTAGTTTTAAATTCATCTTTCAATTCTTCCGGGAAAGCGAAGTCAGGGTTAGGTGTCCCTAAGTTCAGTCCATGACCGTTATCCATATGGATTTGAAAACCACGCTTTGAATAGGTAGCATTGGGCACCATGCCCAGTTTTGCAATGGAACCGTGTGTGACCATCGTGTGATAGGAATCACCAACAAAGTTATCGGAACCAACTTTCCAGTTGGATTTAACTATGAATCTTTGCGGGACACCGATAACTTCCATTTCTGCACGTCCTACAAGGATATCCAAATACCATTTTATGTCTCCAAGAAACTCGTCAAGTGGCTCTGCATCTTCATTCCAAGTTCCAAATAAAAGACCTTTATAGGATTCAAGCTTCACTTTGTGAAGGCCCAATTCCGACCGGTCAAGGTTGCCCCCATATATGTCCTTTTGTAATGGCACCCCTACGAGCTCTCCAGTGTTTTTAAAATTAAATCCATGGTAGGGACACGTAAATAATGACTTGTTCCCTTTATCTGCCCGGCATAGTTTCATTCCGCGATGGGTGCACATATTATAAAACGCCCTGATTTCCCCTTCAGCATCACGTGTGATGATGAGCGAGTAGCCAGCTAGTTCACGGGTCATGAAGTCTCCTTTGTTGGGTACTTCAGAATCATGACCGATAAAAACCCAGGTTTTCAAAAACACTTTTTCATGTTCTATATCATAAACCTTTGGGTCTCCAAGGAGGTATGCAGGTATAACGCCTTCCTCTGGTTTAACCGTTTCGTTCAAATAGTTAACAACTTGCTGTTTTGACATTTCTTCTAAGGACTTATCTGTTTTAAGCATACTTTTTCTCTCCCTTCCAAGCTTTACATCAAAATTCTTTACCCGATTTGAACGCACTTTTCCTTATTTTGCAGAGTAGCCAATACACTTAATGCCGCTAGATAACTCGTTTTCGGATTATTTGGCATCGGATCATTCTCCACTTCCAGTTTCAGTTTCCCGAACGAACCTGACGCTTCTATCAGGTGAATGTTCTTTAACACATTAGGATCGGCAATGATTTTCACTTTCGTCTTTTCAGATCCAAGACCAGCCAAAGACAGCACAATCGCAACATTAATGTTTCTCGGAAACTGTTTGATCGCTTCTGCAGCAGATCCTTCAAATAATACCGTTTCTTCTATCACTGAAGACCCAGCAGGCAATGCGCTTGGCGGTTTTCTTGTGGTGATGCAAACAGATTCAAGGCCATTCACCGCTTTTGCCGATTTAAGTACATCGAGACCCCCAATCGCACCAGACGGAAGGAGAATATTCACGTTATTCATTTTGCAAATCCGGTTTGATTGTTCTTCAAAGGCAGAATTCGCCATCACGCCAATGCTGCTCAGCAAGAGATCCTTCCCGCTTTTAAGCACTTTCAATGCATACTCTTCAGCTGCTTCAATCGTTGCAGCCTCTATGACCATATCTACATCGGATTTAAGGAGTTCGTCGACATCACTAAATGACTGTGTCCTGAATTCTTCTGCTAGCTGTGCCGCGATTTCTTCACGGCGGGCATAAATCGAAACGATTTTCCCACCTGGAAGAAGCCCGTCGTTATTAATGGCCTGAAGCAGAAATTTCCCGATATTACCGCACCCGATTAAACCTAACTTCATGTAGTTTCATCCTTCCTCAATCAGCAAACCCGTATGAGTCCGCAAAGAATTCCAACCCGCAATGTCTTGTTTCCCGCGAAACACCACTTTCTTTTAAGCCAGGGAAATCCAGAGCCAAGTCGCTGAAAACGGTATGATTATTATGGAAAACCGCACCAGCTTCAAGGCGATCTGCCATTTCGACAGCGATATCTTCATTCTCGGTCCAAACAGATGCACGCAGCGCAAACTCACTATCATTCGCTAATTTTACAGCTTCATCAATATCATTGAAAGGTAAAATTGGAATGATGGGTCCGAATTGTTCTACCCGAACCAATTCGCTCTGTTGATCGACGCCAGTAATAATGGAAGGTAGCATATAATAACCTTTATCCCAAGTTTCCGGATTCAGCTGAATGCCGGTGGTGATTATATTTCCTCCTGACTTAGCGGTACGTTCGATCAAGCCATTCACAAAATCATATTGTGCTTTATTATTCAATGGACCCATAGTTACATCTGGCTGAATGCCATCACCAATTACCATCCGGCTAAACTCTTTGGTCAGCTTTTCCACAACCTCATCATAACGTGATTCTTGGACATACACTCTTTTTACAGCAGAACAGACCTGACCCGCTGCTCGTAAAATCCCCATCCTCAAACGTTTGATAGCCGCTTCATCCATATTGGCATCTTCCAAGATGATTGCAGGATCATTGCCGCCAAGTTCCATATATACTTTTTGCAGATTTCCAGCTGATTTCTGCATGATATCTTTTCCGGTTTCCGTACTTCCGACAAACGCCAATGTCCGTACGCGTGAATCGGAACATAGTGTATCGCCGATTGCTTTTCCTGATCCTGAGACTATATTGATGACTCCTGGAGGAAAATGTTCGGCAACTACTTTTAAACAGGTCATAATCGTTAAAGGACAATTAGTTGCAGGTTTTACGACAACGGCATTGCCTGCCAAAACAGCAGGAATGACCCTTTTAAATGTTAATATCATCGGAGAATTCCACGGTGTGATGATGGCCGTGACACCTCTTGCCCTTCTTCGGATTTGGACTTTTTGGTTTCCTGAAACCACTTCAGGCTTCCACCAATCAAGTAACTCAGCTGCACAGCCCTTCATGACTTCAACACAGCGCAGTAAATCCTTTTTGGCTTCAACAAGTGTTTTGCCATTTTCACGTACAAACACTGTAACATTTTCCTCGATAACTTTTGAAAGTTCTTCTGCCGCAGTGTTCATCCGGTTAGCCCGTTCCCCGATATCAGAGCGGGACCACGTTTCAAAAGCATTTTCTGCAGCTTCAATCGCGTCATTCACGATTTCTTCAGAGCATTTTGCCACCTGGCCAACTACTTCGGATGTATTTGCCGGATTTACTACATCGACTTTTTCCGGTAATTCTATCCATTCTCCATTAACTAGATATTTTCCTGAAACAAATGGGTATGTCGAAATCATTCTCAATCCTCCTTATAGTTTTTTGGGCTTAAATGCTTCCGCAGCTCCTGGCGGTCCGCCAAATGGCTTGGCCATTGGCCCCACAGCCTCCATATCAACAACGATCATTGAAGGTTTACGTCTTTCTTTTGCCTTTTTCAGTTCGGATATGAATTCATCTCCAGAACCAATACGTACTGCATCAAAATGCATGGACTCAGCCAATTTCACAAAATCAGGACTCAATAAATCCACGGCTACCTGCCGACCATATGCGGCTGTTTGAATGTTGCGAAGAACCCCATAGCCTGAGTCATCGAACAATACGATGATAACTGGTAAGTTTTCTTCGGCTGCCGTGACCATTTCCCCGACATTCACCATAAACCCTCCGTCTCCAGCCATCAGAACGACAGTTTTATCTTGACACCCCATTTGGGCACCGATTGCTGTTGGAAGACCTTGACCGATTCCGCCGCCTGATGCATGAATGGATGTTCTCGGTTCATAGATTTCAAATAAACGGCTGCCCCAAACGTTTGCCTGTACGGTTACATCACGAACTAAAATGGTATCCTCTGGTAATATCTCCCTCATACCATCTACAAATTGCTCATAAGGTCCAAGCGTTTCCCTGAGTTGGGCGCGCACTTCATTTCTAAGCGAAAGAACTTCTTCTAAATAAGAAGGCTCCGCATGAACTGAATGTTCTTCGAGCTTTTGAATGATGGCAGCTAACATATCTTTTGCATCGCCAACCAAACCTATAGTTGCTTTATAGTTCCTGTTAATGGCCTGCCAATCAGCATCGATCGCTATATGTTCTTGTGGCACAGGCACTTTCCAGTTGGATGTTTCATTCCCCCTAAACCTTACACCTACACTAATCAATAAATCAGCATTTCTTAAAAACTCTTTTGTTGTTTCATATGCAGCAAAATGTCCGATGCATTGTTCATGGTTTTCTGGAATCGAACCTTTTCCTGACTGACTGGTTATAACCGCTGCACCAAGGATTTCCGCTAATTTTCGGAGCTCTTTCGAAGCATTGGCACTGATGACTCCGCCACCGGCCCATATTACAGGACGGCGTGCCCCAACCATTTTTTGCACGGCTTGTTCAGGAATGAATGGCAATGGATTTGTTTCAGATGTTGAAGCTGGTAGCCCTTCTAGTGAAAGATCTTCTATGATCGCCGATTGATAGTCAATGGGAATTTCCAATGTAACCGGACCCGTTGGTGCAGTTAACGCTTCTTGGATCGCCTTCCTTACAACCGCGGCACATTGCTCAGGGTTTCTAAGCCTCACTGCATTTTTACATGCTCCGCTCATCATTGATAGCTGGTCTTTACACTCATGTATGTATCCTTTGCCTGTACCAAGATAAGAAGAAGCCACCTCACCGGTAAGATGAAGAAGGGGGACGCCAGCTGCCCACGCTTCCACCAGGGAACCAGCAGCATTTCCTGCCCCTGTTCCAGTACTGGTAATCACAACACCCAATTTCCCAGTGGCACGGGCATAGCCATCAGCCATGTTTACGGCACCGCTCTCACCGCGTGAACAAATGAGTTTGATGCTCCCTTCTCTAAGAATTGCATCATAGATGGGCATATTGTGAATACTGACAATCCCGAAAGCAGTTTCAACTCCTGCTTGAACCAGCTCCTTTACGATGGAATCGGCGGTCGTAAACTCTATTTCTTCTTGTATTTTCATCGCGTTATCCTACCTTTTTAGTAATATATTTAAAGTGCCTTTCCGATCGCTCCTGCCGTCTCAATCGTCGAACCTGCTACATAACTTGCTTTGTCTGAAGCAAGGAAAACAATGACACTGGCCACTTCTTCCGCTTCCCCTACGCGTCCGAGAGGGATATTCCGTTTTTTCGCAAGGTCTCCGTAATATTCTTCAGGGTCCATATCGGGCGCATTTTTCAATCTTCTTCGCTCCCATTGATCGGTCCGGATCAATCCAAGACTCACTGAGTTTACCAATATATTGTCAAAAGCCAATTCCTGGGATAAAGTTTTGCTTAAATTAAGGAGACCAGCCCTTGCTGCTGCAGTCGCTACCATATGACGTTCAGGTTCTTTAGCGAGGGTTGCATTAATATTAATAATCCGCCCTCCTCCCCTTTTCACTAAATGAGGATGCGAAGCACGAACAGCATATATGATGGCAAAGAATTTTAACTGAATCTGTTCTTCCCACTGCTCATCCGTTATGTCAAAAAAGTGACCCATCACGCTTTGACCGGCTGCATTCACCAATATATCGATTCCGCCAAACCTCTCAGCGGTACCATTAATGAAAGAATCTACATCCGATTTTGAGGTGACATCACATGTTGATGCAAAAATATCTGCCTTTTCACCAAATGAGAGCAAATGACTTTGTGCATTTTCCATACGCTCTGCACTTCTGCCGCATATAGCCACTTTCGCTCCTTCAGCTAAAAACATTTCTGCAGTTTTTAATCCCACGCCCGACGTGCCGCCCATAATGACAGCCACTTTTCCTTGCAATCCTAAATCCACTCTCTTCACTCCTTTTCAAAGCCATTTTCCTCAAACGCTGTAACTACGCGCAAGAATAATGGGAGGAAATCAAAATCCTCCTCATTTTTTTGCCAAGACAGAACCATCTATATGAGAATCAACCCAGCCTGGATCGGGATCGCCTCCCATTGCTTTGCGGGCTTCAGGTTTCGGCGGCCCTGCAATCCCCCACTGATCCATTAAATGCGGGACCCGTTTCCATACTCGTGCTCTCCACTCAGATTCATCTTCGATCGTTTCCAGATAACATGTATACTCCATAACAAAACCGCCTGGGTCTTGAAAATAACAGAAAATATTGTCTCCAGGCCCATGACGTCCAGGTCCCCAAAGTTCTGACAAGCCTGATTTTCGCACATTGCTTATTCCTCGCATCAATTCATCCACGGAATCGACTTCGTATGCGATATGATTGACTGACGCATGCTCATCTTGATTGAAGGCAATGGAGTGATGTTTCCTGTTGCATCGCAGGAATGACATTTGGTGCTCACTCCAATCAGTAACTTTAAAACCAAGTACATCCGTATAAAACTCAACGATCATATCTAAGTTCTTCGTGTTCATTACAACATGGTTCAATTTCACTGGGTCAACATTTTTCTTGCTCCAAATAGACGTTTGTACTTCCACCCAAGCTGAAAGCTCAATCACGCGGTTTTCCGGATCAATAAACCGGAGGCCATAACCGGCACCTGCTTCATCCAAATATCCAGGCGGTTCAATAATTCGAACGCCCTTCGATTGTAATATCCCTGCTGCACGATCCACCGCATTTTTATCGACCATGCCAAAAGCTATATGATGCAAACCACGTTTTTCTCCCTTGTGAAGGCTTAAAATATGATGTTCCGGTCCAGCCCCGCGGAAATAAACCGTATTCTCCTCTTCCGGAACATCCACTCTATCCAGTCCCCAAACCTTTTCATAAAACTCTGCTTGATCGTCGAAATTCGGAGTTATCATGCTTATATGTCGTAAATGAGTAATCCCAAGCATTTTTTATACCTCCCATAATTTAATTGGACTTTAGATAAATTGCATTGGCCATATTTAACAATCTAATCGAAAAGGGCGCCTCATTAATTTTCATAATGCAGGTGCCCTTCTCAGCTAAATGATCACTCTTTAATAATGGCTTCTCTTTCTTTAGCGCGTTGTTTACGCAGTTCTTCGAGGTCACTGCCTTCAGGATAAGTCGGCAAGTTAGGTTTCACTGCCCCTAGCATCACGAGCATCCGCGCCTCCACATCACCATCATTCCTAATTCCCCGATAAACCCCTGGTGGGCTGCTGATGCAATCTCTTGCACTTAATTTAATTTCATGAACTTCACTGTAGCTATCCTCTTGAATTAATGCCGTGACTTCACCCTCAAGAATGAAAAACACTTCTTCAACATCGTCGTGAAGGTGCAAAGGACCGATACATCCCGGAGGAAGCACCATTGTACTTAAAGTGAAATGTACACCTGCAATTACATTCGTATCATTATTGGCAGTGGCTCCACGTCCGATATATCTCATCTGTGCACGTCTATAAGCGGGATCGATTTCTTCTTGGAACTTCAAGACATCCCAATCAAGCGAACGGTCTTTCAATCGGGCAACATATTTTTTTTCAAAATCCTTCACTGAAAAAGCTTCTTTTGTCATTTTAAAATTCCTCCCTTATTTGTTGTTTCTAAACCGTATTATGTTTCATAAGCAAAACACTGTTTTGTCTATGAATTAAGTCTAAAATGAAAACGCTTCATTGTCAACGAATTTTTAGAATATTTAAAACTATTTTTATAATCCGTGTGTTCATCATTTTGCGATAAGCTTGTAATGATTTAATCTACTATCCGCCTTTCTTCAAAAAAAAAGTGTGGATACCCTATTGGGAGATCCACACTTTCTAGAAAAGTTATTCACTTAATAATAGATTGGCACTTTTAAATTGTTCAGACATCTTCGTGTTGATACGGCTTAACCCCACTATATCCCATATAAACGGATAACTGCCGAGAAACTTCCAACAATTTCGGCAAGGCAATTTTATCGATAAAATCCTCCTGGTAAGCAGACTCTGTTGCCACGACATTCAATGCAGCTAATACTTTCCCAGTCCTGTCAAAAATAGGAGCGGCAACAGAACGGATTCCAGGATGGAATTCCCCGCTTGTCATCGAATAGCCATTCTGCCGAATCGATTCCAGCTGTTTTTGAAATTCACCCGGCGCGGTGAGTGTTTTATCTGTATAAGGAGTTAGATTTGAAATTTTAAACATTTGCATCAGCATTTCTTTCGGTTGATATGCCAAAAGTAATTTTCCATTGGCCAAAGCATGTGCGGGCAGCCGCAAACCTATGTTCACATTGACAGCGGATACGCCTCTGATTGGGGCACTTCCAACATAAACAACTTCCTGTCCATCCAAAATTGAAAGATGGCAGGAGGCTCCGATTTCATCACGCAAAGTCTCCATATAAGGCTGGACAATTTCCTGGAATTTCAAGCTGTTCAAATAGCTAAATCCCAATTCAAGAACCTTTGGCGTTAAACTATAACGTTTCGTATGTTCATCCTGAGACAAATAACCAATATTTTGTAATGTGAATAATAAACGATATGGTACCGTTCTGCTTACTCCCAGTTGTTTTGCAATTTCTGAAAGAGACAAACTAGGCTGTACTTCATTAAAGAGCTTAATGATTTCCAACCCTCTAACCAATGAATTAGCACTATATTTCTCTTTCTCTTTTTCTTCGCTTGCCATTCGAGTATTCCCCCCGTTGTGAATAAATCTCATTTTCTCCTGACTATAACACTTTCAGTAAAGCTTTCTTCAGACCTAGAAAGAAGAACTTGCAGTATATGTACATCTTTTTCTGTGTTTGCTGAATGCTTTTGATGCATACTTAATGGTTGCAAACCTGTTGTAAGTAGCATCCGTACACCCCAAGATCCTGCTGATACTTAAATGGCCGGTCTTCCGGTACAATGGAAAACCCGGAATTAGGCATCAATTTTTAAAATATTCTTGTCTCACTATCAGGTCTGACCTGATTCAGTTCACCACACAAGACCAATATCGGGACAGATATTGAAGATAGGATGTCCATTTGATTTAAATTTGATAAAGAGAATTGAAATGACCGGTATCCTGACGTAAGCAATTGCGCTTCCTTAACTAGACAGAAACATTTGGCGCCAGTAGCGCACATATGATCACATTTCGATGGATTGTAATCACTTCAGAAGTTTCCGTTTACTTTCTATCATACTAACAACAGCTGCTCCACGAGTCACATCAGATATAATCAACACTTTCACCACTTCCGGAAAACGGCTTGTAAAAGCCGAGAGCGATAACAGAGCCGGTGTCTCCTTGTTTCCCAAGCACTGTAAGATAACAAGCTCATTCCTAACTGATAATGAATCGGGCAGTTCTTCTAATTGGCAACCATTTCTACCTCGCAATCCTTTACTCTTCATGTATAAATAGAATAGTGTATATGTGTCAATTAAAGCATATTTACATATATAAAACTATTTGGAAGGCCTAGCTTAATTCACTTATCAATAGAAAAGCTTGTTGTTATATAACCAAATATAACCAATTATACAAGTAAAAACAAATAAAGAATTTTAATACATCGATATTCTCTACCCAATCACGGAATTTTCCAATATTAAGTATTTCATATATAAAACAATATAAATGAATTATAGATTTTCCTGATTTTAAATTCAATATCAACAAGTCAGAATTTTTAATAATTTGATAATAATTTGTTTTTTTGACACAAAGAATTAGATTTACATACATTATAAGTCCTTGCTTGATAGAGATCCATTTACTCAAAAAAGATGAAACAGAGTTCGATTTTTTACTGAAAGCGCTTATAAGATTGTTTATTCTAAAAATATAAAATTGTCAAAATATTAAATTGACAATCAAATTATTTTAATTTATCGTTAAGAAAGTAAAACTTTGTTTTCCTTACAAAACACTTCTGTTCCTTTTTATCTATCAAATTTATAATGAAAGGCGGGAAATATCAAAACTGGTACCTTTCTAAAGGGATAACCGTAAAACACTTATTCTCTAATGTAAGTGTTTTAAGGAATGTTAAAAAGCGATAAGGAGATGGTATTATGTTAAATGGGCAAAAAAGATGGTTGTATATTGCCGTTCCAATTTTTTTCTTTTGGTTTTTCGGACAAATTGATAAAGTTGGCATTTCCATCATTCAAACAGATCCGGAATTCTTGCATGCACTCGGTATTACAGGCGATGACAAAAATGCAAAGATCGGTCTTCTATCATTTGTATTCACCATTGCTTATGGAGTTTCAAATCTTTTTTGGGGCTTCATCATTGATAAATTAGGTGCACGTAAAACAGCAATCGCCGGTTTATTCGTTTGGACACTCACGATGATCACGTCAGGTCTGGCAAATTCATATGAAATGTTTTTAATAAGCAGGATCATTCTTGGTTTTGGTGAGGGGATGATGATTCCGGTTTCCGGAAAATTCATTTCTAACTGGTTTAATAAACGGGAATTGGGGAGGGCCCAGGCATCTTGGCTTACCGGAAACTATTTAGGACCGGCAATGGGAGCCATTTTCTTGGTGCTCGTGATATCTTTACTCCACTGGCAAGCAGCTTTCTTTATGCTTGCAGCTTTCAACTTATTTATAAATATCCCTATGTTCATCTTTATGACAAGGAATACACCAGAAGAGCACCCCTGGATAAGTAAGGAGGAATTGGCTTTCATTCGCCAAACGGATGATGAAGTGACAGAAACCGCCCGCTCCGAGAACAAGAGTTTCGCTCAAGATTATCGTTTCTGGATTGTTTGGTTCGGCATGCTCGTATGCTCCTTCTTATTTTTCGGAATCAGCATTTGGCTTCCTACCTACCTCATTGAGGCAAAAGGATTCGAAAAGGAAGGAATGTCGAGCATTACTTCACTTTCCTGGCTATTCGCTTTAGGATTTGTCTTGGCGTGCGGTTTTCTGGCTGACAAAACCAGACGTCCAAGTTTGATGGCCACGATTCTATTTTCATTGACGGCTGTCTTTTTGACTGTAGCTGTCTTCATCCCCAATCCTATTTTGGCAGGACTATGCATGGGACTGGCAATGGGATGTCAAGGCGGTGTGTTCCATCTAAGTAATATGCTCATGGTAAAATACTCAACACCTGAAACCGCAGGACGAGCCGCTGGTCTAATTGGATTCACGAATATCATGGGCGGCTTTTCGAGCTATATCATGGGATGGCTTCGTGACTTGTCTGGCGGGGACTTCAGTTCATCGATCGCCATGCTGATTTTTACAGCCTTCTTAGGTTTGGCAGCTTATTTATTCTCCATTAAGAGAGAATCCGCAGAACTGCGCTTATCTCCTATACCTGTACAAAAGATACAAGCATGAAGTCGTTGCAAAATCAGTTTTTCACCTAAATCAACAAAAAAACCCTTGAATTATCAAGGGTTTTTTTGTGCCGACTTAACAGCAAGTCGGTACAATAACGTTCTTTTTGCATTTCCCGATGAAATTTTCCACCGCTTACTCCGAATCACTCCTTTATTTGTATAAATATGTCGATAGTTAAAATATTCAAAAAATGATATTTTTTTGAATACCCATGTTATATTGTTAATGGAAAAAAATACTTGTCAAGTAAGGTGAGTGTGTGAATATAGAAGTTTTAATTCTCCA
This sequence comes from Peribacillus sp. NPDC096447, assembly GCF_044762725.1. Taxonomy (NCBI): domain Bacteria; kingdom Bacillati; phylum Bacillota; class Bacilli; order Caryophanales; family Bacillaceae; genus Peribacillus; species Peribacillus sp. NPDC096447. Next base: position 205,482 of record NZ_JBIWEV010000003.1, read on the forward strand.
TTATATTCAGGAAAAACGTCAAAAGCCTAACCATGCCAATGAATTATTGGATTATATTCAGAATGAATATGTAAACGGGAAGCTGTCAATCTTGCAATATAGAAGTCTCTGTCACGACTTATATCTTCGAGGAGCCAAACAAACGTCTCCTGGATGAAACTACACCCTTGTCACTAGTCATACTACTTTCAATTGTGAATAGTTTCTGTTTTTTCCGCAACGACCTATCTTTAAGAGTAAAGCCGGTCATTTTCTCCCTCCCCAGTATGTTCATAACTAAATAAAAGCCTCCGTGATCTGTCACCCCAAGACAGTTCACGGAGGTAAATGCAACTTAATCAGACATTGCAACAATTTTCTTTAATTAAATGAATATATCGAAAATTAAAACCAAACCGAATGCCACGAAGGAAAGTAAGGTTTCCATGACTGTCCAAGTTTTGAAAGTTTCTTTAACGGTTAATCCCATGTATTCTTTTACTAACCAGAAACCGGCGTCATTAACATGGGAGAACATAAGTGAGCCTGCTCCCGTGGCAATAACGAGCAATTCAAGATTAACACCCGTCATATTGGCAACGACCGGTGAAACGATTCCTGCTGCCGTGGTCAAAGCGACGGTTGCAGAACCTGTGGCAATCCGAATCAGTCCGGCCACAAGAAATGCAAGAACGATCGGTGATAAAGAAATTTCTTCAGACATGGAAGCGATCGCAGTCCCTACGCCACTATCAATCAAAATTTGCTTGAATCCTCCGCCAGCACCGATAATAAGAATTATGGAAGCTAATGGCAATAAGCATTCTTCCGTCAACTTTTTAATTAGTGATTTGTCCATACCCTGTCTGTAGCCCAAGAAATAGTATGCTGCAAAACAGGAGATTAATAGGGCGATCACTGGACTTCCGATAAACAATAAGAATTTTTCAATGGAACCCGGTATCGCCAGATAAGGCGCCACTACCGTTAAAACCATCAACAATACCGGCAAAAGGATGATGAAGAACGAAACTCCAGTGCCTGGTAATCCACTTGACTTTGTTTCCACCCGGATCAATTCCGGTTCTTTAACAGGAATGACCCGTTTATGAATCCATTTTGCAAATAGAGGTCCCGCAATTACAGCAGTCGGGAATGCGATGATCAATGAATACAGAAGTACTTGTCCCATGTTAGCATTATAAATTCCAATGGCTGTCATGGCTCCAGGATGCGGAGGTACCAGCCCATGTACGATCGATAAACCAGCAAGTACTGGAATACCAATTAACAAGATGTTCACTTTGGTAGATTTCCGAATGGAAATGACCAAAGGAAGCAATATTACTAAACCAACCTCGAAAAATACCGGAATGCCGATGATGAAACCAGATAAAAGCATGGCCCATGGCAGTTTTTTCACGCCGAATTTATTAATGAAAAAGTCAGCAACCTGCATACCGGCTCCAGAGTCGGACATCATCTTTCCTAAGATGGTACCTAAGGCCAATATTCCAATAAGGTGACCAAGGACCGCTCCGACACCTGTTTCATATGCCCCAACAATCTTGTCCATTGGCAGTCCAGAAAAGACCGCTAAAAATAAACTGGCTACAGTCAAGCTAATGAATGCATGCCATTTCCACCATGATACCCCCAAAATAACTATTACGATTGCTATCAGCGTGATTCCTAATAAATATAGATCCATATGTTCTCCCCATTCCCAAGAAATCGCTTACAATCAAACCAATACAATAAATGGGATTATTGTACCGGCTCGTTATATGTCACAATGTAGTTCTGTCTAGCCGTGTTGTAATATCCTTCACTGTATTCCATAACATTTCCGTCCCCATCACTGGAAATCCGAATCCTCTTTAGTACTGGACTATTGTTTTCGATTTTCAGTGTTTCGCAAATGTGATCCGGAGCGATAGCAACGGCAAACTCATCTCTGAATGTTTCAAGTTTGACGTTTTGATCTTCCAAAAATCGGTACAAAGAATTGATCTGGACCTCTTTCATATCTTCTTCGTTCATATCGAGTGAAATATAATGCGTAAAGTAAATATAAGGTTCATTGTCCAATAAATATATCCGTTCGATACTTATGCAATGGTCACCAAATAAAGAATGCAGCTTAGAGTCTGAAGAAAGGTCAACATGACTTATGTTTAACACCTTTTTTAAAATGGAGTGCCCTTCCTCCACCAACAGCTCTGTGAAACGCTTTCCTTTGGAAAGTTTGACAATCGCACCATTAGCTATGACCCTAGTGCCTTTGCCGCTTTTCTTTTCAACATAGCCCTCTTGCACGAGTTCTTTGATTGCATTACGGACAGTGACCTTACTTACGTTAAATTCTTCTTCCAAAAGAGGCTCAGAGGGAATGTTTGTGTCAATGGCATAAACCCCATGTAAAATACGATCCTTTAATATTTCTTTTATTTGTAAATACATCGGTCCATTTTTTCTGTTCACATTCATTCCTAATCTCCTGCCTTTATCTCTTAATATCTTCCATTTTACCTTCCATTGCCGAGAGTATCTCCTTTTCGGTTGCCAATGGAGTATCTCCAACGACAGTACACGCCAGCATTCCTGAAACAGCCGCAAACCGAACTGTCTTTTCAGGGGAATATCCTAGCAATTCGCCATGTAGGATTCCACTTGTGTAAGCATCGCCTGAACCTATTCTATCATATACGGAAAATGATAGGATATCGGAAAAGTAAAATGTCTCTTCCTTGTATATATACCCCCTCAATGTATGGCTATTATCACTGTTGATTGAACGATGTGTCCCTGCTATCGATTGAATATTGAATTTCTTGGCTACTTCAGGGATCAACTCAATAAGCTGCTCTTCCCTTGTGGAGCCTTCTGACTTCATTCCTAAAATATATAGGGCGTCTTTCTCATTCATCATGACGATATCAGCCAGAGAAAGCATTTCTTCATAATGAGGCTTTGCGTCAGCGTAACCTCCCTCCCATAAAGAGGGACGGTAATTGCAATCGAAACAGACTGTACCGCCTTTCTCTTTGACTTTTCCAGCCAGCGCCTTCATACTTTCCCGTACATTTTCCGCCATTGCAAGCGTGATTCCGCAAAAATGGATGATATCCGTACTTTCCGAAATCCTATCCATATCATAATCGGATAAGGTGGCTGTATTAAAACTGCTTTCCAGTCGATTGGAATATGTGACACGGCTCGACCGCTGTCCAAAACCATTTTCCAAAAAGTACATCCCCATGTATTTGCCGCCTCTGGAGATGAAGCTCCTTCCAATTCCTAAGCGCTGCAAAGCTGAAATCGCTGAATCCCCAAGGGGGTTATCCGGTAACTTGGTCACGACATCCCCCTCATGTCCAAGCTTTGTCATCGCAGAAGCTACGTTTACTCCCGTGCCTGAAAAGGAGTATTGCAGAGTGTTAGCCTGTGATAGCAATTCATACCCTGGTACCTGCAAACGCATCATAACTTCCCCGAATGCCACAATCCTTTTAGGCATATTTTTCAACCAATTTTTTTGTTATGGCCAATAATTCCCGTACATCCTCACCATTCGTTTTACCAGTCTCTTCATCGATGATGGAAGAATATACATGGGGAATGACTTTAGGCACTTTTGCTTCTAATGCAATTTCTAAAATGGTCTCGAAATTATTCAAATCGATTCCACCTGTTGGTTCCAAAGCAAATCCCTCTTCACCACAAGCTTTTGCCACAGCACGATATTCATCTTCATGCTTCAGGCCTTTCATCGGAAAGTATTTTAATGCATTTCCTCCCATATCGCGAACAAGCGCAATGGCAGCTTTGATAGGCACAATGGCAGTTTCACTTGCACCTGCACTTACTGGACCAGTGGAGATATTCACATAACCGACTTTCCCAGTTGGAGAAACAAGTGAATTGATCCAACTATCCTTCTCACCTAAATTGGCCCTCGTAGCACCAACAGCCGGAAAAACCTGGTTAATATGACTGCCTGGATAGTATTTTGCTATTTCTGCGACAACTGCTGCCTGTCTATTATCGCCCGCGCCCAATCCTATTGAAACGGCCTCATCAATGGCTTCCCCGTATTCTTTCATTGCTGTAACACCAGCTTCCACAGTTGGATAATCTTTTGAGAGTACGCCAACCAATACATGGCCTTCCGCCGCTTCAAAGACTTCCACTGCATTTTCTACACTATTTGCAAGTACATTTAAGGCTACACGATCATTCAATAACCGTTTGTTTATGTTTGTCATCCTTGTTTTCCTCCTAATATGGTTCTTAATTGTGCTTCAATGACATGTATATCATCACCTTGCAATGGACGCGGATCTATATCGAAAAACCCTTGCCGTATCCCATAATCACGTGTATAAATGGCAATATCCCCATTTCTGAGCTGCTCGTTCACTTCTTTCGCCGTTGTTTCCGTTATCAAAGGATCAATGGAAATACGGGCTCTATATATGGCACGGCCGGCTTCATCCTGCACTATCGTTACTTTTACGCCATCAATGGAGTCAAGTGATGTGAGAACTTGTAAACTAGCTTTTTCTTTTTCGCTATTATCTGTCTTGACAAAATACTCATCCAATGCCTGAAGCAGCCCAAAGGTAGTTTCCTTTCCAACCTTCATGCTCCTTCCGATACAGTGCAGTTGAACCTTTACCCATTCGATATACTTTTTTCCGCCAGTAACGATACCTGATGTGGGTCCTTCAATGGCTTTTGATCCACTATAGATCGCCAAGTCGGAGAATTGTACATATTTTTCCAAATCCTCCTCGGCTGCTGCATCGATAATCAGAGGGATGCTATTCTTTTTGGCCACTTCCCATGCTTCTTCGACCGATATCATATTTTTCTGGACAGCATGATGCGATTTCACATATAAAATGGCGGCAGTATTTTCATTTATGGCATCCGCAATATGTTCTGCCTTCCCTTCATTTGCATACCCAACTTCAACCAACTTTCCGCCACCAAGGTAAATCATGGTTTCAACCGGTGCACCATACTGAACGTTATGGCCTTTCAGCATGATGATTTCATTCTTTTGAATAAGGTCTTGATGAAGCCTTTCACTTTTCCTTCTGTTTCCTTCAGTCACGATCGCCGCTACGGAAAGCGCAATTCCACTTGATGCTGAGTTTACGACGACCGCTGCTTCAGAATGAAGCAAATTCGCTATATGCTGGCCTGACTTATCGACTAAATCAGAAATTTCAACATAATTTTGCCCACCTTTTTTCATCGCGTCCATCACTGTGTCAGTTGGGGCAGAAACCCCTAATATGCTCATTCTTCCGCTTGCATTTATGACTCTTTTCAAGCCGTATTTAGCATTCAATGAATTCTCCATTTATAACCACTCCTTTAACAACAACTCTTTTTTCTGCCATCCTTTTTTCGCCGTCGGAATCCAATAAAAGGGTCTGTTCATTCTCAATCGAGAATAAGGTTAAGTTTGCAATATCCCCAGTTGAAATCCTGCCAAGCTCTGGTTTATGCAACCAAGCTGCTGCATTGACCGTAACGGCATCTATTACTTCTTTTAATGGATAACCGAGGTACAAAAATTTTGTAAGCACATTTGCCATATTAAAAACTGGCCCATTCTCTCTGTTTTTACGATATATATCCGTACTGATCGTATTGAAACGGATTCCCCGCTTTTTTGCCATTTCGGCAGTTTTAAAAGAAAAGCTTGCCGTTCCATGACCTACATCCAAATGAACACCACGTTCAATCGCCTTACTTAACTCAGGCAGTGGCTCTTCTCTTACGTCAAATAAATTATTCGCTTTACCATTTAAGAAATGTGTAATAATGTCCTTTTCCTCAAGTAAATCAAGGACTTCCTTAATATCAGGCGGCCCTGAACCGATATGGACCATTAATGGTAAACCAGTTTCAGCCGAGAACTTCCTAGCGATCTTTAATGGCTCGACACCATTTGGACCAACCACACTTTTACTTATTCTCGCTTTAAGTCCAACGACAAAATCCCCGTACTTGGAAATTGCCTTCCTTAATTCCCCTTCGTCCAGCCATGAAATATCCGATAACTCATCAATCCTTTTCAATCCAATCCGTGAAATATTCAGAAAGGCGAAAACATTCGTTTTGGAATTTTCACAACTGCTAACCAGATCAGATATCCTATCTGCCCCCGTGCTTCCTGCATCAATGACCGTTGTTACACCAGTTTTATATCCAATCTCATCAACCTCATCACCATAAGGATCGAATTCCGGGAAAGCATGTACATGCATATCAATCCATCCGCTCGAAACAAAAACTTTTTGATCATAATCTATTATCTTATCCCCTGTTGCAGTTCCGGGAAGTGCGATTTCTTTAATCATCCCATTTTCCAGTATGATGTCCGCTGCATTTCCCTCTAACATCTTTACATTCCTCAGAACTAACGTATCTGTCATCTCCCTCATCCTTTTCGATACTTCCTATCGATTGCAAGTACTTTGTATACGGTTACATTGAATCGTATGAGAATTCATTTCATTTCATTTCATTTCATTTCATTTCATTTCTCTTTACAAAAATAGATTATCATATTTTTTCGAACTAATCAATATAACGTTATAATGTTTGATTTAAATTTACAGAATTTTTAATAGATCATCGTTTGTTTTTCGATGTGCTTCTTAGTTTCTTCATATAATATGATCTCATTAGGTTTTTAAAAATTTTTCGTGCTATTCATAAAAAAAGGAGGGAGTAAAAACAGATTGTTTTTACTCCCTCCTTTTATTTTTTTAAGAGTTGTTACAAATAACCAATGCTGTAAGTTCCTACTCTAATTATCCGGAAATGGTGCTTTTAAAAACAAACTCAAAAAGATTTTAAGGGTTTGAACAGTTTGGACAATTTGAACGTTGCCTCCAAACAATCGCTCCAATCAACTTTGTTTCAAAATTTAGATAGAACCCATTTTGTGTACAAACTGATTTATATCCTTTTTTTCTTTTTATTCAACCATATAATTAATCCAATTATTGCTATAAATAAAATTAATAAGTCTATGTTGTACATAGAAAATATATTTCGATCAGCTATTATTACTAGGGCATCCTGATTATAAAACCTAGACATATAGAAATAATACAATCATTACTGTTTTAAAACCTTTTTCCTTAGTTTCCATATTTACCTTGCCCCCCCATATATAGTTATATAGTATTAGATTATACCAAGATTTCATAAGGTAGTGTTATGAAAATGAAGAAAAAGCCCTTATTTTCACTACTAATAATAAGTTTATTAGTAGTCTCACATGTCCCCAATACATTGGCAAAAGAGAAAAATGAAACAATACCTTCAACAACAGTCAACCCTATTGTGGAAGTTATTTTAGATAAACTTGTTTTTTTACCACTAGCATAGACTGATACATGATAAGCGTGTTTTCCGGAATAATATGCTGCTATTAAACTGTTAGGACTGCCAGCAAGTGCTGATGCTAGTGCAGTAGCTACTCCTGCTGGTGCGGTTGGGCCACCTGCAAACACAAGAGTACTTACGATGCTTAACCATGATGTTCCCTTTTGATGAGCCTTTACCATCCTTCCTAATTGGGTATTTGTTAGTTTTGCTTGATGAGCAATAGGTTTGCTCATTTCAATGATGCTTGCTGTTGGTTGAATTTGTATAAAATCATCACTAATATATATTACACTAAGTCAAATCTTTCATTTAGAAGCCCTCGTTAATTAATTTATCCCGCTCCTAGTATTACAGAGAAATGGGTGCTTTCGATAATTATAAAAACCAAGAATGCTATTTTAAAAGCATCCTTGGTCTTGTTATTTGCAGCACTTTATTTGATTTTATGACAACCCGTCCCTATCCCTATAATGAAAGCCTTTAATTTACCTTTTTCGATCCTTTCCAATGGATTTCCCTCAAACGGTATTTTTGTAGCTTACCTGTTGCCGTTTTCGGTAAAGACTTTACGAATTCAACTTTTGTCGGAGCTTTAAAGTGGGCCATTTTTGAGCGGCAAAAGGTAATGATCTCATTTTCTGTCACTTCCGCATTGGGATGCAGCACAATGATTGCCTTAGGCGTTTCTCCCCATTTATCGTCTGGGATGGCAATGACCGCCGCCTCCAAAACATGTGGATGATTATACAATACCCCTTCCACCTCTGTTGAAGAAATATTTTCCCCGCCGGAAATGATTAAATCCTTAGCCCTGTCCTGTATTTCAATATATCCATCAGGATAGGTCACCGCCAGATCCCCTGTATGAAACCAGCCATCCCGAATTGCTTCGGCCGTCTTTTCCGGATCCTTATAATATCCCTCCATTACAACATTGCCGCGAGTTATGATTTCCCCCAGTTCCTTTCCATCCCAAGCGACTGCTTTTCCATCTTGATTGACTACCATCGTTTCCCCATTGAAAACCAATTCAATACCCTGTCTTGCCTTTATTATTGCTTGTTCGTCCGCCGACTTAGCTTCAAACTCTTCCTTCCACTCGTTATATAGGATGAAAGGGGAAGTTTCTGTTAATCCATAAACGTGAATCATATTCAAACCAAGGATTTCTTGTGCCTTTTGTATAAGCGCTGCTGCTGGAGGAGCACCTGCTGTTGCCATCCTTGGACGCACTTTGATATTTGTTTCTTTTGCTTTAGGATCATTCACTAGCATATTGACGACAGTAGGTGCTCCACATAATAATGTAATATTATGCCGGGCGAATAATTTGAGGATAAGAGGGGGATCAACTTTCCTTAAACATACATGGGTCCCGCCAGTAGCCGTTACCGACCATACACCCCCCCACCCATTTGCATGAAACATTGGCAGGGTATGTAAGTATACATCGTCATGCTTCACTCCAAGGTGATAAATGAAATTAGCTGCATTCATGTAATTCCCGCGATGGGTCAACATTACCCCTTTTGGTTTTGAAGTCGTTCCACTCGTGTAATTTATAGTCAAAAGTTGATTTTCATCAATCGTAACCTCTGGCAGTCCATCATCATTTGCATGCAAAATGAAATTCTCATAGTCTATCCCAGTTAAAGTGGTTTCATGTCCTTCAACAGGCACGATAATGATTTTTTCTAATGATAGTCTAGTAATGACCTTTTCGATCGGAGCGGTGAATTCTTCATCGACTATCAACATTTTTGAATCGCTATGCTTGATGATATATTCCAAATCCTCTGCAGCAAGCCTATAATTCAAAGGAACCATTACCGCTCCCATTTGACAAATGCCATAAAAACATTCCAACATATAATGCGTATTTGGCAACATTACTGCAATATGGTCGCCTTTTTCAATTCCCGAAGAATGCAATGCTTTGGAAAGTTGATCTGTTCGCTGCCCGAATTCCTTATATGTAAACTCTTTCTCTTCATCGATGACTGCCACTTTATGAGGATAATATTTTACGGCCCTGCGCTTCCAATCCATTGGAGTTAATGGGGAAAACATTTTACCATCTCCTTCTTTTCAGATTCTTTGTATACAGCACCCTGCCTGGTTCGTCATGATGAATCCTGAGAAAAAAACTTCTTATCCTTTTGATACATATTCATTTTCCAGCCGTCATACCTTCTTTAATGGATTACTTACACCATAAAAAAATTATTGAATGACGTTTATACTTGAAATATTTTTTAATTATTCTGATAATTAACCTCCTAAAAACAGTGAAATTCACTGCTTTAATAAATATTTTTTTCAAAAAAGGCAACATAAAAATTAATATAGTGCTTCTTCTTTCTATTATAATGGAAACTGTACACGTCAGGAAGACTATATTTTATTCTCTATGCATGACGACAGATGTTCGGTAAGTTTCCCAACGATTTGTTTGAGCCGTTCCGTTTCCTCTTCATTTAGGACGCTATAAAAGTCACGAAAGATTTTGGTAAAACACTTATTGATGGAATGATAGGTATTCCTTCCACTTTCGGTGGATTGGATAAAAACTACCCGCCGATCATCCTCACTGTGTACCCTCTCAATCAACTTCTTCCGTTCAAGCCGATCAATTAGTGCAGTTCCTGCCGCAGGTTTAATCTTCAAATGATTCGAAACATCTTTAACAGCTATGGAGTCATTCAAGACTATTAATTGCAATGCGCGATACTGTACAGAAGTTAAATCATATTTAACCAATAACGGTTCAACCAATTCTTGTGATAGGCTGCTTAGTTCCCTGATCTCTAGATGTAAATTATACAATTCACTTGAATTCATGTTTGACAATCCTTTCTTATTGACACTATCTGTCTAAAACTATAACATAATTAACGTATCAAAAAATTAACCATGCGAATTAAATTGGTTATTGATTTTTAAAGAGAGAGAGAGAGGCTGTCCATGTCAGCAGAACAACGCAAAAAGATCATTATCCTCATGATCAATATGTTTATAGCAATAGGAAGTTTCGGTATCATCATTCCCATTTTACCAGCATACCTGGCCTCCATTAATCAAGGCGGAACCGCCGCTGGCCTAATGATCGCCATTTTCGCGGGTGCACAACTTATCTTTTCGCCAATTGCCGGAAAATGGACTGACCAATTCGGGCGGAGAAAAATGATTATTTATGGATTGGTCGGTTTGACATTATCCATGTTTATTTTTTATGCAGTGAATTCCATTTGGTTATTATATGCTTCACGTATCATTGGCGGGATCGGAGCAGCTTTGCTTATACCCGCAATTTTTGCTTATGTAGCCGATATAACCACATTTGATCAACGCGCCAAAGGCAATAGTTTAGTATCTGCCGCCATGTCCCTGGGAATTGTAGTCGGTCCGGGAATTGGAGGTTTTTTAGCTGACTTTGGCTTGAAGTTTCCCTTTTTGATTTCTGCGCTGGTATCCCTATCAGCTGTGGTATTTTCGATTTTTGTTTTAAAAGAAAGCGAAACGGCACAGGTTGCACAATCCATGGATGCAAAAACTGAAACGATGATTCGGAAGATTGCCTTATCCGTGAAAATGCCTTATTTCATACCACTCATCATTACTCTTGTAATGAGCTTTGGCTTAATGGCATATGAATCTGTAATTGGTCTTTATCTTGATAATCAATTCAATTCAAGTCCTAAGGACATCGCCGTCATGGTTACAGCCACCGGTATCGTCAGTGTAATAGTGCAACTGTTTGTCGTCGACCGGATCGTACAGCGATTCGGGGAAGTGAAGGTGCTGAATATCTTTATCAGTGTTGCAGCAATCGGTTTCCTTCTATCACTTTTTGCTACAAGTTACCTGATTTTCTTTTTGATTTCACTTATCATCTTCCTTTCCACTTCCATCTTGCGTCCAGTTCTTAACACACTGATTTCCAAGATGGCAGGGAATGAGCAGGGCTTTGCAATGGGTATGAATAATGCTTATATGAGCATCGGAAATGTGCTCGGACCTACACTTGCCGGAATGATGTATGATGTCCACATTACCTATCCGTTCATGTTGGGCCTTATCCTTTTATTCATTACTTTGATGATTACCATGGCTTGGCAAAAACGATCTCTTCATGCAAAGGCATTATCCTAGAGCTTAGAAGGCATTTCAAGTTTCATGCCTTAACAAAACCCCCGAGTAGCAGCCGCCATTCGGGGGTTTTTCATTATGATTTTTATATCAATTGAAATCCTCCAAAACTGTATATTCACGAGTAAACGCCCAATCTCTTGGATATTCGCTCCAAATTTCATGCTGAAACTGCTCAAAATCTTGCGTAACATTCGAATTTACGAGTATTTGCTCCAATTTCACGAGTAAATGGATGAATTTCACGAGTATTTGCTCCAAACTCACGAGTAAATGGATGAATTTCACGAGTATTTCCTCCGAATTCACGAGTAAACGCTCAATCTCTTGGATATTCCCTCTAATTTCATGCCGAAACAGCTCAAAATCTTGCGTAACATTCGAATTCTCGAGTATTGGCATAAAATTCACGAGTAGATGGCACGAATTCACGAGTGAACGCCCAATCTCTTGAATATTCGCTCCAATTTCATACGAAAACAGCTCAAAATCTTGCGTAACATTCCAACTCACGAGTAAATGCTTCAAATTCACGAGTAAATGGATGAATCTCACGAGTATTTGCTCCAAACTCACGAGTAAATGGCACGAATTCACTAGTAAACGCTCAATCTATTGGATATTCGCTCTAATTTCATGTGGAAGCAGCTCAAAATCTTGCGTAACATTCGAATTCTCGAGTATTTGCTCCTTAAGTTAATGATTTTATTTGACCAAAACAAAAAGCGGCCTTTTTCCTCTAAAAGAGAATAAGGCCGCTTATCATTCAGTTTTTCTCATTTATATTGTTATTAGGGGAAAATGAATTTCATTTAATATATACGGCTTTTTTCCCTTTACTGCTTTCAAAAGCCGCATCAATGATTTTAATGACCGATAATCCCTCTTGGGCGGTTACTGGAGCTTTTTTCCCGCTCAATATACTATCGGCAATTTCCTGGTAATATGTTAAATAAGATCCATGCAGTGTTTCAATGGTTTCATGTGTCTCATTTTCACCTTCAACCGTAACCAGCTTACCATAGAATTCGGGTTCATCTGCACCCCAAGAGTCATCCATCGGTTTTTTTCCCTCACTTAGGGCTGCCTCTTGGCAGTCAAGACCGTACTTGATAAATGATCCTTTACTTCCATGCACCTGATAGCGCGGTCCATTAAACGGAACGATTGAGCCTGAATGCAAGATAACTCTCAGCTTTTCATATCCTAATATTACATGGAAATAATCATCCGTTTCTGCATTTTCTTTTTGGGAAAATACATCTGCCCAAACGAATTGCGGCAATCCAAACAAATGAAGTGCTTGATCGATGAGATGTGATCCTAAATCATAAAGCATGCCTGATCCCGGGCCTGGTTTTTCCCTCCATCTATCCCTGACCACAGGCCGGTATCGATCATAATGGACTTGGTATGTATTGATTTCCCCAAGCACTCCATCATCCATAAGTTTTTTCACGGTCAAAAAGTCATTATCCCATCTCCGGTTATGATAGACACTTAACAGCAGATTCTTTTCCTCGGCAATCTTAATGAGCTCCTCCGCCTCCCAAGCTTCCACTACCATTGGCTTTTCAAGGATGACATGCTTCCCTGCTAACAAGCTTTGCTTGGCCATTTCATAATGTAAACCGCTCGGTGTCGTAATAACAGCCAAATCAATGGACGGGTCTTCAAGTATTTCCTCTAAGCTGCTTACCACTTCCACATCTTTCAAATCTTTTTGGACTTTTTCCTTATTGGAGCTGACAACTTTCGCTATTTGAAACTGCCCTAAAACACTTAGTAATGGCGCGTGAAAAGTAGCTCCTGACAATCCGTACCCAACTATGCCCACTTTAATTTTTCTCATTTTCGTTCCCACTCGCTTTCTTGTTCCTCTTAATCATACATTTTATTATATTTCATTGTCCGGGTATGTATCTCTCAAAAACTTGACAGATTGATTAATCAATTCTTTCAATACATTAATATTGATATCTGCCACTTTATTGATGTACACACACGCTTTTCCGGAAGTGTGTTTTCCAAATGCCTGTAACAATTCTTCTCTTTTTTTGTCTCCCGGAGCAAAGTATAAACTGATTTTTGCTTTTCGAGGCGAGAAGCCTACCAGGGGGGCATCGCCTTCGTGACCTGATTCATATTTATAATGATAGGTACCGAACCCAATTATGCTCGGTCCCCACATCTTTGCCTCATAACCTGTCGTTTCGGTAAAAACATCCAACAATTCGTATGCATCTTCACGTTTTTTCGCATTATCGACGTTCTCAATGAACTCAATGACACTACTGTCAGTTTCTTTGGTTTTTTGTTTATACATGACCGGAACCTCCCTTATATTAAAAGGTAGAAAAAATTCATAAGATATCGCTTGCTCAGTATCTTAGTACCCTATAAAACGTGTTTTTAGGTTGATATGTATGTATACAGCCTTCATCACCGATGTATCAATGATTGGCGGACGATCTTCATTACTAGTTCTCCAAGCTTCCTGGCAAATCCTTCATTCAATACCCTTATATATTATAGAACATTGATTCGTTTTATTCTATTTTAAGAGCAGAGTTTATAAAGATAAATCTTTTGTGCGTTAAAAATCAGTACTTTATCATAAAAATCTCTACGATCAGAAAATATAATTCTGATCGTAGATTTTTGCATTAAAAGGCAAAATGCAGTTTATCCAGACCTATTGCGGCCGGATTTTTTCAATTTCATCAGCTATGAATTGTACCTGTGTCCCTACGATGACTTGAATGCTTTGGGGACCCACGATATTGATTCCAGCAACCCCTGTTGATTTGATTTTATTCTGATCGACAGCTCCCATATTTTCCACTTCAACTCTTAAACGGGTAACGCAGTTATCTACAGATGTAACGTTTGCGTCTCCGCCTAATCCCTCATAAATAGCGGAAGCCATTCCAAAGAATTTACTCTCATTATTCCCGCCTTGACTGCTGTCTGCTTCCGCAATCGCTCCTCCGCCATCAAGCTCATCTTCTGTATCATCTTCTCTGCCGGGAGTCATTAAATTGAACTTTGTTATCAAGAATCGGAATAAGAAATAGTAGATGACAGCAAAAGCCAGTCCTTGAAGAAGTAGCATATACGGTTCATTGGCCAATGGCAACCTTGAACTTAAAACAAAGTCAATGAATCCTGCACTAAAACCGAACCCTGCTGTCCATTGGAAAGTCGCAGCAATAGCTAATGATATTCCTGTTAATAAGGCATGCACAACGAATAGGGCTGGTGCAACAAACATGAAAGCAAATTCCAACGGTTCAGTGACGCCTGTGAAAAATGATGCGAAACCGGCTGCTAGCATTAATGAGGCCACTTGTTTTTTCTTCCGTGATTTTGCAGTATGGTACATGGCAAGAGCCGCTGCCGGCAAACCGAACATCATGACGGGAAAGAATCCGGCTTGATACATGCCTGTGGTTCCTTTTATTCCTGTTCCAGCCCAGAATTTACCGATATCGTTAAGTCCTATTACATCGAACCAGAATACGGAGTTTAACGCATGATGTAAACCTGTTGGTATCAAAAGCCGATTAAAGAATCCATAGAGTCCTGCTCCAGCAGCACCTAATTCACTTATTCCTTCCCCAAATATAACTAACCAGGAGTAGATGAGTGGCCATACGAAGAATAATATAAGGGAAACCAGTAACATGACAACCGCAGTAAGGATCGGGACAAGGCGTTTACCACTGAAGAAAGCGAGTGCATCCGGCAGCTCGACCTTACTGAACCGATTATACATAGCTGCCGCTATAAGGCCCGAGAGGATTCCGACGAATGCATTTTCTATTTTCACAAATGCTGGATTTACATCTTTTGCATCAATTCCCTGCAGCATCGCCACCGAGTCCGTGGAAAGCAATGTCGTTACAACTAGATAGGCTACCAGCCCGCTCAAAGCGGCGGCTCCATCTTTTCCTTTCGACATCCCCAACGCCACTCCAACAGCAAACAAGATAGCCATATTGTCAATGATCGAAGAACCTGCTTTTATTAAGAAAGCTGCTAACGGACTTTCCGCTCCCCATCCTGCCGGATCTATCCAATAACCGATCCCCATTAAAATGGCGGCTGCCGGCAATACGGCTACTGGCAGCATCAAGGAACGTCCAATTTTTTGAAGATATTTTTTCATCCCGCTTTCCTCCTGTCAATTACTGATTTAGGGCAAACCCCATATTCTATTAGACAACGGTTCCTTCCATTTTAGAACTTCATTTCATTTATAAAGTTGGCTATATTCAGGAATAAGTCTTAGCGATTTACTCCTCCATCGAAAGTTCATAAAAAAAAGAAAAGCCCAACCGGACTTTTCTTTTTTCACTTATTTATAGAGCAAGTAGTTTTTACGAACCTTTTTAAAAGCATCCTGCTTTACTTGATATTCTTTCATGATTTCATTGACTGATGAACCTTCTTCAATTCTTGACATTACCCAGCCATTGCCTATCAATAAATTGAAATTTTTGGCTGCAAGGAATTCGAAATCACCAGGATATAGATCCTGAATGGTCTTGATGATGTGAAGTCCAGTAGGGACAGCCTTGAATTCCTCTCTATCCGTTATATAAATTTCCACTCCGTGGCTGAGTTTACCTGCATGTTTTGAAAATGTAGGTGTAAAGGAGGCTGCCCTGAATTTTACGCCAGGTAACCTTAAATCATTTAATTTCCCAGCAAGCTCATCACTGTTTATATAAGGAGCACCAATCAATTCGAATGGTTTAGTCGTTCCTCTGCCTTCCGAGACATTCGTTCCCTCGATCAAGCCTGTAGCCGGATATACGAAAGTAGTGGAAACTGCCGGCATATTCGGTGACGGCAAGACAAAAGGGAGACCAGTATCATCATAGTCCATATCTCGCTTCCAGCCTTGCATCTTGATGACCTTTAGATCTGCACCAATTTTAAATTCCTTATTGAACAAAGTAGCGAGTTCCCCAACTGTCATCCCATGCTTTAGCGGTATTGGGTACAAACCGACAAACGATGAGAATTCAGGTTCAAGTACCGGCCCATCTACCGACTCCCCGCCCTGTGGGTTCGGCCGGTCCAGCACGATAAAGGGGATATCATTTTCTTTGGCTGCTTCCATTGCATATGCCATCGTGTAGATATAAGTGTAATAGCGTGTTCCGACATCCTGGATATCAAAAACAAGGACCTCAACATCCTTTAACATTTCAGGCGTCGGTTTTTTCGTTTTGCCATATAAGCTATAAACGGGCAACCCTGTTTTTTCATCAATATAATATTCAACGCTTGCGCCAGCTTGCGCATCTCCACGCACTCCATGTTCAGGACCAAATAACGCTGTCAAATTAATGTCCGGATCATCATGAAGTAGATCGACGATGCTGGTTAATTTTGAATCGATGCCAGTTGGGTTCGTAATCAAACCGACTTTCTTTCCGCTTAACACGTTCTTTTCTTCTTTTAAAAGGACTTCAATACCGGGACTGACCTTTTGTTTTTTCTTCTCTTTAACAGCGGTTACACTTTTTGAGGAAACAATGCCGAAAGTCAACAGACAAATGGTAAATAGGACTATCATTCTTTTCAAAATGCTTCCCTCCCTATTTTTTAATGGGTCTTCCAGATTTAATATCTAATCCATATCCAAATTTATAAAGACTTTCAGAGGGCTTAGTTACTGATGGTATATCGACCGGCAACGTGCCTTTAGGTTTTGATTCTCCAAAAACGGTAGAGATGCCTGCCGGGATATTCGGCTGTCTATAACGCCCATTCGAATACCCTTTGAACCCGTAAACTGCAAGAACCGCTTTCGCTTCTTCAAAGTTTGCAACATCATAAGGGTTTCTTAAACTCATTAAAACAAATTCTTTATCTTTCTTATTAGCATGATTCATGACCGCTCTAGGGAAGGCTGTTGCCCACTTCGAAGAATCTTGAATGCTATCATCGATCACTCCATCATTGACAGCCGGATCGTTTTTGACAACATAGGAACCAGTTATGACGAAGTCCGATTCATCAATGAGTCTGGCCACTTGATCTGTAAATGACTTACCTGAAAAACTCATACCTGTTATTTGGACTTTCTTTATTTTCTTTTTATCAGCTAATTCGCTGATGCTCCTGGACATGGATTCAACTTGGTCATCAAAAGGAGCAAGAATTAAAACTTTATCATTTTTCTTAGGTTTGAAAGGCAATGTTTTGTCTTCATTTTTCAATAAGGTGATGGCATCTTCCGCGATTTTCCTTTCTTTTTTCAAATGATCTTCATTCCCTACCACTTGAAGCGCGGTTTCGATTTTTTTATCTACCGGAGTTTCATCAGGGTTTAATATCCCTCTTTTCACTTTTAGTTCAAGTATCCTCGTTACAGATTGATTGACTTGATTTAGAGGAATTTCCCCACTTGCCACTGCTGCCTTCACTGCATTGAATACAGAGGTTAAATTCTTTTCCATTTGAAGCGAATTAACCTGTGCAGGCATCAATGCAATATCAACTCCAGACTTCAATGCAAGGACAACAGCTTCTTCCTGTCCGAAGTTGTCCGCGATGGCTTTCATATTCAATGCATCTGTAACCACAACACCGTCAAAACCCATTTCTTCACGTAATAGACCCGTGATGACCTTATGTGACAACGTTGCAGGAACCATAATCTCTTGACCGTCTTTTTTACTGATATACGTAGTGTCATCGAATGCAGGAAATTGAACATGTGCAGTCATCATCATATCAACTCCAGCTTCGATGGCCCTTTGGAATGGCATCAACTCGATGGAACGCAAACGTTCTTTATCATGAGAAACAAGGGGGAGACCATAATGACTATCGACTGCTGTATCTCCGTGACCGGGGAAATGCTTGGTCGTCGCTATCGTGTTCTGATTTTGCAATCCTTTTATCGTTTGAATGCCCATCTTTGCTACAAGTTCCGGATCAGAACTGAAGGAACGAACGCCAATAACAGGATTTCCAGGATTATTATTGACATCGACAGAAGGCCCGAAATTGACATTTATGCCAAGTGACGACAATTCCTTGCCAATGATTTCTCCAGATTGATAAGCATAACTCTCTTTTCTGGCTGCACCAAGTGCCATATTACCAGGAAGGTTCGTTCCAGTTTGAAGGCGAGTTACGATTCCCCCTTCCTGATCAATCGTTATGAACAGCGGAAGGTCCGGGCTTGCCATCTGCAAACCATCGGTGAGCCGTACCGTTTGTTCGGTATCGACTACATTCTCAGCAAACAGAATAACACCGCCCAGATGATATTTTTTGATGATGCCTGCAACTTCTGAGTTCATTTCAATAAACCCCGTCGCCTTCGCTTCTCCTTGTTTTTTCCAATTGCGAAAATCCGGCATGAGCATTTGACCGACTTTTTCATCGACAGTCATGTTTGCTACGATTTCCTGAATATCCGATACCGTTTTTTCAGTCTCTGATCCTTTTGCTGTCGCATTCCCTCCCAGAATGGATATAACCAAGAATAATGCGATTCCAGCAGGGGCACATATCCTTTTTATCATTTAGGCTTCCTCCCTTGTATACTTTTTAGTTCTTTTAGCAGCATTCCATAACCCCTACCATGAAGGGGTATAAATGAATGGAAAAGAACTATATAGATCCTATAAAGAAATCAAGGCAGCATTGGGAATCCCGTCAGCCGCCTCTTTTAACAAGCCATTATGAAATATATCCAGTTATCCCTGTATAATTGATTCATAGAGCCCAATTGGTCACTCAATTATAAGTTTTATCGTTTGACCAGGCTTTAGAAGGGACAGCAAGGGAATATCTTCTTCTATAATTCGCCCTATCACATTAACTCGGTGATTTGCCCCTAGGTCTCTCTTGCAAATTTGGACCTCTCCCCGATATCTTCCGTAACCATCATTGTCCATCGTTATGGAACCAAGGCTGCGTGCAACTGTATTACTCGGCTCAACATTTGCTGTGACCCGGGTATTCTGCAGCCGGAAAACATCTTGAGAAACATCTGGCCTCAATTCGTACTGACCGGTATGCAAGAGTCGGGATTCCGCTCTAACAGTTAGAATATTTTGATTTTTATAGGCGGTCAGATTCTCAAGCAGATTATTCTCCGTTCCTTGATCTCCAACGTAAACTCCTTCCACATGCTGAAACAGATCGATACCGGCAGCGTAAGGATTCATCAACCTGTGTTTTTCAAGCGTTGGAAGACCTTCATGAATTGGACCGCGTTTACTTCCTGCACCCGGGATGAAAGCAAAGATCGGTATGCCGTATTTCTTGAACATTCGATTTTGTTCATGAAAGAATTCTTCCTCAAGGCCCGTTTCAGGCCTTGGATAAAAGTTGTGCCAAGCTATCAGATTTTCCGGTTCCACACCGTCTCCAAGCACGGCTAAAAGTTCATCTTCATTCAACGTACTTGCATTCAGTGAAAGTGAAAACACCTTAGATAAAGATATGACCGTTTCTTTATCAAATCCATCATCAAGGCGAATACCTTTAATACCTAATGGCCATAAATCCGTAAATTTGCTAATCCCCCAATGATCAAGCGTGTTTATTGAGACATCTGCATGGATTTCCATTCCGTAGGACTCTGAAAGCTTTAAAAGCCTGATCATTCTCTTCACGAGGTCGCCCTTTTCTTCAGGAATATGAAGCGAGGTAAATGCTCTCTTCACTCCCAGGTCAGCAGCATGTATGATTTGTGTTTCTGCATGCGGGTCTTGTAGATAAAAAGAGATTCCGATCACTTGAATTCAACCGCCATTTCATCTTTAAATCCAAACAGATACGTAAAAATAAATCCTGCTATATAGGAAATGAACAATCCAGCGAGGAACAGAGCGATTTGATTTGGATGAACTAAAAAGGTAAGCGGCAGTCCGGAAACACCGATGGACGACGTTGCGATTCCGAATTGAGCCTGGAATGCTCCGCCTACTCCTGCACCTAAACATGCCGTTAAGAAAGGCCGGCCCAATGGCAGTGTCACTCCAAATATAAGAGGTTCGCCGATACCAAGCATCCCGGAAGGAAGGCCTCCTCCGATTGCTCTCTTCAAACTTGCTTTCTTCGTTTTCATATAGATGGCAAATGCCGCTCCCACTTGGCCCGCGCCACCCATCGCCAAAATGGGAAGCAGTGGATCATCTCCAATCGAATTTATCAATTCTAGATGGACAGGCGTTAAACCTTGATGTAAACCAGTAATGACGAGAGGGAGGAAGGCCGCACCAAGGACGAATCCAGCTACAACACCGCCGAAATCCAATACATTCAATAACCCAGTCGTAATGGCATCCGATAAAAACCCACCTACCGGCATAAATACAATGTAAGTGACAATGCCGGTAATGAGTAAAGCGATGGTTGGCGTCAAAATGATATCCAGTGATTGAGGAATGAATTTCCTGACCTGTTTTTCCACCAAGGCTATGAAAATAGCTGCAAAGAGGACTCCTATCAATCCACCGCGGCCAGGTAGCAAATTTTCACCGAACAATGAAATGTCGCCGACGGCGGGGTTGATGACCAAAATACCTGCAAGTGCACCAAGTGCAGGTGATCCACCGTATTCTTTTGCTGCATTGGTCCCAACCAAAATCCCCAAGTAGGCAAACAGCCCCGATCCGATAACGGTTAAAATGATGGCTAATTGTGATTCTGCTGCTAGCCAGCCTGCTTGAACGATTGCTTTTGTAATACCGGTAATCAAACCTGATGCCACTAGGGCGGGAATTAAAGGGATGAAAATACTTGCAATCCTGCGTAAAAAAAGTTTAAAAGGTTTTGCATTTTTCCTATCAATCTCTGATTTATTCTTCGAGGCTACGTCCTTTAAGTTCAAATTGCCTGAAGAATCTTCCAAAAGCTTTTCAAATTCTGTATGAACCTTGTTCACTACGCCTGGCCCGAGGACGATTTGTATCGTTTCCTCTTCAATGACGCCAAAAACGCCTTCAGTATTTTTTATATCTTCCATTTTTACTTTCGAACGATCGATTGGAAGTACCCTTAGTCTGGTCATACAATGTGCAGCATCCGCAACATTTGATGCCCCGCCTAATTTCCCCAATAATTCTTCGGCTAAACTGGCGTACTTATCCCCCTTACCCATTCAAAAGCCCCCTTTGTCAAATCTCGTATCAATCATTTATATCGATCTGTCATCGATTTAATGGCAGACCTGGTGTTATCAATATATTGGACAGTCTCTTCATATTGCTCTGAAGCCATCCCCAAAAACAAAATGTCAATCATATATAATTGTGCCAATCGTGAGGATGTGGCTGCACTTCGAAACGGTGCTTCATTCGAAAAGGATGTATACAGTGTGGCGTCACACAAAGAAGATACCGTTGTTTGGCCATAATGAGTCAGCCCGATCGTCTTGACCCCACGCTCTTTTGCCAGCTTCAATATATTGACAACTTCAGGTGTTTCACCTGAGAATGAAATGGCAAAAACGATATCATTTTCATCAGCATTTGCAATCAAGGTTGCAACTAAATGCATATCTGTAAAAGCCGTTGCCCCTTTATTGATGCGAAGTAATTTTTGCTGAGCGTCAGCCGCAACTATATTCGAAGCACCGACACCGCAAAAGTGGACGGTTTTAGCATTCAGCATCAGCGTTATCGCATGTTTGAGATTATCGTGATCGATTATTTCAGATGTGTCCCGGATGGTCTGAATCGAATTACTCGTTGTTTTCTCCACAATCCGATACAGTGATTCGGAAGGCTCGATATCCCGGTAGCCCTGTTCAACGGTCTTCATCAAATCTCCAGCAATCCTTATTTTCAGATCTTGAAATCCTTTTATGCCAAGCGACTTACACAACCTAATAACAGCAGCCCCGCTTGTTTGGGCAGACGTACTTAATTCCTGTACAGTGCTGTTCACAACTTCATGAGGATTTTTGAGAATATATTCTGCTAATTTTTGTTCAGATTGCGGCAGCTTGCTCAACATCGTCTGTATGATTGATAATCCTCCTGTAGCCATTTCTTCCCTCCTTAATCTTCATAGATTGAGATGGCTTTTCTGACATCTCCATCCGCATTTTCCAGTAACTCCATTGCTTTTTCATAATCTGTTGCCGTTTTTATCATGACAATCGCTGGCTTAACTTGATTATTTGCCTTTTCAAGCGTATTCAATGCTTGATCATAGTCAGCATTCGTTACAGTTTCTATGATGCTTATTGCACGGTCCTTCAGTTTTTGATTACTGACATTTACATCAACCATCAGATTTTCATAGACTTTTCCCAGCCGGATCATGGTTGCCGTTGAAATCATATTGAGTACCATTTTATGTGCGGTTGCCGCTTTCATTCTCGTGGATCCTGTTAACACTTCCGGTCCGACAACCACTTCAATCCCTATATCAGCTGCTTCTGTGATGCTCGCGTTTTTATTGCATGATAAAGCGACCGCTTTAGCCCCGACTTTTCTTGCATAACGTAAAGCCCCCTTCACATAAGGGGTACGGCCGCTTGCCGCAATGCCAATAACCGTATCATTAGCTGTAAGGCCCACATCCATCAGATCACATTCCCCAAACTCTTCTTTATCCTCTGCTCCTTCAACAGCCCGAACAAATGCCTTTTCCCCTCCTGCGATTATTCCCAGTACCCTATCAGGCGGTGTGCTGAAAGTCGGGGGACATTCCACCGCATCCAGCACACCGAGTCTTCCGCTCGTTCCTGCTCCGATGTATATGAGTCTCCCTCCTTTTTTTAACGATTCGCAAGCCCATTCAACCACCGTTTCAATTTCTGGCAATACCTCCTCAACCGCTGCTGCCACTTTAAAATCTTCTTTATTGATTGCAGAAATGATTTCCATCGTATTTACACTGTCGATATTCATTGTCTTTTCGTTCCGTAATTCAGTCGTTAATGAACGCAAGTGTTCTTCCATAGACAATTAAATCCTCCCATAAACAATTACTTAAATATAATTTCATTTTTTAATAGAAAATAATGAAATTATATTTCATATTATATTCAATGATAGCGTTTTCATTACTCGGATACAAGATATTTTTGGTGATTTTGCACACAAGATTTTTTTCAACAATAAAAAAACGTGTACCTCCCCCAATCTTGGGAACGATACACGCAAAAGTAACATAACAAAATGCCAAACTAGTATACTACGCCGGCCCCTGGATACCTCATTCCTTTATCCAGTTAACGGATAGGGACTACTTTCCCGTTTTCTACTGCACCTACGACAATAGTTGATGCAAATCCTCCATTTTCATCAATCGTGGGAATATCGTATATTTTTTGATCTGGCCCTATATTTGAAAGTCCATCTTGCATATGCTTACGGATGGCCTTGGCATCATCAACGCTGCCAGCAGATTTCATCGCTTCCACAAACGCATACATGGCGATATAATTCAAGCCTACTTCTGAGCTTGGATCTTCCTTATAATTCTTTTGATATTTCTCAACGAAAGCAGGTACTGCTTCTTCATCTGAGGCCATCAGTGGCAGAACGCCAATCGAGCCTTCCAATGTTTCATATGACCCAGCAATCGGCTTCATTTGATCCAGCTTTGCTTGATCCATGATGATGAAACCACCCTTAAATCCTAGCTCCCGAGCTTGCTTCGCTACTTTTGCCGTAGGTTCCGAAGCACCACCGATAAATAGCACATCAGGATCTTTTTTCAAGGCATTGGTGACAATCGTAAAGAAATCGGTTTCTTTGGCGAAATCAATCGATGAATTATAAACGACTTTTCCGCCTTGCTTTTCCCAATGTGGGAGCACGGCTTCCGTCCAGTCTTTACCGTATTGCGAAGATGTTGGCAAAGCGGCAATCTTCTTGCCGAAATGTTCCATTGCATATGTTGTAAAAGGTTCAATATATCCCTCGTAATTAGGTGGAATTCGAACGGTTAATGAATTTCCGCTCTCGGTCACTGCCGGTTCACTTGTATATGCCCCAATGATGAATTCCTCTTGTTCATTAAAAACCTGAAGTGCCAGCACACCTCCGCTATGAGGCGTGAAAATGATCGGCGTATCATATTCCTGAATTAACCGTTTAGCATTCGACCCTGTTTCATTGGGTAGGTATTTATCATCCAACGAAACTAAATTCAATGTGTATTTCTTACCATCTACTTCAAACCCACCAGCATCGTTAATTTCATTGACAGCCATTTCCACACCATTCAATGTCCGTTTCCCATATAACGCTGCTGCCCCGCTTAAAGGACCGCTAAAACCGATGTTAACGACATTTTCACTTTTACCTTTACTGCCACTGCTTGACACAGGGCTATCCCCTTTATTGCACCCGGTCAACACAGTGATCATTAGCAGGAGAAAAATAAATAATATTTTCAGTTTTTTCATAAGAATCCCCCATTCAATTTTTTCAGGCCCCAATATACGCTTTCCTTACTTCATCATTGGCTAATAACTCACTTGCTGTCCCTTGAACGACAATTTCCCCATTTTCAAACACATATCCTTTATCTGCAATGCCGAGAGCAGCATTCGCGTTTTGTTCAGCAAGCAGGACCGTGATTCCTTCGCGGTTTATTTCTTCAATGACCCGAAACATTTGTTCGACAATAAGTGGAGCGAGTCCCACCGAAGGCTCATCAAGCATCAACAATTTCGGTTTCGACATCAAGGCTCTTCCAATTGCGAGCATTTGCTGTTGGCCGCCGCTCAGGCTTCCTGCTTCATCATGATGCTTTTCTTTTAAAATCGGGAATAAGTGGTAGACGTATTCCAAGGAATTCTTGATCTCTGCTTTCTTCTTTCGATGCACATAAGCACCCATCCTCAGATTTTCCTGGACGGTCATCTGCGGAAACAGTTTACGTCCTTCGGCACACTGGACGATTCCCTCCCGAACATTCTTATCCGGGGCACGGCCCCCTATCGGCATGCCCAGAAAATCAATTTCCCCCTTGGACAGCTTACTGATTCCGCTTATGGAACGAAAAGTCGTGCTTTTTCCTGCCCCATTAGCTCCCAACAAAACAACGATATCTCCCTTGGCAACTTCGATATTCACATGTTTTATCGCAGTGAAACTTCCATAATTCACGGCGACATCGGTTAACTTAAGCACTGGCACTCCCTCCCAAATAGGCTTTAATCACCGCTTCATTTCCGCGGATTTCCTTAGGTGTGCCCTCGGCAATTTTTTCCCCGTAATTAAGGACCATGATGTGGTCTGCCAAGTTCATGATCATATGCATTTTGTGCTCGATTAAACAAACGGTCAGTCCCGATCGATTCAATTTTTTAATCAGTTCTGTCAAGCCTTCCGTTTCATCCGGATTGATTCCTGCAGCAGGTTCATCAAGAAAGATAATTTCCGGTTCAGTCGCAAGGGCAAGGGCAATGGCTGTCCGTTTCTTTTCCTCCTGCGAGATGCTGGAGACCATTCTGTCAGCCGATTCCGTTAATCCGACAATATCAAGAACCTCCATTGCCTTATCCCTGCAAGCCGCTTCCTCCCGTTTTAAACGTTTTGTTCTTAGTATGGCATCCACCAGATTGGATTTGGTTCGCAGCCTATGACCGACAATGACATTATCCAACACGGTCGTTTGATCAAAAAGGCTTGTCGTTTGAAAGGTTCTTGAAATTCCGAGCCCCGCTATTTCATTGGCAGGAAGTTTGGTGATATCAATCCCCTTAAAAAGGACCGTCCCGGAAGTTGGTCGATGAAAGCCACTGATCAAGTTGAAAAAAGTTGATTTTCCTGCACCATTTGGTCCGATTATTGCATTGATTCTACCTTTTTCAATCGTAAAATCCACATTATTGACGGCCGCCAATCCTCCAAACCGTTTTGTCAAATTCTTCGTTTCGATTAGCAAATTCATCCCTCCTCAACTTTTATGTGCATTTCGCTTCTCACCCTGGACAATTCATTATCTTTTCGCTTTCTTTGCCAATCAAAGAACGCCCCTGCGATTCCGCGCGGATAAAAGATAATGATCACCGTAAGCAATGGCCCGAATATCAACATTCGATATTCTTGAAGGAATTGCAGATTCTGCGAAAGGATTACTAACAATAATGTTCCTACCAACGGACCTGAAAGTGTCCCTATTCCACCAACCAATAAATACATCAATAGATCGAACATTATGGCAGTTGATCCGATATCGGGTCCAATGAAACGAATGAATGAAGCATACAAAGCACCTGCCAAACCTGCAAAGAATGTGGAAAGGACAAATGCGGTTAACTTATTCTTCATTGTGGATATACCAATGGTTTGTGCAAGGTCCTCGCTGTTCCTGATGGCCATATACGTCCTGCCGGTCAACGAGCGTATAATTCGATACACGATTAAAATCACTGCAAGCAGGAAAATGAGGACTAGATAATATTGGGATGCTGCAGAATCGAATGTGATCGGCCCTATATTCCCAGGAGCAGGGATACCGATCAATCCCCTAACCCCCTCTGTAAGTCCCTCCCATTTATCGATGACCAGATATATGATGTAACCCACACATAGGGTATAAATCGCGAAAAAGTGTTCCTTTGTCCTCAGCGCGATCAAACCGATTAAAAACCCAATTGCACATGTGATTAAACATGCACATACAAGTGCCAGCCAAAAGTTCATTTCCGCTTTTACCGTCAGGAGGCCAAGTGAATATGCTCCAATCGCAAAAAATCCAGCATGTGCAAGCGAGAGATATCCAGTGTATCCTGATAATAAATTGATTCCATAAACAGCTATCGCCCAGATGAACGAAAGTGTCAGCATATGGAGATAATAATCGTTTTGAGCGATAAAGGGGAATGAAAAAGCAAAGATGATAAGAGCGATAATCCCATTTCTTTTCGTTAATATCTTCACGCTACCTCTCCCCCTTGGCAAAAAGACCTGTTGGTTTCACGGTTAATATTACGACTAAAAGAATGAATGCAATGATATCTTTATAATCATTTGAAATATAAGTTGCGCCCAGGCTCTCACTGAAACCTAGGATATATCCGCCTACGATCGCCCCCGGGATGCTCCCCATCCCGCCCAATATGATAATGACGAATGCTTTTAGGATGACTAAATGCCCCATGCCGGGAAAAACAAGGTTAATCGGTGATGCAAGGGATGAAGCGATGGCTGCTAATCCACCCGATATCATGAAGGTAAGCATTGCGACTTTATTAATGTTGATTCCCACTAATGAAGCACCTTCACGGCTTTGGGACATCGCTATTATCGTCGAGCCGGCATAAGTTTTCTTTAGGAAAAGGTAAAGTAAAACCATCACTGCGATAGCTGATATGATGATCAATAATCGCTGAAGTGTGAACGTCAGGCCCATGATATTGACCACTTGGCCGTATGGAGAAGTCATTGTATGGAAGTCGGCACCCCAGACAAATTGGGCAAAGGCTTCAAGAAAAAGGAGAATTCCGATTGCCGCTATCTTATCGTGCAATGGAGGTGCCTCCCTTAACAAGCGAAACACGAAACGTTCCAAAAGGACTCCCAACAAACCAACAACGATAATGGATACGAACATGGCAATCCAGTAATTGACCCCATATAAGGTCATCATTGATAACGTGATATATCCACCCAACATATATAGGGCACCGTGGGCAAAGTTCGGGATATGCAATATTCCATATACTAGCGTCAATCCCAGGGCAACAAGACTATATACGCTGCCAATCGTCAAACCATTAAAAAGCTGCTGGATCAAAATTTCCATTTACTTCCTCCTTGAAAATTATTGAATTTCACTTTGCTGTTCATTCCCTGGCCCACCATCCTGTCCATATTTTGAAAGCACACCTCTGCGATGAAAAACACATCCAATTTTTTCCTCACAAATTCAACCTCCCGGGGAGGAACAATAAGTATTATTTCCCTATATTCTCCACCTACAGATATAGCTTAGGTGTAGCGAAAAAAACACTCGATTGGTTGTTAGCGCTTTCATTTATAATGACCACTTATTACAGTACATGCACCTCACGTTTTTGTTCTCACTCTTTCTGCCTAATAAATCTAGGCAGTACGATTGTGCAGACAAGCATATGCTGTTTTTAGGGATAGCCAATGATTCCATCTTCTCTTTAATAAAGGTTTACCCATGGTAATCGTCTGGTCGTTCACCCCTTCCACACCTCTAAAGAACCATTACGTAGATTAATTTCCTGTATGAAGATTATTTCCTGTATATAAATGCAAGTGCCGTGCCAACATTAACTCACCGACAATAAGGCTATTCACCAGTCAGTGAATTCATTATTGAATTGTAAAAATCAAAAGTAACGATTCCATACGGGATGTCCGTCATTCACTATTGACTGAAAAAATCATTTCTGAATCAATAAAAGAATTAAATGAAGACATAAAATGAAATGGAACCAAAAATAACCTTCACAACAACAATCATTTCATGCGATAGCAGGTAATAATGCACATAAATGCAACCTTAAAACTAATAATGAATTTATGATTTTCCCCCTTCAAGTACTTAAACCCATGAAATTTTTCACCTATCGAAAAGTCAAAAAAAAAGCACCCTCCATTGTTGGATGGTGTCCAACAATGGAGATGCTGTTCATACTTATCTATTCTTTTCCACTGACCTTTAATCGATATTTTTTAAGTTTCCTCACAATTGTTGCCTGACTGGAATCAAGGGCCTCTGCGATTTCATATGTAGTTTGGTAGGTTTGAGCCGCTTTCGTCAAGATTTCCTTTTCGGCTCTTTCCACCGCTTCCTTTAAAGTTAGGGCAGCATTGAGGTTCGGCTGATTCCGATTTTCCGGCTGATATTCTTCCGGAAGGTCGTTAATCGATAATATTTGATTATCCGTCAGCACGACGAGCCTTTCCACTATATTAATCAATTCACGGACATTTCCTGGCCAATCATGTTGATAAAAATATTCCTTCAACCGCGAATCTATTTCTTTTGAGAATTTATATTGTTCGTTAGCTTTTGTTAAAAATAAGTCAGTCAATGCCAAGATATCCTCTCTTCTTTCCCGTAGAGGAGGAATCGTAATCGGAATGACATTCAGCCTATAAAAGAGGTCTTCACGAAACTCACCAGATTTGACCATTTCAGATAGATTTCGGTTCGTGGCTGCTATTATGCGAACATCGATCTTCTTTGGCTTTGTACCACCGATTCTTTGAATCTCCCTTTCCTGAAGGGCCCGAAGCAGCTTCACTTGAAGTTGCAGGGGAAGCTCACCGACTTCATCCAGGAATAAGATCCCACTCTCTGCAAGCTCAAACATCCCTGGTTTGCCTTTTTGATTGGCTCCGGTAAATGCCCCTCCTTCATATCCAAAGAGCTCGGATTCCAATAAATCAGCGGGAATTGCCCCACAATTTATTTTGATGAAATCTCCTTTTTTAGATCGGATGCTCCGATTATAAATATTGCGGGCAAGGACATCCTTTCCAACACCCGTTTCTCCCAGAATGAGTACTGTCGCATCAATATCCGATATTCTTTCAGCAATTTCATAAATCATTTTCATTTTATCACTGACAAATACGACTCCATCCTTGCTTGTTATCTTCCGCAGTTTTTCAATTTCCTGCTTATATTGATTATTCAGTTCATTAACTTTCGTCAACTCGTGCATCAGTTCATTTAAATCGGATAAATCCCTTATATTCGTAACGACTTGCTCTATTTCCCCTTCTGCATTAAAAACGGGACTTCCTGTAATCAATGTTTCCTTTCCAGCAAAATTATCCTGTACGACAGATACCGTTCGTCTCAGCTTAACTACCTTATGCGTCACCGAAGCATTAAGTATGCCGCGTTTAATCAATTGGTCCACCGATTTGCCGATATAATACTCTTTTGGTATGCCAGTGATCCGTTCAATTGCCGAATTGGTATAAAGCGTGATTCCATCTTGATCGGTGATGTATATTCCATCATAGGAATTTTCTATAATGGCATCCAGTGCGCGATTCAATTTATCCGTTTCATGCGCATCAATCAATAAATCGTCCAAAAATTCTGTTTCACTGCCTATATATAGAATATTGTCAGCATCCATTTGTTTCATTAATAAAAATAAATACCGCTTATCATGCAGCCTTGCAGCTGCAAGCCTTTTATTATCGAGAAATTGCCACTCATCGAATTGTTCGGTTAGTGTATTATTGCCATCTTGACTTAACGATTGATTAAAATAGTTGCCCCATTCCCTTATCCGATTTGCAGAATCCACGACTAGTGCAGGAAAGGTCGACTCTTTAAGCAAATTAATCCGAGAATCCTGTTTCACTTGATTCATTACTATTCACCGCCGCAAAAAGAATTCTTTTTAAGTACAATTCTGGATAATTTTCGAATCTCCTTTAAAATTGTCGAATTTCGCTCCAAAAAAAGTAGTGATGAAATAATTTTCATCACTACTTTCCCTCAGTAAGTCTTAAAAATAACCTCTCCACTGATCGCTTCCTTACCTGACTGGTTAGTGGCCGCAACGTTGAAAAAATATCTATCCCCATTTTTTTCTTTTAGATCCGCTTGAAGAGTTATGACATCATTCAAGAAAACCATACCTTTGAAACGAATCTTGTATTCTTCGATAAAACCAATTTCATAAAGATTACTGAAAAGCTTTGCGAGGTTTCCCATCGTCCACATTCCATGCGCGATGATACCGGGAAGACCAGCATTTTTTGCTTCCTCATCAATCGTATGAATGGGATTGTAATCACCAGATGCACCGGCATATTTAATGAGGTCCAATCGCGTTACAGGTGCAAGCTCGATTGAATGTAACGAGTCACCAATATGAAGTTCGGTTAATGTCGTCACTTACTCATCACCATCCTTCTGATCGTTTCATTTATAATGACAAGCTGTTCAGCAGTGAAGACAATTTCCCCATTTGCATCCGTCCCATAATTTTTAAAGGCTAGAAATCCCATTTCCCCTTGTTTTCCTTTTTTCTCGTAATAGTCTTTCACTTCCGTATAACAGGTGATTTCTTCCCCTACCTTCAGCGGCCTGTTATAGCGATATATCTGCTCACCGTGAATCAACCCTTTATTTGGAAGATTTAAGCTTTCAATTGTCCCAAAATCAAAGACCCTTGGGAAAGTTGGTGGAGCGATATTCGTTCCGTACCTTGATTGCCTGCCTATTTCTTCATCAATGAAAATCGGGTGGGGATCACCAATCGATAATGCGAATTTTTTAACGGCTCCCCGTTCAACTATATTTTTAACGGGGTTGGATCGTTTTCCAATACTTTCGTTGAACATAACATCCCGCCTTTTCCTTAATTTTTTGGACCGCCCGCAACATATAAAACCTGCCCGCTAATGAATGAGGATGCTTCGTCGGCAAAGAATGCAACAGCATGAGCAATATCACTTGGCAAACCGCTTCTTGCAACCGGAATACTATTTGCCCTATCCTGGATGAATTGCTCAAAACTCACTCCCACCCGCCTAGCTGTTTCTTTCGTCATTTCGGTTTCGATAAAACCAGGTGCAACCGAATTAGCCGTTATCCCATATTTGCCAAGTTCGATCGCCAGTGTTTTTGTTAACCCCTGAAGCCCGGCCTTAGCGGCTGAATAATTAGCCTGCCCGCGGTTCCCGAGGGCCGAGGTGGAAGATATATTGATGATCCTTCCGTATTTATTTGCAACCATATGCTTCTGGGCGGCACGTACTGCATTGAAAGTACCTTTTAAATGCACATCCATTACCGTCTGCCAATCTGAATCGGTCATTTTGAAAAGTAGATTATCCCGGATGACCCCCGCATTATTCACGAGAATATCAAGCGATCCGAATGTATCTGCTATTTCTTTTATGGATGCTTCCACCTCTTCGGAATTGACCACATTGGCCACTTTGGTAAAAATGGTATAACCCTTATCCCTTAATTCATTTCCTGTTGATGTCAACACCTCTTCGTTGATATCGATAATCGCCACGTTTGCACCTTCACTTGCAAATAGTTCGACGATCGCCCGGCCAATCCCCCTGCTTCCACCTGTAACTAAAGCCGTTTTCCCTGAAAATCTCCCTGTCATAATCATTTCCTCCTAATCCATTATAAAAATTGTCCTAATTTAACATGCCCCTTAATCAAATTTCGGGAAATGATCATACGCTGTATTTCATCTGTACCATCATAAATCCTCCAAAGCCTGGCCTCGCGGTACCAACGCTCGATGGGAAGCTCCTTCGTATAGCCCATGCCTCCGTGTATCTGCAATACGCGATCAACGACCCGATTCCCCATATTGGCTCCATAAAGTTTAGCCATTGAAGCTAAATGGCGATTGTCTTCTCCATTATCAAGTGTAAAAGCCGCATTCAATACAAGCCATCTTGCAGCTTCGATTTCTACGGCCGAATCAGCTATCTGCCATTGGATGGCCTGGCGCTCCGCGATCGGTTTACCGAATGTGACTCGTTCTTTAGCGTATTCTATAGCCATTTGCAACAATCTTTCTGCAGAACCGACAGCGCGTGCGCCCACGATCCATCTTGCAAACCCAATCCATTCCAAGCCTAGTTTATAACCGCCATGAACTTCCCCTAAAATGTTTTCTTCGGGTACCCTGACATTATCAAAAACTAAACCGGCCGGTCCCCATTCTCCCATCGTATTGATATACTCTGATCTCCAGCCCATATCACGGTCAACAATGAAACAGGTTACCCCTTCCGTTCCGGTTGCTTGATGACGTTCTTTGTCAGTTACAGCAATGACCATGACGAAATCGGCATCATTTCCTCCAGTAATGAAAGTTTTTTCACCGTTAAGCACCCATTCGTTCCCTTCTTTAACTGCCGTCATTTTAATATTTCGCGTATCGGACCCAGCCCCCGGCTCCGTCATGGCAAAACAGGACTTTTTCTCACCGTTAATCGTAGGGATCAGATATTTCTGCTTCTGTTCTTCATTTGCATAATAAAGTATGTTATCAGCCGAACCTCCAAAGCTGAATGGTACAAACGTTTTTGATACTTCCATCAAGACAATTGCCATCATAAGCTGCCCTAGGTCAGCCCCGCCAAATTCCTCTGGGGTATTGATCCCCCAAAACCCAGCTTTTTTTGCTTTTTCCTGTAAATCTTTCAATGTCCCCTCTGGTAAACTAGGTTTCCCTGCCATTTCATTGCGAAGCACTTCATTTTCCAAGGGAATCAATTCATTTTCCACGAACTTGCGTATTGTTTTTTGTACCATTTTTTGTTCATCTGATAGTCGTAAATCCATTTTAACCCCTCCGCTTTCCAATTAGACTAGTTTTGATACTTTCTCTTCAATTGTCCGGTAATGATATTTTTTTGGATTTCGGACGTGCCTTCATATATTCTAGTGATTCGGGCATCCCGATAGAAACGTTCAACTGGATAATCCTTCATGTATCCCATACCGCCATGAATCTGAACGGCCTTATCAGCGACACGATTATATACTTCCGAACCATACAACTTTAGCATTGCCGCTTCTTTAATGATTTTTTCTTTCTGATCGACCATCCATGCGACCCGGTATGTGAATGAGCGAAGTGCTTCTATTTCCATTGCCATCTCGGCAATCATATGGGATACTGCTTGGTGATCTATGATCGGGACATTGAATTGTTCACGTTCTGTGGCATATTTAGTAGATAGATCGAGCAAGTACTGACAGGACCCTAAATTACGGGCAGCAAGGCCTGCCCGGCCATTTGCAAGGATCTTCAATGCATTTACATACCCTTGTCCAACGTCCCCCAGTACATTTTCGGCAGGAACCTCGCAATCTTCAAAAACCAATTCGGCCGAATGTGAGCCTCGAAGACCCATCTTCCTTTCCAGGCTACCAACTCTAAAACCCGGAAAATCCTTTTCTACTATGAATGAGGTGATTCCTTTTGCCCCTTTATCTTTGTCCGTTACGGCCATAACTGTAAAAATATCTGCTACATCAGCATTCGTTATATAATGCTTAGTCCCGTTAAGTATATATTTATCGCCATTTTTGACTGCCGTCATTTTGAGATTCGTAGCATGTGACCCCGCTGCAGGCTCAGTTAAAGCAAAAGCGCCAATTCTATTACCGCTTGCCATATCTGGTAGATACTTTTCCTTTTGCATTTCATTGCCCATTTCGACTATCCCTACCGTACCTATGCCGGTATGGGCCCCAATCAGAGTGGTATATCCATTATGTGTTTTGCCGATTTCCTCATATAAAGCGCATTTCCCCACCATACCGATTCCGAGCCCGCCATACCTTTCCGGGATACTAAGCCCGAATAGCCCGATTTCCTTCGATAAATTTATAATGGATTCCGGGATATGATCTTCATCCTCTATCTGCATGGAAAATGGATCGATTTGCTCTTCGATAAACTGGCGTATATTTTCTTTTAATAGCAGGATGTCTTCATCTAAGCGAAAGTCCATTTGCATTCCCCTCTATCTCCCGAATTGGTTGTTAACGCTTTCATATATTATCCGAATAAGCAATATGTTTTTCCTGAAGTTTGCGTTTTAAGATTTTACCTACTGCCGTCTTCGGAAGTTCACTTTCAAATGTGATTGCTTTTGGGACTTTAAAGGCAGCGAGCTGCTTTCGGCAATAATCCTTCAATTCGTTTTCAGTTATTCTTTCACTTGGTTTTAGAACTACCACTGCATGTACCGTTTCACCGCGATATTGATCGGGAACGCCAAAGACGGCAGCTTCCAGAACCTTAGGATGGCTGTATAATATATCTTCAATTTCAATTGGATATATATTGAATCCGCCTGCTATGATCATCTCTTTCTTCCGTCCCACAATGTAAAAGAAGCCATCTTCATCCATCTTGGCCATATCACCGGTATGCAGCCATCCGTTTTGAATCGTCTGCCGCGTCTCTTCAGGCATGCCCCAATAACCTTTCATTACCTGTGGACCCTTTATGACCAATTCACCTGGTGTATCAACCAAGAGGGCAGGCTCCCCTGTAATACTGTCAATTATGGCGGCATCCGTATTTTGTATCGGAATCCCGATACTTCCGGGTTTCTGCAGGCCGCTAACTGGATTTCGGTGCGTGACTGGTGACGCCTCGGATAGGCCATAGCCTTCTGCAATCTTTGTCCCGCTCAATTCATTAAACCTTGACAATACATTCAATGGCAATGGTGACGAACCCGAAACGCAAGATTTCAATGCATGCAAATCAAATGGATGGGACTGGTAATATTGTAATAAAGCAATGTACATCGTCGGTACCCCTGGAAAAATAGTCGGTTTAAGATTATTGATAATATCGACGATCTCCGTCACCTCAAACCTGGATACAAGAATTAATTCCCCGCCATTATAAAACGTCAGGTTCATCCCTGAAGTCATGCCGTAAACATGAAATAATGGGGAAACGCCAAGTACCCTTTCCTTACCCTTTTGAGTATTGATTCTTGAAGTGGCTGCACTCTGCAGCGTATTGGCTACGATATTACGATGGGTTAGCATCGCCCCTTTAGAACGCCCTGTCGTTCCTCCTGTATATTGGAGAACGGCGACATCTCTAGCAGGATCAATCTCCACACTGAAATCCGCTTCTGTTACTGATAGCAGTTTTTTTGTCATTTCACATTTGCCCTTTTCCAGCGACACGCTCAATACCTTTTCAACATCGGTTTGAGCTATGACGGCTTCAACTGTTGGCAATAAATCGTCTAGTACAATGATGTGCCTTGCACCTGAATCCTTCAGGACATGCATTAATTCGTTCGCCTTATACATTGGATTGACTTGGACAATAATGGCTCCATTCAAAAGGGTTCCAAAAAAACCAATTGGATATTGTGGACAATTAGGAAGCATAAGAGCCACTCGATCTCCCTTTCCAATCCCTTCAGCAGCAAGCAAGCGGGCACATCTTTTCACTAACGTCCCCAACTCTGAATATGTATACCTCTGCTCCCTGAACGTAATCGCTGTTTTATCCGAATATTGTTCGACTGATTGATAAAATAGTTCCGTCAAAGACATGTCAGGAATATCAATCTCGCTTGGATTTCCTTGCGGGATATGTTTTTTCCAAGGTCTATCCATTGGCCCTCCCCTTTCTTCATTCAAAAAAATAAAGAAGTCATACTAAACAATATGCAAGGAGTGTGCCAAAAATAAATCGTTATGTTACGCTGATTCAATCAATGGTAAAATTCAAAATTGAATTATTTGCTGCGCCCTTAATAATATTAGGTTCATAAATGCTAGGATTTAAAATTGACTCAAGAAGTCATTTTTGAATTTAGCGATACTTTCGTAAAAGGACTCAACTTGTAGTGCGGGGCATGTGGGGATTTTTTCTTAAAGAAGGATATTATTTGAAAATAAAACGGGATGCTGATCAAGATCAGCATCCCGTTTTAAAAAATGATTCACTGCTCTATGGCGGAGTCATCTTCCAATGATATTTTCCATAATTCTTTCGCTTTTCCACTGACCGTTTCATCAAAAACAAATGATCCATTCGTATATCGATCATGATTTTTTAATGAAGCGGCATGAATCGTTTCAATGGTTCCCTTTTCAGAAAGAATGAATAGACTGTCCGTTTTGTTAATGATATCAAATCCAATGACCCTATGAGGATTCGATTTCAATTCCCTCAAGACCACGACACCGCGTTTTGCCCGGCTCGTTTTTTCAAACTCGGTTAATTTCATTTTCTTTATGGCCCCGCGCTGTGTAACGATAAAGATAGATTCTTTACTATCCTTGGCCAAAACCTTTCCGCCAATGACATAGTCATCTTCTTTCAAATTAATCCCTTTGACTCCTGCTGCCCGAACACCGACAACACTTACTTCTTCTTCATCAAACCATAAACCATAGCCGTTATGGGTGACCAGGAAAAGGTCAGCCTGTCCATCGGTATGATGGACATCGACAAGTTCATCGTCACCTTTTAAATTGACACCAACCAGCGGTTTTGAATGACGCTGGGCTTTATAGGAAGCTAATTCTGTCTTTTTCACCATACCATTTTTCGTGATGAACACTAAGAATTCCGGCACGGCAAACTCTTTGATTGGAATCGCTTTTATGATTTGTTCTTCCCTGTCGATTGGAATGATGTTCGCAATATGCTGACCGGTTTCCTTCCAGCGAATATCTGGAAGCTGATGAACTGGACAATAGAGGTAGTTCCCTTTGGATGTGAACAGCAACAAGACATCCGTTGTATTCATCTCCAGCCTCTGGAGCAGGCGATCGGAATCCTTCATGCCAAAATCAAGACCGCCTGATGCTGCATAAGATCGTAACGAAGTCCGTTTAACATAGCCTTCTTTCGTCACGGTCACCATCACTTCCTCACTCGCAATCAAGACTTCAAGATTGATTTTGATTTCTTCAATTTCTTTTTCGATTTTGGAACGCCGTCCGTCATCAAAGCCCTTTTTAATGAATCGAAGTTCTTTTTTAATTACTTGAAGAAGAACTTTTTCACTGCCAAGAATCTTTGTCAATTCCTCAATTTTGTTTTTCAATTCCGCTGCCTCTGCTTCAAGTGCTGTAATATCCGTATTTGTCAGCCTGTATAGCTGCAAGGAGACAATGGCTTCAGCTTGCGCTTCTGTAAAATCGAATTTAGCAATGAGGTTATCTTTGGCATTCCGTTTGTCTTTAGATGCCCGGATAACAGCGATGACCTCATCTAATATGGACAAAGCCTTCACTAAACCATCAACGATATGTGCCCGGTCATGTGCCTTTTGCAACTCATAACGTGAACGGTTCACGATTACCTCTTTACGGTGTTCGATATATGCATCGAGCATTTTTGGCAGGCTCATCAATGTTGGCCGTTTTTTGTAAATCGCGACCATATTGAAATTGTATGCAATTTGGAGATCGGAATTTTTGTATAAATAATGCAGAACTCCATTTGCATCTGCTTCTTTTTTCAGTTCGATGACAATGCGCAGTCCTGTACGGTCGGTTTCATCCCTTACTTCGGCGATACCTTCCACTTTCCGGTCTAGGCGGAACTCATCCATTTTCTTAACAAGGTTGGCTTTATTGACTTCATATGGGATTTCAGTGATGACGATTTGCTGTTTGCCGCCCCGAATCGTTTCCACTTCCGCCAACCCGCGAATGATTATTTTCCCTTTACCTGTTTCATAGGCCTTACGAATGCCTTCAATGCCTTGAATGATACCGCCAGTAGGAAAATCCGGCCCTTTAATGACCGTCATTAAGTCAGCGACAGTCGCTTCCGGCTTATCGATTCGCATAATGGCCGCATCAATGACTTCACCTAGTTGATGTGGCGGGATTTCAGTGGCATAGCCTGCTGAAATTCCTGTAGAGCCATTTACAAGCAGGTTAGGGAACATTGCAGGCAATACAATGGGCTCTTCTGAAGTGTCATCAAAGTTCGGTACAAAATCGACCGTCCTTTTTTCAATATCCCGCAGCATCTCGGAGGCAATCGATGAAAGCCTTGCTTCCGTATACCGCATCGCAGCAGGCGGATCGCCATCAATACTACCGTTGTTTCCGTGCATTTGGACCATGACCTTCCGCAACTTCCAGTCTTGGCTCATCCGAACCATTGCCTCATAAACGGATGAATCTCCATGAGGGTGATAGTTACCAATTACATTACCGACCGTTTTTGCGGATTTCCTGAATCCTTTTTCCTGGGTATTTCCTTCGACATGCATCGCATACAATATCCTGCGCTGCACCGGTTTTAAACCGTCCCTTGCATCTGGAAGTGCCCGATCTTGGATGATATATTTACTATAACGCCCGAAGCGGTCACCAATTACCTCTTCTAGCGGCAAATCTCGAAACGTTTCTTCAAATACCATCGTTAATGACCTCCTCTTCAATCGACATATTTTCATTATCTAAAATATTCGATTCCTCTTCGAGACCAAAAGCGACATTCGCTTCAATCCACTTACGACGCGGTTCAACCTTATCTCCCATCAACGTTGTCACACGTCTTTCCGCACGGGCACCATCATCGATCTTCACACGTATCAATGTCCTTGTTTCCGGGTTCATGGTGGTATCCCATAATTGATCGGCATTCATCTCACCCAGCCCTTTATAGCGCTGAATCATATAGCCTTTCCCCACCTTGTCTATCGCTCCCTGAAGTTCTTCATCGCTCCAAACATATTCAATGACTTCTTTCTTCCCGGTCCCTTTACTCACTTTATATAAAGGGGGCAAGGCAATGTAAACCTTTCCTGCCTCTATTAACGGCTTCATATAGCGATAAAAGAATGTCAGCAGCAGCACTTGGATATGGGCTCCATCCGTATCGGCATCAGTCATGATAATCACTTTATCATAGTTAGTGTCCGGCGTATTGAATTCCGCCCCGACACCTCCGCCGATTGCATGGATGATCGTATTTATTTCCTCGTTTTTAAAAATATCCGCAAGTTTTGCCTTTTCCGTATTGATAACTTTACCCCGTAATGGCAGCACTGCTTGGAAACGGCGATCCCGTCCTTGTTTAGCTGATCCCCCTGCAGAGTCCCCTTCTACAAGATACAGTTCATTCCGTTCGGGATTTTTCGATTGAGCTGGTGTTAATTTCCCAGAAAGGATGGCATCGGATTTTTTTCGTTTCTTCCCGCTTCTTGCGTCTTCACGAGCCTTGCGTGCCGCTTCCCTTGCTTGGAACGCTTTAATCGCTTTTTTAACCAATAGGGTACTCGTGGTCGGATCTTCTTCAAAAAAGTAGGCTAAGTGCTCTGATACGATGGAATCGACTGCAGAACGGGCTTCACTTGTTCCAAGCTTGCTCTTGGTTTGTCCTTCGAATTGAAGAAGTTCTTCAGGGATACGTACTGAAATTATTGAAGACAAGCCTTCACGTATATCGGTACCTTCGAGGTTTTTATCTTTTTCCTTCAATAGCCCCATCTTTCTGGCATAATCATTAAATGCCCGTGTCATGGCTGTTTTTGCGCCAATCTCATGGGTGCCTCCATCTTTTGTACGAACATTATTTACAAAGCTTAAAATATTCTCTGAATAGCCATCGTTGAATTGAAAGGCGAGTTCGACTTCTATACCATTTTGTTCCCCTTCTAAGCTGACTACACTATGAAGGGTCTCTTTTTCTTCATTTAAATAATCAACAAACGCTTCAATGCCATTTTCATAGTGAAAAACTTCATTATGGTCGTTACGTTCATCCGTCAATTCTATCTTCATGCCTTTTAAAAGAAAGGCTGATTCGCGAAGACGCTCACATAGGATTTCATAATTAAAAGTAGTCACCGAAAATATTTTTGGATCGGGCTTGAAGTGGATCTTGGTACCGGCTTGATTGGTTTTACCAATTTTCTCCAGTGTGGTTTCTGGCTTTCCGCCATTGAAAAACCGTTGTTCGTAAATGAACCCGTCCCTCTTGATCGTCACGACAAGCCATTCAGACAACGCGTTAACGACCGAAGCACCGACTCCATGAAGGCCTCCACTCGTTTTATATCCGCCTTGTCCAAATTTACCTCCAGCATGAAGAATCGTCAAAATGACTTCAGGCGTCGGTTTACCTAATTTATGCATGCCAATAGGCATTCCGCGCCCTTTATCAGACACACTTACACTGTTATCTTTATGTATTTTCACACTAATTTGGTCTCCATATCCAGCTAAAGCCTCATCTACGGAGTTATCTACAATCTCGTACACTAAATGATGAAGTCCGCGTGCATCAGTACTGCCGATATACATACCGGGACGTTTTCTGACCGCTTCGAGTCCTTCCAGTACCTGAATTGCATCATCATTGTACTCGATTGTTTTTACTTTCTTTGCCACAGAAATTCCCCTTTCCTTACTAAAACACAATTTCCGGGCCAAATCATACTGCAATGAAATGACTCACTAGCTTAACAAATCCATTAATACGTTAATATCATATAAAAAGTATAATACTTTTACGAACAAAGAACAAGTGTTCTGTTTTTTTGCCCTTTTTATTAGCGTTAGCACATTTATGTGGAACAAAACGTATCATAGCTACCTTTCTAATTGTAGCGGTAAATTTTCATTTGGCAAATATACTTTTACTATTTTTAATCAAATTAAGCGTCCATGGCTTAAATTTGCCCTGCCTTTTGGTTTTCTTTCGGTCGAAATACAGCCACACCTTAAAAAAAAGAGCGGAAGTTCCGCTCTTCATTTTACTTAGTAAGGGCGTGTTCGACTTTTATACATCGATTCATGATGACAGTATATCCTTTTTCTTTCAAAAAATTATAGGCTTCTTCATTTTCCAACCCTTGCTGCGCCCAAAAGATATCAGCATCGATTTCTGCAAATTCCTTGGCTATCTCCGGTAGGAACTCTGAACGGCGGAAAACATTGACGATATCGACGTGCCCTTCAATATCTTTCAGGGCTTTAACTGCCTTGACACCCAGCACTTCCGATACAGCAGGGTTTACCGGGATGATTTCATAACCGCTTTCCTGCATGGCCTTCGATACCATATAAGAAGTACGCTCAGGGTTATTAGATAAACCAACGACAGCGATGCGCTTCGATTTTTTCAACATCTTTCCCATTTCTTCTCTGCTTGGATTTTCTATCATACTTTTCAATCCCCTTTATAATAAAATGTAATATTTGAATAAAGAGTATTCCTTAACAAAGGTATTTTACAGAGGAAAGCTGTTTATTACCATTATTAAGAAAAACCATTATACAAGAAAGAATAAGATTCGAAAAGGCATGTCTCACTTAACTTTCTTTATGTTCATACAGACTACCACGTATTGTAACTATTTATACAAGAAGGCATCCTTCATTTTATATTTACGAAAATAAGGAAGCCTAAACCTTTTACCCTTCATGAACTTAACGTATATCAAAAGATGTAAGTTCATCAAGGAAAATTCATTTTTTTAATGGATTTTTTTTTGGACAGCCGTACCATTTTGTCACGAAAATGTTACAATAAGAGAAGCTTAACAGGTGTTTTAAGGCTGTTTTTGGCTATTTCTACACGTTTAGTTTTGAAAAAGGGAACAATCGCCCCTTGAACGTGATAAAAAAAAAAGATTTTTCTTAAAAGAAAGGGTAATAGAATGCTTACATTTATCACTATACTGGCTGCCTACCTGATCGGTTCGATTCCTTCCGGTTTAATAATCGGTAAAGCTTTCTACAAAATCGACATCCGGGAGCATGGCAGTAAGAATCTAGGCGGGACAAATACCTTCAGGACACTTGGTGTCAAGGCAGGGCTTACCGTTACTATCATGGATATACTTAAGGGTACCCTAGCAACTTTACTGCCGTATATGCTTGGCCTCGAAATGAATTTATTGCTAGCCGGAGTTTTTGCGGTCATCGGTCATATGTTTCCCATTTTCGCAAACTTTCGGGGCGGTAAAGCTGTGGCAACTTCTGCTGGTGTCATTCTTGCATACGAACCATGGTTTTTTGTTTTTGCCATTTTTATATTCTTCATATCCTTATACATATCCAAATATGTCTCGCTTTCTTCCATGATTGCTTGTCTACTTGCTCTCATCTATAGTTTAGTGTTTCATACTGATGATTTGCCGCTCATTATTGTAATCGGTATA
Source organism: Peribacillus sp. NPDC096447 (assembly GCF_044762725.1). Taxonomy (NCBI): domain Bacteria; kingdom Bacillati; phylum Bacillota; class Bacilli; order Caryophanales; family Bacillaceae; genus Peribacillus; species Peribacillus sp. NPDC096447. Next base: position 248,651 of record NZ_JBIWEV010000003.1, read on the forward strand.
TTAACGATCTTCATTTTTTACCGGCATCGCGCAAACATCAAGCGGATTATCGATAAAACTGAACCGAAAGTAAAGTGGTTGTAATAACATGCGCATATCCAAGTGAAAATAGGCCCGTATGGATGGGCCTATTTTCCATTTTACAATTCATTTGCCGTGTTATTCAGGATACCGGCATGCCTCAAGGACTAACTGCTGTTCCAGATTGAGCATTTTTCCTATCGCTGATATTAATGCCTGCTGCTCCACTTCATTCTTGGTTTGATCAAAGACAATTCTTTGCAAGTAATTTTGAACATTTTGAAAACCAGATGAATACCACAGGGGCTGTAGGCCAATTCGATAATGAGTCTTCGCCACCTTATTCCGCAATTCAACAAACTCATCGTCAATCACACCATTGAATAAAGATAGCATATGGGTATTAACGTTTTCCTCAATTTTCCCACCGTGCTGTGTTCAGTGATTATCCCTTTCAATTCAGGAACCTGCAGAATCGTTTGATAAAAGCATCAACAACTCCCTCTACCTGGGGATCAGCTTTGAATTCAGTTAAATCGATGATAGTCACCTGCAGTTTCACCTGTTCACTGCTTACATCCAATATGCCATCTGTTTCTTTTGCTTTTTGAAACCAGATTGCTTTTTTCGGCTTCGCTTTCATGAAGATCCCCATATCCCACTCCCCCTGATTTTGTAATTCACGATAAAGCGGATCCAAGATATTCTACCAATATTATATAAGTCTTTGTATCCAACGAAAATAAAATGAATCAGATTCATATAAATAAAATAATTCATATAGACTACATATATTTTTATTTCGACCTCAACCCAAGTCATTTGTCAAGGTAAAAGGACCTATAATACTTTTACATTAACTTCCCATGAAATGAATAATATGCTTTTCGTTTAATGGATAAATGGTCAAGTAAGGATTGAATAATTGAAGAACAGAGTCTACACTGGAACTAGCTATTAAATATCGATAGGAGAAAGTGCCATGAAGCCATTGCAAATATCACCGGAAACCGCATTAAAGTTATCCAAGTCACTAAACTTGCCTTTAGAGCAAATCATGCATATGCCTACACCCGTTTTGCTGAGAAAGCTTGCCGAGGCTGAAGCAAAAGAAAAAGGAAATACAAAATAGCTGCAGGAATCTGCAGCTATTTTTGTGAATACTCATATATGTGCGAAACGATCTTACGGATTAGAACCGAGCAATCAATTTCGTCGAGTATTTCCTTTTCGATCCTCTATGGAATCCTCTCAGTAACTAATTAAATACTCTTGCCTTATAAATCGGGATATAACATGCCTTCTTTATAATGTAAATAACCCCCACTTAACTGATTGAGCTGGATGATCTCATACCCATAAATATCCTTTTGAGCCAATAATGAAAACAGCACCATTTCCGTTTTCCATAAATTACAATAAATAATTTCAGTACCTTGCTTAAAAATACCAAAATTCCTAATATTCTTCTGCTACTTTGTGATATTTAGCTTAGAATCAAAAAAAGCGAAAAAACCGCACATGGGCATTTTTCAATTGAAAGTCAATTCTTTTGCCCAATCAGGCAAAGGCTTTTTTTTGACTGATATTAATTGTTCATTTTCATAGGTACAGACAAATTCTTGTGGTGGTTCATCCTGTAATATATCTTTTAGGTAATACTTTATGTTGGACACAACATCACTTGCCTCCATAACCCATTGATATGGCTTCCAGGCAAGTTCCCCTTCATCACAGGCAGATAGCCCGCCCCCTGCATCTTCAGCTCTGTAAACATACATTCCACCCGTTTGATTCCATGTCACGATTCCTCGAAAGGTCATCCCCCTTACTTTCAATCCAGTTTCTTCAAAAATTTCGCGTTCCATCGATTCATCGATGGTTTCACCTTGTTCTATCTTCCCGCCTATACCATTCCATTTATGCTTATTGGGATTCTTTTGGCGAAATAGCATCAACACTTCGACTTCATCGAATTTTTTTCGAGTTATGAAACAAATATTATAAATAATATCCATGGGTTATATCCTTTCTTGAACGCACATTATTCGCATCTACTTCATAATTACTTTATACTTAAATAACGAACCTCTAGGAAGGAGAATGAGTATGAAACTGACCATTTCCGATCAAGCAGCTAAGTGGTATATTGATGAGCTGGGGCTTCAAGAAGGCTCTCATTTGCGCTTTTATGTAAGATATGGCGGGCATAGTACCGTCCAAAGCGGCTTTTCATTAGGTATCATGCAGGAAGAACCTGAAGCTGCAGCAGCCGCAACAACTATGAATGAGATTAATTTTTATGTAGAAGAAAAAGATTTATGGTACTTTGATGGTCACGATTTACTTATTACTTTTAATGAAAAACTGACTGAACCTGAATTTCACTATGAAAAGAATGCTTGACAATAAAGCAGCGGTGTAACCGCTGTTTTTTCTTGTTCAATCAAGCAGACGCTCTTTAATATCTTCCGCACTAAGAATTTCCGCTTGCTTTTCCCCTAAAAGATCGAAATGAGAATAGCCATCCTTCCTGTGATGAATCCACTCTTTTTTAAGTCCGTATTGCTTACCCCACTCCGATAAACGCCGTAAATCTTTGCATCCGACTTTTGTAACCGTCTTGCAACCGGGAAATCGGTCATCCAGCCAATAATGAGTTAAAAAAGCTATTTGGCCTTGATCGATTTTCTGCTTCCAGGCTACGACGTCTACACGTTTAATCCCAAAAGCCATTTTTTGATCACCTCAATAATTGTAATTAAATCAATTCATCCTGTTTTTTATTTTTTTCATAGGCCTCATGCCATTCTGGATACATGCGTTTAATCGATATCGGGCGGAAGCTCTCCTTTTTAACGCAAACGTGGGAAGAATGACCTGTAGCAACCACTTCATTTTTCCCGTTAACGATCTCATACCCATAAATGACCCGCAAGCCGTCATATTTTTCAATCCAGGTTTTAACTTTTACCTTATCACCATATCTAACGGGGGTTTTATACGAAGCCTGAATATCCATAACAGGTGAGAGGATGCCATCCGCTTCCATATCAGCATAATAAAATCCTAAATCATTTATCAATTTTGTCCTGCCTAGTTCCATCCATATAAAATAATTCGCATGGTAAACAACACCCATTTGATCTGTCTCTGCATACCGCACTTCAATTTCGTTTTCAGCTATGAACATTTTGTTTCCCCACTTTCATTTCTATTGCAATAAACATTTTACCATAACAATTGTGCAAATTTCATTTAAGCTGTCTTAATCTGGACTGCTTCCCTTCAATGAACCTAAATAAAAGAGGAGAAAGATTTCTCGCCTCTTTCTCCCCTTTACCTAGTCGTTTACATATTATCGTTACTATAACCGCTTTCCCGTGCTTCCTGCTCATCTTGCATTTCTTCCTTCATTCCATCAATGCTCTTTCTTCTTCGGTCATTTTTAGCCTGAATTGCCTGTTTTTCCTCGCCTGAAGAGAATGATAACGTTTCATTTGCTGCGATTATGTTCTCTTCCGTATTTTCTATTGCATCTTGAATTTTTTCAACATTATCCAAACGGTTATCCGGATTGTGCTTATTTGTGCCCATTAATTTCACCTCATGTTTTTTTATTTACATAATATTATTACGATTACTTTATTAAGCCTTGATTACTCGCCTTTAGTTTGAATGACCTGAGGATGTTTCCCGGATTTGTCCTGCATTTTCTTACCGTTATTCCCACCTGCTGCTATTGGTTGTGTCCCTAGATGGCTCGGTCTAAAGTGTTTGGAATCTTTTTTTGGATTACCCATTTTATCGCCTCCTTCTCTTATCATGGATAAAAAAGAGGAAATTCATGAATGCCAGTTTTTGAAAAAGCCATAAAAAAAAACCAGCACCTTGAAGGGACCTTCATGGCACTGGCTCTTTTTAAGCAAAACCTATTCAGCCTTTTGCATATGTTTTTTTTCAAGACGTTCCTCAAGTCTTTCCATTTGCTTAACGTCCATCAATAATTCCCTTTTGTTTTCTTTAATTAATTCTTCAAATGTCCTTTTTCTTTTTTTCATGCTTTTCACCTACTTATTTTAATATAATTTTCAGTATTGCCAAATTAACGTAAAATTATGACTATATGGTTTACATCCCTTTAATTGTCATAATTATCAGATTTTTAATCTGATTAAAATTCCATTTTTCCGCTCTCTATACTTTAACCCTTTTTCCATGAACATTAACTATAATTTTTTAAATTTTTAGATTTTTCCATTAAATTTTGACAACTTTGTTAACATACAATAAAACGGAACCTCATAAAGGTTCCGTCAGACTGTAATCAAAAACATTCCTTGTTTTCAGAAATCGCCCTCCGACTGCCGCCAAGCCTCCTAGCCCTAAGCATCTAGCCCGGTTGGCAGGAGTTTCGCTAACTACATAAAGTTCCCCTACTGCATACTATTTATATTTCGTTCCATATCTTTTAATTGCATGGCTGAAATTACCTTATTCCTGATGATGCCTTCTTTGTCGATGAAGTAAGTTGTCGGTATGCTAAGAATCTTGTAGCGCTCATTCACTGGATTTTTGGCACTTTGACTGTCCAGCGGTATGGTAAAAGTAATTCCATTATCCTCTACAAATGCTTGTACATCATTTTCAGGGTCAATATTGACGGCAAGTACGACGACATCATCACCCGCTTGCTGTGTATATTTCTCCATATCAGGCATTTCTTTCTTGCAAGGCGGACACCACGTTGCCCAAAAATTCAGCATTACCTTTTTGCCCTTGTAATCCGATAATTCAACTTGTTTCCCATCCAAAGTTTTCAAGGAGAAATTCGGTGCTTTAGCTCCTATTTTCAATCCGCCTAAAGCATCTTTTTCGTCATTTTCCTTTGAGTCATTATCCATCGCCTGCACGATCGCTACAGTAATAAGTGATAGTAAGGCCACTGAAGCAATAATTTTTTTAAGCATACTCGTCCCCCTAGTCCCATTACAATAAAAATATTAGTCCATTACCAGAAATAGAACAACTTCCCTATTCCATCTTAACAATAAAAGGATATTCGGAAAAGTGCAATTCCTTTAAATAATATCATATATCACATTGTTTCATAAACTTGACACAAAAAAAGCGGTAAACCTGATAGTAGGTTTACCGCTTCCTAAAAGCTGAAATTAGCCTTTTAATTTATTACGTAATACCATTTGAAGGATACCACCGTGACGGTAGTAGTCGATTTCGATTTCGGAATCGAAACGAACAAGTACATCAAATTCTTTTACGTTTCCAGCTTCATCAGTAGCTGTAACTGTTACGATATCACGCGGTTTAACTGTTTCGTCGATTTTAACTGCGATCGCTTCTTTACCAGTCAATCCAAGCGTTTCAGCGTTTTCGCCTTCTTTGAATTGAAGTGGAAGAACACCCATTAATGCAAGGTTTGAACGGTGAATACGTTCAAAGCTTTCAGCGATGACTGTTTTGATGCCAAGAAGGTTAGTACCTTTCGCAGCCCAGTCACGAGAGCTTCCCATACCATAGTCTTTACCAGCGATGACTGCAAGACCTGTTCCATCAGCTTTGTATTTCATACAAGCATCATAGATAGCCATTACATCGCCTGTTGGCCAGTAAGTTGTGTATCCACCTTCTGTACCTGGAGCAACTTGGTTACGGATACGGATGTTCGCGAACGTTCCGCGCATCATCGCTTCATGGTTACCACGACGAGAACCGTAAGAGTTAAAGTCACGCGGTTTCACACCGTTTTCACGAAGATAGATACCAGCTGGTGTATCTTTACCGATTGCACCTGCAGGAGAAATGTGGTCAGTTGTAACTGAGTCACCGAATTTACCAACTACACGCAAGCCGGAAAGTGGGTTAACTGAACCCGGTTCTGGTGATAATCCTTCAAAGAATGGAGGATTTTGAATGTATGTTGATTTAGAATCGAAAGCATAAATCGCTTCGTTGCTTGTTTGGATTTCATTCCAACGTTTGTTATCGTTGAATACTGTTTCATATTCTTTACGGAATAATTCCGGTGTAACTGTTGCTTTAACAGCAGCGTTAACTTCTTCTTGTGATGGCCAGATATCAGCAAGATATACATCGTTACCATCTTTGTCTTTACCAAGTGAATCATTGTTAAGATCGAAGTCCACAGTACCAGCAAGTGCATATGCAACAACCAAAGTTGGAGAAGCAAGATAGTTTGCTTTCACTAGTGGATGAATACGGCCTTCAAAGTTACGGTTACCAGAAAGTACTGAAGTTACTAGAAGATCTGCTTCAGCAACTGCTGCTTCGATTTCGTCAGCCAATGGACCTGAGTTACCGATACATGTTGTACAGCCGTAACCAACTACGTTGAATCCTAATTGATCAAGGTATGGTTGAAGACCTGCATCACGAAGGTAACCAGTAACAACTTTAGAACCTGGTGCCAATGATGTTTTTACATAATCCGGAACAGTCAAGCCTTTTTCAACTGCTTTTTTAGCAATAAGACCTGCTCCAAGCATTACGTACGGGTTAGAAGTGTTCGTACAGCTTGTGATTGCAGCAATTGCAATCGCACCTGTTTTCATTACCGTTTCTTTGCCATCGGCAAATTTAACAGTTACTTCTTTATCCAATTCAGAATTGTCCATGCCAAAACCTTGGTTGCCCATAGGTGCATTGATCGCGTCATGGAAAGATTTTTTCATTTGAGAAAGTGGAATCAAATCTTGCGGGCGTTTAGGGCCTGAAAGGTTTGGTTCAATTGCTGAAAGGTCGATTTCCACAACATCATTGTATGCTGGATCTTCGTTTTCAGGAGAGTAGAACAAACCATTTTCTTTGCAGTATGATTCAACCACTTTAATTTGTTTTTCATCACGGCCTGTTAAGCGCATGTAATCGATAGCTTCTGCATCAACAGGGAAGAAACCAACTGTAGCACCGTATTCAGGAGCCATGTTAGCGATTGTTGCACGGTCAGCAAGTGGAAGGTATCCTACTCCTGGGCCGTAGAACTCAACGAATTTACCAACTACGCCATGTGCACGAAGAACTTGTGTTACTTTCAATGCAAGGTCAGTAGCTGTTGTACCTTTAGGAAGTTGACCAGTCAGTTTAACACCAACCACTTTTGGAACTGGGAAGTAAGATGGCTGTCCAAGCATTCCTGCTTCTGCTTCGATACCGCCGACACCCCAACCAAGAACACCAATACCGTTGATCATTGTAGTATGTGAATCTGTACCGAAAACAGAATCAGGGAATACTTCGAAGTCGCCGTTTGGAGTTTCAACAGCATGAACAACGTTCGCAAGGTACTCTAGGTTAACTTGGTGAACGATACCAGTTGCCGGTGGAACTGCACGATAGTTGTTGAATGATTTTTGAGCCCAGCTTAGGAACTGGTAACGCTCTGCGTTACGTTCGAATTCAAGATCCATATTGGCATCAAGGGAATCCATCGTACCTGCTTTATCAACTTGTACAGAGTGGTCAATTACAAGGTCAACCGGGATTTCCGGGTTGATTTTGTCAGGATCTCCACCAAGAGCTGCGAAAGCATTACGTAAAGAAGCTAAATCAACAACAACTGGAACACCAGTGAAATCTTGTAGGATTACACGTGATGGCTTGAACGGAACATCTATATCTTGTTGCTCGCTTGTTCCCCATTTAGCAAGGTTCGCAACGTGTTCTTTAGTGATTACTCTTCCGTCTACTTGGCGAAGTACCGCTTCAAGTAATACTTTAATGGAATATGGAAGGCGTGATACTTTGCCATCCCCTGCTTTTTCAATAGCGTCTAGGCTGTAGTAGTTGTAGCGTTTCCCTTCAATTTCAAAGGACTTACGCGCTTGGTATACGTCATTTTTCGTCATGAATATTACCCCCTATTAAACTGTCAGAACGTATTCTGCACATAAAAGTAAAACCTGGTTCACTGAAACCATGTTTACTATAAATATAAATAAAAAAGTTAGTTTGTCGAATTTTCTCTCTCTTCTCCCATCCTAACTCTTCCTTCAACTTAATACTAATATAGAAATGAGTATAAGTAAATAACAAGAAAGTTATTGTTTTTGATAAGTTTCTCTTATAGAAAAAAATCCCCCACATATTAAAGTGCATTTAGGAAGCCTTGCTGATATGAGTTTTCTTGAAAATCCCCCTATTTATGGCCTGATAAATTATTCCAGCAAAACATATTAGTACTTCATACATAATCATTCGACATTATCGCATTCTATGGGTGGAGGTGTCGAAATGACAAAACAAAAGGCAAATCATGTTATACCGGGTATGAATGCTGCAAAAGCGCAAGGTAATGGAGCTGGATACAATGATGAATTGGGAAATGAACCGCCATTATCGGAAATGCAAAGGCAAAACAATAAAAAAAGAAAGAAAAACCAATGATTTCCCTAATTTCTAGGCTTTAAACAGGATAGGCTTTTTGAAATGGCAGTTGTACTGCATTTTTCAAAAAGCCTATTCCATTCTAAATTCAAGAAACGCAAAAGTAAAACGCGCAAAACTCATGACGATAGAACCTGTCACTCAATAGTCCTCAGAATTCACCTCATTGACGATTGCCTGAATATCCTGTTCGAATTTTTTCAATTGTTCTTTCTGATGTTCGGAAGCGGTGACTAAAGCAGATTGTATTTGCTGATAGGCCTCGTTCACTTCCTGCTTCACATGTTTCAATTCCGTTCCGTAATTCGGTGCGTTCTTCTCAATGGATGAATATACATCAAATACTTGCTGATAACTTTGCTGGGCTTCCTGGAAAGTCCTTCGCTTATCTTGTTTATCCTGCATTTGGGTTCAGCTCCTTAAATATAGTGTCCATCCATAGCATGTACGAGGTTTGCAAATATATGTATGTGAATAAAATTTCACGGACTGATTATCTTAAGAGATAGGAGGGATCGAACATGAACAAAAACGATGGTAAAGATATTCGAAAAAATGCTCCTAAAGGAAATAATCCAGGTCAACCTGCACCGTTAAGCGGTTCTCATAAGGTGAAAAACAGACAGCACTCCCGTCAGAAGCATAATAGCAGTCATGATATGTAAGCTGCTTAAATAATCGTTCCATAACAAAGCGGTGCCGCCCCAAAAAGGCAGACACCGCTTTCGTTTTATATTTGTGCAGCAAATAAGTCACATGGAAAATGTTCGATACCTTCCTATTATAAGGGCATCTTTTTTTGGCACCCTTTTTCGGTTTAAACGTGAATTCCAAGTCCGTGTCAGTCCATTTCAGCCAAAATAACGGTGATATAATGTTTTTGCCTCTGCAATATCTTTTGTTCCATGAATCAACGCCCGCCCATCTTTAAAAACGACCAACCGATGGGTTCCGATAGTAAATGAAAGTAAATAAGGATTCCTGACGATCTTACCACCTTGTGCGAGAAGATATTCTTCGAGTTCCGCTAAGTCTCGTTCAAGCTTCATTGCCGGCCGAATCTGGACAGAATCCCTTCCGCATAAAACGGCTGTTTTTGTTCGATTTGAATAAGAGAGGTGGGGATACGTTCGATTTGATCCACATGACAAACAAGTATCTTTTTTTAATTGCGCTACATTTATGGATGAATGTTCATTTTTCCAAAGATCAAATGATACGATTTTGTTTCTTAGCGATGCATGATCTTCGACAAGGATTTTTAAAGCTTCCGCCATTTGATGAGCAACGACCGTTTGAACAGCAGGGCTGATGATTCCCGCCGTATCACATGTCAGTCCTCCCATTGGGACCGTTTCCAGCAAACAATTCAAACATGGGGTCGCCTCTGGAATCACCGTGTAACTTATCCCATAACTTCCTACACAGGCCCCGTAAATCCAGGGTATTTTATATTTTTGCGCAGTATCGTTAATAAGCATCCTGGTGTCGAAATTATCAGTGGCATCCAATATTAAATCCACGCCTTCAACCAGCTTCGCCAATTCATCAACCGAAACATCCGCCACATATGAATTTACGATAACGTCCGAATTTAGCGCATTCAAACGATTCTTCGCTGCCACTGCTTTCGGTATTCTTTTTTGTGCATCATCTTCACAATAAAGCTGTTGTCTTTGAAGGTTGCTCCACTCTACATAATCTCTGTCCACAATGGTGAGTTTCCCAATTCCGGCTCGTACAAGACCTTCCGCAGTTCCTGTACCGAGAGCACCCGCTCCAATCACCAAAACGTGTTTTTTGCGAATTTTCAATTGCCCTTCTGCTCCAATAGGGCCAAAAAGTTCCTGACGTGAATAACGTTCATTCATCCAATGCTCAATCCTTCAACTGGGCTGCTTGCTATCGCATAATCATTTTTTTCGATTCTTCCTGCTTCATACCCTAATCGACCTGCCTCAATGGCAAGTTTCATTGCTTTCGCCATTTTGACTGGATCTTTTGCTCCCGAAACAGCAGTGTTAAGCAATACGCCATCCGCCCCTAATTCCATGGCGATTGCCGCATCAGAGGGCGTTCCAATCCCTGCATCAACAATTACTGGGACCTCTGATTGTTCCATGATGAATCGTAAGTTCAGTGGGTTTATAATGCCCTGACCAGAGCCAATTGGTGAAGCTCCAGGCATGATTGCATGGCATCCCACTTCTTCCAGGCGTTTAGCGAGCAACACATCATCCGAAGTATAGGGTAATACGGTGAATCCGAGTTTCACTAATTCTTCAGCAGCTTTCAATGTTTCAATCGGATCAGGCAGCAGTGTTTTTTGGCAGCCAATGACTTCTACCTTAATCATGTCACATAAGCCAGATGCCTTTGCGAGATGGGCTATGCGCACTGCTTCCTTGGCTGTTTTAGCTCCTGCTGTATTGGGAAGGAGTGTGTATTTTTTCAAATCAAGCTTTTCTAAAAAATTTGGCTGACTGGCTTCAAAAATGTTCATTCTCCGGACCGCAAATGTTAATATTTCCGTCTCCGAAACCTCCACTGATTGCTTTTGAACATCGAAGTTTGGATATTTTCCAGTACCTAATAACAATCTTGAAGAAAATTCATAAGAACCAATCTTTAACATATCATCCGCCTCCTACAAAATGTACAATCTCTACCTTGTCTCCATTTGACAAAAGTGTTTCACTTAAACTTTCTTTTGCTAATATTTCATCATTCAATTCAACAATCACTACTTTTTGATGTAAATTAAAGTGTTGCAAAAGCCCTGTAACTGTTGATTCATCGGCAGGAATCCGTATTTTTTCGCCGTTAATGATCAATTCCAATTCATCCACCTCCATTAAGAAAAAAGGGTCTGTATCGAACGATCCAATCGAAAAGCGGACCATTCGGGATTTGTCTTCCTTTCTAAAATATCTGCTATAAGTACACCTGTAATTGGAGAAAGCAGGATGCCATTCCTGTAGTGCCCCGTTGCAATGAAAAGTCCTTTGCATGCCGGATGTTCACCAAAGTACGGCAAGCCGTCCCCGGTTTGGGGGCGTATACCTGCCCATGTCTTTTCCAATTCGGTTCCTTTAATCGCCGGAAGCAATTGCGTTGCTCTTTCTATTAACGTAGAAATCCCGTCAAGACTTACCTTTTGATCGAAAGTGTTCGCTTTAACCGTTGCCCCGACAATGATTCTTCCGCCAACTTTGGGCACAAGATAGCAGCCATGTGAAAAGATCGTTTTTTCAAGCAATGGACGATCGGTCAGGACGGAAAGGCACTCTCCCTTTACAGGATAACTGTCGAGTTTAATCCCAGATTTTTCAAGGAGGAAAGCACTCCAAGCTCCACCTGCCACGATGACATTTTCACTTGAAAATGCACCTATGTTCGTCACCACTCCCGTTACACATCCGTTTTCAGTAACTAAGTCGGAGACATGAACAAATTCCTTTATATCTACACCAAGGGCAGCGGCAGATTCAGTAAAAGCGAGCGACAGCCTAGTGGCTGAAACTTGTCCATCCTTCGGAATGAACATGGCTCCCTTAATCTCATCCGATAGAAGCGGTTCCGTTTTCCTTATTTCGGCAGTCGATAGCCACTCAGCCTCAAGTCCCGCATCTTGCTGGGCTCTGATCATGTTCTTTAACTCGGCTACCTGATCATTCGTTAGCGCCACCTTAAACATGCCCTTGTTCACTAATTCGATGTCTATTCCACTTATGTCTTTTAATTCTTCCGACAGTGCAGGAAACATCCCCCTGCTTCGGCTTGCCAATGTAAAAAGCGGGTTATCAGCATCTAACTCGGCTTGTGCCCCTAACATCCCGGCTGCAGCACTGGATGCTTTACTGGCAAGTCTATCTTTTTCCAATAAAAGGACCTTTTTACCTCGTTTGGCTAATTGAAAAGCAATGGATCCACCTATTACTCCTCCCCCAACAATGATTGCATCATATATGGAATTCATCTTATGTCTCCTTTCCCAAAGACTTCGAATATTCTTTAACGGCTTCAATCGGATTTTCAGCTTCAAGGACGCCTGACATGACCGCAATTCCACGTGCCCCCGCATCCAGCACGACTTGGCAATTGAAAGGTGTTATTCCGCCTATCGCAATTATCGGAAGATTGACATTTCTGGAGATTGCATGAAGCTCCTCAACTCCCCTAGGAGGAAGGCCGATTTTTGAATCCGTTTCAAAAACATGTCCATATATCGCGTAATCGGCCCCTTTGCGGAATGCGGCATTCGCTTCATCCATGGAATGGATCGAACAGCCAACATTCATCCCTGGAAAAGCTCCTTTTACGACTTCTGCATCTAAACTATGAAAAGCCAATTGCACACCAAATACTTTGTGTACCCAAGCTACATCCACCCGGTCATTAATGATGATCTTAGAAAGCGGAATCTTATTATCATGTAGTAGGGTCACTGCTCGATAAAGTTCCGATGCACTCATATGCTTTTCCCTTAGATAAAAGAAATCAACATGTTCCTGAATGTTTGAAGCGATTTCCACAAACTTTTCAATTGGCTGTTTCCCAGTAGAAATAATATGCAATTCATGTGCATTCATACTAAGGACTCCTAACAAGTAAAGTTACAATCTCATAAAATCAAATAGAAACTAACGGGAATTGAATCGACAGATAAAAGCCGGCCAACAAGAGGATGATAAAATACAGAATGAAACCATGGTCCTTTTTTGAAAACCCAAATTCATAATAGAATGTTCGATCCCGTGTGTCTGTAAATCGCTTTGCTTCCATCGCAACCGCGATTCGGTGAGCACGTCTGATGCTTCCGGATAACAACGGGATGGAATAGGCTTTCATTTTAAAATATAACGCTTTTATCCCTTTTCCCCTTTCGAAGCCGCGTACCTTCATCGCGTTTCGTATCGTTTGGAACTCCTCCATCATGATGGGAATCAGCCTTAATGCCGCCATGAAACTATAGGCATATTTCGGTTTAAGCTTAACTTGCTGCATTAACGAATAAAACAAGTTCACTGGTCTCGTCGTTAAGGAAAAAGTTAAACCAAGGATCGCAAAGAACAAAGCTCGAAAGCCTACCAGTAATCCCCTCATGAAACTTTCTTCCGTAATCGAAATAAGGCCCCACTCAAACCAAAGCGTCTCACCTTGCCCGAATAATATCATTGCAGAAGAGGTGGATATAAAAATGAAACAAAAGGGAATCGACAAAAGTAAGATGCGTTTTATCGAATGCCCGGTAAAAAACAAAAATAAAAGTAATACGCCAATGGTGATATTCATCATATAATTCAGGTCATGAATGAATAACGCCACGATGCATAACACAATCAGTACACCAAGTTTAAGGCTTGGATTAATTCTATGGAGCCATGTTTCTGCATTTGAAACATTCATCTACATGACACTCCTTTTAACTTTGGCATCCACAAATCCTGATTGCGCAAAGTTTTCATCACTAATTACGTTTCCGTCCTTAACCGTCCAGATCCTGGTTGCAAAGTTTTTTGAAATATGATCGTCATGAGTTACCATGATCACTGTTATTCCGCGTCTTCGATATTCCTCAAACCATTCCAGTAATGCAAAGGTATTTTTCGAATCTTGGCCAAAGGTTGGCTCATCCAGGAGAATGATTTTTTTGTCTATTACGATTGAGGCGGCTACGCTTAAGCGACGCTTTTGACCCATTGATAATTGAAACGGATGTTTATCCCGATGTGCCTCCAGGCGGAACACTTTAAGCAATGAGCGGACTCTCTCATCTATTTCTTGTTGCGGCCTTTTATCTATTCTCAATGAATAAGCAATCTCTTCATATACAGTATTTGCAACGAACTGAAACTCAGGATTTTGAAAGACAAACGTCATATGATCCGTTGGATTTTTCACCTTTTTAATGGGTGTTCCCAATAATTCATACTTACCATTCGTTTTTATGAACTGCATCAGTGCATGCAAAAGTGTACTCTTCCCCGCGCCATTTTCACCCCTGATTACAATCCATTCACCTGAATGTACCTTCAGCTCTTCAACCTTGATTTTTTCCTCTTTATTCCGAAAACCGCTAAAGCCTTGTACATCCATAAGAGGTGAATCATCTGTAAATGGGTGTTCCCGAATCGGTGCATACTTCTGTATATATTCATCCCAAACACCTGGGAACCAAATTCCATGTTCTTTCATTTCATTTTTATACAGTGAAAGAATGGTGTCTCTTGGACCATCAGCTATGATTTGACCATCATCGTTAAAAAGCACGATTCGTTCGATGAATTCTAAAACATGGTCAATTTTGTGCTCGACGATAATAACCGTTTTGTCTCGTCCGACTTCCTTCAACAATTCCCAGATTTCTACCGTTCCTTCCGGATCAAGCATGGCGGTTGGTTCATCTAAAAATATCACTTCTGGTTCAAGGGCCAATACTGAAGCGATTGCCAGACGCTGTTTCATCCCGCCTGATAATGTTTCAATACTTGTATGGCCTAGGTTCAATCCTACTTTACGGAAATGATTTTGAATCTTCTCTTTCATTTCTTCTTTAGGGACGGAAAGATTCTCAAGGACGAAGGCAATTTCCTCATCGGCAAATGGCATGCAAAACTGACTATCAGGATCTTGAAAAACATACCCCCATGAAGAAGGGCATTTCAATTTCTCCGTTTTCATCGGTACTTCGATGGAATTCGGAATCAATCCGCTTAACACTTGTAAAAGAGTCGACTTACCACATCCTGACGGTCCTAACAATAGCACTTTTTCTCCTTGATCAAACGATAGTGATAGGTCCTTGAATATCAAAGATTCATCACCGGGAAATTTCATTCTTAACTTTTCAACAGAAACGATTGGTTCCATGGCCCTCAACCTCTACTTTTGATCCAGTTCTGCATAATCTTTATTTGAAACCGGACGCACAAGATTAGTTACTCCTGTTGCTTCCAGGACTTTAACTAGATAATAAGCGGTCACACCTGCAAAGAATATGGAACCCACAAACCTCGCTATCATGAATAGCGATAGATTCCAAGTTGAAAGCGCACCTATTTCCCCGTATGCAAAATCCATGATAACTGATGCCAGGCAGGAAGCTATCGCAGCTAAAACGGCCACCGGCAAATTGAATTTTTTATATTTGAACGCCATGAACACCAGTTCCGCGAACAAACCTTGTACCACCCCATATAACAGTACGGTCAGCCCCCATGGTGAACCAAGAAAGAACTCCCCGGAAGCTGCAGCTATCTCCGCCAAAAGTGCCACACCCGGTTTCCGTAAAATTAAAAAGGCGACGGGGCCAGCTATAAACCACATTCCATAAATAAGTTGATCCAGATGTAATCCTAACGGTTTAACGGAATAATAAATCGAACCCCAAAGAATATAAACGATTCCAAATGCTACCGCAATCACGATCGTGACCAATATGTCCGTTAATTTCAATCCTTTTTTCATTGTTTCATTCCCCTTTATACTTCTAGAGTTTCCTTATGTACAGGCCATGTCTCTAAACGATAAGCCATTTCCCAAAATGAGTATTCATATTGGCTGCTGAGGATAAAATGCTCTTTCATTCTTTCCTTATCTTCGTCTGTCACTTTTTCAGCAATCTCATCAAGCCTCGCAATTTGTTCTTCCACCAAAGTGCGGAACCACTCTCCTCCGTAAGCCGCTATCCATTCTTGATAAATCGGCTCTTCCGGCATGCATCCTTGCAGTCTTTCACCTATTTCATAATACAGCCAGTAACACGGCAAGATAGCTGCAATAACATCTCCTAAATGTCCCGAATATGCCGCACGATACATATGGGAAGTATAAGCATAAGCAGTCGGGGCAGGTTTGAAATTATCCCGTTCTTCTTTTGTGATGCCTAATCTCTCGGAAAAATTCTCATGAAGCTTCAACTCCGCTTCATATGTTCCTTGTGCATGGCCGGCAAGCCTGCTTGTTGTATGTAAATCTGTAGCTTTGACTGCCCCTAAAGCTTGAACTCTAGCAAAATGAGATAAATAATAGGCATCTTGCATGACATAAAAACGAAAACTCTCCAATGGCAATGTGCCATCACCTATTCCTGCAACAAACGGGTGATTAAAACTAGCTTCCCAAATATGATCAGCTTCCTGACGAATTTCCTCTGAAAACTTCATGTCCATTACCTCCAACTTATATTTTTCAAGAAATGTTACGGAAAAAAACCTTTTATCACCCCTTTTTTTGCAAACAAAAAACCACTTTCTTAAACGTAAAGAAAGTGGTTGTACTTGAAATAATACAGAAACGTATTGTTCCAGACCCCACTTCCCTACGCTGGTATAAACCAGATCAGGTTCTAAGGGTCTTAAAGTCATACTTTAATCTCAGCTTCTGCGGTAAAAATCAACTTTCACCTATAAAGCACCCCTAGTGGTACAAATTGTATATCAAATTTCATTTGCCTTTATATTAACACGATAAATCCAATTGTCAAACGTATTACGGAAAGTTTTCAACTTAATGATTTAGGGTTACTAACCTTTCAATCTTGCATAAACCCCCATTTACCCGGCGTTTAACGGCACTTTAATCAATGATGTTCAATACGTAATTCACTCGTGAATTTAGCTACTTTACTCGTGAGTTTGGCCGGTTTACTCGTGAAATTGATGTTTACTTGGGATTTCTGCTGCTTTACTAATGAGTTTAGCCGCTTTAGTTATGAGTTTGGCCGGTTTACTCGTGAATTTAGGTGTTTTACTCGTGAATTCAACTGGTTTACTCGTGAATTTAGCTGTTTTACTCGTGAATTCTATTATTCTCTAAAAAATGGCCTATATGTCAGGGAACAGTTGCATGACTGTCCGCTGACATATAGGCCATCTACTAAAAAACAATATTATACATTCGACGTTGCTTTTAGTTTTATATTTCCCTCAACCTGTAGTTTATCATAGCTGCCATACCTCTCTTTCACAACGAGTAACGCCAAGGCAGCCATTATGCTCGGAACCGTGAAGGCCATGAATGCATTTTGTGGTGAATAGTTTGCAGCCAGCAGTAATCCTATTAATGTTGGGGCAACAATCGCTCCCATTCTACCAAAAGCCAAGGCCCAACCTATCCCGGTGGACCTTATCTCCCGCGGATAATACTCGGATATATACGTATTGGCCAAATTCATCGTGCCGACTGTACAGGCACCTCCAAAAGCGATCAGAATATATAATGCTACTTCATTTGAGGTCAAACCTAATATGACAAAACAAACAGTACCCATGGCACAGAGGGATAAAAGTACTCTTCTATGGCCTATTTTCCCAACTAAGTACCCTCCAATTATCGATCCGCCAATTTGTCCTATTCCCGATATAAGATTGAAAGATAAACTGGATGAAAGGCCGTATCCGGACTGCTGCATGATTTTGGGTAACCATGTATTGAGTCCGTATACCATAAGTAAACAATTAAAGGCAGCTACCCAAAACGCAAATGTGCTAAGAGTACGCTTATTTTCAAAGAGTTTCTTGACTGGAAAGCCCTTTGCCCTTTCTTGGACTTTGGCAAACTCATAATCATCCGACTCTTTATAGTCGCCGTCTGGGTCAATGCGATTCAGGATTCCAGCTAGCTTATCTCCTTGTTTTCGAATAACATAATAGGAAAGCGATTCAGGAAATTGCTTCATGAAGAATGGCAGTGCCAGCAAGGGAAGCGCCCCTATCCAATACAAAACCCTCCAACTCATTTGTTCCATCACATACATTCCAATTAAAGAAGCGAGTATGCTTCCGATAGAATAACCGCAGTACATAGCGGTTACAATGAGCACCTTATTCTTTTTGGGTGAGTATTCCGCCATTAAGGAGATGACGTTTGGCATTAATCCTCCCATTCCCAAGGCTGCTATAAATCGCATAACCGAGAAAAAGGCAGGATGCGGGGCAAAACTTGAAAGTAATGTAAAAACACTGAATAGACATATACAAATGGCAAGCACTTTTTTTCTCCCTATTTTATCCGCCAGAGGTGCAAAAATGAGTGCCCCCACCATCATTCCGAACAATGAGTAACTTGCTATTCCGCCAGCTTCGACTGGCGTCAAGTTCCATTCCTCCATCATCAAAGGCAAACCTACTCCGTACATGGCTATATCAAATCCATCGAAGGTAATTGCGAACAAACACCACATGAAGACCATTATATGAAAACGGCCAAATCTACTATTACCTACAACTTCCGAAGCATTGACTTCACGCAATTAATTCCCTCCTCTTTGCCATATTTCACGCTATAACATGTAATGTCAGTTTCCCTAGTTCACCGTAATCTGCTATTATTTCATCACTTGCCTGTATGGATACGGCATCTGTAATTCCGCCTACTAAAACAATCATTCCAGCCTGAATGGAAAGTCCTTCCCGGCTAATCATTTTTACAAGTTCCACAATTGAATGAATCGGGTGATCGAGCACAGCTTCACCGCGACCCCTCTTTTGCATTTCACCATTTTGATAAAGCGTAACTTCTGCTTGAGCCCAGTCCGTGTGATACGGTGAATAAGCTTGATTGCTAAGCAGGATTTTTGCTGAGGATGCGTTATCCGCTACTACATCGGTAAGTGTAAAAGAAAAATTTTTATAACGGCTATCAATAACTTCCAGAGCAAGAAATACACATTCTACAGCCGGCCAGACATCTTTCGCCGTAATATTTGCACCTTTCAGTTCTTCCTTGAACAAAAAAGCAAATTCAGGTTCCACTCTCGGATGAATGAGTTCCCCAACTTTTAATACTGGTTTAGTTAGCTCCATGCCAGATGTCAACCTGCCATAGATTGCTTCCTCTACCCCTACTTGCTGTTGTTTGGCTTTGCTCGTCAAGCCCATCTTCCATCCGATGAATCTGTTATCACCAGTAAGTGTCTCATTTATGCTCAACTTCTGGATTTCATACGCTTGATTTACTGTTAGTTCAGGATTGGATAATGTAAGCTTATCCATTTCACGACCGTTTTTTTGCGATTCGGCAACCCGTTTTGCCAGTTGATCTAGTTTCATCTTAAAGTCCCTTCTTTCTGAAACGCCATTTGCTTAGCTACTTCAATTATGGTATCTTCCTGACCACCAACCACTTTTTGTCGACCAAGCTCCAACAAAATATCCCGGGCGTCAACTCCATACTTTTTCGCCGCTTTATTTGCATGCAATAAAAAGCTGGAGTACACGCCACTATAACCCATGATTAAACTAGAGTCTGTTATTTCCTGGGGCTTGGGCATGATTGTATTTCCAACTTCCTCCGAAAGATCAAGCATTTTATATAAGTCAATTTCGGTACGGATACCCATCCTATCCAGAACGGCAACAAGCACTTCCGTCTGGGTATTGCCAGCACCTGCACCGAGACAGCGGATGCTGCCATCGATTCTATTCGCCCCTTCTTCAATTGCCATAAGTGAATTTGCCACAGCGAGCGATAAGTTATTGTGAGCATGAAAACCAATATCGATTTTAAGCTTTGATCTTAATAAACTGATCCGCGCCTTCACATCTTGGGGCAAAAAAGATCCGGCGGAATCAACAACATACACAGCATCAGCTCCATAGGATTCCATTAAAGTGGCTTGCTCAAGTAGTTTTTCCGGAGATGCCATGTGAGACATCATTAAAAACCCGATTGCTTCCATACCGAGATGTTTCGCTGCTTCCAGATGTTGCTTTGAGACGTCCGCCTCCGTTACATGGGTTGCAATCCGCGCCATTTTCGCCCCAACGTGAGCGGCTTCTCTTAATTGGTCGATTGTCCCTATACCAGGGATTAAAAGTACTGAAATAACCGATTGGCCAGCAGCTTCAACAGCGGCTTCCACCAATTCAATATCATTCACTTTTGAAAAACCATATTGTAAGGATGATCCGCCCAGTCCATCTCCATGAGACACTTCAATATAAGGGACACCCGCAGCACTAAGTTTCCCAGTCATGTTCTTTACTTGATCGATGGTGAATTGATGTGCAACTACATGGCTCCCATCCCGCAATGCAACTTCAGTCACCAATACATCTTTACGCAAATGAACCCCACCTTTACAGTTCCGATTATCTTTTTCAAACATAGTGTTCGAATTGGCATTTAGCGATCTCTTCCCCTACTTTTACAGCTGAAGCCGTCATTATATCCAAATTACCTGCATATACGGGGAGAAAATCTCCTAACCCTTTCACTTCCAGAAGGACTGTTATTTGTTTCCCATCGAATATCGGCTCTGTCTTCAGGCGGTATCCTGGAACATATTCAGAAACTTTTTCCGCCATCTTATTTATGGACGCTGTTATTGCTTTCATATCAAAGGAATCCGATTGAAGCAGACAATGAATCGTATCCCTCATGATGAGTGGCGGTTCTGCCGGATTCAGCAGAATAATAGCCTTCCCCTTTTTCGCTCCACCCACCTGTTCCAGGGCCCTTGCCGTCGTTTGTGTGAACTCATCAATATTTGCACGGGTTCCGGGACCGGCACTCTTGCTGGAAATTGTCGCTATAATTTCGGCATATTCGACCTGGGCCACTTGACTGATTGCATGAACGATGGGGATTGTCGCCTGACCGCCGCATGTGATCATGTTAACAACCGCCTCATTCAAATTTTCTTTTAAATTCACGGAAGGAACAATGAACGGTCCGATTGCGGCAGGAGTCAAGTCTATCAGCTTCTTGTTCATCCTTTTCAAGGCTTCGCAGTGAAAAACATGCGCCTTCGCAGATGTGGCATCGAATAAAATATCTGCAAGCTCCGGCCTTTCCAAAAATCCATCCATGCCATTTGCAATGACATGATGTCCATGCATCCCAGCTTTCTTCAAACCCTCCGATTCCGTGTCGATACCAATCATCACCGACATTTCCAGAATATCCGACCGATGAATTTTCATCATTAAGTCCGTGCCGATATTCCCTGAACCTATAATGCCTACTTTTAGTTTTTTCAAGGCCGCTGGGCTCCTTTCACTCAAAATTAACCGATACCTTTCCAAGTTTTTCTCCAAAGTCAGCAGAAAAATGGTCACCCGGTTTCGCTTCGATTGCTGCGGATAATGCACCGGATAAAATGACTTCGCCCGCTTTCAAGGAACCTTTGAAACGATGCAGTTCATTTGCTAGCCAGGCTACGCACGTTGCTGGATTTCCAAGTACTGCTTCACCTGTTCCCTGGTTAATGAGTCCGCCATTTTTATATAGTCTCATTCGAATGGAAGGGAGGTCGATTTCACTCAAATGAATTTTGCGATTCCCCAGAATATATAAGCCCGATGATGCATTATCCGCCACAGTGTCTGCAAGTTTGATCTCCCAATCCTTCACCCGGCTATCAACCACTTCGATCGAAGCAACCACATAATCAGTTGCTTCGATTACATCATCAACCGTAATATTGGGGCCATGTAAATCTTTCTTTAATATAAAAGCTACTTCTGCCTCCACTTTTGGTTGGATTAACCGCAAACTCGAAATACAGCCGTTATTTTCTATTTCCATCGCATCAAGTAAATGTCCGTAATCTGGTTCATTCACTCCCAGA
This sequence comes from Peribacillus sp. NPDC096447, assembly GCF_044762725.1. Lineage (NCBI taxonomy): Bacteria > Bacillati > Bacillota > Bacilli > Caryophanales > Bacillaceae > Peribacillus > Peribacillus sp. NPDC096447. Next base: position 270,672 of record NZ_JBIWEV010000003.1, read on the forward strand.
ACCTCCTGCATAGCCTTGGAAGTCAAGCCTATTTTCTTACCTGATATTTCCAGACCGGACTGGGTTTTCATTCGAATCGTTTCAAGTTGAATTTGATAGGCATCCTCCACATCCAAATCCGGAATTTCACTGGTGGGGGCCGATATTCCTATGCCTGTTTTTTCCGCTTTCAAAAACCTGGCAGACCATTCTGTTAAACTAACGATCATGAATGCCTCCCTCCTTCTTTATAATTTAATCGTGACGTTAGACAATTCACTGTAAAATTCGAAACTATGCGACCCGCCTTCGCGGCCGATGCCGCTGTGTTTCATGCCCCCAAATGGGGTACGCAAATCACGTAAATACCAGGTATTCACCCAGATAATGCCCGCTTCTATTTTAGAAGCGACACGATGCGCCCTCCTTAAATCATTGGTCCAGATCGTTGCCCCCAGTCCGTAATGTGTGTCATTAGCATGCTCCAGTGCCTCTTCTTCCGTTTCGAAAGGCATGACCGTTACCACAGGACCAAAAATTTCTTCCCGTACACAACGGGATTCACGCGTAACTCCGGCAATGATTGTCGGTTCAATGAAAAACCCTTTTTCAAACTGTCCTGCTCTTCTTCCTCCAGTTAATATTCTCGCTCCTTCTTCTTTCGCCAAATCAATGTAACTCATCACTTTGTCATAATGTTCTTTTCCTATTACAGCTCCTACTTCCGTATCTGAATCAAACGGATCACCGACTTTTAATTTTTTTGTTCGCGCGACCATCTTTTCAAGGAATTCGTCATACAAACCTTGCTGAACATAGATTCGTGATCCGCACAAACAAACTTCACCTTGATTCATGAAGCTTGATTTCAATGTCGTTTCGATTACTTCATCAAGATTCGAGTCAGCAAACACAATATTCGGATTTTTCCCGCCCAGTTCAAAAGAGATTTTTTTCAATGTGGGCGCGGCAGCTTTCATGATCGCTGTTCCCGTTTTTGTTTCCCCTGTGAATGTAATCGCATCGACGTCCGGATGTTCACTTAGAGCGGCTCCTGCTGAATTTACACCATATCCATGCACAAGGTTGACAACTCCATCGGGAACCCCCGCTTCCTTGCATATTTCCATTAACTTTGTCGCTGTCATCGGTGTCAGTTCAGCTGGTTTCATAACCGCTGTATTGCCAGCTGCCAGGCACGGTGCCAATTTCCACGTCAACAATAGCAAAGGTAAATTCCACGGATTAATCATTCCTACCACCCCTACGGACCGCCTAATAGAATAATGAAGTGCAAGATTGTTCTGATTGTAGGATTCATTACCAAGTGCAGTGATATAGTCCGCAAAAAAGTGAAAATTGTGAGCTGAACGCTTGATGTCCATTTCAAGTGCAAGGCTATATGGTTTCCCTGTATCAAGGGTTTCCAACATTGTCAGTTCTTCCTTCTTTTCCAAAATGAGATCGCCGATACGCCTTAGAAGCGCAGAGCGTTCATTATCGGTAAAAGATTTCCAAGGACCTTTAAGCGCACGTCTTGCTGCAGAAACAGCCTGATTCACCTCCTCTTTACCTCCTTCTGCAACCCATCCAAGTTTTTCTTCCGTTGCGGGATTGATATTGTCAAAAGTCTTGGATAGATTTGGATTCAGGAATTCCCCATTAATAAAGTGCCGGCAATCTATTGATTTAGCTGTATTTATACTAGCTTTTGCTGCTTGCATGAAACATCCCTCTCCTTTTATTGAGACGCTGGCTTAGTAATCAAGTGCCTCAATCTTGTATTTCCACAATCATTTCAATTTCAATTGCAGTGTTATTTGGAAGCTGGGCCATCCCCACCGCTGACCGGGCATGTCTGCCCCTCTCTCCAAAAACGGCAACAAGCAGATCTGATGCACCATTCAATACTTTAGGCTGTCCTGTGAAATTTTCTGTTGAATTTACCATTCCGAGAATTTTGATTACCTTCTTCACTCTGGATAGATCTCCAAGCTCATCCTTAAGCACCCTCAGAATATTAATCATGGACTGCCTCGCTGCCTGATATCCTTCTTCTTCCGTCAGCTCTTTGCCAAGCTTGCCGTGGAAATCATCAACACCTTGTCCGGATGTGAAAATCAAATTTCCCACCCGGACGTGGCTGACGTAGTTGCCGACCGCTTCCCTTGGCGGCTCTAGCATGATCCCAAGTTCCTCAAGGACTTGTTCTGGCGCTTTAATCTGTTTTTCCATGCTTCTCCCCTCGCGATTCCAAATTTAAAAACCTCAATGCATTTCGACCAAGAAGATTCGCTTTCACTTCATCTGAAAGATTTAGAGTGTCATCAATCACTTGACCTGGAGGCTTTTCTCTCAATAAAAATGGATAGTCGGAACCCATCAGCACTTTCTTATATCCAAAACGGTCAATCAGATACTGAATATTCCGGGTATCATAGTTCAGGGAATCAAAATAAAACTTTTGTGCATAATGGCTTGGTGGCATTGATGTTTTTCTTAATTCAGGCCATACTTCCCACCCCTGATCGATCCGCGGTAAAATATATGGAAATGAGCCCCCGCCATGTGCAAAACAGATTTTCAGATCCGGGAACTTTTCCATGACGCCGCTCCATGCAATGCTTGCTGCCGCCAATGCCGTTTCACTCGGCATCGCCACTGTATACATGAGGTTATGCCGTTCCGTTCGGTCTTTTGCCATTGTCTCCCATGGATGTATAAACAGTGGGACATTCCATTTTTCAGCCATTTGGAAGAATTCCAATAAAACAGGTGAATCCAGATTTTCTCCGTTTACGTTAGTACCGATTTCGATTCCCGCCAGGCCAAGCTCAAATTTACAACGTTCCATTTCACCAATTGCCACTTTCAAATCCTGAAGCGGTACAGTACCGAGACCGATGAACCTGTCAGGATGCCTGTTCACAGTCTCAGCAATGAAATCATTCTGGAACTGGGACATATATAGCGCCTGGTCAATTGGCGCCCAGTATGAAAATGTCACTGGCACCGGTGAGAGCACCTGCATATCGACTCCTTCGGCATCCATATCCTGAATGCGTTTTTCCGGGTCCCATACCTGGTCAGTCACTTTCCTGAACAGCTTTCCGCTTACCATGATATCCGCCCCGCAAGAACATTTCCGCTCTAGTACCGGCCAGCGTCCCTGACCAAATTTACCGGTTAAGTCGGGGAGGTCCAACGGAAGAATATGTGTATGAAAATCTATTCGCATTTCCAAGCCTCAACGTTTTCTGACATGACATGACCGCATTCACTACAGGTGCGAAGTTCTTTACTACCGTTGAAAGCCTCGATGGCTTCTTTCACCTGGATCTCAATATTCGTCAATTGGATGGTAACTTTGTGCATCTCATGGTTACAATTCCCGCAGAACCAAACAAAATCTTCAAGCTCATCTTTAGCACGCTTGCGTTCTATGACAATGCCGTAAGTATCAGAAACACGATGAGGAGAATGAGGTACATCAGCCGGCAGCATGAACATTTCCCCTTCTTTCACTTCCACTACTTCGCGTTCGCCGTTTTGGTTGATGCATTCTACATAGCAGGAGCCTTTTATTTGATAAAATAGCTCGTCAGAAGGGTCTACATGAAAATCACGCCGATAATTCGGACCACCCAGTAGCATGACAATGAATTCGGAATCTTCCCAAAGCACTTTGTTATTAACCGGCGGTTTCAATAAATTTTTATTGTCTTCAATAACTTTTAATAGATTTAATGATTTAGCCTGTAATTTTGAAGATTGAGCATATCCTTTCATAAAAAACTACCTCCCATTTTAATTTTCATAATAGTCAAAAAACTCATACCAGCGACATATAACCAACTTGTTTTGAAATCATTTGTGCCGAACGAATTACCGACTGAATAATTCTCGTTTTTTCTTTCCCAATCATATAATTTCGATCCCCGACAAGGTTAAGTGCCGCAATGACTTGGCCATTATAGGATTTAATGGGTGCTGCTACACCATATAACCCATAATCATTTTCATCATCACTAATCGCAAATCCTTGTTTGCGGATGTCCTTTAACTCTTCATTCAATTTATTAATGCAAGTGATCGTGTTAGTTGAGTGCTTTAATAGCCCTTTTGCAAGCGTAGGCTGAATGAAGGATGGGTTAAAGGCAAGTAATACTTTCCCGGTGCTCGTACAATAAGCTGGTTTTCTTGCTCCTATATATGTGGTCATATGTTCGGCATGAGGGGACGACATTTTCATCACAAACCTGACTTCGCCTTCGTGAAACATACCGATGTGAGAATTACCTCTAAATTGCAGGACAAGATTACTGATAATTGGACCTGCCTCATAATGAATATCCTGCTGATACATGACTTTACTGCTCCACTCAAGTAACTTCCAACCAAGCCGGTACTTTCGATCTTTGCCTTGGATCAGCATCCCATCCTTGCACATCGTTTTCACTAGATGATGGGATGAGCTCGGACTCATATTCAATTTTTCAGCTATTTCCTTATTTCCAAGCGCGGGTTCTTCATTAGTGAATAAATCAAGTATCTTTATAAGCTTCTCAACGGACGAAATCATGACGGCCCCCCTCCCTATTCAACTATTAAAATTACTGATTAACCGCATCGATGGCTACTTGCATCGGTTTGTTAAGCACCTCATCGACCATGCTAAAGTTCTTGTTTTTCTTATATTTATTATAAAAAATCGCTCTTTTCCTAACAGGATCACCCGTGTAATAGCGTTCGTATTGAAGGAGGCGCTGTCCAAATGCTTCCCCGCATAAATCCCAAGCCAGTTTAAACACCCGAACGCGCTCTTCCGCTGAAACCCCGCTTCGTCCTCCATAATATTTATCGATATCGCTGCGCAATTCGGGATTATCAAAGTCGGCCCCTGTCGGAGACATCAAAAGCCCTCCAGCTCCTATGGTCTGTATCACCTCTATGGCACGGGGATACATCTCCGGAAGGAAGCCGCGGATCGTTTCCAATGCATCCGGATTTGGCCGGGCCTCACCGTAGTCATTGATCATGTACTCATATTCCGCTACCCGAAGCAGTGAACGGATGACTTCGACGGATTGAACAAGTTCACCCAAATCACGCTGTACATGCAGGAATCCATCAACCCCGATAGAGTCTGCCACTTTACAAGCAACCTCAACGGCAAATGCCAGTTTAATATACCCACGCACGCCCGATTGGTGAGCAGGCTGTTCAGCGATCCCCGTCATTGGATACAAGCGGTTTGCCGCCTCCACATTGTTGTATAAAAAGACGCGGTTCCAAGGAACCAGGACATCATTAAATACAAGCAGGGCGTCCATTTCCTCATAGCGGGAGGCAAGTGGATGGTCAAACATCGAGCGTGTTCCGTCCTGCATTGGTTCCCGGCAGATTATACGAAGTCCAGGCGTATCGATCGGCAATGCAAATGCTACCGCATGACGTTCATCCCCTGGTGTGAATCCTGGGAAAGAATAGATAATCACCTCATCGGTGATCGGTGCCAGGGTTGCTAACATTTTTGCACCGCGTACAAGTATTCCTTCTTCTTTTTCCTCAACGGTCCCTAAGTGGGTATATGTTTCTTTTTGCTCATGAGATTGCTTGCTTCGATCATTTTGAGGATTAATGATCGCATGCGTTAAGAATAAATCATTGTCACGAATATAGGTATAATAATCCTTGATGTTCTTTGACCAGTCTATGTTGTATTTATCAAGAAACCAGGAGTTATGTGCCATGGAAGTGACCACGACATTTAAAAAGTCCGGCGTTCTCCCCATAAGTCCATATGTCATCCTTGCATACACTTCAAATAATTTACTTCTTTTTTGCAAATCCTCCGATGTCTTCGGGAATAAGAAAGCATTGTTAACACGTTCTCCGGTTTCTTTGCAAATGTGGGTGATTTCATCTTGATATTCCGGGTCATGTTGAATGTCATACAACTTCGCAATTTCTTGTATCGGCTGTTTAAAAATTGGCTCATTATAAATATCCTCAACCACTTTTCCGCCAAGCCAAACTTCTGGCTTCCTTGATTTAATTCTATTAATATATTCTTCGCCGGTTTTAATGCCCATAAGAATCCCCCTTATTTTACAAGTTGTTTAGCAGACCCCATTTTCCCTTGATAAAAAGTAAGCGCTTCCAAATCTTCGAAGTGTAACTCCTGGATCTCACCTATGAACAATACATGATCACCAGCATCATACTCTCTCCATGGTTTGCAATCCATCCATGCAACACTTCCATTTATTTTTGGCGAGATCCCCCTGTTATCCCAGTCAATTTCAACTGTTTCCTGTTTACTTCCTGCAAATTGCCATGCTATGGATTCCTGTTCATCCGACAAAATATTAATGGTAAAAGATTTATCTTTCATGCTAGTGCAGGCTTTTGCTTCTTTATGAATTGATACTAAAGCAAGCGGGGGATCCAAGGAAACCGAGGTAAATGAATTCACAGTAATGCCCTTTTGAACTTTCCCATCAAACCAGCTCACTATCGTGACTCCGGTAGGAAATTTACCAAAGCAATTTCTCAACTCGCGCCCATCCATCTTATCACCTCATACTCTTTTATTATGAATTCATTATAGTAAACTTAATATTTTTAAAAACCATATAATTTCATAATGTGAAATTATAGGAAAAATTTATTTTTAATTGTGAACTATCAAAAGAACTCCCCGAAGAAAAGACTTTCATTACCGCAATATCAAAAATCAGTGTTAAACTATCCATGTTCATTCATATTTCCAGCTTAATTAATAATGGACTTTTTTGGTCTTGACTTGAAAAGATGAAAGTGGTGAGGAAAGTTTCAATTTTGCGAACATTTAGAAAGTTATACCAATTTTTCGTGGATATTCCTTTAAAAAAAGGAGTGGTTTTGAATTACCGTTACGAGGTAAAAGCTGTAATCGGAACAGGAAGCTACGGTATTATTTATCTTTGCAATGATTTGAAAATGAATGAAAATATAGTGATCAAGCAGCTCCGGAAAAGTAAACGCCGCAGCAAAAAAGAGCTGAGGCAGTTTGAAAATGAAATTTCCATATTACGAATGTTAAACCACAAAAACATCCCCAAATTTCATGAGAAAATTTCACTTAAGGGAAATGTATATTTTGTGATGGATTTCATAGAAGGAGATAATTTGGAAGACCATATTTTCTTGAATCATATAACATTCAATGAGAAAGAGTCTCTTTTTTTTCTGGATGAGCTGGTCGGTTTAGTATCTTATCTACATGACCATGACATTTTCCATCAAGATTTACGTATACCAAATATTTTACTAAAGAACAATCAGCCCATTTTGATAGATTTTGGTTTGTCTAAAATGATCAATTCGGCCGATTTTACTGAAGAATCCATTTTGCAGCTGAAAAGGCAGGATTTTTACGACTTGGGGGAAATACTTCTATATGTACTTTATACGACGTACGCCTCCAAAAGTAAAAAGACTCTTCCTTGGACAGAAGAGCTTTCGTTAGAAAAAGAAACCGTGCATTTACTGAAAAGGTTATTAAGCATCCAAGAACCTTATTCAGATATTAAAGAAATCACAATGGACCTGCAGGCTGCATTGAAGTCAAAGAAATTGAATTAGCTGCTGCTGCCGCGCCCTTTTCTCTTGTAGCGGTCACTTCCACTCATGGGATACCTTTTGTAACCTCGGCTGCTGCTGCTGCTGCCTCGGCGATAATGACCATGTCTTCGCTCACTGCTGCCTTGGGAAAGCTGTTTGATTTTTTTCATTATTTTCTTCAGCATATCTTTCACCTCTTTTATTTTGGTTTTAAAACTTGTTATTACTTAGCCTAACATAGTCACAGTATAAACCTTACTAATAAGTACTATAATTTTTTTTCATTTGTGTTACATTACATTACCGCTTAATGGAGTGGGCTTCTTCCATTGTTGGCCATGAGAACGCCCTATACGCCTCCGTTTGAAAATGGCACCGAATATAAAAATGACTGTCATTTACTGCTTTTCGAAGCACATGACAGTAAACAAAAAAACCTGGCGAATATCGCATCGCCAGGTTTTTTTCGTTACTCGTTTATTTAACAGCTTCTTTTAATTCCTTACCTGCTTTAAAAGCAGGTACTTTACTAGCTGCAATTTGTATTTCTTCGCCAGTTTGCGGGTTTCTTCCTGTACGGGCAGCGCGGTCACGCACTTCAAATGTTCCAAAACCAACTAATTGGATTTTTTCTTCTTTAGCAAGTGTAGCCGTGATTGTTTCAAACAATGCGTCCACTACTTTTTTTGCGTCGTCTTTTGTCAGTTCAGCTTGTGCTGCAACACTGCTCACTAATTCTGTTTTATTCATATGAACACCTCATCCTTTTATTTTGTATAAAGTATGTAGAGTAGACAACATAACATATCTTGTATGTCTCTGTCACTTAAAATGGCTAAATAAAAGGAATTATCGCTCTAAATTGATCTTTTTTAAAGGTAAAAGGGCTTTGATCAACATTAACCTAATGACCTTTTCAACTTTCTGCAGTTTCCAGCTGCAGCCATTGATAGATCGTATCCATATCTATGTTCTCCTCCAAATGGGAAGCCAAGAGATTGTAAGCTTCCTCCCTACGCTCCGAGTCGCTTTGAACATTTTCCTTCACTTCTTCCAACCCCTTGTCCCGTCGAATTTGGTTAACTAGTAATCTAGTGAACAAGCGATTATGGAATATCCCATGAAGATATGTTCCCATTACCTTGTTGTCATTGGTAATGGCTCCATCCTCTCTTCCATCCTTCAATAAAAGAAAGGGCCTTACTTGTGACTTCAATGTCGTTCTGCCTAAATGTATTTCGAAACCGTTAAGATTCATTTGACCTTCCATTATCCCGGCAGAAAGGACACCTTCCATTTGTACCGTTTTCTTTTCTGCTTGAAAAATGGTTTCCACCGGAAGAAGCGAAAGCCCTTCCGCGTTCTCACCGTCACCCTCGACCGCGTCGGGATCAAAAAGTTTTGTCCCTAGCATTTGAAAACCGCCACATATGCCGAATATCATCGTTCCTTGTTTCCGCAGTTCATTGATGGCCCGATCCAATCCCATACGTTTCAACCACTCTAAATCTTCCATCGTGTTTTTTGTACCCGGCAAAATTAGCAGATCGGGATTACCTAACTCATGGACACTGCTTACCAGGCGGACACCTACTCCGGGTTCATCAAAAAAAGGATCCACATCTGTAAAATTGGAGATCCGCGGAAATCTCAAAACGGCAACATCGATCGGAAACTCAGCCTTTTTAGGTTTTTTAAAACGTAAGGAAGAGAGGGCAAGTGAATCTTCCGCTTCAATATTCACGTCTAGATAGGGCAGCACCCCGAGAACCGGAATCCCGGTTTCCTTTTCCACCCATTCAATGCCATCGTCCAATAATTCACGCATGCCACGAAATTTATTGATGATGATGCCCTTTACACTATCTCGTTCATCTTGATCCAATAAGGCAAGTGTCCCGATAATGGACGCAAATACTCCACCACGATCAATATCGGCCACTAAAATGACAGCCGCATCCGTTAGTTTCGCCATTCGCATATTCGCTATATCCCGGTCCTTAAGGTTAATTTCAGCCGGACTTCCTGCCCCTTCGAGTACAATGATGTCATATTCATCTTGAAGTTTTTCCACCGATTTACGGATGATGGGCATGGCTTCCTGGACAAATTGGGACCGATAGCTTTTTGCATTCATATCAAGGAAATGCTTTCCGTGCACAATGACTTCCGAAACCATATCCTGTTTCGGTTTCAGTAATATCGGATTCATATCGGTCGTTGCCGTGATCCGTGCTGCTTCCGCCTGTACTCCCTGTGCCCGTCCGATTTCACCGCCATCCAAGGTTACATAAGAATTCAAAGCCATGTTTTGTGATTTGAATGGGACGACACGTAATCCTTTATTGGAAAATACCCGGCAAAATGCCGTACAAATCAAACTTTTCCCTACATCAGATGACGTCCCTTGTATCATGATGGATCGTGCCTTCATTCCGTTCACCCCCTAAAACTCTAATCCTTTGACAGCGCCGATACCCTCGTCATAATAATGCTTGGTCGCCTCGATCGATGAAACCAAATCCGCGATTTCCATAAGCTCTGGCTTGGCATCCCTGCCTGTAATGACTATATGCATATGTGCGGGACGATTTCGAATTGCATCGATGACATCAGCCAATGGCAAGACATCTTCAATCGGGAATTTGGAGATCGCTAAAGCATTGTTCAACTCATCCAAAACAAGTAAATCAATATCCGGATCAGTAAGTGCCAGTTTCGCCTTTTCCCAAGCTAACGCTAATGCATTGCGATGCTCTTCTGGTGTTTTTGTCCATGTAAAACCAATACCTAGCTGTTCCATTTCAACTCCTAATTTTCTCAAAGCCAATGCTTCCCCATATGTACGCTCTGGAGATTTTATGAACTGAAGGTATTTGACATTCATTCCTCTGCCGATTGCCCTTAAAGTCACCCCTAATGAGGCAGTCGTCTTGCCCTTTCCGTTTCCTGTATAAATGAGCATTAATCCTCTGCGTGCCACTCACTCACCTACCTTCATAGCCAAACTGTTTTTTCTATGTATGAAGTCCTTTTAGTAGCAGGAACCGGCTGATCGCCTTTAGGGTATCCGACAAAAATGGTGCCGATCACTTTTTTGTTTTCCGGTGAACCGATAAATTCGTGCAGGCGTTCATCCCTGACAAGGCCCACTCCTCTAGTGCGCCAAACGAATCCAAGACCAAGTTCTTTTGCGGCAAGCCACATCGAATGGACGGCACAACAAGAAGCGAATACATTGTCTTCGGATGAATCTGGATCGTCAGGCAAAATATCAGCAGTCACGACTATGATAAGCGGTGTCGTCTTTACAACTTCCAGTGAACTGTCAATCAATTTTGGTTTGGTCGGGAAGCGTTCATGTAAATACCTTTCTGCCAATCTTTCATAACGGTGCTTCGCTTCCCCCTTGATAACATAAAAACTCCAAGGTTCACGCAATCGGTCGTTAGGGGCATAGGTAGCCGCTTCCAATAACTTCCTGATTTTTTCGTCTTCCACTTCTTTTTCTTCGTAATTCCTTATTGCCCGGCGTTCCTTCAATTCTTGAATGATGGACATTCAGACTCATTCCCTTCCTTAATGGACTCTGATTCAATCACTCTTTCAAACCATTGGATTTTTTCTCTTAATTGGACGACATCCCCTACTAGAAAGATTGACGGATTTTGAATTTCTTCTGTTATAGCTTTCAAGGAAATCGAACTTAAAGTACCGGTAATCGTCCTTTGTTTATCTGTCGTGCCCCATTCAATGACGGCCACTGGCGTTTTACCGTCCCTGCCATGCTCCATCAATTTTTCACAGATGAACGGCATATTACCTATTCCCATATAAAAGGCAATGGTATCGATGCCTTGAGCCAATGCTTGCCAATTCAGGTTATCCTGCCCCTTGTAATCACGGCCATGGCCTGTCACAATGGCATAACTTGAGGCATGTTCACGGTGGGTTACCGGGATGCCCGCATAAGCCGGTGCTGCGATTCCCGCTGTGATTCCTGGGACGATATCATATTCAATCCCGTTAGCAGCCAGTATTTCCGCTTCCTCACCGCCCCGCCCAAAGACAAATGGATCTCCACCCTTCAGACGGGTGACGTTTTTCCCCTGTAAAGCTTTTTCCACTAAAAGTTCATGTATTTCATTTTGAATGAGATGATGTTTCCCTGGTGATTTCCCGCAATACACCAGTTCTGCATCTTCTTTTGCATAGTTTAATAGTTCTGGATTGACAAGCCTGTCATATGCAATGACATCCGCCTTTTGGATACATTCCAGTCCATATACCGTAATCAATTTCGGATCTCCGGGACCCGCACCGACCAGATGAACTTTTCCCGGTTTCATGCTCGCGCCTCCTCTTAAGCTTCAAAAAATACCTTTTTCCTAGTTGATAGTTTCATGGGCAGATCTGTTTTTTTGTTTTAAGCAAGCATCGATCCAGTTCTTTGCAAGTGCTGGATTGGAAGCAAAATGAAAGTGGGTATACCCAGCAACAAGGTTGCCCAATACACACCCCTCTTGTTTCGAACCGAATCTGCCTTTGGCTTCATAAGCATGTGCAAGATCATCATCCGCTTCAAATGTCGAGTAGTGGAATTCATGACCTTTTGCATGCTCCATTTCATTGATCAAAAAATTGCCTGGAGTTCCTGTAATTTCACGATACCCAAGTGCTGCAAGCTTTTTCTGCATTTTAATCCTGCCCGGGATCATTCCTGCCATCTGATGCGTTTCTCCGGAAGTTGTTTCAATTGATTTGCTCAAAAACATGAAACCGCCACATTCCGCAAGAGTCGGCATCCCCTTTTCAATGGAGCTTCTGATGGATAAGATAGCATCCACGTTACCGGAAAGTTCAGCTGCAAATTCCTCGGGAAAACCGCCTCCAAGATATAAACCATCAGCATCCAATGGTACTTCATCCCCTTTTAATGGAGAAAAATACTTGATGTTCGCCCCATATGCTTCAAGCAGCTCAAGGTTTTCCTGATAATAAAAATTGAAGGCTGCATCTTTTGCGACGGCAATGCACACGTCCTTTTCATTTTTGGGTTGAAAAATATTTGAGTCTCCACTGGTAACGGAGCTTGTCTTGGATAAACGGTACAACTGCTCGATATCGATCGTTTCCATGACTAATTGTGCAAGCTTATCGAAAAACGGATTTAGTTCCCCGCGTTCAATAGCTGGAATTAAACCTAAATGACGGCTTGGAATATCAATATCCAATTCCCGCTTCATATAACCGAGCACCGGTACATCGCATTCTTGCTCAATGGCTGATTTGACAATTTTGTAATGACCTGCACTTCCCACTTGATTGGCAATGACCCCAATGATGTTCGGGCCGGTCGAAAAGTCCTGAAATCCTTTTACAATTGCAGCTGCACTCCGTGCCATGCTGGCACAGTTGACTACCAACAGGACAGGGCTTTGCGTGATGATGCTGATTTCAGCCGTCGATCCTGTATTGGCTAATGGACTTTTGCCATCGAAGAAGCCCATGACTCCTTCGATGATCGATATATCAGCTCCGGCACCTGCTTTGTTAAGAATTTCTCGAACTGTGTCATGTTCAAACATCCAACTGTCAAGATTGCGTGAAACCCGTCCTGTAACTGCAGTATGATAAGTAGGATCAATATAGTCAGGACCACATTTGAATCCTTGAACGGTATAGCCTTTCTTCTGGAGGGCTGCCATGATTCCGATGGTCAATGTCGTTTTACCGACACCGCTTCCGGTACCTGCAATTACCAATCTTCTATCGTTCATATTTTTTCTCCCTCCTTAAAAAGGAATGATCCCAACTGATATGGTTACGTTCCCCGATTTTTTCTTAACCAGCTCCAATTGTTCAGCTTTAGTATAAATCCTCACAGCCGGTTCACTCACACCATATGCTCCCGTGTATTTAAATACTGTATCCGATGGCGCTTCGATTTTGGCTTGATTAAGCTCTTCCGGTTCATAATGCACGAATTCCCAGCCATATTTTTCAACTACTTCAATCAAACCGAGTTCGTCTTTCTTCAAGGAAATCGTACAGATCGCCTTAACGCTTTTTAATGAAAACGATAATTCGGCTAGTGTTTCTGCAATCACCTGCTCAATTTCAGCAGCAGCAGTTCCCCTATTGCACCCAATACCAAGAGCAATGACCTTGGGACGATATACGATTCCATTTTCCAGGATTCTCTTTTCCGACTGCTTAAGCATGCGGTGAGTCACGACCAGAGCTGCTTGCGGCTTTGCTTGAAGCGCTTCTTCAATGGATGGGTATACGATAATTCGTTCAGGTAATGCCGTTTCATAAGACCACCAATTCCGTTCACCTGATTCCTGTACAACGGCAACATGCTCTTCATTTACAACGGACGCACTTACTGGCGTCAATTTTTCTGCGGAATCCCAAATCCAGCCGAAGCGCTGGCCGAATAAGTCGACAGGAATCGTTTTTTGTACATCCGAAGCCGTGGTGATTATAGCTCTTGCATCAAGGGCTGCAGCAACTTCCTTAGTCAGTTCATTTGCCCCTCCCAGATGCCCTGAAAGTACACTGATAACATTTTCCCCTTTATCATCAATGACTACGACACCTGGATCCGTTTTCTTATCCTTCAAAATTGGTGCAATCATCCTCACGACTGCCCCGAGTGAAATAATTAAAATGATTCCCTTATATTCCTTGAATAAAGCTGGCAATAGCATACGGACACTGCCCGAAAAAAGCTGGATCTGCTTATGCTCTTCGTCCCCTTTTTCAAACTTGCTCATGTAATAAAGATCGGAATTCGAAAAAACGGTATGTAATTTTCGTGCCAGCTCGACACCATGCTTTGTAATCGCCACGATCGCATAAGTGTGGGACCGTTTAATGGGAGCAAGTTCCGCTTCTTTCAATTCAATGATCATGGTTTAACACCTTTTCTGAAACCGTGGGTAAAACTCGCATCATATAGTTTGGAACGGTATTCATCTTTATCATGGATGTCAGGGTCCAAAGCCCATCCAGCCAAAATCATCGCATGCTTGCGGATGCCATTTTGACGCATATCATCATCTAAGTTCACTAACGTGGTGCGGACGATTTTTTGGTCCGGCCATGTTGCCCGTTGAATGACTGCAACCGGTGTATCATCCTTCCAACCGGCTTCCTGGAGTTCTTTAACGATTTTTTTGGTCAAGGTCGCACTCAAGAAAAGGGCAATCGTACAGTGATGACTTGCCAAATCACGTAACTTCTCAAATTCCGGAACAGGCGTACGTCCTTCTGCCCTCGTTAATATGAGTGTCTGGGTTAAATCAGGGATGGTCAGCTCTGCTCCTATTGCCGCTGCTGAGGCGAACACCGAACTAACGCCAGGAATCACCTCATAACCGATACCCTCTTTCTTCAATAGGACAATTTGTTCCATGATTGCACCGTACATGGCAGGATCCCCTGTATGGATTCTGGCAACCATCTTTCCTTCCTTAACACGATCAACCATGACGCCAACAATTTCCTCCAAATGCATTCCAGCCGTTTTGAGCACCTCGGCATCTGGTTTTGCCTTAGCAATCAATTCTTCATTCACTAATGAATCCGTATATAAAATCACATCAGCCGTTTGGAGAATGTTCAATCCTTTTACAGTAATCAAATCCGGGTCACCCGGTCCGGCACCTACAATATATATCTTCATTTTCTCACCACCATCAATGTTAAGTATTCCAGTTCAATTCCTTCCAATTCACTCACTTTCCAAATCACTTCCTCATCGGAAGTGACTTTGGTTACGACCGAGGCCTTTTCAAGCAAGTCCAAATCTTTTAAAACGGTAATCATTAAATCGATGACCTTTGCCACTTTGATGAACACCACGGCATCATGATCTTCGATGGCCTTCTTCATCGCATCATAATCATCCCTTGCAGGAACTATCGCAACATGATCATCACCATCAGCCAAAGCGATGCCCAGCCTTGATGCTGATCCATTAAAAGAAGAAATGCCCGGGACTGTCTTGATTTCGACCTCGGGATGCAACTCCTGCATCAATTTCATCATATGTATGAATGTACTATATAAAAGCGGATCGCCTTCCGTAACGAAAGCAACATCTTTTCCTTCATTTAATTTTTGCCAAACCTTTTCAACCGTTCCGTTCCATTCCCGATCCAAAATGGCTTGATCTTTCGTCATCGGAAAAACAAGGCCCAGCATATCCTTCTCTTCAGGACGAATGTAAACTTCAACAATGCGATGGGCGTAGCTTTTACTCCCTTTTCTTTTTTTGGGATACGCAATGACCGGAGATTCCTGAATCACGCGAAATGCCTTTACTGTAATTAACTCTGGATCGCCCGGGCCCACGCCAAGGCCATATAATGTACCAAGATTACTCATTCATGTCTTCCTTTCGTTGTGCAGTAATGATATACACCGGATTAAGAGGTACAAATCTGTTCATTCCCAATATTGGCTTACTTCTGGAGATTTGCGCATGCATGATGGAAGTGTGAAAACCAGCTTCCGCAAATGCCTCATTAGCCCTGTAAAGATTCTCAATCGTCGCAGCATTAAGAACGATCCTGCCGCCTTCTTTAAGCCGTTTGCAGCAAGTATTGATCAGCTCTCCCATTTCGCCGCCAGTCCCGCCAATGAAGATTGCATCAGGATCAGGAAAATTTTCCAATCCCTGCGGGGCTTTACCATGAATCGCCGTTATATCGGTACGGAATTTACGTTGGTTTTGATAACAGTTTTCTAAATCAGGCTCATTTTTTTCAATCGCGAAAATTTGACCTTCGGATGCAAGCTTGGCCGCTTCAATTGCCATTGAACCCGTACACGTCCCAACATCCCAAACTATGCTGTTTTTCCTGAGCTTCAACGCATGCAGGCTTAATACCCGAATTTCCTTTTTGGTTATGAGTCCTTTGTCGGGCTTACGCTGCGAAAATTCTTCATCTTCTATCCCCAAGGACCAGCTTGGACCTTCTGATTTTCTTTTCAAAATGACGACATTCAACGGTGAAAATTCCCGCTCCATCATTTCATCAAGTTCATACCAGCCAGATTCTTCTGTTTCCCCTTGAAGATTTTCAGCCACAAATGCCCGGTATTCCGTAATTCCGAATGAAAGGAGATATTTAGCCAGTTGATTGGGGCTATTTTCGCTGTCAGTAAGCAAGGCAACTTTCGCTTTCCCATCAATCCTTTGGGCCAGCCCTTTCATACTGCGTCCATGAATACTTACGAGAAAGGCATCTTGCCAGCTTTCCCCCATTTTTGCAAAAGCAAGCTGAATTGAACTGAAATATGGGTAAACCTCCATGTTGATTTTGCTGGAAAGATAACCTCCCATTCCATAAAACATTGGGTCACCCGAAGCTAAGACAACTGTTGGACGAGTTTCATCCTGCAGTTGCTCCACCACCTTTTTCAAACCGCCCTTTATGACAATCTTTTTGCCAGAATAGTTCGGAAAGAAGGATAAGACCCGTTCACCTCCGACCAGCACTTCACTTTCTTCTATCCATTGGGCATATTGAGGCAGTAAGCTTTCCTGACCGTTATCCCCTATCCCGATTAATTTAATCGATTGACTCAATTCCAACAGCCCTTCCCAGTAATTGTCCTTTCAACGAATAAATCGCCGTTTCCATTTCAATGCCGCCCTTCACTTGGTTTATGGCAGAGTGACAGCAGGATTCACATAGTTTATTAAAAAAGTCAAAATTATTAATGGCTGACATCATATCCCCGACTTGTGACGCTGTGTTTGCATTCTTGATTTCAAGAACAAGATCATCATCAGCTCCGACGCTTTGGGCTATTTCCGAAAGAAAACCGAAGTCGACCGGGGCACTTTTTGAATGCACCATCATCACACCTTGGGCCACTTTGGAGAATTTGCCCATCATGCCGACCAGTGAAACCTTTTTAATTCCCTGCCTCTTACATTGCTTAAGTGAGAAGCCCACAAAGTCACCCATTTCTATAAAGGCTTCCTCAGGTAAATCCTGGAGAAGGCCCATGGCATACTTTTCACTGCGCCCGCCAGTCGTTAAGACAAGATGCTCACACCCACTGGCTTTGGCGACACTGATAGCCTGGACGATACTTGCCATATAGGCGGAACTGGAAAAAGGGACGACGGTGCCCCTTGTTCCCAAAATGGAAATGCCTCCCACAATCCCCAAGCGGCCATTTAATGTTTTTTTCGCTATTTCTTCACCTGCGGGCACGGAGATGACGACTTTCACTCCTCTATTGATCTTAAATTCTTCCAGTGTTTGTTGCACAGTGGTTAAAATCATTTTGCGCGGTACAGGATTAATCGCCGCTTCTCCAACTGGAACGGGAAGTCCGGGTTTGGTTACACGACCAACTCCGGTCCCTCCATCCAAGATAATCCCAGGTGCATCCGACCAGCTGACAGTAGAGATAATATGGGCCAAATGTGTGGCATCGGGATCATCTCCGGCATCTTTAATCGTTTCTGCACTAACCGCATTTTCCGATATTTCATATTTCTCAATAGTGAAAGTGGCATCTCGGCCGATTGGCAAGGAAATGGTTGCCTCCTCTAGTGCATCCCCAGTGATCAAAGCGGTCAATGCCGCTTTGGTCACGGCTGTCGAACATGCTCCCGTCGTATATCCATGACGCATTTGTGAGGGGTCTTTTTTCACTTTCTTTTCCATGTTTTTTAACTATCAGCTAAAAGGGAAATCGCGTTCAATGCTGCAACAGTGACAGTACTTCCACCTTTTCGGCCAATATTCGTAATGAATGGCACTTCTGTGATCTTAGCCAGTTCCTCTTTCGATTCTGCTGCAGAAACAAACCCAACAGGCATTCCAATGATTAAGTCCGGTTTTGCAATCCCTTCTTTAATAAGTCGAATGAGCTCAAGTAAAGCGGTAGGTGCATTGCCAATCGCATAAATGCCCCCTTCATTTTCCTTTACCGCTTTTTGCATCGAAATGATCGCCCTTGTCGTATTCAAACGTTTTGCCTCGACCATCACATCCGGATCTGAAATATAGCAATGGACGTCCCCGCCATGTTTTTGAAATCGTTTTTTGCCTGTACCGCTCTCGATCATTTGAACATCCGCAATGACATGTCTGCCTTTGCGAATTGCTTCCACACCAGCTTGAATGGCATTTGGATGGATGATGACACTTCTTCCCAATTCAAAATCCGCTGAAGCATGAATGACCCGGCGGACGATCTTCCATTCATCTTCAGAAAAATCATGATTGCCCATTTCTTCAGCAATGATTGAAAAGCTATAATCATATATTTTGTCAGGGTCTACCGTTAGTGGTTTAAAATCCGTTTTAAAATCCATCTTGCATTCCTCCTATTTTTCATTTAACTGATTATTCAACTCGGCAATGACATGTTCAAAACTGGAATGAACATTCTGATAGTCAACATCCGGTCGAGATATCATGATCGTCTCAATTCCACATTCCAACGCGGCTTCCAATTTCTCATCAACCGCACCGACCTTGCCGCTTTCTTTCGTTATCATCAATGTGACCCCATATTGTTCATATAGAGCTTTATTTAATTCTTTGGAAAACGGCCCTTGAATCGCAACGATATTTTTTTGTTCGATGCCCAGCTGTGCACATTTTTCCATATTGTCCATGCGTGGCAGCATTCTCGCTATGACTCTGGTATTCTCGAGCCCTACCAATTCTTTTGCGAACACGGATAGTGTTTTACTTCCGGTCGTGAGCATGATGACTCCCCGTTTTGCAGCGGCAAGCTTGGCAGCTTCCTCATAATCACGGACAACTATCAATTTATCATTCTGAAACCGTTGACTTTCACGCTCATAACGAATATAAGGAACATTTGCTGCCTTTGCTCCGTTAAGGGCGTTTTTGGATGCTTCTTCGGCAAATGGGTGACTTGCATCGACTACAGCGTGAAAACCTTTTGCAGTGATTAAAGATGTCATATCTTCTGCAGTTAATCGGCCAATCTGGGTGGATATCCCAGCATCTTGCAAACTCTTAGCCGCCGATTCGGTTACAACAGTTGCCAACACCTTGAATCCCACCTGCTGCATCTCAATCGCTAATTCCCTTGCATCACTTGTACCCGCTAAGAACAAAATCATTTTGATGTCCCCACCACTTGCCCATCATGATCGTGGTGATGATCGTGGTGATGATCGTGGTGATGATCATGGTCGTGATCGTGATCGTGATCGTGGTCGTGATGGTGATGATGGTGAGCATGTCCATGTTCCTCGACATGTTTACGATAGTTTTCCAGATCACGCGCCCCGCTTGACCTGCCTTCACTGGCTTCAATTACTCGTTCTTGCAGAATGTTCTGTAATGTTGGATGATATCCAAAATACTTTGCCAAAATGAAATCTCGATCATGATATTGCTCTTGATAGCCTTTCAGCATATCCTCCATTCTTTCCATCAACACCCCAGTGAAGAGGAAATATGGCAGCATCACTATTTTTTTTGCCCCTAATCGGATGCATCGTTCAATACCTTCATCAACGTGCGGGTCCGTTACACCCATGAAGGCTGTTTCGACCCATTTAACGTTTAATTTTTCCCATAATAATCGTGAAATTTTATATATATCACTATTTGCATCAGCATCACTTCCACCTCGGCCAATTAGCAATATCGCTGTCTCAGAATGTTCAGAGGTCGTATCGAATCCCGCCTCCTCAAGACGGTCTGTCAGGATCGTCAATACATCATGGTGGACCCCGATCGTTTGGCCATATGTGAATTTCACTTCTGGATACTTGGTTTTCCCATCCTCTATTTCAGCCGGTATATGTAATTTCGAATGTCCTGCATGCAACAAAATGATCGGTATGACGATAACTTCAGTAGCCCCTCGTTTTACACAATTATCAATGCCTTTGGATATATTCGGTGCCGCAAATTCCAAGAAGCACGTTTCAACTAGGAAACGCTCGTCCATTGCCGGAATCATATTTTCAATAAAATGACGGACTTCATCATTTCCCGAAGCCAACCGGCTTCCGTGTCCTACGAACAAAACTGCTTTCATTTACTTTCCCCCTCTTGATTAATCTTCACAAGGCGCAGGCTCTATGTTTATTTTGGGAGCGATGTCCTGATAAGAAAAATTCTGTATCTTTTTCGAACGTTTGAAGTATTTAAAAAGCCGCTCATTTGGATGGGCATTTTGCTTATACTCCCCGACGATGTCCGTGATCAGTTCAACAAGCTGTTCCGGTTCAATGCCTTCCGCAACCGGCTGACCCGGATGGGCTGTTCTTCCAACCGGTTTTGCTCCAAGAAATAAGTCGAACTTCCCTTTTCGGAAGACAATCCCGATATCATCCATCACAGCACTATAACAAGCCATCCCACACCCATTAAAACCGATGTTCAGTTCCTTGGGCATTTTCATTCCGCCAAGCACCCGGTGTATTTCATCCGCATAAGGAATGGATTCCGCTTTTTCACCATCACAGAAATCACAGGCTTTTAATGTCAGTACATCTCCAATCGGCGACAAAAGAAAGTTTGCTGATTGTAATTTCCCCGTAATGACTTCCGGATCCGTTGTCGGAATCTTTAAGACGATTTTATGATTTGGCGTGTATTCCATCGTTCCCTTTTCCCCGACAACTTCCGCAAGTGTCATCATTTGTTTGGGAGTGAATTGTTTATTCGCCACACCTGGACTAACGGCAAGTTCGAATACCGACTCCATTTTTTGCTGAACAATCGGCTGAATGGATTGCTTAACGGTTTGACCCTTGACTCTTGACAGGGCCTCCATTGCCATTTCAAAGGAAGCCGGCTTCTTTTCTGGTGCTTTTGTAAGTAATCCAACTCCTCCAGCGGACTCTGTTAAGGCTTCTTGATCTAATGCCCACGGTTCCGCTTCTTTTTGCAGTCGCTGATGCGGCTTCAATGTTTGCTTTTCCGAATTCAAAGTATATTTTCTCTGATAGCCTCTTGGTGTGATGATTTTGTCATCATATAAAAAGGTGGATGAATTACCGATAATGACGGTGGTCAACATTCCAATATCGTGATTCAACATATCCTGCAAATTGGTTATGACAATATCCTGCCTATCGCGATAAGCACTTTTCACCAACCCGACAGGTGTATCCGGCGAGCGGTAGCGAAGGAGAATTTTCTGTGTTTCAACAATTTGCCGGGTCCGCCTGCCGCTGCGCGGATTATAAAGTGCAATGACAAAGTCTGCCATTGCAGCTGCTTCAACCCTTTTAGCGATCAGTTCCCAAGGAGTTAAATGATCACTGAGGCTGATCGTACACGAATCGTGCATGACTGGTGCCCCAAGTAAAGACGCACATGAGTTGATTGCAGAAATGCCAGGAATGACTTCAATGCCCACTCCAGTTTCTTCTTTCCAGCCTTTCTCAATCAATACTTCATAAACCAACCCTGCCATCCCGTAAACTCCGGCATCCCCACTGGAAATCACCGCCACTTTCTTTCCCAGCTCCGCTTGTTTCACTGCTTCCTGTGCACGTGATACCTCTTCAGTCATCCCCGTACTAATGATCGTTTGATCTGTAAGCAATCCCTGAATGAGTTCAACATAAGTTTTATAACCAATGATGTAGTCACTTTCTTGAAGGGCTTCGACGGCACGTTTGGTAATGTGTTCAAAATTCCCGGGCCCAAAGCCCACGACGAATAATTTACCGTTTGTACTCATTAAGACATCTCCTTTTACGCTTTGTTCTTTGAAATACCCGTATGAGCAGGAAAATCTGGATTAGGGGTCATTTCCCCATCATAGAATTGATAGACCATCTGTGGAACAAACTCACCATCAGCGATATTACTGACGATCTGCCGACCGAAATCAGGCGTTTCCACTCGATACCAGTTTCCTTGGGGATAGGCAATCACAACGCAGGCATCCTTACATCTTCCGTTACAGCGTGTCCTGGTTGTATGGATTTTCAGATCCAGTCCTTTTGAAGTAATTTCATCGCGAATCGCTTGGGTTACTTCTTCCCCGCCCTTTTTCATGCAGCTGCTCCCATTACAAATCAACAGATGCGTATTTGTACCCGTCAAGTTCCAAGTAGTCATCTTCTTCCTCCTGAGTTCAGGGAAAAGGCAAAATAAAAAACCTTAACATTAGAGTCAAGGTTTTAAAAAAACTATATGATGAGGAGCCAAAGGCAAACATGCCAAATCTCCCAAAATCGTCATAGTCCTTCTACCTTTCCCTCCGAAAAGTATCATGCAATTTTAAAAGCAGGTTTCCTGGCTTACGCTTCATTTTACTTTGTCCCTTCCCGGCATCATGCCAGTGGCTATCGACAATTTCATCAGCGTTTACAGTAGCGGGGGCTGCATCGGATTATCACCGATTTCCCTATTATCCCTTGCTTATTAACACAAGGGCACTTTTAAAATGAAATATTTGGTTTTATTATACATTCTAACTAACTTAATCTATCATATAACAACTTTATCAAAATTCAATAGTTTATTCCGACTGTTTAGAAAAGTTTAAAAGTGTAAAACCAGTTAAAATCCTTTCCTTGCAACAAACTTCGTCCCTAAAAAAAAAGATAGTGTAGCTGGAATTATTTCTTTATGGTACACTATACGAGAATTTTCAAAATAATTACATAAGTTTCATGGTGTTGAATTTCTCGGAATTCAGCTTAAAAGGGAAGCCGGTGAAAATCCGGAGCGGTCCCGCCACTGTAAAGGGAAGTCCTATTACTTTAACTTTAATCCACTGTCAAATGAGATGGGAAGGATGTAATCGGATGATGAACCAAAGCCAGGAGACCTGCCATGAAGCGTGAAACTGTTTCAGCCTACGAGGATGGGCGTGCGGATCAGGCAGAATGGCCCATGGTTGGTTCATGCTGCAAAATTCCTGTTCATTACGCACTTCTTTCCTTTGAGAGAAGTGCTTTTTATGTTGGGCGCCGCTTTTCTTCTCAAGATTGATCAGAAAAATTTAAAAGTGTTGAAAGGAGAAAGAATGAAAAGAACCAATTGGAAAATTATTTATTTTGTCATCTTACTGCTTTTTGTCCCGAACCGGGCAATGGCCATGCATATCATGGAGGGCTTTTTACCCATTGAATGGGCTATATTCTGGTGGGCCGTGACGTTTCCATTTTTAATCTTGGGTTACCGGTCCATTAGGTCCAAAGTAAGGGAAAACCCAGAAACAAAAATGATACTTGGCCTATCGGGCGCATTTGTATTTATTTTATCTGCCCTAAAGATTCCTTCCGTTACGGGAAGTTCTTCACACCCTACCGGAGTTGGTTTGGGTTCCATATTATTCGGACCATTGGCCATGAGTGTCGTTGGCTCCATCGTTCTGTTATTTCAAGCTGTTTTACTGGCTCACGGAGGATTGACGACATTAGGGGCCAATGCATTTTCCATGGCCGTTTGCGGACCGTTCATTGCTTACTTTGTCTTCAAGGGCGCAACTAAATTGGGGTGGTCTTTTTCACTTGCCGTTTTCTTGGCAGCTGCTTTTGGAGATTTAGGAACCTATGTGGTCACTTCCGTTCAACTTGCTCTTGCGTTTCCATCCGAGGTAGGAGGATTCATGGCCTCTTTCAGTAAATTTGCAGGGATTTTTGCCCTGACCCAAATTCCCTTGGCAATCAGTGAGGGGTTTTTGACAGTCGTCGTGATGAATTTCTTGAAAAAATACAATCTAGGTGAATTGAAATTGCTGCGAGTTTTATCTAAGGAGGCCCGTTAATATGAAAAAAAGTCTACTGCTGCTTTTCCTGGTTGTCATTCTTGCAACCATACCGTTAATCACCCAACAAGGAACGGAATTTGGCGGTGCCGATGGCGAAGCTGAGGAAGCCATCACTAAGATCCATCCGGAATACAAGCCATGGTTCAACAGTATTTGGGAGCCGCCAGGTGCAGAAACCGAAAGCTTATTATTTGCGCTTCAAGCTGCAATCGGAGCCGGTTTCATTGGATATTTCATTGGCGTGATGAGACAAAGGAATAAGCAAACCAAACAAGAATTGGAAGAAAAATCGAAGCATGTTACTCATTGATAAATATGCCTATTTCAATGGGCTAAAGGATGTACATCCGTTGGAAAAGATGGTTTTTGCACTTTCCCTTTTGCTGTTTTCGTTAACGGTAAGGGATATGGCCGTTTCGCTCATCACTTTTACGGTGATGAGCGCTTTAATCATTTTTGCGGCAAAAATCCCGCTTTCCTATTATCTGAAATTACTTCTATTGCCAGGATTTTTTATACTATCGGGAACAATTACCATCCTTTTTTCTTTCACAAGTAAATTTACATCGATATCGAATATATGGTGGTCCTGGAAGGTCGGGAACTGGCAAATATTCATCAGCGATGACAGCGTCGGTACAGTGGCCAATTTGATCACTGTCGTATTAGGCAGCATCAGCTGTTTATATTTCCTTACCTTAACTACACCCATTACCGTCATCCTATCTGTGCTGCGAAAATTTAAAGTGCCTTCCTTATTGATCGATTTAATAGAATTGACCTATCGCTTCATCTTTATTTTTTTAGATACAGCTTTGGCCATTCACCAAGCACAAGCTTCACGGCTGGGGTATGTTTCATTAAGGAAAGGCATACGATCTCTCGGATTACTAATCTCGTCTTTATTTTTAGGAGTATTGCAGCGCTCTGGACAATTGACGATGGCCATGAACGCAAGAGGCTATCAGGAGAATCTTTCCTATATCGAGGATACTTACACCTATTCCTCACGCAATTGGCTGATCGCGATTGCAATATTAGGAAGCTTAATCTTTATTAATGGATATTTGTAAATTGGAGGCAACCCAACAATGGACGAGCATATTTTTCATATAGATGGCCTCACCCATCAATTCGCAGATGGAACGTTCGCTTTAAACGATCTGTCGCTAACGATTAAACATGGTAAAAAAATTGCATTATTAGGCAATAATGGTGCCGGTAAATCGACTTTTTTCCTCCATTTAAATGGTCTTTTACAACCTACAGCAGGAACAATCAGATTTAAGGGCAAGAAAATGAAATATGACCGTAAATCATTATTATCATTACGAAAGCAAGTCGGGATCGTTTTTCAAGATCCCGACTCGCAGCTCTTTTCCGCTAATGTACAACAGGATATATCGTTTGGACCGATGAATTTAGGATGGGATAGAATTAAGGTCCAGGAGAAAGTAAATTGGGCAATGGCCCAAACGGAAGTAACGGAACTGAAAGACAGACCTACCCATTTTTTGAGCCTTGGGCAAAAAAAA
Source organism: Peribacillus sp. NPDC096447 (assembly GCF_044762725.1). Classification (NCBI taxonomy): domain Bacteria; kingdom Bacillati; phylum Bacillota; class Bacilli; order Caryophanales; family Bacillaceae; genus Peribacillus; species Peribacillus sp. NPDC096447. The sequence continues at coordinate 296,558 of NZ_JBIWEV010000003.1, forward strand.
CGTGTCGCCATTGCGGGAATACTCGCCATGGAACCCGATGTCTGGCTCTTGGACGAGCCTACCGCTGGATTGGATCCTTATTTCTCAAGACAGATCATGGCTCTGCTGGACAGTATCCACGCCCCTGAGAAAACGATTATCCTATCAACTCATGATGTTAATTTGGCTTATCAATGGGCTGATGAAGTCGTTGTCATGAACGATGGTAAGGTCATATACCAAGGGGACCCTATTTCCGTTTTCCATGATGAAGACGTTTTGCTGCAGGCACATCTGGAGAAACCGTGGGTTTTTGAAATGTTTCAAGCCCTTCTTCAATCAAGGAACCCTGCAGAAAGGGACTTTTTCCCAAGAACGAAGGAAGAATTGCTTCAAAAGTTGGAGACAGAAAGAATTTATTAATTATGTTTCCCCTAGCTCTTGTTTAATCAGAAGCTAGGGGAACTAACCGATATATCTATAAAATAGCAGGCGATAATTCTTGTTCCTAAAAAAAACAATTTTTATTACCTTTCTTCTTTAGATCTTTCTTTTGCAATTTCAATATCTCTTCCGTTTACATCATCAATGACTGCCTTTATTTCGCCTTCCGCATAAGTATCGGAGACTTGTTCGTGAGTTCTGGCCAGTCCAGAGGATAATGGATCTTCCCGTTTATAATCGCTGACATCATATATTCTTCCGGCAACTTCTGAAGATTCATTTTTTGACTGCTTGCTATCCATTTTTTTCACTCCTAGTTTTTAAATTGTCCAAACATTTTGATAAAATCACTAAAGACAAAGGTATTTTGTGTAAAAAACGAAGCAATATTCAATAATGTTAAAAAAGGAGGAAAAAGGCAAAAAAAAGCTTACAAGTAAAATCCCCTTTCAAGGACTTAACATGTAAGCTTAATGAGAGCTTAGCCCTCCTTCTTCACATCCATATTATCGGATGGGTCACCCCAACATTCCACATTCTTCAAACCTTTAATATTGTTCACATGGAAGACAGGATTTTTCCCACTTTTCTTTTGCCTTTGATAATCCGCCAGTGCAGCAAAAGCAATCTTTCCAAGTAAAGCTATGGCGATCAGGTTGATAATGGCCATAAGGGCCATCAGCAAGTCAGCCAGTCCCCAAACAAAATCCAGTGAGGCAAGCGAACCGAATATCACCATCCCTACGACTGCAACCCGATAGATGTTTAACCAAACCTTATTTTCATTGATGAAGCCAATGTTCGACTCTCCATAATAATAGTTGCCCACAATGGAACTAAAGGCGAATAACAATACAATAATGGCAAGGAAAATACCGGCCCAAGATCCCAATGCCGTTCCTAGGGCATTTTGGGTAAGGACGATCCCATCCGTTTCCTTCGATGTATAAAGACCTGAAAACAGTATGATGAAGGCAGTAGAACTGCAAATGATGAGCGTATCGACAAAAACACCTAGAGACTGAATGAGTCCTTGTTTGACAGGATGGCTGACATCAGCCGTCGCACCAGCATTAGGTGCACTACCCATACCTGCTTCATTTGAAAATAGGCCGCGCTTGATTCCCTGCATCATGGCAGCTCCCAAAACTCCGCCAGCCACTTCTTTAATACCATCGAATGCACTTTCAAAAATCAAAGCAATGACACTCGGTAACTCGGTAATGTTTATGATGATTATAATCAACGCCACTATAACATAGGCTCCTGCCATAATCGGGACGATGACTTCAGAGACCTTTGCAACCATTTTGATTCCGCCAAAAATGATGACAGCCGTGACGATAGCCAAGATGATTGCAGTAACCCACTTTTCAATCCCAAATGATTCGTTGAATGCGCTCGTAATCGTATTGGCTTGTACCGAGTTGAACGCTAGTCCAAATGTAAGCGAAATCAACACAGCGAATGTGATGCCCATCCAACGGGCATTCAATGCTTTTTCCATATAATACGCAGGACCGCCGCGGAATGCATCCCCATCCTTGACCTTATAGATTTGGGCAAGTGTACTTTCAATGAATGCGGAAGCAGACCCGATCAGTGCTATTAACCACATCCAGAAAACAGCTCCAGGTCCGCCCATCGTGATTGCGATGGCAACACCTGCAAGGTTACCCGTTCCTACCCGTGATGCAGTGCTTATGCAAAATGCCTGAAAGGATGTTACACCTTTTTTATCCGCAGAGGCCCCTTCTCCCAAAAGCCGGAACATTTCCCCTACCATTCTGAATTGGACAAACTTCGTGCGGACGGAAAAATAAAGTCCCAATCCAATCAACATGATGATCAATATGGAAGACCATAACACATCATTTGTCTCACTAATAAATTTTTCTAACATCTCCATTAAACCAAACCCCTCTACTTAACTCTAATTATTATTATAAAAACATATACAACTATAATTTATTTCCCAATACATCGGGGAAATAAACAAATGAAGCCCATAAAAAAAGGAAATTCCAGAATCAATCTCCAATACAATAATATATTATATCCTAACAAACAATTTTTTTCATTCATGAATTGATGGAATCAATCGATTAATATAATATTTCAGTATTATTACCTATAGATAATAATGTTTCTTCCTCACATCATTAACGTTCGTTCAAAACGAAAATAAATTCCATTGGTATCCTTACTATTTTAAAAAAACACCTAGAGATATAATGCAAAAAAAGCCTCACACGTCCTGATTTCAGGTTAACGTGTGAGGCTTTTTTGCATTCCTCTGCTCTATCTTATATTCTGGTTTGCTGTAGGTCTCAATGTTAAAATTAGGTATTATGATATCCTTGTTCTGCCTCTACTAGATGGTTAGAATACCTTGTGCAAACATCTTTCGTAATTCTTTCTTATCAATTTTTCCAATCGGAGTCAATGGGAACTTATCAAGAAAATAGGCTACTTTAGGAACCATATACTTAGAGGTTCTTTGTTTGCAGAAATCAATTAATTCCTCACTCGTACAGTTCGATCCTTCTCGCAGTGATACCACTATACACACTATTTCTCCCCAATCTGGATGGGGAACACCTATGCAAGCACTTAATGCAACAGCAGGGTGCTGGTTCACCACCCGCTCCACTTCTGAAGAATATACGTTCATCCCGCCCGTAATGATCATATCTTTCTTCCTATCCACAATATAAAGGTAACCGCTTTCATCCCATTTGCCAATATCCCCCGTGTAGAACCAGCCATCACGGATGTATTCTTGGGTAAGATCCGGTCTTTGATAATAGCCTACCATCATGGCTGGTGATTTTACGATAATTTCTCCAAGCTCGGTTGGTTTTACATCATTTCCATCTTCATCAATCAGTCGAACTTCGGTAAGAATGCACGGTTTCCCACAGCTTTTCAAAATTTCCGAATTGTTATGATAAGCCCATACATGAGCGCTCTTCGATAGTCTGGCAATGACTATATTGCATTCAGTCATGCCGTATTGCTGGCGCATGATAGGCCCGAATACTTCAAAAGCTTCTTTAAGGCGCTTTTGAGAAATTGGTGACGCGCCGTAGAAGATATTGCGCATGGAGCTCATATCATATTCCATCTTCTTTGTCTGATCAAGGAGCCTGTATAACATGGTCGGTACCATGAATGTCGTCGTGATTTTATGTTCCTTTATCGCCTGTATGAAGGCTGCAGCGTCAAATGAGCCCATCACATAGACATGGACGCCCGAAACAAGGGATCTCCAAAGTAATGAACCGGCTGAATGCACAATGGGCGTACTTAGCAATACCCGGTCACGGTCGTCCAGCGGGTCTTCGATAGCTGCAGAAAGCATGGCGGCGCCGAGTCCTTTCTGGGAATGCATGACGCCTTTGGGTGTGCCCGTTGTCCCGCCTGTATATGACAGAAGGGCAATGTCTTCCTCCTCAGCTAATGGCAAGTCTAGATTATTTATTTCGCCGGGCCATTGAAACAGTTCAAACTCCTCCGGATAATTAATATGAAAACCTGGGAGCGCAATGACATGGACATCTTCCTTCTTCATTTCTTCCAAATACTCAAAGAAGGTGTCAAAGTGAGTCTGTGTAGCTATTATGACCACTTCTGGTTTTGCTTCCTTTAAAATGAATTGTATTTCTCGTTTCCCCAGTTTTTCACTTAATGGCACCAAGGTGGCTCCACATTGCTGGATGGCCAAACCAAACATCACACTTTCTAAACTGTTTGGAATGATGGTCGCTATGCGGACACCCCTTCCTGCACCTAAACGAAGTAGATAAGAAGTGATAAGTTCTGTTTTCCTCCATAACTCGTCGTAGGTTACCGTTTCACCGTTTGGCAACAAGGTAATAGCCGGCAGTTCGCCGAATCGTTTCATTCCTTTATTCAACAGTGACTGAAATGTCATCTTGTGCAGCATGTATATTTCCTCCCTCGAAAAAGGTTTTACCCTTTTAATAATGCTTTGGCAATTGTATTTTTTTGAATTTCTGAGGTTCCGCTCAGAATACGATACATCCGAGCACTCCTGTACATTTTTTCTACTGGATGCCCTTTTACCAAGCCTTTGGAGCCAAAGATTTGGACAGCCTTGTCAGCCACACGGCAATTTACTTCTGAAGCAAACAGCTTAGCCATGGACGTGCCGGCTCGATCATCATTTCCTTGATCAATTTTTTCAACCACATCATAGACCATGCACTTTGCTGCATAGATTTCAGTTGCCATATCTGCGAGCATATGCTGAATTGCCTGGAAGTCACCGATGGGCCGGCCATGTTGGACTCGCGTTTTGGCATGTTCAATAGATAAATCGAGAAGGTGTTGAGCCATTCCGATAAAGCCGGCTGCATGGGAAGCGCGATTTGTGTTTATTCTTTTCAATCCGAGCAGCAACCCTTTTCCTGGTTCTCCGATTATATTGGCGGCAGGCACTCGACATTGATTGAAATTCAATTCAGCATGTATGCGTTCTCCTGATAGGGGAACTTGAATGGCTCCTAGTTCAAACCCCGGATGTTGGGGTGTTTTTTTATCAACTAGAAAAGCAGTGATTCTTTCTTTTTCTCCATTCTGAGATTCTTTCGCTATGACAATGGCGAAATCAGCATAGGGGGCAGCACTGATAAAATGTTTTTTTCCGTTTAATATATAATCATTTCCGTCTTTCACGGCTGTTGTTTCGATAGCAAAGGCATCCGATCCGGCATTTGGTTCTGTAAGGGCAAAGCAGCAGCTCGCTTCTCCCGTCACAACGGGCATCACATATTTTTCTATTTGCTCCGGTGTAAAACTTTCCAACATCTGACCAATTCTTAGCGGCCCGCCAATCTCGCCAATAACCTGTCCCCATAAAACCGCTCCGGAACGGGCCAATTCTTCCTTGAACATGCATAAGCCTTTTAAGCTAACATTTTGTCCGCCAAAAGTTTCAGGGAGGTTAATTCCGTAAAACCCCAATTCCCTGGATCGTTTCCTTGCCCATTGTATAGCTTCCATCGGGATATCCTCTTCAGCGTTCAATCCATGCTCCTGTTCATATGGAAGCAATTCATTTTGGATGAAATCCTGCAACTTTGTTTGAAGTACCTCTAATTTCTCTTCCTGGGTCGTTACCATAAGTGTCCCCTTTCGGTTTTTATTTTTTTTGAACTTTTTAATTATTTAAAATGTTATAATATTAATTTTAAATGTAAATAATATTTAAGTAAAATAAGGATATATGATATAAATATAAAAAATATTGATGTAAATAAAAAAATATTAGTTCCCTATCATCCTAGGAAACTAATATTTAAGAGTAGTATAGAAATCGAGACATTTAATAAACTCCCTGGCAGCTTTTGAAAAATACTGCTTCTTAGAGCGGACGTAACCGAATTCCATTGTATTATTTTCCAGCTCCACCAAAGGTATGGCCACAAGTTCCCCGCTCAGGAAATAGGGGTCGCTGTTAACTCCAATATCATAAGAAAAGGCAATCGCTAATCCCTCAGCGACGGTTTTTTTGATGATCTCTGTATTATTTGTGAAAAACAAAATATTCATCTCACCGTAATGATCAAAAAAACCTTTAATGAACGACTTCATTCTTGGTCCATTGTAAATGACCAAATTTTGGTCCATTAGCTCTTTTGGGGTTATGCTTTTACGGTTCACTAAAGGGGAGTTCTTACTGACCATCACTATCACTTTAGCTTCCATCAAGGGTTGGAATTCCAGCTCGATTTCTTTTGATTTAATCTTTGGGATATTCAATAGCCCGATGTCTATCTTACCATTCAGTACTTCTTCGGTTATCTCTTGTCCCCCTTTTTCTTCAATGACAATTTTCACCTCGGGATACTTCTTCTTAAATAAGGCCAAGGATTTAGGCAAAACCGTCAGAAATAAACCTTGTGTTGATGATAGGCGTAACTCTTTTTCCATCGTATCTGAATGTATTTGGGCACTGTCTCTTATTTCTTCCAATTTGCTTAATACTTCAAGAGCTTTCTGGATGATTTCCTTTCCGTCTTCTGTAGGTATGGTTCCTAACCTTGACCGCTTGAAGATTTTTATACCTAATTCCTTCTCCAAACTCGTAATGGCCATACTGATTCCAGATTGGGAGATATGGAGGCTTTCTGAAGCCGTGGAGATCGAGTTAACCTCGGCTACCTTAATGATATATTCCAATTGTTCAATATTCATGATTCATTCTCCTTCTAGCCTATTACTAATATCATACCTCGAACAGAAAGCCCTTTCAATTTTAGAGAAGTGGATTCAGGGCACTTCAAACTGTCTCCTCAAAAGCAGAATGCCAGTTTTATACAATTGTAGTTGTTTTTTCGTATTCTTTAGCGGGTTGTGCCCGATTATTTTTAATAGATACGGCAACAATCGTTCCCAATAACGCTATTATCACCAAAAACAGGAAAGCTGCATTATAGGAGTCATTAAACAAACTGATAATCAAACCGAGGGCTAAAGGAGAAACCGCACCTGCAATTTGACCGGCAAAAGTTACGAGTCCGGAGGCAGAGCCCGTTAGTTCCTTTGGTGAGTATTTTATGATGATCGTATAAAGAACCGTTCCAAAGAAAGACAGTGCTACGGAGTTGAGAGTGAGATAAGTGATGATAAGTGCTATAGACGTGGCGTTAGACATTAGAAAGAGAAAAACTGCCGATAATAAAGCGCCTGCAGCGGCAAGATACTTCTCCCGGTTAGCCATATGCTTATCCAGAAGCCACCCGCTTACATTAAACATCAAGAAACCAAAAATATAAGGGATTGCCAATAAACCTCCGGCGGCTATTAAATCCACCCCTTTTTCTTTAACCAAATATATAGGCATCCAAGTGATCAGACCATAGTTGATAATATTTGATATAAACTTGAATGTTATGAGTTTCCAAATATTTTCGATTTTAAACAACAGTTTCAGAGCAACCTTTTTTTGTTTCGGTTTGTCTTTTTTAACCTCTTGATTTCCTTGAGGCTTTAGAATGAACCAAATTCCGAAAGAAGCTAATATCCCTAGAATTCCGGCAATGGTAAACATGCCCCGCCAACCGAATGCGACCACCATGGAAGCGGCAAGTGCAGTACCTAATATCCCGCCAATATTTTGGGCAGACAGGAAAAACGAATTTGCCCGGCCCCGTTCTTCTTCCGGGAAGTTATCTCTTATAGTGGACATACTGGCAGGATAGAAAGGCCCTTCACCTAACCCGAACAGAAAACGGATGAATAATAAAGACATAAATGACCAAGCTAATCCAGTCATTACAGTGAACAGAGACCAACTAAACAAAGAAACAGTAACCATGACTCTGGCTCCATACTTATCGGTCATCCATCCACCAAGCGGTTGCATGAGTGAGTAGCTAACAAAAAATATACTAATTAAAATACCTGTCTGGGACGTATTGAGATGAAACTCATCTGCAATAGGAATAATCCCGACATTTATGGCAACGCGATCAAAAAAACTTAAAATCATTCCAACAAATAAAAGGCCGCTAATCATTATTTTTCGTTTCTTACTTGCATATAACTGCATTCCCCATCACTCCATTTTTTTATATTTTCACAAAACCTCAGCCATATAGGAAGCGCTTACAATTCCTTTCGAATTACAAAACTTGAAATTTTATTTTTACGGTTATTGACGTTTGTTCTGTAACTATTAGGAGCGTTTTATAAAAAATTAAAAACGAAACAGGATGCCCACAGGATTAATTAATACATTCAAACCCACGAGACTACAAAGTAGACTCGTGGGTAACCGATCCATCCTGGTTTTCAGAATATGAAGTGGTTGATTATCACGGAGTTACGATATTAACCTTTGGTTGGAATTGATCCAGCAAAGTCAGGAAATCCTCAAACTGTTTTTTATCACCGGAAATGGCAACTTTACCGGCTGCTTCCATTTTGGATAAATCTTCACGTCCCATAGCAATCTGATAGAAGGCCATTCTATCTAATGTTAATGTTGCATCAGGGTTAGACGCCATTTTCCCTTTTTTGAAGTTCAATACAGAATTATTCAGATCGATCGTGTAATTGGTTTTCGAATCTGTAAATGTCAAATTGAATGTCATATTTTTATTTTCCGCTTTTAATCCGTTTAATTTAATGGACAAGAATTTCAGGAAATCATCCGTTGGCATATTGAGCAGCGTATCGAGATTCATCATTCCGCCACTTCCCTTCGAGTCTGCCACACCATTCCTTAACTCATCTGCGCCGGTAAGATAGAAATTACGCCACACAGAAGATTCGGCTGTGTATCCTAATTGCTCATATGCTTTAGCCAATAAATTTTTTGCTTCTGTATTTTTCGGGTTGGCCATGACGACATGCTTTAAGACTTGAGCCACCCAGCGATATTCCCCTTTTTTATAATCAAGTTTTGCCCGTTTAATGACCCTCTTTTCCCCACCCATATATTGTACATATTTAGCGCCTGATTCCTCTTGTGGTAATGGATCCAAGTCGGATGGATTGCCGTTGAAATATCCTAAATAAAAGTTGTACACCGCTTTTACGTTGTGTTTCAATGTTCCGTAATACCCCCGATTGGCCCAGACTTTATCCAAATTTTCAGGAAGTTTCAACTCTTCTGCGATTTCATCAGGTGTAAGACCTAAATTAGCTAATCGTATGGTTTGGTCATGAATATATTTGTACAAATCACGCTGACTTTCCAACTGCTCGAGAACATTGTCCCTTCCCCATATGGGCCATGTATGGGCCGTAACCATAGCATCTATATCTTCGTTTCCAAACAGATCAACTGTTTCATCAAGTGCTTTCACCCATTTTAAGGTATCTCTGGTTTTAGCTCCCCTTAATGTATAAATATTATGTAAAGTGTGTCCGGTGTTTTCGGCTACCACTAAAGTTTTGTAATCATTGATATAATAATGCATTTCAGATGGAGCTTCCGAATCCGGCGTCAATAAAAATTTAAATGTTATTCCGTCTATTTCCACCGTTTGAATATCATCCTTCACTTCCATTGTTGGAGGTAAATAGCTAAAAGTTCCGTTACTTAATCCAGGGCCAATACCAGAAGTAACAAATCCCCTTTCATTTGCGGGTAAGAGATTTCCAAACATATAACCTGCACGGCGAGACATTATATTGCCTAAAAGAATGTTTTCACTTAGCGCTTCATCGTTAAAACCTGCTGGGACAATAATCGGCACCTTAGCTGGATTTTCAGCGTATTGAGCAATGCCTTTCATACCTCCAAAGTGATCCGCATGACTGTGACTAATAACAATTGCACTTACCGGTTTTTTGGGCCGATGTTCAAAATAAAGCTCCATGGCTGCTTTGGCCGTTTCAATTGTAGAAAGTGTATCCAAAACTATTAATCCTGTTTTTCCTTCCACAATGGTAAGCACTGATAAATCTTGGCCCCGAACTTGATAAACGCCATCTACCACTTTAAATAAGCCTGTTATATTTTGCAATTGAGCCTGGCGCCACAAGCTTGGGTTGACAGTAAAACTTGCCGGCTGATCTTCTTTGATGAATGAATATCGATTACTATCCCAAACTACGTCACCTTTTGAATTTTTAATTGGATTCATATTCAAAGGCGCAATGAATCCTTTATGTGCATTCTTGAAATCTTCCTTATCTTTAAAATTCAACTGTTCATAAAAAGCCTTATTTGCTGAAATTGTTGCATCTGTCGCCGGCATCGGCTCATCTGACGCAGCCTTTGTAACAGAAGACCCTGCCAGTAAAACAAAAACAATGGGAACGGATACAATTCCTTTAATAAAAGATACTTTGGACATTTCATACCCCTTTCTAAGTAGATATCATGTATCTAATCCGAATGTTGCAGCAGTAAACTTTCTCATCTTTTAGAAATTTTTAGAATAATATGAATTCATTTTATAATTAATTTGCCTTTAAGTATATTTCCTATTTCTAATGGTAACTTCAATTTTATTTATATTAAAAATAACAATCCCTTTGTTTATCTAACCGAAGGCTGAACAACCAAATACAAAATGCCCCTCCCGATGGGGAAGAGCTTTGATGATACGCGATGCTGTATATTCAATTTGCTATGACTTTTGCAAGGCAAGGTGTCCGGGGCCACACCGTTACCCATGAAACTGAAAACGCTGCCAAAATGTAATGGTAAGCGAAGGTTGCTGTGATTCCTTATCGAAGAAAATCAACAAATTTAGACACCCCTATTTTATTGAATCGCTTGTTTTTCCTGACTAGCCATAAATTTCTTGTTATTTCTATTCTGGAAATACCCACTTTCCGCAAAAAGCCTTGCTCCAATTCCCTGGCCACTGTCAACCTTGGCAAAATGCTGATTCCAAGTCCAGCTTCAACCGCACTTTTTATCGCTTGTGTACTGCCAATCTCCATGTAGCTTTCTATTTTTTCTAAAACCCCATGCTCCCTTAACATGTTTTCTACGATAAGCCGTGTTCCGGAAATGGATTCACGCCAAATCATCCTTTCATTTCCCAATTCCTCTAGCTGAATTTCTTTTCTGTCTTTCCATGGGTGGTCGGATGGACATACCAATATCAATTCGTCTTCGGCGAACTTGTCTACAATAAAATCGGTGTTTTCCACAAGTCCTTCCACCAAGGCCAAATCAATGACATCGTTTGAAAGATCCTCCAGAACCCGGGGGGTATTTTTTATCGTTAAGGTAACTTTTATTTCAGGCTGTTGTTTTTTAAATCCCCCCAGCAAGCTCGGCAACAAATACTCACCGATAGTCAAGGATGCCCCTACTATGAGGTTTGCATTGTACTCTCCCGTTGATTGCTGAATCACTTCTTTTGAATGGTTGAAGTCATTTACAATAGCTTTTGCAAAAGGGTATAACAGCTTTCCTGCTTCTGTAACTCTCAGCCTTCCTTCCTCACGGTCAAATAACAAAGTGTTATAATAATTTTCCAGTTGATGGATTTGACGTGTTACAGCGGGTTGAGATAGGAAACTTAACCTAGCTGCCTGGCTTATACTTCCTTCATCCACCACTAAACAAAACATTTTCAGATTTTCCAATTTCAAGAAAACGACCTCCATGTTTTTAGATAGTTTATTAAAATGATAGCATCATTCGGTAAATGGTGAAATGAAAATAGTGTGATACATACTGAGGCTAGGCGGCATTCTTTATAAATCGGATAAATCTTCTGGGTATAACGTTTTGTTATACCCGATGATTTTGTTGCAATTTACCCATCCCTTTTTCTTTGATATGTTAATAATAAGATTTAAACAAAGCATGCAAAGGAAGTGACTGATGTCAATGAAAGGGCAATGGAAAATTCTATTCCAATTATTTTGGACCTTTTTTAAAATAGCACCTGTCACATTCGGAGGCGGGTTTGCGATGATCCCTTTAATCGAAAAAGAAGTGGTCGAAAAGAGAAAATGGATGAAAAGCGAAGAAGTTACGGATGTTTTTGCGTTATCTCAGTCCGTACCGGGAGCTGTCGCCATTAACTCCGCCACCTTTATTGGCCATCGGATTGCCGGAATGAAGGGGGCGATGGCAGCCATGATCGGTGTTTCATTACCTACCTTTTTAATTGTTCTGCTCCTCGGCATTTTGTATTTTTTCATTCATGATAACCCGAAGATAGAATCCGCATTCTTATCGATCAGAGCTTCCATAGTAGCCATCATCGCCTATGCGGCTATCAAGATTGGAAAAACGGCTATTGTAGACAAAACAACTTTCTGTATTTTAATAGTAGGAATTCCAGTCCTTTTCTTTCTGCACCCTGTGATGGTTATATTAGCAGGAGCTGTAGCTGGTATTGTGACCATCTCCATTAAGAGAAAATTAGGTTACGAAGTCAAGGTGGACAGAAAAGATATAGGAAATGAAGAAGATGATTTCGAACCTTTCATGGGTGCTGGCATATAGGTATATCAAAAAAGGGTCTAACTAATTTTCAAGAAAGTGTGTGATAGAATGATGGAATTGTGGGAGTTGTTTAGCACCTTCTTTATTATCGGCTTTGTATCGTTTGGAGGCGGATACGCCATGATTCCCGTAATAGAATCGGAAGTATCACAGCATGGATGGATGACGACGCAGCAATTTACTGATATCATCGCCATTTCCGGTATGTCCCCAGGACCTGTCACTGCCAATAGTGCCATTCTCGTTGGCTATTCGACTGCTGGATTTGCAGGAGCCATATCATCTGCTTTCGGAATCTTGCTTCCTGCTATTATATTCGTAACCGTTATAGCCACCTTCTTCATCAAATTGAATCATTACCCAGTTATTCACTCCATGTTCTATGGACTAAGACCCATTGTCACTAGTTTAATCCTCTTTGCAGCGATCAGCTTTGCACTTTCCAATCATATGATAGCGCTGAACTTTTCCTGGCATACGATAAGCTTATTACTCGTTTTTGGATTATCGTTATTTGCCCTAATGAAATTACGCTGGCACCCAGCCTATGTAATTATTCTTTCTGGTTTAGTTGGAGTCGTCCTCTATTCATGACAAATGTCGTACACACAACCATTATCTATATGGATTGGAATTAAGCAGATGAATTGAAAACGGCCTTGATTAATTTTTAAATACTGATACAGACATAAATGCGAGGAAGACTTTTGAATTGCTTATGTTTTAGTATTTCACCCATACAGAAAACACCCTGTATCCAATGATTCAGGGTGTTTTCTTATTATTCTCTTTTAAGAAGTACGTTTCTTCGTTTCATCATTACCCGGCTGAAACCGTGGAAAACCAATCAGGATGGCAATGACGCCACAAAGTCCAATTAGTATTGGATAATATGAATACTGCAAGATGCTTATCGGAGAAATCTTTGCTACTCCTGCTGCAACCAGCAGTTGTGCTCCATATGGTATCAACCCTTGGATACAACATGCAAATATGTCAAGCAAGCTCGCTGATTTACGCGGATCAATCCCATACTTTTCAGCGATATTTTTGGCAAGTGGCCCGGCAATGATAATCGAAATCGTGTTATTTGCCGTTGAAAGGTTTGTCAAACCAACAAGCCCGGCAATGCTGAATTCCGCGCCTTTTTTTGATTTGCTATTTCGGGTCACTAGGTGAAGTAGATAATCGATGCCACCATTATGTTTGATTACAGCTACCATACCTGCAATTAAAATGGCAAGGAAGGAGATTTCATACATTCCCGCCATTCCTTCTCCAACTTTTTGGATGACACCCAACGGTTGATAACTTCCGTCCGCCAACCCGATAATTCCGGCAAATACGATTCCGATGGAAAGGACCAAGAACACATTGACTCCTGCCAATGCAGTGATCAATACGCAAAGATATGGAAGAATCTTCACCCAATTATAAGACTGTTGGGAGATGTCGGCTTGTTCACCCATCGTTAAAATTCCTAGGATGGCACATGTGATGATGGCCGCAGGTAAAACGATGAAAAAATTCACTTTAAACTTATCCTTCATTTTCGTTCCCTGAGTTCGAACTGCAGCGATTGTCGTATCTGAAATGAAGGAAAGGTTATCCCCAAACATCGCACCACCAATAACGGCCGCCATTGAAAGGGCAAGCGAAATATCTGTTTGCTCACTAATCCCGACCCCGATAGGTGCCAGTGCAACAATCGTTCCCATGCTTGTCCCCATGGATAAAGAAATAAAACAAGCAATAATGAAAATCCCTACCATTAATAGATTTTGCGGAAAAACAGCTAAGGCAAGATTCACTGTTGATTCAACTGCCCCCATGCCATTGGCAACTTCGGCAAAAGCGCCAGCTAAAAGGAAAATGATAACCATTAGCATAATATTGGCGTCACCGGCACCTTTACAGAAGATATCAACCTTTTGATTGAATGTCTCTTTCCGATTCATTGCCAATGCAGCTGCCGAAGCAATTGAAATCGCTACAATCACCGGAAATGAATAAAAATCTTTAGTGATGATTCCGGACCCTATAAATAAAATTAAAAATACGACAAATGGGATCAATGCCCATGGATTCCCTTTATTGTTTGCACTCATGATGTACACCTCTTTTTATTTTTTCCGCGACATGTGTCACAGCTCTTATTCTATTAACAGTTTACGCAAATAACACCAGTTTTAACTTGATTATCAAGTCATGGAGCTATAGCAAAAAAACTGTCAGCATAAAAAAGACCCCTTCTATTTAACAACAAGAAGAGGTCTTTTAATTTATAAAAAACACCCTTCTTATCTTTCAGGCGAAAATCAGCCTGCTGGATTTGGCACAGCACTCCTATTAAGTCCGCTGCCGAGACATCTTCGGGCCAGTCCCTCCGTCTCTCTTGATAAGAAGATCTAAATTATATAATTTATCAAAAATTACGATGTCTACCAGAAAAGCACCAGGCTGGAAACCTGCCGAAACCAATCTAGTTTCTGAAAGTGACATCAAAGTCGTTTTGAAAAGCAAATATAAGAGTACAGCATTTTGTCTATTTTCGCAAGGTTTAATTTTAAATTATTTCACATGCACTCCTTACTGATTATAAAGAGATCTTGACATGTGCAGTTAATCAATTATTTTCATTTATCGGGACGGAATTCATATAAAAAAGAGGTCTAATGACCTCTCAGCAAATTTGTTGTATTAGGTTAGATGAATTATTTTTGGTCGAGTTCACATCAGTCGATACCTCAAAGGCTTCCATCTGTTCCGAATCGAATGACTTTAAATACTGCTGCAGATATGCAGGATCATTATTGGTTGGATTCAACCAATCTTTTTCATCTTCTGGTTTAAGGATGACAGGCATACGATCATGAATGCTGGTCATTAGCTCATTAGGAACGGTTGTTATAACGGAGCACGAATAGACGCTGATTCCTTCAGGAGATTTCCAGGATTCCCAGATACCCGCCATTCCAAATGGAGCATGATTCTTCAGTTTTATTCGCATCGGTATTTTTCTTTCCGGTGTCTTATTCCATTCATAAAAAGAGTCAGCGATTATCAAGCATCTCTTCTTTTTATACGCATTCCTGAAGCTTGCTTTCTCAGCAATGGTTTCCGCTCTGGCATTGATCATTTTGTAGCCCACTTTTTCGTCTTTTGCCCAGTAAGGAATGAGTCCCCACCGAAGATATCCAAGTCGATTCTTTGCCCCGTCATTAATGACAGAGAGCACGGATTGGGAGGGAGCAATATTGTAGCTGAATTGGTATTCCTCATCAAACGATCCTTGAATATCAAACCGATCTTTTATTTCTTCAATGTCAGTGAAAAGGGTAAAACGTCCACACATACTATCGCCTACCGTATTAGAATTTATTACAGTGTAACAAATCGAACGGACAGGCACAAATCAGCGTTCTAAAATCCTGATGTCGGTAAATGGTTGATTAAATAATTCGCTGGAAATCAAAAGAGTTCCAAGGACTTCTCTTTCATCTTCAGCTTTAATGATTTCCGACAAGATCAAGGTACTGCCATTCCTGACCGTCACTTTATATTCATTCATAAAAAATCCCCCCTAGATGGTTGTTATTATAAACCAAAAACCCATAAGTATCAGTAGTGAACTTTGGCAGAGCCATGGTTAATCCTATAACGGGGAGTCAAGCAATGGCTGGGGCCATTAACCCATATAAAGGAGGCGTAAAAAAGACTGTCCATGAATGATTCACGGACAGCCTGGGTGCTGTCAAAGGTTTTAGCTTCAATACTGATAATTGATCATGGATATAACATTGAGGAAAGCTGGAAGGACCAAATTGGAATTGCCCCTCTTCCATGTCCATTCATTATTTAAAATGCAGCAAAACTTCATTTATTAAATGTGCTGCCAATGTTACGGTTTTATTATTTTCGTCCAACGAAGGATTCACTTCCGAAATGTCAAAGGAGAGGATCTTTTCATTCGATACGATATGCCTAATAATCGCACGGACCAATTTCGGATTCAGTCCAAACGGCGATGGTGCACTTACCCCAGGTGCGTAGGCTGAATCAATAACGTCCGTACATAATGTAAGCATAATGCAGTCATTTTTATTAACGAATTCATTTATCCGCCGCTTTGTTTCATCCATTTCGTTCAATGACAAATCTTCTTCCAATATGTAGTCGACCTTACTTCTCTCAGCGGTTTCAAATAGTGCCTTCGTATTCCCCTGCTTCTGAATTCCGACACATAAATATCCACAACTTTGATCTTCGTCCAAGATCTGCTTAAACATCGTTCCTGATGAACTTTCTTTTTCATAGGGCCTCATATCAAAGTGCGCGTCAATATTAATGATCCCCAATCTAGCTTTTGGTCCAATGGATTTCCTTATCCCAAGATAATGGCCATAGAGGGTTTCGTGCCCTCCCCCAAGTATGATAGGAATCGCTTTAGTCTCCAATATCCGGTCAACAGCCGATCCCAATTCGAATTGGGCGGCCTCCATCTCCGTACTTTCACATATTACATCGCCAGCATCCACCAGCTCGGTTTGTGACGGTAAATGACAGGGTAATTTCGCCAAGTACTGCCTAATATGATCAGGGCCCTCTGCAGCACCAATCCTGCCTTTATTCCTTTTGACGCCTTCATCACATTTGAAGCCAATCAACCCAAAGGTCTTTGATGCATTGGAAGAGATGGCTAATTCCGATATCGGAGCCAACCGTACTCTTTGGTGGTATCTGAAGCTGTCCATGTCAGTTTGGGAATCAATTCTTCCATTCCAATATTTTGAAGTCGGATTAGTATACATAATTTCTCCTTTATTTAAAAAATTCCGAAATATCTTTTTTAAAAATTATAAATGAGATAATATATAATTACCAATACAAAAATTCGATATATCTATAGTTTAAAGCTATAGAAAGGAGAATAAATGGATCTTCGTCAACTTCGGTATTTCACTACCACCGTCCAGGAAAAGAATTTCTCAAAAGCAGCAAAAATGCTGCATATATCACAACCTTCCCTAAGTAATGCCATAATGAAATTAGAAAATGAAGTTAGTTTACAGCTTTTGGAACGTAATACAAGGGGTCTTGAGCTTACGGAAGCAGGGGGGGTTTTTTATGCGAGATCTGTTGATCTGTTAAGAAGATTCGATAATATGCAAGTGGAGCTTAAGGAAATGAAGGAAATTGGAAGCGGAACAGTATCTATAGGTTCCATAGAATCATTCAAATTTTGGTTCCCGAAGATAATCAGGAACTTCAAAATCAATTATCCTAATATTCATATAAAAGTAAGGGAAATATTAGGGGAAGAGAAAGTTTTCGATTCCTTAAATCGGTATAATGTTCATTTCACCATCACGAACCAGCCCATCAACAATGATGAAATTCTGTCCACTCCCCTTTATAATGAAAAATTCATGCTTTTGATCCATAAAGATGACGAGTTAAATCAAAAAGAGTCCATCACTTTCCATGACATTGCAAAGAAAGAATTGATCATCAGCACAACTGGATTTCAAACAAGAGATGATATCTTAAGAGCATTTAAGGATGAAAATGCAATTCCGAATATCCTATACGAAATAGAAAGGCTTGAAACGGCTTGCAGTTTGGTGGAAGAAGGTCTTGGGGTTACAATTTTACCGGAAAGCTATATAAAATCCGCTGCAACCCCCAATACTGCAATTCGTGCGATTGATTCGAATTTTTTGGAAAGGACTGTTTACCTGGCTTTTTTGAAAGATCGTTATCTGTCTCCTGCTGTATGTAGGTTAGTCGAGGACATACATAGCTTTTTTAGGAATGATGGTAAGGTTGATGCCTAAAAAAGAATCCAACGGTTCATTGAATAATGACCAAAAAATATTCCCCTTATGCACATTGCACAAGGGGAATGTTTTATTGCTCTTGGCCTTGATTCCTTATTAACATCTTGCGAAAGGTATTTCAGTCTATATTTACAGGATAAAATTAATTCGTGACACTGCCATCATCGTCTGGATCTTCAATATCAGCCGGATCTTTTTCCAAAAGTGCAACTTTGTCTTTTTCGTTCCATTTTGCTTTATATCCTAATGATTTTGCGACTTTTAGCACCGGTAAGTAGGATTTTTTATCTGGTTTAAATATTTCCAAATCCACTGTTTCAATTGCACCCAAACCTAGAAGCAATTTGTCTGATTGGATATATGGTTTTCCATCAATCAGTTTCATTTGTTTAGCTGTGTAAGGATAAATGGCTCCATTCACTTTTAAGGTAAACGGCCCCTTTTTTTCTTCTTTCATTTCTCTTGGCTGTTTCGATTTATAGGAAAACCCATCCACACCGAGAACTGTTCCTTCTCTTGTATTGTCGGCACCCCCATACATTCTTCCCCTTTCATAATCATAAATAACAGCTTGCACATTTCCGATATGCTGCGGTTTTTCTTCATAAACATGCCCTTTTGCCATTAACTCTAACCTTGTATTTTGCTCGATTCCCGGTTCCCATCTAACTGTCGGATAGCCAGCAGAGTAAACACGCGGCGTAAGTATCGCATCTTGAATTGTCATTTGATGATCGATCACATTCATGATCGTTTCAGATACCGATGCTATAATCGTGGCTCCACCTGGTGACCCAATGGCCATGAAAGGGTTGCCATCTTTTAATATGAAGGTCGGCGACATACTGCTTCTTGGTCTTTTTCCTGGTTCCACCTGGTTAACGCCACCTGGTGTGGCATCAAAATCCGTCATTTCATTATTAAGCATGAATCCATAATCAGGTACCATGATACCTGAACCGAATACTTGCTCTATCGTAGTCGTATAAGAAACCATATTTCCCCACTTATCCATTACAGAAAAGTGAGTCGTTTGTCCGATCGGTGTTTTCTCTTCTTTTACCTTCTCCATTGAAACCGGTTCTTGGTCTTCGTACTTCCATGGATCGCCTTCTTTGACATCGGCTGTTGCTTTATTTGGATTGATGAGTTTTCTTCTTTCTTTTATATATTCTTCATCTAATAGTCCTTTAGTGGGTACATCATAAAAATCTTCATCTGCCATATAGGCAGCTCGATCGGCAAAAGCCAGATGCATGGCTTCGGTTAGATGATGAAGATACTCAGGAGAGTTCGCCCCCATCTTTTGCACATCGTATCCTTCCATAAGCTCAAGAATCTGTTGCACAGTCAAGCTGCCTGAACTTGGTGAAGCCGCCCCGACCACTTCAAATCCCCTATATTCCGATTTAATTGGCTCCCTCTCTTTCACCACATAGTTTTCCAAATCTTCAGTTGTCATCGTCCCATCACGTTTTTGAACTTCTTTGGTGAGGGCTTCCCCGATTTCACCTTTATAAAAAACATTTGAACCTTGTTTTTTTATTAACTTAAGAGTCTTTGCCAGATTAGGCTGAACGAGGGTGTCTCCCTCTTCCAATGGTTTTCCGTTAGGCACAAATACTTTTGCAGCTTCTTCGTTATTTTCTAATTTTTTTACATTTTCATCGATATATTGCGCTGTTATCCAATTGACCTTAACTCCTTTTTCAGCTTGTTTAATGGCCGGGTCCATAACTTGTGATAATTTCAATGTCCCATATTTCTCTAAGGCAGCTTCCATCCCCTTAAGGGTTCCAGGAACACCAACAGCTTTACCGGTTGTGTGCCGTTTACTAAAAGGTACGGGTTTTCCCTTTTCATCTAAAAATAGTTCAGGCGTAACATTTTGCGGTGCCATTTCGCGGCTATCGATCATCGTTATTTTATTTTCTTTCTTATTATAAATCATGATAAAACCACCGCCGCCGATTCCAGACATCATCGGTTCAACTACATTTAACGATAATTGAATGGCTGCTGCTGCATCGACCGCGTTTCCACCTTGTTTTAATATCTTTATGCCCGCTTCAGCCGCTAAAGGGTGGGAAACTGATACGATTCCTTTTGTTGCTCCTTTTTTCATTGAAGTATCCACTCCAGGGACACTTGCAAAAGCTGGTGTGATCATGCAAAAGAAACTGAAAGTAACTAAAATAAAACTTTTTAAAAATTTCATGAATTAGTCTCCTTTCAAATTAAAACCAATTAGGGTTTTACCATAACGAAACTGAAATTACGACAGATGACCCTAGTAGGAATATGCTTGTTGTTCTCGAGAAAAGCAGTCTCACATTCCGATTGGGCATTGTGTTCTCAATGATGTTTCACTTCAAAAAATCACCCCCCGAATGGTTCAGCTCTATCATTTACTTTTAGGAACGATATTCTTAGACTCAATTTTTCTCTATGCTTTGGTTATTTTCCAAGATTTTGGGGCTGTGGTGATTGTCACTCTTCCAAAGATATTGTAAAGCCAGTAATACGATAAAAGCGGATACCCCAATGATGTCCGATATCGTTTCAGGATAGATTAATAGTAAACCAACGATTATCGCGAGGATTCTTTCTAACCAGTGCATCCCCCTCATCCAGTAACCTATAATACCCGCACCAATTGCAATCATGCCTGACATTGCTGTAAGTACGACCCAGGCAACCTCCATCCAATTTGTATCGATCATCAGCATTTGTGGGGAAAGAACAAAAATATATGGAATGATAAATGCAGCGATAGCAAGTTTTGATGACTCAATTCCCGTTTTTATCGGTTCACCACCTGCCACCCCTGCCGCTGCAAATGCCGCTAAAGCAACTGGAGGAGTAATATCTGCTATAATGCCAAAATAGAAAACGAATAAATGTGCAGATAAATCAGGAACACCAAGTAAAATGATCGCAGGTGCTGCAATCGTCGATGTGATGACATAATTGGCGGTCGTAGGTGAACCCATTCCTAATATAAGTGCCGCTACCATAGTTAGCATCAGTGTTGGAATCAAATATCCACCAGACAAATCGATCAAACCATTTGCCAGCTTCAGCCCTAATCCGGTTTTCGTAACGATTCCTACAATAATTCCTGCTGCTGCGGTTGCAGCTGCAACCGCAAGTGCCGTTCGGGCTCCATCCACCAATGCATAAATGATATCGATGAATTTCATACGGACATCCTTGTTTATGAAACCTACAAGAACCGAGATAGCAATGGAATACAGTGCTGCATGTGTAACCGTGATATTCAGCATGAGCAATAAAATAATGGCAAGGATCGGTATTAGTAAATAAAATTTGCCGAACACTTCCTTTTTACTTGGCATCTCTTCTTTCGTTAACCCACGCAGCCCAAGTCGTTTCGCTTCAAAATGGGTCATGATCCAAATTCCTGAAAAGTAAAGGATAGCTGGAATCGCAGCCGCCTTTGCTATATCCCAATACGTTATCCCATTCCCAATGAACTCAACCATTAAGAATGCCGCTGCCCCCATTACCGGAGGCATCAATTGACCGCCTGTCGAAGCGGCTGCCTCCACTGCCCCAGCGAATTCCTTCTTATATCCAAGATTTTTCATCATCGGTATCGTGAATGCTCCCGAAGTGACAACATTAGCTACAGAACTTCCGCTAATCGTTCCTTGGAGAGCACTGGAAAAAATCGCAACCTTTGCAGGTCCCCCTATCCTTCTGCCGGCAATGGCGGTTGAAAGATCATTGAAGTATTGACCGACACCTGTTCGGACTAGAAAGGATCCAAAGAGTAAAAATAGGAAGATGAATGTCGATGACACCGCTAACGGAGTGCCTAAAATGCCCTCTGTCGAGAAGAACATCGTTTGCACCATCCGTTCTAGAGTCAAACCGCGATGAGCGAGGAATCCTGGCATATACTGTCCAAAAATTCCATAGAAAATGAATATCAAAGCAATGACCATAATGGGAAGCCCCACTGCACGCCTGGTTGCCTCCAAAACCAGGAGAATGGCCATTAAACCAACGGCAAAATCCAATGCGCCCAAACGTCCTACATTCATGACGATATCTTCGAAAAATAAGGGCCAATATGCACCTACCCCGATACTAAGGATCGCTAATATGATATCGTACCAGGCAATTTGAAACTTTCCTTTTTCACGCTTCTTCCGGTTTGCTGGAAATAGTAAAAACACTAAGGAGAGTGCAAACCCTAAATGTATCGTCCGTTGGATTTGTGCTGTAAAAACACCAAAAATGGCAGTATATAATTGGAATAGCGAAAAAGCCAGGAGTCCAAAAAACGCAATGTGGCCCAAGACACCAGTTAATTTCCTAGTCCCGGCTTCTGGATCATATTTTTCCAATAACTCCTGCTGTTCCGCTTCGGTTAAATATTTGATTTTTTCATTATCAGCCACTAATCTTCACTCCCTTCAACTGTTCCCACAATGAAATTCTTTCCGATGAAATCCTGACCCATGTCCCTGGTTTAATGAAGTCTGCCAATGTGTATGGTTTTTCATCATATATTAAACGATGGTTAGCTTTAACTTGTCCTACCCGTAAATCTATATGGGTGAAATTGCGTTTCATATTTTTTATGAAATAGGTACCGTCTTTTTCTTCAAATACTTCCTCCCCCTCCGCATTAGAAGGCATACCGACTGCAAAATCATGATAAGAAAGTTCAGTTTGTTCGATTTGCTTATCCGATAAACGATATGATTCCAAAACATCCGTGAGGTGGATGGAGTGTGTATACTCAATCTTGAATTCTTTTTCTTTTTTCAAAGGAAAGTATGCGATTAATTCCCCTTGGTCCTCAAAGGAAAAGGCAATTACATGCTTGTAAGGAAAAAAGAATAAAAAAGCGATGAGCAGAGGTATACCAAATGCCATGAATCTCTTGAATTTCATAGGTACCCCTTTCAAAACCAGATATCCCATTTAGAAAAAAACGAAGCCGATAGGCCACATAAAGCGAGCTACCGACCCAATTGCATTACTTGGAAACACCTTTTTCTTTAAAGTATTTTGCTGCTCCAGGATGCACTTCCATTTCCCCTAATCCTTCTAGGGCAGTTTCTGCTGTAAGGAACTTGCCTTTTGCATGTGTAATTTGATCTGTGTTGTCATATACAGCTTTAGTCATTTCATAAACTAAATCTTCATCAAGATCCTTTGTAACCACTAACATCGCTTTAACTGCAACTGTTTTTACCTCGGATTTGATTTTGTACGTACCACTTGGAATTGTATCTTCAGCATAGTATGGATATTTTTTAACCAATGCTTGAATTTTGTCCTCTGCAATAGGCAGGATCATGATATCATTTTGTACGGACAGCGCCTCAACTGCACCTGTTGGTGTTCCGGCAGTAATGAAAGCTGCGTCAATATTTCCTGCTTGAATTCCTTCGGCCGACTCATCGAAGGACAGATTTTGTCCTTTAATATCTTTCTCAGACAAACCATGAATCTCCAGGATTTGCATGGCATTGATATATGCACCGGAACCCGGAGCACCTACTGATACCTTTTTACCCTTTAAATCCTCGATTGATTTAATTCCGCTTTTTGCAGTCGTTACAATTTGAACAGTTTCAGGATATAGAGAGCTGATCGCCATTATATTGTCAATGGGTTTCCCGTCGAACATTTCTGTTCCTTCAAGTGCATATGCGGCGATATCCGTTTGCGAAAAAGCGATTTCAGCCTCTCCAGCCCTTAACGTTTCCATGTTTTCGGCGGAGGCGCCAGATGTCTGAGGTGTTATGTTCGCTTTTGTTTTATCGGAAATGATTTTTCCAATTTGCCCTCCGAGCGGATAGTATGTACCTCCCGTACCACCAGTCAACAAACTCAAATTTTGGTTTCCGCTGCCCGAGACACCTGTTTTACTGTCTCCGCAGGCAGTGATAATACCGGATACCGTCAAAATCATGACCAATAAAAAGCACGTATGAAATTTTTTCATAAAACTCCCCCTCATGTGTTTTCATCATCTGCAAAAGATGATAATGTTATTATTCTACCGACCACCTTACTTTCCCTTTTTTTACAAAATTAGACACACCGTCCATAAGCACTAGTAATACATTAAATAGTTTTATAGAAATCCAATCACCAAGCTTAAATGTGTAAAAACACCTATTAAAAACAAGGGAAATTCGCTATCAAATAGTAATATTTTACCTTTTATTACCTATTCTTCCTTTCTTTAAGGATAATATTGACTCTTCCATTTTAGAAATATATTATTGTTATAAACTTATAAGTAGATGTTATAAAAGGATCTTCCTAGCCTTTAATCGTTATATCCAGCTTTATTTGAGAGGCAATCAACTGTCCAACCCTTTCTTTTACCAGCCATTTTAGCTCTGTATTTTCAAATCCAACTGAAGTGGGTGATTGTTTGAATTTCCTATCCCTCCGCTATTTCATAGAGGTTTCTAACCATCTTAGTTTCAGTGAGGCTTCCAAAACCCTGCATATATCCCAGCCCGGACTTAGCCAACAGATTTTATCCCTCGAAAAACAATTAGGCTTTAAACTATTGAATCGAACCACAAGAAAAATTACATTGACGGAAGAAGGAGAGTACATCTATAAAAAACTTGCTCCTTCCTTTGAAGATATTGAGAAAACAGTAAATTACATAGTTGAAAATAAAGCTATCCCCAAGCCTAAATTGAAGATAGCTACCGTACCCTCTGCGGCTAGCATATATATCCCGAAGTTATTGAAAAAGATCGTGGGGCAATACCCGGAAACAGAGTTTTACGTGCATGAAACAACATCCTCAAGGGCTGTAAAACTCGTAAACCAACAAAATTATCATATCGGTTTCATCAGAACGCCCATTCACAGTAACATCATCGCCAATGAAGGATTAAGCATGATTGAATTCATGAGGTTCCCTTTACAATTAGTCGTCTCCATTGATCATCCACTGGCCCAAAAGGATGCGATACATTTATACGAAGCAAAAGACGAACCTTTTATCCATTATGATGCCGTTCAAGCACACTCCCTTCAATTCCTTTTGGAAAAAGCTTGCATGACTGCTGGATTTTCACCTAAAGAATTATGTAAAGGCTCTGAATTACTGACGATCGCCAATCTAATATCCAATAACCTCGGCGTAGCCCTTATGCCGGAAGATATGGTGAGTTTGTTGGGAAAAAGCCAAGTTAAAGCCTTGAACATCGATAACTCGGAATTATCCAGTTCCATATCGGCAGTTTGGAAAAGCTCGGATGCATCCATTCTGACCAAGCATATTTTGAAAACGTTAGAGAATGATCATTCTCATGATAAATGAGATTCTAGATTGGAAAAGGCTGCAAAACGACAAATGTTTTTGGAGTTCCTGGAATTTGTCTTCGAAGAATTAAGCGGAGTATCACAATACGGGTATTGGTTAAAACAATCTAAAAAGTCGAATTCCTTGCTGAGAAGGAATTCGACTTTTTATTTTACTGTCATATTAGCCTGTTCCCTTTGTTAGGCAACAAAACCTGGAAAGCCTCTATTTACTTTTCATTTCCATTAAATTCAGGACAATCGCCCACCCCTATCCATCTTTAAGGGTCTCGCCTATGTACTCATTCATTTCTTCAGAAGAGCCTTGTAGCTAGATAGAGGTTAGCCAAATAAGGAAGTACTATGCAACGGCTGAACTTTCGCCATCGGATCAATATAGGCTTTGGCATTATTGACTGCCGTAGGACCTTCACCAAATCCGGATGCAATTAATTTAACCTTTCCATCATATGTACAAATATCCCCTGCTGCATAAATGCCTGGAATATTGGTTTCTTGTTTGGAATTAACGACAATTGCATTTTTGTTGATGTTTAGTCCCCATTCTTTAATCGCACCAAGAGAAGAGACAAATCCGTAATTAATAATTAAATCATCTATATCAATCACTTCTTTTTGTTGCGTCTTAGTGTGTTCTAAAACAATTTGCGTAATTCTTTCTGCTCCTACCAATTCGGAGGGAATATAAGGTGTTTTGACCTCAATAGAGGAATTCACTAATTTTTCCACACTATGTTCATGGGCACGGAATTTATCTCTTCTGTGTATCAATGTTACCTTTTCAGCAATCGGCTCTAACATAAGGGCCCAATCAACAGCAGAATCCCCACCGCCAAGAATCGCCACTTTTCTTCCTTTAAAGCGGTTCATATCATTCACGAAATAATGCAAATTCTTATTTTCGAATTGTGTTGAATCTTCCAATTCCAGTTTACGGGGCTGAAAGGCTCCATTTCCAGCAGTAATGATTACTGATTTAGAAAGATGAGTATCGAGGTTTGTAGTGATTTTAAATGTTCCGTCTGCTTGCTTTTCCATCTGTTCAACTGCTTCTTCAAGACAAATTGTTGGTTCAAATACTTTCATTTGTTCTTTTAAATTATCTATCAATTCCTGGGCCCTTACTTTTGGAAATCCAGCTATATCATAAATGAATTTTTCGGGATAAAGAGCTGATAGCTGTCCTCCCAATTGAGGCAGACTTTCAAGGATTTTCACCTTTGCTTGCCTCATTCCTCCATAAAACGCCGTAAACAAACCAACTGGGCCGCCGCCAATAATTGTTATGTCATAGACCGTTTTTTCTTCTGTCAATGTAATCACTCCTTTTCTTCCAGGATGGTTGCTCATACTGAATATCATTTATTGGTTGTAAGGGATGTACTAGCCTACAAGTAATTCTTCCTTTTTCCAATTCCAGAAATGATGGATAAGAGCAATTGTTTATCCACCCTTTCAAAGACAATCTGGATAGGTCACCAGTTTAAAAATCTATAAAGCTATTATCTGTCACAAACGCACCTAGAATTATTATTCAAATTTATTAGGGTTACCATCAAAGGATAATTGAGCCACTTTTATAGAATCGGTTGGACATCCTTCTGAAGCATCAATCATATCGTCCTCAAGTTCATCAGGTATAATCGCTGCCCCAACATTATTATCCAATATAACGAACGCAATACCTTCTTCATCGTAATCATAAATATCCGGAGCTGAAGCACCACAAGCTCCGCAAGCAATACAAGTTTCTTTATCCACGATTGTATAATTAGCCATTTTTTCTATCCATTCCTCTCTTTATCTAGGCCCTGGTTTTTTACTAAGGCATTTGTAGAAGCCTTTTCCTACTCAATATCGTTCAAAAATTCCAAAATGCTCGAATTAAACTTTTCAGGATTTTCCTGATAACACAAATGCCCGCCTTTTGGAATTATCACGAGCCGGGAGTTCATTAACTCTTCATGAATTGCTTCCGACTCCTTTATAGGAGTTACAGTATCCAACTCACCACAAATTACAAGAACAGGGACATCTATATGAGATAACAAACTCATTTGATTTAGATGATAAAGTGAATTTGCTACCGAACGATATCCTGCCGGTCTTATCTGTGTCATAATCTCTTTTACTCGCTTATAGACTTTTTCTGAAGCATGGGGAGATAGCAATGCTTGTATCCTCTTTTCCGCGATCTCCTCAGTAGAAAGGTTTTCAATTGAAAATAATCGATTTTTCAATTTCGTCTCGTTCTCCTCTGGGGTTAGAGCATCAGCCCCTCTTGTCGAATCGGCCAATATAAGTTTATTAATCTTATTAGGGTACAGGCTACAGAACTCTATCGCGATTGCCGCTCCCATTGAATGGCCAAGCAGATGGATTTTTTCCAACTCTAGCTGATCTAGCATGCCTTTCAGAATACGTGCAAACTCTTTGAAATACTTTAATTCTTCTGCTGGATCTGAACTTTTCCCATAACCCGGTGCATCCCATGCAATTACTGTATAATGCTCCTTTAATTCCTGGAATTGCTCCTTCCATGACTGTGAATTATTGCTCATGCCGTGTAATAATACTAAAGGTTCTCCATGACCTTCTATTTCATAATGAATGCTTAAATCTTCTACTTTTACGTATGGCATAATATCAATCCCCTTTTAAGGTGAATCTCTGATTCTTATAACACCTGTACTTGAAATATCTTTCTAAAAAATTTCTATATTTCGCTTGGAACTAGCTTTCGTTTCTATTATGAAAGTGCCTCCTATCCTGAAGTTAAGCAGGAAATTCCACTTCCGTTCCCTTTTAATTTAGCTAAAACAGTATTAAAAACTGTGCCAGCTTAGCCAAGTCCTCGCACTGACAATCCGCCATCGCTGGAAATGACCTCACCGGTGATTGCGCGTGATTCGTCGGAAGCTAACAGTACATACGCCGCAACGTGATCTTCCGGCATCTGGGCAAGTTGAAGGATATTCCGTTTTTTAATGCTGCTTGCTTTCGTATCGTTATCGATGATTTTCACAAATGGACGCAGCGGCGGGATCACAGTAAGTGCTGTCAATGTCCCCCCTGGGGCTACCGCATTTACCCGGATGGAAGGAGATAGTTCGAACGCAAGCTGGCGCATCAATCCAATTTGGGCGTGTTTGCTCGCTGTATACCAAACACCGCCGCCATCTGGATAAAAACTTGCACCGGAGACGGTAAAAATAATATTGCCATTTGTTTTTTTCAGTTCTTCAAGAGCAGCTTTCGCCCCGAAAAAAGAGCCTTTTACGTTAATATTGAGAAGGAAATCATACGCTTCGGAAAGCGCCTCAGGAGTCACATCGGCAAATTTGGCAAATCCATCGAACACGCCGGCATTCGCCACGAAAACATCCAACTTTCCGAATTGCTCAACAGTAGCTTGGACCGCTTGCTCATTGTCTTCGTATTTGCTTACATCTCCCTGATAAGTAAGGATATTTTCTCCAAATTCTTCCTTCATTTTCGCTAACGTGTCTTTAGAGCGGCCGATAATGCTCACTTTTGCTCCTTCTTGTATAAAACGGCGAGTGACAGCCTCTCCAATTCCAGAAGCTCCCCCTGTAATCCATACGACTTTATCTTTTAAGGCCATGCCCATTGTCTCCACCCCTTCTATTATCTTTCAAACGTGATGAACGGTTATACAAAGATCGGTTCCTTCAAGTTTACGGTCTTGCATGCGAGCACATATTTTTTATAACGACCACATTATGTTTTATATACAAAACAACGTTTTTTATATAAATAATTCTAAAATGTAATCGCTTTATTGTCAATGTAAAAAAACTGAAACAATCGTTCGGGAATACACTATCTATATCAATCTGCGGTTATCCTTACTACTGCGCTCGTCAAAAAGTATGATTTTTTTTGTGGTTTCTCAGTAAGATTCTAGCGCCAAATCTTACCGAGAAACCCTTTTAAAAAACATATTAACTTTTTAGCGCTTATAGTGTTACTTTTTTTCCTGTCGCATTACTTAGGTGATATTCGGCAACTTCTTGTTTAATCATAAATAAGTACGCCACAAACCCAAGAATGGCTGCTACAATCAGCATGGCAATGGAGGGTCCAAAATCACCGCCAGACAAATCGCGGCTCCACCCCATAATATAGCTTGAAAATCCCCCCATAATATTTGTGAATCCCATTAAACCGGCTGCGCGCCCAGCCGTTTCAGGAGTTGAAAATTTGATGATGAAGAAATTGGTCAGGTGAAACATTCCTCCTTGAGTTCCCATGGCGAGCCCCATGGAAACGCCAGCGAAAATAGGATTTGGTGCAATGACGGCGATTGTCAAAAATACAGCTGTTAGTATGAAAAGAATCGTCGCAAGTAAACTCGGACGCTTCGTTTTGTCTGCCAGAAATCCGCCAGCCAGGACAAATCCAAGCGCGAATAGCCACGATAATGAAGTAATACCAGTCATTGCTTCCCTTTCAAACCCTTTGGCCTCAACGAGATATGTAGGCAGCCAAATACTGATTCCAAAGAAAAGAAAGGACGACATCAAATTGCCAATCCAGACAATCCAATAACGATAATCCTTTGCAAAGAATTGCTTCGACTGCACATCATCCGCTTCGTCTTTTTGGCGAATATAGGAGACTTCTTCTTTACTCATGCGCGGATGCTCTTCTGGCGTATTACGAGCCAAAAACAGGAACATTGGAATATTTATAAACAAGTTAAAAGCGGCGAGACCAAAGAACGCGGCCTGCCAATGAAACGTTGAAATAATTAGTATGAGCATAACGGTACCCACTGCCGGGCCAAGGTAGTTTCCAGTGATCCAGAATGACTGTGCCCTGCCAAGCTCTCGTTTATTAAACCAATTCGAAATGAATTTTCCCGATATCGGGATCATCATACCCTCCCCAATTCCGAGGATTACCCTACTGATTAAAAACATTTCGTATGAAGTGGACAGTCCGCCCATTACCATTGTCGCTGTCCATACCAGCAATCCTAAAACTGCTGTTTTCCGTGCCCCTAACTTGTCGATGATAACTCCCCAAAAAATATTGGAACAGGAGTATGAAATCATGAATATAAAGGAGATCAAGCCAATTTTCGCATTTTTATCCGGGCCAGTTAAACCAAGATCACTTAAAAATCCCGGATCGGTTTGGATAACAGAGATACCTACTTTATCAATCTGACCGAAAAACCAGAAGAAAAAAATAGGAATCGCAATGTACAACCATCTTTTTTGACCTTGTAACATGTTATTTCCCCCTTATAGCAGTTCTTTTGAATGCACTTTCATGATTTCGATAAAGAAAATGCCTGTCAAACTATCAACTTCACCAATTCCCCCTTTCAAAAGATAGCAGCAACTATTGTTTTATATAAAAAACAATGTTACCGATATTTAATGTTATATTGAATTTTCATAATAGTCAATAATATTCAGGTTAATATTTTCCCAACAGAAAAAGTAGTTTTATATACAAAACTATTAAAGGTATTGCTTCGATTGAAACAACCGGAAACAATACCTTAACCCTTTATCACATAAAACCGGATAACGTTACTGCTAATTCTCGAGCCTTAGGTAAATAATTCCAAAAAGATGCTGCCGCTTGAGGCGTGAACCGCCATTTCACAATTCCCGCGATATGTAACCCCAAATTGAAGTATGATACTCCACTAATTCACCTCATTCATTGCCGTCTTTCCTTTTATAACGATTCATTATAAATATATAAAAATTAACTATTTTTATTATTTATCAGCCAATGTTAGCATTTTGTTATAAGTTATTTGAAAGGATGAGTGATGAATGTCTATGCACTATTCTGAATTCGCAGTATTCGGGCTGGGCCCCATCGGAATTGAAATTCTACGCAGTGCTTATCAAACGAATCCGCAATCTATTATCGGTGTTGTCGATATTGATCCCGATAAGGTAGGAGAGGATATTGGGTTACTAATCCATGAAAAGGAAACCAACAAGTGTGTAGTCTCTCATATACAGGATGTAAATAATGAAGCTGACCACCCTATCGCCCTACATGCAACCGGTTCCGACGCACAACAAGTATGGCCTCAAATCAAAGAACTTCTAGATCACGGCTTTTCAGTGGTTTCCACCTGTGAACAGCTTTCCTTCCCTTGGCATCGCTACCCCCTACTTGCAAAGGAAATAGATGATTATGCTAAAGCTAAAGGGCTTAGTGTCATAGGGACCGGAATCAATCCAGGGTACATCATGGATACTATGGCCATTTCATTTACAACTGTATTGACCACGGTTAACCAAATTAAGGTCAATCGTAAAGTAGATGTTTCGAAAAGGCGCCTCCCCTTACAAAAAAAGGTCGGAATCGGGATGACCAGAGAGGAGTTTGAATTTTTAGCTGAACGGAATAAAATTGGGCATGTAGGTCTTGAGGAGTCTGTCAGGTTAATCGCCTATGGGCTGAATTGGAAACTATCAAGTGTAACCAATACCATAGAACCCACGATTGCAAGCGAAGATATGACCGTTCCGCTAACTGCCTTAAAACCAGGGGATGTTAATGGGCTTCATCAAATTTCCACTGGCAAGACGGTGGACGGAAAGGAAATTTCCTTGGATTTAACGATGTCTGCAGGTATTAAACAGGAAGATGAAATCGTTATTGAGGGGAACGAAACCCAAAGGTTGATTGTTCCAAACGGCATTTTTGGAGATACCGCAACCGCAGCAATGATTATTAATACCGCTAAGCAAATTGATGCCCTCCGTAAACCAGGTTTACTTACAATGGCTGACATCGGGGTGCCGAGGAATATAGATCAATCAGACTTTGTGCATATTTAATGGCTAACCAACAATCTTGCGATATAGTTTTACGATATTGGAAAAGGTGAACCCCTAATGGTTCACCTTTTCGTTTTGGTTCAGCTGAGCATGCCAGCATGACAAAAAAACACCATAAGCGGTGGCTTTACTTCCTATATGTAGTATGTAGGAATCGACTATCTTATGAAAGTTATCTTATTTCAGAAAAATATATTCCGAAAATGACATGATTTTTCTATTTTCATTAATGTGTTTGAGAACCAAGTTTCATGGAAATGGCTTTGGCAGCTTTCGTTACTTTGTCAATCAATTCAGGCAAGCGATTTTCCTGAAACCTTGCTTCAATCCCAGCCACACTAATACCAGCTACTATTTCACCTTTACCATTGAGTATCGGTGCACTCACCGCTTTTGTATAATCCTCAAGTTCTGATGAAGTTATCGTGTAACCATTCATTCTCGCTTCATCCAAAGCGTGACGGAGTTCAGTTTTATCCGTAATCGTTCCAATGGCGATTGATTTTAATTGAATGATTCCCAAATAATTTTCACGCTCTTCTTCAGGCAAATACGCTAGGATGATTCGAGAATCTCCAGCATACAATGGCGAACGCCTTCCAATGGATGTATAAAGTCGAACAGGCTGCAGGGTGTCCACCTTTTCAATATACATCGCTTCATCCTTATCCCTCACAATTAAATTCACTGCTTCTTCAACATCATCCCGCAGGTCTTTCATGATGGGATAGGCGATTGACCTGATATCCAAACGCTCCCCAACCAGTTGACCAAACTGCAGGAATATCAGTCCAAGTGAATAGTGGCCATCATCGTCCTTTGTTAAAAACCCCATTTCTTCCAATGATCCCACCATACGGTGTAACGACGTTTTCGGCAAATTGGTAAGTTCCATCATTTCATTAAAGGTCAGTTTTGGATGATTTATGAAAAGGGTTAGGATTTGCATGGATTTCACGACCGTTTTGTTATGTGCCTGCATACAATGTCTCCTTTCATGATACATGTTTTCCTTAACTATCATTCTATTATAAAACATGGAAGAAAGGATGTAAGGAAAATAACCGTATTCATTGTTATTTCGTGAATGCTCTGACTGTATTCTCATTTGATTTTCCGGCATTATTTTCAATTTGATCGTATCATTTTATCATCCCGCAAGCCCATAGAACGAGTATTGATGGGAAATGCTGAAGCGTTTAGCGGATTAAGTTACTTGATCATTACGAAAATCCATCCACTACAAAGGCATTTTCAATATTACTTTTGTCCCTTTCCCTTCACGAGAATGAAGGATAAGGTTTCCGCCGCAAACTCTGGCTCTTTCCTCCATACTGAATAAGCCTACTCCACGGGTAACTTTTTCTATATCAAAGCCCTTTCCTTTGTCTTCTATTTCTACACGAACTTCTTCCTCTATTTCCTGGATCGTCACTGTAGCTTCTTCGGTTTGAGCATATTTCCTAATATTTGTTAATGCCTCTTGAATAATACGATAAATGGTAATTTCTTTGTTTGTATTCAGACGGCAATTCAAAT
Organism: Peribacillus sp. NPDC096447; assembly: GCF_044762725.1. Lineage (NCBI taxonomy): Bacteria > Bacillati > Bacillota > Bacilli > Caryophanales > Bacillaceae > Peribacillus > Peribacillus sp. NPDC096447. The sequence continues at coordinate 330,496 of NZ_JBIWEV010000003.1, forward strand.
AGCATTCAAAATGGACCTTGATATGATGATGCTCTGAAAATTGCCCCACTAAAGAGCGAATGGCAGGGAACAGTCCAAGATCATCAAGTACCGATGGCCTTAATTCCCAGGATAGATGCCGGAGTGCTTCGATAATTTCGGTCGCTTCATCTTGCATCTGATCTAACAGGGGATGATCCATTTCTGTCTGCAGTCTGTTAATCGTTATGAGATGGCTGTATAAGTTTTGTCCGATATCATCATGAAGCTCTCGGGAAATACGTTTTCTTTCTTCTTCCTGCACATCAATAATTTTCCCGGTCATTTTCTGAACCTCTTCTTCCGCAAGCTTACGCTGGGTAACTTCATAACGAATCGCTAAATATTGGTAAGGTTTCTGGAACTCATCAAGAAATGGAACGATTGTCGTATCCACCCAATAATAAGTATTATCCTTGGTCTTATTTTTAATTTCGCCTTTCCATACTTCCCCTGATGATATTGTTTTCCAAAGATTGTTGAAAAACTCTTTCGAATGAAATCCCGAGTTAATAATTCGATGATCCTGTCCGATCAGCTCTTCTTTTGAAAACTTTGAAATCCGGCAGAATTGATCATTGACATATTTGATCGTCCCTCTTTGATCGGTAATTGCTACAATTGAGGAAGCATCCAAAGCAAATTGGAAATCGGCCATTTTATTTACAAATTTCCCCAATTCCTCTAAAACTCGTTTATATTCGGTAATTTCCTTCCGAATTGCCAGGTATTTATAAGGGTTCCCTTTTTCATTTAAGAAAGGGACAATTGTGGTATCCACCCAATAATAAGTTCCATCCTTCGCTTTGTTCTTTATTTCACCCCGCCAAACACTTCCTGATGAAATTGTTCGCCAAAGCTCTTGCATAAATTCCTTTGAATGATAACCTGAATTGATAATTCGGTGGTCCTTCCCGATAAGCTCTGTTGCTGAATATTTGGATACCTCACAAAATTTCTTATTAAAGTTTATTATCTTGCCCTTTTCATCCGTAAATGCAACAATCGTTGATTCATCAAGTGCGTAAATTAAATCAACCAGTTCATTTATCGGATAGGATTGCTGCTGGTTAATCCGTGATTGGTCTTTCACTTTATGGACTACAATTAAGTAATAAAGCTCTTTCGCAAGCTGAAAGGAGTTCACCCTGAAAAAAAGCGAAAAAGCATGACCATCCCGGTGGATCCCCAACTGGTGGATAATCTCCCCTTCCCCGCTGTGCTGCAGGTTTACCCCTGGTATAAGATTCAGAAGCTTTTCCCCGTTCAATTCATGATGATCATAACCAAAGTTTTCATATACCTGTTGATTCGCAAAAGAGATGACTCCAGAATCATTGACAAGGATTGTCGCATCGCTAGATCCAGGCGTAACCCCTTTTTCCATTTCCAAATGTTTTTTCAAGTCCATACATAATCCTCCTTGTTGCCATGTTAAATTGAGCTGTTCAATTCCTTTTCCAGTTTTTTCGCTGCATCAAGGATTTTATGCTGGTCGCTTTCAGAAATAGGCTGAGCTGTTCGTTTACCTACTAATAATACCCCCTTGGGAACACCTTTAAATTGAATCGGAACTGCGAAGGCGCAACTGAGATTTTCCGCAAGCATGATGGGATAATCTAAAGCTTTGCCGTGGATATTATTGGGAAAACCCTCAATTTTCATCGGCGTCCCCGTTGATATGACCCTACCTGCTATTCCTTTTCCATATCTAACAGTTATCCTTTTGTACTTATCATTTCTGTTTCCGGCGGCATAATGCCAGCTTATGTCAGGACCTTTTCTGTTTTGTAAGGCAAGGCCTACAAAATCACCATTCATTTCTTCTAATACATGTTCACACGCTTTTTTAAATGGTTGATCCTCTTTCGATTGACTGTCCCCGTTAAATTCCATACCCTAATAACCCCTTTTTTAAAGCGAATGCAACAAGTTCATGCCTTGTTTTCATCTTGAGCTTTTCCATTAGGTTTCCTTTATGGCTTTCAACCGTTTTCACGCTTATGACAAGCTGTCCGGCAATTTCTTTATTGGAAAACCCTTTCGCAATCAACGTAAGTACCTCTTTTTCACGGTCAGACAACAGATTGATAGAATCAGCGGTTCCCTGCTTCACACTGCCTAAATATTCTTCCATTACCCTTTTTGTAGCAGATGGATGAAGGTAAGCATTTCCGTTCGATAATGATCGGATGGCTACCAATAATTCTTCATGTGGTGCACTTTTTAAAATACATCCTGAAGCTCCCGCTTGAATAGTTCTGAACAAATATTCATCATCATCATGCATGGTAAGTATTAATATGGCTACCTCAGGCATTAGTTTTTTCAGTTCGGAAGTAGCCGATAAGCCATCTTTCCCATGAGGCATGCTTAAATCCATGACTACCACATTAGGATGAAGCTCTAGTGCTCGTTCTATTCCTTCGTTCCCATCTGAAGCTTCCCCTATGACTTCCATATCAGCATGATTGTTTAATAGCATCTTTAAGCCCATTCTTACAACGGCGTGATCATCGCAAAGCAAAATTTTTATCAAAGCAGCTCCCCCTAGCTTTGTTCGTGTTTGTATCGTTATATGAAACAACAAGGGGGATTGCACAATTCGCAAACCCCTTGTTTAGCATTTTAATATAATGGCAGAGAAATCTCTATAGAAGTCCCATCATCTATTTTTGAAAAAATGGTACAATCCCCGCCAATCAAATGCATTCTTTCACACATGGCAGCAAGCCCGCTCAACTTATTCATGGCGGCTTCAACCTCAAACCCTTTCCCTGAATCTTTTATCATAATTAATAACATGCTTTTGTCCCATTTGAATATTATGCTTGCTTTTGTTGTATCAGCATACCTTGCTATATTCACCAATGCTTCTTGGCAGACCCTGAAAAGTGTAATGCTGTCTCTATCAGAGATTTGCGATTCAATTCCCAGATTCTCCATCTCAACCTCAATTCCATAGGTTGAAGTGTATATTTTTATGTAGCTTTTTATAGCTGAAATAAGCCCAAAAGTCGTAAGGGTAGGAGGATGCAATTCTACAGCCAAAAGCCTGATTTCTTGTATTGCCTTCTCCAATAGCTGTTTCATATCACCTGCATAGATTTTCATGGCAGGCTGTTCGATTGCCGTTTCAATGAGCTGCATTCCGGAAAAGAGACTGGAAAGGGACTGGCCCACACCTTCATGAAGCTCCATGGCAATTCTTTTAATCTCTTCTTCATGTGTTTGTATGATATAAGAACTGATGTTGTTTTTAAGTGGCTGAGTATTCATTCCCACCCTCCTTCTTCAATAGTCGCTGATTATTGGCCATTCAAAATGCGACATGCTCTCCCGATTTCACTTTCGGCGGAGTGGTGAGAACACTGACGTATACCTTCTTTCCCACCAGAGACCTAGCATTAGAACTTCTTGTTCTTGAAAACTCCAATTCAGCCTTCAAATCCAATCATTTCATGCGCGCAGTTCATTTTATGCTTTCTTCACTCTATGACTTGAAATGTCACTAAACATACCTGCATATTGAACGACATCCCCCGCATCATTCTTTATCGAACTAATGGTCAGCCATTGCAGATATTGCTGTCCATCCTTTCGGCTATTCCAGATTTCACCTTGCCAAAATCCATTTATCTCAATGGATTTCCACAAATCCTCATAAAAAGTTTGGGGCTGTTTACCTGACTTAAGTATACTAGGGTTCTTACCAATTACTTCATTTTCCTCATAACCCGTAATACTGCAAAACGAAGGGTTTACTGAAATGATCTTACCGGTGGTATCGGTAATAAGGATCCCTTCTATTGTATGATCGATCACTTCTTTGGCAAGCTCCATTTTGCCTTGGAAATACATCCAAACAACTAAAATCAAACTTGCGAGGGCAACTTCTGACAACGCCATGAACCCGATTGCATAATGTCCTGTTATATTGAATAACAAGGATAAAATTAATGGCGGGAAAAACCCTCCCAAACCGCCCATAGCGGAAACGATACCATTCACAATACCAGCCTGCTTTTGGAAATACATCGGCACCAGTTTAAAAATGACTCCATTTCCCATTCCAGCACATAGGGCAATACTCAAACAGCCAATAGTGTACCAGCCAATTGATGGAGCGAATGATAGGATCATCGCTGAAACTGTATACACTCCAAAAACGAACATGAGCAGCATGAGAGAATGAAAACGATCTGCAAGCCATCCGCCAATTGGTCTCATAAGGGTAGCAAGAACAATAAAGCCTGCTGTCCTTAAACCGGCATCAACCTTATCCAATCCAAAGTTAGCTACAAGAAAATTTGGCAGATAGATAGTAAATGCAACAAAAGAACCGAATGTTATAAAGTAAAATAAACTTAGCAGCCATAGTTTTTCATTTTTGTAGACACTCTTCACTTGTTCTAATAGCGGTGTTTTTACTTTCAGCTCTTTTTTGTCCCCTAACAGAAAGTTGCCTGTGATAAAGACTGCCAAAATCACAAGATAAAGCTGTACAGTTGTTGACCATCCATAATTCTCAGCTACAACGGGTGCTGCAAAAGCCGATACTGCCGTGCCAAGGTTTCCTGCACCGTAAATTCCGTTTACAAAGCCATGACGTTCCTTTGGATAATACTTAGGTAAAGAAGTTACCCCAACAGAGAATACGGCTCCGCCAATACCAAGGAAAAGTCCTCCAATCAACAAATCGGCAAGGGAATCGGCAATGCTGATATAATAAACAGGGAACAATAGTAAAATAAAGCTAATCAGGAAAATTTTCCTTGCCCCGAACTGATTGGCGTAAAAGCCAAGGGGGATACGAAGTACTGATCCCAAAATAACCGGAACGGCTGTCACCAGTGCAAGCTGACCTTCAGGTATAGCAATGTCTTCTTTAATAAAGGGCATCAGGGAAGAAATTAATACCCATACCATAAATCCTACTATTAAGTTTAAAGTCTGTAATGGAAGCTGTATTTTCTTAATCATTCTGATCACTCTCTCTTCTAATTACATATTGTAAACCCGTGTTTGCGTCAAAAGCTGACCACTCATTTTTGTTTCGAGCCATATTGCATGCCAAAGGGACAGCGAAAAAATTAAGGTGATCAAAATAAATGCGTATATGGGTCATGTCAGGACAAATCTCCACCTTATCTATCGTTTTAGTAACAAAAGGCGCTTTATCCTGCCCATCATCATCCAAGATTGACACTCTGGCTTTTTCCGAGACTAATGATTGTAAACCTTCCAAATTAATGTGTTCCACATGTATTGCACCCTCTCTTTGCACTGTATACATTTATTTGATAACCCTGTAAGTATTTCCAGAATCTATCATCTGCATGATTCTCGATAAATTCAATTGTTTCTTCTTCAGATTCCCATCCACTCATTCCCTTTACTTCTGCAACAACAATATCTATCCCGTTCATTGACTTTTCATCCAAATACCAGTTAAGGCGGAAGCCATTAAAAAGGTCTGAAAGCAGCTTATTGATTTCAGAAGCAAAGTTTACGGATGCTACTTTAACAAAACAAAAATCAATGTAAGTTTCGCTGTTCATTCGATTCACGCCTTTTCGTTTTTGGTTTTTTTATATGTAAAAAACGCTAAGGGAAACACAACAATGTTCAATCCACCAAATATTAGTACATTTATATAATTTTCATAATAAAATTGGTGAACCATAAATTGGGTAAATACAATATTCATCATCAAGAAGGCACAAAGCAATGCGACACCGATAAACTTAAACTTCATAACGCTTCACCCTTACTGCGTATACCGCCCCATTTTCCACTTTCACCTGAATCTCAGGCAGGGGCCTCCTTGGCGGCCCGGCAGTCGGAACACCTGTTTCAACATCAAATTTCCCATGATGGCAAGGACAGATCATTTCACCTTCTTCTTTCACCCAAAATACCGGGCAACGAAGATGTGTACATGCATTTTGGTATGCTACGTATTTCGTTTCAGACAATCTGATCAAAATGGCATCATCATGATCCCCTGGAAATTTAAACTCCACTGCGTCACCTATGGCAAGTTTGCTTACATCGGTGATTTTTTTGTGAGGATACTCCTTTTCCCCAAGACCCATCAATTCTTTAGCCGCAATCGCTCCCCAAGGGAGGGAGGAAATCGCGAATACCCCTGCAGCACCCACCATTGTTTTCATGAACCCACGTCTGTCAAGCTTTCTTTCATTATTCCGTTCAATATTATGAGTGTAATTATCTTCATTAAAGGGAATTTTATTATTTTTATCTGACGGCATCTTAATCCCTCCTAATATAGCTTGGTTATCCCCTGTAAAATACCTGGGAGATTTACCTTAACGTTCGTTTCACTTTCAAGATAAGGAAGGCTTGTCACCCATTTTCCATTATCCAGATTAAATTGTTTTCTCTTATTTTCAATTTCTTCATCTGTCAACCATTGAAGTGTATTGGAAGGACAAACACTTGCACACATTGGCGGGATACTGTCTTTTGTCCGGTCGATACATAAATCGCATTTGTACATTAAGTTTTGTTCCGTGTCAAATTTCGGTATTCCATATGGGCAAGCAATCGTACAATTTTGGCAGCCGATACATTTTTCAACGAGTGCTGATAATACGGCCCCTGTCTCATGGATTTGGATTGCCTGGGCCGGACAACTCCTAGCACAGGCAGGATTTACGCAATGAAGGCACATAAGAGGCATCGTTTGCCGATTGACCAGAGGGTTTACATCATATACATAGTTTCTGTTCCGCTCTTCATGCCCTCCGCATTGTGTACAAGCCGCTAGGCATGACCTGCATCCTATGCAGTTTTCAAGTTCTAAGTAGAGCCTCTTTTTCATTTATTGCACCTTCTTTATTTCGACTTTTTCCATTTGGGCTGCACAGACCTTGAATTCCGGCATACGGGACATTGGATCAAGCGCTGCAATGGTTAATAGATTGATAGATTGCTCGTGCCCAAAGTGGTATGGAACAAATACAGTGTCTTCGCGAATTGCTTCTGTAATTTTCACTTTATAGATTGCCTCACCTCTTCGGGTAAACAGGCGGACCTTATCCTCATGGTCCATATTGTATTTTTTTGCTGTATCCGGATGTACTTCCACGTAAGGTTCCGGACACATATCACGAAGGAACTGAATTCTTCTCGTCTGGTTCCCTGAAAGATAGTGGTAAACGACACGTCCAGTAGTTAAACGAAGCGGATATTTTTCATCTGGCTCCTCAGCAGGGGGACGGTAAGGAAGTGCACAAATTTTCGCTTTACCGTCTGCGTGATAGAATTTTTTATCCAAGAACATATGCGGCGTTCCCTTGTCATTTTTATCCTTACAAGGCCAAAATACCCCATCCTGTTTGTCAATCTTATCCCATGTGGCGCCGTAATAATCGGCATTTCCGCCTTTACTGGCCAGTCTGAATTCATCTGCCACATCTTTTGCAGTTTTCATATGGGAAAAATATTTTCCTCTCCCAAGACGTTCTGCAAGCTCTACTTGTATTTGCCAATCGGGCTTAGATTTTCCGATTGGTTCTTGTGCCTTATTTATCTTAATAATTCGCCCTTCAAGGTTTGTAACTGTACCTTCATCTTCCGACCACGTTACGGAAGGCAGGATCACATCCGCAAACTCTGCTGATTCGGAAAGATAGAAATCTGAACACAACATAAAATCCAGGTTTTTCATCGCACTTCTGACAAAATTCAGGTTAGGCGCAGATACTGCAGGATTGGAACATAGCAGATACAATCCGCGAATCGTTTTTTGCTCCATCAGTTCAAACATTTCATAAGCCGAAACGCCAGGCTTAGGCATTTCCTCCGGAGTGATATTCCATACGTTACAAACTTCTTTCACATGCTCAGGATTCGTGATTTTCCGGTAACCTGGCAATAAATCCGCTTTCTGACCATGCTCGCGTCCACCCTGTCCGTTTCCTTGTCCAGTGAAAGTTGCTACACCAGACTTCGGACGGCCAATCTTACCTGTCACAAGCGCCATGTTTGTATATCCAGAAACATTGTCAACGCCCTTATGCTGCTGTTCAATTCCACGGGCAAACATGACAACTGCATTCGGTGATTTTCCATAAATCTCTGCTGCGCGAATGATCTTTTCCGGTGCCACACCTGTAAGCTCACTCGTATATTCCGGTGTAAATTCTTTTACAAGCTCTTTTGTTTCTTCAAATCCATTTGTATGATTATTAATAAATTCTTCATCTGCATAACCATTTTGAATTAATAGATTTAAGATTCCATTAGCAAGGGCAAGGTCCGTTCCCGGTTTCAAGTCAAGATGGACATCCGCCCTTCTCGCAACAGGCGTTTCGCGGGGATCCGCCACGATAATGTAACCGCCCCTTTCTTGAACGTTCCAGACTCTGAACATGGAAGTTGGATGGCATTCTGCTGTGTTGCTTCCAGCAAGAAATAAGCAATCCGTTTCATGAATATCCGTCCAGGGTAATGTTGAACCTCTATCTACGCCGAAAGAACGAAGGAATCCCCCGGCCGCACTAGACATGCAGAATCGGCCATTATAGTCTATGTAGCGCGTGCCAAGAGCCACACGTGCAAATTTCCCTGTTAAATAACATTTTTCATTCGTCATTGATACGCCGCTGAAAACGGATAATGTATCTTTTCCATATTTTTTTTGAAGCTCACTGAATTTTTTCGCGATTAAATCATATGCTTCATCCCAGCTTGCTTCTCGGAAGCCTTCCTTTGTTCCCTTTAGTGATGCATCATCACGAATAAGCGGTGTTAAAATGCGATCATCATGATTCGTCTGCTGGTAAGCTGTAACCCCTTTTGGACACATTTTCCCAACAGTTACCGGCCAGTCATAACGTGGTTCAACCCCAATGATTTTATTTGTCGCTACATTTACCCTTAAATTCATCCCGCACTGCATTCCACAATATGCACAATGCGTTTTAACCAATGTTTCATTAGGGTGTAACACATTCTCTACTTCTTTGAAAAACTTATCCCTTTGCATCCTGGTTAGCCTCCTTAACTTTTACCTCGTGGATAGGAAAACCTGAAAATTGGGCAATCCGGTATTTTCTTCGGCAAGGTAGGCACATTTCGGCGAGATGGTGGCCATCCTTCGTTTGAAATTCTATATCATTCCTGCCGAGAACCTCTATGACATCATTTGATTGTTCTGTTGAAACAAACTCATTACCGCAAACTTTGCATTCTTTCATGGATTGTTCCGCATAATGCTCTCTGTAGTTTCTAGCAAATACACTCAGTGGGCGGAAAGGTATGTGAGCAAGTTTTCCGAACGGAAGATAAATCAAAGTAATAATGACTGACCACTGGTGAATCAGGGACATGGCTGGCTGTCCTGAACCGTGCATAAAGATGTTCATGAACGTTAATGCCAATCCTGTAACGCTGACCAATAACAGCATGAATAATGGAAGGAAGTCATACATGAATTTTTGTTCCGCCCTTGCCTGCATATTTTTCAAACGGCGGTAAAGAGCCATGCATACTCCGGCAATGACCATTACAGCAGTAATGTTCAGTGCGTTATATGATAACTTCGCAATAAGCCCATCAGCTGGCACTGTCATTACCTGGATCCCCATTGCGATGATGTTGTAGTAACCGTTGTCGTCCATTGTGAAGTACATCCATCCAAATACTAGGGGAAATGTCACAAAGCAGGAAAGTATGCAGCCCCAGCCCATTAGAACGTGCTGGGTCCATCGGTAAATTCCCCTATTCCAGATGAAATTGTATGTTGCTAAATGTTCGACTGTTGTTTTGGGCGTTGATCTTCTAAAGAGAATTTTGATTCCTTTTTTTATAAAAACCTTTGTTGGCGGCCTTTCTCCCCATGCGATAAATCTGTAAAAGAAACCCCCAATAAAAATAAACGTCCCCACCATATAGCCATAAAGGTTTAAATCCACATGTGTAAACATTCTCGTCCCTATAAACGATAAGGATACAAGTCCGCAAACTGCTAGAAACATAGACTTGGCAAAATGTGATGCAAAAGCATCATCAATCGATTTTCCTGTTTTTTGATTTACTGCGACTTTTGCCTGCATTATTAAATTCCTCCTCATTACAAACAATTACCATACCCTTATTGTAAGATCTTGCCTGATTGTTCGATATCAGGGAACTTCCCCATCCTATTGGAAAATTCCCCTTAACTTTTGAAAATAAAAAAAGCCGTTCTGATATCAGAACGGCCATTTCTTTAAAGTTCCTTTATTCCCCTTATCAACTTATTAGATTGGGAGTGGGATAATAATTAAATAAGCACGTGGGGGTGTTAGGTTTCAAGATTCCAAGTTTTTTGGGGTGAAAGATGTATTCGACTTCACCCCACTTCCGAATTGCATAACGGGGTCTATCAAAAAAAAGAAAGCGCTCATAAAGAGTACTTTCTCATCGTTTGCGTTTTTAATCGAAGCAATTATAAATCCAGCCATTTGTTCAGGGCCAAGGAAATCGAAACCTGCAATTCCTTCAATTGCCGTTCTTTTTGAAGCAAAAGCCGTTCAGCCTCCTTTAAGGTAACCCGTGAGAACTGCAGAGATTCCCCTGGTTTAACCTGAGCGATACTTGGTAAATCTGCCGTAATCACCTGAGCTATCTTTGGATATCCCCCCGTTGTTTGGCTATCCGCAAGGAGAATGATCGGGTTTCCATCAGGGGGAACCTGAACGGAACCATTTGTGACAGCTTCAGATAATAACTCCCCATTATCCTTTAATTCCAGTGTTGGGCCTGATAATCTATATCCCATACGGTCGGATTGATTGGAAACTTTAAAGGCCCCCGCTTCAAAACTATCTTTACTGAAATCCGTGAAATATTCATATTGGCTTCCATCGATGAAACGGATGAGAGGTTTTCCTCCTGGCATGAACTCCTTATCATTGACAAACCACTTTGGGAAGGAAAATGAACCTTTTAACACCCGAGCACCAATAATTTTCGAAGGTTCATTAAACTCCAAGACATCGTCAGCCTTTAATGCCCTCCCCATATAGCCGCCAATCCCAGCCCTTAGATATGTGCTTTTACTGGCCATCACTTCGGGAATAGCAAGCCCTCCCGCTACTGCTAAGTAAGCCCTGCAACCTGATTTACACCCTTCAAACCGAAGAATCGATCCTTTTTTCACTAGAATAGGCTTCCACATCGGTACTGCCTGATTATCAATTGTAGGTGATAAGTTTCCACCCGTTATCGAAATCAGGCAATTCTTCTCGACTTTAATGGTCGGCCCCATCAATGTAATTTCCAAGGCGGCTTCACCTTCTTCATTGCCAACCAACATATTGGCAATTCGTAAAGAATGTCCATCCATTGCCCCGCTTACAATCACCCCATGTTGCTGAAATCCTTTTCTTCCAAGATCCTGTATACTTGTCAATAATCCCGATTTGATTACGCGCAGGCTCACTGTAATTCCTCCTTAAGGATCATTTCTTTATATTCTTGATCCGAAATCGGTTGGAACTTCACAATGTCTCCTGCTTGTAATAGACTTGGAGGATTTACATTTGGTAAAAAAAGTTTGGTTGGCGTCTGTCCGATCAATTGCCATCCACCAGGTGTTGATATAGGATATACACCCGTTTGCATACCGGCGATTCCTACTGCCCCTGCCGGAATGGCCATTCGGGGCGAGGAACGCCTAGGTGTCGCGATTTCCTCTGACATTCCGCCAAGAAACGGGAAACCTGGTGCGAACCCAATCATATAGGCCAAATACTCCCCGGTTGAATGAATATGAATGACTTCATCAGTAGTCAAATCATTATAACGGGCAACATATTCCAAATCCGGTCCATATTCCTTCCCATAGCACACGGGAATGGAAACTGTTCGATGTGAGAGTTTCTTAGTTTCTTTTAAATCCTGTAATTTCATTTCCATGATGGAACGGACCACTTCAAAAGGAGATATTTCCGTATCATTGCTTTGTTTTTGATCCTTATAAACAACAAGTGGATCATAAAAAACCGTCAAATTAGTAAAAGCAGGTACACATTCTATAAATCCTGCAAAAGGTTCATCTTCAAGTAAATCCATTAATAATTTTATTTTTTTGTGTATGCTGTATTCCATTCCATTCCCGAATGTAATCACGATTGCGGAATCGCCCAATGGAGAAAGTGTACTTGCAGTTATATTCAATAGCTTTTCCGGCATAGGACTCATCTCTTTCTGTCAGTTATAAAACTCCTAATTTTTCATCACGAATATCCGTAATGAACATATGTCCAGGTGCATGCGTGATCATGATCTCCGGTTTAGTCTCCATAGCAATGGATTGAGGCGTTACACCACATGCCCAAAAGACCGGGACTTCCCCTTCACGAATCGTGACTGGATCACCAAAATCCGGATGCTGAATGCGGGAAACACCGATCGCTTCAGGGTCACCAATATGGATCGGAGCACCATGAACTGCAGGAAACCGCGATGTCACTTGAGCCGCCCTCACCACATCCTTTTGTGGTATCGGCCTCATGCTAGCCACCATTTTCCCATGAAAAATCCCTGCTTCAATACACGGAATATTGGTTTTATACATAGGTACATTGCATCCCTCTTCAATATGACGAATCGATATATCATTATTCAAAAGGGCGTGTTCGAATGTAAAGCTGCACCCGATCAAGAATCCAACCATATCGTCTTCCCAGTAGTTTGAGATATCCGTTACCTCTTCAACTAATTCACCATATTTATATATCCGGTATTTTGGAATATCTGTGCGTATATCTCCAGACTGAGCAGCAAATTTAGGAATGGGTGAACCAATTTCCGTAACGTCCAGCAATGGACAGGATTTAGGGTTGCGCTGACAGAATAATAAAAAATCAAAAGCATGCTCTTTTTTTAAGATGGCTAAGTTCGCTTGTGCATAACCGTTAGCCATGCCAGCGGTCGGTTTTATCAATTCGTTGTTTCGAATCATTGAACGCAACTCAGCCGGGGTAGCTTGAGAAAGGTCGATCATTAGTATTCATCTCCTATTAAGAACTGCAGCCAGTCACGAACTGGCACGCCACTTCCACCTGAATTTATTTGATTTTCATTCATTAATCATTAAAAAAGTGCTGGCAGTTGTTTCATTAATGTATATACGCCCATTAACGCCATGATGACTACCACGAATACACCGGAAATCGTTAACCATAAAGGATGCTTATAATCACCCACGATGTTTTTCCTATATGCAGCAATAAGTAATGTTCCAAGGGCAATTGGTAAAATGAGCCCATTAATGGCCCCAACTACAAGCAGCACTTTAACCGGTTGACCAATTAATAGAAAGCAAATGGTCGATACGACTATAAAGCCAACAATTATCCAGTTTGCCTTATTATTTATTTTTTCGCTGAAAGTTCTGATAAATGAAACCGAAGTATATGCCGCTCCAACAACAGACGTGATCGCTGCTGCCCACATGACGACACCAAAGATTTTATAACCTACATCACCGGCAGCGAGTTGAAAAACGGATGCTGCAGGGTTATCCGGATTAATTTGTAAACCTTTAGATACCACACCAAGTACTGCTAGAAATAACGCAACACGCATGACCGTCGTGATCAGTATCCCCATTACCGAGCTCTTCGTGACCTGAGGTAATGAGTCAACGCCCTTCACGCCTGCATCCAATAGACGATGGCCTCCCGCAAAAGTAATGTAGCCGCCTACAGATCCACCCACTAATGTAACGATTGCGATAATATCGATTTTATCAGGTGCAAAGGTCCTCACTACCGCTTCCCCTACTGGAGGTGAGGTTGTCCAAGCGACATAAATCATCAAACAAATCATGAAAAATCCGGCAATTTGCGTAAAACGGTCCATCGCTTTTCCTGCTTCTTTCACTACAAAAATCAGTACGGCGATGACTGCGCTTATTGCCGCACCGGCTGTTGGGGATATTCCCGTCATTGCATTAAGACCTAATCCAGCTCCTGCTATATTTCCAATATTAAATGCCAGCCCGCCCATAACGATCAGTGCTGCCAGTACATAACCCAGCCCAGGAAGGACCATGTTTGCAATTTCTTGACCCCGTTTTTCGGATACAGCAATAATGCGCCATACATTTGTTTGGGCAAATATATCAAGAATGACCGAAATAAGAATAACGAAACCGAAACTTGCGGCAAGACTTTGGGTATAAACGGTTGTTTGCATTAAAAAACCAGGTCCTATTGCCGATGTTGCCATTAGGAATGCCGCACCTAACAATAAAGTGCGGTTCGTTTTTGGCTTAGTCGGATTCTTTTTCTGTGCTGTTGTATTTTTGATTGGCTCCAATGGAATCTGCCTCCTGATTGTTTATTTTTTTCAAGTAAAGGACTTGACTGTTATTTCAGATAATTGCAAAGATTCCTTAACATGCCGAGCAAAGGATAAAGCATGTGCCCCGTCCCCGTGAATACAAATGGTATCTGCTTTTAAAGCCACATCTGAGCCTTGCTGAGACAAGACCTTACCTTCCTTCACCATGCGAATGACTTGGGCAACGGCATCATCATCGTTTTCGATCAATGCGTCCTTTTCCAATCGGGAAGTCAATGAACCATCATGTTGGTAGGTACGGTCGGCAAAAACTTCACTCCCGGTTTGCAATCCGATGGCCTGTCCGGCACGTATCAATTCACTGCCCGACAAACCAAATAAGATAAGCTCAGGATTCACTTTATATACCGCTTCGGCAATGGCCTTGGATAACTCTTTGTTCTTTGCGGCCATATTGTATAAAGCCCCATGCGGTTTCACATGCTGCATACTTCCGCCTTCGGATTGCAGAAAGCCATTCAATGCACCAATTTGATAGACGACAATATTATAAGCCTCCTGTGGTGAAATATTCATATTACGTCTGCCAAATCCTATTAAATCCTGTAAACCTGGGTGGGCTCCGATTTTGACACCTTTCCCTAAAGCAAGCTGGACCGTTTTTCTCATTACTGTCGGATCACCAGCGTGGAATCCACAAGCTATATTGACAGATGTTACATAGTCCAAAATCTCTTGATCATTACCTATCCTGTAAGCGCCAAAACTTTCTCCTAAATCACAATTCAAATCAACCGTGTTCATACTACCCTCTCCTTTATTAACGGAAATTTCAGTAAATAAAAATTATGTAGTTACTCTTTCAATCACTCAAATGCATGTGTACCGAAATTCGGAATTATAGTTTCATATTTCGGAATATTCTAATTCTAGCATATTTTAATTATTTCGACAATAGTTTGTTAGATAACCTAACATTATAGTTGGATATAAAAAAGCCGTTGTTTCCTTTGAAAGGAAGCAACGGCTGATTACAGCACTAAAGTTTGGAGTATATTACGACAATGAATTTTTAAATCGATTAATAGAAAACAATGTAATATCTTCCTTGCTCGCACCGGAGATAATCAAGTCACTCAAAATTTCTCCCATGACACTGCTGAATTTAAAACCATGTCCAGAGAAACCTGCTGCTATGGCAATGTGTGGATAATAAGGATGTTTATCCACTATAAAATGCTCATCAGGGGTCATGGTGTAGATGCAAGTTTTCCCATATTTCAATTTTTGATCAGCAGGCATATATTTCCCCAAAAACTTCACCAAATCTCCCTCATCTTCATCCAATTCACCAAAACCTTCAATACAGCCATCAGGATTTATACGGGTTCCCCCATCATGTCTCCCTACTTTCATTCCAGAACCATTTATACTAGGAAAGCCATAGTATATACCAACTGAAGTATCAAAAGAAAAAGCCGGAAAGTCATTATGATTATATAATCTTTCATTTGCATGAAACCAGGCAAATGTTTTTCTGATGGGTTCCAGCGGCAGATTTAAATCTAACATCGCCAATATTTTCGGTGCCCACGCCCCAACTGCAACCACTAAAGATTCTGAGTGGAATGTCTGTTCATCCGTTTTAATCGTGACCCCATTGCCATGAACAACTATCTTCTTCACTTCACTGTTTACCCTGATGTCGGCACCATGAGATTTCGCAAGTTGTTGATACGCCCTTAAGCACTCTTCACTTTTCAATACGCCCGAAGTCGATTCATAGCACCCAATGTAGTCTTCCGGCAGTCTTATTCCAGGCCATCTATCATGAATTTCATGGTAATCCAAGATTTTCATAGGTAACCCATATTCGTTTGAACCCGCTATCACTTGCTTAATGAAAGTGGAATTTTCGCTACCAGCATTCAGGACCCCCGTTGGAAGAAATAATTGTTTCCCCGAATTTCTTTCCAATTCACCCCATAGCTCCTGGGATTTAAGTGCCAAAGAAATATACTCCCTGCCTTCACCATAAGCATGTCTAATAATTCTTGTTTCCCCGTGATGGCTGCCCTTATTATGAGGAGGAGCAAAGGAATCCAATAATAATACTTTTTGTCCATTTTTTGATAGATAATAACCTGAAGACATTCCCATAGATCCAGCTCCAATTACAATTACATCATAATGCATCTTTCATCCCTCCTCCTTTAAATATGATCCTTCATTTTTAAAAAAGGAAGCCATTTTACCTTATTAAATAAAGTAAAACAGCTTCCTCATGGTTTTAGAACTCTATTTGCCCTATCGCCGTTTCAACGAACTTCACTATTTCCCCTTCATGAATTTGCCTATATATCGCTTCAATGTCAGGATGGAAAAAGCGGTCTTTTTCTACCATCGGGACTTCGCTCCGAACTAAATGATATACCCCCTCCGTAACCGGTGACGGTTTCAAGGGCAGATGAAAATCCATTGCTTGGGTTGCCGTCATCAGTTCAATGGCTAAAATATATTCAAGTTTCTTCGAAATCCGATAGGCTTTCTTCGCAGCGAAATAGGCAAAACTTATCACGTCTTCTTGATTTGCGCAGGTAGGGATATTATCTATTGTGGCTGGATGCGAGAGCACCCTGATTTCATTCAATAGCCCGGCGGCTGTATATTGCGGAATCATGTAGCCACTATTTAAACCTGGATTAACCACTAAGAAATTAGGTAATTCACTAAGGTGATGGTTTACAAGCCGGTCTATTCTGCGCTCAGTTATTTTCGCTAAGTTTGCTAACGCGATGGAAATCGCATCCGTATAAATCCCAACAAATGAACCATCAAAATTTCCCGCCATCATGGCAATTCCATCTTCCTCTTCCGGAAAAATCAGAGGATTGTCACTTACAGAGTTCATTTCATTCTCGATCGAAAAAGCAGCGTCCTTCAATACTCTTTTTATGGCTCCATGGACTTGTGGAATGCATCGTAAGCTAAGTGCATCTTGTAATCTATGTTCCTTGTAAGTTTCAATGATTTGGCTGCCTTCAAGAATCCTTGTAACATTTCTGGCTGTCTTAGCCTGTTCCTCATGTTTTTTCAATGCGTGGGGACGGGGATCAAATGCTTTTATTGTACCTTTTAGCACTTCTAAGGACATAGCTCCCGTAATGTCGGCGGTTTTCGCGGCTTGCATGCTATTGTATAAAGCCAGGACAGCCATCGCAGTAACGGAAGTAGTCCCGCTTGTAAGTGCCAATCCCTCTTTAGCACCCAACGTAACAGGTGCTAATCCAGCTTTCTCTAAAGCTTCCATGCCAGGTATGAGCTCATCTTTATACCATGCTTTCCCCTCACCAATCACCACTAAGGCCATGTGAGCTTCAGGAGAAAGATACCCCACTGACCCATCACCTGGAACATAGGGAAGTATATCGTGATTTAACAGTGAAGCGATAAGCTTTAAAACTTGTAAACGGACCCCTGAATAACCTTGGCCTAAATTCACGAGGATCATCAATTGAATGGCTCTTACGACTTCTTTTTCAAGAGTTTCCCCAACAGAAACGGCATGTGAACGAACAATATTACGTTGAAGGGTTTCGGCGTCCTGTGGAGAAATCACCTCCGTCATATTACTGCCAAAACCTGTCGTTACACCGTAAATCAATCTATTATCATCTAAAAACTTGTCTATTAAGCTACGTGATTTATCCACCCTATCACAATATGTTTGTGTAAAGGAAACTATCGCCCCATATCTTGCAACCGCAATTACCTCTTGGATTGAGATGGCATCATCTCCTAGTACAACCTCTTTAATATCCATAGGATGTAAACAATCGGTAGTTGTCATCCTTATACATCTCCTCTCATATGACTCATCAAGAAGGAGAAAAAAGTTTTGGTCCTTCTTATTTATTTGCTGGAAGTTAATCTTATGTTATTTTTTCATTTTTTGTAAAGGGAATAGCGGTTCCCTTCGGAGAATTCTCCGCTTCTAGCAAAGGGTCACTTGCTTCATGTAATGAAAGATTCTTCGTTTCAGGTGCCCAGGCGATCGATACGATCAAGCCAACCAGCAGAATGGCTGCCATTCCTGCCATTGAGGCACTTAATCCAAAAGAACTTAAAGAAACAGGCAGCAGAAATGTTCCAATTGCCGAACCAATCCGACTAATTGCCGTAACCATACCTATTCCCGAGCCACGGATCTCAGTTGGAAAAAGCTCTGCTGGGTATACTAATGTAAGGTTCGATGCTGCTGACATGAAAAAAGTAAAGATCAAGAAGGCTAACAACATTAAGAATTGAGAACCATTGTGCAAGAAGCTGAGTAAAAACAATGAAACGGTAAGGATCGTGAAAGCCCCGATGGTAAATCCTCTACGAGAAAATTTTGCAAGCAGCCATAGACCCACAATTGCCCCAACAAGCAAGAATAGATTTAACATTGTATCCGCAAAAAAGTTCTGTTCAAAACCCATTGTACTAAGTATAGACGGCAGGAAAGTGTAAATTGCAAAGTATGGAATAACAAGAGTTAATTTGAATATTCCACCAAAAGCCAAACGCTTACGAAGCCTTTTACTGAAAAGTCCACGAAATCCCAGAGTCTTTTGATTTTCTGTGCCAGTCGTCGTTTCTCCCATTTCAACGTTCGATCCAAGGTGTTTTTTTACAATTTGGCGAGCTTCTTCGACACGCCCCATGCTGACAAGCCATCTTGGTGATTCAGGCGTTCCTATTCTTAAGATTAAAACCACAATAGCCGGAATGGCAGCGCTGACAAGCATCCAACGCCATGAGTCTGAACCAACCTGTCCCAGGTAATGACCAACAAAGTTTGATGCTACATATCCAAGCGTCCATACTACGTTTATAGACGCGAGGAGCGAGGAGCGATACTTTTTTGGTGAAAACTCGGCAAGCAAAGTCGTACCTACAGCGTAATCTCCTCCAAGTCCAAATCCAATCAGCAACCGTAAAATAAAAAGCTCTTCTGGACTGCTAACAAAAAATTGTAAAATAGTAGCTACCGTGATAAGTAAAAAGTTCACGAGGAAGATTTTCTGTCTGCCTACACGATCAGAAAGTCTTCCAAGTATTAAAGATCCCGCAAACAGACCGATTAAAGCAGAGCTGCCGATCAGCCCTGTCCACATTGCATTCATATTCATTTGAGGCCCGAATACTGTCAGGGCCATCGCAATGATCCCTAAAGAATAGCCATCACAAAAGCTTGAACCGAACGTAAGTCCTGCAATTCGAAAATGAAACCTATTAAATGGGGCATCGTCTATAGTGAATTTTTGTTCGTTCAAAGAATCCCCTCCATTTTTTGATTTATTAGATATATCGATTCAAAAAAAACACTCTTCCTGTAAAACTCCAGTAGTGACCCTGAAATTGAATGAATCGATTAAGCTTAATACTATAAAAAAATTCAGCAAAGAATATTATGAAATAATACTCTTTTTATAAACTATATCAAATCATTCTACCTTTTAATTTCTATTTAATATATGAAAATATAGTTTAAGATTCGATCAATTGTTTATCATTGAAGTAAATGACTTCACTAAGTATTTTACAGCCTTCTATTACCTCGAATTTTTCCCTAGCTTCCTTTTCTGTGGTAAACTCAAACATTTTTATGCCATTTTTCGAATGGATAGTGATTATCCACATAAAATTCCCTCCACATGGAAGATTCATTTCCACGAATTCCTTAAAACACTTTCATTTAATTTCACTGTAAAGTGGTAAAGTGTTTAATGCTGAAAATGGGTAGGAAGATAAATCATCATCCTACGATTCAGCACCATTACATTTGTTGAATACTTCTAAAAGCCCATTCCATCCCCAGAATTTTTCAGCGGATGGAATGGGAAGACATTGATTGAGAATAGTGATTTTTAAAGGCCCGTCAGGCTTTTGGAATCAGTCTTCACTTTATCATTCACAACTTGAACACCGTTTTTCCATACAGTCTTAACGTGGTTAACCCCAAATAAATATTGCAACTCCTGATAGTTTTCAACATTCCATAAAACGACATCCGCTTGTTTTCCGACTTCAAGGGATCCGACCCTTTCTTGCCTGTTGATTGCACAAGCAGCATTGTATGTCGCCGCCGTAAGCGCTTCTGCAGGGGTAAGCCTCATCGAAATGCATGCCAGATTCATGACAAGCGGCATGGAAGTCGTCGGCGAGGATCCAGGATTGCAATCGGTCGAAATGGCAACAGCCACACCTTCATCGACCATTCGTCGTCCAGGGGCCGCTTCTTCTCGTAAATACAAGGCGGTGGCTGGAAGCAAGCAGGCAATAGTGCCTGATTTCGCCATAGCAGTAATCCCCTCATCCGAAGCTTTTAACAAATGCTCAGCTGAAATGGCTCCTATCTTCGCAGCTAATTCAGCTCCACCGTATGGCTCAATTTCATCAGCATGAATTTTAGGGATCAAGCCGTACTTTTTCCCCGCCTTTAAAATCCGCTCTGATTGTTCGGGGGTAAAAACCCCTTTTTCACAAAAGACATCATTGAATTCAGCAAGCTTTTCTTCAGAGACGATTGGAAGCATATCATTAATCAGATGATCGACAAATTCATCCTCACGGCCTTTATATTCCTTTGGAACCGCATGGGCTCCCATAAAAGTAGGAACTAGATCAATCGGATGCTCTTCCTGTAACTTCTTCATCACCCGCAACTGCTTCAATTCGGTTTCCAAATTCATTCCATAACCGCTTTTACCTTCTACTGTAGTCACGCCATGAGCGAGAAACGAATCAAGGCGGCGTATGGTTTGTTCCATCAATTCTTCTTCACTTGCTTCCCTTGTCATGCGGGTGGTTGCATGAATGCCCCCACCTGCGTTCATGATGTCCATATATGTTGCACCTTCTAGACGCATTTCGAATTCACGCTCACGACTTCCGCCATATACAACATGCGTATGGGGATCAACAAGCCCCGGTGTCACCAAATGACCAGAAGCATCGAAAACTTCAGCCTCATGGATTCTGTCAGCATAGAGTTTTTCCAATTCCTTGGTTGTACCGACAGCTTGAATCAACCCAGATTCCATCCATATACTTCCATCCTCTATCAAACCAAGCTCCGACATTCCCTCTTTGGAACGCGGACCTTTCCTTTCAGAGGTAAGGGTAGCAAGTTGAGCGGCATGTTTTATCCAAATTGGTTTTGTCATTGTTTATCAATTCCTTTATCAAGCATCGGGATATTAATGCCTCTTTCACGAGCTGTTTCCTCTGCAAGTTCATATCCTGCATCAACATGACGAACTACGCCCATCCCAGGGTCCGTTGTCAGTACTCGCTCAATCCTGGCTGCTGCTTCTTCGGTGCCGTCAGCCAAAATTACCACGCCAGCATGCATGGAGTATCCCATTCCTACGCCACCGCCATGATGTACGGATACCCAAGTTGCGCCGCCCACTGCATTCACCATTGCATTTAAGATCGGCCAGTCAGCCACTACATCCGATCCATCCTTCATGGCTTCCGTTTCACGATTTGGCGAAGCGACAGAGCCTGAATCCAAATGGTCACGTCCAATTACTATCGGGGCTTTCAATTCACCGCTAGCAACCATATCATTAAGGATTTTACCAAAACGGGCGCGCTCCCCATAACCAAGCCAGCAAATGCGGGAAGGCAGACCTTGGAACTGAATTTTTTCTTGAGCCATTCTAATCCAGTTACATAAATGTTCATTATCCGCGAATTCGCGTAAAATGGCTTGGTCTGTTTTATAAATGTCTTCAGGATCACCAGATAAAGCGACCCAGCGGAATGGACCTTTTCCTTCACAAAATTGTGGACGGATATACGCTGGAACGAAGCCAGGGAAGTCAAAAGCATTCTCTACGCCTTCATCTTTCGCAACTTGACGGATGTTATTGCCATAATCGAACGTCACGGCTCCTTTTTCCATCATTTCAAGCATCGCTCTAACATGTTTGGCCATTGAAGCTTTAGAGAGATTAATATACTCTTCTGGATTCGCATTTCGTAATTCTGCCGCCTCTGCCATTGACATACCTGAAGGTGTATATCCATTTAGCGGATCATGGGCGGAAGTCTGATCAGTCAAGACATCCGGAATGAAGTTCCTTGCGATCATTTCCGGAAGAATATCTGAAGCATTCCCAATCAAACCAATCGATAATGCTTTTCCTGCAAGTTTAGCTTCTTTTGCTAAACGAATGGCTTCATCCAAAGAATCCGTTTTCACATCGGTATAACGAGTCTCGATTCTCCGGTCAATTCTTGTCTCATCAACATCGATCCCGATACAGACTCCACCGTTCATCGTAACTGCCAGTGGCTGTGCCCCACCCATGCCGCCTAAACCTGCCGTAAGAGTGATGGTGCCTTTTAACGAGTTATTGAAATGTTGTTTTGCTAACTCGGCAAATGTCTCGTATGTACCCTGTACGATTCCTTGAGACCCAATATATATCCAGCTGCCAGCTGTCATTTGCCCATACATCATCAAGCCCTTTTTATCAAGTTCATGGAATGTTTCCCAGTTCGCATACGCCGGGACGATATTTGAATTGGCAATCAGGACACGGGGCGCATCAGTATGCGTTTTAAAAATTGCCACCGGTTTCCCTGATTGGACCAGTAAAGTTTCATCATTTTCAAGCTCTTTTAGTGATTTGACGATTGCATCAAAGCATTCCCAATTACGGGCTGCTTTCCCAATCCCTCCGTATACCACCAAATCTTCAGGACGCTCGGCGACTTCAGGATCCAAATTATTCATCAGCATTCTAAGCACTGCCTCTTGTTGCCAACCTTTCGTATGCAAATCAGTACCTCTATAACGTATAACCTTGTTTGTAATCGTATTCATTTTCACTTTCCCCCTTGGTTTGTTATATTTTCATTCTATAAGAAAAATTCAGAATAATTCATTATAATTTAATGATATTTTTATGATTTATTTCAACCTTTTGTAGTTATCTTTATTTTTTTATGAATAATTTCATGAATTACATTGTTATGAAATAAATAAAAAAGGACGATTCATTTATTGAATCATCCTTTTTTATAATCCAGACCGATATGCTGATGGTGTACAAGCTTCAAGCAATTTGAATTTGGCATTAAAATAAGTTTGATGTGAATAGCCAGCCAATTGTGAGATTTCCTCCAATGATAAATCCGTTTCCTTTAATAAACGTTTAGCTTCCCTAATTCGAACTTGATGGAGCGTATTTCGAAAAGACTCACCGGATTCAGCCGCAAAACGTCGGCTGAGCGTGCTTTTATTGATACGCAGAGTCTCTGCACAACTCGCTAGATTCCACTGGGCGTCCCAATAGTTGGACTCGATCAGCTCTCTTGCCTTTTCACTAATTGTGCGTGCCCCTTCCTGTAATTGTCCATGATCCTGCAGAAGCATGTGTGTCGTGAACGCATGCAGCTCTTTTACTATTTGATGAATGACGGGTTTATGTACAATTTGCTGAAATACATCATAGTATATTGCTTCTAAAGAGGCAGTTTGCAAGTTGTATGATTTCATATGCCTACGAATCTGAGCGAGTACGCTTGTAAGGCGGATACGAACGATTTCCGGGTCGGGGTATGGTCGTTCAAAGGTAAGGAATTCACGTTCAATCCAGTTCCTGATGGCTTTCGCATCCCGTCGTTCGAGCATTTCTATCCAAAGTCTTTGTTCAAGAGGCGTGAGGAATGGATCCATCTCTTGAGGCGAAGTTTGTTGACTTTCGGCTAAAATGATATCATATCCATCGAAAAAGATTTGTCTCGTAAATTCACGTGTTTGCTGATACATCCTTTTTAAAGACTCATCTGAAGATGCCGCTTTTATAATGATGGCAAGGGGCTCATCCATTCTTTCTTTCCAGTGGGCAAGAAACGCTTGGTACTCTTCCTTATAAACTTCAACTTCCTTTGTTTCCTGGACACATAAAATAAAATCCGATAAAGCGAAGATTTGATTCTTCCCAGTAAAAGAATATCGTTGCAGTTCATCATAAACTAATGGAAGGGTCTTGTTGTCAGGTGTCAAAAAAGCGACCATGGTTATTCGACTTTCATGCCTCCGGTCCGTCAAAAAGAAATCAGGATACCCAATATCCAGAGCATTCTCATCATCCATGGTGTTTGACGAGAGAAGATTTGGACCATTTCTCAATTGAAAACGCAATTGTTGGATATGTTTTACCAAATCCGCCGAAGAAAAAGGACGGAATAATACATCTTCAGCACGGAAACGTAAGGCTCGATAAGCCGTTTGAAAAATTCGCTCAGATGAAATCCCTAACCATCGAATTCCCCTTCGCTTTAATGAAACACCCAACGCCTCACTTTCATCCGTCCAAATATCCATATCCAAAATAACGAATTCCGGTTGCTGATTGCGGATGCCCTTTTCAAATTCTTCAATCGTTTTCCATAAGATCAGTCTAACTCCAGTTAGGTGGGACTCGACTATCCAACGAATTCCTTGAGCCTCAATCTCATCTTTTGCCACCAAATGAATTTCCACATCATCACCTCATTTCTGCTGATATTCGTGTAATGAAAATAAATATGAAGGCACAACTTGAAGAGAAAAGGAATGCCTGTTCTTTTCGAATGCACTTGTATCTCATCTCCATTCTAATCCCGCCTAAAACTACAAACAAGTCTTATTGGACAGAACCTGCGATTAAGATTAAATTTTTGACATGCTCAGCCGTTATTTTTATCTACTCGGGAAGTAGCCATATGAAAATATAAAAAGAAACATCATAGGAACTTTGTGATTTCCAATGATGTTTCTTTTTAGTCACTTTTAATCTTCAATACATTTAGAACCTTTATAATCGATTAATATTGACTTCAGCTTCTTTTACAATGTTTTCCGCTGAAGCATCTGTCAATTTTAATGATAATAGGGTAATGACTCCTATTACAAGTAATCCTGATAAAATAAACATACCTTGAGTAAATGCAACAGTTCCGAGAATCATCGGTCCTACAAAACCGCCTAAAGCCGCAAATGAATTGACGATGGCTATTCCAACTGGTGCAGTGGACTCAGTGAAGAAAAATGTCATATAGGCAAAGAAACATCCACTGAACCCGTATAAACCGAAAGATGTAATCGTTAACATAAGCACCATCATAAAAACACTATCTGAAAAGCCGCACCCGATAAATCCGACAACTGCTATCATGAGGCAAACGAGCAAGTGTGATTTATGTTCATTGGTCCGATCTGAATTCCAGCCCACAAACATAATGGCAGGTATGCCTACTAACGATGGAATCATCGCTAACCAGCCTATTTCTAAATTGGTTGTTGCATTTTCCGATAAAGATTTAATGATGGTTGGCATCCAGAATGACAATCCATAGATAGATGTGTACCCCGCGAAATAAAATAGGGCCAGCTTCCAAATTTTCGCATCTTTCAGCATATCAAGCTTTGTGACTTTATTTATTTTCGAGCTAACTTTTCTTTCCGCACTCAATTCCCCTTCTAACCAATCACTTTCTTCCTTAGATAACCATTTAGCGTTGGTCGGTCTATTAGTTAAATAGAAAACAACAACAACACCGATAATAATGGCCGGAATGCCTTCAAGGATGAACATCCATCTCCAGCCGGCCATACCGAACCAGGAAATATTGTCAAGTATCCACGTCGACACAGGCGCACCAATCAATCCGCCAATCGGTAAGGCTAAAAGCAGGGCCGCTGTTGCCCGTCCTCTCTCGCGGGCCCTGAACCAATAAGTTAAATACAAAATTATGCCAGGAAAAAAACCAGCTTCGGCAACACCTAATAAAAAACGGAGAATATATAAATGCATCGTTGTTTGCGCAAAACCTGTTAATATTACCACGAGTCCCCACGAAATCATTATGCGGGCAATCCATATCCGAGCTCCCACTTTATGCATGATCATGTTGCTAGGAACTTCAAAGAAGAAATAGCCTATAAAAAAAATGCCGGAAAGCAATCCAAAAACTTCAGCGGATAAGGCTAATTCTGCATTCATTTGTAAAGCAGCATAGCCTAAATTGACCCTGTCCAAGTAAGCAATGATATAAAGGAGCAAGATAAATGGAAGAATGCGTTTCATCGTTTTACTGATTGTTCTTTTCTCTATCTCACCACTGGAATGATTCATGATAATTTCCTCCCTTTTCCTGCTACTATTTCCCAAAAAATAATCCGTTTAACGCACATCACTTTTCCTGCTTCCCGATACTATGGTTCATTCCTAGGTCTTTAAGTTTATCCTGATACCCCCTCCTAATTTAAACTGAACTAACCTCCCCCATACTTGATCTCGAAACTTTGTAAACGCTTTCTAAAAATGCGAAATGCGATTAAGAAAACGTTGTGATTATTGATGATCTACGTTAGATTAAATAGACTACCAATCAGTTAACTAGACTGTAGTCTGATATTAAACTACACAGGAATATTCTGTCAATTATCATTTGGAGGTTTTTTATGATTGAGCCTAGAAAGAAACAGCTTAGGGGAGAAAAGACTCGTGAAAAAATATTAAAAATATCTTTAAAGCTATTTAGCGAAAAAGGTTATGATAAAGTCACCGTTGACGAAATCGTGAAAAAAAGCGGCACATCAAAAGGGTCATTTTACCAACACTTTTCAGCGAAATCGGATATTTTTTTAGTGAGATTCATAGAAGTCGATGATTACTATCGTGAAGTCTTCCGTTCGTTCCCAGTCGATATGGACGCTACCGAGAAATTATTTATTTTCATACGCAAATTGATGCGTTTTCTGGAAGAAGAAATGGGCAAAGATTTAATGAAAGTGATTTACAGTTCCGCTTTAGATTCTAAAGAACATACTTACTTTTTAAATTCAAATCGCTCACTCTTCCAAATTATTCGTTCAATAATTGAAGAGGCGAAAGAACAAAACGACATTGGCACTGACCAATCAGTTAACGAAATTTCACAACTTATCACCCAAAGCCTAATGGGAACCATCTACCATTGGGGATTAAACAACTCAGAACAAAGCTTGGAATCACTATCCATACCGCTAACCAAAACAATCATTAACGGGCTGAAAACTAAGAACTAATACTTAAATCAAAAGATTCATTTTCAAAAAATCTGACATTAATTCAATATTAACCCCAATCTCACTGAATGGTAGGGGTAACTACATTAATCTATAAAGTTCATACTTTTTCATTATTTTCAATTGAGTGTCAGACATATTAAACGAGGAGTCGAAAGCCAGATATCATGAAACGATTTTTATTTATCATCCTATATGCACTATTATTTGGATTATCGCTGCAGGCTTTTAATTTCAAGCTTGATCACCCTATTGCCAAAGATATCAGCCGGCTGATGCCGGTTAAAATGAAAACGATTAAGGCGGAAGATAGTGAAGAAGAAATCAAAAAGGTGGTTTTGGATGCCGAAAAAAACGATGATCCCATTTCCATTGCCGGAATGCAGCATAGCCAAGGAGGGCAGACATTATATCCAAATGGGATCCTGCTCGATATGAAGCACTATGATAAAATACTTGATTTGGATGTAAAAGAAAAACGCATCACGGTCCAAAGCGGAGCAACCTGGGCTGCTCTCCAGGAACATATCAACCCATATGGACTTGCACTGAAAGTCAGTCAATCTCAAAACATTTTTACCATCGGCGGTTCTTTGAGCGTTAATGTCCATGGCCGCGATATCCGTCATCATGCCTTGATAGAAACCGTGGAATCTTTTAGATTGCTTAACGCAAAAGGACAAATCCTAACAGTGAGCCGCGAAGAAAATTCGGAGCTCTTCCATTCGGTTATTGGCGGGTATGGTTTGTTTGGCGTAATACTCGATGTAACACTCCACCTTACCGATGACGAACTTTATAACATTAAAACTAAATCACTCCATTATGATGAATATACGTCGTACTTTAAAAGAGAAATTCTCCCAAACGATGATGTTAAAATGCATCTTGCGAGAATATCGGTTGCTCCTGGCTCCTATTTGGATGAAATGTATGTAACGGATTATTATACGGCAAATGACCAAACACAGCTATCTGACTACAATACTCTCAAACGGGAAACGATCATTGCAGTGCCTAAATTCTTTCTTGGCCTATCACGTTTTAATGACTGGGGTAAAAAAAGGTTTTGGGAAACTCAAAAAACCTACACGGCCAATATTGATGGCAACTTGGTTTCGAGGAATAATGTGATGCGGTCAGACTCAGCCTTTATGGATTACAGCAACCCTACCAAAACTGAAGTGCTGCAAGAATACTTCGTTCCGATTGATCAATTTGCTGATTATATCGATGATTTAAGAAATACCTTATCTGATGAGAAAGATTTTAATTTATTAAATATTACAATTCGTTATGTGGAACATAATGATGAATCACTCATGTCCTATGCCAAGGATGATATGTTCGCTCTTGTAATGCTCATTAATCAAGGGACAGATAACGAAAGTAAAGAAAATACGGGAAGGGTCATCCGTAATATGATTGATGTGACGCTTGACCATAACGGCAGCTACTATTTGCCCTATTATGGGTATCCAACCAAGACCCAATTATCTGAAGCGTATCCGCATACTGAGGAATTCTTTCGATTAAAGAAGAAGTATGATCCTGATAATCGCTTCATGAATCTTTTCTATGAGGAGTATCATCCATGAATTATAAACGTTTCGTTTTTTACCAAGGCACTGTTGGAATGGCTGCCAGCATGATTTTCCCTTTTTATATTTTGCTAATCAAAAATGTAGGTACAAGTTATTCACAATTCGGGTGGGCATATGGAATATTCTCACTGACTGCAGCAGTTAGTTATCCTTTAATCGGAAAATTCACTGACAAAGCCGGTGACAAGGCATTTCTCCTTATCTATTCATGGGGGATGGCACTAATCCTTCTTGCCTTTCCTCTCGCATATGAAATTTGGCATGTCTATCTCCTGCAAATCATTATGGGAATACTTGGGGCAGTGCAAAAAAACACTGAAAAAACCGTACTTGCAAGATATGTTACGAAGAAAACAGCGGGTGAGGAAATTGGAAACTACCATGTTTGGACATCCATCGGTGCTGCAGCTGCGGTGATTGCAACCGGATATTTAGTCGACTTTTTAACGATCGGCAGCATCTTTTACATTGCCTCCTTAATGTTTGCCTGGAGTGGATTTATTATAATGAAGATGGAGAAAAATACTTCACTATCTAATGCAGAAAAAATAAAAATATAAGCATTTATTACTGGTTAACGCCAATAAAATCAGTTACCCCTTTTAGTAGAAGAAGCATCTGCATTAACCTTAGCAGATGCTTCTTCTACTATATAATTCATTTGCGGATCAAAAAACAAAAAATGATCTTACAAAGATATATTAAACCTGCTGCCCTTTCCTCAATTTGGTTTCGTTAAATATACGAGTTCTAAACTTACTGCGTTTATTAGTACAATTAAAGATAACGGACCAGAGCACATATAATAAAATACTACTTTCTTATCAACTTGGTTATTATTTTTCCGTCTAAAAAAACTAATGACATCATAACTATTCCCATTCCAATCAACTGATGAATAGACAACACTTCATGTAAAAAGAAAAAGCCTAAAATCATTCCGATGACAGGCACTATATAATTACTATATGAAGTAAATAATGCGCCTTCTTGCCGAATCAGCCTATTAAATAATGCATAAACAACACCTGCATGGAAAATGCCTAAAATCGCTAAGTGGATAGATTGAGATCGTGCTAAATCCAATTTGAAAGATTGCTCAAACAAAAGGGACATGGGTATGAGCAATGCACTGGCAATCAGTAATACATTTCTCATATGAATAACGGAAGATCCCTCGTTTAATTTCTCCATGAAAATCAATGATAATCCAAAACTCATAGCAGCCAATATCAATAGGATGTTCCCCTGAATACTGTTAGAAAGGTCTTGGATTCCTTGTGTTGGCCAGGAAAGGAAGACAATACCTGCAAATCCGAATAGGATACTTGTAATCTCCGGCATTGTGCTTTTTCTTTTGAAAAATGCTAGTAAAAAGAGGATGGTAAAGACGGGAACCATTCCAATCAGCACCGCTGCGATACTGCTAGGCACCGATTTCTGGCCTTGTGCAATAAACACGAATGGTAGTACAACCTCGAAAAACGCAATGATTATATACCATTTATAATAACTCCTGGGTACTCTTCGCTCTTCTTTAGATAAAAAAAAACCAAAGAAGAGTAAACAGATACCGCCGATACATGCTTTGATGGCTGACAATGTAATAACCCCAACATTTTCTATGACTAATGCAATAAAGAAGAATTGAGACCCCCATATACCACTAATCAAGAGTAACAACACATATTTATTCATTCACTTTACCTCCCTTTTCAGCAATGGATCGGCAAAAGTCTTAGTATTATGCTTTGACCGATTTCCACCAAAATAGTTCGTGCCGATTACACCAACAAGAATAATCATTGCACCAATAACGTGATAATAATATATGGATTCATGTAAGAATATCACCCCTGCCATAACCGTAATCAATGTCGCTAAATTACTGAAAACGCTCATCTTAGATGCTGGTAATATAGATAATGCATAGTTTGATAAAAAAGCAGTAAGCAGTGACGACAATACCCCAAGATATACGATTGAAATGAGGAATGCACTACTTGTGAAGGGTAATAAAAAGCTACTAATAGATTGGTTAATTATATGGTTGATGACGGCCATACTATTAAAAGTCACAAAACCAAAGAACGTCATCACATAAGTTAACGTAAATAGTGAATATTGCTTTGTTACCTTCCTCGCTACCACATTATAGAGAGCGGCAGCAATCGAGGATAATAAGATCAGGATCGTTCCTTTCAAACTGTGAGCCGCAAGTTGCAAGTCATTCATGACAAAGATAAAGATAACCCCCATCACAGATAAATAAAGAAAAAATTTCTGACCTCTACCAGCGTATTCTTTCAAAAATAATGAAGCTGATAATAACGTGAAAATTGGTATGGTCGCTTGGATAATACCCGCTTCTGAAGATGAGGTATACACGAGACCAAACACTTGAAATATAAAGAAAAAAATTGGATAAAGAAACACCAATGGAAGAATTTTCAAAGTATCCTTTACACTTATTGTCACTGATGTCCCCCTATATAGCTTAAAAATTATGGCGATCAAAAAAGCCATCGTAAATCGATGTGCCAATGTATCTAGCGGACTCGCTTCCATTAATGATATTTTTGTAAAAATAAATGAAAATCCAATAATAAAGGCATATAATATCGCCGCAAAATAGGCTTTTTTATTTTCTGGCATATTGAGTAACTCCTCCTTTTCAACACCCGGCCGGTTGTAAGTATCGTATTAAAAGTTCCACTACGATACAATACAAATAAGAAGCATCTGTAACGGTACAGTTTTAGGAGGTATTCATGTTAAAATACGTAGCTTTGTGTAATGAATTTGAATCTCGCATCCAGAATGGACAGCTCAAAGCGGGCTTTAAGCTCCCATCGATTCGTCAATTAAGCGAACAACATCAATGTAGTAAAAGTACAGTTTTGAAAGCTCTGCAAGAATTGGAAAAGAAGCATTTAATCTACGCTGTTCCTAAAAGTGGATATTATGTCGTTCAAAAAGAATTTGATGGTAAACGTGAACCAACAGCGGAAATCGACTTTGTTACTTCCGCTCCCGATTGGCATCAATTTCCGTATCATGACTTTCAACATTGCATCAACAAAGCCATCGATACCTATCAGCAAGAATTGTTTATCTATGGCACTCCTAAAGGACTCCCCTCTTTAATTAAAGTGATACAAAAACAATTAGAGCAGTATCAGGTTTTCGCCAAAGTAGAACAGATTTTCATTACTTCTGGGGTGCAGCAAGCACTTTCCTTATTAACGTTCATCCCCTTTCCAAATGAACGTACTCATATACTTGTTGAGCAGCCTAGTTATCATCTATTTGTGGAGCAATTGAAAGCGTACAAGATTCCCGTGCTAGGAATCCAACGAACAGCAGAAGGTATTGATTTAGGGAAATTAGAACGGATTTTTAGTGATCAGGAAATTAAATTCTTTTATACGATGCCTCGTTTTCATAATCCGTTAGGGACTTCTTACTCTAAAATGGAAAGAGAGGAGATACTAAAGCTTGCAGTAAAGTATGGTGTCTATATTGTAGAAGATGATTATTTAGCAGATTTCGAAGAAAATATGAAGGTAGACCCTATTTTTTCCGGGGATACCCATAACATGGTCATTTATTTAAAAAGCTTCTCTAAAATAATGTTTCCAGGATTACGCATAGGTGTTGCCGTATTGCCTAAACCATTAGCGGATAGCTTCCAACTATATAAAAGAACAGCTGATATTGATAGTTCCATGATTTCACAAGCAGCCTTGGAAATCTACATAAAAAGCGGTATGTTTAAACACCATAGAAACAAAGTGCGTCTTTCCTATTTATTGCGAGCAAACTTGCTATACGATGCTCTAGAAAAGCACTCTACTCCAGGCTTTTATCGCCCAGCATCCATATGTATGAACGCTCATATCGTACTTCCTCATCGTTTAAATAGTACTCACCTCATCAATAACTTACAGAATCAACAAGTACTGGTAGAGACGATGGGTCAAAATTATTTAGATGGCTTTCACCAGGAAAAAATATTAAAATTAAACGTGTCCAATACAAATATACAAAAACTTGACCAAGGAATAGCTCTCATTTTTAAAGAATTGAATAACAAGCAGAACTATTACTTATAAAGCTTTTACATATGGTTTATAGTCACTTTTCACTCAGAACATTAAACAAAAAAAGCAGGGAAAATATTTTTCTGATAACAACGCAAAGCCATTAATTACAAACATTAACATTTGTAATTCTGAAAAAGCATATGCAAAATGAGCCCAACCAAAAAAAGAGCTAAATAGAATTGGCTCTCATTTTGTAGACAAAAGGGGTTCGGAATGGTCTCTTCCCGAATCCCGAATTTTAATGTTTTATATGGGATGGAACTATCACTAGGTTGAAGAAAATTGCGACACTCCTGCTGAATAACTGGCTAGCCGAGACACCAAAGACGCTTGCTTTGATGAGGCTTGGCGAGACAGTCGGCGGATAGGGAGCGGATTTCTGAAAACAATTTAAAGAAAAAAACTGCAGGCAAACTCGCTTTTCTTCGAGTTTGTCTACAGTCTGAGTGCCAATTAGAATTGGCTCTAAAAAAGTTTAACGTAATAGCCCACTTTATTTATAAAATTTTATACGATCCTCAAGTGGTTTGAATTCTTTATCACCCGGTTGAGCTGTTGGATTTCCAAATGGCATTTGTGCAATCAATTTCCAATTGCTTGGGACATCCCATTCTTTTTTCACTTCATCATCAATTAGAGGATTATAATGCTGTAAAGTTGCTCCCAATCCTTCTGCTTCAAGTGCAGTCCAAACAACTAATTGATGCATGCCTGATGTTTGTTGTGACCAGATTGGAAAGTTATCGGCATAAGTTGCAAATTGTTCTTGAAGTGATTTCACAACAGATTCATCTTCAAAGAATAATATTGAGCCATACCCCGCTTTAAACGAATCCATTTTTTGTTGAGTGCCAGAGAAATCCCCCTCACCAACCGCTTTCCTTAAAGCCTGCGTCGTAATATCCCATAATTTATCATGTGCAGATCCTGTTAAAACAACAAGGCGGGAAGATTGGGAATTAAAAGCCGATGGCGTGTGTTTTACCGCAAATTCAACTATTTCTTTAATTTTCTCATCCGATACTCCGACCTCTTTATTGATTCCATAATATGAACGTCTCTCTTTAATGGCCGTGTAAAAATCTTTTGTCATAAGTCATTCCTCCAGAGCATTTTTTCTATTTCAAATGATTATTCCATTTTTTATTTTCTACCTGTTTTAGTATGGGCATAAACCAATATATCATTCACTAAAGATTGTCAATTATTCTTTAATGAATTCTTTAGTGCTTCTTACTGTATCAATGGGACGGACCAACTTTTCAATTTGCTCCCTTTTTGGTTCTAAGAACGGTGGTAAAGATAACTTTTCCCCAAGCGTTTCATACGTCTCATCCCCCATAAATCCAGGACCATCCGTGGCAAACTCGAATAAAATCTGCGGCGCCACTCGGACGTAAAGCGACTCAAAAAAGTGACGATCAACATAACCGGACGTATGAAATTGGAAGCTTTCCATTCGTTTGATCCATTCTTCCAGAACGGAACGGTCTTCAACACGGAAGGCTGTATGGTGAACAGTCCCAAAACCCTGCCGTGCCTGAGGGAGGATCGAATTATGCTCGACGATCACTTGAGCACCATTCCCACCTTCTCCTACTTCAAATAGGTGAAATGATCCTTCCTTGTCTATTTCTTTGAATAATAGGACTTTTTCCATCATTTCTTTAAAGTAATCGAAGTTGGCGATCCGAATGAAAATTGGTCCTAATCCTGTAATAGCATATTCCAGAGGAATCGGGCCTTTTTGCCAAGGGATTCCAGCTGCAACCCCTTCATTATTTTCATCTGAAATCAATTGATATTGCTGATCATCAAAATCCACAAAAGATATGATCTTTTTGCCAAATTGTTCCTGGATCCCTGTATTCCCAACTTCTAAACGATCGAAGCGCTTAACCCAATACTCCAATGCCGCATCATTCGGTACACGGAAGGATGTTTTGGAAATTTCATTAGTCCCATGCACTCCTTTAGGAATTCCAGGAAAATCAAAGAATGTCATGTCAGTACCTGGGCCGCCAACATCGTCGGCAAAAAACAGGTGATAGGTTTGGATATCATCTTGGTTAACTGTTTTCTTGACTAAACGCATGCCTAATATATTTGTGAAAAATTCATAATTCTTTTCTGCACTGCTTGTTATGGCCGTTACGTGGTGTATACCTTTTAATCCATTCATAAATTATTCCTCCCATTAAAACGATTCAATTTTTGGATGTTCAGCTTTTTCATCAATTCCCTATATTTTTCCTTTAAGAATAGGTGGCTATTCAATAAAGAGGTTTAGAACACACTATTTATTATCTCGAATTAAATTATCTTTACTTAAGGATAATTTATCATGAATGCCATTCACTGTCAACAACATTATCTCAAATTAATATATCTCAAAATAAAAATAATTTCAGGCAAAAAAACACCACTGTCAATTTTCCTTTTTATAATAGAAGAAATTAATTCTAAACATTCTACGTAAGAATATCCATTCTAAAGCAAATGCCCTTATGTATATGGTTGTCTATAGCTATAAAAGCGGCAAAGACAATCAATCACTTCTTTGGCAAATTGGATCAGAATTAGTAAAACTATTCATTCGTTTCAATACGAAAGCCCCCAGGAACAAACAAAATCTTTACGTGAGGGCTATTTCGTTTTGGTTTCTTATTTTACGTGATGCAATTCCGCTTGTTTTCCGGATGAAGAGTTTGTGCCATCATTTTCTTTTAACTTCTTAGAAGAAAGATAAACTCCTGCGAAAATAATCAGCAGACCAATAATTACATTAGGATTAATCGCTTCTCCAAGCAGGAGATAGCCCCAAACCATAGCGGTTGCAGGAATAAGGTATGTAACCGATGCGGCTAACTCTGGGCTGCCATTTTTATTGATGTAGAAATAGATTAGCTGGCCAAGCCCAGAGCCAAAGCACCCAAGACCGACTATGGCGAAAACCGTCAGCGGTTCCATCAACATCACTGGCTTAATCGGCTCTGTTATTAGCATCCCGGTCAAACCGATAACGGCACCCGTGAGCAGCGTAAACGTCGTAATGACCAATATGCTGGTACTGGAAAGAAATCTTTTAGTAAAATGACCGGCAAAACCATAACAGATGGACGCTAGCAGCATTGTCCCAATCCCGATTAATTCCTTTCCGAAAAGCTGACCGATTTGAAAATCCATCAATACTAGTATTCCAAAGAAACCAATTAGAATGCCCATCCATTGTCGGGCGGTTAGAACGTATGAAAAAATGATAAATCCGATGATCCCCGTCCAGATCGGAGTGGTTGCATTTAGAATCGATGCCGTGCTGCTGTTAATCTCTGTTTCACTTAAAGGTATTAATCCCCATGCTAATCCGCAATTGAAGATTCCGACAACGACCAGTGCTTTCCACGGCAATTTCCAGTTGATTTCCCTGCGCTTCCACCATAAAATGGGAAGCAGCACAACAGCACCCGCCAAACAGCGGAGAAATACAATGCCCCAAATGCCCGCTGGCGGTAGCAGCCACTTCATAAAAACAAACGATAAACCCCATATCAAACTAAGGCCGATTAAAGCCCCGTATAATCGAAGCATGATGTTCCCCCTTCGTACTTTCAATTTCACCAATCACTGTGCCGCGTTCAACATTTAAAAATTCACAATATTTATTGCTATGTATTGGATTTCCCCTTTACTATCGACAATTACAATTTCATAAAATGTACTTTCAAACACCATATCTAATAGTTTATTATTGGAGAATTGTCCAGTATTCATCTTAAGCTCCTTTGCCTAGAATCCTTTACCATATAATACCACGCATTTTGTTCAATATATATTTACGAAGTGAAAATTTATCAAAAATCACAACTAAATAAAGTGTTCATTAAAAGAAATCGGTGGAGATATTATGTGCCCTCCCTAGCGTAATCAAACGTCTTTTCACGCTTCTATAGATGACTTCATTTATAGAAAAAAAAGCCTGGCAACCTTTTTTATAGTTGCTAGACTCAAAGATTCAACCCCAATATATTAACGGCCTTAATGATTATAATCCATATTATTTGAGCTATAATTATAAGGTATTACAACTAATAATGATTTATTAAATACTCATTTTGTTCGAACAATACGGTAAAAATATAATTAACTAATATCCTAACAATACTTAAAACTAAAAAATTCAACTTTTCCATTTCTCTTACAATACTCTTCAAGTGCTTGGTCTATACGAATCGCTGTAGTCTCGTCTTCAATAAATACTGGTATAGTTCATTTTTTGCCGACTTGCTTCAAATGTATAAGATTCGAGTAAATTCTAAGGCCGTTTCAGTGATTTTTTTATTTTTGCTTACTTTTGGTCAAGTTCACGGACATCCTTGGCGATTTCCTTAATTGGTTTTTCATCGGCACGATTAATCACGGGAACTAACAAAGGATCCCCCTAGTTGAGGGATGCTTTGTTTGTTCTATTTTAAGGTTTGTTTAATAGGCAGCCAGGTCACGCAGTGCCTTTTCCACTTTTTCTGGATTCACCATGAATGATTTCTCTAATGATGGTGAATATGGCATTGCAGGAACATCCGGACCCGCGAGTCTCATGATTGGGGCATCGAGATCGAAAAGGCAGTTTTCTGCAATGATCGCCGATACTTCACTTATGATGCTCCCCTCCTTATTATCTTCAGTAACCAATAGGACTTTTCCTGTTTTAGTTGCAGCTTCCATAATGGCTTCTTTATCTAATGGATAAACGGTTCGTAAATCAAGGATATGAACAGATATGCCATCACTGGCCAGCTTTTCAGCTGCCTGAAGCGCAAAATGAACACAAAGTCCGTAAGTAATTACTGTAACGTCCTCGCCTTCACGTTTTACATCCGCTTTACCAATGGGTAAAACATAATCATCATTCGGCACTTCTTCTTTAATTAGGCGATAGGCTCGTTTATGTTCAAAGAAGAGGACCGGGTCATCATCGCGAATGGCTGCTTTCAATAACCCTTTCACGTCATAGGGTGTAGAGGGCATGACAATTTTAAGTCCCGGTTGATTGGCAAAAATGGCTTCAACGGATTGTGAATGGTATAACGCCCCATGTACGCCCCCACCGTATGGAGCTCTGATGACGATAGGGCATTGCCAGTCATTATTGGAGCGATAACGGATTTTTGCAGCTTCTGAAATGATTTGGTTGATTGCAGGCATGATAAAATCAGCGAATTGCATTTCCGCAATCGGCCTCATTCCATACATGGCCGCGCCGATGCCAACTCCTGCAATTGCGGATTCAGCAAGCGGTGTATCAATGACACGCTGTTCACCGAATTGTTCGTATAACCCTGAAGTCGCTTTAAAAACGCCGCCTTTTATCCCTACGTCCTCACCTAATACAAATACACGGGAATCACGTTCCATTTCTTCCCGCATCGCCATTATCACCGCATCTATATAAGATATCACTGCCATTTTCTTTCCTCCTTACCTTTCTGCGTAAACGTACTTAAAGAGCGTGTCTTCATTTGCAAATGGAGCATTTTCCGCATAATCCGTCGCTTCGTTCACAACTTTCATTATTTCCTCATTCATTTGTTTCTCCATGAGATCATCCATTACTCCTGCTGCTTTTAAATAGGCGCCAAAAGTAATGATCGAATCTATTTTTTTTGCCTCCGATACTTCATCAGGGGACCTATATTGACTATCATCATCATCACTTGAGTGTGGTGTAAGCCTGTATGAAACCGTTTCGATTAAGCTTGGGCCTTCACCGCGCCTTCCTCTCTCAGCCGCTTCTTTCACCACCCGGTATACTTCGATCGGATCATTTCCATCAACCGTCACCCCTGGCATGCCGTAACCAATGGCCCTGTCGGACACTTTTCCGCAAGCCAATTGCTTTTCAATCGGGACGGAAATGGCATACTGATTATTCTCGCACATCAAGATGACCGGAAGTTTATGTACACCTGCAAAATTCGCTCCTTCATGGAAATCACCTTGGTTTGATGAACCCTCTCCAAATGTAACGAATGAAACAATATTTTTTCCTTCCATTTTCGCAGCGAGTGCAATCCCCACTGCATGTGGCACTTGAGTGGTAACTGGCGAAGATCCCGTCACGATGCGATTCTTTTTTTGCCCAAAATGCCCAGGCATTTGACGCCCGCCTGAATTAGGATCTTCTGCTTTGGCAAAACTGGATAACATTAAATCCCTGGCGGTCATCCCAAACGCGAGCACCACTCCGAGATCCCGATAATAAGGAAGTACATAATCCTTTTCACGATTCAATGCAAATGCAGCCCCCACTTGTGCTGCTTCTTGCCCTTGACAAGAAACGACAAATGGAATTTTTCCAGACCTGTTCAACAGCCACATCCGTTCATCAATTCGTCTTGCCAACAACATAACTCTATACATCTCAAGCACCTGCTCATCACTCAGACCTGCCTGTAGATGACGATTTTTATCCATATCTCATCATCCCTCCTAATACCTAATAATAAAAACATTTCCCTGTTTTAATTGGGCCCTGTATCACAAATTACCAATCTTTCTTATTAGCTGTTTGTTTGTCTCGCAAACTAAAATCCTGTTATGTATCTACGGAAGAAAAAATCTTATATGTATACATGCGCTTTCCATTTAACACCCATACATTCTCATTTGCGTTATCATCTAGTATTATTACCTGGTACTAACTCAATATTATCCTAACACTTTTCATCTCACATTTTCAAGTTAATTTCACTTTGTATGGGTTGTTTTCACGCGAAAGCCTTGCCTGACTTTAAAACTCATTTCCATATATGCACCAAAGACTAAACACTGGGGTGTTGAAGTTATTTTTTTGTTGACTAAGCGGATATATAGCTGTAAATTAAAATGATTCATAAAATTAAATGTTCGTAATGGAACAGTTCAAAACAGAAAGAATGGTGAAGTTGAGTGGAGAATGAAAAACAATTAATGCGTTCCGTACA
Organism: Peribacillus sp. NPDC096447; assembly: GCF_044762725.1. Taxonomy (NCBI): domain Bacteria; kingdom Bacillati; phylum Bacillota; class Bacilli; order Caryophanales; family Bacillaceae; genus Peribacillus; species Peribacillus sp. NPDC096447. The sequence continues at coordinate 370,646 of NZ_JBIWEV010000003.1, forward strand.
ACTATTGCGTTCATTTTGGAACGTACAGAAAAATATAATGCGGTTCGTTCAAAAGACTGCCGCAGAAAATGGATTAACAGTTCCCCAATATTCCATTTTGATGACCATTACCCTTTACAAAGAGACCACTCAAAAAAATGTCGGGGAGAAAACATTTCTTCCAAAAAGTACCTTGAGCCAAGCGGTCGATGGTCTCGTTCGCGCAGGCATGCTCCATCGTGAGCATGTGGAGGGCAACCGGCGTGAGATTCAGTTGTCAATCACAGATCAGGGGAAAGATTTATTAAAAACGATTCATTTTCACGAAGGAAGCATTCACCAAGTCTTTCAAACGGCCATTGAAATGCTTACTGAGGAACAGTTTGAAGAATTGATAGAAACACATCTTCAAATTACAAACTTTTTAGAAGCACAAGCAACTGAACAGGGAGAGTGTACAAAATGATAAAAATACTGAAAAATTTATCCGTTTATAAGTGGATTATTTCAGCCGTTATCGGTCTGGTTTTTATTCAGTCCATGTCCGACCTCTTTCTGCCTACACTAATGGCCGATATTATTGACAAAGGCGTCGTTCGAGGAGACACTCCTTATATTTTGAAAATCGGTGGTTTGATGCTGTTGGTTTCTGCACTTGGCGCTTGTGCATCCATAATCGCAAGCTACTATTCGTCCAAAGCGGCAATGGGGATGGGACGCGATCTCCGCCTGAGAGTCTTTAATCATGTTGAAAAATTTTCGTTACAAGAATTTGATGAAGTCGGTACGGCATCATTGATAACACGGACGACCAATGATATAACTCAAGTCCAGCAAGTGGTTATCATGATGCTTCGTATGGTTATCAGTGCACCCATCATGTTAATCGGCGGAGTGATCATGGCTGTATCCATGGATGCAAAATTATCCCTTGTCATTGTTGTCACAATGCCTTTGTTGATTGGCTCGATCTTGCTTATTCTATATAAAGGTGTGCCTCTCTTTCAAACGGTGCAAAAACGATTAGACCGGTTGAACCTTGTATTACGAGAAAATTTAACTGGTATTCGCGTCATTCGTGCCTTCAATCGTGAAACACAAGAGAAAGAACGTCTAAAGAAAGCGAATAAAGAATTGACGGATGTCTCAATCAAAGTCAATAAAATCATGGCCTTCATGATGCCTGTAATGATGCTTGTCATGAACTTGACGGTTGTTGGCATCATTTGGTTTGGTGGAGTTCGTATTGATAACGGTGGTATGCAGATCGGGGACTTAATGGCATTTATCCAATATGTTATGCAAATTATGTTCGCTCTCGTTATGGCATCCATGATGTTCGTTATGGTTCCACGAGCAGCCGTGTCGGCAACAAGGATAAACGAAGTCCTTGACATGAAACCTTCATTCCTAGATAAGGGGACAGAAAAGGCAGATCGTGAACACGGTACACTTGAATTTGAACATGTGACGTTCAGTTACCCAGGAGCAGAAGAACATGCATTATCGGATATTAGTTTTTCTGCAAGTCCTGGTGAAATCACCGCAATAATCGGTGGAACAGGTTCAGGGAAAACGACGCTCGTCAATTTGATCCCTCGCTTCTATGATATTTCAAATGGAACGATTCGCGTCAATGGTGTTGATATTCGTAAGTCATCACAAGATGAAGTTCGTTCAAAAATTGGCTTTGTACCACAAAAGGCCGTCCTCTTTACAGGTACTATCGCTGAAAACATTCGCTTTGGAAAACAAACAGCCACACAAGATGAAGTTGAGCATGCGGCTCGGATCGCGCAAGCGGAAGATTTTATCAGCAACATGAAAGACGGCTATCAGGCAGAAATCGATCAAGGCGGTTCAAACCTATCGGGAGGGCAAAAACAACGGCTTTCTATTGCACGGGCACTCATTCGGAAACCCGATATTTATATATTCGACGATAGTTTTTCTGCACTTGACTTCAAGACGGATGCCAACCTTCGTGCAGCCCTGAAAGATGAAACGAAAAATTCGACGGTACTACTCGTTGCACAACGTGTCAGTACCGTCGTGGACGCTGACCGAATCATTGTGTTAGACGAAGGCAAAATTGTAGGTATGGGAACACACCAAGAGCTGCTTAGTACAAACGACATTTACCGTGAAATCGCCTTATCACAGCTCACAGAGGAGGAAATTGCATGAGTAATCAAAAAAACCCTCAAGGCGGCGGTCAGGTTGGGCATGGTCCTGGTGGCGGTAACATGATGATGATGGGTCAAAAAGCAAAAGATTTTAAAGGAACACTAAAACGTCTATTGACCTATTTAAAACCTCGGCGCAACAAATTGATTTCCGTGTTCTTCGCTGCAATCATGAGTACGGTTTTTATGATTGTTGGACCAAAAATCATGGGAAATGCAATTACAGAATTATTCGAAGGAGCTTACGGGAAATTCCAGGGAATACCAGGAGCAGCCATTAACTTTGATAAAATTGGCCAAATCCTTCTACTCCTTGCCGGACTTTATGCTTTAAGCAGCCTTTTCAACTATGTACAACAATACATTATGTCAAGTGTTGCACAAGACACGGTATATGATCTTCGACAAGATGTGAACAAAAAGCTCGAGAAACTTCCACTCAAATATTTTGAAGGACGTCCAAACGGAGAAACACTTAGCCGAATGACAAATGATATTGATACAATCGGGAGCACCCTTCAACAAAGCTTAACGCAGTTCATCACATCAATCGTAACGATTTTGGGGATTATCATCATGATGCTTTCGATAAGCCCGTTATTGACATTAATCTCGATAGTCAGCTTACCTTTGTCAATATTTGCAATCCGGCCTATTTTAAAAAGATCCCAAAAATATTTTGCCGATCAACAGCGTAAACTCGGACAATTAAATGGTCACATTGAAGAAATATATACCGGCCATCAAGTCGTTAAAGCTTTCGGATATGAAAAAAAGGCGAGTGCCCAGTTTACTGAAGTTAATGAAGAATTGTATAAAGCGGGAAGCAAAGCCCAGTTTATATCGGGTATCATCATGCCCGTGATGTTCTTTATTGGAAATTTGAGCTATGTCCTCATCAGCGTTGTCGGCGGAATATTGGTAACGCAACGCTCGATTTCAATTGGTGACATTCAAGCATTCATCACATATTCAAAGCAGTTTACCCAGCCAATCACACAAACGGCTAACATCGCCAACATTATTCAGTCGACGGTTGCAGCCGCTGAGCGTGTTTTTGAACTGCTTGATGAAGAAGAGGAAATGAAAGAACAAACTACAGCTAAACTAAAAAGGGCAAATGGTGCTGTCTCTTTCGAACATGTGGACTTTGGATATGGGGAAGAAATATTAATTAAAGATATGAACATCGATGTCTTGCCTGGACAGACGGTCGCAATCGTTGGACCGACTGGTGCTGGAAAAACGACCATGATAAATCTCTTGATGAGATTTTATGAACTCAATGGTGGAAAGATTAATATTGATGGTCTTGATACGCGGAGTATGTCCCGTAGTGATCTTCGAAAGAACTTTGGGATGGTACTTCAAGATACCTGGCTCTTTAATGGCACGATTAAAGAAAATATCGCTTATGGCAAAAATGGAGCAACAGATGAAGAAATTATTGCAGCTGCTCGAACGGCACATGCCGACCATTTCATTCGGACACTGCCAGATGGTTATGAGACAATCTTAAACGAAGAAGCTTCGAACATCTCACAAGGCCAAAAGCAGCTTTTGACAATCGCCCGAGCGGTTCTAGCAGATCCACCAATCATGATATTGGATGAAGCGACGTCCAGTGTGGACACTCGGACAGAAGTCTTTATCCAAAAGGCCATGAACCGACTGATGGAAGGACGAACTAGCTTTGTCATTGCCCATCGTCTCTCAACGATTAAGGATGCAGATTTGATTCTTGTTATGGATCAAGGAAAAGTGATAGAGAAGGGAACGCATTCAGACCTTTTAAGGGAGAATGGTTTCTATGCAGAGCTATACAATAGTCAGTTCACTGAAAATGTAGCTGGATAATAAGAAAGAGGCTCAATTCCCAATCGGAACCGAGCCTCTTTTTTTAAATTTATTTCCAAAACCAGTATTAGCACTTTAACTAATGCTTCAGTCATCCATGAAGCGGATAACTTATAAACAGGATCAATACCCCCTTTTATTGCCCTTTTTCACAAATTCCCAATCTACCTCAATATTTTTTCTGACCCTTTGAAGAAGATGAAACATCGTTTCCGTTTCTTCCAAAGAAAATCCCGATAATGCAACCTTGTCGGTGTACTCTCCTTCTTTTTTCAAAAAGGGATAGACCTTTTCACCTTTATCGGTAGCATATAACTTTTTAATTTTTTTGTTTTCCTCATCATTTTTCTTTTCAATAAAACCTTGAATTTCCAGTTTTTTAATGGCCCGAGCTGCTGTCGTCCGGTCAACCTTTATCATCTCTGCTAACTTTTCCTGAATGATTCCTGGATTTTCACATATTCGAACAAGATACAAATACTGCCCTTTTGTTAGGTCAAATTCTTTAAATTCGATATTACTTATAGAGTCCAATGCCCTTGCTATCATTCCAATTTCACGGAGTATTTCTTTCATTCAAAAAGCCCCTGACTTTTTTGTTGTATTTACAACAAAATTAATTTCGTATATACTATAAAAAAGTTATACATATATTATGACTTGTCTTACTGAATAAATCTAGAAAAGGGATGAAGAACATTGGATTCAAAGAGAATAACTACAGAAAGTGATTTAAAAGTAGCCTTTCAAATCAGAAAAGAAGTATTTGTCGAGGAACAAGGCTTCCCTTTAGAAAGTGAATTTGATGAATACGATACACTTAATGCTTTATCTGAACACATATTAGTCTATTATAATGAAAAACCAGTCGGAACTGGGAGGTTAAGAGTTGTTGATGGTTTAGGAAAATTGGAGAGAATTTGCATCTTAGAGGCTTACCGTAAATTTGGTCTTGGAAAAATAATAATTAAAACGTTGGAAGAAATCGCAAAGAAAAAGGAAATATCCCAGGTGAAATTACATGGGCAAACACAGGCAGAGGGTTTTTATAAAAAACTCGGCTATCAGACTTCATCCGATGTCTTTATGGAAGATGGCGGTCCACATCTTTTAATGATAAAAAGAATTAATGAATGAAAAGTGTGCTAAATGTGAGTAAAACAAACATTAACCTAATTTGATGGGGATCATACTATTTACCCTTGGCTGTTCTTTAACCATAAAATATACTTACGTTGAACAATTGTAAATATAAAAAAAGACTATTTTCAGTCTTCTCAAACTGTAGACAAACTCGATGAAAATCAAGTTTGTCTACAGTTTTATGAGTGTTTGTAAAACCTCGACGTTGATTGGAACATAGGGCACTCGCTTTCCGCGGGCGGTCCGGGAGCCCCCTCGGCGCCTTTGCGCCTGCTGGGTCTCCCCTTTGACGCGCTTATCCCGCAGGAGTCTCGTACACCCGTTCCATTTAATATGGTCTAGGTCAATTGTTTTCTACATAATTGGTACTAGTTAATTTTAAACAAAGAAAAAAAGCTGATGTATCAGTCTTTTCAGGTGTAGTTATCTCGCACTGTCTTTGTCATTTTTCTTACCTCTTTCTTTATTACACCGTCTGTTTAGGATGCCCATCTGCAAGCAAATAGATATCAAGATAAAAACCTTTCTTAAAAGAATGGTTTTTAATTTAAATATTAAATCGCTTTGCACGCAACGATTTCATTAGCTTTTCATAAGTCATAAAAAAAAGGCAGCGTTAAGAATTGGCACGAACAAAAGACAAAGCCATTTATAAAACGAAAGTTATAAATGGCTTTATCTTTTTATTACATAACGGGTGCTTTTTCATGAACAAGCGGGTGAAGGGCCTGCGTTTCATCAATGTAAACAAAAGCATCATATCTATCTGACATTACAGAAGGTACATAGTTTCCGTATTGTTCATATTCCGGTCGGTATACAACCCCGATAGCCCGATGTCCAATTCTATCTTGGAATAGCTGACGATTTTCATCGGTGAAAATGAGCAACTTATCATACGCGCCTGAAAGGTGCATAGCCTCCTCCCAACTTCCATTCATAGCCGGGGGTACTGTTTTTATTTCAAAATCCTTGCCCCATTCATCTGCTGCAATAACAGTTCCCCTATAGGTTCCGAAACCTGTGATAAATACATCTTCAGTTGGGTTTTGTTCACGAATGACCTGGCCGACGTTAATCATCCCGGAATCTCTCATGTCTGTAGCGCTGGCATCGCCAACATGGGTATTATGTTCCCATACAATCGCCTTGCCTTCAGAACCGTAAAAATCCATAATTTCATTAAGTGCATCCACCATATGCATATCTCGAATATTCCATGATTTATCATCATGAACCACCATCGTCCTGTAATAATTTTCTGCATTATACGCTACCAATGCATTCACTTGAAGGTTCAAATTCAATTCTTCATGATGGGGGTATTTTTCTTTTTTTCGTTGAATAGTCGTCAGTAATTTGGCAACCTCCTCTATACAGTCTTCTGAAAAAATGCCTGCAGAAACTGCGTACTCTTCGTTATTCCGATTGAATGGCTCAAAACATGTGAACGCCTGTTTGGCAGCTTCGAGGTCAGGCGAATCAATTTGTTTTAAGTAATGGATGACTTCATCCATGGATTCCCAAAGACTATAGATATCTATCCCATAAAATCCAACTTTCGTTTGATTTTGTCCAGACTCATTGTATTCTTTCATCCATTCAATCAGGTCGATCATTTCCTCGTTTGCCCACATCCAGGTCGGCCAGCGGTCAAAACTTTTAAGTACATCCTTTGCGGATCTAGCCTCGAGGTCATAGCCTTTTACATACCTATTGATTGCCTGGCATGCGGGCCAATCGCCTTCAACGGCTACAAAAGTGAACCCTTTTTCTTGAATCAGTTTTTTTGTTATTTCAACTCGGGCCGTGTAAAACTCGGATGTTCCATGTGATGCCTCACCCAGCAAAACAAATTTGGAATTATTGACTTGTTGAACGAGCTTATCCCAATCTGCTTCACTTGTAAGCATGACTGATTGTTCGATTATTGACTGAACCAGATTATGATGCACTGTTTTTCCTCCTTGTTCTCTTACGAACATTATCGTTTATACTCAGCATTGTAAGAATTTGAACCTGCGTGTACGGACAGTAAAGTATCAGCGTATCCCACTAGACGATTTATAAGTTCATCACAAATAGAGTAAACCAGCTGAAAGTTTTCCACCTCAAATAAAACAGGGTCATCCAGAATGACCGTCGTGTTAATGAACATATCTTTGTTTCCATATAGATTGTAGTGAACTATAGCCTTTCCAGCAGCTCCACCAGTAACTGGATCATTAAAGCCGGGAATGAAAACAAACCATTCTTCAGCTGTAGCAGACCTGAAGTTTTTTGTGAAAGACATTCGCTCGGTTACCGTCATGATCTTTTTTAACTCTTCCGGATTCATATCCTTGATCTTGTTCATTCCATTGCCACCTTAACACCTGTTAATAATCTTCCGTTATATATTTTCCTTAAGTGACCCATCCTATAAATATTATTATAAAATGGTGACCTTCTCTGAAAAAAAGCAAGCCAGAACCCCTAGTTCGGAAATTAAGCTTGCACTGAATACGGACCCAGACAACAGTGTCATTATCTTGCATTGAGCAGGCTGTTATTAAATGCCGATAATCATGGAACTGCTGCATATAAAAATTATTATTGGGGTATCAAAAGAGGGAAGATAAAATCCCGGATTGGGTTGGACTGGTCTGGAGCGGAGTGGAGGAGTTGCTCATGGAAAAGATGAATCGGGGAATTTTAACGGCGCTGTCGGCGATCGGCATTGCGCAAGGGCTGAAAATTTTAACGCATTATAAACTGACGGGAAAGTGGGACTTGAAGCAGGCTTTCACAACAGGTGGCATGCCTAGTTCGCACTCTGCCGGTGTGGCCGCACTGGCATCCTATGTCGCAGCGAATAAAGGATGGCTGCATACGGAAACAGCGCTTGCGACAGTGTTTGGCGTGATTGTGATGTATGATGCTCAGGGGATCCGGCGCCATACAGGCGAAATTGCCAAGCTTGTGAATGACCTTGAAGATAATATGGCGAAATTTTCGGGAGAGTTTCCGAGCTTTGAATTTGTGGAGCGTGATAAGGAACTGAATGAACTGCTCGGACATCAGCCTGTGGAAGTGGGGGCAGGTGCGTTGCTTGGAGTGGTACTTGGACTTATCTCGGCTAAATTGGAGGATGGCAAGCCCTCCAAAACCAAAAGGCTGAAAACGTTGGGCAAGCCTAGATATTCCAGATCTTGAATAACATATATAATTTGATCATAACAATAGATTATATTAAAATATGCCTATGTTATAAACATAGACAAACTCTCCATTAAAAGTCGTATCATTGTATATACTGGTAGGATTTAAAATGACCTAGGCCTCTCATCTCTCTTAGAAAGGCATAGGTCATTTTATGTGCAAAATCAATTCTTCCGGGACATTTTCATTGCGAATGAGTACATATCAGATCGGAATAATCCTTTGTAATACTCTACTAAATTACCATCAGAATCAAAAATCATTCGTTCTGTAATCAACAAGCACATCGTTTCGGCTATACCTAAATGTTCTGCATCTTCTTTTGTTGGAAAGCCGCAGGTTATGATTTGTTCCGCTTCACAAAAGTCAATGTTTAGATCACCTTCGAGTGCATCATACAATACGGTTGTACTTAAATCGAATTTCGTCAATTTTTTTCCTAGGTCCAAAGAATAATAATGCAATTCAATGGCTATGGGGATATCCCCCTGTAACCGCAGCCTTTTAATATGGTAAGATTCATCTTCGAACCCATTTGCATCAGCAATATTTTCAGGTGTCATTACACGGCCATGATCTAGTAATTTAATTCCCATGCTTTTAGTGGTTTCAGTGAAACTTATCATCTTTAACCATTCTTGTACAGGTTTAAGGGAAACGAACGTTCCCTTTCCATGCCTCTTTTCCAATATTCCCTCACGAACCAGGATGGATACGGCTTCCCGTACAGTACTCCTGCTGACAGAATACATATCCATGAGTTCCCTTTCACTAGGGATTTTGTCTTTATAATAACCTTCCAAAATCTGATTTTCCAATATGGTTTTCAATTGAGCATGTAAAGGGATTGGATTTTTAAAGTCTAACTCCATAAAATTTCCTCCAAACAGAAAAAGACATCGTAATGTTCGTATCAGTTCTTATATTGTAAACCAAATAGTTATAATATTCAAACATGTCAACACTTATTTTTTTCCTTAAATTAGGATTTCGTCAAATTTCCACTCCTGCATTTCCAAAAACGTTTTCTTCGAATGAATAAAAAAAACCTGAATAGATTAATATATTCAGGGCTTATCCATATGCATTATTCATCACATTTTCAGGCTTATCTAACTGGGACAACAATGGAAAGCTTATATATTAAACGATAAAGTACGAAATGATGGAAAGCAGCAAAGAGGTAATTGTCATGGCTAAAAGAGGACGCATGGCTTTTGTACGCAGTGCCTGCAGGCTTACATTCAGTCCAAGACCGATCATGGCCATTGTCAATATAAATGTAGTCGTTTTCGAAATGCCATCCATTACGAGAGGAGACACCGTGATATACGTTCCAAACACATAGCTTCCAATTAGACTCATGATTATAAAACCAACGAGGAACCATGGAAAATCAATCTTGGCATCATGGCCCATCTTCCCGGATGTGCGTTTTTTCATCCAATACATAAAAATGAAACATAATGGGATAAGTAAAAAGACACGCCCCAATTTTGCGAGTAGTGCAATCGCTAGCGCATCTTCACCAGCCGGTGCTCCTGCCAATGCAACATGGGCGATTTCATGAAGGCTGATCCCAGACCAGATTCCATAATCCAAAGCAGACAGCGGAAGGATCGGACGTAAAAGGGTATATATAATCGAGAAAAGTGTTCCCATTAAAGCGATTATCCCAACGCCTATGGCTGTATCCTCTTCCTTCGCTTTCACGATTGGAGATATGGCCGCGATGGCTGCCGCTCCGCATATCCCGGTTCCTACAGCAAGAAGAAGGGAAATGGAAGCATCTGCCTTAAACCACTTTGCAATCAGGACCATCACGACTATGGCAAATGTTACTGTCCCTATGTCACGTACCAACAATGGCAGTCCTTGATTGAAAATCACATCGATATTTAATTTCAACCCGTATAAAATAATGGCAAAACGCAAAAGTTTTTTTGCGGAAAATTCAATTCCCGTCCGGAACTTTTCTGGATATCCCGCAATTTGACGATAAATCACGGCAATGATGATCGAGCATGCAAGAGGGCCGATTCGATTGAATCCTGAAATCTTGGACAGCCCCAAGCCTAAGAGGGCAATAAAAAAGGTGAAAGCGATACCGCTTAGCCACAAAAGCACCTTATTCTGAAGCGGTTTTTGCTGCACCTGAGGTGTTTCTTCCAGTGGCTCATATTTTTCTAATTCCATACATTCCTTCCCCCTTTCCAGATAAACTAAAGCCCAAATTACGTATCACCCCATCCTTTCAATCGTTTGAAAAAAATCGGTTTCTTCTATATTAGTAGGTGAATTCCCTTTGATAAAATACTCGGATTCCTTTAAAAAAGGCAAGCTAGGATTTTGATTCCCCCACAATTCAGGAACTGCTAGTGTCTGGGAACGATGGGACCTTAAGGCTCGGATCTTTTTCTGTAACGTCCCTGTTATATCCACTTCTGTGATACTGCTCAGCCCGTTTTCCTTAAACCATTCATCATAAAAAGCATGCCAAAGGACAAAGTACAGACTATGAACCTTAAAAGCTGGAAATACTGGATCTGGATAAAAATCGGGGTCACCGGATTTTAGAAAAGCAAATTCGGCAGCACGGCCAATCGCACAATGGTCTGGATGCCCCCCATATTTCTCATGGAATGTTACTAGTGCCTCCGGCTGAACTTCACGTATCACCTTTACGATTCTCTCCGCCAAAAGATCGAAGCTCTCAAATTCTATCGTTTTATCCCTTACGTTTAAAAATCGCAGGTTGCTGATCCCCAATTCTTCACAAGCGTTTTTTAACTCATTTACCCTTAGTCCGGGCAATGCCTCCCTTGTTGTAAGAATGGGATCTCCCATGCGCCTGCCCATTTCGCCTTTTGTCGCACATAGTAAGGTTATATGAACACCTTGCTCAGACATTTTAGAAATGGTTCCGCCACACAGGAATGACTCATCATCGGGATGTGCCAGAACCACCAATAACCTATGTTTTGATTGCATATTTCCTCCTACTCCGGATTCTTCAGTTTTCCCACACTGTTAGTCCCAATATCAAAAATGGACATGGATGTCAAAGCGGTTAGACAAATCATGCCCATCTTCATTTTTCGTCTATTATTTAGTCCCTAAAGTTCAATCATCTATTTGGTTAGCATAATTCATATAAAACGGATTTAACCGTTTCTATGACAAAGCGTAAATCTTCAACTGTCGAAGATAAAGGCGGTGCAATGATCAATACGTTTCCATATCCAGGAACTGTATCACCATTACGGCCGATAATAAGACCCTTTTCCTTGCAAGCCCCGATTATTTTACCCATGAACTCATCGGAAACTGGTGTTTTTGCCTTTTTATCTTCCACTAATTCAATGCCGTATAAAAACCCTACTCCCCGAACTTCCCCTACTTTATTTAGGGCTGTCAATTCAAATAGCTCACTTAGTGTCGATTCACTAAGTTCAGATACTCGCTGAACGATTTTTTCATTTTCCAAGATTTCAATGTTCTTTAGGGCAACTGCGCAAGATGCAGGGTGGCCTCCATATGTTGACACATGCCTGAAATGATTTAAATTTCCGTTCTCTTTGAATTTCTCATAAATCCTCGAATTCACTGCCGTTGCTCCAAGTGGAAGATAACCGCTGGTCAAACCCTTTGCCATTGTTACAATATCCGGTTGAACTCCATCGGAGTGCATGAACCCAAACATTTTTCCAGTTCTTCCAAAACCTGAAACCACTTCATCCACAATTAAAAGAACATCATGCTTCTTACATATTTCCGAAACCCTCGTTAAGTATTCTTTCGAAGGAATAAGGACCCCGCCACCAGAGATGAATGGTTCAAGAATAACACCCGCTACCGTTTCAGCTCCTTCAAAATTAATGACCTGATCGATATATTCAGCTGCAAGCAAGTCGGAGTTTCCAACGTTTTCCCCAAACGGGCTTCGATAACTGTACGGCGGTGGCACATGCAGGAAACCGGGAACCGCCGGATCATATTTCACTCTCCGGTTTGCCTGTGCGGTCGCGCTTAGCGCGCCAAAAGTATTGCCATGATAAGCTCTGTACCTAGATATGAATTTGTATTTACCCTGATTGCCATTTTGGGAATGATATTGCCTGGCTATTTTAAAAGCTGTCTCATTCGCCTCAGAGCCGCTGTTCGTAAAAAACGTTGTATAGGAGCCCTTTAGATGCTCACTTATTTTTGCAGATAATTCGATTGCCGGCTTATGGCTTAACGTTAAAGGGAAGTAAGATAAGTTAACCATTTGTTCATAGGCTGCCTGGGCAATCTCTTTTCTTCCGTGACCCAGGTTCAAGCACCATAAACCGGAAACCCCATCTAAATATTTATCCCCTTTAGCATCTGTGAACCATGAGCCGGATCCTTCTGTAGCCATCATGGGAGCATCCTTTTCATTATAGCGATGCATCGCATGCCATAAATGGTCTTTATCCATTTGAACAAGGTCTTTCGTTTCAGTTTCCATCTTCACTTTTGAAACCCCCTTATTATTCATCGAATGCAATTAAGTTAAGTTCCCATGTTGTTACAGACCTTTATAGAGCGAATGGGTGATGGTGCAATGACCCAAAATTCAAGTCATCGCACCTGTCATATCACTCTATTTCCATACCATTATTTATCCCAGTTTTTATGATCTAAATGAGAATATTTTTCTAATAATCTAGTAGGCATTTTTAATGCATCTTTTCTGAATGGCGGAGCCAATTGTGTTCCATCGACTTGTATATCAATGACAGTCGGTTTATTTGATTTTATTGCGTCTTCAATGACTGCCCCTAACTCGTCAGCTTTTTCGACTCTAATACCTACAGCACCCATTGATCGGGCAACTTCTGCGAAATCAGGATTTTGGATATCCGCCCCTACAAAACGGTTATTATAAAAATCGACCTGATTCTTTTTCTCTGCACACCATGCATTATTATTGAAGACACATGCTATGACCGGTATATTTTCTTCAACGGCCGTACTCACTTCATGTAAGCTCATGCCCCACGCGCCATCTCCAACAATGGCTAAAACAGGCGTATTCGGCTCAGCTAACTTGGCACCAAGTGCAGATGGGTAAGCAAATCCCGTGTTCCCGAATGTAAGCGCAGCAATATGCCTGCGGCTCTGGTTGAACTTCAAGTAAGCGTTTGCAGTTGACGATACATTACCGATATCTGTAGTAACTATGGCATTTTCAGGCAACACTTTAGTCAATTCCAAAAGGGCCCGACGCGGATTGATTGGCGTTCCATCGATCATTGCAAGTCTCACCAATTCTTCTTCCCATTTTTGTTTTTCATTCGTTACTTCGACCATCCGCTTTTTTTCTTGTTTTAGGTTAGGTTTACTAGCCTTCAACCGTTTCAAGATTTCATGGCTAGCTTCACGGGCATCTCCGATGATCCCAACTTCCACAGGGTGCGTCCTCGCTATTTGCCTCGGGTTAATATCTATTTGGATGATTTGCGCATCTTTAGGGAAATAATCAATGTCATAGCATGGTAGCGTTCCAAATACCGATAATCTAGTACCGACCGCCAATATGACGTCCGCTTTCTTAAGTGTATTCATGGCAGCCTTTGAACCCATGTAACCGATTGGGCCGACTGATAATGGATGATCAGCAGGAAAAGCATCATTATGCATATAGGAGACAGCTACCGGAGCTGTTAAATATTCTGCAATATTCTTAATTTCCTCAATGCCATCTGAATCGACCGTTCCCCTGCCGGAAATGATGACAGGATACTCAGCCTCAGCTAGAATTTCAGCCGCTCTATCCAAGGATGCAGAAGATCCGCAGCCCCGTTCATCTACGCGATATTGATGTGGTTGAAGTATTTGATCTTCCACTTCACCATAGAAGTAATCACGCGGGATATCGAATAAAACCGGTCCCCTCTCGGCATAGGCAATCCGAAATGCTGTCCTGAGGCAATCAGCGACCCGGCCTGGGTGTGTCACTCTAACCGTTTCTTTCGTGATTGCCTTGAAGATGGAAACCTGATCACATTCTTGAAAACCATCCCATCCAACCGTTGGTGTACCAGCTGAAGGTGATATGACCACCATAGGAGTATGAGCTTGATTGGCCGCTGCAACAGAGGTGACCATATTCGTCATTCCCGGCCCGTTTTGCCCGATGACAACTCCTGCAACACCAGAGACACGACAATAGGCATCTTCCATATGTGCTGCACTTTGTTCATGGCGGACACCAATGAAACGAATGCCTGCAGTTGGCAATAAATCAAGCATATCCATGAAAGCAGATCCCAGGATTCCCGAGATATGTTTAACTCCCTCGGCCACTAATGTCTCAACGATGGCTTCACTTGGTGTCATTTTAACTTTCGTTCCTCTTAACATTTTTGTTTCGACCATTGCACATTCTCCTTAATTATATTTATTTCTGATAATGACGTTGCGACGTCCGTACCAGTTATAAGATGTATAATACTACCATTGTGTGTAACAGTCAATGAATAAATTGAATATTTAGAATTTATTTAAAATCATTAACCATCAAAACTCTTGAATTACATCAATCAATCTATTTTTAGCCAATAAATATATCCTTTTTTTCTGTCAATCTATAGTTGATCCTATCGATGATCTCCAATAAATCACCTATTTCATCAATTACGAAATCGGCACCTGCATTCAAAAAACGGTTTTCTGCATTTTTCATCCTTTTTTTCAGATCATAAGGGTCCATTTCATTGATTTCTGCTTCTGAAAGTCCGATTTCACTGCCGCCTTTCAATACGCCAACAGTCCACATTCCCGCAGAAATGCCTTCTTTGATATCACTTATCGTATCACCCACTTTAACGATTTTGCTGAGTGGATACACTTGGAGATTCATCGCCGTCTTAAAGCACATCCAAGGGGCAGGCCTACCTGTAGGCACTTCGGTAGACGCAACGATGGAATCAGGTTGATAGCCCCATTTTTTCGCCTCTTCTTTAACAACATTAATCATTTCATGAGTATACCCTGTTGTCGAACCGATTTTTATTCCTTGCTGCCTTAAACGGCTGACTAATTCAATTACACCGGGTATTGGCTTGGCGTTCTCCTTTAGAACCTTAAAAAGCAAAGCCTCAAAATCCATATATAATGAATTTAGATCTCTTTCGTCCGGTTCTTTCCCGAATTTAGCAATCCATAAATTAGAGATTCGTTTCATTTTCAGGAGTTCCATAATATGATCCATTTTCAATAACCCCATAGGTTCCCTTGCTTCCTTAATGGTAATATCTAACCCCCTTATCCTGAATATTTCGACAAATGCTTGGACCGGCGCAAAACGTTCCTGCCCAATCGAATATCACTGCCTGAACCTCTTTGCATTCTTTTGCACTTACCAATCTAAGTTCCCCTCCTCATCCTTACCTCCTCCAAAATCACCAAACTTGCTAAACCTGTTAAAACCCATTAATCGCTTATCCTGGTTTAAAGAGAAATTCAATTCACTTCTTTCAAAAATAACTGTAAATCTTCTTTTGTAGCTTCAGAGAGTCGTTTAATCTTTTCAAGGTCCTTTTCTGGATTCCCAGACTCCCCAATTAATGGGTAAAGGTTTTTCTCAATCCTTTCATACCAATCGGGGTATTCATCTTCCACTTGCTTTTCTATCGAATCCCAAGTAGAACTGATATCTTTTCCCATTTCTTGAATTTCCTCTGAATCCGCCTCCGTACTTAATTCTGATTCCAATCCTTTTATGGATTGAATCACATCGCCGACACCTTTTTTAATAACCTCTGCATTTTGGGTTTCACCCGTATTTGAATCCGGATTTTCATTCATGACTGGACTTTTTTCTTGTTGAGCCTCGTCCGGTTCAGCTGAATTGTTGCAGCCTGACAGCAATATGGCTCCAAGGACAACTCCACTAGTTATTACACGGAAACCATTCAACATAACCCCTCCTTCATGAATTAAAAGAAAGATGTCACCAAGCCTTGTTAGAACAACTCTCTTTTTCTATGGGAAATCATATTCTAGCTGATTAGTGATTGAAGAATTTTGTCTGAGGAATTCCATAGAAGTAAACGAAGCATTACCTTAGATTAAACCAATGGTCTAGACCAAAGCTATAACTTTTCAGAATTAGGGGAACCAGAAACAATATTTAATTCATTCTCCATATACTTCGCTTTTTTTCGCCGAATGAAAAAGAATGAACAGATAACGATCAAGCTAAATAGCATGGTAAAGATAAACTGTGGACGCTGCGAATCGATAAATGCCATTAATATTAACACGGAAACCATGGAAATTATCGTTGCATAAGTCAAATACGGGAATAACCACATTTTGATCTTGAAAATTCCGGGATTTTCTTTCTCCATTCTCTTCCTTAATCGGAGATGGGAAACCGCAATGGCAAGATAAACAAGAATTCCGACTCCACCTGAGGAATTCACTAAAAAGAAAAAGATTTTATCAGGTGAAATATAACTGAAAATGGTGCTGATAAAGGCGAATAAAGTAGAGCCGACTACAGCAAATATAGGGACGCCGTTCTTGCTCACTTTTGAAAATACCTTTGGGGCGTCGCCCTTTTGTGCAAGTGAAAATAACATGCGTGAACTCGTATATAATCCCGAATTCAAACAGGATAGCAATGCAATGAGAATCACTATATTCATGATCAGGGCAGCAGAAGGGATCCCCAGCAATTCAAGGACGGCAACAAATGGACTTTTCAGCAATGAAGCCGAATTCCAGGGTAATAGCGTCACTAGTATCGCGATGGACCCAATATAGAAAATCAGGATGCGCCAAACGACACTATTCAATGCACTTCTAACTGATTTTACCGGATCACTGGTTTCACCCGCGGCAATTGCTGGAATCTCCACTCCAACAAATGCATGAAAAACAATGGCGACGCCAACAAGCACAGAACTTAGCCCGTTCGGAACAAAACCGCCAAAATTCAAAAGATTCGAAGCGCCAGGTGGTTTTATCGTTGGGATAAACCCTAATATCACTGCCACACCCAGGCACAAAAATAGTATGATACTGATTATTTTAATGATTGAAAACCAGTATTCGAACTCACCAAACGATTTAACGGAAAAAATATTCGTCATTTTCAATAGGATGATCAATGATAGACTTATGACCCAGACGGGGACGGAAGGAAGCCAGCTGTGTATGATTGCTGCTCCGGCTGTTGCTTCCAAAGCAATTACGATAACCCAAAAGAACCAATATAACCAACCTGTTGTAAAACCGGCCCATTCACCTATCCCCTCTCTTGCATAAACGGCAAAAGATCCAGTATTGGGATTAACTGTGGCCATTTCCCCAAGCATCCTCATGACTAAAACAACGATCAAGCCTGCCAAAACATATGATAATATCGCTCCGGGGCCCGTTTGACCAATTATGATACCGCTTCCTACGAATAAACCAGCGCCTATGACACCACTCAAAGATATCATCGTTAAATGTCTTTGTTTCAGACCTGGTTTCAGTTCTTCCTGTTGATGTTTCATACCCTCCACCAACTTTCAATATTTTGGGGAATCAACTAACATAATCGCTACTTGAATGTAAAAACAAGGCTTTTCAGCTGCCTGTCCTTTACACTTTCACAAAGATAGTGGGAACTTGGAAACATGGCATTTTAAAAACAACACAGGAGATGACTATGAAATTACGATTCTATATCACTATTCCTCCTTCCTTAGTGCTACTTTGAAATTCGAAGCGGATATAACATCACTACGTCATGATGTTAGTACCACTTTCTATGTGTATAATACACTCTGATTTTTTTAAAGTCAATTTAAAAATCAGAATATTTAGATAACAAAATGAAAATTTTTAAATACAACAAACGGTCTCCAGTTAGTCGGCAATTCTTTCATTTTACTTCTTTAATTGGTGGTTTCATCCAACGCACTTTCCACTGTTGACTTTACGGCCTTCTGCTTTCTATCCAGCATTTTCTTAAGAAGATATGAAAAAAACAATGTAAAAGCTATTCCCTTAACAATCGAAGTAAATCCGAAAACAAGAAGGCCCAATATGAGTACGATAAGATTAATAATCCTGATTGTCGCTGCAATATCAATTTTTTCATTTTTATGATGCAAAATTAAGGCTATCACGTCAAAGCCAACAGTGGAAGCATTTGCAGTTATACATAAATAATATCCTATCGCTATCAAAATCGACGAAATGATAATCACTAAAACGATATTTACATCAATATCAATGTTCAATGAATAAAAAAAATTGAAAAAAACCATATAGCTAAGGGAACTTACGATCGACTTAAAAAAGTACTCTTTCCCTAGAAAAACTAAACAAATGATTAACAGTAATCCTGTAACGAAATTGGCTAGCATGGCAATGTTATAACCCGATAATGCGTTCAATAATAATGCCGAGCTAGTTACCCCGCCATTGATAATTTCATTGGGAACGATTAAATAAGCATAGGCAAAGGTCATGGAAATGTTTCCTGCAATAATTTTCATCAAATCCTTCATAGACTTCTCACCATCCCTATTGTTTTTTTGAAAATGCTTTCCCCCCCTAAATATATATTTATACTTGAACCATATGATACGCATTCAACTCTTACACCAATTTATTCGACCCTTTTCCCTTTCGATATTTTTGAATGATTTTACGAAGGATGCATATTTTTGTTCAAGTGATTAGAATAATTCGCTAACCAGAATCCTCTCTCCTTCTAATAAATAAAATAAAACATCCCCCAAAAAAGTTGATGATTTTCTTGTTTATCACAAAATCATTTAGACATTGCAGAGTTTCTGTACAAATTTATCTGAATGAACTATATTCCATAGGGTAGTACATCGAGAAGGCATCTTATAATGCTCGCTTCAATGGAAATAGTTCGAAGATGACACCCCAAAAAACCTGACAAAATAGATAAGAAAAGCATTAATGTAAGAAGGCAAATGGAAAAGAAATCCCCTATCATTCCCCATAATATTATTCCGCAATAAAAAAGTTGAGGGACATGCCCCTCAACTTTTAGTAACTATTTCCTAAGAAATGTTTCATTCAATAGGTTGTTATCATTTTATGTTACAGGTAATGCTGACTCATCTTTCATAAGCCTTTTTCGGTAAACCATATTGGACAGCTGTACACTCACTTCATAAAGCACAAGCAAAGGGACGATAACCAAAATGTCCGAAATTATATCTGGAGGCGTAATCAGGATCGAGATTATGACCAGGACGAAATAAGAAATCTTACGAGACTTTTTCAACACTGCTGGATTGATGATGCCTAATCTGGTCAGGAACATGACCACAAGCGGCATCTCGAATAAAATCCCGAAAGGTAAGATCAAATTAATCATGAACCGAAAATACTTTTCCGCAGTGAACATCATCTCGAACTGCCCGGCCGATAGGGAAGTGAGGAAACCCAGCACTATTGGAAACAACACAAAATATCCAAATGAGATACCTGTGATGAATAAAATGAACAGCCCAGGTATGAAACGAAATGTAACTCTTCTCTCTTCCGGTTTCAAAGCTGGAGCCACAAAGCGCCATAACTGATAGGCTGCTAGCGGAATCGTTGCAGCTATTGCACAAACCCCAGCGATTATCATATATACCCACAGGATTTCACTCGGACCGAGCACGGCGAGCTTTCCTTCCAAATCCTTAATGAGCAGTTCATAAATATCCTGTACGAATATGAAACTCACTATGAAAAAAGCCACAAAACCTATCAGTGTTTTAATGATTCTGCTTCGGAGTTCCTCCATATGCTCAATAACGTGTAAATCCTTACTCTCCACTTTCACTCCTCCTTTTTAGACATTTTCTTGCACTATTGCAAATGGCACTTTCCCTCGAACTCTTCTCATGAAAAGAAGCAGGCGAGTCTTTCCGCCCGCTATATCTCATTTACCTTCATCCTTCTTTTTTAACAGCTCTTAACGCAGCTTTATTCTCGTTTTCATCCTCTTTTTCTGAATCATTCACCAAACCTTTGGTTGCACTTTTGAATTCGGACAATGTCCGGCCAAATGCACGGCCGATTTCCGGCAGTTTGGACGGTCCAAAAATAATCAGTGCAATCACGAGTACGATCACTAAACCGGGTATTCCTATATTTGAAAGCATTCTTATTCACTCCTCTGATCTTCTCATTTTTCTTCGCTATATCCTTGTCAAGCATCATAATGGTTCCCTATCAATTAGTCACTTTCCCCTGACTTTTCATTCTTTGTTTTTCATGTGCGCGATTATGGGCACGTGTCCGATCTTCCTCGACTTCGTTCGTTTTTTGTACACCTTCCATAACCGCTGCTGATGCAACCTTTCGCAGCCCTGTTTGATCCTTATCAAAAACAAAGGATGCTCTTGTCGATATATCCGCACCTGGTTCTGTCACGAATGGGACTACACGATAGTCAGCCTTCCATTGTTCTGGTGTTACTTTGCATCGGACATATCCCCGGTAATCATTAAAGAACTTTATATGTGGATTCTGACTTAGTATTTTATCCGTATCCGCACGCTTATCCGCTCCATTTCCACCAGATGTGATGGAAGTGCCGACAAACTCCACACCGAAAATCTTTGAATTTGGATCATCGAAATCCGCCTTTAAATTGGCTGCCCAGCTTGCATGTACATCACCGGTCAACACGACCAGATTTTCCAGGTTATTACTTTTGATTACATCAATTAAACGATCGCGTGCAGCCGGGTAGCCATCCCAGGAATCCATGCTGAACTTGGGAGCGGTTGGTGTTCCATAATTCCGTTGTGCAAAGAAAATCTGCTGAGGCAGAACGTTCCACTTCGTTTTTGATTTTGATAGATTGTCAGTTAGCCACTGTTCCTGCTCTGGACCTAACAATGTCCGTTTCGGATCAAGTGACTCAGGCGTTTGCGGTGAACTTCCATCGCCGTTTGCCTGATCATCCCTGTATTGACGTGAATCCAATACAAAGAAAGAGGCCAGGTCGCCATATGTGAAATTTCGGTATAACCGCATATCAGCTCCCTTAGGCAAAGATGATTTACGAAGGGGCATATGCTCATAATAAGCCTGATATGCGGCGGCCCTTCTCTTGATGAATGCTTCTACCGATTGTCCTTTTTCCGGGATGACATTTGCATAATTGTTTTCAACTTCATGATCATCCCATGTCACGACCCATGGGAAAGCTGCGTGTGCCGCTTTTAAATGGGTATCAGAGCGGTATTGTGCGTATCTATTTCGATAATCCTCAAGCGTGATGATCTCCGGACCACTATGTACACGGACATTACCTGTAGAAGAAACATATTCATTTGGTCCATATTCATATATATAATCGCCAAGGTGGAAGACAATATCCAGATCTTCTTTTGCCAAATGTTTATAGGCCGTATAATGACCATGCTCAAATTGCTGGCATGAAACAAACGCGAATGACAAGCTCGAAACACTTGAACCTACTGGCGGAAGAGTCTTCGTTTTTCCCGTCTGACTTACTTCCCCTCCGCTTTTAAAACGGTAAAAATAGACCTTATCAGGTTTTAACCCGCTTACTTCCACATGAACGGAGTGGCCAAGTTCCGGCCTGGCTATTTCCTTGCCTTGTTGGACAATCTTTCGGAAATTCTCATCCTTTGCCACTTCCCATTTAACGGAAATGGCTTCTTTTGGCATTCCTCCGCCATTCAACGGGTCAGGTGCCAACCTTGTCCATAAAACTACACTGTCCGAGAGCGGATCACCTGAAGCTACACCGAGAGTAAATGGATAATCACTGAATTTCGGGGCAGCATTCACTTCAATCCCGCCCATTGATTGGGCAAGGGCAAGACCTAATGAAAGTCCGGCAAGCTTACTTGCTCCCTGGATAAAGTTTCGGCGGTCCATATTCTTACCTATTTCGCTCCAATTCTTAATTAAATCATCCATTGCACTTTCATTATTCATTGATCTTTCCCTCCTATTATTTGAATCTGGTTCAAGTATAGAAGGCCATTTTTAAAGGTGTATGAAGATGTGTAAATCAATAAATTCCCAATTAGGAATTTTTAGGCAGGACTTATGGTACCTATTGAACGCAAAAGGAGTTTTGTTTCACTCATACATTTACATAGACCTACAAACTTTTACATATAACGACAGTCTTTCAGCCTAGTTCTCTTCATGAATCATTTATTTAATCGTTACAAATAACTTCCATGGGCTATTTTTACAATAAAAAATTTTTAATAGACTTATAGAAATCAAATCATCAATTATGATTCCTTGTACATTCTCCGGGAACTCAAAATTCCCAACTTGTTCGAATGCTTGAATAATATTTTATAAGTGAATACTTACTTTCGGTTTAAAAACATCCTAATTTATGTAATAATAGTTTCATAATAAAAAATGAAAGTACTTGAGGGATTCTGGATTGGAGAGTATGGAAGCATTATATGAAAAAATTGAGATATTGAGGAAAGAACTAATAACCACTGGATTGATATATGGATTTACCGCCCCAAAAACATTAAATAAAAGCCAGGAACTAGATAAATTGTTGAATTTACTCGGGGCTCAAAAAGAACCCAATGGTTTAGAATATGCAGGAATGAAACCTGTTTGAGCTTTCTATTGAACCTTTATGAGATCATTACAGCTGCAGGAACTTTAATGTCCATAACAAACAATCTATCTCATCTAAGTTTATGAATGGTGTGAGTTTTCAAATATCAACGATTCATTTAAATTGTTTTTCTATAAGAAAAGCAAGCGCTCCTGATACATGCGGGACGTCCATACACGTACCTGATAAAGCAGTATGTAGTTTACCAGATAAGTGGGACATTAATTGTTCGCCTAGCGTTGCTGAATTCACTTTTCTATTGGTATTAAATCTTAATGGAAGCTGGGATGGTTAATGGAGTTTCCACTACTTACTGATAAGCACCCGGAATACTGTTTTCATTTATTGTGAAGATTCCATCTCTTTGCACATTTACTACTACTATATTTTTTAACAGCATTTTAAAAGAGGAATGAAAGACTGGCTCATCATCCGTTCCTCACAGTGACATTAGGTTACACCTATCTCTTCTCCTTTTAGATCGAGGCATAGTTGTCTTGAGCTTAAAAGAAATAAGTGGAAATACGAAATCATAAAAAATTAACATGTGATATTATTTTAGAATTTTTTAAATGAATAAACGGAAATAAAAGAATAATATTAAACTATTGATTGTTAGTTCAATAAGAAAAAGAGCCGTTGTAACAGCTCCTTGTCCCCCTCTTTACCCTTTTGAAACGATAGCGTTATGTTTCTCCTACTTATTTTTTACTCTTTGCATCCGTTTGTGCTTATATTGTTCAAAATCCCACTCAGACAAAAATTCTTTTGCAGAAGTATAGCCTGATTTATAGAGAAAGTCGATTTCATCCTCATTCAGTTCAAAGTCCGTTGCGTTGATTCCGCCAGTAGGAATTTGAATTGTGCGTTCAATCGTTTCTTCGTTCATATGTCGTAAATCATGGGCTTGAAGCATCGTTTTAAATATATTTTTGAAAAGGTGGATTGGCGTTGGTATAACAGGATCTATGTTAACTTTATCCTTCACAAAATGGAATCCGAATGTTGGAAAGCGAGGGTTTTCTGTATCGAAAATCCATATTGGGAAGTTACTAAGCAAGCCGCCATCTAAAATGTAGGATTTTTTCCGGTCTTTTGATTTCCAAATAACCGGACGGAAGAAAAATGGTAAGGAGGCACTCATCATTACGGCAGTTGAAACTTTTAAATCAGCAGGAGACATCCCATAGCGTTCCAAATCATCTGGCAAAATAAGCATCTGACCATTCGAAACATCAGACGCAATTATCTTCAACTTTCCATCTGGAAGATCCGCGAATGTCTTAATCCCTTTTTCTGAAAGAAGAGAATCCACCCACGTTTCCAAATAGTCGTTTTTGTAAATCCCAAGATGAACCAGAAGTTCCAAAAAGAAGCCCAAAATGGGAATTCGGTTCAGAATTGTCCTGCCTCGCATCTTTGAGTAGTTGATTTCACTATACCGTTCTCTAATTTCATTGCTTTTATAGCCACTAGCCAAAAGAGCTGCGATTACTGCTCCTGCTGATGTCCCAGCAAGCCTTTCCCATTCTACTTTTTCCTCTTCCATTGCTTGAATCGCTCCAATAAAAGCAATTCCCCTGACCCCCCCACCTTCAAAAACGGCATCTGCTTTCATTTTTTTCCACCTCTCGATAAGAGTTATTATAAATATTAACAATAATTTCAAATAAAGCGAAATTTCACACTCTTGAAATCCAAAAATCAGCCCCGTCAGTTGAAGAATAAAACCGCTTGACATCGATGGTTGGAATTAAAGACGGTTCTATTTTTCTAATAAATTAATTCGCTAACAGTATCTAGATTCACATGGTTGTGTTTTTCAATCTCTAACACAACTTCTGTAATATCATGTTCTTTGACCTTGCCAGCTTTTCAGGTTGTTCGCATGATTAACCGCACTTCTAGACTCTGTTTATGCTCTTCAACCCCGATCAATTGGTTGCATATCTATCCATTTTTACTTTTTTATTTTTTACAACTTTTATTATTCATGTCTTTGGACTCTCTACTTGAGAAACCCTTAATCATTTACACTGGCTCTACTGTAATATTATTAAAAGGTGATAGACTCCCTTAACGCAACTTTGATGCTAATAAAACGTAAAAACAATAGTAGGATAGCATCTATTATCATGGTATGTATAAAACGAAGTTTTGCATGGACAAACTGTCAGATACCTTCTAAAAAACTTTATCGAATCTAAAAATTTTTTATATTGTTGAACTAATACCTCAAAATGGGTAGTCAGAATTTAATTATTTTTCTTTCTTCCAAAATAGTAAAGTGTCTACCCCTCCTCTTCTTTTATTTAGGCTCTACTAAACTTTAAGTTATCTCAATAGAAAATTATTGGATTAATAATTCAAACAACATCATTAAGAATATAGACAATAAGAATAGATTAGTATTGGGAACTAAGTGGAACGTTCAGCAGTTCTTTTTTGGTGAAAAACAAATTTATTCACTTATCAAAAAAGTAATTTTCTTTACAGGATGACCTTTATTTTTTATAGAGGTATTCTTTAATTTATGTCGAAAAGGATATGTAACAATTGAAGGAGTGAAAAAATGGAAAGTAACCGTGCCAAGAAAATGTATGATTACCACGTTTGGGCTAATCAGCAAGTGTTCCAAAACTTAAAACAATTACCGGCAGGAGTCTATGGCGACACGATAAAAAGTGTCTTTCCATCTATCAAGGAAGTCCTTGTTCACCTTTACGCAACAGATATTACCTGGTTGGAGATAATGAAAAGAAGCACAATTCAAGATACCTTTAAGAAAGTTGAACAGCGGCGGAAAGAAGTGGACGGAGTCACAATAAATGAACTTGAATCCTGCTATGATGATCTTGCAAAGGATTATGACAATTTTCTTGCTTCACAGCCTGATCTCGAACGGACGATTGTAACTGAACATCCCAAAATGGGGGTTTGTGAGTTTGTACTTGCTGACCTCGTCCATCATGTAGTGAATCATGGGACCTATCATCGCGGTAATGTGTCAGCGATGCTCCATCAACAAGGCGAGCGTGGCGCACCTACAGATTATGTATTTTACTGTTTAAAATAAGTGGTTTGGCAACCGAAAATTTGAAGGAAAAATTAATTAGGATTCGCTGTAAAGATACTAAAGCACCGTTCATTCCAGATGAAAGCCGATGATCCTCTTGCCAAGGAATCATCGGCTTTCATTATATGAAAATCCAAACGTCCGTGATATGGTTATCTTCAGTCAGTACCAATGCTTCATTAAGTTACATGATCTTTAGAGCTTTACCCTTTGAAGGCGAAGTGCATTCAATACGACTGATACAGAACTGAAGGCCATTGCAGCACCCGCTAACCACGGGGCAAGCAGTCCGATCGCTGCAATTGGTATTCCGATTACATTATAGGCAAAAGCCCAGAATAGATTTTGTTTGATATTCCGCATCGTTTTCCTGCTCATGAGGATTGCATCTGCAATACTGTTCAAATCACCCCGGATCAAAGTGATATCGGCAGCTTCCATGGCTACGTCCGTCCCGGTTCCTATAGCCATTCCTATATCGGCTAGTGCCAGTGCGGGAGCATCATTTATCCCATCTCCGACCATTGCCACTCTTTTACCGGCGGCCTGCAGTTTTTTCACTTCATCCGCTTTCCCTTCAGGAAGGACTTCTGCAATCACATGGTCTATGGCGACTTGTTTGCCGATGGCATTTGCTGTTCTTTGATTATCTCCGGTTATCATGATGACCTGGATATCCATTGCTTTTAACCTTTTAATCGCAGTAAGCGAGGTATCTTTTATCGTATCCGCAACGGCAATGAGTCCTGCATATTCCCCTTCAATGCTAGCGAGCATTGCGGTCTTCCCTTGCTCTTCAAATGCTTCCATCGCTGTTAGGGCCTTAGTAATATCCACGTTATTTTGCTTCATCAATTTTCGCGTTCCGACGAACAACACTTTTTGACCCACTACAGCTCTCACCCCGTATCCAGGAATCGCTTCAAATTCCTCAACCACAGCAAGTGATATCTGTCTTGCTTGAATTCCTTGAACGATTGATTGGGCAAGAGGGTGTTCAGATTGTTTTTCAGCTGCACCGATTAGAGATAAAAACTGTTCTTCCTCCATACCATTCTCGATGAGGACATCGGTCAGCACAGGGGTACCATTCGTTACTGTTCCCGTTTTATCCAAAATGACCGTATCTATATGGTGAGTGGTTTCCAAGTGTTCCCCGCCTTTAAATAAAATACCGAATTCGGCGGCCCGACCTGATCCTGCCATGATCGATGTAGGAGTGGCCAGACCTAAAGCACATGGACAGGCTATGACTAGCACTGCAATCATCGCTTCAAAAGCCGGGGTGAATTCTCCAGGGTTAACCCATATCATCCAAACCAGAAAAGTTAAAAGGGCGATCCCTACAACAATGGGAACGAAGACACCGGAAATTTGGTCAGCAAGACGTTGAATCGGAGCTTTGGAACCTTGAGCATCTTCAACCACTTTGATGATTTGGGAAAGAGCTGTATCCCTTCCAATCTTTGTCGCTTTCATTTTGAGAAACCCATTCTTATTCAATGTTGAACCGATTACAGTATCCCCGTTTGTTTTATCCACCGGAATGCTCTCACCCGTTAACATGGATTCATCAACGGCAGAGTTCCCTTCGACTACTTCTCCATCCACAGGTATCTTTTCACCTGGCTTCACCAAAATCGTATCTCCCACGATGACTTCTTCAAGTGGTATTTCCCGTTCTTCCCCATCCCTTAAAACCAATGCCGTTTTGGCCTGAAGCCCCATCAATTTTTTGATGGCCTCTGAAGAACGTCCTTTTGCTTTTGCTTCAAACAGCTTTCCTAAAAGAATGAGGGTGATAAGAATCGAACTAGTTTCGAAATAAAGCTGTGCTGTATTGTGATGGGATCCCATCGAGATGATCGCCTGATAAACACTGTAAAAATAGGCAGCGGATGTTCCCATTGCGACCAATACATCCATATTGGCACTTTTATTTTTCAATGCTTTATAAGCCCCAACATAAAACTGCCTTCCAATCAGAAATTGCACGGGGGTCGCGAATGCCATTTGCACCCAAGGATTCATTAGGAAATCAGGCATATAGATAAACGAAGTAAAACTAAAATGGCTTACCATCGCCCATAACAATGGAAACGACAATACGACCGAAATGATGAAATTATTCTTTTGTTTTTGAATTTCTTTTTGACGGAAATCCACGGAATCCATATTATCTTCCTTGATGACCGCCCCATACCCCAGCTTCTCCACCCGTTGAATGATGTCAGCTAGTGAGACAACGGAAGGATCATATTCGACGGTTCCATTTTCGAGCGCAAAATTCACAGTGGCCACGCTTACTCCATCCAACTTATTTAACCCTTTTTCAATTCGGTTAGCACAAGCCGCACAGGTCATGCCAGTAATCGTAAATTCCTTTTTCTCTTTTACTACATCATAACCAAGATCTTGAATTTTCTTTTCAAAGTCCTTGTTGCTTAATTTTTCCGAATCATATTTAATGACCGATTTCTCAAGAGCCAAATTAACGTTGGCTTCCTCAACGCCTTCCATTTTGTTTAAACCTTTTTCAATTCGGTTAGCACAGGCAGCGCAAGTCATTCCCGTAATATGCATACTTGTTTCTTTTATTTGGCCGCTCACATCATCCCCGCCTTCCTATACCGCTATGGGGTATATTTTTTTGTAAAAAAGAAGTGCTTAACAGCACTCTCATAACCTACTCGACATCATAGCCTTGATCATCGATTGTTTCTTTTATTTTCTCAAGTGATACTTTTTCCTTATCAAACGCTACATCCACTTTTCCTGCATCCAAATGCACTTTTACACTTTCAACACCTGCAAGTTTTCCTACATTCCCTTCAACTGCATTCACACAATGACCACAAGACATTCCACTTACATTCAATGTTACATTTTCCATTTCAACCACTACTCCTTTATTTTTTCATTAATTTTTGTATCGTTACAAGCACTTCATCTATAACCTCTGTATCCCCTTCATTCAAGCGTTCAACCACACAATTCCTTAGATGCCCTTCCAGTAAGATCTTGGCCACGCTATTCATCGCGCTTTGTGTAGCTGCTATTTGGGTGATCACATCATCACAGTACGTATCTTTTTCAATAAGACCCTTTATACCGCGAATTTGACCCTCAATTCGATTTAACCGGGTCGTTAAATTCTTTTTTACTGCTTCTGAGTGATGACTCTTTCGGCCGTGGGAAGAGGTCGTACAGCAATCTTCTTCATTCATCATTTCATCCATTAACCATCCCTCCTCGAAAATTAATATACCATACCCTACTACCCTATGCAAAGATTAAGATTAATGTTCCTTTTTATTACTATTCGTTTATTATCATTTTCTATTCTTAAGCTAATTGTGAGTTAAACAATCCAAATCCTTGCCTGCCAAGAGCCTATTTGCTGTATACAGGCAGTTTATTAAACATAAAAAACATTGGCGAACCTGTGTCCTCAAAATGGGGTTCTGAATGGATGAAACCTCGCTCGATTGATGTCATTTGCGATAATCCTTCCGAATAACAGGCAAGCCACTGGTCCCCACTGAAATTTGCGGCGCAAAGGCTTGAAAGGGAACGGATTATTATGAGATGAAGGTCGAATAAACTGTCTGAACGGTCGAATATTGTGCGGTGTAGGTCGAATAAATCACTTAACGGTCGAATTATATGCGATGTAGGTCGAATAACTGCGTCGACGGTCGAATAACATGCTCCGGCTGAAAGGAACTGCGACTTTTTCAAAGAAAAAAGTGCAGGCAACCTCTTTTTTCTACGAGTTTGCCTGCGGGCTTTTAATTTTTATTTAATTTTAGATTCCAAATGTGTTTATCACAGTTCTTTTGATATATTATTATTCCTTTTCTTTTTCACTAAAAGAATGATGGCGACGATAAAAGCAACGGCACTATATAACCAGGTATACATAAAGGCAAGGCCTAATCCGATATTTGCATCCATATAATCGTTTTTCACATGATCTATGGCTAAATATAGAAGCGGTGCAGCTCCAATGATGAACAGGATGACCCAGAGAATATTTCTTTTCGGATTCTTGGTTGATAAAATAATAATGATGAAGGATAGCAAGAGAAACGCTTCTGAAGCTATCGTCAACGTTACCAGATTGCTCATAATAATTCACTCCTAATCGTGGTTGAATAAATGGAATATATTTATGTTCCCTTATATCTATGCTACTTTTCGTTCCTATATTATTATCTTAAAAAAACCTGAATACCTCCAACAGGAATGAAGGATCCAGGTTTCATGTTAATTTTTCTTGGATAATTGCAAGGCATTCTTGATGCTTTTCAGTGATTTTGAGCTTCCATACATCAAGACACCACCCCGATAGATTTTTGCTCCGATTATTCCAAGTAAAACAATCGTTAAGATCAAGACTGCAATGCTGATGGCGATTTCCCAGAATGGAACTTCAAGCATCCCTACACGCAAGAACATGATCATAGGCGTGAAAAATGGAATGAATGATGTGATCATAATATAACTGGCTGACGGATTCCCCAGTCCAAACATCGCAATCATGAAGGCGATGACAACCAACATGGTCATCGGTGAAATCATTTGCTGGACATCTTCAATTTTGCTGACAACGGATCCAAGGCATGCCGCAAGAGTCGCGTACAGAAAATACCCAAGCAAAGCGAAGATGATTGCATAAATGATCGTTGAGATATCGGTGCTGCCGAAACCGAAAAAGGAAAAGAATCCTTCATCCATACCCGTCAAGTTTTGTTTAATCGAGAAATAGCCCACCCCAAAAAATAAAACCATTTGAGTAAGACTAAGTAAAGCAACACCCATTATTTTGGCAAACATCTGTGTGACTGGCGGGACACTTGAAATTAGGATTTCCATGACTCGTGATGTTTTCTCAGTAGCTACTTCCATTGCAATCATCGTTGCATACATCAACACACCGAAGTAAATCACGAATAGGAGAACATACACGAGACCTCGTGCTTGATTGAGATCCTCTTCCGTCTTTGCATTTTTCTGAAGCGCAATCGTATCAAATGCTGGCGGCGTATTCAATTGAGCGATTTGCTGCTCTGTCAAATTCAATTCCTTCGCGGTTATTTGCCCCTTCAATTGGGTTAGCGCTAAAAGCAAATCATTACTTACCGCAGAATCTGAAATTTGATTCGCTTTATACGTTCCCTTGAAGCCGAGAGTTTCATCCTTTTCGATTAACAAATACCCAACGATTTCTTCCGCGCTGACCATTTCCTCCGTTTCCTTTTCATCCTGGGCGGATATTATCGATAGGTCATCGTTCACACCTGCTACCGCTTTTTTATAAGGATCAAATAAGCTGCCTTCAGTCTGATCGATGACGGCAACCTTTTCCTTTTCATCACTGTCGAATTTATCAATAAGATTCGAAAGATTCGAAAGAACGAGAATCAGTGCCATCATAATGATTGTAGAAATGATAAAGGATTTCGTCTTTAATTTTGATAGGTATGTATGGGAAAGGACAATCCAAAATTTATTCATAGACGGCACCTACTTTTTCAATGAAAATATCCGTCAGCGATGGTTCTTCCAATTCGAATTTCCGGACGAAACCTCTTGGAACAAGATCACGTAGCATGTTCTCAGCCACATCTTCACCAGTAACTTGAAGAATTTTCCCTTCCATCGTGTTCTTGACTTTTGTTACACCTGAATAATTATCCAAGAAAGATAGATCAAAATCTGCTTTAATTGAGACATTCTTTTTACCAAAAGAACGTTTGATTTCTTTTAACTTTCCAGCCACAACAGGGGAACCTTTATGCATGATGCAAAGATGCTCGCACATCTCCTCGACATGCTCCATGCGATGGCTCGAGAAAACGATCGTCGTGCCGCTGTCCCTTAAGTCAATGACAGCTTTCTTCAGGATTTCCACATTCACTGGATCCAGACCGCTGAAGGGTTCGTCAAGGATAAGCAATTCAGGTTTATGGATCATGGATGCAATCAGCTGGATTTTTTGTTGATTTCCCTTTGAAAGCTCTTCAACTCGCTTATCGATATACTCGGGTACCATAAAGCGGTCCAGCCAATACTCCAATTCTTTCAAAGCATCCCGTTTGTTCATCCCTCTTAATCTAGCCAAATACACAATTTGATCGCGTACCTTCAGTTTTGGATATAGTCCGCGTTCCTCAGGAAGATAGCCAATCAAGGAACTGGTCGTATAATCGATTTTCTTACCATTCCAGATTACTTCCCCTTCAGTGGGGTCAAGCAGGCCAAGTATCATCCGGAACGTGGTCGTTTTCCCCGCTCCGTTCCCGCCTAAAAAGCCGAACATTTCTTTTTCGGGGATAGTTAAATCAAGCTGGTTGACAGCAGTGAAATCCCCGAATCTTTTCGTAACTTCTTTAATTTGTAAAACCAATGCGCAACCTCCTATTATATGATTCTTATTATATGTTACAGGAAAGGTTTTCCAATTTCAACTATCATCATGTACCGAATAAATCCATTTCCCTTCGATTATATGTAAATTCAATAAACAAATTTCACTATCTAACCCTTGAAAATAAATTAAATGTAAAATAGTGGGTGAAAACTGTAATTTTGCGTTATTGAGGTTGTTGTAAGGTTCTTGTTAAATTTTAGAGTATATGGATATGAAGTTTTCCATCACCAAAAAGGGAACTTTTTTTTGCATTAGTAAATTTGGAGTTTTTTTCTATTTATAAAAGATTCACAAAAGAGTGGATTGGGTACAATATGAAATGAACTAGTAAACGTTATCGTATTATTAGAAGTTTCGGGAGGAAGTTTATATGATTAATGAAAAAGTGGCTTTGATATTAGAAGATAAAATTAACGTTATTAAAAGTGATGAAACATCCATTTATTTAGTCGGCCCAATCAAATTACCCGTTAACTTAGAGGGCGAAACAATTATATTCCAGTGGTATTGCTGGTTACGATGTGAGAATATGGCGGGGCATTTTTGTGGTGACGGTACTTATAATATAGAAAAGATCATTGAAACTTTAGCCTCTTCCAACTTAGCGGAAATGCAGCAATCAAGTGTGTTACTGTATGGAGATTTTCAAAGCTCCTCCGATGCCCTTATCCGGATGCATAGTATTTGTCATACTGGGGATATATTTGGCAGCAAACGCTGTGATTGTGGCTTTCAATTAAAGCAGGCTATGAAAATGATTGCATCTCAAGGATCCGGAGCTTTATTTTATTTAGCGAATCACGAAGGAAGAGGCATCGGATTATTTAGTAAAGCCATGGCTTATGTTCTACAAGAAAAGGGATTGGATACGGTGGAAGCGAATTTGGAGCTTGGATTTGTGGATGATGCACGTAACTATGATGACGCCATTCGAGTGTTAAAAAAACTGCGCTCTAATCCAGTGACTCTTATCACCAACAATCCGAGAAAATTAGAAGCTCTTCAAAACTCAGGTGCCAACGTTGCAGGCAGAGTTCCGTTATGGGGAGATATTTCCGAGTTTAATGAAAAATATTTAAAAACTAAAGTGGTACGTTCCGGTCATTTAAAAGATATTAAAAATGAATGATTGAAATGGAAATCAAATGTGTTATATAAAAATATTTGCTTAAAAGTAAGAAAAGATTTTCGATTCGATCAAACTATTTGTTGAAAAGGAATTTATTCCAAAAAACATATTCAATACTGAGTTTCTCACAATGTCATTCAATTCAATTACAGTTTTTTGGATGAATTAAAAAAGAGGGAATATCTCCCCCTCTTTCTATATCATATTATATGTTGTTATATACCCTATGTCCAAATGGCAACAAGTTTGATGACCTTACATTCCTTATTTGCTTATGCTGCTCGTATCGTTTTGCAAAACACAATCATTCTTCCCGATGATATGGTCAATAAGCATAACAATTAAGGTTGTAACCGTGATTACCGATCGATACCAGACAGTTGTCGTAAGTACTGCAAAGAGCAATCCCAATACTGCTCTTCGGCCAATGCTAAAACCCGGGGAAATAAATCATCAAAACAACAATGACGGCTAGAGTGGTTCTTAATGCCTTAGCAAAGCAGACCGTGCTTAGTATATCTGGAGCAAAGAGCGCAATGGAATAGAAATCGGCTTATAACAATTGTAGCAGTCCTGGCAAATCGCAGTGATTTCTATTCATTATTTCTTTATTAAAAATTGGATATAGAAGAGAGCTGGAGTTAAATTACCAAAAAATCACTTAATGTTTTCCCTAACCCTTCTCAGTTAATCTTGGATTTTTCCATTAATGACAACACACTTCCCATTTGTAGGTTGCTTTATCAGCCTTCCATCCTTGATGTATACAGTGTAAGTATTATTGACTTTAGCATCTAATCTTGCTAGGTCTCCCATTCCTGCTATGATATTTTTGACAGCTTCCCTCTTCAGATTATTCATAACTTGCTTTTTCCATTGTTCCCGTTTGTTTTTTTGTATATTTTCATCAACCATCAGGATCCCATCCTTCTTGTTTGATTTATGTCTTCTCCGATAATAGTGTATTATTTTTTTATCATCTTGTTACCCATATGCTTTTCCTTATTGGGCGCTTTTATTTATAACAGCACAGGTTACGGTAAAAATGAAAAAATATACAAGTAAAGGGGATATAAATAAAGTGGCTCACGCTAGTGATAACAAGAAATTACATAAAAACAGGATGCAACGGAAAGTTGCACCCTGTCTGAAAAAGGGGTTTGCTTCATTTCGAATCAGCATAAATTCTCTGCGATAAACACCTCATCTACATTAGAGTAAATACGGGTATCTGACTAGAGTTTTCCATCCAAAGCAACCATCCCCTATATCTTAAAAGTTTTATCAACTTTCAAAGCATAAATGACAATTATTGAATGAGTTTTCTGCTTTTACGTGCAAGCGAACCATCTCCTTGCTCGAATCGATTTTTTAATGAAGCTACCTGTAGTTAAGTTAAACGTCTTTAACTAACACCTCATTTACTATATGATGTGAATCATACGTAATCAGTAGCCCCTTCTTCTTTATTTATAATGACCATCAGCGGTTAAAAAATAACTGGTTATTTATGGATATCGAGAATTGTTTAAAATCAATTTATAGCTATATAATGAAACTTGGTGAATGAACTCATTAGTACTCTTTCAAACGATTTTCAGCAAATAAAAAAGGCTACACCGTCTACACAAATGGAAAAGGAATAAATTATTTTTTACCGCTTTTATTTAGGAACTTATATAGTGAATAAAAGCCTATTGATTCTTTAGTTAAAGAATATTTTTATTGGTTCCATTATTTTCGGAATGGGATGGGGCGTTCTTATTATTGTCTTTTTTATCAGTTACTGAAGGTTATTTTCATGGTAATTTAAGTGAAATTCTTCGCAATCTCAATGGCATAACAAATGCTTTGTTCCCTATCGATCCTTTTTAGCACATCAATTAGAGGAATTAAGTTAAACTAATCAGATAAACTCTACACTAAGCTCAACTCTCGTCAGTGGAAATGGCAGGAAATGAGCAAAAATTAAAAGGCAACCAGCCAGTTAGTTTTCACCGACTTTCTGGACAGCCCCTTGCAGTCTTTACTTATCATTAATATAGAAAGGACAAAGCGAATAACCTCGCTTTGTCCTTTCCTCATAGCATTATGAAGACTTGATTATTGCGCTTTCAAATCTGCACGATAATCGTCTATAATCGCTTGTATCTCCGGATCTGCCGGAACATTTGTGACGTCGTAGAGGAATCCATCGGAATTGATCAAAGTCATTTTGGCGTCAACGACTTCAAAAGTCAAATTCAGGCGGCCCAAATAATGTTCTTGTTCTCCTCCAGCTTGAGTAATTGGCACCATCACCTCTCCGTTGAATTCATATTCGGGAGTTTCGATGACCTTGTGTGTATCTGCCCCGATTACCGCTGAAACTCCGGGAACCTGAGCCAGCTTATGGTCTTCAGGATTTCCGGCATGCGAAAGGACAATCTTAACGTCTGACTTTTCACTCACTTCAGGAAGCAACGCATTCAACGCTTCAACCGGTTCGATGAAATCGAGGTCTTCAACATCATCCCAACCGCGAATTTCCGGCTTCATCGATGTAAGGCCGATCATGCCGACTTTAACGCCATTGAAAGCAAAACTTTTCCAAGGTTTTACATTCTGAATGTACTTTCCTGTTTCCCTGTCAATTACATTACCAGTGAGGATGGGGAAATTCACGTTGCGGTGGTAATCCTTTAACTGTTCATAACGGCTGTCCGGTGTGCCCTCCCCGGCAGGGTAAACACGGAAGTCGTTGTTTCCTAGAGCCATCGCATCATAGTCCAAAGCTTTCAAAAGAGACGTCTCCAACTCTCCTTGACCCGCCTGAAACTCCCCGCGCAGGAAGACATCCCCGCCATCGACTAGAAGCACATTCTCCTCTTCATTGCGCACATTTTCAATGATGGTGGCATACTTCGCAATAGAATTGTGATGTAGAGTTCCATCATCCAGCGTGACGATGTCATCCAGATGACCATGAAAGTCATTCGTCTGGAGAATGGTGAGTTTAAACTTCTCTCCCTCCTTGAGCTTTTCCTCCGCATCTGCCGTAACGGGCTTTGCGACAAAAGCGGCAGCCATCGCCAGCGAAAAGCAGCCCGTCAAAAATATCTTCCCCATTTTTTTCATACTATTTCCTCCAAACACTTACTCTATAAATAGTAAAACAAGTTATTTAATTTCCAGTCTTTTCGGATTTCTCAAGATCTACTAGTTTATTTTTTTCTTCAGAGTTAGTTTTTTCTTCTTTGTCAGTACTGATCAAATCATTTGTTGCTTTTTTAAATTCTTTTAAAGTGTTTCCAAAAGCCCTTCCAATTTCGGGTAATTTAGAAGGACCAAAAATGATTAACGCAATGACTAGAATTAGAATTAGGCCAGGGATGCCGATACTAGATAACAAACGTCTCACCTCCTACCATGATGCTTTGAAAGTACTCAAAAAATGCGTTCATTACTTATAAAATTGGCATACCATGACGCTCTAAAGCTGCTGCTTCTAATATAGACATGCCTTGTTCTTCTGCGAATGCAGTAAGTTTATCCGAAACAACAGGGGCAAGACCTGCTGGCGGTAGAGCCTGGTTCATAGCTCGTCTACGGGTAGAATTTCTGCGTGCAAATGGTCCCCAAATCGCGAAGGTGATACCTGGTGTTTGCATATTTACAAAGAAAGTATTTCCATCTGGAGAAAATGTAGGGCCAGCAAATTCAGAACCGTTCATCATATTTTCAGCGAAAGTATAAATATTTCCTTCAGGAGTTAATCCGACAATACGATCATTACCGCCACCATCTTCGGCAATCCAAAGATCTCCCCAAGGAGTGATTGTAATGTTATCCGGTGCTTCTAAATCATTTTTATCAGTAGACTCATAGAATAGTTCTAAGGTGTTTGTCGCTGGCGTGTAGCGATAAACACGGCCAAGGCGTGCTGAACCTGCACTTGTATCATCAAACCATAAAGTACCTTCAGAAAAATAAGCCCCTTCTAAGCGGCTAAACTGAATACAGCCTTTATCCTTAGCATCTTGCTGTGCGATTTCAGGATTTAATTTTTTCCAAACAATCCCGAATTTTTGTCTAGTACTAAATTGACTTGCAGCTGCAGCCGGTAATTCATCAATCGCTGCTGCTTCAAGGATACCGCCCTTTTGCAGAGAACCTAGCTTTTGACTTCGGTCATGTGGTGTAAAGCGGTACAAGAAGCTTGGACTTGCGTCTTCGGTTAAATACCAAATTCCTGTTGAAGGGTCAACATGCCCAGCTTCATGGGAGAAATAACCCATATCACGGATCGGTGTTCTTGACATTTCGTTTTCAGGTTCAAGCGGATTTACTTCAAATACAAAGCCATGTCCCATATCACGAGTTTCTTCCATTGTTAACCAAGTGCCCCAAGTCGTAGCTCCACCCGCACAGTTACGGATTGTACCTGAACTTGATACATACTGATCAATGACCTTGTTATTTTGTCCAACGATTAATGTGGTTGTGCCGCCGGCAGCACCAGCACTCCAAGGTTTTTTTCCGTTTACAGGGTAATCTGAATTTGTCCCATTTTCATGGTTTCTTACAAGAATGGTTGTACCCTTCTCTCCTTTATAGGCAGCCATTCCATCGTGAGCAGAAGGGACAAGGTCACCATTAGGCATGACATCACCAGTTCGTGAAAGCATTTTGTAATGAAATCCCCTTGGCAGATCAAGAACTCCATTTGGATCTTTTACTAGTGGGCCATAGCCACCAAATCCACTTGCGGGATTGCTGGATTCCGCTGCAAATCCTTTTGTAGCACCTGCAAGAGAAAATACCCCGGTTGAACCAAGTGTTAATGCTAAAGTACTCATTCCGCCAACTTTTAAGAAATTACGTCTGTTTAAACCGCTATTGCTAAATTTCATCAACATTACCTCCAAAAAATCTTTTTGAGGGATGCTATATTCCTTATAGCAAACTCTACCCTTAAAATTAACAGACCTTTTTAAATGCTCTGTTAAACCCATGTGATTTTATTCCTTCACATGAAAGATAAACCAAAAGTCACGGTTTATACGAAACCTAAAGAGGTTATAACGACATTTATAACATGTAAAGGGTGGAAATTGATGGTATGAGTCAAAAATGGAGAAAAAACTAAGTATTTTGTCATAAAAAGACCGATGCAGAATATTAAAGCTTATTAATAGTTTGTAAATATAAGAGATACACTATGACAAACTAGTTAACCCGATTAATTCTATTCAAATCTAATAAAATTTTTGAAA
This sequence comes from Peribacillus sp. NPDC096447, assembly GCF_044762725.1. Lineage (NCBI taxonomy): Bacteria > Bacillati > Bacillota > Bacilli > Caryophanales > Bacillaceae > Peribacillus > Peribacillus sp. NPDC096447. The sequence goes on from NZ_JBIWEV010000003.1 coordinate 409,546, forward strand.
GTGGAACGGCTAAGACATGCCATATAATTGATCTAGAAATATTCTGGTTGTAAACCTACCCCACTTCCTCGCCAAATAAATTAAAGGGCATGTTTTGAATTACTGCCTTTTTTCAGAGTGTTACATACTAATTATTGATTCACAAGCATACGCTTAGATTTACATGCATGATATCTTTTTAATTCGTATAATAGAATAAAGGGGAATCAAATGAGTCTAATTTACAAGAAGAGGAGCAGATTTGTTCTGTGGAACCAAAAGGCGAAGAAATAAACAGTTTAGCATTAAAAGTCAAAGAGATTATTCAATCATCAGGATGTCAAAATGAAGATGTAATCTTTCTGTGTATTGGTTCAGATCGATCGGTTGGGGATTCATTGGGCCCTTTAGTCGGGACGATGCTAAAAGAACACACGGTGCCTTATCGTGTTTACGGTACCTTGGAAAATCCCGTTCATGCATTTAATTTAAAAGACACGTTGAAAGAAATTAAAAAACAATTCAAAAAGCCTCTTATTTTTAGTGTGGATGCTTGTTTAGGGGATCAAAACCAGGTCGGTTATGTTTTCTTGAAGGATGGACCTCTTGTCCCAGGAAAAGCTTTAAAAAAAGTATTGCCCGAAGTGGGAGACTATCATATTATAGGAATGGTAAATTATATAGATCCGCTGCCAACGATGCAATTTCTAAATGATACTCGTCTATACACGGTTATGAACCTGGCGAAAAAAATCGTAAAAATCATTACTTCTGGAATTAAATAAAAGAATGGGCTGCGCCAAAACCACTAAAAATAATTGGGTTTTGGCGCAGCCCTACTTTGTTTAAATTCGAAGATTTTATTAGATAACATTATTCTTAAATAATAGCCCCTGTCAAGAAAGCAACAATGATAAGGGCTAATGAACAAAATAGAGCCCATTTTAATGCATACCGCTGTAGTTCCCCGATATCTGTCTTTACCATCCCTACTAGTAAAAGAGTCGATGCCACAAGTGGACTTAAGAAATGCACAGGCTGGCCCAGTACGGAAGCTCTGGCAATTTCTAAAGGACTCACTCCATAAGCTTCTCCTGCTTCGGCAAGAATTGGCAACACACCAAAATAGTAAGCATCATTGGATAAAACGAACGTAAATGGCATGCTGGTGAATGCAACGACCATCGGTAAAAAAGAGCCTAAAGAATCCGGAATGATGGCCACTAATGAATTTGCAATGGCGTCTACCATTTTCGTTCCGGAAAAGATCCCTGTGAAAATACCAGCCGCAAATACTAATGTGACAACGGTTATAGCGTTTCCTGCATGTGACACGATTCGCTCTTTTTGCTGTTCTAAATTAGGGTAATTAATGACCGAAGCAAGCACAAACCCAATTAGAAACAACACCGGTACCGGTACTAAGCCCATTACAAGAACGACCATGACTGTCAACGTCAACAAAAGATTGACCCATATTAATTTAGGGCGCTTTAAATCGTCTTGGATGGCGGAAGCTACCGCTGCTTCAGCAAGAGCCCCTTTCATTTCAGGTGCAGCTTTGATATAAACAACGCCAAGCCTTTTGCGCTCTTTTTTCCCAAGTACATAAGCGGTAAAAAGAATAGCAGCTATTCCTGCGAATAGTGTAGGGATAATCGGGACAAAGAATTCATTTGCATCCAAACCTAAAGATGCTATTGCTCTTGTTGCAGGTCCTCCCCAAGGAGTCATACCACTCATAATACTGACAGCCAGCATAGAAATAGTGGCAAGTATAAGTGGATTCATACCAAGTCGTAAGTAAAGAGGCAGCATAGCGGAAATCGTAATCATATGAGTCGTGGTACCATCACCATCTAAGGCAACGGTCATTGCGATTACTGCTGTTCCTATCGCTATTTTAACCGGATCCCCTTTTACGATTTTTAACATAGTTTTAATAAGTGGATCAAATAATCCAGCGTCAATCAGAACTCCGAAAAACAGAATAGCAAACAATAGCAAAGCGGCTGAAGGTGCGACAACCTTTATTCCATCCAGCATCATATCTCCGAGCTCTGGACCAAATCCGCCAATTAATGCAAAGATAATTGGAATGACTACAAGAGAAGTAACAGGCGATAACCGTTTAGACATGATTAAATAAGTAAAGACAACGACCATTGAAATTCCAAGTAACGTTAGAATATGAATCCCCTCCCATAAAGAAACCGCTTACAAATCAGATAAAAAGTGTGAATAGCTAATAAATATTACATATTATTTTCTTTTTCCTGTTGCTTTGTTTTCTATTTTTAGAATAGTTCATATCATTAAATAAGTGAAATACATATTTTTTTTACTTTTTCGAAAAAAAAACTTATAATCCATTTTATATTAAATTGATAAATCAAAAAAGCACAATGAAATTGGCAATAATTTCATTGTGCTTTTTCGTTAAAGATTGGAATTTTTATTCAAGAAATCAATAAAGTTTTTCACAGTAGAGAGTTTTAAAGAATCCTGGTTGTACATTAACCATGTATTTCTTAACACCGGCTTCCCATTTTTGTAGGATAACCCGTATGTATGCAAATTATCTGAAGGCTGCAGGCATATTTCTGGCAGAATAGAAACACCAAGATCATTTTTGACCATCTCTTTGCACGTCTCCTGCCGATCTGTTTCCATAGTTACGAATGGTGGCTCCGGGAATCTATCATGCCACCAGCCATTTATTAAGTTTTTTAAAGAACTGTCGGTTTTATAATTTATGAATGGAACATCTGGTAAATTATCCAAGTCTACCTCTTTCTTAGAAATTAAACAAAGTCTTTCTTTATGCAGTAGCGATTTGATTCCATACCATTCATAATTTCCACGCAGAATGCCTAATTGAACACTAGAGGAATCCAGAAGATGCATGATTTCAGTACTCCAGCCTGTATTCACATTAAATTGTACATGAGGATATTGTGTTGAAAACTTTTTCAATATTTCTGGTAGTTTATATTGGGCAAAGTTGCTGGAAACGCCAAGCCTTAACGTTCCTCTTACCTCATTTTTCATATTCAGCATATAATCTTTCGTTTTTTGCAACTTTTTCACCATTTCTTCCGCATAGCCCGCTAAATGTATCCCTTCTGAAGTGAACTCAATTCCTCCTTTTATTTTGAAAAATAAGTTCGTGCTAAATTCTTTTTCCAAATTTTTAAGCCGGTACGTTAACGCCGGCTGGGATATATATAAACGCTCTGCGGCACGGCTAATGTTTTTTTCTTCATATAGTACCCTTATCGCAATCCAATCTTTTTCGTCCACTTAACCATCTCCCACTTTTTGATTATAAGTTTTTTTATCATTTTTATTAAAAAAATATGTATTTTACTTATGATTGAACTTATCATACTATATTTTCAAAGGAACCGGTAGTCTTTAAATATTGATTGAAAAAGGGTGGTTATACAATGAAAGTGCCAGTAGTTGTAATGCGCGGCGGGACAAGTAAAGGTGTGTTCCTTAACTTTGAACATATGCCTTCGAATCCCTCACACTGGGAAGGTTTCTTACTTGACGTGATGGGCAGTCCTGATCGGAGACAGATTGATGGTCTTGGAGGAGCGAATTCATTGACAAGTAAAGCAGCGATTATCAAAAAATCAGATTCACCAGAATTCGATGTGGAATATACATTTGCTCAGATTAGCATCGATAATCAAATGGTTGATTTTAAAGGAAATTGTGGGAATATTTCATCTGCTGTAGGACCATACGCAATTGAGCAAGGATTAGTCCCTGCGAAAGAACCTGTTACAACGGTGAAAATTTTTAACGTGAATACACAAAAATTGATTATTGCAGAAGTAGAGGTTGAAAATGGACAAGTGAAATCAGAAGGATGCTGTTCAATTCCTGGGGTTCCTGGTAAAGGATCACCTATCTATCTTTCTTTTACTCGTGCAGAAGGAGCAGTTACAGGAAAACTTTTCCCTACAGGAAACCCGATTGACATGATAAAAACCAAGGATCGACTGATTCAAGTTTCAATTATTGATGTTGCCAATCCACTCGTTTTTGTAAGGGCACAGGATATTGGTCTAAGCGGGAGCGAGTTGCCTACTGATTATTCACAGGAAAAATTAAATGAACTGGAAGAAATTCGGTCAATTGCAGCTGAAATGTGTAAATTTTCCGATAAGAAATCAGCTACTGTGAAATCTCCTGCTGTGCCTAAAATGACCCTAATTGCTCCTCCTATGGATTACGTCGATCTAAACGGATCGGAAAGAAAAGCGTCAGAAATGGATTTGATGATCCGAATGATGTCCATGCAAAAGCCCCATCAAGCGCTTGCTATTACAGGAGCCATCTGTGCAACAGCAGGGGCTTACTTACAGGAAACGGTTTTATCTGAGATGGTGAACATTAAGCAGGAAATTTTTCGTTTAGCCCACCCGGCCGGGATAATGGAAACAAAGGTTGATTTCTTGGCAGGACACATACGCGCCATTAAAGTGGTACGCACAGCAAGAATCATTTTGGAGGGATACGTGTACACGAAAAAAAATTATGATCTTTCCTATCAATTAGCTTAATTTGAATTCATTTCAGCACAAAAATTTATTTATTAATTGGAGAATTCAAATGTGGGTCATCACAGTCTTTTTAAAAGAAAATATTAAAGGTAATAAAATTCTTTCTGAAATTGTTTACTTCAATGATCCTTGTTTTGTATAAGTGAGTATTCAATAGAGCCCAGACTTTAATGTATTTAACCAAAACAATGCCTTCAAAATTCACTAATAATCTAGGAAAGAGAATAGAAAACCTAGGAAAGCTAAAACTCTTATACAAATTTGGGTATAGATACTTAATCCAGGTTTTCATAGTAACTAGAGTAAATATACAAAGAAAGCTAATTGCTTTATATCTTCCTTATTTAGGGAAAAATATCAACATATAGATTTTTAATATTTTAAAATACCAAACAGCCAAGGACTTTTTTAAGCCTTGGCTATTTTTCATTCTTCTACTTCACGTATCCCTATCATTTTTTTGACTCATTCTTTTCTAATAAACCATTCAAGGAAAAGACTCAGTGATTATTGGATCGTTTCAACCTTATCTTGAGTATAGTGGGCTGCGGATGAACCAGCTAATTTTCCAAAGACTGCTCCAGACATTAACCCGGATCCACCAGGATAGTTTTCATAAAAAATCCCCCCAATCATTTCACCAGCCGCAAAGAGACCTTTTATCGGTTGTTCTTCTTTGTCTAACACATGACCCGTTTCATCTACATGCAAGCCACCGAACGAGAAGGTGATTCCGCACGTTACAGGAAAAGCATAGAATGGACCTTGCTCAATTCGAAGTGCCCAGTTGGATTTAGGAGGAGTAATTCCTTTCGTCCCTTTGCCATCTTTCTCTGCGGGTCTATACTCGCCATCTTGTACCGCACTGTTATACTCTTCGATCGTTTTAAGAAATTGTGTTTGATTGACCGGCAGTAAACTAGCCAACTCTTCAAGCGTATCTGCTTTATAAATAGTCGCTTCTTCAAGGTCATATTCTTTACGCAGCATCGGGCGTACCTGTGCATCATAAATTTGATATGCTACATGTCCAGGCTGTTTTAATACCTCACGGCCGTATTTGGCATAGGTGTAATTTCGTAAATCTGCTCCTTCATCAACAAACCGTTTCCCTTCATTATTAAGCATGACGCTGTACGGATAAGAATGCTTTTTAAATATATCTCCCGGCTTCGTGAAGTCCCCTACTTTTGGCGCATTATAATCTGTCCCAATAGAATGACATCCAGACCACTGCCCAAATTTTTGAGCACCCACTGCCATAGCCATGGAAATGCCGTCTCCTGTGTTGAACTCGGTTCCACGAACAATAGCCGCTTCCCATTCTTCACCAATATTTTCACTTCTCATTTTCTTATTGGCTTCAAAGCCCCCACAAGCCAAAATCACACCGGATGTCTGAACAGTTACCATTGTATGATCCTTCTCAACAACGACACCGGTTATTGTGTCATACTCTGATATAAGCTCCACAGCACGTGAATCGTACCAAACGTCGATGCCGATTTCTTCTGTCCGCGCGAAGAGCTGTCTCATTAAGCCAACGCCTTTATCCTCCGTTTTGATAGGCAGTCCTCCCCAGAAATTGCGCTTGCCATCTTGTACGAAGGATTGATTTTCATAATTCAATTCAAATTTTATTCCCTGATCACGCATCCACTTAATTGTTTCATACGATCTAGAAACCAGCTGTTTTGCTAACTCTGGATTACTTTGTCCACCTGTTACTCGCATTAGATCATTGTAATAATCGGATTCCGTGTATTCAGGCATTACAATTAACTCGGATTCTTCATCTGTTAATTCAGGTATTATATTTCTGATTGCGTCTAAATTATTGTATGCAACACGAATGGCCCCATCCGTAAAGAAAGAGTTCCCTCCACGCTTTTCCACTGGTCCCCGTTCTAATACAAGAACTCTAGCACCACCCTCTTTTGCTGAGATTGCGGCACATAAAGCTGCGTTTCCTGCCCCTACTACAACTACATCATAATTTTGTGTATTTGACATTTTTACCCCTCCTGTTAAGTAGTGATAACTCTTCATGTAAATAATAAGTGAAAATAAAGAATAAAAATAATATTGTTTTTTTATTCATTGCCATAGAAAAATTTTATGAAAGAACGCTGGAAACGTAAAACTATAGTGAGTCTGTTGATTTACATAAAAAGATAGATTTCTTTTTTCATTAGTTGTATTATACTTTTAGAAATCAAATAAATTATCATTATTTATAATTACCCATAAATATTTTTTATGGTTAAAGGAGAAAAATTTTATGGATGAAAAAGATTGGCTTATATTAATTACTCTTTACGAAGAAAGAAATATAACAAAGGCAGCACAACGACTATTTATTTCTCAGCCAGCTTTATCCTATCGTATAAAACAGCTGGAAAAAGAGTTCAAAACAAATTTAATCTCTAGAGGCAAAAGAGGTGTCGAGTTTACAGTTGAAGGGGAATACCTCGTTCAATATTCGAAAAATATGCGTAAGCAATTAGGAGCTGCAAAAGAACACATTTCAAATTTGGATAAAAAAGTAAAAGGAACTTTGCGATTGGGTGTATCTGGCTTGTTTGCCCGATATAAACTACCAGTATTATTAAAAGAATTTCTAACCCTATATCCAGAGGTTGAAATCAGTTTGAAAACTGGATGGAGTTCTCAAATTCATCAAATGCTTCAAAAAGAAGAAGCACATCTCGGGATAGTTAGAGGTCCTTACAAATGGCAGGAAAATAAAGTGTTATTTCAAGAAGAAAAGATTTGTATTGCCTCCAGTAAAAAAATTGAATTAAAAGAACTTCCTTTTCTTCCTAGAGTTAATTATCAGACAGACCAATCGTTAAGTAATACTATTGAAAACTGGTGGCAGGAAACATTTGCGTTACCACCTAAGATTTCAATGGAGGTAGATCGGATTGAAACATGTAAGGAACTGGTTCTTAATGGTTTAGGATATGCCATTTTACCAGAAATCTGTATTAAAAATGATGATCCACTGTATACTTTCCCCCTTGTATTAAGCGATAATAGCTATTTGCTTAGAGAAACTTGGGTTTTTTATCGGGATGTCTCTATGGATTTGGCACAAGTAAAAGCATTTATTAATTTTCTTAATGATACTAAACAATGATAAGACGAAACGAAGTAAAACTAATACAAAGGAAGAGAATTATTATGAAAAAGTGGGATTTAAATAATGCAAGCAAGACAATCCAATTTTCTGCTGCACTTCTAACTGCTTTTATTGGAGGCGGCCTTTTCTCTCTTATCAGGTTTCCAATCCCCTGGCTTCTTGGTCCAATGGCAGCCCTATTAATTGCATCACGCTTCAAAAACGTTAAATTAATTTGGCCCGTTTCGATGAGAAATACTGGGTTAATTATTGTAGGTTATTCAATAGGCATCTCCTTTACCAAGAGCTCACTGTCTGATATGATTAGTCACCTTCCCTCAATGTTGATCCTTACAACCTTAATTGTCCTTGTGTGTGCATGTTCTGCTTTTGTTATGTCAAAATATTCCGGCATTGACTATCCTACCTCTTTAACGAGTAGTATTCCTGGAGGTTTATCACAAATCGTTGTGTTTGCAGAAGAAATGAAAGGTATTGATATTACGACAGTAACCTTTTTCCATGTTACAAGAGTGATAATGGTTGTTTTCTTAGTTCCCCTTTTAATTATCAGTCCCATTTTTGCAGCGAATAGTACCAATGGTTCCTCTAAAATAATGGATAACGTTATTCCAGAGTGGAGTGATTTATTTCCTCTTATCTTTCTGTTCGCCCTTATTTGTTTTCTCGCAGCAAGAATAGGTAAAATTTTCAAATTACCAGCTCCTTACTTTTTAGGACCAGTAATCGTTGCTGCTGCAATAGGTCTTATAGGCTTGCAGGGACCACCACTTCCTCCTTCACTTCTTGATATATCTCAATTTATGGTTGGCGGTTATATCGGTTTACTATTAAAACCGGAACAACTTGACAACAAAAGAAAAACCTTATTATTGGCTTTGATGAACGGACTAATTTTGATCTGCGCAACAATGTTTTTTAGTTTTCTACTGACCCAGTATTATGATTTATCGACTATTACGGGTTTTTTAAGTTTAGCCCCTGGTGGAATGGATCAAATGGGAATCATTGCACAAGAAGTAAATGCTGATGTATCTACTGTTACCAGCTATCAACTATTTCGGATGGCTTTTATTTATGCCGCAGTGCCTCCATTACTAAAATTGGTATTAAAATTAAGTTTAAGAAAAAAAGACAAGAACAGTAATGTAAAACTAAATGTTAAATAAAAAAGGAGGAAGCTTTGCTCAAGGACAATGAAAAAGTCTTATTTATAAAGAAAAGAAGGTTATCATACACAATATTTAGATGATGACCTTCTTTTTAACACTAAAAATAGCATTAAATTTTTAAAAATTTCTTTATTGTATCTCTTATCCCTTGGCTTTCATTGCCCTCTCCGCAATCTTTTTTTAAGAATAAATTATTTTGATACCAATACAAAAAAAATATGTATTTAACTTATTGTTCTCCCTGTATTACCTTTAATAAAGAAAAGCGCATAAGCATAGTGTAAAACTTATTAGTCTACCAGTTAATTTTTCTGAAGAGTCACAAAATTATTTCTTAGTCATCCAGTGATCATTTGAAAGCGCATTCAAAATATGGGAGGGGATTTAATAATGTTTCTTACAATTTTAGGCATCTCCATGGTTACCGTTTTTACCTATTTAATTATGTCCAAACGTTTATCACCCATTGTTGCTTTAACTTTAGTTCCGATCGTTTTTGCAGTGGTTGGTGGTTTTGGAAGTAAAATTGGCACTATGATGATGGAAGGCATTAAGCTAGTCGCTCCTTCTGCAGCTCTATTATTATTCGCCATATTGTTTTTTGGTATTATGATAGACACGGGCTTATTTGACCCACTTATCAAAAAGCTATTAAAAGTTGTCAAGGGAGATCCTGTCAAAATTTCGATAGGTACCACAATTCTTGCATTACTCGTGGCCCTAGATGGAGATGGTACAACAACGTATATCATTACTGTTTCAGCCATGTATCCACTTTATAAACGAATCGGTATGAATCCATTGGTTTTAGCCACAGTAGCCATGCTAGCTTTAAGTGTTATGAGTGGTATGACCCCCTGGGGTGGACCTGCTACCCGAGCAATAGCAGTATTGGGACTTGATGCATCCGAATTTTTTGTTCCACTTATTCCTACCATGATCGGTGGTGCTCTTTGGGTTATTTTCGTCGCATTTATTTTAGGGAGAAAAGAACGTAAACGACTGGGTGTAATACACATTGAAGAGTTGAAAAATGAAATTGCTGCTACTGTAGAAAATGAAGCCAATGATTCATTTCCTCATATTGACATTAAACGCCCTCGTTATTTGTGGGTAAACTTACTAATTGTGGTAGGCATTATGGTCATTCTTATTATGGGATTGGTACCTTCCCCTATTTTATTTTTGGTCGGTTTCGCTATTGCTTTAATGATTAACTACCCTAATCTGGAAATGCAAAAAAGACGTATCTTAGCACATTCTGGAAATGCTCTAATTGTTGTTCTACTAGTTTTTGCGGCTGGAGTATTTGCAGGAATCTTTTCCGGTACAAAAATGGTTGATGCTATTGCTAATGGACTGGTTGCGATAATACCTGCTTCATTAGGACAGTTTTTCCCTGTCATTGTTGGCATTACAAGTATGCCATTCACTTTCGTTTTATCGAATGATGCCTATTATTTTGGAGTTCTCCCCATTCTTGCAGAGGCAGCTTCTTCCTATGGTATTAGTCCGTTAGAAATTGCTCGGGCTTCTATATTGGGACAACCCGCTCATTTAATGAGTCCACTTGTTGCATCAACCATTCTATTAGTTGGCATGGTTGATAAAGACCTTGGAGAATATCAGAAATTCGCTTACAAATGGGCCATCTTGACATCGTTAATCTTAACAGTATTAGCTATAATTAGTGGCGCTATTTCTTTTATGTAAATTATAAAAGTCTTTGTATACTTGTTTGCTAGTAAATATCCGCAGGATCCTTTCCACAAACAATTACTAAGGACTTTTGATCAATTTCATAATGATGAGGAACAAACAGCACTTGAAAGAAAAACTCGGTGGCTTATCAACAGATAATTACATATTCTTCAAATGGTACTCTCTAATACCCCATTTAAAAGACAATGAAGAAGATGAAATTAAACCCTCTCTTAAATAAATAGCCTAAATAGATATAGCATCTGATAATGTTTAGGGTTACTACATATGGAGGTTTTAAATAATTTAATGGAGGAGCTTTGGGATTGTACGAATGAATACCCAAATATTGAGCATGAAAAAATAAAAAATCTCTTACAGCTACTCGATCAAGAATAACCAAAAGAATTAATTGGGAAGAAGCAGTTAGTATAATGCAATTCTTACTTTATTTTATTATAAATGCACTATAAATATTTTATTGTTTGAAAGTTGAATAAGTAATAAGCTGCCTTAAAGACATCTTCAACCTTATTGATTGCTCTCAAATGACAACCAATTGTATTTGAACTATACCGTAAAAAACTTTTTCAAAAGCTAAAAGCAGTTGTATTTCTTAGAAGAAATCAACTGCTTTCTTTTTTTTATTTTCCCATATGGAAACCTTACTTAATAAATCCATTGAGAAATTGATATAACTCTTCTAATTCACTTTCTTTTGCCACAATACAGTTAGGGTATTGTTTTATCTCTGCTACGCTGGATAATTTAAAATCATTGGGAGTCGGGAGTCCAGAAGCACAAATCATTAAAAAGTCAGCAAAGTGAATTAACCCAGTCACTGATGACGTTTTTATGGTCATTTGCCCCATTGCTCGCCCTGCAAACAAACCCTTCATTGCACTTTTTCCACTTGTTCTTTCTATTACTATTCTACTTTCGTCTATTATTACTTTTGTTCCTGATTTTAAATCGAAAGTCTTCATCTTTAACCTCCTACTTTTCCTTTAATATTACAACATCTTTATAAGGAAATGGCTTATATATGTCATTTGCTTGAAAATGATCTTCAACTAACCTGCCCAGTTTTTTGAATAAGAAAAAGGTTGTCGCAACAACCCTAGTTAAAGTGTTATTATAAGGATTCATCAACAAGTTCTTTTTGGCAATTCACTCTAATTTTACGGATTATACATCTAATTTTAATAAAAGTGTGATGGATTCGAATATACAAAAAAAGAATAAATGGTTTTTGTCCCTAAATAGAAATATAATTTAGTAGGTATATGATAAGTAAGTACGAAAAGGTGGAGTTTTATTGGATATTTTATGGTGGGGGTTAACGATCGTCTTATTTGCTTTAAGTTTTGTAGGAATTGTCTATCCTATTATTCCTTCGGTTGTTGCTATTTGGGGAGGATTTGCAGTTTATCAATTCCTCATCAATTCTGATGGGTTATCGTTATGGTTCTGGATCAGTATGGTTGTGTTGAGCGGTGTATTAATCGCGGCCGACATTATCGCAAATAGTTATTTTGTTAAAAAGTATGGGGGGTCAAAAACATCCGAGACAATAGCAGCTATTGCCACGATTGTTGGTTCATTTGTCTTTCCTCCTTTTGGAATAATTCTCGTACCATTTTTAGCAGTCCTCGTTTCGGAATTAATCATTCAAAAAGATATAATGAAGGCTACTAAAGTTGGGTTTGCAACAATCATCGGTTTTTTAGGCGGCAGTTTAGCCAAAGTATTAATTCAATTATTGATGATTGTTTGGTTTATTTTAGCGGTAATTTTTTAATTATTTGTCAACGGCCACAATAAGAAAAAGCTGACTTTCAACAGTCAGCTTTTTCTATTAACAGAAGTCCCATTGACTTATCTGGTACAAGTTAATAAGAAAAAAGTGATGGAGGAAAAGGAATTAGTGAACAATTCTTTAACGATAGAACTCTTTTAGAATACTACTATTATTTTCACACCTGCTTCCTTCCTGGTCAAAACTCAAGACATGATCCCCACCCAAGTTTTCACAGCCGTTGCTAAAATCAATATAGCCAGTATGACTTGCAGCACTTTTACATTCATTTTTTTACCAGCCATCGCCCCAATCGGAGATGCCATTAAACTAGCAACTACCATGATCAATGCCGGATAGAAGTCAACTTGACCCGTTGAGATTTTCCCTGCTGTTGCACCAATGGATGAAATGAAAGTGATTGCTAATGATGATGCAATCGTTACCCTGGTTGGAATTCTTAAAACGATAAGCATGATCGGAACTAATAGAAAGCCCCCTCCGGCACCGACTATCCCGGCACCTAAACCTACGATTAAGGCAAGGATGGCCGCAAGCCATTTGTTGAATGTAACTTGATCCAAAGGGATGTCATCTATCCCTTTCTTCGGAATGAACATCATGACAGCAGCTATCAACGCCAAAATGCCATAGACGATATTCACTCCGTTTTCCGACATCGATTGTGATCCGAAACTTCCAACCACGCTTCCGATTAACACACTGATCCCCATATAGAGAATCAGCGTTTTATTTAAATGTCCGCTCTTACGATAGCTCCATATACCTCCGATGGAAGCAAATAAGACTTGTACAGCACTTATACCTGTCACATCATGGGCACTAAATGCCGCTAAACCGAAGATTGGGGGAATAAACAGCAGCATTGGATAATTTATTATCGAACCGCCGATGCCGAGCATTCCTGAAACGTATGAACCTATAAAGCCAATCAAAAAGATGGTCATGACAAAGGTGATATCCATTGTAAGTGCCTCCCTCAAAAGAAGGGAACCCTAATGGTTCCCTTCTCTTTATCAGCCTTTTCTAATCCAAAATTTCAGTATATCATTTTCTTCTGCCGTTTCCACCAGTTCATGGCCACCGGATTTTGACCAAGCGGCTAAGTCGGCTTTAGCTCCTTTATCGGTTACATGTATTTCCAGCACTTGCCCGGTTTGCAAATCATTCATCGCTTTTCTCGTTTTAACGATCGGCATTGGACACGCTATTCCCTTAGCATCTAACACTTTATCTGAATGCATATTTCATTCCTCCTATTTTCTTGGCTTCTTTTTTTATCGGTATTAACGAACCGCACAGCGATTTGGCCCGATTTCCATTTCGCGCTGTTTTTCATCATCAGGCTCGATTTTCCCCATATTGGTTTCACGAATTTCTTGATAAGCGTTTGGCTGAGGCGGTAAATTACCTGTTACCAGCTCTCTGAATTCCGTTTCATCTGCAATGTTCAATCCGTGATTTTCAGCAAACAGCGCATCCAACTTTTTAGCGACACTTCCATCTTCATTCAATTCATCAATGATCATAAAATGTGATGGCAATACGATTAACTCGTCTGATAATTCTCTATAACGTGTATACAGTGTTTCTCTCAAGTCGCCGACCCAATCCTCAGCCAGCCCTGCTAGGTCCGGTCTGCCAATCGAATCAATGAATAGTATATCCCCGCTTAGCAAGTATTTTTGATCGACCACAAATGAAGTCGAACCAATGGTATGGCCCGGGGAATATAATGCTTGGATATCAATCGCAGTATGACCAATCGTTATCACTTTCCCGCCTTCTAATGGCTGATATTCAAAAGTTACTTCAGCCGCATCTTTTGGCGGCAGCCAGTAAGCTGCATTTGTTACTTCCGCTATTTGTCTTCCACCTGAAATATGATCGGCATGTAAGTGCGTATCTAGAACATGTGTAATTTTCACGCCGATATCATTGGCGAAATCAAGGTAGGCATCAATCATTCGAGTAGAATCAATAACGGCTGCTTCACCATTGGAAACGACCATGTAAGATAAACAGCCTTTACCAAGTCGAACAAATTGGAAAAGTTCGCCGCCATTGGACAATTCGCCGATCCTCACTGGTTCCAAATGTTCACTCCATGCTTTCATGCCGCCCTTTAAATAAGAAACATCCAATCCAGCTTCAGATAACATTTCAGCTACCATAACGGATGAGCCTTCCTTTGCACAAACTACCAGTATTTCTTTATTTGCCGGGATTTGATCGAGAATTTCTTCCACGCCATCCAGTAGATCAAAGTAAGGGATATTAAGGAATTCAAAATTCTGCCCTTCAATTTTCCAATCATTGTAATCACTTTCATTTCGAACATCCAAAATAAATAAGTCAGTTTTATTGATTACTTTCTTTGAAACCTCAGCGGCTGTCATTTGCTTATACGCCATATTTTATACCCCCTATAGTATTAATGATTTCAAAAATTTTTCCTTCATTAAAAGGTTAATGTAACATCAGCATTCTTGGCGAACTCCGAAAATGTTACCGCTCCACCTACTTCGATACCGTCAACAAGCTTCTTATTCCATGCCCAAAACGTCCATGGTCATTTGACACCCAATAAACTTGACCGTCCATTTCCTGTGCCATGGTAACTAATTCTGGAATGGAAGGAACATTGGCCTTTCTAATGCCTTCGAAATTAAAGCAAATCGCCACTTCTTGATCTGTTGCTTCTGCCGTTGTGATGTTAAACACTTTATACTTTTTTATTCATTCACGGATTTTTGTGAAGGACCGTTCCATTGGCTCATGCCGGGTACAACATTGAATACTCGTTCAAAACCGGCCGCCGTCAGTTTTTGTGCAGCAAGATCACTTCGACTGCCTGTACGGCAAACCACAAAAATCTGTGACTCTTTATCAAGTTCACCCATATTTTGTTCCAATTCACCCATTGGAAGGGATCTAGCTGCTGGAATATGATTAAAAGCATACTCTGCCGATTCTCGTACATCCAGGATGATCATATTTCTGTTTTCTTGCATTAGTTGAAGAAGTTCTTCATTTGAAATGATTTTTTCATGCTTCTTCACTGCTGTTTCTTCTCCGATTGCTTTCCGAAGATAATGTTTTAGTGTTGTTCCTTCTTCAACCGTACCCAAATATTGGTGACCTGAACTTTCCGCCCAAGCTTTCATGTCGGCGGTTGACCCTTTATCAGTTGCTTGAACTTCGAGTACTTCCCCCGCTTCCAGCCCATTCATGGCTTTTTTCGTTTTTACGATTGGCATTGGACAAGCTAAACCTTTAGCATCCAAAACGGAATTTGTTTTAATCATTTTTTATTTCCTCCTTGTATCCTTTATAGGGATGGGGGTATATTCGGATATAAAATTATTCTGTGGGACCTTCCCATTCATTCATACCACCCATCATGTTCAACACCTTATAACCATGTTCCTCAAGTAACTGTGCCGCCCTTGAACTTCTGCCCCCTGAACGGCAGACGATGATATATTCTTTTGCTTTATCCAGATCCTGCATTCTAAATTCCACCAGACCCAACGGGATATTCAAAGCATTTGGTATTTTCCCTGCCTTTACTTCATCCACCTCCCGCACATCAATAATATGGACTGGCGAGTTTCCCTTCAATAAAGCGTTCACTTCATTCGGTAAAATTTCTTTCATTTTTTTAAGATCCTCCTTTTATTCGTGCCAAGAACTCATGCCGCCTTTTACGTTGGTGACTTCATTAAACCCGAGTTTCTTCAATGCTTTACTCGCATTACTGCTCCTCATCCCGCTTTGGCAGATTACAACCACTTCTTTATCTTTTGAAAGTTCATATGCCCTTTTTCCAAGTTCATTTAGAGGTATATTTTTAAAGTCCTTAATGTGATTGCCCCTATATTCATTAGGAGTACGGACATCAATGAATTGCTTATTTCCTTTATTATTCAACACAGCTTTTAACTCAGCCGCATTTATTTTTTTTATCCCCTTTGCCGGGACAAAGCGCTGATATAAAAACCAAACGATGTAACCTAATATGATGAGATTAAACATAGTTCCCATTTGAAACCCCCATTTATATAAATAAGTTTACATTTCCATCCTCTGCTTCAGCTAAATAAGCTGCAACACCTGCATACTCAATTCCATCCAATAATTCCTCTTGCTGTAAACCCAATAAATCCATTGTCATCGTACAGGCTATAAGTTTGATTTCCTGTTCCTGGGCCAACTCAATTAAATTTGGGAGTGACATGGCGTTATGCTTTTTCATCACATGTTTGATCATTTTAGGCCCCATCCCAGCAAAGTTCATGTTTGATAGACCCATTTTATCAGAACCACGCGGCATCATTTTTGCAAACATTTTTTCAAGAAATCCTTTTTTTAATGAGATCGGCTCATCCTTCCTTAAAGCATTCAATCCCCAGAATGTATGGAAGATGGTCACTTCATGATCGTAAGCCGCCGCCCCATTTGCAATGATATAAGCAGCCATAGCCTTATCATAATCACCACTAAATAATATGATCGTCGTTCTTTTCTTTTCAGTCATTATGTTTTCCCCCTGATTTATTTTTCATTTCACTTAAATACCCTACGGGGTATATAATATTCTAAAAAATATAGTTCGTCAACCCACTTCACTAAAAAACGAATGGAATGGGTTTTTTCTTTATTTAATTGGTCCATGGTTAATTGTAGTCAATCCTTCATTCACTTCGAATATTTTTCCATTAACCTTCTCTATACCAAACCCTTTTAACCGAGCTGTGTGCATAGTCAAGTATTTACATGCGGATTCTTTCGTTTCAAACAGATAAATGCCACCTACTTCCTTTGCCTCACTGTCTTCGGTCCAAATCTTCCAGATCAAGCCTTCTTCATCATTAATGGCTTTTGCTAAATCAGTAAATTCATTGACCATTTCGTGGCCAAATGGCCCCTCCATTTTAAAATCCACTTGTAAAATATAAGTCATGAAAAACACTCCTTTTTCTACTGTTCAGGTCAAATTCGTTTACCTGCTTTTAATCAGTAAATTAACCGCTTCCTTGACTAAATGATCAGTACTTTCGCCTTTCTCGACGTTTTCCCGAACGCATTGCTCTAGATTGGCACTTACGATGACACCCATGGTCCTATCGATGGCATTACGTGCAGCCGACAACTGAGTGACGATTTCCATGCAATCTTTTCCCTGCTCCATCATTCGAAGAACACCCTTGATTTGTCCTTCAATCCGCTTCAAACGATGAATGCTGCTTTTATTATACTCCATAGTCCGCCTCCCATCTATTTACAAATAGTCATAATGAATATATTCATTACCCTCTTTATCAACATTATCGTGCATATGATTATAAGCCCATAGCCAAATATATCGCATTTTACTCGCGAGTTTGCACGATTTACTCGTGAATTTGAGCATTTTACTCGTGAGTTTGTGTTTTCTTAACTTGTGAGTTCATATTATACCTATAGGGGTATATTGCCAAGCCGTTTTATTCACACTTTTATTTAAAAATAAAGCAACCTAATACTAAAGACACAAGTTTACAAATACATTCAACTAGTGAAAGCCGAATATAAAACGTACATATTATGTTCGAAGTCATCTCTTGAAAATGGCTTTCCTTCAGTTTCCACGTTAAATAAATATTGCTGAAATCCGGGCCGGATTTTTAGCGCATCAGTAGTATGGCGTGATGCTTCTGTTTTCGGTCAAATATTATTATATAGATTAGAACTGGCTTCCATATTCCCCCTCCTAGTTATGACACATAGAGTTGCAAATGTTCGAAATGGTTTTAATATACGCAAGTACATAATTTCTAGTGGGCAAAGCCAACATATAGGGAAAGAAATTGAAATGGTCGAGGAGGGAATAATTTGAAGGCATCTGATTTGTTTGTAAGATGTTTAGAGAATGAAGGGGTTCAGTATATTTTTGGGATACCTGGTGAAGAAAATACGGATCTTATTGATTCTCTAATAAACTCTGATATTGAATTTATCTTGGTTCATCATGAACAAGCTGCTGCTTTTATGGCAGATATATATGGCCGGCTAACTGGAAAGCCTGGCGTCTGCTTGGGCACATTGGGGCCGGGTGCAACTAATTTATTGACTGGAATAGGAAATGCTTATCTGGATTATTCCCCTGTTGTCGCGATTACAGGTCAGGCGGGCCTTGATCGCATTCATAAGGAGTCGCATCAATATGTGGACATTATTGGCGTTTTTGAGGAAGTAACGAAATGGAATCAACAAATTAAGGTACCAAATACTATTCCGGAAATTATCCGTAAAGCATTTAAGACAGCTGTCATTGAAAAGCCGGGAGCCGTACATATCGAGCTCCCTGAAGATGTGGCGATGATGGATACAGAAGGTGAACCACTAAGGGTTACACCAATGCCAAGATCTCGCCCTGCCGAGGAAGAAATCAAAAAAGCCGTAGAATTAATCAATCGCGCTAAAAAGCCGATTATTCTAGCTGGTAATGGCGTAGTTCGCGATGAAGCTGCTGAGGTTTTGCGGAAATTTGCAGAAGAGAAGCAAATTCCCGTTGTAAATTCGTTCATGGCCAAAGGAGTTTTACCTTCTGACCATCCATTGACCCTTTTTACAGTAGGGATGCAAGCAAGGGATTATGTTCTATGCGGGTTTGATTTGGCCGACCTTATTATCACCGTCGGCTATGATTTCGTCGAGTATTTGCCAAAGTATTGGAACGATGAGGCAATGAATCCGATTATTCATATTGATGCCCGACCGGCTGAGATTGATGCCTATTACCCCGTACATGCTGAATTGGTCGGGAATGTTACTGAGGCACTTGAAGCCTTGACCACTGGTGTAGCTAAAAGAGAACTTTGGCCAGAAGTTAAAAGGTTAAGGTCTCAGATTGTTGAAAAGCTTCATTCTTCGGATGAAGTATCAGGAAGCCCTATCATCCCTCAGCGAATTATTGCCGATATAAAAAAGGCGGAAAAAGGGAATGCCATTGTCATTTCGGATGTGGGCGCCCATAAATTATGGATTGCCAGGATGTATCAGCCGGAAAAGCCTAATCACACGATCATTTCTAATGGCTTTGCATCAATGGGTATTGCGGTTCCCGGTGCCATTGCGGCCAAATTGGCAAAACCTGATAAACCTGTCATTGCGGTTACAGGGGATGGTGGATTTCTGATGAATGGGGTTGAATTGGCAACTGCCAAACGTCTGGGTCTTGCCTTCGTTATTGTCATATTCCATGATTCAAAATTTGGCCTTATCGAGTGGAAGCAATTGAATAAATTTGATCGTACGAATGCGATTGAATTTACAGACCCAGACTTTTTAGGATTCGCAAAAAGTTTTGGGGTTAAAGGAGTGAAAGTAACCCACTCCGATGAATTGCTTCATGCATTAGAAGAAGCGATTTCGAGTCAGGAAATTGTCCTGATTGATGTGGATGTCGATTATTCGGAAAATGTAAAGCTATCGAAAACACTAGGTGATTATATTTGTAAATTATAAAGAGCATGTATTATTGGAGGAATGTCAAATGAAGAAAAAGTGGCAATTGTGGATCGGTGGCAAATGGCGGGAGGCTAAATCGTATGAGCCTTTATTCAACCCCCATACAAATGAAGAAATTGCACAAATCGGACAGGCTGAACCAGCAGATGCCATTGAAGCGATTGTTGAGGCAAATGCCGCTTTTCAGAAATACCGATCCTACCCGGCTCATGCACGAGCGGAAATTTTATTTAAAGCTGCAGCAATCATGGAAGAACGCAGTGAAGAACTTGCGAAAATCATTTCTCTAGAGGCGGCGAAAACGATTCGAAATGCTCGTGAAGAAATGAATCGTACGGTTCAGACCTATCGTTTTGCTGCAGAAGCGTCCAAGAACAATTATGGAGAACAAATCCCGATGGATGCGGCCGTGGGTGGGGTAAACCGCTTTGGCTTCACGGTTCGCACCCCGATTGGCGTCGTTACTGCGATTACACCATTTAACTTTCCCTTTAATCTGGTGGCACATAAAGTTGGTCCAGCTATTGCGGCTGGAAATTCGATTGTGTTAAAACCTGCCGAACAAACCCCGTTGAGTTCAATGGTTCTTGCCGATATTTTTAAAGAAGCAGGGTTGCCAGACGGAGTATTGAACATCATACCGGGCAAAGGGGATGTTTTGAGTGAAGCACTGACCACCCATCCACATGTAAAAAAAGTGACTTTCACAGGCAGTGTAGAGGTCGGACACCTTATCCAGCAGCAGGCAGGCTTCCGTAAGCTTACGCTTGAACTCGGATCTAATTCGCCGTTCATCATTGATGAAGGAGTCGACATCGATAAAATCATTCAAAGAAGTGTAATGGGGTCATTTACGAATAATGGACAGGTATGTATCTCGATTCAACGAATTTATGTCCACCAATCACTATACCAACAATTTTTAGATCGATTCGTCAGTGCAACAAAACAGCTTGTCATCGGTTCACCCCTGGAGGAAAATACAAATATTACAGCGGTTATTTCAAAAAAATCATTGGAGCGTTTACAAAGTTGGCTTGACGAGGCAGTACAGGAAGGAGCAAAAATTGAGTGCGGCGGTACAGTGGAAGGCAATGTACTATTGCCTACCGTCTTAACCAATGTAAATCGTGACTCAAAGGTATTTCGTTTCGAAGTATTTGGTCCAATTGTCTGCATTTTCCCATTCGATACGCTGGATGATGCCATCAATGATGCAAATGATTCACGTTACGGATTGAACTCAGGAGTGATGACTCCGAGTATAGAACGAGCTTTTTATGCAGCGGAACGCTTGGAAACAGGTGGAGTTGTAATCAATGACATCCCAACTTACCGGATTGATAATATGCCTTATGGTGGCTGGAAGGACAGCGGTGTTGGCCGAGAAGGCGTTAAATATGCGATGCATGAAATGATGGAGCAGAAGTTTATCAGTTTTAAAATAAGTGACAATTGAACATAGGGGATAATTATAAACCCGTATTATATGAGACGGCGATATCTTAAAGATTTCGTCTTCTTGTTTTGTCGTAAAATACTGTTTTTATTGTAGTCTTTGTTCTTAATGGGCGCAATCAGAAATTTTTATTCTTTCTTGAAGTTCTGCACGATCTCGGTCTCAATATGTACTATCGAGAAAGAATGGAGCACCTGATTTCAAATTATCCTTTATGGTTCGAGTAGTATCAGCTTCTCTCGTTCATCAACAATGAAATGAAGAACCAATATACAACTTGCCGCGTCGAACTTCAAGTCC
Source organism: Peribacillus sp. NPDC096447 (assembly GCF_044762725.1). NCBI lineage: Bacteria > Bacillati > Bacillota > Bacilli > Caryophanales > Bacillaceae > Peribacillus > Peribacillus sp. NPDC096447. The sequence goes on from NZ_JBIWEV010000003.1 coordinate 431,213, forward strand.
GAAAGTGGTAAGTCGTAAATTATTCCTTGAATGAGATAGAAGATATTTATTTGCTGAGTCTTGAAAAAAATAAAAAGCCACCATATACGGCAGCTTTCACTTATTACTTCAATTCTTCAATTATTTCAGTACCATAAGAGTTGTCGATTATGCAGCGCCATGTACCGGTGGAATCCTTTTTAAATACATATGTCGCGGTTCTTTCCATAGAGAATTCGGAATCTTTCTTTTGATTGGCACTTAGCTGGGCTTTTGCCACAACCAATGCCGTATCACCCGTTTCGATTATTGCCATCTTATCTTGATTGACGATTAAGCTGTGATTAAAGTATTCGGCGATAGCAATGAATTCCCGACGAATTTCCGCTTTCCCTTTTGCAAATGTTCCAGGTTTTACAACTAAAGTTGCATCCTCTGAATAGAACTCCATTAAATGATCGAAATCCTCATTATTTATTGCCCTGTCCGCATTTTTTATGATTTGTTCCAGCTCATGATTCTGCATATTCACCATCCTATTCAGCTTCTCTTAATTGGACCGCTCTTATACCAATTGATGTTCGACTGTCATGAGGGGATATCCTGCTCAAGAAGCATAAAATTTGATATCCCATCGTATATCTTCAGCTAAAATACGTAAAGAAATCAATATGTCAGTTGCTGTTTCCATTGTTCTAATGAGGCAAGCAAGTTAGGCATTCCTTCCTGACCGAAATATTCCAGAGAAACAAAGCCTGTATAATTTCGCTTTCTCAATTCTTCGAGTAAGCGAATATTGTCAACATCCCCACTAAAAATGGGTGCTGGTTTGTTTTTATATCGCTCTTTGTGATTGTAGTGATAATTTTTTAAATGTACATGGCTGACATGGGGGAAGATGGATTCCAATACCTCCTTCGGATTCAATTGATCAACGTATAAGTTAGCACCATCGAAAATCAGTTTTATCCGTGGATGGTCAATATCTTCTAAAAGCCTTTGAATGGCTTCGAGGTTATCAGCAAAAGAGTCATAGTGAATTTCTATTGCTACATCCACTCCATAGAGATCGGCCATTTGCCCTAATTTATTTAATTCGGTTGCCGTTTCCGACCATTGCTCTGGTGAGGCATTCCTTGATGCTATATGTCCTGCAAAAGTCCGTATTAATGGGCAGTTTAATTGATGAGCCATATCTAACAATTTTCTTGCTTGATTGATTTCATTTTGATGTTCTTTTTGGTTCCAGAGTTTTGAAAAAGTCGTATATCCACTAATGGATGGTATTTGTAAATCATTGTTTTCAAGTAATTTGGCTAACTTGTCCAGTGGTCCGTGCTTCTCCTGAAATCGTTCTATATGTTTATTCCATAATTCAAGTCCTTTAACATCCGCTTGCAACGGAAGCAGCCAATTTATTATTTCTTCTATGTCCCATTCTTTAAATCCTGTAGTGCATAAACTCAGTTTCAATGTAATTCCGCCTTTCTCCTTTTATTTTTTCATTGTGATTTCTATACGCTGTACTTTTCCGAGAAGGAAGATATAAGCAAAAGCGCCAATTAGGGCCACTACGGATATAAAGGTTAACGCTGCTGCATAAGAATGTGTCGCACTAATGATTAAACCGACGATTAACGGAGATAATGCTCCGCCAATGTTTGCTACAAAATATAGTGAGGAACCCGTTAGGCCTACCATTCCTTTCGGGGCAATATCAGCTAAAAGGGCTCCGGTAACTGTTGATGCCATCCCCTGTCCAAAGAATGCTATCGCCATAAAGGTGATGACAATGTTTGGTGAATCCGTATAATTCCCCCCGAGAATCAAACAAGACAGTAACAATCCGACAATGATGGGAAGTTTACGTGCCAATCCTGTTGATACCCCGCGTGTCAGCATCCAATCGGAACATCGGCCGCCAATGAGGGTTCCTAATATGGCTACGATGTAAGGAATACTCGCATAAATTCCAGTTTTCAACATCGTCATTCCCTTTTCATCAATCAAATAGGATGGAAACCAAGTCATAAAGAAAAACAAAGTAGTTTGAATGGAAAATTGCCCGATGAACATTCCCCAAATTTGACGGTGTTTAAGCAGTTGGCCTATTCGGTTCCAGGAGAAAGGATGCTTCTCTTCAGTTCCGATCATCCCTCCGCCTTCTTTGATATAGTTTAGCTCTTCCTGAGAAATCCGCATATGTTCCTTGGGGTTCCGATAGAATCCATACCAAACAAATCCAATAAGAATCCCTATAATTCCGGCGATATAAAAAAGGTAATTCCATCCAAAGGTAATGATTATCCAAGTAAAAACTGGAGTCAGGAAGGCTAACCCAATATATTGGGTACCCGTATAAATCCCTACAGCAGTAGCACGTTCTTTTTTAGGAAACCACTCGGATACACACCAGGCATTAGTTGGTATGGAGGGAGATTCAAAGGCACCCAGTCCTATGCGATATGTAATCAGTGACGATATATTTTTCGCGGTTCCTACCATGAATGTAAATACAGACCATAAAATGAGGGAAACCGTGTATACCTTTCTAGGACCGAATCTATCAAGAAAGTATCCGCTGAATAGCATGGAGAAGGTATAGCTCCAGCCAAATACGGAAAATATGATTCCCATCATAGCCGGATCAATATGTAAATCGGCTTGAATATTCGGAGCTGCAAGCGAAATGATGGCACGGTCGATGTAATTAATACACGTGACCAAAGCAATTAGAAATAAGATGAACCATCGAACAGTTTTCTGTTTTCCTTTTTTTGATCTGTCAGTTACCGGTTCCGATGTGCGACCTTCTATTATTGCCTTTAATTCTGAGCTCAATATTTTTCCCCCTTAACCTAATGCCCAATATTAGTACATCGTTCTACTAAATTTTATAAATGCCACTATGTTTCCTTCCATTACTTACAACCTGGTTTAATATTTTCAAGAGCAGCCCCTAGGAACATTGAATTGCAGATCCCCTTGTTGCAATGTTAAACAACCAAGGGGATTGTATTCCGAATTGTGAATCATTTCTTTACATAGTTACAGTCTTCTCTGATTCTACCTCTTCATTGTCCTCCTTGACTACCCTGTCAAAAGATCCATGTTTTTCTTGGACCAGAATATAACCGACCGCTGCGATGATACTTGGCAGGGCAAATGTAGCAAAAGCAACCTTTGGATCCATGCCTGTTGACAGAAGAAAGGCAATTAAAGTAGGAGCGAGAATTGAGCCAATCCTGCCGATAGCTTGCGAATAGCCCATACCCGTCGTACGGATTTCACGGGGGTAATATTCAGTGATATACGGATTGGCTAAGTTCATGGCACCAACAGTACAGGCCCCCCCCATAAAAATCAGTAAATATACTCCGATGGTATTAGTCGTAGCGCTCAATGCGACAAAGGTAATGGCCCCTAATAAGAATAGTGTAACAAGAATTTTACGATGGCCCATTTTTCCAGCATAATAACCGCCTACTAAGGAACCTCCAATTTGACCAAGGCATAAAACCAGGTTAAATGAAAGGCTTGAGGTGATACTGAATCCGGAATCCTGCATCATTTTTGGAAGCCATGTATTTAATCCGTAAGCCATCATCAATGTACAGAACACAGCCACCCATATGGAAACCGTACTGAATGCCCGTTTGTTCGTGAATAGTTTTTTTACTGGAGATCCTTTTCTCCTCTGTTCAGCTTCACTAAGCCTGAAATCGTCTGTTTCTTTAAAATCCCCTTCTGGTTTGACTTTATTGAGGATTTCAACAACCTTACCAATTTCCTTCTTTGCTAAATAGTAGGAAAGGGATTCAGGAAACTGCTTCATGAATATTGGAAGTGTAAGTAATGGCAAAATTCCAATAAAGTATAATACACGCCAATCCGTATAAGGAATGATATACATTCCCACTAATGATGCCATGATTCCACCGATTGAATAGCCACAATACATCGCAGCTACAATGATGGCCCGATTTTGTTTTGGGGAATATTCAGTCATTAGCGATATTACATTCGGCATCAATGCTCCCATGCCAATTGCAGCAATGAAACGCATGACGGTGAACCATGTGAGGTTGGGTGCAATCCCTGCCCCCAAGGTAAATACGCTGAACAAAACCATACAAATGACTAGAACATTCTTCCGGCCATATTTATCTGCGATCGGTGCTAAAATCAGGGCGCCAATCATCATGCCGAATAAGGAATAACTTCCCACTGCCCCTGCCTGAATGGAAGTTAAATCCCACTCTTCCATCATCCAAGGCAAACCCACACCATACATCGCTATTTCATACCCGTCGAAAGCGATGGCATAAAAACACCAAAGAAAAACAAGTAAATGAAAGCGGTTAAACTTACTGACAGCAATGATTTCCGAAGCAACTACACTACGCATTTTCCGCCTCCCATCATTTTTAAAAATATCCTTCGAATGTATTTTCCGAGTTCCAAAATAGGAACTCGGAAAACAATCGGAAAAATCAGATAATATATTTTGAAATTGCCCATTAACAATACATCTTTAATATTTTTTATTACCTATGGGAACAAACTCTTTTTTAGAAAATCTTTGCATGCATATTCTTATCGATGATTAGTTTTTCACGACAGCCTTATTGAAAACAGGTTTATCTTGTAATCTAAGTTCAAAATCTAAATGAGCCGTATAATAATCATTTTTCAATCCTTTTTCTGCACCGGAATGTTTTTCTAACTTTGTAATTAAGCTTCCGCGAACACCTTGTGCAACATCATTTTCTAAATATTCATCGCCTTCAAAATATATTTGCGTTACTAATCTATCGCCATTTTCCGGTTGGAATAAGAGATGCAAATGTGCTGGACGAAATGAATGATGATCAATCCACTTTAAGAATTGACCAGAAGGTCCATCTGTTGGAATTGAATAATTACCCGGTACAACTGTTTTTATTTCAAAATTACCATTCACATCCGTATAAAAAGCACCACGTAAATTACCATCTGGAATACCTTCAGCGAAGTATGAGTATTCACCGTTTGCATCAGCCTGCCACATATCGATTTTGGTATTTGCCAACGGATTTCCATTAACATCTTTAACAGATCCTGAAAAGTAAAGAGCGTCACCTGGTTCATTTTCTCGTTGTGGCAGCATTCCGGGATTTTGAACGACTCGCGTATTTTCAATGTAATATGGTCCTAGAATAGTAGGTTCCGTTCCTTTTACGCTTTTATACATTTCCTGAAGTGCATGAGTTTCAAAGAATACATCCATAAATAACGGAATTTCCCCTGCCCTGCCTAATTGATCCATCCAATCAACAAGAGCTTGATAGTCATTATGATCTATTTCGTATTCACTAACTAATTCCTTGAATTTAACTACCAATCCATTATAAACGTCGATTACTTTTTGATTCTTCATAATACTTCCTCCAATTTTTTTAAGTTTTTATATTTGTTGATTTTCAATGATGGTACTGATTCCTAATCCACCTGCTATACATAGTGTGACTAGCCCATATCTTTTTCCGGTTCTTTCTAACTCATGTATCAATTTGGTTGCTAAAATTGCACCAGTGGCACCAATTGGATGTCCCATGGCAATGGCACCGCCGTTAGGATTCACCTTATTCATATCAAGTTTCAATTCTTTGATAACTGCCAAAGCTTGCGCAGAAAAGGCTTCGTTCAGTTCTATTAAATCAATATCATCCAGTTTCAACCCTGACATTTGAAGCGCTTTCAAGGTAGAGTTGACAGGCCCCAGCCCCATGAAATTCGGTGATACGCCTGCTGCCGCTTGAGCGATCACTCTTGCTTTCGGCTTTTTACCATGCCTTTTTGCTGCTTCTTCCGACATTAGTATCAGAGCGGATGCACCATCATTTCTTCCACTGCTATTTCCAGCGGTCACCGTTCCATTTTTCTTGAAAACCGGTTTTAAATCAGCCAACTTTTCCAGACTGGTTTCTCTTGGGTGCTCATCCTCATTAAATTCCATTAACCCTTTTTTCGTTTTAATTTGATAGGGAACGATCTCTTTCGTGAATATTTCAGTGGAAATTGCCCGTCTTGCATTTTCTTGGCTCCTTAAAGCAAATTCATCTTGTTCAGTTCTTGAAATGGAATATTTTTCAGCCAGATTTTCAGCTGTCATTCCCATCGTTAACATTCCGTAATCTTCAATGGGCTGTGATCCTGGCTGGCTTTCCGTATTCGGGTCCAATAACTGTCCATTCCCTGATTTCAATCCAAAACGGATATTTCTCATATAGTATGGTGCCGTGCTCATAGATTCCGCTCCGCCTGCAATGATTACATCTCCTAATCCGCTTTGTAATTGTTGACTGGCAGAATTGATCGCCTGGATGCCGGATCCGCATTGTCTGTGAACGGTATAACCTGGTACTTCTACAGGAAATCCTGCCCGGAGTGATGCAACTCTTGCCAAATTCGACGCGTCTGAACTTTGTTTGGCTTGTCCCATGATCACTTCATCAATACTCTCTTTAGGAATATCCGCTCTCTTGATAACTTCATCAAGGACAGCAGCTGCCAGGAAATCGGCAGGAACATTTTCCAATGCTCCCCCTAATTTCCCTATAGCGGTGCGAACCGAGTCTATAATAACTACATTGCTCAATTTTCTACCTCCTGCTATTTTTATTTCTTTCTTCTAAACTATCCTTATATCTCTGGTGAGCTATTTTCAGGGCAACAATCACCGATTGCTGCGATGGAGCTAAAAAATCCGTTTTAATATTCTCTATTAAAGAATCAATATCTTTACTAAAATCAAAACCAACTATCATTCGCTTAAAAAAATCCTGGGCCAAAGTTGTTAAAAACGTAAATTCTGCATTAATGATGATGTGACTTTCCTTGTGAATTTCCAATACCATCCCAGCGTATTTATAATTTTCATACATGCTCGTATTTTGCGGCGCCTTCGCATAGGCCGTGATTAATAATGTTGGCTGTCCCATATAAAACTACATCCTCTCAAGATTACTTGCATAAACTAGTGGGTTTTCCATAATCCCCTTTCCAGTTTATATTAATTAAAGACCTCTTGAAAAATGTTTTACTTTTTCCATATCTATCTCCATGCCAAATCCTGGACCATCCGGGATGATTATTTCATAATTCTCATATTTTATTTCGTTTAGCGTAATATTTTCTTTGAAAAGTAACGGACCAAATAATTCGGTACCGAATTCAAATTGGGGAATGGTTGAATAAAGTTGTGCACAAATGGCCGTGCCTAATGATGATTCAATCATCGTTCCCCCATACAAACCAAAACCTACGCCTTCAGCAATTGCAGCCACTTTTTTCGTTTGGGTCATCCCGCCATGTTTACATATTTTCAAGGCGAACGAATTACCTGCTCTATGTTTAGCTATTTGGAATGAATCTTGTAAAGAATTCAATGACTCATCGGCCATGATCGGGACCTTAAAACGATTGGTCAATCTTGACATCCCTTCATTATCCCAAGCTGGCAGCGGCTGTTCGACCATGGAAACCCCGCCTTCCTGTAAAGCTTCAATGCAATACGTAGCCGTTGTTTCATCCCATGCCTGATTAACATCAACCGTAATGCGTGCTTGATCTCCCACGGCTTCAATAATTTTCAATACATGCTCCACATTCTTATATGGATTCCCTTTGCCAATTTTCAATTTAAAGATATTATGACGTTTTTGATGTAGGGATTCTTTCGCTTCTTCGATATCTTTATTTGTATCCCCACTTGCCAATGTCCATGCCACCGGCAATGATTTATGAATTTGTCCACCGAATAATTCATAAGCAGGGATGTTTCTCCTTCTGGCTACTAAATCCACCATGGCTGATTCAACGACAGCCTTCGCAAAATTATTCCCTCTAACATTTAGTGAAACTTCATGCATGATTTTGTCATAATGGACGGGGTTTTTACCAATGATAAGCGGGGCGATATATGTATCAATATTCACTTTGATCGCCTCAGGCGTCCCCTCACCATATGAAGCCCCGCCTATTGTTGCCACTTCCGCCCAACCTTCCGCACCCTCTTCATCCAAAACACGGGCAAGAATGATCGTTTGTTCCACGATCGTATGCATGGCAAGCTGATGAGGACGAATTGTGGGTAAATCAATAATGTATACATCAACTGAACGTATTTTCATTTAATCCACCTTTTTAACATTTAATAGATAAAATCCGCTTCTGTTTTTGCTCTTACTTCTTCAATCGTTATTCCTGGCATTAATTCAATCAATTTCAACTGTTTGTCAATAACTTCAAAGACAGCCAACTCGGTGATGATCAAGTCAACGCTTCTAGTGGAAGTAATCGGGTAGGTGCATTTCTTTAAAACTTTACTTTTACCTTCCTTACTTGTATGAGTCATGGTCACGATCACTTTTTTGGCGCCAACCAACAGGTCCATCGCTCCTCCAACACCCATGATATTCTTGCCAGGTACCGCCCAATTTGCAATTTCCCCTGTTTGACCTACCTGCAAAACACCTAAGATGGCAACATCAATGTGTCCTCCACGGATCATTGCAAACGATTCTGCACTATTAAAGAATGATGCACCAATCGATTCCCCTACCGGTAACTTGCCTGCATTAACTAAATTGGGATCGATTTGATCTTCATCAACTTCTGCAACCCCTAATAATCCATTTTCCGTATGGAAAAAAACATTTTCATCATCAATGTATTTTGCAACCAAGGTCGGAATCCCGATTCCAAGGTTCACTATACAAGGACCCGTCAATTCTTTTGCCGCGCGTCTTGCTATCATATTTTGCATGAATTCTTTGTCACTCATAACCTTTGACACCTTCCTTCGTCAGGATTTTCTTTGCCTTAATAATTCCATCGACGAATAGATGCGGTGTTACAATCTCCTCTGGCGGGAGTTCTCCAGGTTCAACTATCTCATCCACTTCAGCAATTACGACATCTGCGGCCGTTGCCATGACCGGATTAAAGTTTCGAGCCGTTTTATAATAAACAAGATTACCAAGTGTATCTGCCTTCCATGCCCTGATCAAAGCTACATTTGCTCTTATGGCAGGTTCAAAAATATATGTAGCCCCATTTATTTCCCTTTCTTCTTTTCCTTTAGCTAAATCGGTGCCTACACTCGTTTTCGTATAGTAACCGCCAATGCCAGCACCGCCAGCACGAATGGATTCCGCTAATGTCCCCTGTGGCAATAGTTCTAATTCAATTTCACCACGTTGGTAAAACTCCCCAATTTCACGATTGCTTGTAAAATAAGAACCAATCGCCTTTTTTATTTTCTTCTGACTTAGGAGAACTCCCAGACCTTTTCCTTTCTCGCCTAAATTGTTACTGATTACTGTCAAGCCTGCTACATCCTTTTTGACCAAACCATCTATTAATGTAAGAGGGGCACCGATCAAGCCAAATCCACCTACCATTAATGTATGACCGTTCTTCACACAAGATAAAGCTGCTTCCATATCATGATGTACTTTCGTCATGTTTTCCCCACCAATCTCACGTTACTTATTTTCAATCAATGAATCACTTGCCTCAAACCAAGCAGGTATTCCAGCAGTCAATAAGCAAATCAGCCCCACTTCAGCTAATTGTTCTTCCGAAGCTCCATTTAACCTTGCCGCCTCCATCCATTCCCCAACCTGTTCCCCTTTTAATTCTGTAATGAATATTCCTGTCATCAGGAGATGTTTTAGCCTTTTTGAAACCACTGAATCACTTAATATATAATTTTTGAGGGAGTTTTGGTCTTCCGATTTAACCAGTTTCAAAACATTCGAGACGAATCCCGTCTCCTCATCCCCTAATAGTTCAATCATATAAAGCAGGATTTCTTCTGCTGTTCCTTGATGGCCACTTATTTCGGGATATCGAATGTCTTTAAGTGTAAGAGCATACTCCAAAGACTTCATTCCTGTTTTTAATGCTTCTGTTCCGTTATATAAGTAAGAAACAATTAGGTATTCCACAAGTTCCGGTATTGTTGCCCCGCCATCGATTGCCCCTTTGGTATGGTAAACCATACTCCGTTCATACAACCTCGCAGCATTCATGCCTACCAGTAAAATATCTTTTTCCTTCTTCGTCAAGGCTCCCTCTTGCATGATGTTACTGCGTAAGTTGGTATAGTGATCAAGTGCATTGGGGCTATAATCGTGCATTTTTTGCACCCAGCCTGGTACGGCATCATAAACTTTTTTGAAATACAATAATCCCTCGCTCATTCGTCTGCACCTCTTTAAATTAATTGTGAATCAAGTATCGATAGTGCCCTTATAGGTGAGGCTGTTGCATTTTTTAGTTTTAAAGGGATCCCGAAAAAAAGAAAGCGAGAATGCTTAGGTAGTTTTTCAAGATTCACCAGATTTTCAACGATATATATATCATGGTTCAGTAATTTTTGATGAATTCCACTTTCTGAATCCTGGTTCAAATCGGCATTTGGCAAATCCAACCCGACAATATGTATTTGCTTTTCAATAAACCATTGGGCCACACTATCATCTAAGGCCTGCGCTTCAAAAAAGCCTTCTTCCCCCCATGATTTCCCCCATGTCCTGATGAGGACAATATCGTTTTTTTCTACATACACCCCCTGCCTGCGTTCCGCCTCTTCAAGTAAAGCTTTCGTAACAGGTTCATGTGTCGCTTTTAACATGCTTACATCCAGTATGAGAGCATCCCCAAACATATTCTTCAGATTGATGTTTTCAACCGACTCCCCGTTTTTAAAGTAATGTGAAGGCACATCGACATGTGTCCCACTATGGTCAGAAAAAGAAATCAACTTGGAACGGTATCCTTTAGGAAGTGAATCAGATTTCCCCTTTTGTTCAAGAGGTTCATCTTTAATGCCTATTGCAGGTAAATCATTATTTGTAACTAGACCATCGTAAAGTTCCAATGTTAAATCAATGATTTTCAACCATAAAACCCCCAAATTCATTAAGCGTTTACATTATCACGACAAAAATGGCTACCCTAAACATTACTATCAATAATTGACAGCAGGTGTTTAAGGTAGCCAGTTGTTCACTAGTTGTTATTAAAAAAGGTTATTTTTTAATAGCTAATGAATAGGCAATAATTAAGTTTATTATATATTCTTAATATTACACTATTTTCTGTTAATTTCAATATCTTTTTTAAAAATAACTACAAAAAATCAAATTCGTTTTAAAAAAGATTTTATTCCTTCGTTAATCTCCACTCTATTTTCAAACACCATTGTATAGTGATTACATGTAGAAACGATCGTTTCGATATCAGGCGTATTTTTCTTCGTATCAGTATAGGCTTCTTCATAAAATAATGGAGGAAATTCCCCTATTTTCCCACTGGCATACACCAATAAGGTTTTACAGGAAATTTGTCTACAAACTTCTTTAGGGACAAAAGAATAAAAACTATCAAAATCCCTAAGAATGCTATCTTCTGATGATTTATTCTCCCAGTGACCATCCACTTCATGAATCTCATACTCCGCCACACTTTGCAGGTGATCCGTCCATTTGATACCCAAACGGCTATAGATTTCCTTAATTTCTGCAATATAACTTTCCTGAGATTCATATTCTTTACTTAATCGGCCTAGTGATGGTTGTACGATGTCCCTTTGCTGTTGAGAGCAATTGGCCGCACCATCCAATAATATCAGGGCCTGTACCGAGGTTAATTTGCTGGCTACAATGCTTGAGATGAAGGCTCCCATTGAATATCCGATCAAAATCGGATTTTTAATCTTTAACTCTTGAATTAACTCAATTACATCTTCTGCATGTTTGAAAAGAGAAGTCTGCACATCTGCCCTCGAACTATTTCCCCTCCCGCTTAAGTCAATCGAGATGACTCTGTACTCGCCTTTTAACATTTCTGCATAATAATGCATTTGCTTATGATTACCCGTTAAACCATGTATGGCGATGATTGGCCCTTTCCTTCCAGGATAATCTGCAATTTGAATTCTTTGGTTCCCCAATTCCTTTACATACATTTCCATAGTGTCACTCCTCCATTTCCATGATTATTAACATAAACCAACCAGCATATTTAATAAAAAAAGCTATCTTAACTTCACCATCAAGGCAACTTGATCGAGAAATTAAGATAGCCAGTCCGTTCATTAATTTTCATTAAAAAAGGTCTTTTTTTAATGGTTAATGAATAGGCAAGTTATAAATACATGTAATGATTCCATTTTACATGAACTTCTATTTATTTCAATCATAATTTGAAAATTTCGATTTCTCAGTAACTTAAAGTCGGTACCTGGGAATTTTATTGAAGGAGATCCTCTATGGTCTCACTCCAACGTTCAACAACTTCTTTAGGGTTTTTCAAGTCGATTTTAATTCCAGAGGTTATTTCAGCATACTTAGACATATCCTCCCGTGCCTCTACTATTTGGGCGTGGAATCTTTCTCTTTTGTATTGGACATTTGGCAGCTCTTTAAATCTCTCTAATGAAAGGCGAATATATTGTGCTTTACCTTTCCAAAACAAAACCAGTGTAGCTTTATGGGTACGAATGACATTGGCTGTAGTCGAAGTATCCGGCCATAGGCCGATCCTTAATTCGTTCCTGCTTACCGCTACGATCTCACCCACGCTAATCATTGCAGTATGTGGCCATCCTTCTTCACTTACCGTCAACAGCATCATGGCTTCATGCTGCTTGTCGACAAGTTCTTTACCATTTAACAAGTCGAATACCTCTACTGGCATTTCCATCCCATTCATTTTTTCACCTCTTTCTTTAATTCCCTAGTAATCTGTTATATTTTGGTGCGATATTTCATTCCGTCCCAACGTTTTGCACCGTCAGTATCGATTTCAAATTGATCTAACGCCCGATAAGCCAGATGGTCAATGATATCATTAACATTCTCAGGATGATTATAGAAGGCTGGCATCGGAGGGAATATAATGGTCCCCATTTTGGAGAGCTCCGTCATATTCTCCAAATGAATCGTATTTAAAGGGGTTTCTCTTGTCATTAGTAATAATTTTTTTCTTTCTTTCAACATGACGTCAGCAGATCGCGTTAATAAATTATCCGCTAGTCCCATGCGAATGGAAGCTAGTGTTTTCATACTGCAAGGTGCTACGATCATGCCATCAACTCGGTATGACCCACTTGATATTCTTGCTGCTTGATCTTTGTAAGAATAGGAATGATCAGCTAATCCTTCCACGTCTTTAACAGAATATGATGTTTCATGTTGAATGGTGGCATGTGCCCACGGGGACATGATTAAATGGGTCTCCACTTCACTGCTTTTAAGCATCTGAAGAATCCTAATTCCGAAAATGGCTCCAGTCGCTCCTGTTATCCCAACAATGATTTTCATTAATTCCCCTCCTTAGTCATTGAATCGAGACTTTATACTTATGCATTGGAAAATCCAGGCACAAATCGACTTGGATCAACCTCTTTAAATTCGGACCTTTTAAATTCATCTTTTAAATGAAATGGTACTGTGCAGTCAAAAATGGTCTTACAGGAAATCCCCTTTTCCTGAATGGTAGGACTGTATGCGGGATCTTGTGTAGGATCTAAGGGATGACAGCGCACTCCAGGAATGAAAACCGTATCAACATCACCTTGGTAACGAGTATTTAACGCCCATAAAACATCATTGCTATCGAAGGGATCCACATCTTCATCCACGATGAATACATGCTTAAGTTCAGAAAAGGCAGAGAACGCCAATAGTGCAGCTTGTCTTTGGCGCCCTTCATCACTTGGCTGACTTTTCTTGAATTGAAGAACAGCCATGTATTTACCTCCTCCTGAAGTATGGGCATAAACATTCAGTAATTTGCCTGGCATGGACTTTTCCACCATTTGCAGAATGCTTGCTTCAGTTGGAATGCCAGCCATATTCACATGCTCCTCACTTGGACCAATAACTGTTTGCATGATTGGATTGACTCGGTGCGTTACGGCTTTCACTTTGATTAGAGGCAGATCCGCAACAGCTGAACCTGTATAACCAGGGAATTCCGGCATTGCCTTTCCAGTATTGGTGTTTTGATCTTCCCGAACACGCACTCCGGGGACCAATTCCCCTTCTATTACATATTCAGCATTCGCGATAGCTTTTTCATCAATGGTCAAGCATTGGACCAATTCTACCGCTTCTTTCCTGATCGCCCCTGCTACACTCAGCTCATTAAAGCCAAGGGGAGTCGTAGGTGCTTCAAAACAAGCAGCGACTTCTATAGCAGGGTCAACACCGATACTAATGGAAATGGGTAACGGTTTTCCTGCTTTTTCAGCCTTTTCACGAAAAACTTCTAAATGGCGGCCAGGAACAAAATACATGGACATCTCATCTTTACTTTGTAAACATAATCGGTGTATCGTTATATCAGATTCACCGGTTTCTGAATCGGAGGCATAGCACATGCCTATGGTGATATACGGACCTGCATCTTCCTCTGTATTCGTAGGCGCAGGTATTAATTTTCTGATATCGAAATCGGGATCTTCTGCATAGTGAACCACTTCTTGAGATTTCGCTTTATCATTCGAAATGGTGATTGGATCAATGGGATTTTTTACAGCTTCATTTAAAAGGAACCCGAGCCGCTCAGGTTTTGTATCCAGCATGTGACCGACTCTCTCCCGGCTGGCTAAAAGTCCAATCACCACGCTTGAATCTTCATGTCCCAAAACATGATTGAAAACCATGGCAGGTCCGATTTTAGTTGGACGCATCACTGTCCCGCCAGCACCGACATGACGATACACCCCAGATAATTCAGCATGAGGATTGACTGGTTCATCCGTTTCAATCAATTGTCCTGGAATCGACTTCAGTAGTTCCAAGGCAGAACGTAAATCTGTCACTTTATTCATTTTTTCAGACATTAAAAATCCCCCTATCACTTTATGACAAGTATCCTATGTATCATTCAAATTCAAATAACCTATATGGTATCGGTTACAACTGTATTCTAAAGTGTATTTCTACTATACAGTCAATGGATATTTGAAAATTCAAGTAATTTTCTCTACAGGGATTTGCAGCTGACAAAAATCAACACTACTATCATTCTCGTAAAAGGTCGTATCCAATAAGCAAGCGTCCACAACGTCCCCTATAATTCTATAGTGATTTTCACTGATCCAATGAACCAATTCATTTATAAACTCAATGTTATATGGCATTCCATATTTATACACACATGCATATTGCCCAGCAGGCAACGTCATCATGTTATCCATATCAGGATCTATAAAGGGTAATGAAGTATATATTCCCGCACCCTCGAAAACATCATCCGTTCCAAGCTTATCTTTTAAAATAACCGTGCCAAATCCCTCTGATGGAAGCATCTCATGTTTACTTAATACATTCCAAGCTTTCATCAGCGTTAAATGTAATTCTTCTCGGCACAATTCATTTTCAAATGGAATAAATAAGACATGTCTTTTAGGAAATTCTTCTATAATAGGTTTATCCAATTCACTTTTAATATTTTTGGCTTCGGAATATTTCATTAATCTCTGTTGAATAAATGTACGTGTATTCATCAAGGCATTTATTTCTTTATCAATGAATTCTTGATGAAATTCCAAAAGTGACATGGCAGTGGTTAAATTACGATTTCCAATATGTTCCTTAATATCATTCAGTTTGATGCCAATCGACTTCAAAAAGCAAATTTCCCTTAGAAATGGAATCTGAACTGCACTATAGTACCGATAACCATGTTCATCTATATGTACCGGTTTAAATAGATCGATTTTATCGTAATAAATGAGTGTTTGCCTTGAGATACTGTGAATGGAAGCCATTTCACTGATTGATAAGTAATTGTCCATATGCGCTACTCCTCTGCAAATACTTTTTGTAAATTACTTTCTAAGTCTTATATCATATATTAACTTTTTAATTTCCCTCCTTCCATTCGGCAGCTACAACCGCTTGGAGAGGGTCAGTATTCTAAAGAAAACTTCATTCCCTCTAACTTTACCATTTTTCCATTTAAAATGAATGGATATTAAAGGTCCTGCCTATCGAAAAAATGGATCATATCAACATCTTTATTAATAGGCAATAAGTGAGAAAGTGAAATTTCAATAGTATCAAATTTTAAATTGAGTATAAAAAATAACCTCCTATGGATCAGAAGGATTATGGATTTTTTCATTATCGTCAGCAGTAACATCATTACTAGCTTTTATGTTTTTGGACTTAAACTGATTTTTGGAAGGAATATCATTTATTTAGAAGGGAATCAAAAATCAGACCACACAATGACCAGAAGGAAACAGGAGTTTACAAATACAATCAACTTGTGAAAGCAAAAAATAAAAACGTGCCTATTTGTGGACACGGTTTCATATGAAAGGAATTTCCTGTATCTTAATTTGCATACAATCGATATTGGTCGCTTAATGTATCTCCATTACCGTAAATATAGGCTATAGAGCCCGATGTATAGGAGGAATTGTCGTACTTCCATTTAATTCTGAGTCCCATGTTTCCGCCTGCTCCATATGTTTCATTGCCATTCTTCTTAATATATTGCGAGAAGCTATCCCACGTCTGGGGGCCAACCTCAACGTCAACCACTGCAGAATCCGTATAAAAACTCATGACATTCAGGATATACTGCATATTTCTGACTCCACCCCATGAGTGTCCTTCCGCAAAATAGAGTTTTTATCCCAGCTTTCGGGGTGGTGAAAACCTCCAGCAGATGCTGAAGCGGTGGAAAAAGATATCCCAAGGCCATTGCCAATACTACCAAACTAGTAAGTAATTTTTTCTTCATAGCTCCCTCTCCCTCTTTTTTGTACATCCGAACTACCTTACTATTTCCCTTCCGCCGATGTCCTGTTTTGACATTGCTAAGCAAACAGTGTCCCAGAAGGATTGAAACAGTCGGATATCTAGATAAAGTAGATCTCATAACGGTTGGACCAAACCACTTCATACGAAACTTGGATAAAGGAGTTCAATACATGGCAGAAAGTCGAATTACAATATATTTTAAATGGCAAATGAATGGCAGATAAAAAAGGCATGCTCCCTTTATCGGGAATCATGCCTATATGTAAGGAACATATATGTTGCAGGAAGTAACTACCCTAGCCGTTTCTATCAACATTCTAACTTAAATGATAGATTTGACTGTGTATAGTATACTTATTGATTTTTTCCATGCTTGGTTCAAAGCCAATACCGGGCAATTCTGGAACATTGATTATTCCGTTTTCCACTGTAACTTCAGGGTCAGTAATATCTTCTGCCCAATAGAGGGAGGAAGCTGCGGTATCGCCGGGAAGAGTGAAGTTTGGCAGTGAAGTGATTGCAATATTATGAGCTCTTCCAATACCTGATTCCAGCATTCCCCCACACCATAGCGGAATTTCATGTTCAAGACATAAATCATGGATTTTCCTGGATTCAGTCAAACCTCCGACACGGCCAATTTTGATATTAATAATTTTACAGCTGCCCAATTTAATAGCTTTCCTTGCATCCTCTAATGAGTGAATGCTTTCATCCAGGCAAATAGGTGTTTTTAACCTTGACTGTAAATCTGCATGGTCAATGATATCATTATAGGCAAGCGGCTGTTCAATCATCATTAAATTAAAATCATCCAAGGCGGATAACCGGTCTATATCTTGTAAGGTATAAGCTGAATTTGCATCTGCCATGAGCGGGATTTCAGGATATACTTTTCGGACCTTGTCTATTAATTCAACATCCCAGCCCGGTTTGATTTTTAGTTTAAAGCGTTTATAGCCTTCACCGAGACGAGCTTCAATTATATCTAGGGTCGAATCAATCGAATCCTTTATTCCGATGCTTACCCCCACTTCAATTTTCTTTTTTGTTCCACCTAACACATTTGAAAGAGAAGCACCCTGTTTTTTAGCATACAGATCCCAAACAGCCCCCTCTAAAGCGGCTTTTGCCATATAATTGCCGCGAATATGGGTGAAATATTTTTCGGAAATTTCATCAGGATGCTTGATTTCATTTTTAAGGATAATTGGAATTAGATAATCTTCGAGTATATGCCAGTTTGATTTTAAGGTCTCTTCATTATACAGAGGGTCGAGCATCGCAACGGATTCAGCCCAACCGGAAATGCCATCATCGCTTTTTGCTTCCACAAGGATAAAATCCCGATTGTATTCCGTCCCAAAGCTAGTTGTAAAGGGGTGAAGCAAGTCAAGCTTCAGATGCCTTAAAATAACTTGTTTAATTTTCACTAGTAGATTCTCCTTTTGGGGATAAAACTATTTACCCCAGTCTTTTTCAATAGCTGACAGCAGCCTATTGTTAATTCATTAATATGAACCTGCTTATTTCCTTGATAGCACATAAAACTGAACGGGAATTTCCGTCATGGAATTCTTAATAAACCCTGTTACCTGCCATCCTTGCTGAAATAAATTGCTAAAAATGTCCCTCGTTTTCATCCGCCATTCATTGGCCGCTTGAATATTTGTGACTCTTATTGTTCGGAAGTCCTTTGGAATGGCCACAAAAGCTGTATCACATTCTTGTTCAGGCAGCGGAAGAGTGTAAGAAGGAACAGGCACACCCTCTTCAATGGCATCCCATTGGATAAGCGAGTTTTCCATCACAAAGTCCAACGGTATTCCCTGTCCGCTAGAATCCGTTTTCTCCTTTTTACCAATATGCCATTCGACAAGAAAGCGGTCAGAAGGAATTCCGCTGTTTAAAAGATCTTCCATTTTACCATAGCAGTTTGGTATATATGTGGAACATACCCCGCCAAGCTTGGCTATATTTAAGTACCCATTAACACTTTCTAAAGGATCGTATGTCCAGGTAATAAGGGAATAGCCGAGCTTTATCGCCTCCTCACGTTGTGCTGACTTTAACTTCTCCCCTATACCTTTGTTGCGAAATTGCTCATCTATTCCTAGAATATGTGAACACAGATAGGCTGATTTCCCATTGAATCCCGGAAAGCTGTATTGAAATCCAATCAGCTTCTCCTCGCAATAAGCTCCTATAACCAAACCGCCGTTTTTCACAGCAGTTATGGTTTGGTGTGAAGGGATTGAGTCGGTTTCTCCCCAAATGGCGGATTCTAGCCTTCTTACTTCCTCTAGCTCTTCAATTCGATGAAGAGAACGAATTGAAATTTCATGTGTATTCGTCATGGTTAACCTCCTCTGAAAAGCACAAGCGCCTTAATCGACCCAACAAAAGATGTACAAGTAAGTTCCACAGCTGACGGCTTATCGTGCAAGGCGCTGGAGCTATCATTTAAATACTTTATGTTTACGAAATACTTTCTTATTTTTTAACAAAAGAAATTATTCCACTTTACTGAAATCAGCCTCTTGCAATGGAATCATTTTTGTTCTCTTTACGATTTTATAACCTAGAAAAGCCAGGAAAAATAAAGGAAGCCCGATATAAGAAATTAAAATTCCATACCAGTCAATCTCAGGACCGAAAAATGCAGAGTAATTTTGTCCCAGGATAGCCGTAACACATAAAAATGTCGCTAATATTGGACCGAATGGATACCATTTTGATACATAAGGCAAATCTTTCAAATCTCTTCCTTGTGCAATATATGCCTTCCGGAATCGATAATGTGTAATCGAAATTCCTAGCCAGGATAAAAAGCCGGATAATCCTGCAGCATTCAATAACCAAGTATAAATCGTGCCTTCACCGAAAAAAGAGGTCAGGAAAGCTGCCATCCCAACGATGGTAGAAAAGTACACAGCGTTCACTGGAATGCCGCCTGAATTCACTTTTTTTAGAAACGAAGGGGCTTTGCCTTCTTTCGCCAGCACCCAAAGCACGCGAGAAGCTCCGTACATGGCCGAATTGCCCGCAGAAAGAACGGAAGTAAGAATGACCACATTCATAACGGAGGCAGCGATGGCAAGCCCAGCGTTTTGAAAAACTAGCGTAAAGGGACTTATCGCAATATCTTCAATATCCGAGCTTAACAAACGCGGATCATTATAGCTTATTAAAAACCCAATCACGATTATTGCCAATACATAAAACAGGAGCAGTCTCCAGAAGATTTGCTTAATGGCCTTTGGTATATTTTTTCTTGGGTTTTCACTCTCGCCGGCTGCAATTCCTACTAACTCGGTGCCTTGAAAGGCAAACCCGACCACCATAAAGACACTTATAATGGATAAAAAGCCTCCCTTAAACGGTGCCTCCCCTTTGGTGATATTTTCAAAACCTACGGCATCCCCTCCCATGATTCCTACAATCATTAATAACCCTACTGCTATAAAGATGATAATCGTCAAAACCTTTATAATGGCAAACCAGAATTCTGATTCTCCATATCCTTTTACCGATAAAATATTCAGGCCAAATATGAGTGCAAGAAATAATGCGCTCCAAATGATGCCCGGAACAGAAGGAAGCCAATATTTCATAATAAGGGAGGAAGCTGCTAATTCCAACGCGACTACGATTGCATTGTTATACCAATAGTTCCAACCGATCGCAAATCCTAAAGCCGGATCGACAAACCTTGATGTATAGGTACTAAAAGAGCCTGTGATAGGCATAAGGGCAGCCATTTCGGCTAAGCTTGTCATCAGGAAGTAAACCATGATTCCGGCAATTATATAGGCAGCTACAGCTCCTCCAGGACCCGCAGTATGAATAATGGAACCGCTTGCTAAAAATAGCCCTGTTCCAATGGTTCCGCCGATTGCGATCATTGAAAGATGCCTTGGTTTGAGTTTTCGCTCCAGTTGTTTTTCTTCAGCAGCTGTTTGGTCCCCGGTTTGTGATGTTTGTGCGGTATTTTCCATAAAACACCCCTTCATTAATTTTTTTAGTGAAAAATTTTATTCTCCTGCCGTAATCATTACTGTGTTAATTAAAATCTTCGTTCCATAAATAAGTGCTTTTAAATTAAACATCATATCCGGATGGTGCAGACCAGGCGTTAAATCGCAGCCTAACCCTATCATGGTTGCTGTTAATTCAGGATTTTTGGCTGTATAAAAATGAAAATCCTCGCCTCCTTGAGAAACACAGACCGGAACGACATTTTCCGCCCCAAGGATATCTCCTATTGCGGCCCCAGCCAGCTTTATCGCTTTTTCATGCAAGGTCGCAGCGGGGACAAATTCTTCCGCAGACCAGGAGATGGATGATTCAGTTTGTTTCATTGTCTGGTCAATAGCATCCTTCGTTAAGCGATTCAATTCATTCATTACAGCATTAGACTGCGCTCTGGCATCAATAGCAAAGACAGCTGTTTCCGGGATGACGTTTGATGCTTTGTTGTTTGTTTCAAATTGAGTCATTTTGATGGAATAAGGAGTTTCGGTTTCCAGATTAATCTGCTGTAATTTTTGGACAAGCAAAGCTGCTGCCTCGATTACATTTATTCCATCTTGCGGACGGGATGCATGGGCCTGAATGCCTTTGATTGTTCCCCTTATTGTTTCGGCTGAGCCATGGACAATGACGGGGGAAGCCTTCATATAAGGAACCTCCGTACTGGGTCTTACATGTATCCCGAATAAATATGTAACATTCTCCAACGCGCCATCATTGATCATTTGAAGAGCGCCTTCCCCTTTTTCTTCCGCAGGCTGAAATATAAATCGGAGAGTGTGTTTAGGCCGGATTCCGCTGGAGGCAATGGCCAATGCTGTATATAAAACCATTGTGCTATGTGCGTCGTGTCCACATGAATGATTTGCCTTTACAACTCCATCTACTTCCTGAACAAGCGCATCCATATCAGCCCTTAATGCCACAACCTTACTTGAGATGCCTGGAATCTCGGCAATGATTCCATAATGATTCTGAAATGTTTTTACGGTTATTCCCGCTTCCCTAAGACATTTTAAAATATAGCTAGACGTTCTTTCCTCCTGCCAGCTTGGCTCAGCCAAGGAATGCAGGTCATGGTAGGACTTTATCAATGTTTCTTGATGCTGATCAATATATTGAATCGGGCTCATTATGATGCACCTCCCCCTTTACATGAATTTACACTCATTCATTAAACACTTCATAACTCGAATATAGCCTTTCTAATTTTTGCTGATGGGTATATATCCGTTTTGCGTCTTTTTGATGTATGCCTGCAATAACCAAGTCCAATAAGCTAATGACGGAAGCGATTGAATTCGTTCCGGTTTCTGCGTTTTCTTCAGTTGTCAGTGCAATATCAGAGATGCGGCCAACAGGTGACAGGAGGCGGTCTGTAACTGTAATTAAACAAACTCCTTGTTCTTTTGCACACTCCGCAACTTTTAATGTTTCATTCGCATATCTTGGAAGTGAAAATACAACTATCACAGACTTGTTAGTGAGATTACAAAACTTTTCATAGAAGTCACCTGTTGGTGAACATAAACTTACATTTTCCCTTAATGAACTTAGCGTATATGAGAACCAATAGGCGGCGGCATGGGAAATCCGATGCCCTGCAATTAATATTTGGTCAGCCTGAATCAGGACATCGACCGCTTTCCATATATCCTGAACGTTCGTATGATCTAATAGATGCCTTAAAATATGAACCTCGTTTTCTATCACTTTGGTAAATGGATCTTGCTTGTCATCAATGCTAAGAATGGAATCACTATTGGATATATCCGTTTGAGTTTGGTGCAGCAGCTGTTTTTGAATTCTGTCCTGCATTTTACTAAACCCTTCAAATCCTAATGAATAGGAAAACCGAATGACCGTCGTTTCACTAACCTCCGCTTCCCGCCCAATTTGAAAAGCCGTTTTAAAGGCAGCTTGATCCAAATTTTCAATCAGGTAAGCGGCAACCTTTTTTTGACCTGTCGATAGATGGTCAAATCTTTCTTTCACTAATAATTTAAATGGAAGATTTTCCACAATATCACTCCTTTCTGATGAATTAAATGCTTCTTCTTAAGAAAATGATGAAGGTAATACTTCTTTGTTTTATACACTATCACAATTTAATTAGAAAAAAAAGAAGATTTTTTGATTTTTTTGATAATTATTAACTTCAAATTTCAAGCACCAATTTGCCATCAGATAGTAAGCAAAAAAATGACTATTAAGAAAGTAGACTTTAGACAAATTCGAATAAAAGACCGTTTTGCCTGCAGTTTTTTATTTTAAAAAAATTCCCGTTGATTTCAGAAATCCGCTCCCTTTCCGCCGACTGTCTGCCGAGCCTCCTCGACGCAAGCGCCTGCGGGGTCTCGGCTAGCCAGTTATTCGGCAGGAGTGTCGCAAATTTCTTCAATCCAATGAGGATTACAGAAAAAACCATTAGGACAACCTGTTCTTAAACTTGGTTCGGAATGAGTACAGACTGCAGTTTTTTATTAAAAAGGCGGTCCCGTTGATTTCAAATATCCAATGAGGGTTTCATCTATTTAAAAAAGTAAAAAAACATGAACGATAACCAAGTTTTCTTTTAAAATCATGGATCGGGGTAAGACTGTTCCGAAACCACCTTTTTAGACAAAAGGGTTTCTATCTGAATTTTTTATACAAAGTTGATTGGAGCGGGTGTGCGAGACTCCTGCGGGAAAAGCGTGTCTAGGGGAGACCCCGCAGGCGGAAGCCGAGGAGGCTCCCGGGACCGCCCGCGGGACCTGGAGTGGAAATCAATTCCACCACCAAATAACATTTCATGGTTCTGTGTCTGACCATTCCGAGCCCCTTTTGTCAACAAACTTGAAGGTGTTCCTCCAAAATTCGTAACAACTGCGATAACAGAGAAAACCTTTTATTCATTTTAGAAATTCATATAACATTAAATCTTTCATAAGTGATTTCAATCTTTAATTACTTTATTTGTAAAGTTAACAACTTCATTGACATTAAGATCTATGTTAGAATATTCAGTAGTTTCAACTTATTCAAGGGGGGCTATTTAATGGGGGAACCATCTAAAGGACACGAACTTTTACAAGTTATAACGGAAGGGAAACAGCCTCCGAATTGTGATTTAACGTTGCAGATTGAAGCAAATTATGCACAGGATGGAATTGCTAGGGGACTATGGAAAGTGGATGAAAGATTCATAAACGGAAATGGTGTAGCAATGGGGGGATTTGTCACTTCTGCAGCAGATATTATAATGGCTTATGCGATTTCATCTAAATTAAGCATCGAACAATCCTTCGCATCGATTGATTTACATACTACCTTTCATCGACCAGTAAGAATAGGAGAGGTACAGGTTGAAGCAAAAGTAGACCGAATTGGAAAAAAAACAGCTTATGTACTGGCAGATTTATTTCAAAATGATAAAAAGGTGGCAAGCGTTGTGTCATCAATTATGGTCCTTTAAACCGGATAAAAAAGCATGTTGCACAAAAAATCCTTCGTAACATGCTTCTTTCATCTAGATAATTCGGTAAATCAAGAACGGTGCACAAGATTTACCGCTTCGCCTAATCACTTCATTGTGAGCTCCATTATATATTTCCTTGAAGATATCCCAATCATCAAACTAACCATCGCAGCACAGGGCTTTTGAGATCCATCGTGAATAGACCGTAATCAATGACGACCATTTCATCATTCTCGTTATATCCGACATTATCCAAACGTAAATCTATTGGGATAATACCGTACCTCAGGAGTTTTAATTCCAACTTGATCAGTTTCGTATATTCCTTGATTGCAAACGGCACTTTCGTGTCCACCTTCTTCATGATAATCCAGCCCGTCCCATGCTCCTTAACCGGACATAAATACTTTTTGACTTCCTCATTACAGTTATTATATATATAAGCTTCATTTGCATTGCTTATTAATCCTACTTCTGACAATGCAATTTTTAAAATATAGCCATTATTTAAATCATAGACGACCCGGTTAAGACCATGCCCGATCATTTTATACTTGAACTTTAGCGTTTTACTGGCAGTAGAAATTTTTTGTCCAACTGTTTTATAAAATGAGGATATCCCTATTTGAGATATCCAGGACTCAATGGCTCTTATCTCTTGCATGGACAACATTGTACTTTTATTCTGCTGATGTATCCTTTCCGTACCATTGTTAATAGGCCACATTCCCTAAATGTCTCCTTTTTTTAAAATTTTGTTACTAGAGAGATTGGGTTCATTGAGCTGTAACAATAAATACTTAGAAGATACGATAATAAGTAAAAGATTGTGTTTTGGCTGTATTTTTGGAATTCATTTTCTGAAAACAAACCACAAATACACATTTTCCATCCATAAAAATGCCAAGTATCTCGCCAGTTTCATCCGAATCTCTCTTCGTAATAAGATATGATATTTATGAAAAATGGCTTGTACAATTACTGAGAAATTCACGTTCAAATGGAATGCCCTGATATCCCAATGTGTCCAACTCTTCCCGTCCGTTAATTCACCGTTCTATATCTCAAGAAAGAGCAGCTGAATAATAGTAAAGTCAGTTTTCCTTTAATAAAAGAATATGAAAAGACAGATGACAAATAGTTTGCCATCTGTCCAGCTATACTTTACTTCGACTTGTATTAATAATAATTAGTCTTTTTTAAAAGTACTTATAGCGTTCAACTAGAAAAAACCTTAACAATCCTCTTTGTAAAGAAACTTCAATCCTAAAGCTGTGAGTTTCGCACGTGATTATGTTTAGCTTACAAAAGCGGCATTTCTGAATCACATACAATAGTTAATCACGCTTATTCAAAAACTCTTCTAATTCTTCAGAAGTTGGATAAGAAGACTGTGTGCCCCGTTTAGTGACACTTAATGCGGCATATGCTGTAGCCATTTTTATCGCATGAAGTACGTCGCCATTTTTCACAAAGAAATGTGCAAAGCATCCTATAAATGCATCTCCAGCGCCAGTAGTATCTTTCGCAGTTACTTTACATGACTCGACAGTTTGAGTTTTTTCCTTTGTTACCCACATGGCTCCCTTGCTTCCCATTGTCACAATGACATTTTTTACTCCTTTTTTAATTAACCCGGACGCTGCTTCTCTAATTTGGGCATCAGAGGCTACAGGCATTCCTGTTAAAATCTCCAGTTCGCTCTCATTCGGAATAAAAAAGTCACTTTTGCACACATAATCAAAATCAAGTTCTTTTGATGCCGGTGCCGGATTCAAAATGACTGGAATGCCATGCTCATAACCAAATTCGATTGCACGGTAAACGGTTGGAAGTGGAATTTCCAGCTGAAGGACAATTAAAGAGGATGTCTTAAGTTTATCAGTTGCTCGCTCCACGTCTGCCGGCATCAGGTGTTGGTTTGCTCCCTTAATAATCAGGATGCGATTTTTTGATTCTTGATCCACAAAAATTGGTGCAACACCGCTTGATGTTCCGCTGACTTTTTTGGTAAACTCAGTATCGATTCCGTGGCTTTTGAGGTTTTGAATGGTGTTATCGGCAAAGAGATCATCGCCAACCTTTGTTACCAACATAACCTTTGAGCCCATTTTGGCAGCTGCCACTGCCTGATTTGCTCCTTTCCCCCCGCATCCAATCTTAAAGTCCGGCGCCTCAAGTGTTTCTCCCTCTTTCGGCATTTTATCAATGTATGAAATCAAATCAACCATGTTCGATCCAATTACTGCTATATCCATTTCTTTTTCCCCCTTATTTCTTCCCGGTTATAATCGTGAAAGACCTCTCTTCCCCAACTTCAAGCGTAATCAATGTTCCAGCTTTTTCTGCAGCGTTAAAGCCTTCTGGACGGCATGTTGCAGGCAGCACGAATGATGCAACATGCTGATTTGCGTTGTGCAATAACCATCTTGTAGCATAATTCAATTCCGCTGTTGAAAAACTTGTAAAGAAAGTAACTCCATCTGGAGAAGCCATTTCAAACTCAACATCTTCTTGGTATAGATTCAGCTCATCCGCAAAAAAAACGATCTCCGGATCATACATTTCCGGTTTATTTAATACTGCGAGCGATTCTTCGCCTTTTAGCAGCTTCTTATTATAAACCAGCCATTTTTCTGTCGGCTTCACATGGTCTGGAATCGATTCTCTAAGCTTGAAAACACCGTCTGGAATGTTCTGCTTCATTACGGCATTTTCTAAATATGCATAGTTAGTGTGGCACATATACTGAAGTGGCATTTCTGCACCTGATAAATTTTTCACATTCATGCTCATTTTAATAAAACCTTTTTCTTTGAACATTTCAACGCTCGGAGTGGCAAGATAATGGTGACCAAACCCTTTGACGTACTCTGTCTGACCAATTATTTTTATACCAATATCCGTTATTTCAAGCCAAGCCCTATCCATTTCGGCACATGGCATTTCTCCATGCATTTCATGGTCATCATCCGATCCAGGACAGCCATTGCTGATTAATCCTGAATGAAAGGCAAAACATCCATATGTATCTACGATTCTCTCAACCTTTTTAGGTTGAGAGAACATACTCTTCATTTTAAGATCTACACCGTCAAATTCCAAATCCCAAATCATCTGACCCATATATGGGAGGACAACCATTCTTCCTCTTGAATTTGTTAGCTCAATCGCTTCAATACCTGATGGATAGCGGAATAAGTTTACACTGAGTTCATTGTTGGTAAAAAAAACTGTTTTGTTTTCCTTAAAAAAGTCCCGTTGCAGTTCTATTGTCCCCATCATACTTACCATCCCTTTCCTATTAAATCCAAAAAGGACAGCAAAGTTTATAACTGTCCTGGTCAGATGACAATTTTTAAATCAGACTGATTTCACTGGCTTTTCTGAAGGCTGGACCATTGCATTTTGCTTTTTCATTTCACCGAAGAAATAGCAGCCCACGTAGATAAAGCATGCCATCGATACAAGAAAAGCCAATTGCATGGAACCGAAGAAATCAGATACAAACCCTTGTACTGCAGGGATGACCGCTCCGCCTACAATAGCCATGACGAGGATTGCTCCTGCCGTTTCTGTATATTTCTTATCTTTTATAACTTCAAGTGTTTCAGCATAAATCGTCGCCCAGCATGGTCCAAACAGCATGCTGACAGCAACTGCAGCGTACACAGCTGTCATGTTCGGAACAAACACCACATACGCAAGAAGGGCTGAACCGATGATGGAGTAGCAAATCAATACCTTAGATGGAGAGAAGCGGGTCATCAAGAAATTGGCTATGAACTTCCCTACAAAGAAGGCACTAAAGCTATATACCATAAAGGTTGAAGCTGTACGCTCATTGATGTCAGGATTTAAATCGAGCGCAAGCCTGATGGTAAATGACCAAACCGTCACCTGCATACCGACGTATAAAAATTGTGCAGCAATTCCTTTTCGGAATCGTTTGTTTCCACCTAAGTATTTCAGAGTTTCAATGATTCCAGGTGTTTTCTCTGTAACTTTTCCGCTTTTCACTTCCGGCTTACAGGACGGGAACTTAGTGAAAATAAACAGTATAAGTACACCGATAAGGACAAAAATCATATATCTGTAAGGTTCTAGAGTATTTTCAAGCATTTTCAATCCAAAAGCCTGTGCCTCCGCCGGGGACATAGTCGCCAATTGCGCCTCAAGACTTGCTCCTTTTTGGAAAACAAGGTATTTCCCAAGTAAAATTCCTGAAATCGCACCAATTGGATAAAATGTTTGGCTGATATTCAATCGAAGAATCGCAAATTTGCGCGGACCAATCATGGAACTATATGTATTTGCAGCTGTCTCAAGAAAACCTAAGCCAATCGCGATGGAAAAGATTGCAAATAAAAACATTGTATAGGTAGCCATATGCGAAGCCGGGTAAAACAATGAGCATCCTACAATATAGAAAAGCAAGCCTGTAATTATGGCAAACTTATAATTAGTTTTCTTGATTACCATAGAAGCAGGTATAGCTATCAGAAAATATCCTCCATAAAATGCACTCTGTACTAAAGCACTCGCAAAATCACTTAACTCAAATACATGTTTGAACTGTGCAATCAAAATATCGTTCAAACTGGCAGCTACCGCCCATAAAGGGAAAAGCAGAGACAACAGGATAAACTGAAAAAAAGGTGTACGATTCAAATAACCATCTGGCAGCTGAATTATGTTTTGTTTTTTCATTATCTAACATCCCCTTGTGTCCATAGTTTTTAAATGCGCTTATACGACTCTTAATAAGTATCAGTATCCATCCAATACTGCTTCACCTTTCATAATCCTCACGCCCGAGCTTGCACCGACACGAGTAGCACCAGCCTCAACCATCGACTTCAAATCTTTTAAGTCACGAATCCCTCCGGATGCCTTAACGCCAGCCTTATCCTTAACAATCCTACGCATTAATGCAACATCCTCAACCGTTGCTCCCCCTGTTGAGAATCCAGTAGACGTTTTCACGAAATCGGCACCTGCACGAATTGAAAGTTCGCAAGCAAGAACCTTCTCTTCCTCAGTAAGTAAAGATGTTTCGATGATCACTTTAACAAGTGCCTTTGTTTTAACAGCATCAACAACAGCACGAATGTCAGCTTCAACCTCCTCATATTCGCCTGATTTCAATAATCCAATCGCTAAGACCATATCCACTTCTTCGGCGCCATTTTGTATCGCATTCTCTGATTCAATCACTTTTACTGCAGTCGTTGAGGCTCCTAGAGGACCGATGACTGTACATACCATCACATCGCTTCCTTTAAGTTTCTCTGCTGCCGTTTTCACCCAGACTGGGTTTACACAAACGGAAGCAAAGCCAAATTCTCTAGCTTCTTCACAAAGAGTCACTATCTGTTCTTTTGTTGCCTCAGCCTTTAACAAGGTATGGTCAATCATTTTTGCTGTACTCATTTTAATCTCTCCTCTTTCTTTAGTTAGAATAAAACGCTTTCAATATATAAAAAGGTAGCGGGCGACCAGATGTATTAAACTCCTAGTGCCCTTTTCATATAATCAGAATGTATGATCCACTAACCGGCAAGAATCCCTGATTTTAAGCTCGGGAGACAATAGATACTCCCGCTTCGGAAGCTCCCCTTTGAAACAAATCCGCTCATGCAAAAGCATAAAGGCAATCTCTCCTATAGCATTCATTGGCCTTGCAACTACACTAAGCTTCGGGCTCAAAAATGTCGCTATATCCACATCATCAAAACCTATAAATGACACCTCGCTTCCAAGCCTCCAGTTTAAATCGGCCAGCGCTTTCATACATCCGATAGTCATCATATTGTTGGAAGAAAAAATAGCAGTTGGCCTATCATCAAGCTCAAAAAGCTTTTCAGTACACTGATAGCCACTTTGCTCTCCGAAATCTCCATTAATGACATATCGCTCATCCAATTCAATGTTGTAGTCATCTAGCGCATTTTTATAACCCAAGAACCGTTCTAGCCCAGGGGTCGTGTTCTGTGGACCGCAAATAATTGCTATCTTTTCATGCCCCTGAAGAATCAATTGCTGGACAGCCTGATAGGCCCCCTTCTTGTTATCAACAAGAACAGTATCCACTTCAAATTTTTTGATGCTACGATCAACTGCTACTACAGGAATTTCCTGTTCTTCAAGCAGTTTTAGGTGTTCACCATCTTCATTGGCAGTAGTGATAATCACACCATCCACACCTCGCTCAATAAAATTTCTCACAATCTCTTCTTCGATTTTTGGAGATTCATTTGTACTGCTTAAAATAGTAAAGTATTCTTTTTCACGAGCTTTTTGTTCAATCCCTGCCATAACAAGCGGAAAGAACGGGTTCATGATATCAGGTACAATGACCCCGATTGTATTCGTTTCTTTTCGCTTCATGGTCCTTGCTGCAGCACTGCGAATATAGCCCAGTTCCTCAATGGCCTTTAGAATCCGCTCTTCCGTTACTTTGCGAACGCCTCCTTGGTTATTAATGACCCGGGATACAGTTGCAATAGAAACGTTTGCAAGGTTTGCAACATCCTGAATATTTGGCTTTGACTCCATCTTTTAACACCTCAAAATGTAAACGTTTAGATTTTTTAAAATAAGTGTGTATAAAACAAGTAAAAATTATTAAATTAATTACATTAAAAATGTAAACGTTTAGATTATTCTTGGAATTAGATTACCAGGTTGTTTGTGTAATAGCAAGCTATTTTGTATGCGGTTACATGGAAGTTTTCGTACCGAGTCATTTGAGATGATTTACATTCTAGTCTTTTTTACCTTTTCTGGGTTACTTCCTTTTTTTCGCTTAGTCCATTAACTCGTTCTTTTAATTTTAATAATGGGATAAGTTAGTGCGTACAAGATGGATCTTCACGCACTCTTCTTTCCTTCATTTGCAGAAAAAATGGTATATTATACTTTGACATCAACGGTTTAAGACAAGGAGTGATGAAGCATCCGTACAAGATGTATCATTTCAGCAATAGTTGGGTTATTGCTTATTTTTATAAGTGTAATAGCCTACAATTATTTCGAGTGCGATAAAACTGAAAAAGGGAAAAATTCGGAAGCCAAGGAATCCAAAATTCCTGAGGTGGAGGAATATGGCGGGATCCATCTTAAAAAAGTCGGCGATATGGTTCGCCAAAAAAATTGGGGAACTTTCACATTACTAGAAACGAAGTCCATCAATGAGTCATTTGAATTGGCACCGATGGCCATCACAGTCAAGGATATCCGCAGGATTCAATTATCATCACTCACAGATGAAGCAAAGGAGGAGCTCAAGTCCTATACGGGATTGAGTTTTGAAGAGGCCTATTCGATATATTATAAAGAGAATTTATCCATGGAGGAAATCGATCAACAGGCGGCGTTGTCTAAAACGGATATCGATGAAGAGGTTTCTTATCTAGAGATAACTTATTCCGTTGAAAATAAAGATTCGAAGGAACTTCAGTTCTTCAGCATGGAAAATGTTACTTTCAATGATGATCTTACATATGATGTGCCTTCTAAAAATTTCATCCATTCCGGGGATACTTTTATAGGGACAAAAAAAGTAAGTCGATCAGATTACCAACCAGGAGAATTGAGAAAAGGCACAATTGGTTTATTGGTTGATCCCGAGGCAAACTTAGATCGGCTCGATTCCTTTTCATTCACTACCGATGATATAGCGGATGGTGAGTCTCATGAATTATTGGTGGATGGGACTTCATTTGAAATTCCCCTAAAAGGAAAGTAGTTTTATCGTCTATAAACCCTAAATAAGGGGAACCTCGAAAAAAGGTTTCACTTATTTAAGGTTTCATCCGAGCTCCCTTACGATAACTGATATGTTTATCCCTCCCCGGCAGTAGGGCTCTTCGTTGCTTCCTCCATTAATATTCTGCGCAGAATTTTCCCGACAGCTGATTTTGGCAGTTGCTCCCTGAACTCAAAACTTCGCGGCACTTTATATCTGGCCAATCGTTGCATGCAAAACTCCCTGATTTCCTGCTCCGAGACTGACTTTCCTTTCTTTAAGACTATAACCGCTTTTATCGTTTCCCCACGGTATGAATCCCGTACTCCATAAACACAAGTCTCTTTTACGGCTGGATGCTGATAAATAATATCCTCGACTTCAATTGGATATACATTATAACCGCTTGCAATGATCATATCTTTCTTCCTGCCTACGATATAAAAATATCCGTCTTCATCCATCGTCGCGATATCCCCAGTGTAAAGCCATCCATCTCGCAAAGCTGTTGCCGTTTCCTCTGAGTTTTTCCAATATCCCTTCATTACTTGCGGACCTTTAATGATCAGTTCGCCTGTTTCTCCTGCTGGCAATTCATCAACACCTGATTTCAGATCGACGATTTTAGCATCAGTATTAGGGTATGGAATTCCGATACTTCCTGGTTTTTTCTGTCCTATGACTGGATTGCGGTGGGTAGTGGGGGATGTTTCTGACATTCCAAAACCTTCCAATATTGTAACCCGGAATTTTTTTTCGAACTGATGAATGATTTCTATCGGGAGCGGCGCAGAACCACAGCTGCAGTACTTAAAGCAGCTTAAATCGTCTGCCGTTATATCCGGGTGATTCAGTAAAGCAATATACATGGTCGGGACACCAGGAAAAATGGTTGGCCGATGTGTTCGAATCAAATCTACCACCTTATCTATTTCAAATTGCTCTAATGTGATATAAGTTGATCCGGCATATATGGCACTATTCAATCGTCCATTACCAAACACATGGAATAATGGGGTCAAGCCAAGCATCCGTTCGCCAGGCCTTTGGAGTTGTAGCGCATTTGCCGTGAAGGCAAAGTCTTGAAATACATTCGAGATCAAATTAAAATGCGTGAGCATGACCCCTTTTGATTTCCCTGTAGTCCCTCCTGTATATTGAAGAACAGCCACAGCTTCCTTGGGGTCGATAGCCAGGGCAGGAAGTTCCTTATCTTTCCTTGATAAATCCGTTCCAGTTTCCATTAATTCCTCGGCAGATATGAACGTTAACCTATCAGAAAAACTTGTTAGCACTAATTTTCCCCGCTGTTCCTCACGCCCAATGAACCAATTGGCTTCTGAATCCCGTAATATATAATCCAATTCACTCGACTGATACAGTGGGTTCACTTGAACGACCATACCTCCCAAACGATGAATGGCATAATAGGCAATGATATATTCTAGACAATTTGGCAGCATGATTGCTATACGATCGTCTTTTTGAAATCCTCGGTTGTCTAAATTCACAGCAAAACGATCTGAGGCATCCTTTAATTCCATAAATGTCATTTCCCGATCCCCATCTATTACGGCTTTGCAGGTTGGGTAAAGTTGGGCTGAACGTTCAAGGAGTCCATATAATGACAATGTTGGAATGTCAATTTCAGCAGGAGTTTCTTTCGGATAAAATCCATGCCAAGCTCTAGTCAATTTTTTCACACCTCATTCTTTTCTATTAAAATGGAGCATAGTCACTTGTCAGCCGACTTGATATCCTTGGCTCATTTATCACGAATGATTTTAAAAATTCCTGTGCCCTTTGCAATGATGTTGCCTTCAGTATCTTTTATTTCTCCTTCAGTAAAGGCAATTTTGTATCCTTTTTGAAGGACCTTTGCTTCCGCGAATAGTTCCCCGCTTGATATGCTGGCTAAATAATGTACAGTTAAGCTTGTCGTCACGACTTTAGATTTGGTGACGGAACGAGTCACCATTCCTAGAATGGTATCCAGCATGGTGGCATGAATGCCCCCGTGCAGTGTTCCATTAACATTAAGTAAATGTTCTTCAATGTTTAGCTTTATTGTTACATTCCCTTCTTCAAACCGAATGATTTCAAACCCTATATGTGAAAAGAACGCACTACTTTCGAATTGGTTCCGAATATCCTCCACTTCAACTGGCAATCTTTCTCCCCCCTCACTTATGCGCAATTCAACTTATATACGGAAAGGAGCGGAAACGTATGGGGTTTCCACTCCTTTATCGTTGGCCTATATCGTTTCAATCATGATAGCCATTCCCTGTCCGCCGCCAACACAAAGTGTAGCAACTCCGTATCTTTCTTTCCTGCGATTCAGTTCATATATTAGCGTTGTCACAATCCGGGCGCCTGTCGATCCGACTGGGTGCCCAAGTGCAATGGCTCCCCCATTTACATTAACCTTGTTTTCATCTAGCGATAAATCCCTGATTACTGCCAACGCCTGTGAAGCGAACGCTTCATTTAATTCGAAAAGCCCAATTTCTTCTACTTTTTTTCCGGTGCGCTCCATAAGTTTTCCAACTGCTGGCACTGGACCAATTCCCATCACTTCAGGAGAAACTCCGGCAGTCGCCCAATCGACAATCTTTGCGATTGGCTGTGCTTGCAACCGTTTCGCTTCACTAGCTTTCATTAATACCAATGCAGCTGCCCCGTCATTACGGCCACAAGCATTACCGGCAGTGACGGTTCCGTTTTCCCTGAATGCCGGTTTTAAGCTTGCAAGCTTTTCCATTGTAGTGTCCGGGCGCGGATATTCATCCGTTTCAATGATAAACGTGCTCTTCCTGTCAGATACCTGGACAGGAACGATTTCATCTTTGAACTTACCTTCTTCTATCGCTTGCGCCGCTCTTCGTTGACTTTCCACTGAAAAGGCATCTTGTTCTTCCCTGGAAATGTTGTATCGCTTTGCGACATTTTCAGCGGTGATTCCCATCCCCAAACTTTTCCCATAAATTTCTTGAGGTTGCTGTCCAGCTTCAGTATTAGAATCCACTAACCTTGTCCGGTCTCCCCCAAAACGGGCACTTCTTAAATAAAGGGGTGCACGGCTCATACTTTCCGTACCCCCGGCAACGACTATATTTGCTTGACCTGAGCTTATTTGCTGTGCTGCTGAGGTGATGGCCTGCATTCCGGATGCACATAAGCGGTTTACCGTAAAAGCCGGTGCCGAATCGGGAATTCCTGAGCGCAGTGCTGCAACTCTTGCGACATTCGAGGATTCGGTCGTTTGCCTAACCTCCCCTAAAATGACTTCATCCACTTGTTCAGCTGCAATATTCGCTCGCTTGATCGCTTCTTTGATGGCTATGCTCGCCAAATGACCGGAACTGATCTCTTTAAATGCTCCACCGTACCTTCCAATCGGTGTTCGAACAGCACTAACGATTACGATATCTTCTCCCATTTCGTTCCTCCCCCTTGAAATTCCAGATTCATAGGCAATAGACTGCCTGCCCGAATAAAACAGTAAACACTTAACACTCTTCTAAGACATTCCTAGCAATGATTAAACGTTGGATTTCATTCGTTCCTTCATAGATCTTCGTTATGCGGGCATCCCGATAAAAACGTTCAACTGGATATTCGGCCATATATCCCATTCCGCCATGAATTTGAACCGCTTTATCCGCCACCCGATTAAAAACATCTGAAGCGAACAGCTTTGCCATTGATGCTTCCTTGATCACTTTTTCTCCTTCATCAATCTTTTGTGCCGCCATCATGGTCAATGCTCTTGCGGCTTCCGTTTCGGTTGCCATATCAGCAAGCATCCATTGAATTGCTTGGTTGTCCGCAATTGGTTTTCCGAATTGAATGCGCTCTATTGCATATTTAGCTGATAATTCAATCAATTTACCGCTTGATCCCACTGATCTTGCAGCCAATCCGACCCGCCCTTCAGCTAAAATTTTAAGGGCAGAGATATATCCCATTCCCACTTCGCCGATCACATTTTCTTCAGGTATGATACAATCCTCAAAAATGACCTGTGAGGTATATGATCCTCTTAACCCCATTTTTTTGTCCTTTTTGCCGACAGTCAAACCGGGAAAATCTCTTTCTACTAAAAAAGCAGTAATCCCTCCCTTTGCCCCTTTATCTTTATCAGTTAGAGCGAATACGGTATAAACATCAGCTATCGGCCCATTCGTGATGAAATGTTTCGTCCCGTTCATCACCCAGTAATCATCCTTCTTTTCTGCACTTGTTGCCAAATTGGTTGCATCCGATCCCGCTCCGGGTTCAGATAAAGCAAAGGCTCCAATTTTCGTGCCTGCTGCCATTTCTGGCAAGTATTTATTTTTCAAATGTTCGGATGCAAGCTTAACCAAACCTGTACTGCCAATCCCGGTGTGAGCGCTTATTAAAGAAACGAAACCATTATGGGTCCTTCCTAACTGCTCTAATACCGTAGCCTTTCCTACCGCATTTAAGCCAATTCCACCGTATTGTTCGGGAATGCTTATCCCGAATAAGCCAAGGTCTTTTGCTTTTTCCACCAAATGCTCAGGGATGGCATCTTCTTCTTCAATTTGTAAGGCGTAGGGCTCCACTTCCCTTTCAACAAAATTACGGATCATTTCCTTCATTTGCTGCATTTCATTGGTTAAAGTGATTGTCATGAGTTTATTTCCTCCTTCTGTTCATGTATAGCAGCCATTGTACAAGTTTTCTAAGTAGCGCATATAGAGCTGAATGCTGTGTTATCTAACCATTTAACGGAATTCAATGTATTCTGCTAAACACACTTACAAAATCAAGCTTCACGTTCAATTATCGTAGCGATTCCCTGTCCGCCTCCAATGCAAGCCGTAATAAGAGCAAACCTTCCGGCAGAACGCTTCAATTCATAAACCGCTTTCGTGATGAGGATGGCTCCCGTCGCACCTAGTGGGTGTCCATGTGCAATGGCTCCCCCGTTCACATTCACTCTGGCGGGATTCATATCAAGCTCCCGATTGCAAGCAATGACTTGAGCTGCGAATGCTTCATTAATTTCAATGATGTCCATTTCATTTAAGGAAAGCCCTGATTTCTCCATTACCTTTCTTATAGCGGGAACAGGTCCTATTCCCATATAATTTGGATCTACCCCTGCAACGGCCTGTGCCCTAATCGTCGCTAAAGGCTTAATCCCCAATTCCACCGCTTTTTCCCTCGACATGATGACCAATGCTGATGCAGCATCATTCAATCCCGAACTATTGCCTGCAGTCACAGACCCGCCTTCTAAAAACGCAGGTGATAATTTGGTTAGCCCTTCTTTCGTTATTTGCGGTCGTGGATGTTCATCCAATTTAAATTCGATATCATCACCTTTTCTGACGGGAATGTAAATAGGCGCAATTTGCTCATTAAAACGGCCCTCTTCCACGGCTCTGGCCATATTTTTTTGGCTTTGTAGAGCGAATTCATCTTGTTCTTCCCTGCTGACCTCATATTTTTCCGCTAAGTTTTCAGCCGTGATTCCCATCGGGGGATCGCCGATCGCTTTCGGGGACAACCGTGACTTTCTGAACTGTGGTGGCTTTGCACTGTATGCTTTTTCCGGACGATCCATCAAGTATGGCGCCCTGCTCATGCTCTCGACCCCACCGGCGATATAGACATCGCCTTCGCCAGCCCGGATCGCTTGTGCAGCCAAATTGACAGCATTTATTCCCGAGCCGCATTGACGGTCGACAGTCAGTCCCGGAAGATGAATCGAGAGGCCAGTTTCCAGTGCAGTTAACCTGGCAATGTTTCCACCCCCGCTTAACACATTCCCCATGATTACATCATCTATCATTCGAGGTTCGACATTCGCTCGTTTCAAGGCTTCTTTCATCACTTCTGCTCCAAATACATGGGCAGGAACCGATGCAAGTGCACCTCCCTGCTTTCCAATTGCTGTTCGAACTGCAGAAACTATGACGGCTTCTCTATTCATTTTCCATCCGCTCCTTTTCCTTTTATTCACACCATTATTTGAAGGCATTCCTTCTCTTCACTAGTTTCATTGAATGTAAGCAGGTTCGACCCTGCTTATGAGGACTTAAGGTCAAAGTTATCAGAACTTTTATTTTTAAGTTTCCCGGCCGGTTTAACGAATACCGCAAACAGGATGCCAAAAGCCAGGACAAGGATCGCCATAAACAATATCGATAGGTTATAACCCAATAGTTGATTTCCTCCAGCTAGACTTATGATATAGCCAGTTAATAGAGGGGCAATAATGCCCGCCAGATTTCCTGATGAGGTTAAGATGCTTGTCATCAATCCCCCCCGCTCCTGCATTTCATTGATCATGATCGTTGGTCCGATCGGTAAAATGGCATATGTAAGGCCCTTTGCTAAACACATGGCGACTATCACCCAGATTGGATTTTGAAATTCCATGATTGAGGAAAAGAACAATGCACCAAGAATCATGGCGCCCGCGACGACGAATACCCTTGATGATCGCCAATTCTGATTCTTCTTGAATAAATGATCGGACGCCATCGAAACACCCATATAAATACATACGGAAACGATTCCGATTATCGCAACGCTGGTTCCCATTTGACCTGGAGTCATTTTTACGGCTTCCACTAAATAAATCGGGAGCCAAACTGAAAACCAAACAACTAAAATATATGTTGAAAAATAAGCTAGTGTAGTAAACAAAGCAGTAGGTGAGGCCAGTAGCAGCAAAAAGTCTTTCACTTTTATTTTTTCCAGTTTTTGTTTCTTTTTCTTTTGTACGTTTTCATATACTTCAACTGGATTTTCCTTTGTTAAAAATTGAAAGAGGAAGAACCAAACAAGGCTTGCTGCACCAAGTGCTGCAAAGGCAACCTTCCAGCCGAATATCGTAATTAAGGATACGAGGACCGGTGCCACGATCATCGCACCAACGGTCCCTCCGCCAACCACCACCGAATTGGCAAAGCCTTTCAGTTTTGGCGGAAACCACTTATCGGCATGACTGTAAGCAATCGGGCTATAAGGCCCTTCGAATGCGCCAAGTAAAATCCTGTATAGAATTAATAATGGAAGAGCGGTGATGGCTAAAACACC
Source organism: Peribacillus sp. NPDC096447 (assembly GCF_044762725.1). Lineage (NCBI taxonomy): Bacteria > Bacillati > Bacillota > Bacilli > Caryophanales > Bacillaceae > Peribacillus > Peribacillus sp. NPDC096447. Next base: position 470,349 of record NZ_JBIWEV010000003.1, read on the forward strand.
GAATTGCAAAACGGTCCATGTCAGCATGATGAACCCCAGTACCTTTTTAGCCCCCAGCCGATCAGCCCATGCTGCCCCAAAAATCCCTGTTACTAGGTAGAGCCAATAATAACTGCTTCCAACAAGACCCCACTCCGCATAGGTAAGATCGAATTCCTTCATGATGGGAACAGCTGCGAGACCTACGATCGATTTATCTGCAAAATTGATGACGGCTCCAAAGAATAATAGAATGAGAACAACCCAACGCATATGAATCCCTCCTCTTCTTTATTTTTGTTCACAAACTGGCATGCCTTCCAACGTAAGCTTCAACTTAGATGTTGGAACCACATTCCCCCTCTTTCAATCCTTTTCTAATTCCTCTTTAACTAACAATCTTTTTAATAGTTTACCCACTGTATTTCGCGGAAGTTCTTTTCTCAATTCAAATACTTTTGGTACCTTATAAGGCGTCAATTGGGAATAACAATATCCTTCTATTTCTTCAAGATCAACGGAAGCGCTTTCTTTAGGTACGATGAATGCTTTCACTATTTCGCCTTTTTCTTTATGGGGGATGCCCACCACAGCTGCCTCTTTAATTGCTGGATGTTCATACAGAACCCCTTCTACCTCCTGCGGGTAAATATTGAATCCGCCGACGATGATCATTTCTTTTTTCCTGCCGACGATATAAAAATAACCTTCGTCATCCATCACAGCAAGATCTCCAGTATATAGCCAGTCATTCTGTAAGGCGTTTTGGGTTTCAGCTTCGTTATTCCAATAACCCTTCATGATTTGCGGGCCTTTTATGAGCAACTCCCCGACGCATGTGTTAGGCACTTCATTATTTTCATCGTCAATGATCATACAGTCCGTGCCTGGAAAAGGGATGCCAATGCTTCCTATTTTCCTTTTTCCGAAAGGCGGATTACGATGAGTGGAGGGTGAGGCCTCCGACAAACCGAAACCCTCTCCGATTTTGGCACCGGTCAGCTCCTCAAATCGCTTAATTACTTCAACCGGCAGGGGCGCCGATCCACAAGAACAACTTTTTAAACAATTCAGTCCATAGTTTTCAATTCCAGGATGATTGACGAATGCATTATACATTTTTGGAACTCCTGGGAAGAATGTCGGACGATGCTTTTTTATTTTTGCAAGTACATCTTCAAGTTCGAATTTAGGAAATAAGAGGATGGCAGCTCCAATATAGATACCTAGATTCATTGCACTTGTCATGGCATAAACATGGTAAAGGGGCGTAGCTGCCAAAACGATTTCTTCGCCAGGTTTCAGGGAATCCCCATACATTTCAAAGCTCTGCACAACATTGGAAGTTAAATTATGGTGAGTGAGCATGACACCCTTCATCTTCCCAGTGGTGCCGCCAGTATATTGGATGACTGCAGTATCTTCATGCGGGCTTATCATTTCGGCCTTCTTAATGGCGTCACCGGTCTTAATCATCGTTTGAAGGGAATAAGAGCCGTTTTGATCTTTTTCCGTATCAATGCAAACATCAAATTCAAATATCGCTTTCGTTTCTTCGATTGTAACTGCGGCCGTATGGTCAAATACAATATTCTTGGTATTTGAGTCTATTAAAATTTGCAATAGTTCCCGCGGTTTATACATGGGATTAATTTGTACAACCAACAGACCTAGTGCCTGGGCGGCGTAATAACTGATAATGAAATAAGGATGGTTGGCCATCATCAGACCAATTCGTTCACCTTTAACAAAGCCCATTTCTCTCCATTTACCAGCAAGTTTGTCAACCTGCAATTTTAAATTCTCATAATCCATTGACTGGTCTTCATAAATGATGGCTGTATGGTGTGGAAACTTACTTGCTGTTATATCAAGCAGTGAATAGACGGATATTTCCGGTAGCTTCATAGATTTCATCCCTTCAACATACCACTGCTCCCATGGTTTATTTATCGTTTTTCGCACCATTATCCCCCCACACATAAACGAATTTCATATCGCACATGTTTGTTTTATACTTATATGATTATGCAACTTGCATGCCAAGTCCTACTTTTGTGTAAAATCGCTTAGTATCAAAAACATTCAATTCATTAATGAATTTTATTAGCATATAATGCCTTTCTGTAGAGGATTCATCGAAATGTCAATAATTCATTTTTGAATCTCAAACAAACTCTGATTGGTTTTCTAACATTCTTGAAAAGTAGGTTTTTTCCATATTATAGATTATACCTACTCACAAATCCTGATTTTGATTTTATCATGCTGTATTATAAAATTTGACAAGCCCATCCAGCTAAGGATGGGCAAGTGTAATATTTATTTAAACTTTGCTTACGAGTGTATTAAATAAAAAGCTCAATCTCCATTCCAAGACTTTTTAGCGTAGGCGCATTCGTAGACTGATTTTTCCAGCGCTGAATCCAAGAATCAACCAAGCCACATAACTGGTTCAATCGATCGGACCATCCTGTAAGCTCTAGATATCTCGTTCTTTCACTTGTATCTCTCTTAGTATATGTTTGATGAACACTTCATAAAAACTATGTGTCGAATAAGAAAAGAGGCTGCCGCAGCAACCCCGCTGTTTAAAATCGGCTCAATTCCTCTGGATATAGAGTGTTTTTTTTGTAAATAATAAGATAATCATCACTTATGACCTTTACCAAGACTATCTGTTTTTCAATTTTACCAATTGAGAGAGTGATTGTTTTTCTGTTATGATTTACTTGTAAAGTCATAATATAACCTTTTTAATCATAACCTACTCAACAGTATTTGGTTATGTGTTACATAAAATTTGAAATTTGTCGGGATGAGTGATAATGAAATGAATAATCAAAAAACACCTGATTCTAATGTTAAAAGCCTAGATCAGTCTGACCTTTATCTAGCTGTTCGTTCATTTTTATCTAATTTAGATGTAAATGGAGAGTCACGATTGCCACAACGTGCTTATCTAGCTGTTCGACATGCGATTCGCCACCTTCAATTGCCCCCTGGACAGACTGTGCTAGAGAGGGAAATGGCAGAAATCCTGGGCATGAGCAGGACCCCTGTACGTGAATCACTTGTCCGTTTGGAAACGGAAGGCTGGGTACGGCTCATACCGCGTCGTGGTTTTATTGTTGCACCACTTGTAGCAGATGATCTTCAACAGATTTATGAAGTGGTGGAAGCGCTCGATGGTGTTGCAGGCAGACTCGCTACAGGTCGTGCTACTCACCAAGAGTTAAACCAACTTGAGCATCTGATTGAAGAACAAGAAAAGGCACTAGAACTAAACGATCTGCTTGCATGGACAGAACTTGATGATCAATTTCATAATTATATTGTTGATTTAGCTCAAAACCCACGCCTCAGAGGGATTGTTGACAGTCAGTCTGACCAACTCTATCGCGCACGCTTATACACAATTGGGCTTCGACCAAAGCCAACACGATCAGTGACTGAACATAAGGCGATTTTAGCAGTCATGCGAGCAGGCGAGCCTGAAGGTGTACGAACTATGTTGCAGTCTCATCGCTATAGAGCGCGCAACGAAATTCTAGATGCTCTTCAATCTATGCCTCCATTACCCGAAGAAACGGGAAATAACGAGACTTTTCCATGATATAAGAATCTATCATTATTAATAAAGAAAGGCTGTAGGGATTTCACAGAAATCAACCACAGCCTTTTTTGACAGTCGTACTTAATATTGATAAATCAGTTTTGATCATGTTTATTATCATAAACTAACCCATTATGGAAATTCCGTAATATACTTTTCCGTTATGTTGCTGATGGCGAACTATCGTTTGTGTTTTTTGTAATACTGCACGAGCACACCAACTCCATAACTTACTTGATGAATCTTACTTGTTTACTTATTAACTCATATTGTTCTTCCTTCTTTTTATTGAACTCCACCTTATTTTCTTCAAAGATGTTATTTCCTTCTGTATCAATGGAAACGATAAGAGGACCGAACTCATTCACTTCACATACCCAAAGAGATTCTGGCATTCCAAGGTCTTTCCAGTGTACTTCTCTGATCTGTTCAACCTTTGTTGCCGCATAAACAGCATTTCCGGCTGGATAGACGAGATGCAGTGCTTTATGATTCTTGCATCCTTCTTCAGTGTTCTTCCCCATTCCACCTTTTCCAACAATAAGTTTAACACCTGTTTCTTCGATAAATTCCTTTTCGAATTTTTCCATTCTCATACTCGTTGTTGGACCAATAGAAACAATTTCGTACTGTTCCTTTCCAAGGTCTCTAACAATGGGACCTGCATGAAATATGGCTTTGCCCTTAAGATCTACAGGTAAAGGGATTTTCTCTTCTATAAGTCTCCTGTGGGCAACATCTCTGCAAGTAACCAGTGTACCTGATAGGTAGATGATGTCACCAATTCTTATGTCCTTAAGATCTTCATCTTTTATAGGTGTGGTTAATACTTTTTTACTCATAGTGTTACCCCCTCGTGAGTACTAATTTCATAGTTCAAATTACTGTCAAAGGTGATCTTTCCTCTTCTATGGGACCAGCACCCTGTATTAACTGCAACTCCAATAGTAGAAGGATGTCTTGCTGTATTCACAACATTTACACCCATGACAGATTTAGATCCCTTAAGTCCCTGAGGTCCAAGGCCAATAGCGTTAATTCCATCTTCAAGAAGCTTTTCCATCTTAGCAGCATTTTCATTTTCATTACGACTTCCAACAGGTCTCATAAGAGCTTTTTTAGAGTTCATAGCTGCTGTTTCTACAGAAGTACCGACGCCTACACCAACAAGAAGTGGAGGACAGGCATTAATTCCATAACTAGTCATCCGATCGAGTACAAACTTTACCACACCTTCATAGCCTTCACCCGGCATTAGAACCGTCGCCACTCCAGGAAGGGTACAACCTCCTCCTGCCATATAAGTATAGATTTCCACTTTATCACTGTCTTCTGCAATTTCCCAGAAGATGCTTGGTGAACCGTCACCGATGTTCTTTCCTGTATTGTACTCATCAAATGTTTCTACAGAATTGTGTCGCAATGGAGTTTCTTGAGTTGACTTATACACACTATCCCTCAGAATACTATCTAACTGTCCAATCAGGGGGAAGTTCTGTCCGCACCTAACAAAAAACTGGAGAACACCTGTATCCTGACATGAAGGTCTCTTTAACTCATAAGCTAGCTTTTGATTATCAAACATGGTTTTGTAAATGATTTTTGCAAGCTTATTATCTTCCTCTTCACTTAGTTCTTTCAGTTTATTTTCCACATCATCAGGAAGTTTGTAGCTGACAAGGGAGACAAACCTTGCCATCAAATCAGTCATCTTTTCTTTTTGCTGTAACTTTTCCATAATAACACTCATAATAACTCTCCTTTTTTTATCTTTAATATTTTGTGTAGAAAGAGAAGAAAATTGGTGTTTGTAACTGTCTTTAAAGCTCTTATGAAAGAATTTTCTGACATCAATACTCCGGCTCCAGCTATATCGATTGCTAAGCTAACGCGAGTGAACTCACAAATAATAGGATCGTGTAAAGGCTTTTCTAAATCCTTTAGCATCCACCATATGCCCATTTTCGATATACCCACGACCTTAAAGGGAGAAATCGCTTTCAAAAGAAAATTTCACGCCTGATGCTTGAGCTAAATGAGTCAGTACATGAACCATATTGTTTATCTCCTTTCAAATTTCTTCATCAGGGATAGATGCAAAACAGGTTTTTCCTTCATTGCTAGCTCTCCTACCACTATTAACATCTCTTGCATGTGAATCAGGGTAATGTAAATATCTTATGAGCTAATTATTAAATAACGTATACATTAAAGTCAATGGTTTTATTTCATATTATAAAATTAATTTCTGAATAAAAACGAAACTTCTCTATATATAATGTATCTTTCTATATTTTTTTATAAATTTCCCATCAAAAAGGTTGAATATTCTAAAAATTAAGTTGACATTAACGTATACATTAATATACAATCAGATTTAGAAATACAAGGAATGATATTATTGGATGCGCTTGCAAATAAAATTTCCATTTGTAATCATTCTTAAGCTGGAGAACTTAGATTTTAGAAAAAAAGTCCTGTCACTCAAAAATTTAAGAAATGGAGGTGTACGAAAAAAAAGAGAACGTTTTAGTAACATTGCCCTACCAATGTATTCTCCTACATCACACGATTTGTTTTTCGTATTATCATAAGGGATGAACATTTTTGTATACGCTTCCATTGCTAACAAGTTAGTTTCATCAAGTAAATGAAAAAGAACCTAGAACCTCATATAAAGTTGGCCCTTCTGATAAGGTTCTGGATAAAAGATAAATATATTAAAAGCTTAATAGCGTAGTAATATGCTTAACCACTTAAAATTACAAATACCTTAAGTTCATACTTTATACGGGAGCTGGTTTGTATGTTAACATTCCTAGCATTATTAATGATCATTGTATTCATTGTACTTCTCTCAAAAAATAAATTATCTGTTTTCGGGGCATTAACAATTATTCCATTTGTTTTTGGAGCAATTGCAACCTTTGTAACGGGCGCTTCCTTTTTGGATCTGTTTGAATGGATTAAAGAAGGTATTTTATTTAGTGTAGATGAAGAAACAGGAAAGGTTTCTACTGGGGTTATTTCACCTGCTATTGTTATCTTATTTGCGGTGTTGTATTTTGGTTTAATGCTTAATGTCGGTTTGTTTGACCCTTTATGTGAATTCTTTATAAAAAAAGCAAAAGGGGACCCATTGAAAGCTACAATGGCAACCGTTTTAACTGCGACAGTAGTCACTATGAATGGTGATACTACTACAACTATTATCATTTGCGTTGCTGCTTTCCTTCAACTTTATAAACAAATGAATATTAAGCTAATTTATTTAGCAGTAATTATTGTTACCCCTATTGGAATTTTTAATCAGTTACCATGGGGAGGCCCAACAATTGCTGCAAGCACAGCAATGGGTGTAAGTATTAGCGAATTATTTAAAGATTTATTGCCAGGAATGCTGGTTGCTGAAGTATTTGCAATTTTTATGGCTTATTTTATCGGAATAAAAGAAAGAAAACGTTTAAACTTTGATCCTAAAACTGCTAAAGATATTTCCCCAGAGCAATTGGAAAGTATGTTAAACGCTATTCGTCTAAAAGATCCTGAATTAAAGAGACCTAAACTATATGCTTTTAATTTGATTTTAACGCTTGCTATTTTAGTTATGCTTGTGATGGATGTTGCACATGGCGGTGTTTTATTTGGTATAGGTGCAGCAATTGCCCTTACGGTAAACTATAAGTCTACAAGTCTTATTAATAAACGAATTGATGACTTAGCAGCAGATGCTTTAGCACCAGCTTTGGCAACTTTGGCTGCCGGGGTTTTCTCTGGCGTTTTAACAGGTAGCGGGATGTCAACTGCTTTAGCAACATCTATTACAGCTATGATCCCAGAATCATTAGGCTCAAATATGGCACCAATCTACGCATTAATTGCAGCACCTGCAATTACATTTTTACCGCAAGATGCTTTCTACTTTGGGATTGCCGGCGTTATGTCAGATGTTATGGGCCAATATGGAATTTCTGCTAGCGAAGCAGCTGTAGCTTCCATGGTGGGACAAGCATTCCGCCTAATTTCACCAGTTATTCCAGCTCTATATATGTTAGTTGATTCTACGGAGACAAACTTTATAGACTTTCAAATAAAGTATGTAATTTATGCTTGGCCCATTATACTTATATACCTAGTTGTTTATACATTAACCGGGGCATTGCCGATATAGAAAAAAGTCCTTATTAGAGCTTGATTGAAACAAGTATCTTCCATTTCATAGCAACACAAATAGAAGAGTTGACCAATTGTTTTTGGATCCTCCTCTTCTCGAGCACCATCGCAAAACATGATAGAACGCGTGAAAACAACCGTGGTATGAGCTGCTAATACATCATATACTGCGTGATTGGAATTACTTTTAGGTGCATTCTATCAAAGTCTTGTGCTGCTACTGAATTTAAGGCGTGTTTATTGAAAAGAGGAAAAAAGGATTACACAAATTAGTCAAGACCAATTTGTGTAATCCTTTTTTTTATCCAAGCAAAATATCTCTAAAAGTTACGACGCGGAATCAAAGAATTCCTTATCGGAATTCACTAGATTACTATTTACAGGAAGGATCTCGTTTTCTTGACTTTTTTGCCATTATCATTACCTCCTAACTATATATCTAGTGAATCCATAATAAACTAAGTTTCAACTTGATAAATTCCAAAAGTGATCAGTGGGATTTCAGATAGAGTATTTTCAGAATCGCAATTATTTTTGGTTAATTATTTAAAATGACATTTGTAATTGTATTAACTTTAATGGCAGTAAGGTGCGAGCATGATCGATCAACTTGATTGTTTATAAAAAATGACCAACTCATTTAGAATTGGTCATCACTTTTTTATTGAACATTGGTTGCTTTTTCATTTTTCAACCACGTTTTCGCAAAACTTTTTATCATCATCCATTTCACTTTTTCAATCACCATTCTTCATCCTCCAACATATAATACCTCAAAGGAAAACCGGGGGTATCAACATGCAAGACAATCAACATGGATCGCAAATGAATGAGGTTGAAAAGTTTGATGAATGGGTAAAAAGTTTTTTTCTGGATCCGGAAACTTGTGCGTTGGATCATCAACTTTTTTCAATTGATATATACGAAAGTGACGATGAGTATATGGTGGAAGCGGTTTTGGAAGATCATGATGTGAAAGATATTAAAGTATGCCTAAGTGATAATGAGCTATCGATCATCGTTGACGATACTGATAAGCCATTTCTTGAAAAAAAAGAAGATAAACTACCCACACAGAGAAAAATCCCTTTCCCCTTTTCGATTTGCTCACGCAGAATTACCGCTGAATTCTCGAATCCGATTTTGGTGATTCGCATCCATAAGTTTTCCCCCGGAAAAACAGCTGAAGATATTAACATTGAGTAGTCCGTTCATTAAAAATAAAAAGAATGGCCTGGGGAACCTCCCCTTAGCCATTCTTTTTTCTTGATTACCCAGCAAAATAAAAGGACGTCCGACTTCCTTTTTGTGTCGAAATTACTTGAAGCTGGGCATCGATTCTTTCTTTCAATTCCGGGACATGGGATATTATCCCGACCAATCTCCCGGTGCTTTGTATATCCATTAATGCTTCAATTGCATGATCAAGAGATTCAGGGTCGAGCGTACCGAAACCTTCATCGATGAACATCGTTTCAAGTGAAATTCCGCCAGCATTCTGCTGGACAACATCCGCAAGACCCAAGGCAAGTGCAAGGGAAGCCTTAAAGCTCTCTCCTCCCGAAAGGGTTTTGACATGCCTCTCTTGTCCTGTATATTGATCATACACAGATAACTCCAGACCGCTCTGGATATTCCTGCGTGTAGGATCAAGCTTTCGCAATAACTGATATCTGCCGCTTGTCATTTTCAGCAGCCTTGAATTGGCTTCTTTTAGGATATCATCTAAAAAGGCTGCCAGTACATAACGTTCAAAAGTTATTTTGAAGGAGTTTTGACCTTTGGAAATCTCAGACAGATGACCGACGATACTGTACCTTTCATCCAAACTTTTCTGTTCTTCCCTGATTTGCGCCAATTTCCTTTCGATTTCTTCGTTAGTCCGTTTTTCAGCCTGCAACTCATTCTGATTTAGGCGTAAAGACTCCAATTCTCCATCTATGAAATCGAAAGTCTTTTTCAATCCTTCAAGATCCGGTTTGGTCACATCTTTTAATTTCATTTCCAAATCATGAAACAGACTTAAAACACTTTGCCAATTTTGATTATACTGCTGAACTTGGTCTTCCAAATTCCCAAGAGCAGCTTCCGATTTTTTTGCTGCCGTATATTCTTTATAATTGGAAAAGCCCTGATTGGTCATTTCCGTAATTAACTTTTCTCGCTCCTCTTTCAATTCTGTCTTGAAAGCTTCTATATTTCCACTTAAGGATTCTGTTTTTGCAATGATGGCCGATTCTCTTTCCTTCACCAGTTGAAGGTTTTTTTGTGCATCTTCCAAGGCTGATTGTAAGCGTTTCTGTGTTTTTACAGCCATTTGGTAAGCAGCATTATATTCTTCCTCTGTCCGTATTCCGTCTGGCAGGGAATCGGTTAATCCTGTTAGTTTTGTAGAGTTTTCAATATACCTGGTTTTCCCTTCGTCCTCTTTTCTTTCTAAAGAGATCAGATTCTCCTTTAGCTGGTTTGCCTTGTCTTTTAAATCCAGCAACCTTTTTTCCAGATCATTGAATACAGACTTTTTCCGCATCAATTCTTTAAGATGCTCTTGCAGAACTTTTCCTTTTTGTACAAACTGTGTCAAATGCTCTTCAATATCCTCAAACCTAAACTCCGGCATGTCATTTTGTAAGTCACTAAGCTTTTCTTGTGAAGACTCTGCCAGTGCATCATATTTGGATTTCGCTTGATAATATTCACTTTCCGCTTGGCTCTTTTGTTGTTCCGCAGATTTCAGTTTGTTTTCTTGCTCTTTCAGTTCCAAATCTGTCGGCATATGCTCATGCATTTGCGCAGGTTTTGGATGACTTTGCGAACCGCAAACAGGACAATTTTCTCCAGAGTGCAGCATGGAGGCAAGCATGCCCGCTTGGCCTGATCGCCAATTTCGATTCAGGGTTTCCAGTTTTTCCTTCTCCTGAGTTTGTATTCTTTGTAACTCATGGAACCGATTATTCTTTTCATCCAGAACCCGTTTCGTATTAGTGATTTCATTAAGAACTTCTTGAAGCTTTTTAATTTTCGATAACGATGAATTATTTCTTTCTGCTTCAATTTCCTGATCACGATAAAGGGCAGCAGCTTTTTCCGCTTCTGTTTTTTCTTGAGCGACTTTCTCTGCTTCCGCTTCAATCGACAGATGTTCCGAAACAGTTTTTTCACGAAGTCGTTTACTGGTTTGCCACTCTTTTTCGTCTAAAGTAACCTGTGCTTTCAAGCTTGCAAAAGTCATGACAGCCTCTTTTACCTGCTCAAGCTGATGAACAGTTCGGACTGCCTGCTCTCTTTCATTTTCCTTCAACATTTCCTTATCATAGGAATCCTGCTTCTCAATGCGCTCAGCCCGTAACTTCTCGGACTGCTCACTTAACTTTTGAAGTTCGGCATTAGCATCTTGTACTTGTTTGCCGATACGCAAATAGTATTGTTCCTGCTTTTCAAGCGATGCCGCTTTGTGTGCCATTTTTATTTGTACTTTCACTAGTTCCATTTCTGGCAGCTTTGCTTCAAGAGCCTCCTTTTCTTTTCGCAGTGTTTCTTTTTCCGAAAATCGATTTAATAAATCGACAGCTTTTGAAAGTTCTTGATTTACTTGATCACGAGCTTTTTGCTTTTCCTGTATTTGTTTATTTATATACTCATTTTTTTCTGTTGCTTGCAAAATGACTTCCTGTAACAAGGGCAAGACCTGCTGTTCATTAGGCTCTTCCCCTTGTAATTGCTCCTGCAATTCTTCATGATTGCCAGGCTGGATGCCTTTCATTAATTCGATTCTCCGCTGAGCACTTTTTTCACTTTGCTTTCTTAGGATGGAAGCCTCTTCTTTTAATTTTTCTTCAATTCGCTTATAAAGTTCAGTATGAAATAATTTCTGAAGAATCTGTTCCTTATCCTTGCTGTCGGAAGTTAACAGTTTTCGGAATTCATTCTGAGGAATCATCAGGATTTGCCGGAATTGATTCGCATCAAGTCCAATGAGTACTTTTATTTTTTCTTCAACTTCTCGTACATTTGCACCCAGCAATTTTTTCCCTTCGGCCAATATCTCATATAATTCAGCCTTTGCTCCAACCGTTGTTGTTCCTTCACCTGCTTTTTTCTTGCGTTCCTGCTGCGGCGAACGGGTCACCAAATACGTTTTTCCACGCAGGGTAAATTGTAATGAGACTTCCGTCAACATATCATCTTCTGCAAACTGACTTCGCAAATCTTGCCCGCTACGATCTTCACCGCTGGCTTTACCATATATCGCAAAACTAATCCCATCAAATATCGTTGTTTTCCCTGCGCCTGTCTTTCCAGAAATGACAAACATGGTCCGTTCTCCAAGGGAATTAAAATCAATGGTTTCCCTTCCTGCATATGGTCCGAATGCCTGCATCGTTAAAATATCCGGTCTCATTTCAAAGCCTCCTCTTTCTTAACAGCTTCAATTACCGAAACCATCAAATCCTGCTTTTTGGAGTCAAAGTCCCGATCTGTCATTTCTTGATAAAACGTCTCGAACAGGTCCAATTCCGATTTCCGTTCATCTTTTACAGAAGAGAAGGAATTTTTTTTCCTAAGGTCGGTCAAATCCCATTTACGTTCTAGATGTAGTACGTTCGGATAAATCTGGCGCAAGCGATTAATGGGATCGATGAGTGCCCCCTCATCATTTAGTGTTATTTTTAAATAGTCATCCATTTTTTGCGATTGATAAAAAGCGGGATCAAGCAACTCTTCCATCGAACCGGATATTTCCCTCATATCGAACTTGGGTGCCAAAGAACGATAGCGTATATCAAAGCTTCCATCTTCTTTCATATCGACGATTGAAAGCGACTTATTCTGCTTGGCCTCGGAAAAAGAATATTTTAATAGTGATCCAGAGTAAAACACCTTAGGATGACGTATCGCGTCTGGACTATGTAAATGCCCAAGTGCCGTATAATCGAACGCATCGAATAAGTCGGATGAAACACAGCCAGAACCACCTACCGACAAGACCCTTTCCGAATCGCTCGTTTTTCCGCCTAATACAAAAGCATGTCCTACGAAGACATTCGGCTCATCCTTATTGAAATTCTCAGCAATCGTACCGGTTATCCGCTTCATCGCTTCTTGATGGGAATGGATACTATCATCTTCAAAAAGATGGCGAACCGTTCCGGGTTCTGCATATGGAACACAATAAAAGTTCACGCCCTTGATGCGAACCGGCTCACATTCTTTTGTCAATTTCCCATGAATGTATAACTGACTATGACGATACCATGATGAACCGAATGAAAGTCTTTCCGCAGAATCATGGTTTCCCGATATCGCAACGATCGGTGTATTCATTTTCACATTAATCGTATAAAGGATTTCATCAAGAAGCTCCACCGCTTCAGTCGGCGGAACGGAACGATCATATAGATCACCGGCAATCACAACCGCATCCGGTTTTTCCTCTTCGACAATTTCTATGAATTGCAAGAGCGCATGCCTTTGGTCATCTGTCATATGTACCCCGTGAACGATTTTCCCTAAATGCCAATCAGCCGTATGGATAAATTTCATAGTTTCACTCCGTCCTAATTTTTACTACTTACTATTATTATATCAAAAATTTTATGAATAGCATGGTTTGGGTACAGACGTTCTAATTATTACCACACTGCACCATTCTTTTGAATTATTCAGAATAAAAAAAGCAAACTCCAAAAGAGTCTGCTTTTTTCATCATTAGCTGAATAAGTGTTCATATGGACCCATATTCACCTTTCTTTCAGCTAATTTTTTTTGTAAAAATTTATGGTCACGTTTTGGTGTGGCAATGATATAGCCGCGTATCACTAAATCTTCCGTAATATCGCCCGCTTTTTCCTTTAACGCCAACTCTCCAATTTTCCCAGCGATTTTATGACGTGCAACATCACGAAAAAGTTCTGGCACAGGGCTCACTAAATCTTCTAGTAATTCCTTTTGCTGCTTTGACCATAAGTGCTTTGTTTGCTCCAAATAGTATTCTTCCCAATCCATATCGGATTTCCCATCTTCTTTGGGAAATCTTTTCAGGAACTTTCGAAACATGAAAAAGCCACCTATGCTCATCAATATTATTAAAAGGGCTACCCAAAATAGAATAAACCATAAAAACCATCCGCTAAGCAAAGTACCACCTCATATGTATAGAATGATCGTCACTATTATTATAGACAGTAACCCATATCTTTACAAGACTGGCAATGCAATCATTATTGACCGTTCACTTCCAGCAAGACAAGCGAAAAATCCCCCACAGCATTTTCTTCATATAGATTCGTGACCGAAGTTGCATAGTTAAAGATCTCTGCACGAAACTCCTCGTTTGACTGTGGTATCTTTATATCAAATACCATTTGATAAAGCAGTGTTGTAATATCATGATATTCATTATGTGTAACCTTGAAATTAAAACTGATTTTCCTGATTTCCTTACCTTCAGAATCCTTTACATTTTCAGCATGAAAATCAGTAACATGAATTGGAACACCGTTTAAAATGACCTCGTCTACCATTATCAACATCTCCTTAAAAAAGTGGTTAAAGCCATGTTATCACTAGGAGCTTCCAGCGCCAATCATTCAACCTTGTAAAATAGAAAAACGTGCACAGGAAACCCGAGCACGTTTTCTTCCAATCAATTTACTTTCCCTTTTTCACGATTATTCGCCATTTAGCGTCATCGATTTGCTCAAACTCCGTGATTTCATGACCTTCGGTAGCAGCCCAACGGGGAATGCTCTCCGTTGCTTGTGTGCAATCGAAATTAATGATCAATTCCTCTCCTTTTGCCATGTCCACTATCGCTTCTTTTGCTTCCACTAAAGGGAATGGACATACCATCCCAGTCGTTTCCAATACCTTTGCCATTTATATTCCACTCCTTGATCAAAAATTTTCGGCTCGTATCTTAAGCCGCTTTGGATGCAGCCGCTGTCTGCTTTTGCTTACGGATAATCGTGAAATAAGTTGCTACCCATGTACCCAGCAGGAAAAAGAGAATCGCGATCCAACCTTGCCAAGCAAATAGCGCCGAGTTCACCAGACCATTTCCGATTGTGCATCCTCCGGCAACACTTGCGCCGAATCCCATGGTTACACCGCCAATTGCATTGTTACGTAACGTTTTCATATCAGGCAAACGCCAACGGAATTCCCCGCTCCCTTTTGCTGCAATGAAAGCACCGAGGAAAATGCCCAATACTAAAAACGTACCCCAATCGATTAACGCATCATCTCCGGTTATAAGGAAAGTTAAAATGTTCGCGGAAGGCGCTGTAATTCCAAGTCCGAACATTCGGCCTGTCATTGCACTTAGCGGCCATGCCATGATTGCAATAAGGCCCACCAATAATGCTGTAACAAAAGGATGCCAACGTTTCTCGAATAAGATGTGGGCCAGTCCCGTCTTTTTCGGCTTCATTTTAAAGATTGGCAGTTTCGGCTTTCTCAATTCACGAATCACCAATATGCCAACCAAGAGTGTCACAATAATCACAAGCACCCAAGGCGAAACATTTAACGTTTCATGAATATACGTATCATTTGTACGATAAGATAACAGATTATCTCCAGCCACTTTCCATATACCATATTTCGTCATTGCTGCCCCTAGCATATATCCAAAAAGGGCAACCCAACTTCCGATCATGCCCTCTCCGGCACGATACCATGTTCCAGTGGCGCAACCTCCTGCCAGAACCATACCAATACCAAAAATAAAGCCACCCACGATTGTTCCCAACCATGGAAAACCATCATTTCCAAACTGAATGATCCCTGTATCATTCAATGCATAAACACCAATACTTTGTATCGCTATAACAACAAATGTAGCCAAAAACATCCGTCCATCTTTAGCTAAAATCAAATCACGATATGCACCAACAACACAGAAACGGCCTCTTTGAAGCACAAATCCCAGCAATAAACCACAAATAATACCGAACACAATCATTTGTAACATGTACCGTTTCCTCCTTAAGTAAAATAATAATAATATAATATAATTCGGATGAAATTACTAGGTTTTTGGATTAATTTTTTTACTCATGAAAAGTGCCCAGGCAAATGAAAAACCCGAGTCTCATGAATATCGACTCAGGTTTTTTAGATTATCACACCATACTGCTTCCGCCGAAACTGGCTGCTTTAACTTTTTTATATTGGTAAAGCATGGCAATTCTCCACGGAACGATCATCGCGAAAGCAAGTAAGAAAAACATTCCGCTCAACACACCGATTTCAATCGTGCTCCCAAGCATCAGTTTTGCAACCAGTCGAATCACCATGAGACCAATCAATATGAATATGAACGCTTTAGAGCGCAGAATATAAATTTTTTCATCTCTTACTTCAAATTTAGATGTTTTAATCAATAAGATGGAAAATAACATCCCTGCAACAATAGCCTCCAGCAATTCGTATCGAGTCACACGGAACATCGGGAAAATAAACATTAAAGCACCCGTACTCATAAACAGCGGCGGTAAGATGATTTTCTTTTCATTCACTGGTTTTTTCGTTTCCTTCATCCGTAATATGAAAACACCTATAGCCATCACAATCGCTATACCTGTTGATATATATATCATCTCTTAACCATCCCTTTTAACTAAAAATAGGTAAGTACCATTAAAAATTATATATGACTTCAATTTATAAACAAAGTATATATTACCTATTTGAGATAAACAAGGAGGTGTTATTAAATAAGCCCCTTTTGATGCTTCGAATGCCCAGCCCTCGTCAAAAGGCTTGAAGATAAAAATCTTGCACCCCAGCCTCTATAGACTTCGATAACCATATTTTTGCTGACCCATTGCAGAACACATTATAACCTTAGCGACCTGAAATTCCTTTTTAATTTCTTAGGTCAGGATTTATTTTGATATAATATTCAATGCTTAACGCCCATTCCCGCTCAACTAGAATATTATTGAAAAAATAACTTATTATGGACTAAAAACCTGTAAAGCCGCCGAATAGTCTAGACAGGACTGCAATTATTTTGGTCATCCAATCAAAAAACAAAATCACACCCATTACAATCATTAAATATCCGCCAACCTTCATGATGTATTGGCTGTACTTTTTGATCCATTTCAATTTTCCGACAAAGAAGGATAATATGAAAAACGGTATGGCAAATCCTAAAATATAGGCAGTCATATAGCTCATGGCAGCACTAGGATTAGTTGCACCCAGTGAAATCACAGCACCTAACAACGGACCTGCACAAGGGGTCCATCCAGCCGCAAAGGCAAGTCCGATAAGAATGGAACCTATATATCCGCTAGGCCGGTTCTTGAATTCAAAGCGGCTGTCTTTCATCAAAGATTTCGGCTGAAAGATTCCTACAATGAATAAACCAAAAATGATAATCAGGATGGCGCCAATCTGACGAATTAATTCTTTGTAATCCGAGAAAAAAGAACCTAGGTATGATGTGCTAAAGCCTATTGCGATAAAAACCAGAGAAAACCCAAGCAGGAAGAATAAGGTATGCAGCATGCTTCTTCTTTGGAGCATCCCGTTCTCGGATTTGATTTCACCAACACTCATACCAGTGATATAAGATAAAAAGGCCGGATATAGCGGTAAGCAGCATGGCGAAATAAAACTCAGGAATCCCGCCCCAAAAGCTAAAAACATATTAATATCATTCAAATAAGCTCACTCCTATGTATGTCAACCTATAAACATTGTAACAAATAAGATAAAAAAATACATTTATGGAACTGTGAATATTTCATGACAGCCAATTGGTACTAAACGGAATGGGGCGACGGTTTAATTTTCAATAAGATAACTTATTTGAATTCATTAGTCCAAGCCGATATAATTGTTATATTCATACAGATTTTACAACGAACACATAAATTAAGGGTACCATGAAAAAATGTTGGGGCCAGAAAGGAAATATAATGGCTAAAAAGAATGAATTTCTCGAACAGATTGAAATAAAGAGAAATGAACTTATCAAGATTGTCGCTAAAGATGGTTTGAACTCACATGTTGCCGTTGAATACAGCCAGCAACTTGATCAATTATTAAATAAATATAATGAACTTTTTTATAAAACCGGTACGAATTTTTAACCAGTACCTCTCCCATTGATAACCACATATGTTATTATATGTTTTATTTTGCTGTCAATCTCCCCTTTTTACATTCTTTCTCAATTTGAATACATAGGCATATCCTTTGCTATATTAAAAAACAGGCAAGCGCTATGGGCGCTGCCTGTTTTCCTGTTTTTTCATTTAAGATAATGCATAGAAATCATGTAGCAATATCAACATCGGATGTCGGTGCATAGTTTGTCACAACAAGAACAATAGGAGATCCAGCTAAGATGGAAGAACCGTCCGGAACAGTGATCACAAGACTTCCTACCCCAGTGGCGCCTGGTGTGTATGTTGTTAAATTCTCCATTTGCAGCACCCCATTAATAAACACCTCATATGAACTGTTTTCAGTACTTAATACAGGCAGTACAGTCGCAGGGTCACCAGTATCCGAGAAAAAACTTGCTGGATCAATCGAAAGCGTGGTTGGGCCAGTGGATGCAGCAGTCACCTCATAAAATAATCGGGTGACCAGTGGATTCACATTGATCACCGAAGTAGCTGCTATCGCTAATTTCATTATTTTTAACGGCAAAATATTCACCTCTCTTCTCTCCATGCTATGACTTTGCAAAAGGAATTGTATAGACAATTTTCTAAAATGGTCCTCACGATAATCTGTACTTTATATAAAATGTATAAGGAGATAAGAAAAGGGGAGAGTTTTAGAAATGCACAGTAAATATATTAAAGAAGATACAGCAATCCCGAGACCTTTGTTATTTTTCCCTAAGTGCTCTCCCAACGAAATTCGCACGAGGATCCCAAAAAGAATCATTTCTTATGAATTTTACGCTATTGCAAATGGCTGCCAACGGATTTATGAAGAAAAAGACGGAATTACTGACATAGAAAATCAGGTAATACTGGATCCATCAAATGTATCCTATATGAATTTATTCATAAATGGCGTATTGCAGCCCCACGATAATTACACCGTTGAAAAAGGAAAACTTAAATTGAATACGATTGATATCCCAATAAAAGGGACACCAATCATATTGCAAATGTTCATTATTTAAATGAGCGGCCTGTTCCTAAACGATTCCTTAATTCCAGGTCGGCTCCTTCAATAAAATTGAAATTGGATTTCATATACTGATCATGAAATTGAATAATTTACGAGTAATTGCGCGGAATTCACGAGTAAAAGTGTAAAACTCACGAGTAAATCAGCAAATTTCACGAGTAAACGTGCAAAACTCACGAGTAAATTTCTAAACCCTCCCTATTGAAAAGCCTTAAGAGATAAAATTATGTTTGACAAATCACTAAAATAATATTATCTTTAATTAAAGATAAATTAATTCGAGGTAACACCCCTTGTTTTTTTGATATGAATCTCGAATTAAAGATATCTAAATTAAAAATAAATTCCAGGAGGAATCATAAATGATTGGTATAGGTTTATTAGTTATACGTGTAGTAATCGGTTTATCGTTTGTTGGTCATGGGGCTCAAAAATTATTTGGTTGGTTTGGCGGTCATGGCTTGAAAGGTACAGGAGGCTGGTTTGATTCGATTGGCATGAAGCCAGGAGTTACCATGGCCCTATTTGCTGGTGTATCAGAGCTTATTGGCGGAGCTTTATTTGCTTTAGGTCTCTTTACACCCTTTGCAGGTATATTAACTGCACTTACTATGCTCGTTGCAATCGTTAAAGTCCATGGACCAAATGGCTACTGGGCAACTCAAAACGGTTATGAATATAATCTTGCCATCCTTGCAGTGGCGATTGGCATAGCGTTAACGGGAGCTGGCCCATACTCACTTGATTCATTTCTATTTTAAGGAAATCGCTTGGGTTTGCTAAATCTCTACATTACGGATAACACGGAGTTGGTTTAATCCACTCCGTGTTTTTTTTGATTAGAAATTTTTATTTTGGTTATCAAAGCTTAAAACTCGGGTAATGGGTTGTCCCATATTTAAATAAGATGGTTTCAATATTGAAATGCAAACTACCTGTGAAATCACTGCTGTACAGTAATATTCACAAATGAGTTGGAATAATGCCATTAAATTATAGAGTACCATTGAATCCTATTCTTTATGCCCTAAAAAGGTAAATTTTGGATTTAAAGCAATAGTTCCTAATTTGAAATATCATTTCTAAAAACTGACTCATAACCAGGAAAAGTAGAGTACAGTAATAATGACAATGATCATGACCTCATGTTTTTTTATCTCCGGTGTGTCCTCAATGAATCAAAAGAAACACTATTTTTATAGAACTAAGTTATTTATATTCCCTCAGAGACAGTTAAAGTGCTCCTATCCCATCCTGAAGATAATAGAAATAAATGGTAATTCAATTCGTTCCTATGGCTTTCAGTATACAAACGATAGGTATTTAGACTCTAGTACCCCGATTGATGACATAATCATTTACTCTCTCATAAACCTTACTTCGATGAATATTCCTTAACACTTGAAAACAGAAAAATACAGTAATAAAAAGATCAATGAAAAATGGGCAAAATAAATGAGGGTTTTTATCTTTTATGACAGTATTTTTATTTTCTTTTAGTCTTGCTGCAACAGGATTTGCCGAGGAAAATGGTACAAACGTTAGGGAAGAAAGACTGACACCAGAAGAGTTGGATTATCTTGTAAATGAAGTCGGCAATACTCAAGAAGAATCCGAGGATTTACCTGTTGAAGACGATTAATTGAAGAGGAGGCTAAGGTTATAGATTCTGGATCGGAATTTATGGTTATATTTGATTCGGAAGTTACTAAACCAGGGCAAATCAGCACTTTTGCATCAATTGCTGCAACAACTTTAAAAATGGGGGGACTGTATATAAAGTAAAAAGTGATCGTTCAAAAGAAGATAAATTATATATATACGGTAACTTTCAATGGCTAAAAACACCTTCATATACGTTAGTTGATAAAATGACGATTGGTTTCCCTTCAAGTTCAGGACTGTACCTGCCAACTAGCGGAGGGAAAGTAAAACAACACCAGCACAGATATTCTCAAGATCAACAAGGAAATGGACGTCGGATTGATTATGCAATCAAGTATTCTCCAAGTAATTGGGAACCAAGTGCTGGTGTGGCTGGTTCATATGATATAAGGGCTTCTACTAGTAAAACCAAGCATAAAGGGTATATGGGACAATATGTATATGTTCCCACATCCAAAAATGGTAAAATAAACATTAAAATAACATATGGTCATAGAAGAATTGCTGGTACACCTTCTGTGTCAGTTTATCCGGCCGGTTTATCTATTACACCAACAACAGCTACAGATACAAGGTCATATGCATTAACGCTGACTTATTGATCTGTTGTTAGAATGGGGGGGCCATGAGGCAAGTCATTATTAATTTCATTTGCATTCTAATAATATCAGTGATCTTATTTTTTATCTTTAGCTATGATGCATCTTTAGATGAACATTTTATATTGTCTCTTTTACTTATCATTTCTCTGCAAATATCTTTGATTTTAGCTATTCTGTTAAAAAGAAGGTAACACCAGAAGAGCTACCATTAATTAATGGTTGCTCTTTTGGCGTTACCTAACGTCCTTCCTAACCTTTTTCACGCGTTCCGTAAAGAAAGCCCCTTTCCTAACCAAAATTTCCGAATGTATCTGCCGTCGAGACTTAATCGCTAGTCAATGAAAATCCTTAATCTTTCCCCTGTTTTATTTTCCGAAACAGCTTAGAAATAGAATGCTCAGTTATTCATTCTTAAGGATTCAATTTGAAAACCACTTATTAGATTCTCACTCATATAATTGTCCCTTCCATAAACATTAAAAACCCCGGATAAGGAACACTTTTATCTTTATCCGGGGTTATTTGAAAACCAGAATGCATTTTTTACTTTATTCTACCCCTGGGAACCATCCTGGAGAGTGGATGATCGCTTGCCATAATGGATCTGGAATATCAAGTTGCAACTGATTATCTTTGTTTATTTTTGTAACGATTTCTGCTTCCCTGCCTTGTTCCACTTTTTGTACCCATTCAGGATCGATTATGATTTCACGGCCTAATGCGATTAACGGAATCCCGGATTGCAGTGCTTTGATCGCATCATCCGCTGTATAGATGGAACCAACTCCAATGACGGGAACTTGATCTCCGATACGTTCTTTAATAATTTCTATCCGAGGTCGGTCAACGTCGGCTCCCCGTCTTGCTTTCGACCAGAAATCCATTAATGAAACATGAAGATAATCCAAATCCTTCATTACAAGTCCATCAATTAATGCTAGTGTATCATCCATGGTGATTCCTGGTGTTTCCGGCTCCTCCGGTGAAAAACGATATCCTACGATGAAGGGATCCTTGGCATGTTCAGCAACCGCCTTTTTCACTTCATCCACAACCGCTAATGGAAAAGTCAGGCGCTTTTCTAGGGAACCGCCCCACTTGTCTTCACGACGGTTTGAATGAGGCGAAAAGAATTGCTGAAGCAAGTAACCATTAGCACCGTGAATTTCTACACCATCAAACCCTGCTTCAATCGCACGTCGGGTGGTTTCACCAAAGTCGAGAATGATCGATTCTATTTCCTTTTCAGAAAGTGGACGCGGAACTGCTTTCCCTTCGCCTTCCGACGGGATATTGCTTGCGCTGACAACATCGCCATTTACTAATTCCGGTGGAACCTCTCGGCCGCCATGAAAAATCTGGAGAATTGCCTTTGCCCCTTTCGCTTTAATCGCTGATGCCAAACGACTTAGACTAGGTATCAATTCATCCTGATCTCCGCCAAATTCCCCATGAAAACCTTTTCCATTAGCCGTCACGTAAGTACATGCCGTTATAACCATGCCGACACCGCTTGACCGGCGTTCATAATAATTAACTTCTGCGTCGGTAACCGTACCGTCAGAATTAGAAGAGAAATTTGTCATAGGAGCCATCACCAATCGATTTTTCAATTCTATTCCCTTTCCTAAATTGAACGATTCAAATAATGGTGTATATTTAGAATTCATTTAGTAATCCTCCATTTTGTAACCCAAAGGTTTGTATAATAAATCAAATCCGCAAACTGATTTAAATATCATGCATACTTTGCGATTAATGCCGAAATGGCTTCTTTTGGCTGGAAGCCAATAGCTTGATCTACCTTTTCTCCATCTTTGAATAGAATAAGTGCTGGAATTCCCATCACTCCATATTCGCTTGTCGTATTTGAATTTTCATCCACATTAAGTTTTACGATCTTAACCTGATCACCCATTTCCTCATCGATTTCATTAAGAACCGGGGCAATCATTTTGCACGGACCGCACCACGGTGCCCAAAAATCAACCAATACTAAACCTTCCTTGATTTCACTAGCAAAATTATCATCTGTAACATGTTCTATTGTCATGATCATTTCCTCCTTGTATTATCCGAAATATTTATGGTCTTTACTCACCATCTATTTAAAATCAATTTTTGCGATTCTATTTCCCGGGATAAAAACCTCTGATTTCCTGGCATTCATTTTCGGATGGATTTTGATGGATTCCAATTTACCGGATAACTCCATAAACCATGTTTCATCTTTAGAAAGTAAAGCCAAATCAATTAAAGCCAAAAGATGAGTTTCGTTACTGATTTCTAGATCCGGCAGTTTTTCAGTCCATTTACTTGGAATCCAAATCGATTTCCCAACCGCTTTTTCATTGTCACTTTCCACCACATTCACTTTAACAATTTCACGATTATCGCTCACGTTTTCAACGAAACCATGGATAAGTTCTCCATCTCTTGATTTTCCCTGTACCCAATCCCCATTTTTGAACAGATTGTTTTCAACCATTTCCTTAACACCCCTTTTATGTTCATTTAATATTAAAACTATAGTTATTAACTGTATTAATAAAATATACATTTTGTGCAAAGAAAAAACTAAATCAATATCACGGACATTGTTTAATTTTTTCCAAAAAAGTGCTGAGAGTTATATCTTCCAAATATTTTTCAAAATACAATTCTGCTTCATCGAATATTTGATCCATGACTACCTGGGTATTGGAGGATATGACACATTTTTTCTCCGGATCACCTGTACACCATTTCGGTTTCAAGGTTCCATGTGAGACCGTTATATAAATATCTGCCAAACTTACCTCTTCAGGATTACAGTCTAGAATATAGCCTCCGCCCACACCTTCTTTCGTTTTAACAAATCCCTTTTTTCTTAAGCAGCTCATCATTTTCCGAATCCTTGCCGAGTTTGTACAAACGTTTTCTGCGATAGACTCACTGCTTGCCATATGATCTGGTAGATAAGCTAAATAGACCAAACTATGCACAGCTATTGTAAAATCACTATTCACTTTTGGCATCCTCCTTAAGGAGATTACTGTAATTTTAATATTTACAGTTGATAAAGTCAACTCAAAAAACTCAACAGAGTCCTCAACTTTGTTGATTACATTATGATTGCAATGAAATTCCCCCTTATACACAAGGGAATGAGGGAATTTCATTCATCTGAATTTTGTAAACCGATAATATCATCGTTAAGAAAGATTCAAGGCCGTATTAGCCGCTTTTTGATTCACTTTCGATTGCTCACTTATATCCTGAGGATAATAATAACCTTTTGAAACCATGTAATCACTTATTAACCCATGTGTTTCTACAGCAGACCTCAGCTGTTCCCGTAATGCTGCCCTCAATTCAGGTGAAGCTGTTTCTGTTATGGCGAAAGCCGTATTTCTTATTCCTGATTTGGCAGAATTCAGAAAGTCAGTAGCAATCACCTGATCGGTCATACCACCCATCCCCGCCATGTTTTGCAAAAAGTTAGTCATTGTCTTCCCTCACCTTGGTTTACCAGGATTTCCTGTAATTTTTGAATATGCTCTCTTCCGTTGCTCATGTCTTGTAAAAGAATGTTTTTTAATTCCGTATCTTGGACTAACCCATTCATTGTAGAAGCTTTTGATAGACAAAGGCTTTTGAAGTTCAATATTTCATGCAATTCTAACGTTTCATGCAGTCCCAACTTTTCCACTAGAAGTATCTCTCCTTTCAGTAACAATCAATCACTTACTTATCTTTCGTTATTCAAAAGCACTTATTCATTCCTTTTCATTTTTTTAGATGTAAAACAACAGTATACCTGAGTGTTGAATAGGGAAAATTACTTTTGTTACATAGACTTAGGAGGTGAGTGAATGGAAAATGAAAAGCTCGCATTTCACGAGACCATGGAGACGCATGAAATAATAAATTTTAAGACGATATGCTTAATGAAATCTAAATTGATGCAAGGGATTTGTTTTGATAATGATTTGAAAGCATTAATGGAAAAAGACGTACAGCAATCCATAGTAGCCATTAATGAACTAAAGTCTTTTTACGAAGGTGCCCGAACAAACTATAAACAATGAGGTGAGCTTTAATGGAAATGGACTTTTTAGATCCCCAAGGTGCTGAACATATGCCTGAAATGGCAGATTCCTCTTTTGCCCTGGATTTCCTACTGACGGTCAAAAGCGGTATTCATACGTATGGTATCGCTTTGTCAGAAACAGCAAGTCCAGAATTGCGAAAAGCATTATACCGGCAAATGGAGCAATCCATTGATTTACATGCAGAAATAACCGATTTAATGATAAGTAAAGGCTGGCTCTATCCAAGTGATGTTGGAAAGCAAGTTGAATTGGATCTGAAATCAGCTGATATGGCAGTCAGCATCGCTGGGATGAAGCTGTTCCCTAACGATACTGATAGACTCGGAATGTTCGCAACGCCGAGTAAATAGAGGAGGAAGTTTAATGAAAGCCGTAACTTACCAGGGCAATAAAAACGTGCAGGTCAAAGAGGTTAAAGACCCCCAAATCAAAAATTCTGATGATATCATCGTAAAAATTACTGCTTCGGCCATTTGCGGTTCGGATTTGCACTTGATTCATCAAATGATTCCCAATATGCCAACCGATTATGTAATTGGCCATGAGCCAATGGGTGTTGTCGAGGAAGTTGGTCCTGGTGTAAATAAATTAAAAAAGGGAGATCGTGTAATCATCCCCTTTAACGTTAGCTGCGGAAGCTGCTGGTATTGCGACAACGACCTTACAAGTCAGTGCGATAACTCGAATCCACATGGGGAAATGGGCGGATTTTTTGGATATTCAGAAACAACTGGCGGGTATGCTGGAGGACAAGCAGAATACATGCGGGTTCCTTATGGAAATTTCACTCCTTTTAAGATTCCAGAAGACTGTGAGATTGAAGATGAAAAATTGATATTACTCGCCGATGCAGCTTCAACCGCATTTTGGAGCGTTGACCATGCAGGAGTAAAACCAGGTGATACTGTAATCATCTTAGGCTGCGGTCCCGTTGGATTACTCGTACAAAAATTCGCTTGGTTCAAAGGGGCGAAAAGGGTCATTGCCGTCGATCATCTCAACTATCGTCTGGAACATGCAAAACGGACAAATAAAGTCGAAATCGTAAATTTCGAACAATATGAAAACGTAGGGGATTATCTCAAAGAAATAACTAAAGGCGGAGCCGATATCGTAATTGACTGTTCAGGCATGAGCGGAAAAATGACTCCCATGGAATATCTTGCAACGGGGCTTAAGCTTCATGGCGGTGCCATGGGTGGTATTGTAATCGCCTCCCAAGCGGTCCGTAAAGCAGGAACCATTCAAATAACTGGTGCTTACGGAGGGCGTTATAATGGCTTTCCGCTAGGAGATATATTTCAAAGAAACGTGGATATCAAGACCGGACAAGCTCCCGTTATCCCTTATATGCCATATCTCTATAATCTAATATCTGAAGGAAAACTTGATCCTGGCGATGTCGTAACCCACGTACTACCATTGGATCAAGCTAAACATGGTTACCAAGTATTCGATACAAGGACAGACGGATGCATTAAAGTGGTGTTAAAACCGTAAGTATTATATAGAAAATTGAATGGCCAGGCACTCAAATTCAGAAGCCATACATGAAAAATAGTAAGTTTCTGAATTTGATGAATCCTGTGTCTTGAAAGTCTCATGAACTAGGTTCCCTCTATATGAAACATTGCAAGCCCCATCAATGCCCTCTTGTTTATCCCCTAACAACGCAAAAAACCCCTCTCTCTGATTTAGTTTCCACCAGAGAAAGAAGTTTCGGATTAGTAACGAAAGATAAAGCAAAAACAAGGAAAATTTATGATGAAAGATTCACTCTTCACGGTAGTTATGATTTGCTTATCTTATAATTGCTATCTTATTTTGTTTGTTGTTTATTCATTGCACTCATCATTTGATTAATTTTCTTTTGGGATGGTTTCATACCCATTTGCATCATCATCATTTTCAGCATTGATATTTCAACGTTTATCTAACTAATTTGAAACTATTAACCTGTTAAGAAAAATATACCTCATTTTAGGATGTTTTGTCCATTATTTTATATAATTGCACTATTATAAGGTTAATCTTTCTCTAGAGATAAAACTAATTTTAAACCATTTAAGGATAGGTACTAATATGTTTGAAACATATTTTAATTCGTTTCCTTCTATTCCTTCTATTATAAAGAGTTAATATTGTTGCTTTTGTCCAAATGCCTATCCTAATAATAATCTGGACATTTTTGCAACCTCCGAACCCTTGTGAGAGTATATTCCCTGCGATTCTCTCTTTTGCAGACATTATCCTTTACGGATAATTCGCAAGGAACACACGAAATCCTTTTTTGCTTTTTGTACTTGTTACAATGACTATTCAATAATAATTGAAACACCTTCACACCCTGCGAACCTTTGTGAATGCTGTGTTTTTGGGAATCCGTCTTTTACAACTATATATGCTAAATGGGATTCGCTCACAACCTTACCACACGCTCATAATGGCTCACTGTGACATTCTAGGAACGTAGGAAATATATGTATTAGAAACGCTTATAGACCCCTAAAAACGCAAAAAAAGAGCCACTCTAAGAGTGACCCATTTTTACCAAGGTGAAGGGTAATATTCATCTGGAAGTGCAGTTAAATCATCACCACTAATGCGATATGGTTGCATTAACTGTTCGCCTGTTTCTTTGTGGAAGATAGATTGAATAGTTACAAACCATCCCATTTCTCCACTCCAACCTGTGCGAATATCTTGTTCTTCTGTTGTTGTTTCCCAATACTCTTGGATTGAATCTCCACCGAACATTGATGAAGTCCAAACTTCTACCCGATAACCGTAGAAACCTGTATAAGCGTTTTTGTCTTTTTCTTCTGTCCAAGTCAATGTACCATATGAATTAGAATCATTGTATGCTGTTGCACGTACATCTGTTGTATCAGTTGCAGGTGTTGGTACAGGTGCATTTCCGTCTGCAATATCAGTCGTAGCAGTTTCAGGAATAATTGTGCTATTTTCACCGAATCTAGCATATACTTCAACTATGTAAGAGCCAACAGCGAGGTCGCTGAATGTGTGTGTCAGCACGTCTGTAAGCGTCGCCATAGCGATTTCATAGCCATTAGATAGTAATAAACGTACTGTGTATCCTTTAAAGTCGTTGTACGTGGCTTTATTCGCTTCATCTGTCCAAGTTGCTGTGATTGTTCCATTTACATCTGTAACGTCAGTTTTAGATGTTGTGATAGTTACACTTGTTTGATAACCATTTGGAACAGCAGGAAGATTTACAACGCCTTCACGTTGATAGAATGATTGGTCATACTGTGATTGCCAGTTAGCAGGAACAGTTTCGCCAGTTTTCCAGTAGATACCGTTAATGTAATCAGATACACCGTTACCAAATCCCATACGACAAGTAATGTCAATGTATCCTTTCTTCTCAATAGAAGCACCAATAATGTCATAGTTTCTATTTCCTAAAACAATTTGACCATCTGACTTGCCCACTAAATTAAAGATTTTACGTGTGCGAGAGGTATCTTGTACGAATACATGTATCTCTGAATCAACTGTAATCATCATTTGGTCGTAGTTTTGTGTATAATCGCTTGTACGTGAAACGATTGCAGGAAGTTTTAAAAGGTATTTAGATGATTCTCCTGCATACATCAAGTTAAAGATAATATCATGCTCCACTTGTCGCATGATACCCTTGAATGATTCTGCTCTTGGTACTGTGACTTGATTCATAATCATCCAATACATTTCATTGTAATAGATATAATCGCCACGTTTCGTTTTATAATCTGTAGAGATATATTTGTCGTTAAATTCTTTAATATCAGGGTTTGTGATAATGGCATATCTTTTTGAACCATTATGGAAAACCTCTTGACCATTAACGTAAAGCATCTCATTAAACGCTTTTGTAGGTGCGTTAAAAATATTAATCATGTCCATTTGTTATTCTCCTTTCTTATTAATTAAATAGATTGAAAAAGTTTGTAGGTGTTGCATCTTCATTTGGCATTTGGCGAATCTTCTTCTCCAATTGGTCAATACGTGATTGCAGGTACTTAGCGAAACTTTCAACTGTCATGTCATCATG
Organism: Peribacillus sp. NPDC096447; assembly: GCF_044762725.1. Taxonomy (NCBI): domain Bacteria; kingdom Bacillati; phylum Bacillota; class Bacilli; order Caryophanales; family Bacillaceae; genus Peribacillus; species Peribacillus sp. NPDC096447. The sequence continues at coordinate 499,707 of NZ_JBIWEV010000003.1, forward strand.
CTTATAGTTTTTCATTGCGTGTGGTTGGTTAGCAATAGAGTTTAAAACTGACAGAGCAGATTGGTAAATCGCTTTCTTGTTTGCTTTAGATGAAGCATTATATTGCGTGTACCCTTCAATACCTTCTTCTTCTAAGTAAACTAATAATTCTTCATGTGGTAGTTCAATTCCACCGATTTCCATTTGTAATCTTTCGATATTATCCATATCTATCTTCTCCTTTGTGAGTGATTTGTTGTAAATTAAACATTCGTAAGAGTTGCAGACCCAACGGTTGATAAACTCTAGAATATGAATAGGTGTATCCATCGGTTCATTGTTATAGAGCCAGATGCCTTCATATGTAAAAACAAAAACGTGTGCCTTTGCTGTTTTGTGTTCTGCTATGTAGAACCCATTTAATTCAATGCCTATAGTTGAAAAATATTCCATATTTTCATCTTCTTCAAAATGAACCAATGTGGTATCATAGGAAGCAAAAGCCAATTCTTGATAGAGCATGTGAGCAACTATAGGAAAAATTGCATTATATTGTTCTGTTGTCATAAGGGGTTTCTGTTTGATTGGTTTCATCAAGGGAAACATGTTATTAAGTTTCTCTGATAAGTATTCGATGCTCTGTTTTGGCTGAGTGATTAATTTTTCAATAAGCATTTCTGGATTCTCCTTTCATTTAGCATCTGTCCTCTGTATAAATACAAAAGGATTAGTGAATTTTTTAGGGTGTGTGTTGAGAGGTTGGCTAGAGAGGTATTTTTGAGAAATGGGGTAATGAAAATGTTCGTCATGATAGCAAAATCCGTACAAATTACGAACGAAAAAGTACCCTCATAATGTACGTTATAGAGTAGTTTACATAATTTAGTTTATAGGCAGTTAGCATACACGAACATTACTGTATAAGATTACAGTTTTATTCGTTTTTTTATTTGTCTTCATTATCTCATCTGTCCTCTCACCCTCCCAATCAATCATCAACCATAAGCGAAGATATGAACATGGTCGTTTTCACTCGCTCGACTGTCTATTATACGTGGACACACCCTCACATGTACGCACGTATATATAATTAACAGGTGTGCGTTCTTATAGCATTACTTTTTTCACCAAAACGCTGTTATATCAACGTTCTCACGAACTGGACGATAATGTATCACCATAATCTTATACACCTGCATCGTACTCTACTGTTACTCGACAATATCCTCTTTGGATTCTGTTTCTGTAACGTTTTGTGTTTCACTTACCCCTACGCTTGCCTTTGCATCTAAGATTCTTTTCAATTCTAGATGCTCATTAGAAACGTAAGGCGAAATCTCAACTAAACTCTCAATAGAGATAGCACCAACTTCAAACATCTTAACGATGTTGTTGATTACCTCTGTTTCATTGACAGGTCGTGCATAGTGAAACACCATGTCCAATGAATCAATGACATCCTCATCATATGCTTTACCTTTCTTATTCATCAGTCCAACAATCTTATTATTACGTTGTTCTAATCCTTCACGTAAGTATCTCTCATTGATTCCTGCCTTCATATCAGCCAACTGATACAACATACGCATAGACATTTCAGATAGGTTACTCACATCACTAGCGTTCAATGCAACAGCAGGAACAGAAGCAATGTTAATCAATTGTTGCATAAGAGTATTGAAGATAGTTTCGAATGCTTGATGATTAATGTTATTAGATACCATCTTGAAGTCAGAGCCATCATCTAATGTGATACCACCACCAACGATATGAGGGTTTAATCCTTCACCTCTTAATTGTTGACCAATTACAACAGAGATTGGATTGTGATGTTTATAGAATGAATCACTAAACTTACTTAGTAAATCTTCCATGCTATCAATGATGTTAATGAAGTCATCAAGGTCACTCTTACCGAATGAAGCGTTTAACTCATTGTTTGTCTTATAGTGTATAGGTAGACCACTAACGTTCTTATAAGAGCCAACAATCCTTATGTCTTCTTGACCAATCGTGCTATACTTAACCACTTCATCTTGTGTATAGACAATATAGAAGTCGCTCTCTAAAGATGTATAGTATTCAACGAATGCAATCATGTTTAACTCATCATCGTAAATAGGATAGCCACATTCAGTAGCGATTACCTTACTGCTCACATCTCCAACACTATTCACATACACGTACTCATATGCGTTACCATACTTAACCATATTAGCCAATAGGTCGAAGTCAACCTTGCTGTACTTACCTTTCTTATACACACGTTTCATATCGCTCACGATACGCTCATCACCTGTGATTGTAAGTGGTTGCTTCAATAAGTAGGTAGTTTCTAGATTGACAATCAACTTAGCATATTGAAGCATTACTGCTCTTTGCACATATGGTTTGCCATTGTAGTTTTCTACTACTCTATTTGTAATAGCGTGAGTGCCATCCAAATATTTTTTCTTTTCAACTGTATCTTTAATGCGATTTGCATTTTCTGGATGTGATACTTCATCAATAAACCAAAATGGATTACCATTGTGGACTATCCTGATATAATCCTGTATATTCATTTTTTCTTTCTTCCTTTCCAAAATAAAAAGCACCCTATATAGGATGCTCAAATAAAACTTTTAACTCTACTTCTAATCCAACTTAACTGCTCGACATACTCTTTTGTTAAACCTTCATTTAGGTAACGGTCTTCTGGCTCTATTCCTTTTTCCTTATAATAATTTTTAACTTTGTTTGTCAAATTATAAAAGGTTTTAGTTTTACTCTTTCTATCTTCTTCATAGAAAAATTCACTCGGAGAACTACCATCAATACTTTGACCATCTTTCATGGTTATCCCCATCATATAATATATTAACGAACCGCTTCTTATTGTATCATTATAGTAATGGTCATATACTTTATCATTTATTACAATATGATTCTTTCTAATTTTATTAACGTTTCTCCGATATTTATCGAAGGTTTTGTAATCCTGCCCCAATTCATCGATTAAAGAACACTCTTTCTTTGCAACAGTTTCAAATGAAACCACATCTTTATCAAATGAAACGTTTACAGTTACACCATTGTAAGTAAATACAACGTTTTCTCCCTTTTCTGCTTCCTTGTAATAGTATGTATCTATTCTCGCAGGAATCACTTTTCCATTGTAGTCAAAATCTACATCACTTCTAATAATATCCATTTTTTAACCTCTTCTCAGATAAACTAATCTTTCTTTTTATTCTAAAATAGGTTGTAGAACAATGATTCCTTTTAATTGTTTCAGAGTATCTTTGTCCATTTGTTCAATAAAATATCTATAACACTCTTGATTGAGTAAGAGAACATATACTTCTGAAAGTTCAAATTCAAATTTCCCTTTAACTCTCCATTCTCGTTCGTGCGTCCAATCAATAATTTTACCTTCATCTGCTAGATTAAAGTTTACAATTCTCCACCATTCTTCTTTTGGTAGAATCTTTTTGGCAGTTTCTTTATCTTCGTATAGTACAGGTCTTCCACCTCTGTCAAAAACATACCTCTTAGAAAAAGATAAACCTATAGCATCATATCTATTTTTTCCACCTAATGTTTGTCTATTCTGTTGTTCGTGGTAAACATTTTGACAAACTCCATATAAAGGTGCTTCTTGGAAACAAACAGAAGGATTATCTCCAACAATAAAACCTTTATTTGTTTCACTACCATTTATTGTTCGTTCTTTTAAAATCTTGATAAGAGTGTCTATCCCTTTTTTAACAAGAACCTGTAGTTCTTCAGGTTTATCTACTTCTATTCTAGTTAAATGTGTAAGATGCCCTGTTATATCACTTCGTTCTTTAGTTCTTTTTCTCCATTTATCAAGGTCATAACCCCTATTGAGTTTAACTTTAGCCATAACTTTACCCCCTATAAAGGGTATTTTAGCACATTTTTCCCTAAACATACCATTTATTCGCTTTCTTGGCTTGCACTGCCAATGCTAGACCGATAACGTTGTCATCATGGTTGCTATTGCCTTTTTTATTTCCTGTTTTACCTTCGTTTTCAATGAATATCTGCATTTGCTCTAAGGTTTCTTGACAGTTTATAAGAATCATTTCCAATTCGAATTGCTCTTTTAAATCTGTAATCATTATGTTTTTGGTAACTGCTGTGGTATTAAAACCAATTTGAATCTTATGTTTACCCATTTGTTGATTGAAAACCTTGTGCTTATGTAGATTCATATACTCATATTCTTTGCGTAAACGCTCTAGGATTGGAATACCAAAACCTTGTCGTTCTACTGTCAAATAAGCGTAATTAAACCATCTTCCAATATCATAAATAACCTTTGCAAAGTCATAGACAGGGATTTTATTATCATAGAAACTTAGAACCTGCTCACCATCCTCATTCAACATTGAGATAGTTGAGTAGTCACCACCTGTACCTGATGCTGTATCGACACCTGCGTAGTATTTCACGCCATTGACTGGTAATTGATAAATCATTAGTGACTTGCCAACATATTTTGCAATGCTGTCTGGAACAACCATTCTCATATCTTTATATTCCAATGAGTTAGGAACGTATTTTAAACGCTCAACAATCTTTTGTTGGTCGAATACATTCAAACCAGAAGAAATGAATGATTCCATAGGTGTTGCAGGAAACTCTTGATAGAATTGTTGCAAACTCATGTCTAACAACTTCCATCTACGCCACATTAATTGCCTTAGGTTTGCACCAGATTCTAATAAGAATAATTCTTCTGGTTCTAAATCATCTTTAGTAAGGCGTTTACTTGCGTTGTTGGCTTTGTACCATATTTCTGCTTCATCATAATCATCTTTGAATTGTTTAGCGTATGAAGTGGAATAGAAGGAGAAAAAGAACGCTTTGTACTTTGAATTGCCCTTATATGCGTTCATAAAGAGTTTTTGGTAGGAGTTGAAACCGTTTGAGGTTGTTTCAATAACTAATTTTGATGTTTTACTCTTTGCCAATGCTTGTTCTGCCGATAATAGGATTGAATCTTGATTCTCATAGAATGCAAACTCTGAAAGCAATATGTATTCATATGTAGTACCACGACCAACATCTTTACCACCTGCAACTGCCAATGTGATTGAAGAACCATTATCTAATCTCAATTGGTTTCTGTTGTTTTGTGTATCTTTTGGAAACTTATATCTGTCATGTGGAAGGTCATCGTACATCATTTTCAGTTTGTCGAATAACGATGTTGCTGATTCTTGCTTATACGATACAATCATGTAGTTTGTACGTGGTCTGTTACAAGCCATCCATAAACATAAGGCAATAGACATAGTTGAAAATCCAATTTGTCGTGCCTTTGCGATTACGTTAAATCGTGTCATTTCTTCGATGAATTGCTTTTGTTGGTCATTGACCACGAATGGCACGTATTCACCTGTATTTGTTGTGATTTTGACGAAGTTTTTAAGCCACAACACAGGGTCATTGTTGATTAATTCTAATTTCTCTTTTCTTGTAAGTTTTATTTTGCTCATCTTACATCACCAAGTCATCTTCATCTTCTTCTGCATCTTGAATAGAAGAAAATCCTTTAATCATAAGATTAATTTCTTTATTTAGTTTTAATAGCGTTGCAATTGCCTTATCGTCACCTTCAAGTGCCTTCACCTCAACTACTGCATAGATTTTATAAAGTGTATCAACCTGTTTTGATTGGAGATATAGAGCCACAAGATTTGCGTACTCTAATGTTTTCTCCCAATCTGTAAAACCATTCATTGTCTTACGACCAACATAGGCAAGAAACTCCTGCTCTGTCTTTTGTTCTTTGCTTTGGTCGAAACGTGTATCTGGAAATTTATAATGAAAGTAAGCACGATTCTCTTTACTTACTTTCTTTAGTTGTTCTTTTAATGTCATTTGATTTACCTTTCTTTCTTATATATCGTCAAAGAAACTTAAATCTTCTTGCTTCTTTGGTTTGAATGAAGGAACATATTCTTCTTCCATCTCTGCCATGTGCTGTTCTGCTCTCTTGTGCATGACTTCCCTTTGTCTTTCACGCTCTTTAGCAGAATCAATATCTTTTTGATATTTAGTTTCTAATCTTTCGACAGCATATCTGCCACCTTCTGATTTCATCATTTTGTCAATCTTGATTTGACCTGTTTTCTTTGTATGTTCACAAGTTGTTTCTTTCCAAACTTTGTAGCCAGCGTCTTCGAGGAATACTTTGAAATCAAAGATTTGTTTGTAAATTTTGTTATTTGTCATAACTGTTTCATCTAAAACTTTTGACATATGTTTTTCGCCATAAGTTTCTTTTTTTACTTCAATTGAAACCTTTTCTGCTTTGTCCTCAATAGACATGTGTTTGTCCATAATATATGTATTTGGCTCTTGCTTCCATTGACCATTTTCATCTTTGAATTTAGCACCAGAAATCTTGTTTAGGAATGGCGTATAATCGTCAATGATTGTTCTTGTATGTTTGACACCCAATTCAAGAACATCTGCCCATTCGTTATCGCAAATAGCGTATTCGAAGCCAGCGTTGTTTCTCCATAGGTAGTAGCCAACCATTAACAAGTGATAATCATTTTGGTCTGCTAGATTATATTCATCCACTTTAATATCTGTATATCCTTTGAATGTGAAAGGATTTGTCTTCCAGTCAACTGTGCTTTTCGCTTCAACTTTCTTCATTTCTTCTTTGTTGATGATGATTGTTAGATTGTCTTTCTTAATGTCCTTTTTAAAGGTCATTTCGATATATCCTTTATCCATTAGGTTTTGGAGTGCAACTGCAACTCTTGTTTTATCACGACTTGCCTTTGTTGTTTCCCACCCTAAATCTTCTACGATGATTTCAACATTTGTTCTAACTTTCATTGTTCCAACATTTCTTGCCCATTGAAGGTACGCATATACCCTAATATCGTCTTTGTTCAATTTATACTCTGTACCAAACCCAAACGCCACATTTGGAATTTGTACGAATTTACCTGTTGTCATTTTTAACATTTAAATTAACCCCTTAATTAAATTATCTTTTTATTTATCTTTTATTTATCTAGCAGGTTGTTTAAACCTGCCTGGCATGTAATCCTAATTGCTTGCCACATTCGTTATATTCCTTTAACGCTTCTAACAAAACCTCATCACGCTCGAATAACCAGAATCGTTTGCCTGTTTTGTCGTGAAATGCTGTGCAGATAAACACGATTCCCTTTGTGTACCTCAGAAACTCATATAGATTTGTAGAGTAGCAGAAGAAATATTTTTCCATTTCCATTTATTTCATTCCTTTTTTGATTTAACTGTTGATTACATCAACGTCATTTGTAATTTTTGTTTGCCTGTGAGGGCGTATGAGAATGGGTCGTAATGTATTTCTATCATTCCATTGTCATATGAACTGCCTTGCTTTAAGTCGTAACTTGTACGAGTAAACTGTTTTCTTATTTCAAATTCCTTTGTTGGAAGTTGAATATCTAATTCTAGTAGGTTGCTTATACCTTCTAGTTGCATTGTTGTTTCTAGAACACCATCTTCATTCATAATGATTTTGTCAGATGAACCGAACCTTCTTTTTACTTCTACGAAATCCATTAATCCATGTCTTTCTTGAAGGCGAATCATTTCTTCCATGCCCATCTTTTCTAACCAATCACATTGAACTTTCTTGAATCCTTTATAGAATCCTAAGTAACTAGAATCAATAGCCATTAACATTAACTTTCCATCTTCTGTTGATGGTAGTGGAATGTCGTATAGTGCGTATAATAATAACGCTGTACTCATTGCAAACTTGCTTGTGTAGTTATCTCTGGATACCTTTTCAATTACGTTGGGGTTTGCACTCATTATGTTGGGTTGACTTGTCGAAGAAAGCATTGTTACGTGGTTGTCGTATGTCTTGCCATTTACAAGAGCAATATCGACACCGACTGCTTTTCGTTTGTCGTTTTTGTTTGTGGAGTAAAGATTGTGAAAATCGTAGAAGTGTTCTACTTCCCAACCTTTGACTTGTTTGAGGATTGTTGCACCTACTAAACTATCAATATCATCACTCATACATACTGTTAAATCTGCATCCTCAAAAACCCATTGAGGAAATTTTTCTTTAAAATCTTTCTTCATTACTTAGCGAAAGTTTTAACTTCGCTCTCTTGCTTTGCACCAATTTATGTTTAATAAAATTGCGTTTTTATTCATTTGTCTATGTACGTTTTTCTCCTTTTACTCACGTGCTTATTGAGTAAGGAGAGTTAAGTTACTTTTACTTCCACATTTTTCACTCCTTTAAATTATCTTTCACCTTAACAAATTAAAAATTATCTATAAAATCCTTATATTTTTGGACTTTGATTCTATCCATTTCGCAATTACCTGTTTCATATTGACTGATTAACGATTGCGAACATCCGATGTGTTCTGCTAGTTGTCTTAATCTTATGCGTTTCTTTCTACGCTTTAAGACATATTCATCTTTAGTGTTCAATTTGATTTACCTCCTGTATTGAAAATTTTAAACGGTTGTCAAAATGATATTGGGAGAGGGAAAAACCCTCTACCATATATCATTATTTGTTACATCAATTACACTTGTTTGATATTCAATAGGGCAACTGATTTACGAGATGCAACTTCAAGTGTTGCTTCTGCAACGATTTGCCCTTTTATGTTATCGCCAGTTTTAGCAAGTTGTTCGAAAGTAGGTTGACGTAGGAATGCTACGCTAACAGCGTTAATATCGAAAGCAACAATTTTGTCATTAGCCATGAAACGGTCAACAACGAAGTTGATAGTACCATAGTTAGTGTTGATGCTTGAAACCACAATACCGAAGTTGTTTTCTTTGTGAGTGTAGTTGTAGTTTGCTTTGTATAGTTCATCAATCCACTCTTTAGAATCTGGAGAAACTAGAGCATAGATTTCAGCGTTTTCGTTTCCTGCGTCAAATAGTTTACGAGCAAGATTACGAACGTCTTTTTCTGAAATTGCTTTAACACCTTCTGAATTGTAAGTGTTACCTGCATCAACATAAGAAAGCAAACCTGCCATTTTACGTACACCAGATACAGAAGCATCATCTTTAACACCTGCGATTAGGCGTTTTTCGATTGCAACTTTAACCTCTGCCAAACGGTCATTGATTTCTTGTGCGAATAAGTCGCCAGTTGCTCCACTTGCTTGTGCAGTACCAGAAACAGAAGTTGATTTCAAGAAGATTTCAAGGATGTTGTTTAATTCAGCACGAACGCTATTTTTGAAGTTTGTTGCTTCAACACCTTCTGCAACTGTTACATCAGAGAAATCTAAAGTTTTTTCTCTCCAAGTGTGGACTTTAGCAGAAGTAGATTTTACTTTGCCTTTACCTATTAATAGTGTCATGAATGGAGTTGCTTTTGGTGCAACTACTGCGATTTCATCAGTAAGATGAATATTTTCTTGTGAAGTTAATTTGTTAGTATCTAACATTTAAATTTCCTCTTTCTATTTAAAATTTTAATTTTTCCCTAATCATGCCATTAACGTCTTTATTCTTCTTTGCGATAGAATAGCCATCAACTGTTTTATGATTAGAGGGTTGATAGCCATTGGATAGTTCCAACGAACCAACAATTTCCTTTAGTTTAGTGATTTGTTTTTTTAAGGTTTCTGTGTCATCCACATCTGCCTTGATAAATTCTGCGAAGATTTCTAAACCTTCTTCTTTGAGTGTTTGATTGACTTCTCTGTCCCAAATGGATTCTAACTTTTGTTGAATTTTAGTTTCATCTTCCGTTAATTCCTTTGGCTTATATTGCGATAATTCATCAACCTGTGCTTGTAGTGCATCAATGTCTGCTTGTGTGTAAGTTTTTTCTTCAACAACCTCTTGATTGTCTTCCGAAACGTCTGTATGTACATCTTCAACTACATCATCAGTTTGTTGAGTATCTTCAATTACATTTGCTATTTTATCTTGATTGATTTCTTCCATTTCGAATTATCCCTTCCATTGAATTATTTTTTAGAGTTTACCTTCCCCTCTATGTGAGTTAGGCGAACATCCATCTTTTCCATTGTGTCTGTGATTCTATCTAATGCTTCACCTTGTTTATCAATGTGATTCATTAAACGTTCTTCACGAATTTTTGTTTCTTTGCGAGTATCCCAAAAAAGCCATCCGAAAAGGACAGCAAAGATACCGTTATCAATCAACATTTGACCTACACCAGTTAGGTCGATGGTGTTGACAGCCACCATTAAAATTTCTATCATTCTACTTTATTTCACCCCTTAACAACCTAAACGAAACGAATACTGGATTTACCTCTTACTAGAGTAGTTTCACTTTTATAACTTCCAACAAATTCATATACTAAGTAGTTGATTGCAGAGTTGCTAAGTTTTCTGGAACTTTATAACTGTGTATTGGTATTCGCCAATACCTGTGCCATCCTTACTTAACACCTTCCTTTGCTTCTTTCCATTCAATGAGATATGTTAATCCTTCTATTGCTTTCATCGCTTCTTCTATTTTGTTTTGTCTTGCGTCAATATTATCTAGCCGAGCATTTACACGATTTAGAATTTGTTCACCGTCTGCTAGAACCTGTTCTAATCTGTCTTGCTTCGCCATGTCATTCATTTAACATCATCCTTTTAATTTAATAATAAATAGGGAAACAGTATGGATAGTACCGTTTCCCTCAATTGGCTATCGCTAAGATAAAATCTTAGCATGTTACAATGGTCGTTCAAGCCATCGAACAAGGTAAAAATCTTATAGGAAAATTGACTTGTACTAAAGGAGGTTAGTACAAAGTACAAAACTGAATTTTTTCAGTTGAAGGGTAAAAAATATTAATCCCCTCTACCTTTTATCGTGGTTATCTCTGCGTTTTGTGTCATTTTTTAGATAAAAAAAAGACACCTACAATTAAGTAAGTATCTTTGCTTATTATACTTCCTGCTTCTTAAAGTTAGGGTCAAAATCCCAATCAGTAGACATGCAACATGCTTTATACTTTAACTTAGTACCACATGAAGGACAGTCCCTGTGAAATTCATCCTTGAAGGGATAATCTCCTTCTTGTTCTACATTGTAAGGTTGACCACATGAACACTTGTACATATACTTCCTCATACTTCACTCCACTCTCCTTATGGTTTGTACTATAAGTTTATCATGCAGAATACTAAAATGGTAAAAAATAACGCCTAACCCATTCTTGGTATACGTTAAGTACATAACGTTTTTTACCCCCCTTATTAGTTGTTCAAATTTTTAATAGCAGAAACAAATTTCTTATATTTCCTGTTCATCCTATTATTATTGTCGCTATCCTTGTAGAGATAATCGAACAAAGCGACCATGCTTCTTTTATTTCCAACATTTAATTTGTAGTGAGTTTTATTTGCTTGTATGTTCGAAATTACACCAACTTCATCGAAGCATGATTTTATGCTCTGTAAAATCCCTTTGTTCTGGCAGAGAATACTAAACAAAAATCTATAACTGTTATGACTTTTATCGTAATATACTCCCACTGTTCCATCACCATCAAAATACCCCCTTACAAAATGGCTATGATATTTCTTAGGGATTTTTGAAAATACAGGAGAATTATCTATATATGTTTTCCTAGTGACCACACCTAGTTTAATCAAATCGTCACATAATTTATCATTTCTAATTGAAATGTAACAATAACTTTTGTCAGCGGAGTGCCTAATACCTGTTGAATGTCCTATCGCTTTGCTGAACTTACACAAAAATGGATAATCACCATCTTTGAGTTTCATCGAAAAGTTGTAACCTTTGGCACCTTTGCATTTAGTTACACAGCCATCGGCAAAAATAAATCCAAGCCAATATGACTTAGGAATAGTATCAATTTTCTGGAAATAATTTTCGTTATATGATACTTGACGGATTCCCATTTTATTTGCCATATGGAAAATCATTTTCTTATTTCTGTTTGGCAGGTGCTTTATACATTCCTGCCAACCGCCACCTTTGTAAAATTTTGTGATAATACTCTTTTCTTGTTCTGTCCATCTCATCCCAATCTTTTCATCCCCTTAATTTTTTTATTGGAGTAAATGAGAATGCCTTGCCTACCAAAACTTCTTATTTCTTACGTATGTTTTTATCTCCTTAAATCAATATCATATACCTGCCTTTTACATCCAATTATTTGAATCTACTGTTTTGTGTTATTCGACTAAAGTGAGAGTATCGTCTTGCATTTTGGCTTGCCACTTTCCTTTATTTTTGGGGTTAATGCCTGTGGAAGATTATACGCAGGGAAATCAAATTATTGCCTGTCTAGTTAAAATTTCAATATGTATGTTTTAAAAAGCAAGTGCAACAAATAATGGTTTAATAGATTTTTGGAAATAATGTTTTTATAGATGTCTAAAAATAATGATAAAGTCAATACTAAGTATAAATAAACCAAATTAAAGGAGATTATACATGGCTTATTCAGAAGCAGACAAAATGTTATTAGCATCATTTATAATGATGGATGTATCAGCATTGCAAGCAGAAAATGAAATATGTAAAGCAGAAGGAAAATCCCCTAAATATGGTGAGAAAGATTTCTTTGATGCTGTTCGTTATGCTGAAAAAAGATTGAGGGAATTTTAAGGAGAATATATAAAATAGTAGGTGAGCGCAATGCCTGTAGGGGTTATATATTGGAGCATTAATTGTATTGGAAGCAGTGGACCTATAGAGGTTATTTTATATTAGTAAAAAAGGGGTTTGGGGTGGAACCCCAAGATAGAGCCGTAGGCGGTACAGTAGCGCGCAAGCGAAACAGATTGATAGGAGCGTTAGCGACCCCTTTTATATATCTTATCTTTTTAATATCTTTTCTTTATACATGGTACTTTTTGTCCTTTTTTTGGACGTAAATTTCCCTAGCGTGGAAAAAAGTATCCAAAAGACGGGCATAAATTTCCCAGAACGAGAAATTTATGCCCATTGAATGGACAGAAATTTCTTATCTTATTTCCTAATTATTTCATTCAGCATTCTTTTATACATCGACAATCTATCATGACGGAATGAGTTTCTATAACCTGTGAATGTCGGTCTTGCTTTCGCACCTTCCTGTGCAACTTTCTTTGTGTAGTAAGCAATAGGTTTTAGGTTTTTATTCACTTCTTCGCTCTTAAATTCATGAGTGGACTAGAGGGCATCGCCTTTTCAATTAGGTCAAAATCTTCTAACGATTGTAAATATCGTTGTGTCGTTGAAATATCTGAATGTCCAAGTAATTTAGATAATGTGTAGATGTCTATTCCGTTTAAGATACATTGAACACTAAAAAAATGTCTGAATGTATGCGGACTACATCTTTTGTTTTCAACTCTTGCACGCTTACCTGCTTCTTTTATGATGTTGTCCAAACCTACATGAGAAATATCTGTGCCTGTGTAAGAAAGAAAATAGTGATTGGTTATTTCTTGGTCATGGAAATACTGTTTTTTAATCCGTTCATATTTAATTAATATCCTTTTTAAAGCCGGACTAATGAAAACAATTCGTTCCTTGTTTCCTTTCCCATATACAAGGATTGATGTTTCATTAACATTTTCAGTCAACAAACCTCTTACCTCCATTGCACGAATGCCTGTGTCGGAAAGCATAGCAATAATCGCCTTGTTCCTTGCTTCAATGTAATTCTTGTAAGTAAAGGCATCAATCATTTCTTGTACATCTGAAACAGTAAATCCCTTTAAAACCTTTTTTGGTACTTTTGGAAGTACAACCTTTTTCGCTATATTTTCTTTTAAATATTCTTCCTGTTCACACCATGAAAAGAATGCTTTAATCATCTTGAACATGGTGACAACACTCTGTGGTTGCAATCCATCGTTTTGCTTAAACCGCACATACGCCTTTAAATCATGAGTGGTGATACTTTCTAACTCTGTAATTGCTCTTTTTTCCTTCAAATATTTCTTTAGTTGTTTGTACTCCTGATGTTTATTTTTCATGGTCTTTGCTGTAAAACCTTTTGCTTCACAGTAGTACAAGTATTCATTTAACACATCTTCAAACTCCAACAAAAAAACCACCTTTCCTATGGTTAAGTTTTCAACAGGAAAAGTGGTTTTAAATTAGTTAGATGAAGGTTAAACCAAAAATAAGGCAAATTCTTGATGAAGGATTCACTCTACAGGGTTTGTAGAGGAAAAATCACCTTTATAATTGCAACCATCAATTGATAAACCCTTATGTACCAAGGTTTATTTTGTTTGTTGTTTATTCATGGCGCTCATCATTTGATTAATTTTCTTTTGGGATGGTTTCATACCCATTTGCATCATCATCATTTTCAGCATCTGTTCGTTAATTGGCGGATTTTTCTTTAAGTAATCCATCATGTATTTACGAGCGATGAAAAATCCCAGCACTACTCCAGCAATCAATGCCAGTACGCCAACTAGAATGTAAACCCACATACTATTTCCTCCTTCGTGTTGTCTAACATCAGTGTACTAGACCAAAGGTTATTATACAATACCCGCTACTGAAAAGTCCCCCATTTAGACAAATTTTCTTTCTTTTATCGGTTTTAACCAACCGTATTTTTCATGTTCAAAATCAATGGCCAGAAAACTCGCTTCATATTTTCGAATACTTTCAAAGAAAGCCGTCTCCGCTTCATAGTCTCCTTCAGCTTTTAGAGTAATGGAATCATGCTGAATGATTAAAACGGCTTTACTTGAACCGTTTGTTTTTTCTAAATAGTATTTTCCATTTTGAGTCCAATAATTCATCTTTTTTTGCAAACGTTGTTCAATAGCTAACTGCAACTGGATAATCGGGACTGTTTTGGTGACATATTCGATTTGTTTTTGCAAAATACTCTTCAGTCTGCCCTTTGCTTGAATATACTCCAAAAACAAATTGAAAAATAGCTTTTCTCTTCCATAATAATGATGGGCAAATTCATCTTCGATTAAATAAATTTGATAGGTTCTCATCAGCCAATGCCTCCTAGCTTTCCTATTTTGGTCACGAAAACAACTAACCACCAGGACCCTCTCCACTATTTTCCACTATTGATAACTTTCCTCTTTAACTGACACATTTAAACGAAATTTATTTATTCTCATTATATATTGACAAACTAAAAAGATATGTTGTTTGCTGGAGAAATTTTCTTCTTTTTTTGTCGAATGGAAGATTTCCATTAGAATAGCACGCAATATAAATCAGGATTGTTTTTGATAAAAAAACTGACACCAAACTAGTTGGTGTCAGTTTTCCATTACTATTAGTTAAGCATTTCCTTAACACGAGCAACTACATTTTCTACAGTGAAACCGAATTCCTCCATGATCTTACCGCCTGGTGCAGAAGCGCCGAAATGATTGATGGCCAATATTTCACCCTCATCACCTGCATAACGATCCCAACCAAACGGTGAAGCCACTTCGATAGCTAGACGTTTTTTCACTGCCGGATTGATTACGCTTTGTTTATATTCTTTAGATTGAGTTTCAAATCGATCCCATGATGGCATGCTGATAACAGAAACATCAATTCCTTCGTTCGCTAAAGCTTTCTGTGCTTCCACAGCCAAGTTCACTTCGGATCCAGTCGCAAGAAGTAATGCATCGGCTACTTCTTTCTTAGAAGCAGAGATGATGTAAGCACCTTTTGAAACACCTTCATACGCAGTTTCGGAAGTGTCTTTAATTGTTGGCAATCCTTGACGAGTCAGTACAAGGGCAGTTGGTTTATTTGTAGACTCCATAGCCACTTTCCAGGCTGCTGCCGTTTCATTGCCATCAGCTGGACGGATTACCCCTAGGTTAGGCATTGCACGCAATGATGCCAATTGTTCGATTGGCTCATGAGTCGGTCCGTCTTCTCCTACAGCAATGCTGTCATGAGTGAATACATAGTTTACAGGCAGTCCCATTAGTGCTGCCATTCTTATGGCAGGACGTAGATAATCAGAGAATACGAAGAATGTTCCTCCGTATACTTTTAATCCACCATGAAGTGCCATTCCATTTAAAGCAGCACCCATAGCGAATTCACGTACACCGAACCATATATTACGGCCGCTGTAATTACCAGGTAATAGATCAGTCTCACCTTTGATGGCAGTATTATTAGATCCGGCTAAATCCGCAGAACCCCCAATGAAGCTAGGGACCCGTTTGGCAATCGCATTTAGCACTTCCCCACTTGAAGCACGGGATGCTAATGTTTTACCTTCTTCATAGACCGGAATTTCCTGATCCCAATCAGCAGGCAGTTCACCTTTGATGGCCAGCTCCAATTGCTGTGCTAACTCAGGATGTGCTTCTTTGTAATTTTTGAACAATTCATTCCAAGCTTCTTCTTTTTGAGCGCCTGCATCAACAACAGCTTCATTGAAGTGTGAATACACTTCTTCCGGAACATGGAAGTCCTCTTCGAATGTCCATTTATATGCTTCTTTTGTCAATTTAAGCTCATCTGCACCAAGCGGAGCGCCGTGAACAGCGGATTTACCTGAACGGTTTGGTGAACCGTAACCAATAACCGTTTTCACTTCGATTAATGTTGGGCGTGCATCGTCGGTTTTCGCTTCTTCAATCGCTTTAGCAATTTCCTGAAGATCATTTCCATCCTCAACGCGGATATATTGCCATCCATAAGATTTGAACCGGTCTGCTACGCTTTCACTAAATGATTGACTTAAGTCGCCGTCAAGGGAAATATCATTAGAATCATATAAAACAACAAGTCTTCCGAGTTGTAGATGTCCAGCTAATGAAGCGGCTTCTGCAGAAACACCTTCCATTAAATCTCCATCTCCACAAATGCTATATGTATAATGATCGACCACATTATAAGAATCACGGTTATAGCTTTCTGCCAAGTGACGTTCAGCCATTGCCATTCCGACTGCCATTGCGATACCTTGTCCAAGCGGCCCGGTAGTTGCATCCACACCAGCCGTATGTCCGAATTCAGGATGTCCTGGAGTTTTACTGCCCCATTGACGGAAGCTTTTCAAATCATCGATAGATAAGCCATAGCCCGATAGATGAAGAAGGCTGTATAACAGCATAGAACCATGTCCAGCTGAAAGAACAAAGCGATCTCTATTAAACCAATCTGGATTTTTTGGGTTATGGTTCATATATTCGGTCCATAGTTTATACGCCATCGGCGCTGCACCCATTGGCATACCTGGATGGCCGGAATTAGCCTTTTCAATTGCATCAATTGATAATGTACGAATCGTATTGATAGAAAGTGCATCTAATTTATCTAACATATTGTAAAAACATCCCTTCCTGTAATGTACCTCTTTATATTATAGTGACAAGCATAATATCACAACTAAAATCACTATTTACTGCCTCAATATTAAAATTTTCTAGAAATAAGAGAAGCCCCTATTTAGATTAAACTAAATAGGAGAATACATACATGCATGCACTCCCTTTTTACTCCTAAATGCTAATAGGATCCTCGTTCCATGAGTGGAATTCAAGCATTAATGTAAGTTTCTTTTTTCTTTTATATTTTTTATCTTTTGAGGAGTTACGTCATTACCTTCTGGATCAACGACTTTCACATGCTCCAACGTATCGGTCATGGACTTTCTGAATGTTTCCAAATACTCACTTCTCAATTGGGTTTGCTCTTTCGCCTCAACTTCCGTCAAACCTTCAGTCTTTGCCTTTTTAGAAAGTTCATTAATACGGGCTATTTTTTCTTTTGATAACATAATTTCGCTCCTTCATAATCTCCGGATATTGTCATGGTATTAAAAAAAAAGCGAAATTACAAGTTCTAAGATTGACTTTCCTTTTTATTCAGTTGATGTTCGAGAAAACGCCTGTTCACAGTAGCCTTGGAAACATTGTATCCAAAGCCCCTTAAAGTGGCTGCGATTTCTGCAAATGTCAATCCATTGGCCCGAAGTTTAATAATTTCTTCAATAGGAATTTCCATACGGTCCCTTCCAGTGGAATTCCTTTGATTCTGAAGGTTTTTTTGAGGACGGTACCCTTTTTCAACGGCTCTTATCATCCCGCGCTTTATTTTAAGATTATGTAGTTTCCTTTGGTATTCTTCTACAATACCGACTATCTGGATGACCATGGCATCCGAATCCGATAACTCAAGCTCCCCGTCATGAGAGAGCGTATAAATTTTCACATCTTCTTTAAGGATGACATGGAAAAGGGCTATTTTGGCATTCCCTCTTCCCAGCCTTGTTTCATCCTGGATTAATAGTATTTCAGCTTCTTTAGTTTTAAATAGTTCGAGCATGTCAAAAATGCCATCCCGATTCAACTCATAACCACTTGCCTGTTCTTTTATTATGGAAATGACTTCAACATCCATCTTTTCTGCCAATTTGACTAACTCATCTTCCTGCCTTGCCAATGATGTTTCCTGTGACTCTTTTTCTGTGCTGACCCTACAATAGATTACCGCCTTCATAATACCCTACCTTCACTACTTACTGCTCACTGGCCAAATTCTGGACAATTTCTTCCCCTTTAACCGGTATGACGATGACTTGACCAGGTTTAATTGTATCCGCCCTGACTCCATTATGCTCTTCTATCCAACCAATGAATTCTTTTTTTGTCAAATTTGCTTCTTCATATTCTTCGGCGATTCCCCATAGGGTATCACCTTCACTTACTTCTATAGAAAGGAAATTCTTTTTTGGATCATTGTTCAATGTACAAGAGAATAAAATTGAAAAGATGAATACTGATCCCGCTAATAGAATCGTATAAATATAATTTTTGTATAAATTTTTCATAAATATCCCTCCAAAGCGAATGTTCGTTCGTATGTTATGGTCAAATTATAATACGAACGTTTGTTTCAGTCAACAACAAAATTCGAACTTATGTTTGTATAGAGTTGGGGGCCATGCTATAATGTAGCAAAGAACATTGGGGAAGAGGTGCACAAATGACTAAACTATCAAAACGGCAGCAAGATATTCTTGATTTCATTAAAGAAGAGGTCCGCCAAAAAGGGTATCCACCTTCCGTACGGGAGATTGGCGAAGCAGTGGGACTTGCTTCAAGTTCAACAGTACACGGACATTTATCACGCCTTGAAAGCAAAGGCCTGATTAGACGTGACCCAACCAAGCCAAGGGCCATTGAAATAATGAATTTGGAGGAAGCGAACAATATTCCCAAAGTCAATGTCGTGAACGTGCCGTTACTTGGAAAAGTAACAGCGGGAATGCCGATAACGGCCATTGAGAACATAGAAGAATACTTTCCGCTTCCCGAAAGCATGGTTCCACATGATGACCATGTATTCATGCTGGAAATCATGGGTGAAAGTATGATCGAAGCAGGAATTCATGATGGGGATTATGTCATCGTGAAACAACAAAGCAATGCCAATAATGGAGATATCGTCGTGGCCATGACGGAAGATGATGAAGCCACTGTAAAACGATTCTTTAAGGAACCGGATTACATAAGGCTTCAGCCTGAGAACTCGAATATGGAACCAATTATTTTACGAGATGTTTCGATACTTGGAAAAGTAATAGGCTTATATAGACAAATACACTAAAAGCGCTAACCGCGCTTTTTTTGTTTGTTTAATTTATGTCCCGAATTCTCTCAATATGCATATGGAAGAGTAGATATTGATATATTTTTTAATAGAATCAGGTTTTCATGGGAATTTAAACATCCTTTATTACGGATGGAAGTTATACTATTTCCTAATATTTACTTTGGTAACAATCTGATTACAATAAAAAAGAGAGCTTAAACTACCGCTCCCAGTTAAAATTCACTTCACTCGTAATCTTTGGTTCACTTTAATGAGATTAAGATCAACCAAGCCATTCCACTGTTGAATCTGCACTTGTGTAGAACCGTATGCTTTTGCAAGCGCAGAGACGGTATCCCCTTTTTGGACAATATGATAAACCTCTTCAATGCTTGCATCATATTTTGTTAAACCGCTTGTTTCGATAAGGTTCACCAGTTTTTCAATATATTTGGGATCCGAGGCGTACCCCGCATCGAATATTGCTTTGAGTGCTTTTCTGTAATCTTTTTCTCCAATGACAGCTGTATAAAGACTTCTATTCCATGAAGTCCCCTTTACATATAAATTGGCAAGATCTCGAAGACTTTCTTCCCAAGATGGGTATTTTCTGAATTTGTTCCATACTTGAACGGGCACACCATTGACATATTCCATTGTCTGAATAATGATAGACTCACCCTTGAAGTCACCTTTTGTACCGAATATATTTTTTCCTTTGCTTGCTAATAAACTTGTCCCATATCCACTCTCCAAACAAGCTTGTGCAATGACAACAGAAGGTAATATTTTAAACTCCTGTTGAATTTTCTGGGCATAGGGAGCAATTTCCTTAATAAATGTTTCCTTGCTCATTAGAACCTCCCATTAAATGGTATTACTTTATTTTTCACTGTTTATCTTCATTCTTATCGTATTCTCATCTATGAAAAAGGTTACAGCAAGTCCCGCACAAAAGGTTCTGATGTTTGGCTAATTGTTTTTATTATAGATTATGGCTCGCTCCGCGTATTATTTATCCATTTCCCCACCAACCAGGAAAAGCCGCCAATCCATATAATTAAATGGATTGACGGCTTTTTAAATTGAACACTGGAAATCTACAAAACTTGTCTATAACTTTTATTAATTCATTTTAAATTTGTAATCATTGTATAAAACCTTGATGAAAAACAAAAATTAATTTTGAAAACTTCATTTCAAGGTGGTGAAATCATGGACTACCCAACCATCCATACAAACTTTTGGGATGCAGTGATAGCCATTCCTACCATCATGATTCTTACTCAACTTATTAAGGTCATGTTTCATATTCATCCAAAATTCATCCCTGCCATCGCTTTGGGTCTTGGCTTGTTCATTTCCATTTTCATCAGTCATCGTCATCACTTGGTTTCAGGAATTTTCATGGGCTGGTTTTATGGCTATGCAAGCATAGGCAATTATGCTGCACTCAAAACTGGTATTTTGTCTTATAGAGAATCCTATAAAAAGACGGATTAAACCTATACAGGTTGTCTCTCGCTGCAATTCAGCAATCTTTTTATTAAACACTAAAACCCATGTTAACATCCCATTACACACATCCAAAAAACCCCTTCTCAATTAAGAGAAGGGATCAATTTGTCGGGAAAAGTAAGTTATCCTTTATGTTTTTTACACTCCTGACTAGCCGAGCAGGCTTGGCAGACAGTCGGCGGAAAGGAAGCGGATTTTCTGCAATCGACTGGATCTTTTTTAAAAGAAAAGACTTGAGGCAAACTCAGAAATTTGTCTACAGTCTGATACCCTCTCAAAGAAGAGAAGGCATTTCACTATTTCTCAATATAGACCGAACGAATCAGCGTCCGGGTTCTTTCAATACCATACACATTTTTTTCCTTGACATCTATTGTTACATTATAAACACCTGACTTAGGTACTTCTGGAAGGGTGCCAGTAAAATTTTCTGTATCCATTGCCTTAATTGAGCTTTTTTCACTAATTTCATTACCGGTTTCATCTATTAGATGAACCGAAAATGTTGTGCTGATTGGCCTTTTTTTATCATTCATTGGGTTCTTTATTAAAAATTTTGCATCTTTTTGCTTAACTTTACCGGCCATACTTAATGTAATGGGATTCTTTTCGTTAAATTGTGCTGTGAACAGGTAGGCGTCTTTTGGCGATTTAGTCTTCATTCGCACTTTCCAATCACCAATTTCAAGGTTGTTTCTATTGAATGATTGGATGGTTACACCATTAAAAAAGGAAGTTTCATTTTTGGCTGAATGAACCTTTAAGGAAGGTGAATACTTTTTATTGGACGGAGAAATCAATTCAACCTTGACATCATTTGAGGCTGTATATATGTTTATATTGCCTGGGGCTGCTTCATTTACATGGAAGCTTTGTTCGATCCAGACATTTTGTTTCAGGACATCACCCAGAACGGTTTGAGCGAGTGCGGTGGTAATGACATCATCTTCAACCCGTTCTTTATAATTGATATTATATTCAGGGATCCCAGCGGTGGAAGTGCTTCTTAAATATGGTTCAATTCTTGAAAATACTGCTGAGCCGACTCGTATATTGTCGTGATCAAAGTTGGGATCTGAAAATAAATGTGTTGCATAGGGTATTTTTGTACTCCATACATTCACTAGACCATCATTTTCCCCATATGAAGATAAATATTGTCCACCCATTGATAAGGCTGATAGAACCGGGCCTCTGTTCATGCCTGCCACAGTGAAATACATGTTTTTACGAGAATTAACATGGTTATCCGTGAAAGAACGAAATTCCGCCATTTTACCAACTTGTAAAGAATAAGTTCCCTCATCTTTTTGACCTAATAGGGAACCAAGCCAGCCCGCATACCAGCTATAAGCCAAATCAGCTAGGTGAGAACCATGATGAGGGGAAGCTAAAGTGATCACCCTTCCAACATATTGGTGTGCTCCATAGTGCACTAGAGCCGCTTGGGTATCTGGGCCCCCTTTGCTGTGAGCTATAATATTTACTTTTTCGCCCCCGAAATGGTTACTGATTTCTGCAAGCATTTGAGCTAAAAGCCTTCCATTAGCATATTGGCTCACTGATCCATTTCCAGCTGAATCATGAAGCTGAACAAAAACAGTTTGGTAGCCTGCTTCATACGCTTTGGTATACATATCATTGACACCATGATAATCCGTTTCACCGTACCAGCTGGTTGAACTGCCGTTTTTCCCTTGAACAAACACGATCGGTGGTTTCTTCGTATCAAGATTGGGAGGAATACTTCCAAGAAACCAATCCCCTGGACTGAAAGTTTCGGAAGGAGGCTTTAATTTTCCTGCTGAGGAAATGTCTGGCTTAGCCATAATCAATATGGTTAGAATGAGGACAAGAAAAACGACATAATTGATTACATTCCTTTTCAATTGTTATCTCCTCCAATATCATGTGGAATTTTTTCGAACTCATCCTATTATCAACGCCCTCCTTCCAGGCTTTTCATAGCCTTCATAGTATATATTTGTACTTTTGCATACCATTACCTGCTATCTTCATAAAGATGGGAGAAAAAAACTAGAAGAATTCATAAAAAATGGAGATATAGTATGATGGTTTGCCTTCGATTCGTTTATGTATACAGTCATTTTCCATTTATGAAATTGTCCTTATAGAGGAAATCCATATATCGAATGCAGTATGTTCACGAAGAAAAAGAGAATAAGCCCTTCTCCTGCAAAGGATATAGGGCTTGACTTTTTTATGATCATCCAAATATTATTGTTCGAATTTGCCACTGTCCAATTGCTCCTATTCATGGTGTTTTGAAGTCCTATACATTAAGTAAATTGTTGAAAAAAATTCCTTCACAGTAATTGGCTGTCATTCATAGGGATCTCAGTATCAATCGTCTATTTGAATTTTTAACTCCTTAAAGCCCTTCCCTCAACCCCACATACGCGTATTTCACAATGAGAACTGGATAAATAATATCAGAGCTATGCTCGTTCTTCCGATTGTATAATTTGTTTATATGATTATCCTTTCCCCTATTTTTCACCCTCTTTCGATCATTACTTAAATCTTGCCCCAGGAATGGTTACTTTGGTGAAGAAATGTTGATAGTCTTGATCCTTTAACTACATTTGAAGTGTAGGCGAGGATCAAAAAAAATGATATCGTCGATCGAGAACCCTACACATTCAGCAAACAAATAAGCCTTATCGATTCGCAAAGGAATCTTATATTGCTCATAGTCAATGTAAGTCCTCTTGGCCATCTTCAGCACTTTAGCCATTTCTTCTTGTGTTAAACCTTTATACTTCCTCGCTTGTTTAAGTGTGAACTTAACGTTTGTCATATCTTGTCACCACCTATCTAAAAAAATAATATCACACTTGAAGTATAGTTACCAACAATTTTTCGCAAAATTCACGCACTTTAAGTTTACTCACTTTCACTCATGGTGTATATTCAAGTAAGAGGTGAAGAAATATGCACATTGGTGAACGGATTAAAATGTTAAGAAAAGAAAGAAAAATGACACAAGAAGATTTGGCAAATATATTAAAGGTGGCGCCAACGGCAGTATCAGCATGGGAATCCGGACGGAATAAACCTTTAATGGATAAATTGAGCATGATGTCCGCATGCTTTGAAATACCGCTATCCTACCTCATTGAAGGAGCACCTATCGTTAGAAATGCTCCTGGAATGGAATTTCTAAATGAAAAGAATGTAAGATTAATTGGAGTCTATGGCAATATTCCTGCTGGAGATCCTAATTTTACCAATGAATATATAGAAGCCTATATGCCGACATTAAATTCGATGCTAAAAACGAATAAAGAATATTTTTTCCTTAGAGTGAATGGCAATAGCATGAACAAAGAATTCAGTGACGGATCATTGATTCTCGTTGAAAAAACAACCTACGTTGATAAAGGAAAAATTGGAGTGGTCTTGGTAAATGGTCACGATGCTACGGTCAAAAAAGTGAATATCACTGAAGAAAACATCACACTCACTCCCTGCAGCACGGACCCTTTTTATGAAGAGAAAACCTATAACATCAAAAATGATAGAGTCCGAATTTTAGGAAAAGTGGTTCAAGCCATTAAAATATACGATTAATATCCACTTAGAGTTTCTTTACGGAATATTACTTTAGTTCTCTTTGTTGACTGATACATATTAGGTACAAGCCATCATGGTTTGTGCTTTTTAGTATTGTTCTTTAAATATGTCTTTGCAAAAGATAAATATAAATTTGTGTCAGCCTATAAACAAAGGCATATTTGTTTTCCCCAGATTACTTATTTCATTGAGTGAATGTTTTTGGAACTATAAGCTTCCCAGGTCTCTTATTATCAAATTCCACTTTTTCCTTCTGTGCAAATTTATTTCCTTTCACTTGCTCCGCTATTTTCCAAGTACTCATACAGGACGGTAGAATGTACACGATTATTTTATAACATGCATTCCTGAACGAAGAAAAGCCCCTCTCTTTTTGAGAAGGGCTGAGTTTGTAGACAAAAGAGGTTCTATCTAAAAGTTAAAACAAAGTTGATTGGAGCTGGTGTGCGAGACTCCTGCGGGAAAAGCGTGTCCAGGGGAGACCCCGCAGGCGCAAAGGCACCGAGGAGGCTTCCGGACCGCCCGCGGAAAGCGAGTGCCTGTAGTGGAAATCAACGTTCAAATTGTACAAACCCTAAAAAACTGTAGACAAACTCTTTTTGAGAAGGGATTCCTGCGTGGTGTGCTACTGAAGGTTAAGATAAATTAACCAGTCAATTTAATTATTTGACCCGTAATTTCTGGTTTACTGTAATAGTGTACTGACTGTCAAGACCGTTCCAATCTTTAATTTGCTGAACCGTACTGCCATAAGCAATGCTTAAGGAGTATACGGTGTCACCACTAACGACTGTGTGGTATACAGCTGTATTTTTCTTTTTAAGATCGAAGCATTTAACTAAACCGTTTACATGTCCGCGAGCCAGGGATTCGATAAAGGATGCCGTTTTCAATTTGGCTGCGTCATAGACATTATCGATAAATCCATTTTCAGTCAGTAATGCAGGCATGTCCGTTTCACGGAGCACATGTAAATCTCCTGTTTTTTGTCCTCTGTCTTGGATGTTGATAAGCTTCATGACCTCTGAATGAATATGGTCTTGATACGTTTTCGTAATCTGATTAGTAGACGTATAAACGTAATCCTCATACCCAGTGCCGCCGCCGGCATTAATGTGGATGGAGAGATAAAAGTCGGCTCCCCACGCGTTCGCTGCATTCGTCCTATCGTTTAAAGAGGGGTACGTATCTTGGTACCTGCTCATTTTTACAGAAACGTTATCATATTCTATTAATAAGATGTCTTTGATTCGAGTTGCAATGGATAAAGTTAAATCCTTTTCTCTCAATCCATTCCCCACCGAGCCTGGATCCGTACCGCCGTGGCCGGGATCAATAAATACTTTTACCATTTCTATCACCTCTATTAATCTTATGTTACGTATCAATAAATGCTTGTACACATAACTATCTGATTAAAGAAATTTCAAAAGAATTCATCTTCTCGGCTACAGGTCCAAAAAAAATACACCCTAAAGGTGTTATGGCATTATATGATGACATTCGCCAAATGGACGGGAAATTTTTTAAAAAGCCTCCTTCCATTTTTATACTTTTCTATCAGGAATTATTGGGCATCTGTAAATAAAGTGATAGAAGGAGATAGAGAGATTAAAAAAGCTTGCATTTATTGGTTATGGTTTGTTTTATTTAATTGTTCTGTACAATCTTTGATTGAGTCAATCACTATAGTCGGTTCTGATAATTGCGGAAAATGCCCACTTTTTTTTGCGACAATGTGTTTGCTGTTTCTTGACAATGAAAGCAATCCCAATTGATTCTCAAGTCGTTTTTTTCGAATTTCCTCTGGCATCATTCGATTTTCTTGTCCACCAGTAATGACAAATACAGGTATTTCGGGAAATGTATCAGTTTGCTGGATTTGATCAACAGTTTTTTTTACAAAATTAACTTCATTGAATTGTTTATGCGAGGATAAGGAATCAAACACCTTGAACATCTTATTTATGGTTTTTACGGCCTTGCCTTGATATTCATTAAGGCTTATATCTTTCGTTGTACTGGATTCTAAAAAAACTATTCCCCCCACTTCATTTGGATAAAGTCGGGCATATAAATTAGCATATAGGCCGCCTAGCGAATGTCCGACCAATAAGTATGGAGGTTCAAACCCCACGATTGTTAATGCCTCACGTAAAGTTTTAACAATACTTTTCCCATCTTGGCTTTCCTTCGGTTTATCGCTGCCAGCAACACCAAAGCGATTATAGGAAAATACAGATGCTGTTTCCGAAATTGCCGGTAGTATTTTCATCCAACCTTCTATCGGTCCAGAACCACCGTTAATCAAAACTATATTTGGTTTGCCTTTTCCACTAATATTATATTGTAACGTCCCTTTTGGTGTTTCCACTTTATATTTTTCTATTTTCAATGTCAGCTCACCTCACTTTGTTTAAATTACTCTACGTGTGTAACAAGCTATTGGTTTCATTTCTTGAAGTTCTAACATAATGCTTTAATTTTCACGAAAGTTATCTGGAAACTTATCCTAGAGCTTAAATTTTAAAAGGAGAGCTGTATGATGAATGAATATGGTAAGTTTGAACAATTGGTTCAAAAGTTTGATCAAGGAAGCAAGCTAATTCGCGCATGGGAATTAAAAGGCGGAATTTCTGCAGAGGTTACAGGTCTTGAAATATTACATCCTTCAGGGCGGATCATGAAAATGATCGTTCGTCAGCATGGTGATCATGACCTAAAACGGAATCCAAATGTGGCAGCAGATGAACACAAGCTCTTAGGGATATTGAAAGCTGCAGGTTTGCCTGTACCGATGCCATATTACCTCGAGCAATCGTGCGAGATTTTTTCCAAGCCATGCATACTTATCGAGTTTATTGAGGGAAAGTCAGAATTCACACCCCCAAATCTCAATGATCATATCTTACAATCGGCAATCAATCTAGCAAAAATCCATCGTGTTGATCGTGCAAATCTATCTTTATCATTCCTGCCTAAATTAGAAAATACATATATCGAAATGTTAAATAATAACGATAGGGTAATCCTGGACGAAACATTAAACCTGAGCTTGATTAGAGATTTATTAAAATATTTCACGCCTTTACCATCCATGAATAAGGAAGTGATCCTTCATGGTGATTATTGGCCAGGAAATCTATTATGGAAAGAGGATAAACTAGTTTCCATAATTGATTGGGAAGATTCAGGCTTAGGGGACCCTTTGGCTGACCTTGCCAATAGTCAACTTGAAATCTTTTATCATTTTGGAATGCAAGCGATGAATGACTTCACCAATCAATATAAAACCCTGATGCCTGAGGTGAATTTTACAAACTTACCCTACTGGCAATTATTTGCCGCATTACGGTTATCTACATTTCCTGAATGGGGCTTGGAAAAGAGCAAAGAAAATAACTGGCGAAAAAGACACAAGTCATTTGTTCGTCAAGCGATTAACCGAAT
Organism: Peribacillus sp. NPDC096447; assembly: GCF_044762725.1. NCBI lineage: Bacteria > Bacillati > Bacillota > Bacilli > Caryophanales > Bacillaceae > Peribacillus > Peribacillus sp. NPDC096447. The sequence goes on from NZ_JBIWEV010000003.1 coordinate 527,794, forward strand.
TCGTTTAAATTAATGCTTTTTAAAATGAGTGAAAGATCTGATATGCCCAGGATATTTTTGATAAAGGCATTTATACTAGTCCCTTTATCATTTATTTTCATAAACTAATAATGACTTTCAAAAAAAATCCAGGAGGTGTTTAAATGTATAATAAGCCCTTGGGGCATCCGAAAGGCGGTCAATGTCCACGACAATATTGCCCACCTCACAGAATGCCTACTCATTATAATCCACCACAAATCTCCCCGGCAAAGCAATATGTTAAAACCAATATCATCAACACGGTGATTCCGGTTTTTCACCCGACACATACAACTACCGTGAATAAACACTTCAACACATATATACCGCATACCCGAAGTATCGTGAAAGAGTGTTATTCCCAAAGCTTTATTTGTGGAGTTCCTCAACCCTCTAGTTTTTCAAGGAGAATATTAAGATATTAATTAAAAAACCCCAATTCGGGGTTTTTATTAATTCCTACCTCCACCCTTTGAATAATGAGTGTCAAAGGATTTACAACTGTCTAAATGCAAACTCCCTATATTTTATAAAGTGTTGTTTTTGATAAAACTCTTTTGCAGCTTTGTTTTCAAACCAATAATCCAGTTCAATTAAATCTATATCATTCTTTTTGGCAATCTCATAGACCTCATTCATTAGTATTTTACCGTAACCTTTTTTGGTTTGATTTTCAACGATACTAAGCTGATGCACATATACTGATTTATAAGCATTTTTAAAAGCACTTTCTGGATAGTTTTTAATTTCAATCCATACGTAACCGATCGGTTCTTCGTGTTCTTTTAAAACGAGAAAAACAAAACTATTATTTTCTACCAAACTTTTGAAAGATTCTTTCATTGCACTATAATTATATTCCTTAAAATACTTAGGATATTGTTTTGCATGCAGATTGTGAACATTTCTATTTAATTTTGCAATTACTTCATAATCCCTGGTTTGACTAACATACATAATTATCCCCCTGTCTAAATCCTGTGAATTTCCATAAACCGGTAATGTCCATATTCAAAGTACAATCATTTATATAGGCCAGTCAATAGCCGTAAAGAAGAATCCCATTCCTAAAGAGGCAGGAAAAGTTCTTTTTTCATTCTGGGTAAAAAAAAGACGCGAATATCCTTAACATACTGGAAGGTGATGATCATGACTTACCCTCTTTTTATTGTGACTGGTATTAGTGGCTCAGGTAAATCAGCAACTTCACTGGAATTGCAGAAAATCATGGTGGATTTCAATGTATTTTGATATGGATCTTATCGTTAACAATGACGACTATCAAACAGCATGTGATAATTGGTTGAAAGTTGCCTATTATAGTGCTTATTCCAGACGTAATTCCGTATTATTCGGCAATGTACCCGATCCATATAATGTTGAAATTTGCGGCCATTTCCCTTTATTTAATGCCAGTTTATTACCTACATCTTTATTGTAACGGTGAAGCTCGTTCACAACGATTATCGGCTCGTGGCAAATGGACGTTGACAGCATTAATTAAATGAATGAACTATCTGGGAAGTTAGTTCAAGAAGCCAAAACATCAGTTCCACCAATACCTACTTTAGACACTTCTACCACTTCGCCGCCCCAAGTCCCCAAGTTAATTAAACAATGGATAATGGAGAAGCTTGCCTAAATAAAGGAACATTATTTTTATAAATGCAGATATGGAGCTTTCTGATGAAATACGTACGTTTATTCCGAAAACCACTCTTGTCTGCTGCTGGCTTTCTTAGCCAAATAAACGTTCCGGTATAACCAAAGCCTTTTTGTTTAGCTTTTGATTTAAGGGTCGTTAGTTGAAGAAGTAGTAAAAAGGGATCTTCATATAAAAAATCCCTTTTTACATCCCGATAACATCTGTTCAAATTAACTAGCTTTGTATAGAGTATGCACTAAATTGGGATACCTAAATTGTTGGGAACGTGATCTATTCTCCGCAGAGTGGGAATCCTAATCCTATTAAAGTTGTTGCTAATAGAGATGAAATACGGATTCTAAGTGTAGCTACATCATCAATTTCAGTGACTAAAAAGAATTGACCATTAACTTCTAAAATACAAGGTGATTGCATTCATTCTTCCCCCTTTCTATCAAAAGATAAAATAGTATATGAAAAATATATTTAAGTGTAATAGTTTAATAGTTTGATTTTCAGAGGAAAGAATATTTGATTACTATGTTAAGTGCCTTAGGGGATTCTTTTGTAGGTTAGAATAGCCCTTATTTCATTCGGGATCACTCTATTGGCGGTCAAGGTATCCTTCTTGTAGAGTTCCTTACAGGTCATAGGAAAATAAATCCTACTGAAAAACGAATTGTGGGTATTTAGCTATTGTTGGATCACATTTTTATAATATATTCTATCGAGGTATATTTTGAAATAAATAAAGTATATACAGAGGTTTTTTCGATAGTGCTCAAGCAGCTATATTGCCGAATAACTATTTATTTATTTCATATTGAATCCCGAGGAAAATAATCCTGAATTGGTTCGCCTATCCTTCACTGTTAAGGATACAGGAATCGGTATCCCCACTGACAAAATCGACAGGTTGTTTCATTCTTTCAATCATCCGAAAGGACTTGCCATTTGCAAACGATTGACGGAATTGATGGGTCCAGTCAAAAAGGTTCTACCTTTGCCTTCGAAATTGATTTGCCGGCTTTAAAACAAGAATGAAAACCGTTATTTCAATCTATATAAATACAATGGGCCCAGACTTTTCTGGGCCTCTTTTTGATGGTGAATGCATTTGGCATTACCCCACTATCCATAACACCCATCCTTGTTTTTATTAATCAGCTGTTGCCGTTCAACTGTTATTCGTTTTTTATAGCCTTTGTTCTTTAATATGTTCTCACTGGTGATATAAGATGACGATAGGAGGAATTATCGCTTGGCTCGATTAAGACAGGCCTCATTGGACCACCAAAACTTAGCTTTACCTCTTTTTCCTTTATCGCTTTTAAGGCATCCAATAAAAAACTTCCATCCAGTGATATACTTAACCCCGCATCACCTCTGATTGACTTGATGCTTTGCGTTTCTTCAATTTTCCCTAATTCCGTTGAGTTAGAAGATATCCTTAGCTTACTATTGTCCAGAATTTCTAAATGTACATTGTTATTTTTCCATTCACTTGCAAAAAGATAGGCCCTATCAATACCCCTTAACAGTGTTTTCGTATCCAAGGTGATGATCGTTTTCAATTCTTTTGGCAGCAATCCTGATACATTCGGATAATTACCTTCAATCAGCCTTGAAAAAAGTGAGATATTATTTGATTTAAAGACGATATAGTTTTTTGTAATGAAAATATGTATGATACCCGCTTCATCATTAATCAACTTGGTTAATTCATTAAGGCTTTTACTTGGAACGATGAAAGACCCATTCACCTTCGATTCCAACGGAAGTTCTCTTAACGCTAAACGATGGGAATTTGTTGCAACACAAGAAAGGCTGTTTTCTTTGATTGACAAATTGACTCCTGTCAGGGAAGGTCTGGTTTCGCTTTTAGAAACGGCAAACGCAGTCTGTTTTATGATTTCCAATAATTCAGCACTTGGGATATTAAAATAACAAGCCCCATCTATTTGTGGAAGATTTGGGTATTCCCCGGAACGTAGTCCCTTTAGATTCATTACTATTTCATTTGATTTAATAGTAACTGATTGATTTTCATTCAGCTTAACATGGATGACATCAGATAATTTTTTTACGATTTCACTTAAATATTTTGCCGATAAAACAACCGTGCCCTTTTCATGAACCTCCAATTCCTTTACACCATCAATCGTTAAAGGAATGGTTTTTTCAATGACAATATCGGAATTACTACCAAGAAGGGTTAAGCAATCGTCATTAGCCACTATCTTTATTCCTGATAAAATGGGAATAGGTGTTTTTATGGAAACGGCATGGCTGACATCTGAAATCGCCTTATAGAAGCATTCTTTGTTTATTATAAATTCCATGAAATAAGTTCACCCCAATATAATCGTTATAGGAATAATTCGACAAAATTCCTGTTCACCATTCTTATATGTTGCTATCAGGTTCGAAGAAGCGGCTTATTGTATCACTATCAGCCTAATATTGATCGTGAAATGCAAAGTCAGAAAATATGAAACTGACTATAGGTGGTATTAGTTTAATATGAGTCCTTTAGATGATAAGATTCTTGGGGGATTGAAAATAGATTAATATTTAGGAGGAGTTCATCTTGAATCCTTATGCATTTTTGGCAATTGCCATCCTAAGTGAAGTGTTTGGCAGTTCGATGTTAAAAGTATCAAACGGGTTTAAAAGGTTATACCCTTCCATTGGTGTGGTAATTGGAATGGGTTTGGCTTTTTATTGCCTATCGTTATCATTAATAACCATACCGCTTGGAACGGCTTATGCCATTTGGTCTGGAATAGGCACGGCTTTAACAGCTTTAGTGGGGATTATCGTTTATAAAGAAAGCTTTAACCTGAAAAAACTTTTAGGTTTAGTCCTGATCATTGGAGGAGTGGTTGTTTTGAAACTCTCTAGTGGAGGCACTTCTTAACAATTTAGTAATCGGAGGTAATAATATGAAAGGATACATAGCTTTAGGAATATCAATCATAAGCGAAGTATTTGGTACGACCATGCTTAAGCTGTCAGAAGGCTTCACTCATTTATTCGCTACTTTTGGGGTTATAATTGGATTTGGTATAGCATTTTATAGCTTATCTTTATGTCTTAAAACAATACCGTTAAGCTTAGCATATGCGATTTGGTCGGGAATAGGCACAGGTTTAACAGCATTGATTGGCGTACTATTATGGAATGAGCCATTTAGTATCACTACATTAGGCGGCTTAGTATTAATCATTGGCGGAGTGATTTTACTAAATGCTTCCCATACCACTAAACAAGCGGAAGGAGAGTCAAACTAAGTTTGACTCTCCTCCTCTAAAAATGTTTCAAAGGCAGCCACGGCTTTTCATTTTCAATGGAGCTGAACTTTCAAGAGTCAGTCCTTCCTTTCATTTCTTCCTTAACCTTCACCAAGTCCTTCGTGCAAAGTCCGTGAACTTGAATTTATCGGGTCTATGCCTGGATTCGCTATATTGAAACAAGCTTCCATCGATTAAATGGACCGTACTTTTCACAACTGCCACCATATCGAAGTCTTCAATGTCCAATAATTGTTTATCTTCCTCACTGCATGGCTCCACGGTAATTTCCTTGTTGGAAAAACCAATCTGGAGCCCGAGTTCCTTTTCGATATATCCATAAATAGAATCCTCACAAATTTCCTTGGTCAGGTTAGTTACGAATTCGCTTTTGAAATAGTCTTTGTCCAGTATGATTTTCTTCCCATTGATTTGGCGTACCCGGAACACCTTCCATATTTCACCATCATCAGTTAAGTCTAGAAGCTTGGCCATTTTTGAGTCGGGGGTCTCAAGCTCCAACTTGTGGATGATCGTTTTGGAATGCAAATTCAACTTTTCCACCATTTCTTTATAGGAAATCAACCCTGCTACAGGAAAATTAAATTTGCTGAAATCCAAGACAAAGGAACCCTTGCCTTTGATTTTATGAATATATCCATTTTGTTCAAGCAACTGTAAGGATTTTCTCACAGTATCCCTGGATATATCATACTCTTCCATGAAGCTGCTTTCGGAAGGAAGCTTTGAATTTGTCGGAAAGGTTCCTTCTTCAATTTTTGAAACGATATCACCATATAGCGATAGATATTTGCTGTTCATTTCATCACCACAATATATTTTTCTTAGTATGCTACTCGTCCTTTTTCAGCAAATAGACAACCGATTCATAGGGACGAAGGATAACATCACCTGCAAGTTCTTTCGAATCCATATAGTTTGAGAGCAGGAGCTCTGATTTGTATCCGGATATTTCAATATCCTTTGGAATTTCGAAGGACGCTTCTTTTGCATAAAAGTTATTGATGACCAAAAGTTTCTCGTTTTCATAACTGCGTACATAGGCGAACAATTGGTCATGGTCGCCAAGAATTTCCTGATAGTCCCCATATGCAATGATATCATGTTTCTTGCGTAAGAATATAAGTTTTTGGTAATGATGAAAAATGGAATCCTGATCCATCAGTGCGTGTTCAGCGTTGATGTTCTTAGCATTATCAGGCACCGCAATCCATGGAGTCCCTTTTGTAAAGCCTGCATGCTCCGCATTTTCCCACTGCATGGGAGTTCGCGAGTTATCACGGGATTTAGCTTGAAGGATTTCGATTATTTCCTTTTCATCCTTGCCTGCCTCTTTTAAAATATTGTAATAATTAATCGATTCCACGTCCCGATATTGTCCAATATCATTGAATTTCGGGTTGGTCATCCCTATTTCCTCCCCTTGATAAATATAAGGGGTTCCCCTAAGCATATGAATGGCTGTTGCCAGCATCTTGGCCGATTCCTTGTGATACTCTTGATCATTCCCAAACCTGGATACGATCCTCGGCTGGTCATGGTTGCACCAGAACAGGGCATTCCATCCATTTCCTTCTTGCATCCCATATTGCCAGCTGCTTAGGATTTCCTTTAACTGCCTGAAGTCAAAATCTGCAAGTGACCATTTTTCCCCATCCTTATAATCCACCTTTAGATGATGGAAACTGAATACCATGGACAGCTCCTTTTCAACTGGAGATGAATATTTGATGCAATGGTCAATGGTCGTCGATGACATTTCCCCTACAGTCATCACCTCTTCATCCTTCCCGAAAGTTTCTTCATTCATCTCTTTTAGGAATTGATGAATTTTGGGACCGTCTGTATAAAAGCATCGTCCATCTCCATCTTTGTCATTTTCATAGATGTCAGGTTTCGAAATTAGATTGATGACATCCAAACGGAACCCTTTGACACCTTTATCAAGCCAGAAGTTTACTACATTGAAGATTTCCTGCCTCACCCTGGGATTTTCCCAGTTAAGGTCAGCTTGTGTCCGATCAAACAAATGGAGGTAGTATTCATCATGTTCCGCTACATATTCCCATGCAGGGCCTCCGAATTTCGAAATCCAATTTGTAGGGGGCTCTCCATCTTTCGATTTCTTGAAAATATAATAGTCCTTATATTCTTTATCTCCAGCCAATGCTTTTTGGAACCATTCATGCTCTGTTGATGTATGGTTGAATACCATATCCAGCATGATTTGAATATCCCGCGAATTAGCTTCCTTCACCAATCTCTCGAAATCATCCATCGTCCCAAAAACAGGATCAATTGATGTATAATCCGCTACATCATATCCATTATCATTTTGAGGTGAACGATAAAAAGGGGTCAGCCAAATATAATCCACTCCCAGTTTATTCAGATAATCAAGTTTTTCAATAACACCATTTATGTCCCCGATGCCGTCACCGTTCGAATCCTTAAATGACTTCGGATAAATTTGATAGATGGTACTTTTTTTAAAATCCTTCATTGTAATTCCTCCCCTGCTATCCCTGATGTATCATTTGCCAGTATGGTAAAAAAGAGGGAGAATGCTCTCCCTCCGCGTTATTAAGCATTTAATTTCGTTGTTTTCGTTCTTGTTTTCAAGTTCATATTTGGACGCTTGGAGAATGCTATAGTCAAAATGAATGGCACAACGAATGCAACCAGCATCGCGAGTGCAAACATTCCCATATGCTGCGGCTGGATGGATAGGATACCTGGGATCCCTCCAACACCGATGGAATTTGCCATTACACCAGATCCGACTGAAACGATGCCTGCGAAAAGTGAACCGATCATACCGGCTAAGAACGGAAAGCCGTATTTCAGGTTAATTCCGAACATGGCTGGCTCGGTTACACCGAGATAACATGAAATCGTAGCGGGTATGGAAACCTGTCTTTCCTCCTGGTCTTTTCTGTTAATGTAAATCATTGCTAGCACTGCCGTACCTTGTGCAATATTGGATAATGCGATCATTGGCCATAGGTTCGTACCGCCAAGTTCACTCATAAGCTGAAGATCGATTGCGTTTGTCATGTGATGCAGGCCTGTGATGACAAGCGGTGCATAGGCAAAGCCGAAAACGGCAGCAAATAGCCAGCCAACTGATGAAGTCAATCCGGAATATACAACCGTTGAAATGACAGAACCGATTTTCCAGCCTAAAGGCCCCAAAATGGTATGGGCAATGATTACAGTTGGAAGTAAAGCGAAAAATGGAACGACGATCATGGAAATGGAATTGTGCACTTTATCTCTCAAGAACCGTTCTAAATACGCCAAGACGAACCCTGCAAGTATCGCTGGGATGACTTGAGCCTGGTAGCCGATCATATCGACCTGGGCAAAACCGAAATCCCAAAAAGGTATGTCACTTGCCTTTGTGTTTGCCACTGCATATGCATTAAGAAGCTGTGGGGAAACCAGGGTCAAACCAAGGACGATGCCGAGAATTTGAGTCGTGCCCATTTTCTTCGAGATCGACCATGTAATCCCAACAGGAAGAAAATGAAAAATAGCTTCACCTATCAGCCAAAGGAAGGCGTGTACCCCTGCCCAAAATTGTGAAATATCCACAAGGGTCTTTGTGCTGTCATCGAACATTTTTATATCCCCAATGATATTGCGGAATCCAAGAATGAGTCCTCCAACGACTATGGCAGGAATTAGCGGGGTGAAAATATCCGCAAGATGTGCAATCATACGCTGCAGCCAGCTCATATTCTGTTTAGCCGCATTTTTCACATCTTCTTTTGATGCTTCCTGAAGTCCAGCTATGGAAACGAATTCATTATAAAACGATGAAACTTCATTCCCGATTATGACCTGAAACTGGCCAGCTTGTGTAAACGTTCCTTTCACAAGCTTAATCGATTCGATATTCGTTACGTCCGCCTTAGCCGGATCTTTCAACGCAAAACGCATTCTTGTCGCACAATGCGTAACCGTCGCAATATTTTCTTTCCCTCCAACATGTTGGAGCAAATCCGTTGCTGGTTCTGTGTATTTACCCATTTCACTACTTCCTTTCCCTAGAAAGCAAAATATAGTTGTTTTTATAACCTGTACGTATAGGTTCTGTATACGCTTTCATATTATCCTGTACGTACAGGTTTTGTCAATAACTTTTTTCCTTATTTTAATAGGATTGATGATTATGCACTTTCATTTACTATTCTATTATTGCTAATATGGATGTTTGATAACACGATTCATGTTATCCCGTAATTCCTCAAGAAAGACGAGTAGCTGAAAGATACCGAAATAGGGTATAATGATGATATAACCTCTCAATCAACATTTTAATGGTTAGAATATAACAGGGAAATGGGAGATGTATTCATGTCTGAAAACAATAAATTTCCACTTATATCAGGTAATCTTTCTTTGGATTTAGTGAATACGGAACTAGTCAGTCGTGGTCAGCGCCAAGACTTATTACTATCAGAACGGGATGTGCTGGACTGGATTTCTGTAATAAAAAGGGAAAACCCATATTGGGATAATCAGCTATCCTTAAAAATTAAAGAAAGAATTCAACAGGTATTTGTAGGCGTTCTAGAAATGCGTACTATTTTAAGAAAACAATTTGAGTCAATAGCAGATGGGAATCCGATTCCTGCTGAGTTTATCGCTTTTTTAGAAAATAAAATCGAAAAATCACCTTTCACTTATAAATTAAGTGATCAGAAACTGGTTCCCATACCTATTGGAGAAGCGGAGGATATCCTGCAATCTTATATTGCTTTTGACACATTAACATTAATCGAAGAAAATAAGCTGCCATCACTAAAGCGATGCTCGAATGATGATTGCGTACTGTTATTTATTGATGAAAGCGGAAGACGCAAGTGGTGTTCAATGAAAATATGCGGGAATAGAAAAAAAGTGGCCCGATTTCAACACCGGAAATCTGATGATGAATGAAGATCCAGCTTATTATTATAGTTGGTTTTTTTTATGAACTTTTAAACTAACCGTTAAAAACTGTTTTGACAGGTTATTTGATTTCGTGTAAAGTGTAAAAGTACATTAAAGGAGGGGGAATAATGGACCGCATAACAGTAGCGAGACAACAAGAAACACGCTCATTTCATATACGGTTTTTATCTAAAATGAAGGGAAAAGGAAGAAGTCCTTTACAGATAAATGTAAAAGACGCAATACCCGGGCTAATCGGTGGCTTTTTAACTATTTTCGCTTTAATTCTTTTAACAAAAATGACATCGGCATTGTGGTTAATGGCTCCATTTGGTGCCAGTTGTGTCCTGGCGTTCGGTTTATGGAACGCGCCGTTATCACAGCCACGGAATATTATTGGGGGCCATTTTGTTTCAGCATTAGTAGGTTTAGCTTCTTATCATTTTTTGGGCGATGAGCCTTGGGCAATCGGCTTAGCAGTCGGATTAGCAATTGCCGTCATGATGCTGACAAAAACAACGCACCCACCAGCAGGGGCAGATCCACTTGTTATTATGCTTGGTCATTATAGCTGGAGCTATTTATTTACGCCTGTGTTAATTGGTTCCGTGATAATCGTTTTCCTGGCATTGTTAATTAATAATTTACGCAGCAATCGGAGCTATCCAACTTTTTGGATTTGATTGCTTTTTAATGAGTTATTTGCAATGTTTCACCATCATGAAATAATTAAAAACGAGGAACTCCCAGCTCCTCGTTTATTAGTTATAAGTGCTGGTAATCCTGAAATTAATCTATTTCTCCATACCTTTAAAATCCATTATCTTTCAGCGTTTAGTTTTACATGCGTTTCTGCAACTTCCACTCCGTTTACAAGAAGTGATATTCGATGGATTCCCATGTAATGTCGACGTGTGGTCAGGTCTTTCCAATTGTGGATTCTCACTCTCTCGACTTGTTCTCCATCCGTGAAATTCCTATCTGCCAGGAGGAATATTTTGCGAGACGTTTTCTGATTAGCTTTTACAAAATCGATGGCGTACTCAATACGAAGCTTCGCTATATTCTTCACATGCACTTGAAACCCGAAATGAAGTTCACTGGTTTCCCCAATAAAAATCGAGTCTGGTTCATTTCTAATAAATGCGTTTGTAATGATACTCGGATTATTCAATACATCCATGTATCCAAATAATGAAAGGACCTCAGGATCTGCTTGACGAACTAAGGTCCTGCATCCCCGTCGGACAATCCAAATCGTGTTGGGTTCTCCGCTTTCATGCCAACGCTTGGCAGTTTCTATGACGACATTCGGATTATCTCTCGCAATATCATTCAAGTTATTGGCCACACTTTTGCGAACATATAGGGACGGGTCGTTTTTCAGGTTCTCAAGTAATTCCAAAACTGGTGCCGGATCGGATTTGAACATCGGTAAAGCTTGCCCCCAAGGTAACCTGGGCCTGCATCCCTCACTAGCCAGCCGCCGGACATGCTCATCATCATGATTGGTCCATTCCTTCATCTTCTCGATCATTAAAACGGGATCAAGCAAGATAAAAGCACGGATTGCAAATTCGGAGGATGATCTTGCAGTAAAACGCTCCAACGCATCTAGCGATAACGGCCAATCTTTCTTATTCAACCCATGTACCTCTACAAAATCCGGAAAAAATAGATATCTGAAACCTTCACAATCCTTATCAATTCGATATAAAATATTCAAAGCTTCTTGGTAATCACTTGGAAGATGCTTTCCAAGGGTAATCGAAATATGTCTAATTCGCTCTTTTAATTTCCTTTCATTCCAGTGCTCATCCATAACTTCCCCAATAAACGATTCACTAGAAAAAGACGGATGGACACCTCTTACTTTCTCACTGAATTCACGAATGAACGGTTCATTATATAGATCCTTTAAGGGCTCAGCCATTTAATTCACTTCTTTTCTTCAGGTTAAATTAGCTTTTGGATACTTGCATTACCTATCAGCTATCATTTCAACTTATGTTATGTACTCTGAGCGATGCATATCACTAAAAAAGGACAGCTTACTTTACAGAACAAGTCTGTCCAAAATCAAGTGAAGTTCATTCATCATTATTTGGAATGGCTGCATAAGAACTGATTCTATAGGAATCTATATACCTCTTTCCCATGGATGTAATCTTTGCACCAGAACCCGTTTCCCATAAGTCCATCTAATATACCCATACAAAATCCCTCCCGAAATTTTCCTTTGTTTATAGTATGATAGTAGTAGCATATAAAGTAAAATATTCCTACCATATTAATGAATTAACCAAACGACAAAAAGCCCACTCTGAAGAGCAAGGACCTGCTTCTAGCTTTTTTCAAAGAAAAAGGGTCAGTCCTACTGAGTTAATACTTTAACACAGTGGGGACTGACCCCATTGTCTATTAGACATTTTGATTTTAGCTTTATCTGACCTTTCTTATCTATTTAATTGTTTCACTTTTACAGGCTTTTTTTCCTTGCTTAATTTGATGATTTGACCGATAATACTGATGGCAATTTCTTCTGATGTTTCCGAGTCAATTTCCAATCCGATTGGAGAATGGACCTGCTCCAACTGTTCTTGCGTGACCCCTTCACTTTTTAACTTTTCAAATATGCTTATGACCTTGCGTTTACTGGCTACCATCCCAACATATGCAATCGGAAATTGCAGTGCCGTTTTTAATACAATATCATCACAATCTTTTGTAACAATTACCACATATGATTTTTCATTTAGGTTGGCTGCGAGCAAAGCCTTTCCAATATCCTCGTTCACAAAAAGGTTTGTCGCATTAGGAAAGCGTTCCTTTGTACAATAACCAACGCGATCATCGACAATGCAATAAGGGTATTCGAGGAAATCAGCGAGCTTTGCCAACGCATGGCCTAAATGACCAGCCCCAGCCAGAATGAGTTCAGGCCTGCTTGTATAGACTTCAATAAAGACTCTTAACGTTCCGCCACAATTCATCTGAATTCCGTCTTTTGCATGTTTATTCAATTTATATTCAACGATTTTCGATTGGCCATCTTGGATCGCCTTTACACTATCTTCAATCACATAGTGTTCAGCCAAGCCCCCTCCGACAGTCCCTTCAATAATACCATCCCGGTAGACAATCATTTTTCCAACATGCCTGGGAGTCGAGCCCTTTGATTCAATAATCATGGCTAAAGCAAAGGTTTCGTTTTGACGCGTCAGCATGGCCACTTTTTCCATCAGCTGCATGAAAAGCTCCCCCCTATCTTTAAACATTAATTCGGTTGATATTGCTTCATGCTAAGAAAATATCGTAAAAGATGTAACGCAACGGTTTTTCTGTAAGCCGCAGTGGAGCGTTGATCGTCGATTGGTCTAATGATCTTATCGAAGGCTGCCACAATTTCAGCGATGTCTGCATCGGCTAATGGAATCGTTTTTCCAACCAGCTTCTTCTCAATATCAATGGAACGAACCATCGTAGGTCCGACCGCCCCGAAGGCAAATCGAATGTCATCGATTCGATCTTTGCTTATCCGGACGAAACCCGCAAACGATACTTTGGCAATGGCATCTGCGTTGCGGTTGCCGACTTTCTCGAAAACGACATGTGAATCTCCTAATACGAACGGCAGAATAATCTCCGTTACTATTTCATTGTGAAAGCGTTGAACCCGTCGTGGACCTTGAATAAAATCGCTAATCGCAACCATGCGATCACCATTTACGGAGCGCAACAGAAGCTTTGCATTGTATACATATAATAAAGGAAGCATGTCACCGGCTGGAGAGGCGTTGCAAATATTACCGCCTAATGTTCCCTGGTTTCTAATTGCCGGGGCAGCAATTGTTTTAATTGCATTCTTTAAAGCAAAAGGAATCAAAGGATTTTCAAGTAATTCACTATAGGTACAGCAGGCCCCGATGTGGAGATCCTTATGATGTTGATACACCTGCTTTAATTCGGAAAGATGATCAATAAAAACAATCGGTTTAGGGATTTTCGGAGGTACTCCCCTTCTACTTTTGTGAAGAACCATAACATCGGTGCCTCCAGCTATGATTGCACAATCTTCTCTATTCAATTGGCTCAACGTTTCGTCTAAACGCTCGAAGCGATACGCTGTTATTTTCTCTACCATAAGCCATCACCTTTTTTAGCTGCTAGGTTAATTGCCTCAACAATCATATTGTAGCCCGTACATCGGCACAGATTTCCGGAGATGCCTTCACGAATTTCAGCCTCTGAAGGATGAGGATTTTTAGATAACAAAGCTTCACTTGCCATAATCATCCCCGGAATGCAATAGCCGCATTGCACTCCCCCGGCGATGGAATAGCTCTCATCTAACATTTTAAATTGTTCCGTTTCAATGATGCCTTCGATCGTTTGAATATCGGCACCAGCAATTGAGCCAATTGGAATAAGGCAGCTGTTTTGCAGAAGGTTATTCACAAAAACACTGCAGGCTCCGCACTCCCCTTCACCACAGCCTTCCTTTGTTCCGATTAACTCAAACTCATCTCTTAATAAATCTAGTAATCTTGCTGTAGCAGGGGCTTCAGTTTCTACCGTTCTTCCATTTAGTGTGAATTTAATCAACCCTCTTCACCTTCTTTCATCCAAAGACTTTCAATAATGACTTCCGGTGTAATCGGAATTTGCTGAAAAGAAGTGTGCAGGGCATCCTCGATCGCGGCTTGGACTGCTGGAGCGCCTCCGATTAAAGTCAATTCACCTGCGCCCTTCGCCCCGTATGGACCATCAGCATAGGGGTTATCAAAGACCTTGCTTTCAATTGAAACAACATCCAATGAAGTCGGCGGTCCATAATCCGATATGCTTTTTTGTTGGATTCTACCTTGCTTTGACGTCATCTTTTCTAGATAACCGTATGCTAGCCCTTGAGCCAAACCACCGTCAATTTGGCCTTTCATAATCCGTTCATCGATGACCTTTCCAACTTCATAATTGCCGTATACTTTTTCTAACTTTATATTTCCTGTTAACGTATCAACTTCTACTTCAACGATATTAACGCCCCATGAATAAGCCGGGTAGGCATCTCCAGTGAAGGTTTTCTCGTCCCAAGGAATCATTTCACGGTGAACATAGTGCTCAACTACTTCCTGTTCCACCCCTGTTTGCCATTGATCCTTAAGTTTTTTTGCGGCCCGTTCAAGCAATTTTCCAACAATCATCGTCGTCCTGGAAGCTACGGTCGGACCCGAGTCGGGAACCTCTTTTGTGTCGGGATAAGGGTACAAAATATCTTCGAATGGGAGGTTAAGTTCTTTGGCGACAATTTTACACAACGTCGTCAAAATACCTTGTCCCATATCAGAGTTTGAGATTTTTAGTGATACCTGGTCGTCCTTTGATTTAACCAGCTTCACCGTTGCTTTAATATGATCTCTTTCGCCACTGCCTGTAAATCCACATCCGTGGAGGAACAGCGAAGTTCCTATGCCTTTTTTATAGCGCTGATTTTGTTGATTTAATCGCTGAAAGTCTTCTTTTTTCTTTTTGTATTCTGACACGTTGAGTACGTCCTCAATCATTTCTTCCACTAATATCGGGTCGCGGAATTTACCTTTGGTGATGGTGGGGTCTCCTTGTTTGACGAGGTATTTTCGTTTAAATTCAATCGGGTCGATTTTTGCCAGTTTACTAATATGTCCAATATGACTTTCGATTCCGGCAAAGCTTTGTGGAGCACCAAAGCCTCTGAAGGCGCCGTTCGGAACGGTATTGGTTTTTAAGACATAGCCTTTTGCATGAAAATGCGGAATTTTATAAACACCGGCACCGTTTATTAATGCGCGCTGCAGCACGACAGAGCTCAATCCCACATTTGCCCCTCCATCGAGAAAGATGTCAACACACATGCTCATAATATTTCCTTCCTTATCAAGGGCCGTTCGATATTTGAGTTTGGCCGGATGTCTTTTCGTCGTAACCAGCATATCCTCAGAACGGTCGAACACGAGCATTACCGATTTTTTGACTGCTCTTGCGGCAACGGCTACGTGACAAGCCATCATCGAAGGATAATCTTCTTTGCCTCCAAAACCTCCGCCGGTAGGACTTTGAACAACTCTAACTTCATCGTCACCACAGGCTAATGCGCTTAGCAATGCATTTTTTATATAATAAAGACATTGCATCGATCCCTGGACGACAATTTCATCATCCTTATAAACGGCGAGCATTCCTTGCGGCTCAAGGTAGACATGCTCCTGATAGCCCGTATCATATTCTTCTTCGATGACTTGATGGGCTCCCTGCTCGATAGCTGAAATGTTCTCCAAGCTTTCCCCAAATTCATAGTTTGCCAAAACTAACGATTCTGATTTTTGCTTGATCGCTTCGTCCAATGTATAGATAGCCTGATGTTCTTCAAATTCAATCTCCACTTCATTTAACAAACTGTACAGGATACCCAGGTCTTTGCCCGTGAGCATGAGAATCGGCTCACCAATATAATTGACCCACTCATTGGCAAAAATGGGCTGATCTTCTTTGATAATTTTGACATAATTCGGTCCGGGGATATGCTCTGCTCCAACAGCTTCATACCCTTCCGGAAGGTTAGGTAATTGAATGGATATAATTTTCCCATAAGCAATTGGCGATCGATACAAAACACCATAAACCATATTTTCCAATTTCACGTCACTTATATAGGGCAACTGGCCCGATACTTTACCTTTATGGTCCTTTTTGGGCACTGAGGTGCTTATGTCTTTGAGATTCATTGCAACAACACCCTTCGACTCATTTTTTTAAAGGGACATATTCCGAATAGAAACCTCTTCCTATGATTTTATCAATGAGAATGATCTTTTATGATTCATTTCTATTCAAGATTTTCGTAGTTTTTAATGATATATTTACTTCGAGAAATTTAAAGCTTTATCATGATCAATGGCTTTTTGGTAATCCTCCGGTGTATCAACATCCATTAATACTCCCGCATCATCTACATTCAAGTATTCCTTTTCGTAACCGCCCAGGACCACACGCAAATTACTTTCTGGATTGGTTTCGAGAATTTTCTGTTTCACTTCACTTGATAATTTAATGGGATGGCCGCCTTTATAGTCAAAGCTGGGAATAACCACGTTTCCTTTGTGTTTTGCTAGTAGCTGAACAGTCTCTTTTTTAACAAGCGGACAATCTCCGGGTGTTATAAAGAAGCTTGGGGCATTTACTTCGTTGCAGCCCTTTTGAATGGAATGAAACATTCCCTGGTTAAAGTTTTCATTATAAACAAACTTGATCTGAAATGAATAGGCATTTTCACTGATGATTTTGGCAATTTCCTCTTGGATGATTTCCGCTTGAAACCCAGCTACGACGATGACCCTGTTGCATAATCCTTCAAATTTAGAGATCGTTTGCTCCAACACGCTCATTTGCCCCATCGGCAAAGTCATTTTAAATGCATTCGCTCGGCTGGAATATCCAGCAGCTAGGACGATCGCTTCCATGTTTGTCACCTTCTACTTATCATTTTTCTTAATTAAAAGCACAAGCGGAGTAAGGATTTGCTGTATGGACATTGATTGTTTATGCTTTGAATTTTAATTAAAGAATCTGGATTGTGTTTTTTTCTTTATATGCGTAAAAGCCTCATTATATTACTTATGGTACGCTTCAGCGTAACGCACCTAAATGAGGTTTAAATAATTTTTCGTAGAGATTAACAATGAATTTTTTCGTAATTATGAAACGCATGGTACGGAAGAAAAAATGTTTTTTAATGACGGTCCAATCGATGACAGTGGTGCGGAGCACATCATTAATCCATATGATGAAAATAATAGATTTAGATGACCTTGAATTAGAGAAGAAGAGGTACATGCAAAAACCAATACAGTAGAAATTTTCATGCCGCCTCAAAAACAAGCAGGAAAAGTTTTAAAATGAAAGTGAAACCAATATCCTTATTTTGGCGGGTGATCTCGACGGACATGGAATCGGCATAAATCTTCTCCACTTCTTGTGTCATATACATATCCAAGGCGTGACAGGCAACGACTCAATACCCACAATTAATAGAATTTTAGATGTAACAAAAATTTAATAAGCCCCTGTATCCCCCAAATCTCTAGAGCCCTACAATCTATATAAAAAATCAAATAGGAGAGTTAATCACTATGGATAACTCTCCTATTACGGTACATCCTTTAAAAATCAACCGCTTCACAGCAACCGATAAAATTAATGTTTATCCCCAGGGCTTACTCCTAAGGCAGTGCTTGGGATGGCATCATAGACAGCAGGATCGGCGTTTTCAAGGGAACCGTCTGCTAATCCGTTAAGAACCGCTATGACTGGAACCTTTGCTGTTTCTTTAAGCATTCCGTTTTGCTTCTGACCGAGCGTTTGGGTTTGTCCCTTTATTTCAATTAGCATCGTGGCTGTGCCATTTAACTGGATGGCCCCAAGCCCAGAGCCTGGGTAGTTCACGATCGGATATTTTTGAATCGCGCCGAAAGAGGAGTTTCCAAGCTGCAACGACTCATAAGCGACGGCATTGACTTTTTTGCTCAAGGTAAGGACATCCTCGTCTAACACATAGTTCTTCCCGCTGAACGGGTCCACATAAGGCTTGGTTGTAAATTGAGCAAGCAGCTGGATGGAAACTGAACGGCTGTCCTCTTCTGACAAGCGGTTAAAGCCTCGGTGATGAATGTCAATGGCAACGTCCGGACTTAGTTCTTGGGTCAATTCTGTAAGTGCACGTGTTTCCGGTGAAAAGACAAGTGATGCGTTTGCTCCATTATTTGTGGCACTATTGTTTAACACTTCTGCCACTTTCTGTGGGTCCTTTTTAATCTCTTCCTTTATGTCAAAATCATAATTCGGATGGAAATCACGATTTAAGTCGAAACCAGGGATCCCGTAAACCACGCTTCCATCATTATTTTGGGCTCTCTCGCTACCTTCTGCATTGTAATACCAAGGTGCTTTTGTATCAGCCGGAAGGCCTAATTCTTTCGGATTCCATGTTTGATGGGAATACCTGGTTGGAAATGGTTTGCCCTCGTATTGGTTCGCTGTTCCATCAGGATTTAAACGTGGCACAAACCAGACACTCACCTCATCCAAAATATCATTTACTTCTTTACTGCCCGATGATAGCTGCTGCATTAACTCACCAATTGCTTCTGTGCCGAGCGGCTCATTTCCGTGAATTTGAGTATAAACAAGGACCCTCTTCTTCTCTGGATCATTGTCACCAAATTTCGCTACATATAGTGGGTACCCATCGTTGGATGTTCCAAATTGCTCAAGAACCATCTTCCCTTTCGCTGCCTTTTCGATCTGCTTTAATTTGCTTTCCAATTGCTCATTTGACATCAGACCTGATAAGGAAAGGTTCTGTCCATCCTGTACCCAAGGACCATTTGGAGTGGTAACTGGCTCAGCAAAAGCTGAGGTTCCTACAAGAGTGGAAGCCAAAATCCCACTAGTGAGAATGTACTTCAATGCTTTTTTCTTCAATCTTTTCTCCCCCTATAACTATATAACAAGACAAATATTAGCATATTCTGACTATTCTTGAAATGATATATTTAAAAATTTTGAAAATTCAATCAGCAGGTCGGTTCTGGGCGTAGCGTATAACGCGGATACGAATGGATCCAGTACGGGGCTTAGAAGCTACCTTATCTAGCTTTATTGACGATCTCAGATAGGCCATCGAAGACAAATGCGATGTTGAATTTTTTGATTAACGAGTCAGAACCTTACGACTGGGATAATCCATCTTATGTAGAAAAAATATTCTAAAAAGTGTGTAGGGAGTTGATGGATACCATGAAAAAACTAAGAGTATATAAGGAAAATGGCGAATAAAGAGATCAAAAATTCAATACCTGCTGGCATGAGTACTTGCTTGTTTATATCGTTTATGTTTAAGATCCAATGCTATGTTCTACTGCATCATCCCAACTAGAAAAGTAATGCAATGCGTTTTTCATTAACTCAGGATTTGACTTCTTTACCTCTTTCTTCAGTGGTGGCTTCCCTTCTTTTTCTACTAATTCAGAAATTAGATTCACGACTTCTTCAACACTCATATTCACTTCCATGTTTCCCCTCCTTTTCGTTCCTGGTTATATATTTCCCCAATTTTTGCACATACAACTTTAAAACCCAGCTACCTTCACATGAGAAGATTAGCTGGGTTTCTTAATTATTTACATCTACTTATTTATAGAACTATTCGGATCCGGCTAGTATAAAAGCTACTTCTCATTGTGTTCACAATCGCGCCCGATTGCCAATAATATATGTTGATAAATAAGTACTAAAAAAATTCACCAAAAATCATGGTTTGAAAAGTGAAAGTCCATCCCATCATTGTTTGAAATTTAATAATGGCGACCTCTTCAGGAGGTCCCCATTAATGAAGGCACGGTTTCTTGTTTAACGGTACAGTTCATTACGGTATATCATGTCCCATCGAGCTTGTTAAAATGTTAAACCATTGCTCTTTTTCCATGCTTAGGTTTAGTGAATCAATAGCGCTATCCAATCGTTCTTTCTTACCGGATCCAACGATAGGAATGATTTTTGCAGGATGTCTCAACAGCCATGCATACATCACTTCATCTATTCCATTGGCCCCGATTTCTTCTTTTACGATTTCTAACGTTTTTCTTAAGCGAACAGCCTTTTCATTCGATTCCTCAAAAATGCTTCCTCCTGCAAGCGGTGACCATGCCATCGGCGCAACGCCCATTTCCTGACATAAGTTCATGGTTCCGTCTTCGAAGTTTTCAAGATTATATGCAGAAAGCTCCAGTTGATTCGTCACAAGCGGATATTCTAGATATGATTGAAGCATATCCCATTGCGGTTTTTTGAAGTTTGATACTCCAAAGTTACGGACCTTTCCTGATTCTTTTAATTGATTAAACGCCTCAGCCGTTTCCCCAGGGTCCATCAGGGGATCCGGACGATGAATAAGTAACAGATCAATATAATCCGTTTTAAGATTCATAAGAGATTGATCAACAGACTTTATGATATGGACTTTACTAGTGTCATAATGGTGACTTTTATGGGAAGGACGGTTTTTTGATTGAAGAACTATGCCACATTTCGTAACAATCTCCATTTTATCGCGTAAAGATGGCTTTAATGAAAGTGCGTTCCCAAAAATCTCCTCACACGTATAACTGCCATATATATCGGCGTGATCATATGTAGTTACGCCCCGATCCATTCCGTGTTCAATAAGCGATAGGATTTCCTCGGTAGAAAATCTCCAATCTGCCAATCTCCACATACCGTGTACAATGCGTGAAAAACTAAGTTCATCAGTTAGATTGACTCTTTTCATGTTTTTCTCCCCTTTGATCTTGCTAATTAATTGTTTGTTTTTTCTTTCATGACTATCCTTCGTTAATCTGTGACAGAATCAATTGCTGCTGCCTTGAACATTAGTATAATTTAATTTTTCGGAGAATCCTAATCTTGAGTGACCCTTTTATGCCCTATTTCTTTTGTTTAGGTACATGAACCTTAACAAAAGAAATCATGTCGTGCAATTTACCCGTTATGAACATAAGAAAAAGGCTGCCGCAGCAACCTCTTAAACCCTCTATCAGCATGAATCACTTCATTAGTTCTTTTGTGTTTTCTCGTGTAATTCCACGATTTCTATTGCTAAATCTTTTGTTGTCATGGAAGTCATCAAGTGATCTTGAGCATGGATCAGGAGCATTGGGATATCGAATTTCTCACCATTCACTTCTTGTTGAATCAATGCTGTTTGGATTTTATGTGCCGCAACAAACTCTTGTTCCGCTTCCTTTAATTTATCCTGGGCATCGCTTGATTTACCTTGTTTTTGCAAGGCGATGGCTTCCATTGCACAACTGCGGGCATTCCCGCTATGGAGAATTAATTGAAATGATAATTCAGAGAGATCCTCTTTCGTTTTCGTCATATTAACACCCCTTTTGATAGTATGTTATTTTGATATAAATTGGAGGGCCACCAATCTTGTTTGCGACTGGAAGCACTTTCATTTCGAGTAAACCCATAAAATTATTCAATAACCTTTCCCCCTTTAAAATAAAAGTTTGAAAAAACAAACAATTACAATAAATAAACATTTTAACGTTATATTGATTATGTCAATATTTTATTGAAAATATGGTTTGTGTTACAAACTTTTAAATCATAGGAATGTAAAATCCTTGCTTCACCTAGAACAGCAAAAAAGAAAGCTCCCTGCCTCTTCAATTCTGTACAAGCCTACATACATTTCCCTACACATATTTGTTTAACTTCAATCAAAGGTATATGATAGATAAAAAGATTGTAGGTGGAACGACTTATTAATTCTGAAACGAGAAAACCAATAAACATTACTCTCAATCCGTACTTGACTAATAGACTAGCTAATCTGGCTGAAGAAAGAAATATCCCCATCGAAAGACTGATGGATAAAGCTGTAGACTTGTTGCTTGAATACATGGAAGATAATGAGACCGTTAATCAGGTGAAATTCAGTAATAACGAAGCAATTGAAAAGAATAAAGAAATGATTGCAAAAAGTAGAGAATTCATTAATAAAAAACAAGCACTTAACCCCTAGGTAAAGTGCTTGTTCATACTTTAGGCAAACTCGATGAATATCGAGTTTGTCTAGTGTTTTTTATGGCTTGAACAATTTGGACGTTGCTTTCCACTCCAGGCACTCGCTTTCCGCGGGCGGTCCGGGCGCCTCCTCGGCTTTCGCCTGTGGGGTCTCCCGTAGACACGCTGTTCCCGCAGGAGTCTCGTACCTTCCGTTCCAATCAACTTTGTTTTAACCTTTAGATAGAATCCTTTTGCCTAGAGTCCTTTTAGAAATATTAAAACTTGAGGTGATGTTTTTAAAACATGATTCTATTCAGCGAGATCAACTTGAAATGGATCACATTCATGATTCCGTGATGTCCCACTGCGGATTCCAAACGACTTCCCAAAGGTGTCCATCAGGGTCCTGAAAGTGTGCAGAGTATCCTCCCCAGAAAGTGTCATGTGCCGGATCGGTTATGATCGCGCCAGCTTTTTTTGCTTTTTCCAACACAATATTCACTTCCTCTTTACTGCCTACATTGTGACCAAGGGTAAATTCAGTAGGACTTGCCGGAGACAAAGGAACCTTGGACTCATGAGCTATATCCCTTCGATTCCATATGGCAAGCTTTAGGCCTTCTTGCAGGTCGAAAAAGGCAACAGCTCCATGCTCAAATTCTTTGCCAACTATTCCTTCTGTTTGAAATCCCAGGCCATCCCGATAGAATTTCAGCGATTTTTCCAAATCTTCCACACCTAATGTTATGACAGTAATACGTGGTTTCATGATTGACCTCCTTCTTATTTACTTTCACCTTCTATTGGTTACCAACGCTTTAAGTTCATACCAGATTAGAATCAATACGTTTTTTTGTCAATTTAAAAGGAATTCCTGTATAAGAAATTACTATGTATTGGTTTTCTTCAGTTGTTTTGATCACAGTCTATCCGTGGCAGGATACGGATTACTGATTTTATTCGTAATTTCCCCCTTTCCCCATGTAGCGTCATCCAAAGTATATTACTATGAAGTAAGGGATGGGGATTGTCCGTCGGAAAAACTGCCATTTGATAAAATCTCCTTTAGTACCAATCAAGATTAATTAGGTCTAATCCATTTTATTGCTATTTTATCTTCACCTACTTTAACCGCTCTTTATTCATCAAATGGCCCCTCTCGATTAAGAAGGGCCTTTAATAATGGATGTACTTAATCTTCAAGCTCCTTTTTCTTGTTCAAGAGTTGGAGGTATTCCCTATCCAATTCTTCTTTTTCCTCTTCCTTCACAACACTGGACAGTTTCCCAAGTGTCTCGATGATTTGCACTTCAATCATAAGAAGTTCAGCCTGTTTATCTTGATGATCATCTTTAAGTGTGGACGATTTTGTTGCTTCCTGATTGATAGCACTTACTCTCGGAGGTTCACCTTCAAATGAAAGTGAATGCGTTGCAAGCGATTGGATCAATGAACGATCATGAGTGACAAAAACGATGGTTCCTGGATATGCTTTTAACACTTCGGTTAAAGCCTCTTTAGTATGAATATCCAGGTAATTTGTAGGTTCATCCAAAACCAGTACATTATAGTTTCCCAAAAAAACTTTAGCCAGGGATGCCCTGACTCTTTCCCCACCGCTTAAAAGTGATACTTGTTTGTGAACGTCATTTCCATTAAAAGCTAATCGTGATAATAGCGTACGAATAAAAGCCTGATTGTAGGGACTGTCCTCCAATATATTTTCAAGAACCGTTTTACTTTCATTCAAATTTTCTTGTTGTTGTGCAAAAAATCCAATCTTTGCCGGCTTCGCGACATATAAATCTGGGTGCCGTTCTACTATCTTTTTCAGTAATGTCGATTTTCCTGATCCATTTTGACCATTGATGGCGAGTCTGCAAGCTAGTTGGACATCTCCAAAAATATGTCGCTTCAGCACCCTTGATCCAACTTTCAGGGAACAGCCATTAAATCGAATGACCCTTTTACTATGCAAAGATGGAAATTCTGAAATATCAAAAATGATAGGAGGATCTTCCCTCGGTTTTTCTTTTTTTGCTAATTTTTCGATCCGAGTTTCGATCGCTTCGGCAGAACGGTTCAATTTCGCCTTCTGTTTCCCGGAGCTGCGTTTATGCAGCCTTGCTTCTGAATTACCCATTCGTTTAGGGGCTTTCCTAATTGAATCAGATTTGGCTTGGAGGTTTTGTGCAGCCTGTTTCAACCGGTTCTTTTCGCGGGTATACTCTTCATATTGCTTATTTTCCTTTTCTGTTTTTGCTTGCTTTTGTTTGATATACGCTTCGTAATTCCCTTCATATACCGATACCTTACCTTGCTCAACTTCCCATATTGTTGTACACAGATGATTCAAGAATGCTTTATCATGTGAAGTAAGCAAAATAGCGCCATTAAAAGATTTTAAATCCTTTTCCAATTGTTCAATTCCGGACATATCCAAATGACTGGTAGGTTCATCCGCAATCAATACATCTGCATTGGAAGACAGAGCTGCAGCGATTTTTCTTCGAGTACGTTCGCCGCCGCTTATGTTTTCTTGATCCTCATTGGGCAATTTCCATATGCTCGTTAATATCCCGCTTATTTCTTGTTCAGTTTCTTCAATCTGCGGGATATAGCTGACTGTTCCATAGCTCTCTATATAACCGGAATCAGGTGCCCTCACGCCCGCTAGTATAGAAAGCAGGGTCGTTTTACCTTCTCCATTCCTGCCAACCAAACCAACACGGTCATGACTGTAAAGATGAAGTGTATCTACAGAAAGAACTTCACGGCTCCCGTAGCTTTTCTTTAAATCATTCGCTTTTAAAAATAACATAAAAAAATCCCCCTCCATTTTTCTAGAGAGAGATCGCCTGCTACTAAATTAATATACATAAACCAAATATACCTCATCTGATTTGATAACAGAAAAAGTAGTTGTATATGAATTAGTACCTATAAACGAACAGACGTATCCCATCTCTAAACATAATCATTAAAAATCTCACATGGGCATCTAAAAAGATTCTTGTTCAAATGAAAAAGTGAATTCACTTAACTTACCGATAAATACGGTAAGCAAATAAAGTGACGCGTATTTTCATTGAATATATCTAACCGATAACACCCATTGAAATTGATTTAGATTTACTGTTTATTTGATAAGATTACTGCTTCATTGTATAAGGTACCTATTCCTTCCAATGTAATGAATTAATGATTGCATATTATTCATATGTTTGTAAAGCAGATTTATACCCTTTTTTCTTAATTCATAAAAAGAGAAAATTAATTGGGCTCTACATGGACATGAACATCATACACTCCATGATCTTTCATCATCACTTTTTCTACATGTGTCGCTATATCATGTGCTTCTTTAATATCCAAGGTAGAATTCACAAGGATTACAACATCAATCACTTCATTGTTCCCGTAATTTCTCCCTTTGATTTCTTTTATCCCCTTGACTCCATTGACATTTGTAATTACATCCTTATATAGATGAATTTTATTTTCATCAAATCCGTCAGAAAGTTCATGCGAGGCTTGAATGAATATATCCCAGGCTGTTTTGCATATTAATAATCCAACAATGACTGCAGTAAGGGGATCCAGCCAAGGCATGTTTAATTGGGAGCCGAAAATCCCTATAGCTGTTCCGATACTTACCCAAGCATCGGAAATATTATCTTTCGAAGCTGCCATAACGGCTTTACTGTTAATTTTCATAGCAAGCTTTTTATTATATCGGTATACAAAATACATGGCTATTGCTGATAAAACACCTACATACCCGGCAATAATGTCAGGTGATTCCTTTCCACCTTTAAGCATGGAAGCAACTGCATCTATCAATACTTGTACACCAACAGCAAACATGATAAATGAAGCTACCATCGATGCAATCGTTTCACTTTTCCAATGACCATAACCATGATCTTTATCGGGGGGTCTTTGAGCTAGCCTTAAACCGATCAATACGGCAATCGACGCAATAATATCAGTCGTGTTGTTCAAACCATCCGCTTTTAAGGCCGCTGAGTCGCTTATGTATCCGATACCCAGCTTCATGATCGATAGACAAATATAAGCAATTATACTAATGATTGCACCACGTTCGCCTAATTTGAGGTCATTATATTTTTGTTCTTCCATTCAACTTCCCCCCACAATTAAGTACCTGAATATCATATCAACTTAAAAATGGGTGGGTCTATAGCAACCTTTTTGTATCGCTTTATATAAGTAAGTGATATATAACTATGTTGCATAAGGCAAACTATCTGAAAAGAATGATATTGATTAACCCTTGACAAAATCCCCGGATGTCATCCCCGCAAAATAACTTAATTCAAATGAGTTGCATATCGTATTTTCGACAGTAAAACAAAATAAAGTTCCGCTTTCATTTGATTGCAAATTATATTTTATATGAAGTGACTTAGCTATATCCTCGATTATTTTTATGCCAAGCCCCTTACTACTATCGATATCAAAACCAATCCCATTATCCTTGATACTGACCTCGTTATTTTCAATGGTTATCACAAGTTTATCAGCCCTCGAATGATTCAACACATTTTGGAAAACGTTATCGAATAACCTTTGGAGCCACAAGTCATTACTTATCCATTCCAACTCTCCATTTAAAGGCCGATATACTAATTCAATACCATGCATGTTATACAAATAGGCCCACTTTTTAACCATCATTTCTATTAAATCGTGCATATTCACTTCGTCATTTAAAATATAGGAATTATCGAGCGTATCTGTGGATTGAATATTATATTCATTTGTTAATTCGGAAATATAATTTATTTGTTGATATAGTGATTGTAATAGTGGAGCCTGATCCGTATATTGACCTTCTAAATAGAATAATTGTAATCTTACTGCTGTTAAAGGTGTATTGATGTCATGCCTTAATTTATTTAAGAGTTCATTTTTCATTTCCTCTTGTTGCTTTAGTTCCAATTCCCGATAGGTCGTTCTTTCAATTAGTAAGTTCACCGATTTAGTTAATTCCCCGATTTCATCATGGCTATTTACCTCTAATTTATTCGGAATCTCCTCATCACTGGCTAAATTCCTGATGGTTTCATTCAATATATTTATTTTATTTAATAGCGAGTTAATAGATTTGGAAAATAAGAAGGCTAACAATAATAGTGATAAAATGAATACTCCCAGCATTGTAGGATATGCAAAAGATTCATGAAAAGGAATGTCACTATTATTGGATTTAAAGGCCATATCATAAATTAGTGACATAAGGATACTGATTAACAGTAATATAAATGGTACGCTAATAACGGCAATAAATAACAATAGCTGGTATTTTTTCTTTAATTTCATTTCTTTATATAGGTATTCAATCTATACCCTTCTCCATATATATTTTGGATGATCTCTCCGGTGTTATCATTGATTTTTGTTCTGACTTTTTTTATATGTACATTAATGATATTTTGATTCCTATCTTCGAGCTGCCATAAATATTCAAAGAAATGTTCTTTCGTCAAAATCCGATTCCTATTTTCATATAAATAGAAAAATATTTTACGCTCTATCGCAGTAAAAACCACTTCATTATGCAAGTCATTATTGAATACCTTTTTATGTTCGGCATCAATATATAAATGTTTAATTTGTGTGAAAGTACCATATTGATTTTCCAGCAACTTCTGCATTCTTAATAATAGCTCCCTGGGATCAAAAGGCTTAGTCATATAATCCTCACCAATTGTCAAACCTTGAAGTTTGCTATCCATATCATTTCGGGCGGATAAAAAAATAACTGGAATATTTAATCCTAGACTTTTTACTTTCTTTGTAATTTGATAGCCATCATCTCCTGGCAGCATAACATCCATAATGATAAGATCCATCTCATGGATTATATCTATAATATCTTTTCCTTCTTTCATCCAACATACATTATACTCTTCGCGCTGCAAAATTTTTACCAATAAATCACCAATCATTAAATCATCTTCAACAATTAAAATATTATATCTTTTCATCACAGGGCCTTTCTATATTCATTTGATAAATTCCATGGCAAGATCATATATCTCATCTGGCGCATATAAATAAATGCTGTGCGTCCCTTTCAGTTTTATTACATCCGCTTTTAATAGTTTCTCTGCAAACTCCTCATAATCTTTATTTTTTTGTTTTGTATATTTTGAATTTTTATTTTCATCGGCAATCGCATCTAAAAATAAAATGGGTGTTTCTTTTGGAATCGGCAAGTTAACAGATTTTTCACCATTATTGTAACTCTGTAAAAGCTCTTGCTCCATATCATCATTAAAAAACTGTTTATATGATAGTGCTTTATACATTTCTTTTTCATGGTCAGTCAAGAATGATTGCCGAATCACTTCGGGATTATAAACAGCAGAAGGGACAAGACGGTGCAAACCCATTTTCGTTAAAATATTCACTCCTCTTACTGTCAATGAATCAACCATGCCCATTTTATGGGTTACATATTGGTGCGGTAAACCAATATCCAAAGCAATAATTCCCTTTACTTCACTTGGGTATTTTTGTGCCCAGTAAATAGCTTCAATACCTGATACTGAGTGTGGTACCAAAATATAAGGAGGTTTATTTCCACTTTCCATTAACGATTTCCTGCTTTGTTCCAAAATTACATCAATATCCCTATCATCATGAAAAACATCACTGTATCCATATCCTGCTCTTTCAATGACCGCAATCTTATTTTCTTTTGCAAACTTACTATATAATCCCTTCAATTCATAAACAGGAGCAGCAATCCCGGAACCGGACATAAAAACGTATGTATCCTTCCCGCTTCCTTCCGTATACACATTAATTCCTTTGTTATTAAAATCAACGGATGTTCCTACACTAATTAATGATGATTCCTTGCCCTTTTGATAATTATGGTAAATAAAAACAGCTAAAACTACAAATAAGATAATAGCAATGAAGGTGAAAAATATATTCTTTGATACTTTCAACATTTTTCTCATATAGAAAACTCCTTTCAAGTTATACTGAAAGGATATATGTTAAAAATAAATTTCTAATTAATTTTCATTGTATATTTTCAATAAAGAAAAATTCACCTTTTAATGACCATTGATTTGCATTAAAAAAGCTGCGCCAGCGCAGCCCTAAGTATAAATTATATTATATGTCGGTTTAATAACACCGTTTGGATATTGTTTCATTTCAACTAAATCTAATTTTAGACTTGGCTTAACACTGCCGAAAAGAGGAATGCCTTCACCGATTATGACTGGATTCACTTTCAGCACCAATTGATCAATGAGTTTATGTTTTAATAACGTTCCAGCCAGTTCTCCGCCCCCGCAAAGCCATAGCTTTCCGTCACCTTGCTGTTTGAGGTTTTCAATAAACGCAACGGCGTTTCCTTCGATAAGCTCTACCTCCTCATTCGATTCAAACTGAAGGGAGCTCGAGAATATATAATGTTTCAAACCCTTATAACCCGGTTCACCCGGTTTAGCTCCGAATTGAAATCCAAATTCATATGTTTTACTTCCCATCAACACCGCTTCATATTGCTGGATATCGGATAAAAAGTCCGGGACATGATCTCCTTCAAATAAGAAAAAGGAATGATTGATATCCCCTTCCAACATTGCTTGGTCGGCAATGAAATTATCAAGTGAAACGGCTACATGATATACCAATTCTGCCACTTAGCATCCCTCCAATAGAGATTACACATTTTACACGAACGTTATTTCATTAGCCTCATATGGTATCAGATAGCCATATCGATTATTCTTTTGATATGGTCTTCATTTGTTTCGACACCCACTTGAGTACATAGGTATTTATTTAGTCTAAGGAATTCTGGGATCATACATCTCAACGTTTTACTGATTTCATTTGAATTGCGGCCACAATCCCAACTTTCCAACAGTGATGATTGCTTTTCATCTAATTTACTTCTATTGCCCTCGATTTTTGTCCATACACCATAGGGTACATCTACATGTTCTTCCATCTCCATATACCACCCAGACACAATCAGCCAACGTATCCTATCAAGATTGGATAGTGCATATAACATTTCCCTTCTCATAACGGCCCTGTAGGTTTCATGGACAAAAGCAAGCAGCTTTCCTCTCCAATGCTCAACTTCATCAGGTGAAGGTTTATACACTTGCTTAGCTGATTCCTTAATTACATGACTCATAATATTAAAAGGATCATAGAGAACTTCAACCTCTTTTAACCAAATGGAAGGTACAATTTCCTCAGGTGCATGATACCAGCTATCCACTTTCACAAAGGTATCATAATGAGTGACGACATAAGGTGAAGAAGGATTGTAGTCTTCGTGAAAGGTAACATCCCCCCAATTGTTGGCTCTATTCCTTTTTTCCTTTAAAAAATCTCCTTTCCGTTCAGGTATGACAATAGTGTGCAAATCTATATCAGAGTAGTTATCATCGTTACCTTTTGCTAATGAACCGGCTAAGTAAATAGCCAAAACATCAGGATCTGCCGATAAATCTTTTAATGCATTTTCCAAAAGAATATCGCGTTGTTTCGGTAAAATTGCATCTCTTTCTATATGTTTGCTAACGAATCCCCGCACACAAAACCATCTCCTTTTTTTGTAAAACCGTCAAAGTAATATATATTCGTGAATCAGAATAAAATCCCTTTAGCAGTATTGCCATGTCAGAGATATATACTGCTTCTTACCGCCTTGTTTTCTTTGCTGAGTACCCACTTTACCGGCATCTATCCATGCATTTTCCGATATGATATTATTTTGAATATTAAGTTAAAAGGAGGCATCATTTCATGTTTTTTGCAAATACCCCCGAACCGCCCTATTACGCTTGCATTTTCACTTCCCAAAGAAGCGATAAGGATGCCGCGAGCTATAATTCAACCGCTGAATTCATGGATGAACTTGCCGCTCAACAAGACGGCTATTTAGGAATCGAAAGCGTAAGAGATCAAAACGGGTTAGGAATTACCGTATCCTATTGGAAGTCCTTGGATGCCATTAAGCTTTGGAAGGAAAATGCTGCTCACAAAAAGGCACAAGAAAAAGGTATGAAAGATTGGTACTCGTCATACACTACTTTGTAAGGTTGAAAGAGATTATACAAGCAAATAAGGAAACTGAAATTTATGAATTTTCAGCTTTAAAAAAGACCGCTTTACTTTTTGAGGGTTTGTAAATTTGAACGTTGATTTCCATTCCAGGCACTCGCTTTCCGCGGGCGGTCCGGGAGCCTCCCCGGCGCTCTTCGCGCCTGTGGGGTCTTCCCTTGGACGCGCTTGTCCCGCAGGAGTCTCGTACCTTCCATTTCAATCAACTAGATTTTTTTTTCACTTTAGGATGTTCATCCCAAACCATGTTAAAGACTAATTCCCATTATGGATTTTTACTGTTTTATGAACACTTATTAAATTGGACAATTTCACCATACCCTTGGAGAGTAACTTTCAGATACCAAAGCCGCTTGCGGTTAGAACTTTTTTTAACTGAAATCAAACTAGTTTTCCATTGAGTTTTTTTTCAGCAAGAGACCGCTAAAACCCCAGTTGGTAATCATTCCCTCAGTAAAATCGTAAAAGAGCTTCGGGATGAGAGCATTCCGAAATCCACTTTTATCACAAACAGAGACCGCTTCTTAAACGATCTTCACAATGAATTAATTAAAAGGTAATGCCGTTAAGATCTTCTTTTATAAGTGAGTACATATATAAATCATCGAATTTTCCACAAGTATATTCATAATGCCTTAGCAATCCTTCTCTTCTAAAGCCTTGCTTTTCCACTAGTTTTTGGGATGGGAGATTATCCGGTTCAATCAAGGCTTCAATCCTTTCCAGGTGAAAGTGACGATAACCATATATCACGACGGCTTCCAATGCTTCACTCGCAATGCCTTTTCCCCATTGATCTTTAGTTAATTCATATCCAATTTCAGCTCGATGATGTTTGGTGACCATATTTAGAAAACCACAACTTCCTATAACCTTACCGGAATTCTTTAATGTAATTCCCCATCTGATTCCCGAACCTTTTTCGAATATAGATTCGTACCACTTAATTTCATCCCATACATCATTTACCGTCTCGAATGGATCTAACCCCATTGGCTTCACTACATCCGTATCAGATAGATATTTGAACATGTCACCCGCATCTTCCAGTGTTACTTCTCTTAATATCAATCGTTTGGTTTCAATAAGCGGAAATACCTTCTCCATTCAATTTCCCTCCTCCAAACTCCCATTTCCATATTTAACTATTTTAATCATTACCTAATTAAAGAAGATAATCAATTCATTATTGCTTAAAAATTAATGTTAATAACTAAAAAGGCGTCCCTACTTTCGTGGAAACGCCTTTTTCCCGTTTATTTAATTCCTTCATTAAAAGAATTTTTTGTTTCCTTTACTGCTGAAATGATTAAAAACATGGGCCTTCGATTTTCATCTTTCATTTCAGGAACACTTTTTAACATTTCATCAGAAGGCATCGGTTCCTTTACTGCTTTAATGCTGAAACCAGCACAAATCAAGTCATTCATATATGTTGAAATCGTACGATGATACTTTACTACGTTTTCGGTTAAGAAGGTTGTTTCTCTCACACCTTCGGATTGGTAGTTGTCAACTGGCCAATGCAGATGATTTCCGTGATCATCTACGTACCAAGCTTGTTCATTGCGAGAAGTAAAGATTGGATGTTCAACCGAGAAAACAAAGGTGCCTCCGGGCTTTAAACAATCATGCACCTTTTTGCAGATTGCCTCATATGACTCAATGTAATGAAAAGCCAATGAACTGATAACCACATCAAATTCAGAGCCGGAAAAATCGATGTCTTCAATTGGCATTTTCATATATGAAATGAAAGGGTCATCCGTTTTTTCACGTGCTCTTTGAAGCATGTTGTCAGAAATATCCACACCAACGACGGACCTGGCGTTTTGCTCTCGGGCAAATCGGCAATGCCAGCCGAAACCGCAGCCCAAATCAAGTACACTCTTATTTTGCAGATTTGGCATTAGCTCTTTTAATACATGCCATTCTCCGGCAGCTTCAAGTCCTTTGACTGATCGTGGCATCTGCTCATACGCAGAAAAGAAATTTGCATCATCATATTTGTTTTGTTTCATATCATACATCTCCTATTATCAAGATAGCCTCCTAAGATTCATACCACATCTATTACAGGAGGCTACCTATCTCCTTCTCACCATTTTTTTTTTCACCTCATTTTCTTGGTGATTCACTGTCCTAATACTAACACACTGCTTTTTTTTCCTACATCTCCGTTGTTCGTCATATACCTTGATCTCAATAAGTAAAATCATTCGATTTAGGCCTTATCTCCTAACGTCTTCATTAGGAATAAGACTTTTTTACTCATCCTTAATAAGTTATCGAGAAGATAAGCAAACTATACCATATTACAGCTGTACGGAATCTACCTTGGCTTAGTAAGCTACAAATTAATCCAGGTAGTAAAAAAGGATAAATGTATATCGCTTAATCAAAATGTAATGGGGTGAAGTTTTATGAGAATGAAAAAAGCTTTAATAGGTCTCTCACTCTTATGTATGATTGTTCCTGGTATTGCCAAATCGGCTGATTCCGTTGCTGAAAATGATCGAAGCAATATCGTGGCAAATTGGAAATTCACAAAACAACATGTTAAAAGCGGTTCAATCGATAAAGGTAATTTAATTATAGAAGATACAAGCAAACATGGAAATGATTTAGAGTTAGTGACGATAGGGGATCCTGCCTCGCCTGAATTAAAAAATATGATTCAATGGTCCGAAGAAGATTATCATGATCAAGAAAAAGTGGATAGCTTGGAGTTCGCTAATTACGAAAACGCCCCTTCCGGAAGATATTTTAAAACCAAAAAGGGTTCCCCTATAAATTCGGAGAAATTCGATAAGGGGTTTACCATTGAAGCGGTGTTCAAGTTACCAAGCGATTCCAAGAATGTCATGGGGCTTTTTTCTAGACAAGGACAGGCAGCAGATCTTAATAAAATGGAAGGCGAGAAGAAAATCCTTTCTGCTTTAACTGTATCCAGTGATCAAAAAATCCACTGGACAAGCCATCCATCTAATTTAAATTATAATGTAAGCAATTGGTCTCGATCATTAAATGCTGATGAATGGTACCATTTGGCGGTTGTTAATGATGGTGACACGACGACTCTGACTTTGAATGGCGTCAGCGATTACGGAAAATCGGAAAAAGTAATCGGTATTGCAGCAGTTAAAGGGAAAGGCTGGAACATCGGAGCATCTGAGTGGGGAAATAAGTTTAATGCACTATTCAAAGGGAATATCCAGCAAATACGAATTGCCAATAAGGCTTTAACTGAAAAAGAATGGCTTGTACAGGATGCCCGTGACGATGAACCATTCGAAGGATCAAACAAATCTTTACCCTTTCTAACGAATAAAAAGAATTATAATTTTCTTTTTGTCCCGGATACCCAGAAATATTCAAGCCAAAATCCAGAGATTTTCAATAGCCAAATGAACTGGATTTCCAATAACACCAAGAAGAACAATATCATCATGAATACATTTGTTGGGGACATCGTCGATAGTGATTCAGAAAAACAATGGCAGAATTCCCTCGGAGCCATTTCCCATTTGGATAAAAAGGAAATTCCATATTTGATGGCGGCTGGGAATCATGACTATGCGGACGGCGATCCTTTTTTAACGCATTATGGGCCGCAGCGTTTTTTGAATAAAAAATACTATAAGGGGTCGTCTCACTCTGGGTATAGTTCATATGCAATCGCTAAGGCAGGAAGTTATGAATATCTAATCTTAATAGTGGATATGAAAAATTTGCATAATGACTTGGAATGGTCAAAAAAAGTTCTAGACCAGCATAAAGATAAACCGACAATCCTCGTCTCGCATGATATTATATTCCCGAAGATTAAGGAAGATAAAACCATTGCCGTCGAATCTTCTAATGGCCGGGTGATTTGGGATGAACTCGTAAAGGACCATAATCAAGTATTCATGACGGTTAATGGACATTATTATGGGATAGCACATCGGGTAAAACAAAACTCAGCAGGAAATGATGTCATTCAAATGCTGGTCAATTACCAAACGAATTATCGAGGGGGTAATGGCTGGCTAAGACTTGTAGAATTTGATGAAAAGAAAAATGTATTGGTATTCCGGACCTATTCGCCATTTGTCGACGAAATGTCCAAAAAAGAAAAATCCTATATCGATTATAAATTTTTAACAGGTGAAAATAATTCATTTAAATTGGATTGGGACTTTAAAAATAGATTTAATTTTAAGTAATTAAAAGAACAGGGAAAAATCCAATTCCCCAGGTGTAACTGATTGATCTCAGCAACCTGGGTGAATTCCTTATTGGGTGCCCTCCTATGTTTAAAGTCGTTCAAGTAGGATAAGGCGATTTCTTCCAGTTAGTTTAAACAACTATCATGCTGCTTTTTTCATTACTGATTTATATTTTCCGAACCCATTAACGACAAGAACCCCTAATATTGCAATTCCGCCGCCAATGACTGAAAGGGTACTAGGCACTTCCCGGAGCCAAACCCAAGCGACGAAAATGGCAATCACAGGTTCAAGGTATAACAAACTGGACACGGAACTGGCTTTTCCTAATGATAGTGCGACTGCCCAAGTTACATAACCGATGGCCGCAGGGAAAATACCAACAAAAATCGCTGATATATGACCTTCCATTTTAGCGTGTTGAATATCTTGAAATAGCCCAGGGAAAAATATGAAAAAGGGTATTGTACCGATCCATGTGAAATACGCTGTCAATTCAATCGGATTATAACGGCTGAACAGTGGCTTTTGGAAAACAAAAAACACTGCAGAAGCAATAGCCGACATCAGCACTAAAAAGGCTCCTTCGGAAATATTCAGGGAAGGGCCTGCAGTACCTAATGTTATTAAGGTGATCCCTGTGAACCCTATTCCTAAACCAATCCATCCGAATAGGCCGAGTCGTTCTTTTAAAACGAACGCAGCAATGATCGCTATGAAGACAGGTGCTGAACCAATCAGCATTCCAGCCGTTCCCGCCGAAACAGTTTGTTCCCCGAATGTCACCCCAATATGGTAAATACTAATTCCAATAAATGCAAGGATCGATATCCTCATCAAATCCGCTTTTTTCGGGAGCCGAAATTTCACCCCAGGCCATAGAGCATAAAGGACAAAAATCCCTGATGCTATAAGATAACGAACAAGTACCAAATGGCCAGCTGAATACCCGCCATGCAAGCTTGCACGAATAGCAGCGAATGTTGATCCCCAAATAATAACTGTAATTGATGCCAATATAAATGCCTTAGTGTTCAAAACCTATTCCTCCCATACCCATTCACTATAAACTGAAGGTATCATGGATACGGGAGAACTTCAATAAATTTTCTATCGCACTGTGAAGTGGAACAGTAAAATACGAATAAGAATACATTCCGAGATGTAATCATCGGTTAAGAAAATCTATACCATATGGGATTGGATAGGAAATCTTCATTTAAAGATTGATCAGGTTAGAAAAGAATGCTAAACAAAAGGGTTCTATCTAAAAGTTAAAACAAAGTTAATTGGAGCGGATGTGCGAGACTCCTTTGGAAAAGCGTTTCCAGTGAGACCCCGAAGGCGCAATTGCGCTGAGGGCGGACTGCCTGCGGAAAGGGAGTGCCTAGAGGCAAAGTTCAAATTGTACAAACCCTAAAACCTGGGTTCTACCTAAATTTTTAAACAAGACTAGATTATCTTTAATGTTTTTTCACTGTAATCCTTATTGGATTGAAGAAATTTTCGACACTCCTGCCGAATTACTGGCTAGCCGAGACACCGCAGCCGCTTGCGGCAAGGAGGCTTGGCAGACAGTCGGCGGAAAGGGAGCGGATTTCTGAAATCAACTGGAACGTTTTTTTTTAAAAAAACCGCAGACAAACTCGATTTTCATTGGTTTTGGCTACAGTTTAGTTGATTGGAATGGAAGGTACGAGACTCCTGCGGGAAAAGCGAGGCCAAGGGAGACCCCACAGGCGCAAATAGCGCCGAGGAGGCTCCCGGACCGCCCGCGGAAAGCGAGTGCCTGGAATGGAAATCAACGTTCAAACCGCAGACAAACTCGATTTTCATTGAGTTTGGCTACAGTCTGCATAATTAATTTAATTAACTATTTTCTGGTTTCCAAGATGAAAAGCGTCTTTCAATAATGCCTAATAATGAAGTAAGAATGATTCCCGTAATCGTAATGACCAACACGCCAACAAACATGCGATCTGTTTGTAGATTTTGTCCATTGCTTGTCAATTGGTATCCGATACCAGCTGTCGAAGCGAATAATTCACCTACAACTACAGCAATTAATCCTTGGCCTATACCTAAGCGAATACCGTTTAAAAGGAATGGTACCGTCGAAGGCAAAGCAATTGTTTTAAAGATCTGAAATTCACTTGCATTAAATGTTCTGGCTGCTTTTATTAAGTTTTGATCTAATGTTAACATAGCTTTTTGAGCGCTCATCACTATTGGAAAGAAGGCCATCAAAAATACTATAACAATTTTTGATGCTGGTCCTATTCCGAATGCAATTATGATCACTGGTAAAAGGGCGACTTTAGGCGTTACATATAATCCTGAAATGAAAGGGTTAACTACTGCATTAAAGTTAGAATTCCAGCCCGATAACACACCAAGCGGGATTCCAATTAGTATTGCTAAAACAAAGCCTGCAACAAATTCGTAACCACTCACTTTCATATTTTCCCAAAAGGAAACTTCTTGGACCATTAAAACTGCCGCTTGTGCAATTTCAATTGGTGAGCTAATGAACAATGGATTTATCCATTCGTTTTGAGAGGCAACTTCCCAAAGTATCAGGAATATTAAAACAGAAGCAACACTGATAAAAAATGACTTTTTTTCTTTTTTCATTTTCTTCGCCTTTTTTATCTTGTGCTTTGATTGTGTAAGTTGGATAGTACCCTTCGTCATATTATTCTCCTTTCACTATATATTTTCTTTATTATCGAAACCTTGTTTTGAAGACTCCTGTTCAATAATGGACCATATATGGTCTACAAACTTTAAAAATTCCGGGCTGCGCTTCACATGAAGATCTCTCGGTCTAGGTATATCAACATCAACAACCTCCACTACACGTCCTGGTCTTGCTCCAAAAACAAAAACTCTGTCAGCTAAAAATACCGCTTCATCAATTTGGTGAGTAATAAAAAGACTTGTCTTTTTTGTCTCATCCCATATTCTAAGTAACTCACCTTGCATAAACTCCCTGGTTTGTGCGTCTAATGCCGAAAATGGTTCATCCAGTAATATTAAGGACGGGTTTACCGTTAATGCTCGAGCCAAGTTTACCCTTTGCTGCATCCCCCCTGATAATTCGTGGGGATAATGATTTTCATAACCTTTTAAACCGACCATTTCAATAAATTCCTTCGCCTCTTTTTTTTTCTCTGCCGTTAATTGCTTTAACAGTTCAACTCCATAGAGAACATTTTCCAATACTGTTCTCCAAGGTAAAAGACTCGGGTTTTGAAAAACCATTGCCCTGTCCTTACCAGGACCATCAATTTTTTGCTGATCTAATAGAATTCCCCCCTTACTTGGCTTAAGCAATCCAACTACAGTATTTAAAAAAGTGGTTTTTCCACAGCCGCTCGGCCCAACAATACATATAAATTCACCATCTTTGATATTCAAGTTTATATTCTGCAGGGCAATCACTTTTGCACCAGTTTTATTGTTTACGTAAGTAACATCTAAAAAACGAGTAGACAATTTGAAATTTTCCAGTTGTGCATTTTCCATCTCACCTATCATCTCCTTTCTATCTAATTATTTTTTAAATGCTTCTTCTATATAACTATTTGTCCAAATAACATCTTCAGTAGTATCCTGTTTAGTAGAAACGCCTGACAACTTGCCGAATTCAACTAAAGGATCCTGTGCATTATCCCAAGCTTCTTGATTCATTTCCCCATAGCCTTTAAAAGTGTTTTTCAATCCGATTAGTGATTCCTCTAGGATATCAACATCAATTCCATCAAAATAAGATACGATTGATTCGGCTGCCTCTCTTGGATTAATACGTGTGAATTCCATACCTTTCCCTATTGCCCGAACTACTTTCAAAGATGTTTCCTGATTTTTTTCTAAATATTCCTTTTTAGCAAAAACAGCTTCCCAGACCATATTCCCATACATTGGCTCTTCACTTGTATTGATTACAATCTCACCAACATCTTTACTTTCCGCCTGTAAACCCATTGGAGGCGATGCTATACCACCGTCAACAATCCCCTCCTGCATACCGCCAATCTTCGATCCATCTCCTGCTAATTTGACGGTTTTAAGCGTATCGGGATCAACACCATGCATTTGCATTAAATAGCGGGTGTATACGTCTCCAGAATCACCGACAAGGTTTGTACCAATAGTTGCGCCATTCAATGAAGCCACTCTATCTTCAAACGATGAGTCTTTAGAAACATTCTTTTTCTTTTGATA
Organism: Peribacillus sp. NPDC096447; assembly: GCF_044762725.1. NCBI lineage: Bacteria > Bacillati > Bacillota > Bacilli > Caryophanales > Bacillaceae > Peribacillus > Peribacillus sp. NPDC096447. Next base: position 567,894 of record NZ_JBIWEV010000003.1, read on the forward strand.
TTGTTTAGAGAGAGTAATTTGATAGGTTAGCGCTGAATTTAAAGATTGAATCGCCATTAATTCTTCACCTTTATCAAGAGGAGTAAACATACTTCGAGGACCCGAGACCGCAAACTGAGCTTCACCTGACAATACAGAAGCAATTACTTGTGCTCCTCCACCACCTGATACAATCTCTGCTTCAATTCCTTCTTTTTCAAAAAAACCTTGCTCGATGGCTACATACAATGGGGCAACTGACAATAACCGTGCAGGTTCCGTAAAAGTAAGCTTTACCGCTTTTCCTCCGGAACTCCCTTTATTTTCTGTAGTTGTTTCGTCACTTGGACCGCATGCAGAAATTATTAACACCAAACAGATCAGAACGAACGCCAATTTATTCTTAAACAAATTACTTTCCTCCCTAAATCAAATATATTTTTCACAATTAATTCGCTAACTTTGAAAACACTATTGCAAATTGTCCATTAGACATCTATATCCCCCTTATTTTGTTTTATATACAAAACATAATTTCATATACACATCAATTCTAAATCAACTGTTACATTAAGGTCAATTATAATTTCTGAAAATTTAGGTAATTCATGGATTGCTGCATAAAAAAAACACTCTTTTAGAATCATGAGTGTCGTTTAACTCTAAGATATAATTTTTTTCAGTAAAAATAACTCTTCTGTTCCATCCTTCAAACAAAGGAAAAAGACATAGTCTTCAGTCCATCAATGCTTCACCAAATTGTAAAGTTTGCAATAAAAGATGTGTAATCAGTACTAAGAATATGTTTTTGTTAAGGTTAGTCCATTATAAACATAATCCCACATTGAATCATCATTAGGACCATCACTGGGTACTTGCACTGTACAAATGCCTTTGATTCCCCAGTCGATTTCATTAACACCTTTTAACCCCTCTATGGGATCAAGAAAGAGGATATTAAATTTCCCCGGTATCATTTCGGACAAGGTGGATTGCAATTCAACTGCATCGTGAACCGAAACTGCCCCCCATCTAACAAATAAGACGGATTTGCTTTTTGAAATTATTTCAATAAACTTATTTATTCGGTAATTAAGTTTTTCTTTGTAAGCAGGGTAAAGATGAGTCCAATCTTGATTAGGTATTATTGGGAAATCATGGACTGAAATAATATTATAATAGGTATCTTGGATAAAATGCGCGTTTTGCTGCTTACCGCCTTCATCAGAAAATACCGCATCTCCATCATCAAGATAAGAAGCGATGCCATCTACCTGCTTCATATTGTTTAAGTCCATAAATCCGACAAATCTGTTCTTCAATAATCTGCTTACATCCGGGAGTGAGTTAGATACAACCCAATCAAGGGGAAATGAAAACCGCCTCAAATTATGCCGCCTTAAATTAAGGGAAGGTCCACACCAACTGCCTAGGCTAATGATTACATCATAAGATCCTTTTATTTCTTGTAATTTCAATTCAGTCATCCTCTCTACTAATTTCTCATCATCAAATCCTTTTGGTAGTTAACTGTTTTTATTTCCAGTCTTTTTAACTTTTTCGGGAATTGTATAGACAATCCAGCCATAACGAATTTTCAGTTCTTCAGCCATTATTTCGGCGGTTTCTTTATACCTGTTACTAAGCAGAAACGGTTATTTTCCGCTTTAATTATTTTTTCTTTCATTGCCTGTACCACCTTTTTAATATCTTATGAAGTTTCCTATAAATCTGTATAGTTCTTAATAGATTACTAACAGCCCTTTTTATGTTTCTGAAAAATAAAAGAAGCCCTACTTGGATAAAGTGGACCTGTTGGGAGCTTAAAGAAATATGGGGAATGCAGTGAATGGCTATTCTAAAAACATCTCGGATTATGATTTGATTAAGGATAATGGAGTTTTCTTGTTCACAACCTGAAAGTTAAAGCGGTAGAGCCTAAATGAGATGGGTGGATTCTACAGAAATTCATTTGACTTCACCCCTTTTAAAGTTGTCCTTTTTTCAGCATATGCATCACCTCCACTCCACAGATGATCGAAACGTTTTTAATCCTAGCATAGAACGGACTCGCTTCTTTATTAAGCGATGATCTTGCTCCACTATGTTATTTAAGTACTTCAGTTGTCTAAGTTGCATACCATCAGGCATGCTTTAATCTTTTTTTAGCTCTTCAATTGCTATAGGATAATCTGGATTCTTATCGACCGTCATGACACGAGGCTTAGAAACATGAAAAGACCGCAAAGCTTTCTTGAAGAAGCGCTATGCAGCCTTTTTGTCTCTTGTTTTACTGAGATAAAAATCAATTGTGTTTCCTTTTGAATTCACTGCAAGATACAGATACATCCATTGACCTTACGTTTCATCGACTCTCCAGGAGTCATTTTTTGGCTTAAGATGACGCCATAGCCTTTCATCAAATTCCGGTCCATATTGGTGAACCAACGCATATCCGTTGTGTGAACCAACGCATATCCGTTGTGTGAGCCAACGATAAGCCGCGTTCTTTCATCATCTTCACTACATTACGAAAGCTCAAGTTGTACCGCAGGTACCATCTCACTGTTAACAAAATCATGTCAGGCTGATATTGTTTCCACTTGAATAAATTTTGATTTTCCATACTGATCACGCACCTTTTTTGGAGTAATAGTATCAGTATGTTCAAGATTTAGAGATTAATTTCAATTGTCTTGAAGTTTTTGCACCAGAACCACTTCTTATCTATCTTCCCATTGGTCTAGGATACTTTGAAAAACACCCTTTTTCAAATAAAGCTCAATCTCCATGCGGGTATCCAAACGCAATACTGTCTGGAACGAGGTCCTTGAGCCGTCCGGTTTAATGGCTTCAACCTTCACATTTTGGAACGGACTGAGCGGCTCGTCCAACCCTATGATGGAATAGCTCTCTAGACCAGTCAGATTCATCGATTCATAGTTTTCGCCAGGCATAAATTGAAGAGGCACAATCCCCATCATGACCAAGTTACTGCGGTGAATTCGTTCAAAACTTTCCGCGATGACCGCCTTGACGCCTAGAAGGTAGGTCCCCTTAGCGGCCCAATCTCTTGCACTCCCCGTTCCATATTCTTTGCCGGCTAAGATAATCAGTGGCGTATTTTCCCGTTGATAGCTCATGGCTGCGGAATAGACATCCATTTCCTCCCCGCTCGGCACATGGAGAGTAAAACCGCCTGTCTTATCTATAAGTTTATTCTTTAGCCTTGGATGGGCGAAGGTTCCCCTGACAAGTACCTCATGATTTCCTCGGCGGGAACCGTAAGAATTGAAATTGGCGAGTCCGACGTCCTTCTCAACGAGGTATTGTCCGGCGGTACTCTCATACGGAATGTGGCCGACAGGCGAAATATGGTCCGTTGTGATGGAATCACCTACCTTTAACAAGACTCTCGCTTTGTGAATATCTCCTGGTTGGTGTTCATCGATCTCCGCTTGGAAGAAGGGGGACGCTTTAAAGTAAGTGGATCGATCATCCCATCTAAAAATCGGATGATCATCATATTCTAGACTCTGCCATCTCTCGTCGCCTTCAAACACACTTTCATAGGCTTCTAGAAATAAATCGGATGAAATCGTAGAATCCACTAGGCTAGCAATTTCCTCGGAACTCGGCCAAATATCCTTCAAATAGACCTCTTTGCCCGATGCAGATCGGCCCAGCGGTTCGCACTCCAAATCAATATCCATGGTGCCTGCGATAGCAAAGGCAATGACTAAAGGAGGAGAGGCCAAATAGTTCGCTTTGACTAAGGCGTGAATGCGTCCTTCAAAATTACGATTTCCACTTAATACGGCAGCAACCGTCAAATCATGATCCTGAATCGCTTTTTCAACTTCTTCATCCAGGTTGCCGCTGTTGCCTACGCATACTCCTGCAACCGCTTTGCCTATATCATTTTGAATGAGTGGCACTTCATCTACATAAACCGGTAAAACGAACACTTTTTTCAACTTATACTTTTCTTTAATTTTATTGGCTAGTTCTTGAACGGAATTAAGTGAGTAATTTATTTTGACATCAATAATGCCGGATTTAAACGCTGCATCAATAATCCGGCTAATCGTTGGTCTTGAATAGCTGAGTTTTTCTGCTATTTCCTTTTGTGTAAGGTTCATCTCATAATACATCTTTGCTACTACAATCATTTCTTCATTTGAGTACATGTCATCCTCCCTTCCGAGAAATTATGTTCACTCGTTAAAATTAATTTCATATTTAGATTATATTTAATTTTCTGATAAATTAAAACGCATTATTTATTTTTGAACATAATTTCAATTGTGTCTAAATAAGAAACAACTCTATCTGGCTGAAATAAAGTGTTTAAAACCGAGATTTAATCCTATTTGGAAACCTAAATGAAAACAACAAAGCAGTGTATCCCGACAATTGGGATGCACTGCTTTGTTGTTTGTTCGAAAGATAACTGGCTTTATTTCTCTTAATGTTATACAGTATTTGATCGATACAAGCGTTGTTTAGACTTTACCTGTTTTAAAGGTCTTTCCAAGTTCACCGTAATCATTGTGTTAATAATAGTAAGAGTTCCAAATTCACCAGAATAACACTTCTTCACACCAATAACATCCTTAAGTCCATTGATACTTGCAATCGTTTCTACTCTGGAGGCGAAAAAAAGGATATTTAGTTTTAAAAAACTCGGATTCAAATATTTAATTCTTCTCTCCGATCTCTTTTCCTGCTGATTTTTTATCCTTTATTTTAAAAGAAATGAGGAAGCTAATTAACGAAAGTACAGCGATGACAATAAATGAGATTTGCGCGCCATACATATCAGGATGTACTATCTCGGGACGCTGCTGAGCATTTTCGGTAGCTGATGTCATCACAGTAACAAGTATTGCTGTACCTACAGATGCGGCAATCATTTTCATCGTATTATCCATTGCTGCACCATGGGCAATTAACCGTTTAGGCAGCTGGTTTAAGGCGGCCGTTGAAACAGGCATCATAACCATGGCTAATCCGAACATCCGTATACTGTACATGACCATTATAAATGTAAAACTTGTCGAAGGACCAACATCCATAAAAGTAAAGGAGGAAGCGGTTATGAGGAGTAATCCGCCAATAACCAGCCACCTGGCCCCAATCCGGTCAAAAATACGTCCAATGAACGGTGACATTATTCCGGTAATAAGTGCTCCAGGGAGTATCGCTAATCCAGCTTCAAACGCAGTAAATCCTCGCATGTTTTGCATAAATAGCGGGATGAGCGTTTCGGCTCCTATCAGACCCATAAAGGTAATGGCTCCAATAATGATGGCAATCGGGAATAATGAATACGTGAACACACGGAACTCCAGCATTGGATGCTTCAATCGTAATTGCCTGTTGATGAACCAAACAAGTGAAATTGTCCCAATGCCTAGGGATATGATGGTACTCTCGTCTGTCCAGCCATAATTACCTGCAGCTGTAAAACCATACAATAATCCACCGAAACCTACGGAAGATAAAACAATCGAAAGCACATCCACTTTTGGCCGTGTAACTTCTGTTACATTTTTTAAAGCGAAGAACGCAACTATGATATCAATAATAGCAATTGGAAGAATGATAAAAAATAACACCCTCCATGAGTAGGTCTCCGTAACCCAGCCCGACAAAGCGGGACCAATAGCCGGTGCGAATGAAATGACCAGACCGACCAGTCCCATGGCTGCACCCCGTTTATGAACAGGGAAAATCATTAGGAAGACTGTCTGCATTAACGGGAGCATGATTCCGGCTCCGCTCGACTGAATCATTCGTCCTAGCAGCAGCATTCCAAAATTAGGAGCTAGCCCCGCAACCAATGTACCAATTGCAAAAATCACCATGGCTGAAAGGAAGAGCTGTCTGGTGGTAAAGCGCTCCAATAAAAACGCGCTAACAGGGATCATGATCCCATTAACCAGCATAAAAACGGTTGTTAGCCACTGTGCACTATTTGCCGTAACATTCATTTCCTCCATTACAGGAGGAATCGCGGTAATCATTAATGTTTGATTCAAGATCGCAATAAATGTACCCGCAAGCAAAAGGGCAACAATTGTTGACTGTTTACTTTTTGTTGAACTCAATTAAGGTCCCCCTTTACGATTTGGAAAAAAACATACTTTTGTAGATTACACGAATTTACATCAGATTTCCAGTAATTTGCTGTTAAAAATAAAAGCCATAAAGTCGGCATTAAATAATTACTTTCCCTACCAAAAATAGGGGATCTCCTTTGAAGAACAGGTTGCAATTAATGTTCGTATTGGACTATTTTAAAGGGTTGCTGTTGGGTCAAACACGGAAGCACATTTAAAAGATACTCCCCTATGAGAGCAGATCAAATAGCCGCAGCAGACATCAAAACAATCTTCAAGTGATCGACCTTTATTGCATAAAAAGCACTCTTAACTGGCTATAACAAATAATCACCATTGCAATTACGTTTCCGATATTTGCTTAGTATATTTCCGCGTTTTGATACCTCTGTCCCTATGATTTAAAAGCGAATGATACTTTTTTAATTTCCAGCAAAATGGCCATTATCTACAGTATGTTTTTCCGCCATATTCATAGTTTATTATGAATAACAATAGAAGAAAGTCGTCAGTTTCAGAGAGTTTATTGCTGAATTTTGGACTCTATTGAATGGCGCTCTCTTAAAAGATCCATACATGGTTTAAAAATTAAAGATATGAAAAGTAGTAAGATTTTTAGATATTTCCACAGCTAATCATGCAAATAAAAAGCACCCAATTTAATGGATGCTTAGATTTCCTTTCTTTCGTAATCTTATTTCAAATTTATCACTGAAAAATTCATTTGCATTAAAAATAGTACTAATGTCTGAAATATCACCTATGTTCACAATTAAGGCTTCATCAACTTCTTGATCTGTGAGAACTATGCGATATTCATATTGATTTTCAAAGTATTTATCTTTCCAAAAATAAATATCAGTCCCTTGATTTTTATAAGAGCTCATCCTAGCTGAGGAATTGATGTTATAATCATCATATTTTACCAAGCCGCCTCTATAAGCATAACCTTTTTCATTGAGTGTTCTAGTAATTCTGTCAATAAATTGCGATGGGGTAACAAAAACTAAGCTATCTCCGAACTCCCTGATCATTTTATCGATTTGTTCATGAGGTAAATTAAATTTGGTATAGTAATATTTTTCATCCTCCTTAACCACTTTTAACATATCGCCAACAATTGCAAACATACAATATAAGGGCCTTTTTTTATTTATATTTTTTCTGAAATTCATTTTTTTAGTTCGACCCGACATTATTAATTCATTGGTATCTTGAGTAAAGAAATTCATTGTTAATTCCGTAAAAACATGTGTTGCTTCAAATTTGTCTCCTACACCTTTTTCGCCTGAAGCACTTTCTATATCAATGTACTTTTTGAAATTATTCATATATAAATCTCCAGACAAAAAACTTTCCACAAAAGGTGTGAACTTTATAAACCCAAAAACTTGACCTTTAAATCCAACGTCTGACATTTTCATACGCTTCATTCCCTCCTATTTAACTACTAAATTCACAAAAGGGACTATTCACCGGTATTTATTCCAAACTATTATGAACGTTTACTATTAGTGAACATGTAAAAATGTATGCCTAGTTTACAAAGAATATACTTCAGTAAAAAACGCTTATCCAAAGGTATACAGTCTTTCTTCTTTATAGTCTTCTTTTTAACCTCTCCTGATTTCATAATCTCCCCCCAAAAAAGCAACCAATTTATCACGTGCATTTTATCAAAAAAATCCTTGTAGAGACGACTCAAAATTAATGTTTAGAAAAAATACGTAATAACGCTTTCCATTTTATTGTAGGGTCCAATATCCTTTTTCAAATTTAATTAAAGCAGAAATCGTGAATTACCGAATATCACTAGGACAGCGGTACTGTATAATGGAAGTATAAGTTTACCTCTTTTTAATTAATTGGCGTTCAGCTTATTCAAACTAAAACTTAACTAATCTATCGGCAGAAAGGCTGGTAACTATTTTGAGTATAAATCCAAATATGGTGGAGATAGCCTCCCTCCTTGGTGAAACGTCACGTGCAACAATACTTGCAAGTCTGCTGGATGGGCGTTTTCATACGGCAGGTGAATTAGCATTGTTGGCTGCAATAACACCTCAAACCGCCAGCTTTCACCTTTCTAAATTAGTGGAAGGTAACCTTGTTATAGTTGAAAAACACGGACGACATCGCTATTATCAGCTAGCAAATGGAGAAATTGCGCACATTTTGGAATCCATTCTGGCCATTTCCCCACCTCCTGAAGTTCGGTCTTTAAAACAATCAAGTCAAGTCAAAATGCTTCAGGAAGCCAGAACTTGCTATGATCATTTGGCAGGAAAACTAGGCGTCCAATTAACTGAATCGATGTTGAAAGCCGGATATTTGAAAAAAGTAGAGAGAGAGTTTACAGTTACACCCAAAGGGGATCATTTTTTTTCAGAATTCGGCGTCGATTTACTTGATTTAAGAAGAAAACGCCGTTCATTTTCCCACTCATGTTTAGACTGGAGTGAACGTCACCATCATCTTGGCGGAGCTTTAGGGAATGGGATCCTTACACATTTTTTTGATTTAGGCTGGATAGTCCGTGTTCCATCTATTCGCGCAGTAAAAGTCACACCTAAAGGGAAAGAAGGATTTAAAGAAGTTTTTTGTATAGAGGTATAATTTAATAATCCCTCATGATGAAAAAGAAAGGTTCTTTTTCACCATGAGGGACTTTCTGTCTTTAGCGGCTTAAATCCATGCGATTGCTATAAAGCTCTTTTAACTAATTTATTTTCCTTTTGGAAATTGCTATTTACAAGATAGATGCCAATGATGATAAACAGTCCGCCAATTAAGAGTGAAGTGTATATCTGTTCACCTAATAGTGCCCACCCTGATAATACACCGAAGAAAGGTGCCAAAAATAAAAAGGCACTTGTTTTTCCGGGATCACTCTTTTGTAAAAGGTAATACCAAACAGCAAATTGCACGATCGATGACATGATACTTAACCATAATAAAATGAACAACGAATTGCCATTCAGTATGAAAAATGGTTTTTCAAGAATAAAGCTGCCAAGTAAAAGCAGTAAACCGCCAAAAAGCATCTGATAGGCAGATAATACCCATGTATCGGAAATCGCCCCCCATTTTTTCGCCAATAAAGTGGAAATCGCCCAGAAAACAGAAGAAAGAATGCCGAAAAGAATACCAACCTTAAATTCAAGTTGCGCTCCCATCGTTATAATTACTCCGACTAATCCTAATAAAACACCAATCCATTGATATAGTTTATAGCGTGTTTGTGAAAAGATCGTACCGAAAACAACAACAAGCAACGGGTTCGTGAATGTAAGAATGGAGGATTCACTTGCTGTAATCGTGCGTAAACTCAGGAAAATGCACCCCATTACTCCGGCTGTTTGAAAAGTGCCGATAATGAGCATTTTTATCCAATCCCCTTTAGAGTTTGGATGCGGTCTTTTTAAAAAGATCACGATCATCGCCATTATGAGTCCGGCAAGTGTGAAGCGTAATGCTGCTAATAATAATGGGGATGAATAAGGTAGACCAATTTTAACTACTGCAAAAGAAGAACCCATCAAAAATGTCGTTAAAAGTATCAACACTGTAAATTTGTAAACATTCATTTTTTTATCTCCTGACATATTTAAATGACCAATCTACAGATATTATAGCCGGTGATTATTTCAGCTCTCATCGAAATATGGAATACAAGTGGATCAAACTTAATGATATCGACATATCATAGGGAATCTTCATAGTTTAATTGATATAAGTAACCTCTTTAAATCATCGTATTCATCTTTGAAATCAACTTAAAAAATAGAGGTAACCTCATCCTATTTTTCATATATTTCTAGAGGCAAATCATCCGGATCACAAAAAAAAGTGAACCTTTTTCCTGTTAACTCATCAACACGGATTGGTTCGACTGGAATGTTTTCTTTTTCTAAATCTTCGATCGCTTGATTAATATCTTCCACTTCAAAAGCAAGATGTCTAAGCCCCCTAGCTTCAGGAAAACTAGGACGATGCGGGGGATCAGGAAATGAGAACAATTCCAGCTGATATTCCCCTCCGACGATTAAGTCCAATTTATACGATTTCCTTTCTGACCGATATGTTTCCTTCTCGATATCACACCCTAAAATATTTACATAGAAGTTCTTTGACTTTTCATAATCGGAACAAATTATTGCTACATGATGAATTTTTTTAACCTTCATTTGTGTCCTCCCTAAGAACATTGATTATTTTTATAAACTAATTTTACCAAAGTTATACATTAATAAAAACTTAGATTTCAGTGCTTCCTTCGGACTCCACTGCACGATACTGGTACATCCATTTTCCTTTCATCGGATATAGGTCTAAACACTACTCCAAATAGATTAATTGCAGCACATAGAAAAATTGTATATTTTAATCATGAAAAATACCCTGACCTTACAGTATGAATATATTGATAATATCGTATAAAAAAATAAAAAGCCCTGTTAACTGAAATTCAGTAACATCAGGCTTGTCAAGATAGTAGCAGAAGACTTTTATCACTCTCTATATACCATTTCGAACAAACTTTTATAAATCTGAACCCCCACTTTTGCCTTCATTTATATCAATCTATTTTACAGCAGGAATTGTTTGTGGATTTTCTGATATGAAATTTTCCCTACCCGATTTCAAGGTCATAAAAGCGATAAAACAAACGACCCCGAATGAAACCAATAACCAAACAGCCCCATTAAACGATCCATCGAAAGCGTCTATGACAAAACCGATCGTTAAAGGAGCGATGAAGCCAGCCACTTGCATCCCTAAATTGACCACTCCCACTGCAGATCCTCCGATTGCTTCCGGTAAATACTTTAGCGGCAGACTAAAAATGATAGTGGATAAGGCTGCGGAAAATATAGGTATAATGGATTGATAGATGATAACTCCCGTTACCGTTTCTGCATGAAACATGAGATACACGAATAACATATGTCCAATCGCTAACAGTTTCTTATCATCCATGATGATGAAGATGGAAAGTGATGAAATATAACCAAACCCGAGAAAAAATGTTCGTTGTATACGAAACATTTTGTAAAGCGCTTTAAAACATCGCGTTTATTACCGTTCTTATGAAAAATATCTATATATCCTTTCTCATCTTTTATAAAACGACCTTATCTAACCAGTTCATAAAGAAGGTACAAAAAGGCATATGTTGGTACATGCAAGGGCTCGATTGCAATAACTCTCCCATTTTCCAATGTGGAGTTATGTCAACATTGGTAGCAGTCTTAAATCTTTATCCCCTATAATAAAGAAAAGCATACCCGAAGGGATATGCTTTTCTTCACCAGTTATCCGTTTTATCTAATAATTGATCAATATCAAATGCATCGAGATGAAATGGAATTGACTCTTCAGCAAGTTCTTCGGTAGCTAAAAGCAATTGGTCAATATCTATTATAGTCAAAAACAATTCGCCTCCCTTTTAATACCTTTACCCTCAAACATTAATAGTTGATGCTTTTGCGGGTATCATAACTACATTTAACATTCATTTAAGGGGCAGCAGTTCACAGGAACTGACAACGCTCTTTGTCTCCAAAGGCTCTCCAGACTAGCCAAAAAAGTAGGTTTTGTTCAAAGGACGAACAAGTACCAAGCTAAGTTTTAAAAGCCTTGTAGGTTAAGCCAAAAAGCAGGAGTACTTCACCATAGTTATATGGCTGTCGATTTTTAACTCGAGTCTTGATAAGTCTGAAGGATTGCAATGGTTGTACTTATATCGTAGATTCTATTATTCATAGCCTTCAGGCTTATTAGTTTGGAACACGCTGCATCTTTCGCCTTTCTATTGGCGTTATACTGCACCAAATCATTTTTAGAATACATTCGGGTAAGGGGGACCTTCCTTGTATTCCAGGAATCAAACTTCCTGGGGACGTTAGAGCGTCCTTATGATGATCTTTTTAAATTCTAGAATTTTGAAGAAATGAATAGCTCCCCTATTTGTAAATATTCATGCACCATAATACATTTCTAATAATTCCCATTATACCGAAAATGAAACTGTATAATTTTACAATTGTATAACAATTATAAGTTAGTATTTAAAGTGGATGTATTGAATCTTCAGTTAATTCAAAATACCTTATGGGTCTTTTTATTTTTGTAAGAATGCTAATAAAATGGAAGGTGCAATTGGATTTATTATTTTTATGGAGCCTTAAATAAAATAACTCACCCGTAAGTTCTATAAGTAAAGTGATTTTTGACCGCTCCCTATTGTGGAAAAAGAACCGGTTGACATAAAACTAATTTCAGGAAGTTTCAACCATATTCTTTTCTGTTTATTACTGGTATAATATGGATGAATTCATTAATGAGAGGAGAGAGGAAAAGATGAATCAACTTGTATTTAAGCAATTTGAGATGACAAGAGAATACTTCATCAAGAATGTAGAATCCGTTCCTAAGGAACAAACCGATAAGCAGCCAGAAGGTTTTAATAACACAATTCATTGGCATACTGGCCACGTTTTGACAATTACAGAACAAACTATGTTTGGTTTCCCGCATGTAACCACTCATCTGCCCACGAATTATATAGAATTGTTTGGGAATGGCACAAAACCAGCTGATTGGCCAGGGAATATACCTGCTATGGATGAGCTGGTTGTACAGTTGAAAGATCAATTAACTCGTTTAAAGCAAATTCCTCCTGAACAGCTAGATCAAGATTTGGATACACCATTCCTAGGTTGTAAGACTGTTAGAGAACTTGCAGGTTTAACATTAATGCATGAAGCAACTCATATGGGGCAAATTCAGGCAATGAAGCGTATGATTGAACATGTAAGTCTTAAAAACTAATTTAACAAAGTGTTATATTAAGATGAAAAAACCAGTCTAATATAGCTGGTTTTTTCTTTTGATATATTTTATACATCATTAGTCTCCATAACATTCTCTATTTTCATTTACTCCACAAACTATGGAACACCCTTATACCCATTTTTATTGAGCTATTCTGCCCCGTTAGCAATCCTGTAGAGCATTAATTATCGGATTTAAAAAACAGAGCCCCTCAGTATGATGAGAGTACACATAAACCAAAACTCATCTAGATAATTATTACTTCAATTAACCTGTCATAAAGTGAAAACTTTTAAAAACGCTCTCACCATAAACGTTCGTTAATGGTGCCTCCTTCTTCAACTAAAGAAGAAGATCAAACACAAATCCCGTATTCAATAAAGTATACGGGATTTTGTTTAAGGTTAACCTTAAGTGAATAATATGACTAGAAAATTCAAATAGTCTAACCCTCTCGTGGCTATCTTAGTCCATATTGACTTGGACTTGCCCAAAACTTTCGAACTTCTGAGTAAAATAACTTGTTGTAAGATCAGAAATATGAACTCCAGTATTCCTTGTTGTATGAATAAAGCGGCCATCCCCTAGATAAATACCGACGTGGGTTATCTCTCGACTTAAGTCTGTATCTCTAAAAAATACTAGGTCCCCTGCCTTTGGTTCTCTGAGTTTCGGCAGCAAGGAATAATAGTCCGCTGCCGAACCACGTTTAAGGGAAATGCCCTGCTCCTTCATGGCCCAATAGATAAATCCGCTGCAATCCATTCCAATCATAGGATCATATTCTCCGAAAACATAGGTAAATCCACGTAGAGTATAGGCATACTTTATGACATCATAAGCTTTATCATAGGAAGCCTCTTGATTTACATAAAATGGATACAGGGGACTGCTGTATATTTGAAGATACTGTCCCTGCATCAAGCTATCAGTTGGTAAAGCGTTACGCTTTTTGATTGTATCCACAGATACACCGTAATTATCCGAGATACTTTTAAGTGTCTCATTATTTTGAACGACATGCTCCCCTTTTGGTGTATACGTTTTATACTCGACTTGGTATTGTGCAAAATATTTTTCTGTAGTAGATCTCACCTGAACTGTCTCTGCTCCGTATCCAGAATTAACGAACTGATTTCCCCCCAGAAAGATCCCTGCGGTCACGGCTTTTGAACTTCCCTTTTCCAGAAAAAATATAATATCTCCAGCCTTAGGTGCATTTGTATCCATTCCTTGCTTATAATAGCCTTCAACTGACAAACGGTCGATAGGCACCTTTTGTCGGGAGAGCACCCAATGAATCAATCCGCTAGAATCAAATCCTTTGATAGGTGTCTCTTCTCCAGCCGTTTTTTTAAATCCTGTAAAAGATTTAGCATAATTCCCAATTTGTTTCCCTCTCTCTGACCACTGATAGTTCGAAGGAGTATAAGCAGTCTGAATGGTTAACTTCTGGCCAATATATAACTTACCATCCGGTAAACCATTCATATTCATTAATTGCTCTGTCGATATATCATAGATCGCTGCAATCGATTCTACCGTTTCTTGAGAGGATACAGTATGCACTCGATCTGCTGCTTCAACTTTTAAGCCAGATAAAAAAGAAAAACTAACCATGCCTAGTAATAAAATCAACATACTACCTAATATTCTTTTCGCCATTAAACCCTTCCTTTATCAACAGATTTTGTTCCTTCTTAAGGAAATCATGTAATAAAATATCAACTTTACAACTTTAACATAAAAATACTATTAATTGGATTTACTTACCCTATTATTATTGAACTAAATATAATTTATATAAAAGGAAGGAAATGGTGTATACACCTACTAAAAGATACCCGGACGTATATAAAAGTTATAGAGAGCTATTAAGCGATATAGATCGTAATCTAATAATACGATTGGCCTTATTTATCTTCTCCCCTGCAACTGCTTGTATCGTTCCTTCTTCCCAAGGAAATGTTTTTAGCATTCCCGGGAATTTTTTCATTATATGCAATAAAAGAGCCCTCCAGTAGAGTTGAGTAATCTAAACCACTCATCTTACAGAAGAAGCTCTATTAATTGGCACCTCAAACCTAATTTGACTGATTGAGAGACCGAGCGAATAATCCTTAAAATTTATACTGCCGTATAACCGCCGTCGACAATTAGGCTAGTGCCAGTAACAAATGATGCATCGTCACTTGCGAGGAAGAGAACGGCTTTCGCCACTTCTTCCGCTCTGCCTAAACGGCCGATTGGATGTAAATCGATCAAACCTTGTCTTATTTCACCTTGTGCTTCGGCAATAAGTGGTGTATCAATATATCCAGGGCAAACTGCATTGACGCGAATGCCATCTTTCGCATAAGTTGCACCTAATGTTTGTGTTAATAGTTTGACCCCTCCTTTAGCAGCAGAATAGGCTGTTACCCCCGGTTTCCCTGCATGGCTATGGATGGAGCCTGTATTGACAATGGCGCCGCCAGTAGATTGTTTTTGCATTTGCTCTATCGCATATTTATCGGATAGGAAGACACCGGATAAATTAATATCAATTGTTTTTTGCCATTGTTCATAACTTAACTCATGGATGTTTCCGTCTCTGGCAATTCCTGCGTTTGCGAACATGATATCCAGTTTTCCATATTTGTTAACCGTCTCTTCGATCATATTCTTTACGTCATTTTCATTCGTCACGTCAGTTTTAACAAAAAGAGTATCATACCCTTTTCCATTTAACTCTTCTGACACCGCTTGTCCATGATCAGCAAAATCGGCAATGACCACCTTTGCTCCTTCTTCTGCAAATAATTGAGCCGTACTTGCTCCAATCCCACTTGCTCCCCCTGTTACGATTGCCACTTTGTTTTCAAGCCTCATCATATTACCAGATCTCCTTTTCTTATTTCTTACAGATTCCTTGAGCACCAGAAATCTCCATCCCTAGAGGTCCTCCCTGGACGACCATTCTTATACAAACAAAAAGCTGATGACAATGTTGAAATAAAATGGCCATCAAATAGCTTCATTCTGTGTTCATACATTTATTTTACTCCTTACAATTTGAATTACTATCCTATAAAGTGCTGTATAATAATAGGGTTAGTTCCCCCTTTTTATAGGGTATTTTGTTTTTAGGAGAAGAAATTCACATGGCTCATCCCTTTCATGCATATGAAGAAATGACATTGCAGCAATTCATATTATTCATTAAAAGTCATAACAAACGGATTGAAGAAAATATTAATATTCATTTGAATCTAGAGCCCTTCATATTAGAACCTGAACGTAAGATGATACAAACATTACTGGAATCATTTTTACTATTTTTATCCGCTCCAAATATCGACGACATAAAAGACACATACGAAGAGCATTTGGATACTTGGCTTCAATCACATTTACCCCTTTTAAAGGATAATCATTTCAGCATGTTCCGATTGATCTTTGAAAAGGCCATCGTTACCTCATTGGTAAACCTGAAACATGCCCAAACCCTTTCCATCCTTATGTTCTTATTATCCATTTTCTCTCATCTCATCCATAGCTATAACAAGTGGACAGGCGACGAACCGGAGCAACACCACAAAACCAAACAAGAGAATGCAGAACTTAAGAGACTGCAGCTACTGGACCAATTAGATGAACTTTTAATTATCTCAGCAGGATTTAAGGATTTTGCTTTTATCCTAAAAAAATGTGAAGAGTTCTTTAACTATAAAAGATGTGTTTTTTATGCTTATATTCCTTGGTCCAATCAATTATACGGCACCATTGGATCCGAGCTGCCAAAAGTTCAAAGCATGAGGGGGCAGCTCAGCTCCAAGCAATCCATGGTGTTCAATTCAAAAAAGCCGGTATTTTTAAAGAATCCCCATAATTACATTAAAGGGGAACATATACAGCTATTTAATCTTTCATCTGTCATCTTTGTACCGATTGTTCATGACCAGCAAGTGTTCGGCTGGCTGACCTTTGATCAATTAGGGGAGGAATTCGATTATTCAATGGATGAACTGACTTTACTTGAACAGGTAGGAAAACGGCTCGGTTTATATTTATCAAGAAAGGATGATGAGGTATCAATAGGTACCGACATACAATTGACGGAACGTGAATCCATGATTTTATATTTGCTGGCTGAGGGCTATAACAATAAAAAAATGGCCGAATTGCTGCAATTAAGCGAGCATACAGTTAGAGATTATGTAAGCAGTTTAATGACAAAGTTTAAAGCTAAGAACCGTACACAGGCAGTCGTTTATGGTTTTCGGTTAGGCCTACTGAAGTAAAGTTGAATTAGTGATGACGATTTGTCTACATTACAGAATCTATAAAGAACCAAAAAAAGACCGAAAAATTTTTTTCGGTCTTTGATCTACTTGAAATTTTCATTTATTACAAAAGAATATTCTTATTTACCTTCACCTTTTTTTTCTGTTTTTCCAGATAAAAACCATCCGCCTATTGCAATAAGAAGCATGACTGACCAAAAGATTATATTCCAAATCGGTCCCTCAACAAAATCGTGAGAAATAATGTGCACGGCTGGATGTGCTAGGGTATGCATTAATAACTTAACCCCTACCCAACCAACGATCAACATGGCTGCCGTTTCGAGGCTAGGCCGCTCCGTCAGTATCTTAACGAAGTATCCTGCAGCAAACCGGATGACGATTAAACCTGCAATGGCTCCTAACAAAATAACAATGAATTTAGCCCCATCCATACCTCCTATATCACCCATTGGTGTATCTGGCAAGGCAATGACAAGAGCGACTGCAGCTAAAATCGAATCAATAGCAAAAGCAATATCAGCTAATGCAATTTGCGCAACGGTCATACGGTAGCTTTTCCCTTTTTTTTCTTTGTCACCGTGGTCCCTTTTTAGTAAATGCTTTAATGAGATGAAAATCAAATATGCTGCCCCAATTGCTTGAACTTGCCATACGTGGAAAAGGTACGAAATGATGAAGATTGCACCAATCCTAAATATAAAAGCCAAAAGCAACCCAATATTAATCGCTTTTTTTTGCTGTTCTTTTGGTAAATGCTTTGACATTATGGCTAAAACCAATGCATTATCTGCAGATAATAAACCTTCTAAAAAAATTAGAATAATTAACACCCATCCATATTCCAATAATAACGATAGTTCCATGATATCCCCCTAAAAGCATGTATAAGAATGCGTATATGACTTCAAACCAACAACACTTTCTCCTCCAATATTGTCCCATCTTATCTACTTCCTTATTCAACCCTTCCGTCCAATTAGCTTCATTAAAATAAGGTACCGAAGCCACTCCCTATTTAAAGCATCCGTCAGCTCTATAATATTCTTTTATGCTTAGACTTCATTCCAATTAGGAAAAGTTAGGATTTACATCTTCGCACTCCGGAAAGAACCAACTCACTTCCTATTCTGCCATTAAATGATATTTCTGTAAAATGTCTTTCGTGATGTTCCTGGCGTCTGCCGATGTACCGGAGATATTCGTTACAAAAACATAGTCACATTCCTTTGTTTCAATAAAACCAACATACCAGCCAATGTTTGGACCCCCTGCCCCGTTTGTCCGTAAAGTGTATAGCTGTCCCCTTCAGTCTGGATCATCATCCTTTTAACGGTTTTCATGACATCCTTATCAAAAGGGAGATTTTCTATGTATAAATTTTCCATAAAGTCCTCTTGTTCAATAGGAGAAATTTTGAGTGAGCTGCTCAGCCAAAACTGAGCAATCCCTCCTCTAATATCTTGGTTGCCATAAGAAATCTTATGAATCCATTCCTCCATTCGACTCTCTCCAATGTCGCGGGCCATTGCTTGATAATACCAAACACCGGAGTTCCTTAAACCGGACCCAAGCGTATGATCCTGGTTCCATATCTCAATTTCCCTTTTCACACCATCCCAATATTTAATGTCATATTCATCCTCGAAGCACCGACCTGCAATCCGATACGTGCATTAGGCACCTTAAAAGTTGATTGCGGCACCAATCTTTGTTCGGCCCGTTCATTATTATAGATAAAAGTCTTACCTTTTTTCACTTCACGTAATATAAAAGTACCTTCACGTTCAGCAAAAAATTCATCGACGTCGAGCTTCTAAATATTGAGTTTATCTTTGGCGGCATTGGCCCCGCTTGGCTGCTGCATGTAAGTAAATAAAACGGAGGCGCCATTAAGTATTAAAAGGGCTGTCAGAAGCCTGCGTTTTTTCAATTTCATCACCTCAAAAAATTTATTTACAATCCTATCCATTCTAGCAGATAAACCCAATAATTTTAAGATTAAGAATTCTCATCTTTACATGCTTAATTTCAAAAAAAGTCACCGCGGATAAATGGAAGGTTGGGAAGAATCATTGTGCCTTATATGATTTAGTTGCAATATTAATCAAATGAATAAAATTAAGGTTTTTCCCAAATAATAGGTAGACTAATTAACAAGGAGGGATTTATATGGATGCTAAGCGTGTAAAGCAGATTCTTTCTTCATCAGCTGACATTGAGGTTAGATATAATGGCACTTCAGTATGGATTGATAATTTAAATGAAGATGGAAGAACGGCTACAGTACATCTAAGAGGCCCATTAGAGGAAAGATCAGACGTAGCAATAGACGAACTTAAAGAAATATAATATCCATTAAAATAAGCTCCTCTGTAATGAGAAGAGCCGAGTTTGTCTACAGTAAATTAAGGATTTGTACAATTTGAACGTTGATTTACTCTCCAGGCATTCGCTTTCCGCGGGCGTTCCGGGAAGCCTCTTCGGCGCCTTTGCGCCTGTGGGGTCTCCCTGAACTCGCTTTTCCCGCAGGAGTCTCACACCCGCTCCAATCCACTTTGTTTTGACCTTTGAAAGAACCCCGTACCTCGTACCTCTTGTATTGAAAAGATCCTTTACTTATTTCAACCTTAATTTTTGACCAATATAAATTTTGTCGGGGTCTTTAATTCCGTTAAGACTAACAAGGGATTTCACCGTTGTTTTATGATTTTTTGCAATGAAGCTAAGTGTGTCGCCTTTTGTTACAGTATAAGTTGAGGTTGTTTCAGTTTTCCATGCACGGGAGTTTTGCGTCCTAAAAGTATTTATTGTATTTGTAAAATCCCTATAGGCTATATTCAAATCCACCTTTGTGCTGATCCCGCTTACCTTACCTGAATCAGAATGCTGCCAAATATCCGTGCTACGTCCCAACGTGCTGTTGTATCTGGCAATCCACAAAGCATAGTTCACCAACCTTGATTCATCTAGGGTATTTTCGAGAAAGTATTTACCAGTATACAGCATAGCCGTATATCCAGCTTCTTCAATAGCCTCCAAAAAAGCGATTGCTGCATCGGTCAGCGTTTTTTTATTTGCCTTTTTTTTATTTTCCTCCAGATCAAGGACAACAGGGTAATTTAAAGCAAAAGAGCTGATAGAATCTAAAAAATAAGCAGCCTCAGCCTTTGCTTCTGAAACAGTTGCAAACTTTGCATAGTGATAGGCCCCGACTTTCAATCCCGCTGCCAATGCTTGTGGTGCATTTTCTTTGAAATAGGATAGCTTGGAATAACTTGTTCCCTCTGTTGCTTTAATGAACACGAACTTCACGTCTGCCTTTGCAACTTCCTCCCAATTAATAGCACCTTGCCAATGTGAAACATCGATTCCCTTTATATATTCCATATTAATGACCTCCTCAAGGAACAACCCTATGGTGGTAAATGTTTATGATTTTCACAGGAAATATTCAGTCCTATTGCCTACCTTATAATAAAATGATTAATTGAGTTAAAACAATTATAAATCTTTTAGTATTATGCCGCTTCCTTTTGTTTTCAATGATCATATTATGCTATACTGATTTTATTAATATCAGAAGGGATGATGGGTGGCCGATGATTAACTAATCTTATTTTTAAAATTTGAAATCACATATTTCAAATCATACGAAATAGGATTAGTCTGCCCATTTTCTATAAATTGTAGAGCTATCATGAAAATAGCTCTTATTTGATAATGCACAGGTACGGCTAATCCTTCCATATGAACTGGGAGGATTTTTTTATTCTCCCTTTAAGGAGAGGATTGATCATAATGAAAGAATTATTAAAATTAACCAATATCAGCTATGAAGTATTGGACCATAACATTTTTGAAAATGTTAATGCTAGTGTTCAACAAGGGGAGATCATCGGTATCATTGGCAAAAATGGTGCCGGTAAATCTACGTTGCTGCAATTAATTAACAATGATTTAGTGCCTGCACAAGGACGAATCCAATGGCTGCAGCAAGACTTGAAAGTTTTTATGGTTGAACAAGAAGTCGAGTCGCATTCTTCAGAAGATAAGACGCCTACCGAAGTTAAATTACTGGATAAAATGCATGTACCAAGCCATGACTTCCTACAATTAAGCGGAGGAGAAAAACTCAAAGCCCGGCTAGCAAAAGGACTTTCTAAAGGTGCAGACCTTTTACTATTAGATGAACCGACGAACCATCTTGATGAGGCCAGTTTAGGATTCCTCAAAGGACAAATTAAAAATTATAGAGGTACCATTATTTTTGTTTCGCACGATCGTTATTTTTTGGATGCTGTTGCAACGAAAATTTGGTCGATTGAAGATAAAAAGCTAATTGAGCACAGAGGGAATTATTCTAGTTATATGGAGGTTCGCAAACAGAAAAGACTTACACAACAACGTGAATATGAAAAACAGCAAAAAATGGTTGAACGGATCGAGGGACAAATGAATGAAATCACTTCTTGGTCAAAAAAAGCCCATTCACAATCGACGAAAAAGGAAGGAGTTAAGGAATACTATCGCGTGAAAGCGAAGCGAATGGATGCACAGGTAAAATCCAAACAAAAGCGTCTTGAAAAAGAGCTTGAAAAAGCAAAAGCTGAACCTGTTGAATCAGAATATACTGTACGCTTTTCAATTAAAACAAAAAACAAGACGGGAAAACGTTTTTTGGAAGTTAAGAATTTAACTAAGACTTTTAGCGGGCGAACACTGTTTAATAACGTCAATTTCACGATTCAGCATGGTGAGAAGATTTCTATTATAGGTAACAACGGCAGCGGAAAGACGACATTATTAAAAATAATTCTTGAACATGAAACTTTTGCGGGCGATGTATGGATTTCACCAGCGGCAAAAATAGGCTATTTGACGCAAGAAGTGTTTGATTTACCACTTGAACTAACACCCGCCCAGCTTTTTCATAAAGATACATTCGAGTCGAGAGGGAACGTTCAAACTTTAATGAAGCATTTAGGCTTCACTGCGTCTCATTGGACAGAACCCATTAAGAATATGAGTATGGGTGAACGGGTGAAGTGTAAGTTAATGGAGTATATATTACAAGAAAAAGATGTGCTTATTTTGGATGAGCCGACAAATCATCTGGACTTAGCTTCACGGGAACAACTTGAAGAAACCTTAGCACAGTATACCGGCACGCTAATCGTCGTTTCGCATGATCGATATTTTCTCGAAAAAACCACAAGCAGCAAACTTGTCATTTCGAATAATCGCATACAAAAGCAATTGTATGAATCATCATCCTCAAAAAGAGATGATTTGGAAGAACTGCGATTAACACTTGAAACAGAAAGACAGGAAGTTTTGGGAAAGCTTAGCTTTATGACGCCAAACGATAAGGCGTACACAGAACTCGATAAGAAGTTTAATGAGCTTACGAAAAAAATAAATGAACTTGGTGACAAATGACTATCAACTGTAACTTAATGTGCTGGATGATAACCCTTAGAATGAATTAGTTCTAAGGGTTTTTAAGATATTACCCTGGCGTCCTGCCAAAGAAGAAAGTACAGTCCCCGAACGTTCAGGAATTTTTCACACCCCTTGGCCATCAAGAACCAGTTGGTTTGAGGTGTTAAAAAGATAATAGTAAATGATTTGATTACAAATTGAGCAGAATACTAATGCCCCTTTGTTAATAAGATTTAATGATGGTTATGTTTTAAGAGGGGGGCTTAGTTATGAGTGAGGACACACAGGAAGATATGAGGAATAAATCAGGAATGTTTGTAGTGCGCTCTTTAGATGAGATTCGTTTTTGGTCTAGAATAATGAAGGAACACTCGTTATTTCTAAGACTAGGTTTTAGATGTGAAGATACACAGCTAATTGAGGAAGCTAATCAGTTTTATCATTTATTTGAACGGATAGAACAGCAATCCCATTCATTTACAAATCAAACTGATCCAGAACAGATCAGGAGATTTAACGCGGAGGTGCACCAAGCTGCTACAGGCATATTTTTATTCAAAAGGAAGGTATTAGGATTGATACTCACCTGTAAATTGCCTGGAGCAAACAACTTCCCACTTTTAGTCGACCATACAAGCAGAGAAGCCAATTATTTTAGAAAACGATTAAAAGAATTAAATGAGGGTAAATTGAAACCACTTGCAGATGCCATCATCAAAGAAAATGTTTTCTTTTTAAGAATAATGGCGGATCATGCAAAATTCATTGGACATCTCCTTGATCCATCGGAAAGAAAGCTGGTGGATATGGCGCGAAACTTTAGTAATGATTTTGATCAATTAGTCTTTCAAGCCGTAGACTTAGAGTCCATGAAACCGCAATCTCAAACGGCCCCTCTTCTGGATCAATTTCTAGATCAGAACCGTGTTTCCGTCGTATCACTTCGAGACTTTAAGAAAACCGCCAGGGATTTAATCGAAGAATGCAAAATCAAGAGCATCATTCATCCACTATTGGCTGATCACGTTTTCCGTGAGGCCGAACGTTTCCTTGAAATCATCGATATGTTTGAATCCCATCTTACAGGTTAAAAAATACAATTAATTAGAGGTTTTTATATTATTGCTATTATGGATTAATAAATTCAAATAAAAATTGGCCCTTCTCGATATAGAGAAGGGCTTTGATATGTAAAAAGTTAAGATTGGGAGTTCACCAATGTTTCAAGTTTCTCTTTATCAGATACAGAAATCCATGGTAATTCCAAATTATCATCATTAATACCAGGTTGGATAACGCGGCTATTTAATAGATCACAAATACAATCATTTATGAATTGGATATCTTGGTCAGATATTTTCCGGTTATATGTTATGGAAGCGGCTCCTGTTTGTTTGGTCATCCCCCCTATCAAGCCTCTTTGATTTAATGAACTCCTGATCACTTCTCTGATAGCCTCTAGACTAGTCAACGGAAATACATCAAGGTGCTTAACAATCATTCTAAAAATATCCTCTCTAGATAAATCCTGTTCAAAATGTTGTCTCAAATAATCCACCCCCATTGGTCAAAACATTCTCCAAATGAAACGTAAAATCCTTCTTTATCCTTAAAAAGGACGATTCACAAGCCCTTTTGAGTGCGCCGCACTGATTCCGAATATAAAAATTAACACAAAAAACCCCGCTCGATTAAGAGAAGGGCTTTTAACAATGGAGGAGTACCACTTAGGGGGTAGTACAATAATATAATTATCGCCAAACGAATACATTTATATTCATTGTTATGCAGCAACAATCTTACCTTTTTTCTTTTAGCATATTTCTACTTTTTCAAGGATGCCAATCATTGTTTGAAATTTGTAATTTTAATTTACAATGGCTAATCTCAATACCAAAATTGCAGGGCGGGCACATGGTGTTATTTCCATTATTCAGAAACCGGAATGAATGGTGCACCTGATATGATATCTTTCCTCCTGCCTCGCCTACACCAGTTCATTCATTTCAGACTGGGCTAATTCACCAGCTGCTTTTACACGAATACGAGTTGCATTCCCAGGCATATAAGCTAAAGGTACATCTTCTATGTCAACAATAACAAGCGTTTGTGGATCGGCTCCTGCACTGATCGCTTCTGACATCGCTATTTCCTTTGCCTGTTCCAATGCTGTTTCCCTTCCTATTTCAGCTAGTGCATATACTTTTTCAATCTGCCCGCTAACCTGGGAGATAGCCGACCCAATGGCATTTGCTACACCTGAATGTAATGGGCGTATGACTTCAGATGAACCTTTTAATTCCTCAGGTAAAAGGATGCTTCCACCTCCAACAAGAATGACAGGCACTGGTGCAGCACTAGTTTTCATCTTGTCAATAGCTTCTTCGACCAGATTGACCATATTTAAATAAACTCTATTTAATAGATCCTTATCAAGGTGAGCCACTTTTGAAGCATCCCCAAGTTCCACTTTTCCAAGAGCCACAGCAACATCCGTTGTTGTTAAAGTATCGCCTCCGAAAATCAAGGATTTTTCTGGCAGTCGGTAACCGACACTGTCTGGTCCAATCGTGAACTCTCCATTCTCTTCTATGCGGATTATTGTGCCTCCTCCAAGTCCAATCGAGATTAAATCAGGCATCCGGAAGTTTGTTCTGGCTCCTCCAATCTCTACTGCCAAAGAAGATTCCCTTGGAAACGATTGAACGAGAACACCAATATCCGTTGTTGTTCCCCCAACATCTAAAACGATTGCATCGGTTAATTCACTCAAATAGGATGCTCCCCTTAATGAGTTAGTCGGACCGCAAGCAACAGTGAAGATTGGGTATTTGACTGCATATTCAATTGACATTAATGTCCCATCATTTTGGCAAAAGAATACTTTTGCCTCAATTCCTTCATTCTTCAGTGCATTGATGAATCCGTCCGCAGTGGTTTTAGCAACATTTACGACAGCAGCATTAAGGATCGTCGCATTTTCCCTTTCCAGTAAACCGACTGAACCAATTTCTGAAGATAAAGAAATGGAGATTTCTTCTCCCAGTACTTCTTTGAAAATTTCGCTTGCTCTTTGTTCGTGTGTTTGCGATACAGGTGAAAAGACAGAAGTTATCGCGATGGAATCCACTTTCCCTTGGATATCTTCGGCAATTTGATACAAATGCGCTTCATCTAATTCAACAATCTCCCGGCCATCAAATTCATGTCCGCCGCGGATTAGGTATACGTGTTTTCCGAGTACTGCGCGGAGGTCTTCAGGTACGCCGATAAGCGGTTTAACCGCTAATGTAGCCGGAGCACCAATACGGATTACTGCGATATTGTTTAATCTCTTTCGTTCAACGATAGCATTTGTACAATGGGTCGTACCCAGCATTGCATATTTAATTTGCTCCCGAGGAACCTTTGCGTCATCGATTATTTTTCTCATTGCTGTATAGATGCCTATGGAAACATCCTCAGTTGTAGGTGATTTCGTTTCCGAAATGACCTGATTATATTGATCTAAAAGAACTGCATCTGTGTGGGTTCCCCCGACATCAATTCCTATTCGATAAACACCCATTAAACTAGCCCTCCTTTTTTCACTAATTCTTCAACAGGAACATAACCGACTTCATAGCCAAAGTATTTTGGACCAACTGCCTCTATTCCCTTTTCCGTTCGCCACTTTGGATGGCATGGCATTCCGATTACCACGCATCTTGCTCCATATCTGATCCCTTCAGTAGTGATCGGCAAGCCTGTTTCCGCATCAAGCACGGCAATCAAATCTGGAGTGACACAAAGCAAGCGTTCCTCTGTCTGTGCAATTAAATGCTCATTTTGGAATCGCACCTCGAGTTTTTCTCCCTTATACTCATTGATTCCCTCAAATGTTGCCACGCCTCTAGCAAATCCCGCCTCTGTCTTGCGGTTGATATCACTCACTTTTCCACGGAACAATTCAAACCCGTCTGCCTTATTCAACACTTCTTTTATTGGATCAACATTATTTTGCTTTGCAAGCCTGATTGTCTTACCAATTTGTTCTTCTAAGCTCAGTATATTTCTAATTCCGCTTTCCTTTATATTCTTTCCTGTCATTGGATAGATGGCTGTCATTGTTGAACCACCCATTTCAATTGTTGCTGCACGGGCAATCCTTTCTGTCCAGACATTGTTTATGGTTGAGAGCAGTGAAGTATTGCCTTTTTCATCAGCAAGAACCATCGGAGTAGCAGCAATTCCATCCAAATAAAAAGTGACCATTTGCAATTCCGGGAATGCTCTTCCCATCCCATCAACATCCACCACAGGCAAGCCAAGCTTTGCAGCAAGTGCAAGGGGCACCATCGAATTCACTCCGCCTGCTTCAATCGGCATCGTTGCAAAAATCTTTTTTCCTAAATAAGATTCGAGGTTTTTAAAAGCGGCTGTTGCTTCTTCACCACTCGGAGCTTTTTCCAACATAACCGTCGGTGCTCCCATCATCGCGGAAGGAACCACTAATGCGTCATCAGGAACTTCATCCACATCCAACAATGTGATTTCCCCGTACTCTTCAATTGCCTGTAAAGCCATTAGCTTACCAATGTAAGGATCTCCTCCTCCGCCCGTTCCGAGTAAAGCCGCACCTACTGCTATATCTTCAATTTCCTGTTTACCTAATCTCCTCATTTTCTTAAAACCCCCATTTTCAAAAAATTATGATGCGATATGATCACTGTTCACTTTTTTCCCTTTAATAGATTTTATAAATAACACACCTGCGTAATAGATAATGCCGCTTATTAAAAGGGAATTGATAGATGGTATGCCAACTGTAATAAAATAACCGCTTGCAAATCCTGCTGCCCAGGCAACTAATGTTACTGGATTCATTTTTTCAGGCTCAGATGGCAATGTTCCTTTTTCCCTGCTCTCATCAAGAGCTTTTCGATACGTCTTCAGTACGAAGTAATCAACCACAATAATTCCGGCTATTGGAGGTATCATGATTCCAAGTAAAACAAGGAAATCTACAAATCTATCGAGAATGCCCATAATGGATAGTAAAGTTCCGATAGCACCAATTACAAGTGTAACGAGTCCTCGATTCATCTTGACCTTAAAAACAGAATCGAAAATATTAGTAAAGCCAAGAGAAGAGGAATATAAATTTACGTTATTAATTTTCACTGTGGAAAAAACGACAACTGCTGCGCCAAGCCAGCCAGACGTTTGTAGCATGATGCTGACAACATCGCTTGTTTTTGCCGCATGGGCCATTAACACAGCGATCATTCCTACACCAAGTTCGCCCACTAGGGTACCAATGGTAGTCATCCAAAAAACATCCTTGCCATTTCGGGCAAACCGACTGAAGTCGGGTGTGATTACGGCACCAATAATGAATCCTCCAGCAACCATTGTTGCACCCACGCCCAGAGAAAGACTCTCTCCCGGAGGCGACGTTCCCATTAAACTGAAAATGGAATGATCACTGAGAACTTGATAGATGCCAATCCCCACCACCAATAGAAAGGCAGGAACGGTAATTTTGGCTGTCATGCTTAATAGTTTAAAACCAAATATAACCAGTACAGTTACGCCTAATCCGGTAATAGCAGCTGCAATGGGAAGGATCAATTTCCCGTCGGTAGCTTCCACCAAACCATTAGCAAAAACAGTGTTCTGCACTCCAAACCAGCCTATTGTACAAAAAGCAATGACCGCGCCAATGATACTCGAACCATATCTGCCGAATCCTGTCCAACGCGACAAAAGACTAGTTGAAAGGCCTTCACGCGCACCGGCATAACCGATTAGAAAACTTATAACTTGTAAAATGACACTTCCAAACATCATGGCCCAAAACGCCTGCCAAAAAGTCATTCCGTATCCTAATGCGGCCCCAAGCATAAATTGAGAAAGTGTAGCTAGGGCACCAACTCTGACAATCATGATATCCCACATTGGCAATCTCGCATTTTGCGGCACTCTGGATAGAGAGTAATCGTCCCCCAACTTTGTATTATCTTCCATAAATTCACCCCTATGAATTATCCTCAGTTTTAGCAACAAACTGGAGATTCCTCTTGCCTCTTTTAAGCTGATGAATAATAATTAACCGAATATTCCGTTAATTTTATTTTGCAGGATTTAACTTATTTCTTTTTCTTAAAAAGTTTATGAACTTTTTACTCTCTGTTTAGAAGGTGGAGTCATGTAGGTCAAGCGGCTTTGTTTAACCCCCATAGCAATTAAAATTTCCAGCATTTTTGTGGCTGCAAATGCGGGATCGATAACCGGAACATCATAACCTTTTTGTCTTAATCGTTCTTGAAGCTCCGCTGCAACACCTATAAAGCCTGTACACCCTAACACTAAAGCATGGGCATTGTCATATTCAATCGCCTTTATCATTTCTTCAAATAACGCACTTTTTAACTTATCCTTGTCTTGAACTTCCAAAACAGGAATATTTACATATCTAATTGAGGCAACATTCCTATCTACACCTAGAGTTTTGCTAATGTTTTCAATCATAGGCACAACATTAGGCAGCACCGTTACAATAGAAAAGGATTTTGCTAATGAGCTCGCAACAAGCATGGATGACTCACATGGTCCAACAACTGGAATATCCAATATTTCTCTTGCAGGCTTCACACCTGGATCTCCAAAACAATCACTGATTACACCCTCATACCCCTCTTCTTCAGCCTGCTTTGCTTTTTCCAGGAAATTAGGTATACAAAGTGCTTCATCATATTCGCTTTCAATTGATTCAGGTCCATAATCAAGGTTGCAAACTCCTACTTCAGTGTTTTCAGAAGCATAAGATTTAATCTCTCTTCTAATTTCTTCATTAAAAATGTCCGATATAACCGGCATGATCACTTTAATTTTAATTGGAATACACTCCTTTGTTTTTATTAGACTGCTGAACCAATTTTATTTCTTTTACATGTTTTTTATTATTTATATCACCCCCTTTTAGGAAACCACTCCATTTATAAATGACTTCACATTTTTATTATTCAAACGGGGGAAATCTACTTCGTTTTATCCCCTCATTGAAAACCATATTTGAAAGATGCTCCTTTTCTCGCCTGTTCATAATAGAGATGAATTCCATATATTCCCTTTACATATTAACCTCCTTTTGGTTATTCACTTTTGGACAGAGGCCCATATTTCCTCCCTATATCACTAAACATGGAACCGATGAATCGATCTGCAATATGAACTTGCTCCATTAAATCTTGTCCCTCATACAAGTTGATGCCCCAGAATAATCCATTCCCGAGTAAAACAAATTGCTTAATGATTTGGTCCACTTCGTCAGTAGAAAGGCTCGGGTAGCTCTGCCTCAATAGGTCCTCAAGTGAACTAACCATCCAATCATTAAAATGCAACAAATACTTTTGTAAATATAATTTAATTTCCGGAATGGGTGACGTAACCAACGATATATACGCCATAGTCCCTTGCTCATCATCTTTGTGATACTTAACAATCCCGTGAAGCATTTCACTAAAAATTTGATCCACAGATCGTGAACTTGTTTCAGCTAAAATTCGTTTCATTTCAGCTAAATGGTTATCAAGTAAATGTTGAAAAGCAGCGATAAATAATTCCTCTTTGTTTTTATAAAAAAAATAAATGGATGCTGGTTTTATTCCCACTTCATCCGCAATTTTCTTCATGGTAGCTCCTTGATATCCATGTAGTGAATAATGCAAAAGAGCTGCATCTATTAATTCTTGCCTTTTCAATTCATCCCCACCTAACGTTTATTAGGTAAATTATAAAGTGTATATTTCAGAAAAACAATAATTTTCTGATTTTTTCTCCTTTGAATAACTAATATTGTGATTACAGTAGTTATAAAGAAAACAACACATTGACCTTTAGAAGGCCTTTAAGTACAAAACTTAGAGTAGCCCAACACTCGTTTTTTTTGTATTACTGGACAAGTTATCCATAATAGCAGTCTGTAGATGGTATCCCATTTCCTCCCTAACCTCTAGATATAAAGCGGATCTCTTAAAAACCCTAATTTTTGAATGATTTACGGTTTTTCTTATGCCTCAAGAGATTCGGCACTGGTCAAAAGAATCCAATCCTTTGGCAACATCGGCACTAGTATGTACTTTTTGTTGTATCTAGATAGCCGATTCATGTTCAAAAATCATTTTGTTTATATTTCCTAATAAAACAAAAAATCCACTTATCATTTAATAATGAAAAATGGATTTTAATAAACTTTTATAAGATTATAGTTATACACCCACATAGTTCGTTTAATGAATTTTTGGAAAAAACTATTTTTCTAATTCAAATAACGAAGCATTTGGCCACAATTTCTTGTCTAAATCATCCAGATAAGGAACCTCTTTTCGCACCTCGGATATAATTGAAAAATCTACATCATGAATTAGAATACTCTGTTCCGATCTTGATGCTTCACATAGGACCTCACCAGTCGGAGCAATAAGTTTACTCTTTCCGCAGCTTCCCTCATTTACCGTGTTTACGCCAAGAATATAAACCGTATTATCGAGTGCGCGCGCAGGAAGTTGAATATCCCATCTTGTTTCTGCTCCGTAACTCCATACTGAAGGAACAATAATAAGTTCTGCACCTTGAAGAGCTAGAATTCGGCTTGGTTCAGGAAATTCAATATCAGCACAAATAAGAACACCTATTTTTCCTTTTGATGTATCAATTGCATGATAGACTTTCTCACCAGGAGTGAATATTTCCTTCTCCCTTCCCCATAAAAATGATTTTCGGTAAGTGGCAATGACTTCCCCTGTTGACTCAATTACAGCTAAGGATATATAAAGGTCTCCATTTTCTCCCTCAACAAATGGTACGATGAGCATTACTTTTAACTCTATTGCGAGCTTTTGAAATAATGAAACGGTTTCTCCAGTCGGAACCTCTTGCAACGATTGGAATTGTTCCTTCGATAAATAGTAACCACTCACCCAAAGTTCAGGTAATACGATTAATTCAGCTCCTTGTTTAGCCGCCTCTTCAACCATTCCTATACAATTTTCAATATTTTTATCCCTTTCTCCAGAGATAGATTGTAATTGGACTGCAGCAACCTTAACCATCAAAAGCACCTCCCTTTTCTACAAATGAAAAACTATCAGATTATTTAGAAACCTGTGTTTAATATCATAATATTTTATTTTTTAAAATTACGCAAATATTATTTCTTTTTACATATTATTTTGAATCTTTTATTTCAAAAAATCTAAAAATTGTGTAAACTATAATCAATCCAGTTTCGGTTTGGGTATATGTAAACTTTTACACAAAATTTTTCAGGGAGGTCTTACATGAAAAAACAACAGAATGAATTAGAACAATCACTCAGTTCTCGTCACATGTCAATGATAGCTATCGGAGGTGTCATTGGTGCAGGTCTTTTTGTAGGTAGTGGTGCTGCTATACATAAGGTGGGGCCTGGCATCCTGGTTTCTTATGTAGTTGCCGGTGTTTTAGTTTTCTTGATCATGAAGAGCCTTGGTGAAATGGCCACTTCCAATCCTTCAAGCGGTTCATTTTCAGAATATGCCCGAGACGCAATTGGCCCTTGGGCTGGAACAACAGTTGGATGGCTTTATTGGTTTCAATGGGTTGTCGTCATTGCCATTGAAGCCATTGCAGGAGCAGCTATCATCAATATGTGGTATCCAGGCATTCCTTTATGGATTCTTGCTTTGGCCTTGACAATCGCACTGACTTTGACAAATATCTATTCAGTGAAGTCCTTTGGAGAATTCGAATATTGGTTTGCCATGATTAAAGTAGCGAGCATTATCGCCTTTTTAATTTTGGGGGTATCTTATATATTTGGATTTTCAGGGGGAACATCGGCGGTTGGAGTATCAAACCTTGTGCAAAACGGGGGATTTTTCCCTAATGGAATAAGTTCCGTTTTTGTGGGAGTCATCACTGTATTTTTCTCTTTTGCCGGTACAGAAGTAGCCACTATTGCAGCAGCAGAATCAAAGGATCCTGTTAAGTCCGTCTCTAAAGCTATCAATAGTACAATATGGCGTGTCCTGATATTTTATGTAGGCTCAATAGCCATAGTCGTGATATTGCTTCCTTGGAATTCTGCTAATGTATTACAGAGTCCATTTGTTGCGGTTTTAGATAACCTAGGTATCCCTTTTGCAGCACACCTCATGAATTTCATCGTATTAACAGCTGTTTTATCATGTCTAAACGCTGGATTATATACTACATCCCGAATGCTCTTTTCTTTAGCAAAAAAAGGGGATGCCCCTAAATATTTTAGCAAGTTGAATAATAAAGGCGTTCCTGCCAGAGCCGTTTTTGCAGCTACCATATTTTCTTATATTGCTGTAGTGATGAGTTATGTTTCCCCTGAATTAGTTTTTCTGTTTCTAGTTAATTCATCAGGAGCGATTATTTTACTAGTTTATTTGGTTATATCCATTTCTCAGTTAAGGATGAGAAAAAAATTAGAAAGAGAAAATCCTGATGCTCTAAAAGTGAAGATGTGGTTGTTCCCATATTTGACATATGCTACAATCCTGGGGATTTCCATCATATTAATTTCCATGGCATTTATCGATTCTACAAGAAGCCAGCTTTATTCAACACTATTACTAACTGGGGTAATCATTGTGTTGACTCATTTTTTTGGAAAAAAGAAAATCAGCAGCGCAGAGGAGAAAAGTAAATTATCCAGTAATTTGCCTCCATTGAAATAAGCTAAGGCAGAGTATTATTGGGGATCAATAAGAAGCCTTACTCTTCCACATTGGAAAAGTAAGGCTTCTTTCTATTGCATTTTCTTTCTTTGAAAAACATCAAAATGACTCCAGATGTCTTCTAAGACTTCCAATCGATCGTGGATATCATCCTGCTTCTCTTTTCCGACAAACATTATTAAAGCATTGATCAAGCTTAATGGTGCAACAAAAGAGTCAATAAAGCTGGGCATTTGACTGGATGCTGTCAACGGAATGTCCGCATGAGGAATAAGCGGTGAGAGTAAATTATCAGTAATGGCAATTGTTGTCGCATTTTTTTCCTTTGCAAATGAAAACATTTGAATGGTACTTTTCGTATATCGATCAAAACTGACACCAATCACTACATCTTTTTCACTTAAATTATATAACTTTTCCGATGAATTCTCTAATGACTGCAGGAGTTCCACATTATTGAGAACTATTTGAAGATAATACTCCAAAAACACACCCAGTGAAGTGGCACTACGGTTTGCGATTACATATACTCTTCTCGCCTGTAATAAGCATTTCACCGCTTCATGGAATGCATCTTCATCCAATTTCTCCATAGTGGATTTTATGTTTGCGATATCATCTTGGAAAACTTCGTATACCCCTGAAGACTCTTTATTGTATACTTTTTGGGACATCTTTAATCGCTCTGTCGTTGTTAGCTGCTGCTTAACAGAATTCTGCATATACTGCTGCATCTCTGGATAGCCTGAATAGCCAAGCGAGGTTGCAAACCGCACAACAGTGGCATCACTGACCCCAGCCATTTTTGCTAATTTTCCAACTGTTAAAAAAGGAACGGTCGTTTGATTCTCTAATATATATGTAGCTATTTTCACGTGGGACTTGCTCATTTCCCCTATTTGTCCAGCGATGTTTTGATAGACGTTTGACATTAAAAAGAGCGCCCCTTTATTTATATTTATGTATTGCAGGAGTATCGTGTATCCCTTTTCTGTATGTTTTATATTTTAACAATAGGTTTTTTCATCCTTTGTTGTCAAGTTAATTGCAAGTATTATCGTGGGATAAAAAAGACCAGATCAATTAAAATCGCTTTGATCAGGCCTTGTAATTCACTTTTCATCTAGGACTTAGTTGAGCTGAATTATTTGAGGATCCGCCCAATAGCTTCGTCATGTGCTTCCACAGTTCGACGTATATCTTCATCCGTGTGTACAACAGACATCGAATAACGATTAAGCGGCTTTGTATAAATACCTAATTTTAATAACTCATAGTCAATTTCTTTTCTTAATTTCGTATTTGCCCTGCTCATATCACGATAATTTTTAATCGGACCTTCGGCTAAGATAATGTTAAAGATACTGCCCATACCGACTGTTTGCATGTTTAAGCCATGTTTTTTATAAACATTCTCAAGTTCCTTACGTAAAGAGTGCGTCTTAGCAAACAATTCTTCCATTGTTCCTTCTTGTTCTAATAAGTCAATAGTTGCTAAACCGGCAGCCAATATGGTTGGATGACCATTGTATGTTCCACTGTGATATAAAGGATTTTGTTTATTTGCATTATCTGCTCCAGCTGTTAAAATATCCCGTCCACCTCTAGCTGAGGTAATCATCATTATTTCTTTTTTACCGCCGATGGCCCCTACTGGGAATCCGCCGCCCAGTACTTTACCTAAGGCAGTAATATCCGGTTTAATGCCATATACTTTTTGAGCTCCCCCAATTGATATCCTGAATCCTGTTTTTACTTCATCGAAAATAAGCACTATATTAAGTTCTTCTGTTATTCTACGAAGTCCTACCATAAATTCTTGTTCAGCAGGAATGAACCCTCCTTGAATTGGCTCTAAAATAACACCTGCTAATTCATGAGCATAGGCACGTAAAATCTTTTCGGTGGATTCTAAATCATTGAATGGAAGAATGATGGTATTTTCAATATAGTAATCTGGTATACCTCTTGATTCTCCTACCGCTTTTGGAGCTGTTGCGTTTCCTGCTTGATCCATATCAGGGTTAACACTCACCAATACTTGATCATATCCTCCATGATAATGTCCTTCAAACTTCGCCAATTTCGGTTTTCCGGTATAAGCCACTGCGGTACGAATCGCAAGAAGTGTAGCTTCTAAGCCCGAATTCGTATAACGAACCATTTCAATACCAGGATATAACTCTACCAATTTTTCCGCCATTGTTGTTTCCATCTTGTGAGGCG
Organism: Peribacillus sp. NPDC096447; assembly: GCF_044762725.1. Taxonomy (NCBI): domain Bacteria; kingdom Bacillati; phylum Bacillota; class Bacilli; order Caryophanales; family Bacillaceae; genus Peribacillus; species Peribacillus sp. NPDC096447. The sequence continues at coordinate 603,522 of NZ_JBIWEV010000003.1, forward strand.
TACCGAATATGGTAGTTCCAGACTCTATCATTTGTTTTGTCACAGCATCAAATACCTGTTGATGACCATGACCTAAAATAAGAGCTCCATAACATAATAAATAATCGATATATTCATTACCATCTACATCATATAACTTACTGCCTTTTCCTTTTTCCATCATTAGTGGATGTGGCGGAAAGTATTTAATATGTGCTGTAACACCGCCTGGAATCACTTCACAGGCTTTTTCAAATAATTCAGCTGATTTTTTTGTGTTTTCTGATAGTAAAGTGTTGTTTTGCAGGATCATAATTAATTTCCCCTTTAATAAATTATTATTTTCATTTTAAACAACCATACTTTAAGAAGATGAAGGACAAATAAGGTACACAAATGAAAATGCCCGCCAACAACATACTTTCCAGTAACTTTGATTCCATTTCATTCATTCTAAATAAAAAAACCACAACTCCTGCTTTTCGCTAATTCATCTGGAACCGCAATGTTTATATGATCATTAGCAGCAAACCCCTCAAAAAGTAAACCCATGATCACCCCACGTTTATAAGTGTTTTTTAATCCAATTAAAAAATTATACAAAGAATGGATTTAATATTTATTTCATTATATACAATGATATGAAATAAATATTTCAAAGTCAAGAATAATAAAGGCATTTTTATTGCAAAATTTCATAGAAATATAAGATGCTATATACATAAAGGTGAAGTAGATTCAACGACTATTTAAAAACCCAAAAATTCCAGATCAATCAATAATTTTGACTAAATTATTGTTCAAGATAAAGACTTTAATGAATAAACGCGAATTAAGCGCTCCCAAAAATTGAGCGCTTAATTCGCGTTTATTTACCAGGCACTTCAATCATAATTGCATCTCCTTGGCAACTACCCAAGATAAGGGCTGAAATTCCTATAGCACCGCAGCTATTTGGAGTTGTTGTATTGATTATATATTCTATCGTTGTCTATTTCAAAATATTCAAAATCCTTATTTTATCCTTCCGACCGTGCGCAGAAACCTACTAGAAAGGTTAAATAAAACGATATTTCAAACTTTAATAGGCTCTTTGAAGACAAAGATATTGCTTGATTAATTATGCCCATTTTCTTTATTCCAATCACCACACCTACTGAATATCTGCAAGATCTTAAATTTCCTCTCTCCTTACATTTACATTTATTAATATAAGGAGGAGGCTCATTTTAGGTTTTCTTTATTTATTTTCACTTTTAAACTTTATGAATTTCGTTCTATTGAAGAAGAAAATTTTAGAATACGTAACATTCGATTAATCTCTCAAAGGATGCAATTACATTGTTTCATAGTTTTTTATTTCAAATTCATTTACAGGCCGATTAATCGACTTACTCAATTTTTTAATAAGCTCTTGGTAATCCTTAGTATCATTTGGATCTATACCTTCTCTGACGTTTAGTATCTCGTATCGGTCATACTGTTCTGGAATAAGTTTTCCGTCTACATGGATATAAAGCCTATATTTGATCCTCAGATTCATATTACCATCTCCTTTACTATCAGTTCGATATAGGGAGCTATTTTCCTGCAAGAAAAAATGCCTAAATGTGATGCTCCATTATCTATTCATTTTATAATCAGAATGTTCGTGGTTCGTATTATTATATATATTAGAGAACAATATATTTATGAATATACTTATACTGTATTGAATTCACCTGAATTTTTTTGTTCTTCCTGCATAAATTGTTCAATACGAAAAAACTAGTATACATGGAGGTTTTTTAAGTGAATCATCCCAATCCAGTATTAGAAATGTATAACTATCACGCGTGGGCAAATGGAGTCATCATCGATCGGCTAAATGAACTTCCACAGCACATTTACCATAAGGAAATTCAGACTGGTTTTTCGTCGGTATCCAAAGTGCTGTCTCACATTTATCTCACAGATTATGCGTGGTTTGACATTATCTCAGGTAAAAGTATGAATGAAGCAATGGCATCTTCTAATCAATTAAGAGAAGGGGTGGAAAAGAAAAGTATTGGGGAAATGAAAAAAATATTTTTAGACCTATCCGAAAGAAACAAAGAACTTCTGAGTACAGAGGATATGGAAAAGGTAATTGTCGTGGATAACCCATATGCAGGGTTGCTTGAAACTTCCATTTCCGAATCGGTATTACACGTTGTCACTCACGGATCATATCACCGTGGCAATATAGCAACCATGCTGCGGCAAATGGGGCACACTTCCGTTATGCAAGATTTTGGCCTTTACCTTTATTCAAAATAGAACACCAAACTATACCCGATTCCTGATTAAGGAGATTAATAGATGGATGAACTAGTTGGCCCTTGTGTTCGCTGTGCACGTGATGTATATTGTACGGCTGGTTTTCTGAAAGGCATTCTGTTAGATAACAAGAAAATCTTATGTTTTAATTGTAAGGATATTTTATATGCGATGACCGAAGAAGAAAGATTGGGGGAGGAAAATCAAAACTAGATATTTAAATAGGTCATGCCAAATTATTGGCATGACCTATTTTGCCCGATGAACAGTCAGATTGACCTTGTTGGTTTCACACATGAACGTTGAGAGATGCACAGGTTGGTCGTTTGCATCGAAAGCAATCTTCACTATCCTAAATAAATTTGCGCCAATATCGCATTCCAAATATTTAGCATAGATTTTTGTAGCACCAATCACGTCGATAATTTTATCGTTACTGACTATTTCTGTATGGTAATCTTCCAAAAGGATTTTATAAGTCGATTCATCCCTTGCAATCTTCTTTTCTAAATCCGGAAAACGAAGTAACGAATAATGAGCGGTATCGTAGAAAAGCGGACGCTCATCTACATACATGAGTCGCTCAAGTTCAAGAACGGGGCTACCTTCTTCAATGAGGAGATGACCTGCAACATCTTTTGGTGCGGCTATGACCTCACTTCTTAAAATCCGGGAATTCGGTATCTTCCCAAGCTGATGACTAAACTCCGAAAATCCACTTATGGATAACAACTCATTATGAAACTTATTAGATGCAACAAAGGTACCCCTGCGCGGAATACGTGTCAGTGTTCCTTCCTTCACCAATTCCTCTATTGCTTTTCGTATGGTAATGCGGCTAACGTTATAAGTTTCACACAGCTCTGCTTCGGTTGGGATCTGTTCATCTGGTTTGTATTTACCGTTCTGAATATCATTCTTCAACATTTGCCTTATTTGCATATATAGTGGCTGGGGGGTTGAAGGATTTAAATTCATATTAGATTCATCCTTATCCGTCTAAATTTATTATTTACTACCTATTATACATTATTTCCAGTCCCAGTCACCACGCACCGAAATAGCTAATTGTTTTCGCAGCAGACTCAGTGCCCAATTCTAAACAATTGCCGATGGATTGGCCTTTCAATATTCCATAAATAAAACCGGAAATGAACGAATCCCCCGCCCCCATCGTATCGACCACATTCGCTTCAACGACACCGCATTGATAATATTGAATGCCATCATAGGCAAGTGAACCATTTTCACCTAAAGTGGCGACCGCAATTTTAGATCCTTGACTTTTTACATCCTTTAAAAATTTGCGGATAAAAGCATCATCCTTCGTATAAGAGAAAAAAGGATAATCAACAAACTGAGGTAAAGTCTTCACCAGATCATGATCTAGCTGATCAGAGAAATCAAAAGACGTGAGCATTCCTTTTTCTTTAAAAAAGGAATAGTACTTATCCGCATGTCCCCAAATCCCTGAATGTATAAGCTGATATGTTTGAATGTAATGGAGTTCTTCCGTCGTTAAACAGAAATGTTCCATGACACCTTCGTCGTATTCTCCAAACCTGCGGTCATTTCCTACCATTTCAACAAAAGTAACAGCTGTTTTTCCTTCTTTCCGCGAAAGATGAGAAATATCAACACCTTTTTCCTGAATCGCTTTAACCATTTTTTCACTGTATTGATCGGATCCCACCCAGCCAATATAAGCAGATTCAGCACCTAACCCTCTTAAATAGACAGCCACATTTAAAGGATTACCGCCAGGATAGACCTCCCCGCTCTTTTGATAGACATCCATACAGTTATCTCCGACTGTAACCGTTCTCATCATTTTCCCCCGCTTTCTTTAAACTTAAGAGCACTACTATGTAGTGCTCCACATATCTTAATATTCCATTTGGCGATAGTATCTTCTAAGTGATAATGGATGATTTCTTTCACGCTCAAGGTAAACGCTGATTCGACTTAATACTGACCAGTTAATACTAACAGAAAAGTGTTTTCTGAATTCCTCGCTGATACCTTCCATTTCAAAGCTTTTGGTATCAATAACCGTTAAATTTTTCGAGATATTTTCTACAAATCTCTCTACACGGTCCATCAGCGGTCTAGTTTCATCTTCTCCTTTTAGTAAAATCACACTTGTATCTTCAACAACAAGTTCAAGCGTACCATGGAAAAACTCTGCAGCGTGGATGGATTTCGCCTGGATCCACTGCATTTCCTCTAAAATGCACATGGCATATGAGTAAGTGTTTCCCCATAGGTTACCAGAACCGACCATCATGTGGTAATCCGTGTCTTTATGTGTAATGGCAAATTCCTCTGCTTTTTTGTCAAAAGATTTAACGGCATCTAGAATTGCACGCGGAAGTAGAGAAACCTCCTTCTTGAATTGTTCATATTGCGGGAATTCATTGTTGTTATGCATGAAACGGAAGACGACCATGTACAACAGCATAAAGAAAGTATCAAAAGAGTGCGTTTCAGAACCTGTCGTTATACAGTAATCCGCAATTTGTGTTAACGGAGTATTTGGCTCTGCAACTAAAGCGATTGTAGTGGCCCCTTTTTCTTTACAATACTCAGCCGCCGCAACAGTTTCTTGAGTAGTCCCGGATACAGATGTAAAAATACAGACTGAATCTTTGCTGAAATGCTTATGATTCATCACCATGAACTCAGCAGCAATTTCTGCATGGACATCGATGGTAGAATTTGATTTTAAAATGTATTCATATGGATACATCATGGCTATGGTGCCACCAGCGCCGATCAGAAAAATATTGCTGTAGCCCCTTTTTGTGATTCCATCTACGATTTCTTCAATCTGGCCTCTAAAAGCAAGGCCCTCTTTTTCAACAAGATTTAGAAATAACTCCTCATCAAACTTTAGCATTAACAGCTTCCTCCCTTACCTCTGTTTATTTGTTATGTCTTGTATTATATCTAAACATGATATTTTATACAATTACTTTATTTTAAATTTCAGTGTGTTTGTTAAAAGAAGGCCTAACTTCCCTTAACATTCTGCTAAGCCACGATATCGCTGTCGTTATTTTTCTTGGATCCATATTTCTTTTCCCAATAATAGTAAACCGGCAGACCTGTTGCGATGACGATCAATGCTGCAATCACTCCTTGGATAGGCGCCCAAGTAAATGTTCCCCAAGCCAGCCATGATGCTCCAAGAATAGCTAAAACCGTCGTTAATCTCCACATTGGCATACGATAGATTGGGTTATAATCATCCCTTTTACGACATTTATAAACAGCTGCAAAGTCCATAATGTTAATAACCAATTGAATCAGTGTGAAATAGCCAAGTAACACTGTTAAATTACTGAAACACACAAGAATGCATGCATACGTAACCTGAACGATGATGGAGAAGCTTGGAGTTTCATATTTAGGATGAACCTTTGCAAAGCGTTGAAAGAATAGTCCGTCCTTTGCCATTGCATACTCAAGGCGGGGCTGAAACATTATGCAAGAGCTCAGCGAACCCAAGATAACAATAATCGCCGTAATGGCCACAAATGATGATGCAATATCCGATAATCCCGGAATATATTTTACAGCTTCGGAAACAGCCGCATTGGAGTTGATTAATTCTTCAAATGGCATCAATCCGATGACACAAATGGCTAGCAGCGTATATAAAGCCAACACGATGAATACCGAACTAATAAGAGCTCGGGGAAGTATTTTCCCTGGATTTTTGAACTCCCCAGCCATGAAACAAATCGCAGCCATTCCCGTATATGCCCATGTGGTTGCAGATACACCGCCTATTAAACTTGACTTTTGGGCACCAGGTCCTGGAGTATAAGCAAAGTTTTCAGGGTTCATATACATTATTCCCAGCACAATGACGATCAGGAAAGGAATAATCTTGATAGCCGTGATAATGACTTGGAAAAGACCTCCTTCTTTCACACTTCGATAATGAATCGATGTGATGAGCAGGATGATCGCAATACCCAATAATTTCCCGGCAACTCCTGAGAAAAATGGGAAAAAGGTTGCTAAATAAGAAACAATCGCTAAAGCCATTATCGATATGGATGGAGGATCCAACGCCCAGAAAGTGGCCCATCCATATAAAAATGCCATAGGCCTCCACCCAGCTTTATTTAAATAAACGTAACCGCTTCCATTTTGGGGGTATGCTGTCGATAACTCGGCCAGCACCATTACTTGCGGTATGGCAATCACCCCGCCTATTATCCAGGCTAGAATAGAAATGGAAGGAGTACCCGCAGCCCTTGCAACATCACCAGATGAGACAAAAATACCCGATCCTATAGTAGTTCCAACAGCAATAGCTAGAGCAGACCAAAAACCCAGTTTTCGTGTAAGTGTGCCATTACTCATAAAGAGTTCCTCCAAATTAGATGATTAAATTCCCAATTCCCTTACTTTTTCAATAGATTTCATGATTGCATCACTTGGATTTTGATAATAATTTGATCCCATAATCTCTAGAGTACAACTTCCTTTGTAACGATGGCTTTTAAGGCTTGCTAAATATTCTCCCCAATTTAAAACACCATCATCTAGTGCCAAATGGGTATCTGATTGACCATCTCCATCCATTAGGTGAAAATGGCTTAATTCGGGAAGAAAGGAAAAGTACTCATCAGGTGTATCACCTGCCAGTTGCATGGAAACTGTATCTATCATTCCTTTTAGCGAAGGAGATTGGATTTCCTCTACCATTTTCTTTAGCCCCTTAGAGTCAATTACCAGATTGGATTCATATTTTGTCAATGGCTCTAAAGCAAGAATCAAACCTTCCTTCTCAGCTACTTTGGTTAATTGAAAGATTGAGTCACTTGCATACTTCCATGATTCCTCTTGTGAAACAGAAAAGTCTCCTATTCCAGAAGTGATAAGCATCATGTTTGTGTCTAACTCCAGCGCGGCGTAAAGATTTTCCATAAAATATTCAATGCTTTTTTTTCGCCAATGAGCATCCGAGGATGCAATGTTATAAGGATAAATACATTGTTCTGGAGTATAGCAGATGATTTTCATATTTCTAGATTTAATTTCCCTTCTCAAACTCCTTATATTTCCTAGTATGTTGCGATAAACATACAAATGCGGCTCCCCACCCCATAATTCAATGCTTTTAATCTCAAGGTTGTCCATGCAATCCAAAAAATAATGAAAAGGGAAATGCCTAAAAGTGATATTCATCCCTGCAATATTCAATTCTTTCACCCCCTTAAAACGACTTTTTATTTGTTATGTTTTGTATTATAATTAAACAATACATTGATTGCAATGATTATTTTGAATATTTAAAAAATATTAATTCGCAAAATACGGAAATGTCGTGATTTTATTGTTCATCACACCTTTTTATCAATTAACTATTTTTTAGTGACTACGAATGATAGAATGTTAAAGTATTTAAACCTAGTGCAAAAATTTCACTGGTACATTGTAAGTATTATATTGGTGATTATTGTTTGAAATATGATATACCTGTAGAATGGATGTTAACCTGGGGGATTTCCAAGAGAATGTATCCTGAATTATTGTCAAGTGAGTGGTTAATAAAGAATAAACACCTCAAAAAAGCCGTAAATTGAGATGAATCTCCTTAAATGGTGTATACTATTGGAAAATATAGGTTATTTTACACTAATACTTCGTGAGACGAATTAGTTTCTATTACTTAAAAAAATCGCAGGCAGTAGAATTTGTACTATCCTAGCGGAAAGGACGTGCCATAATGAATCACGACAAAACAGCCATCACTAAAATTCGTACAGGCCCCATGTTTGCGGTGATGCTGGCTGGTGCTCTAGTCGCTTTCTTAAATCAGACTTTAATCAATATCGCATTGCCTCAATTAATGACTCATTTTGACATATCAGCTGCAACAGCTAATTGGCTTACTACAATCTTCCTATTGGTCAATGGGATTGTCATCCCGATTACCGCTTTCTTAATGGAACGATTCAATACAAGACAATTATATCTTGCTTCGATGGGACTCTTTGCATTAGGAACTTTTTTATGCGGAATTGCCCCCAGCTTCTCCGTCTTATTGATCGGACGTGTGGTTCAAGCTGCAGGTGCGGGGATTTTGTTCCCATTGATTACAAATGTAATTTTCACTTTATTTCCGCCTAACAGACGCGGTTTCGCAATGGGCATATTTGGTATCGCGATGAATTTTGCCCCAGCTGTAGGACCGACATTATCAGGATGGATTATCCAAAACTATTCATGGCGGGTTCTGTTTTTTATCATTTTCCCATTCGCCCTGCTTGACTTCATCTTTGCCATTTTCATCATTAAAAAAGTAGGGAAAACCAGCCGGCCTAAACTCGATAAACTGGGTGTAATTCTATCCACTATCGGATTCGGCGGAGTTCTATATGGATTTGCCACAGGCGGTACCAAGGGCTGGGGCAGTCCCGAAGTACTGACGATGTTCCTTGTTGGAGGAATCAGTTTAGCTTTATTTGTCTGGAGGCAATTCACTGTATCTCATCCTATTTTGGAATTTAGAATTTTTCGGTATCGGATGTTCACTTTAACGACAATCATCAACATCATCGCAACTATGGGTATGTTCTCCGGAATGATCATCATGCCAATCTATATGCAGAATATCCGTGGATTTACTCCGATGGAATCCGGTCTCATGCTATTGCCTGGCGGGATTTTAATGGGGATCATGTCTCCTATCACCGGAAAGCTTTTTGATCGATTTGGTGCAAGATGGCTTGCGGTGAGCGGACTTGCCATCACTATCATTACAACCTATCTTTTAACGCGGCTTCAAACAGATACGTCCTATTCTTATGTGGTGTGGGTCTATACCATTAGAATGTTCGGAATGTCGATACTGATGATGCCTATCTTCACAGCTGGATTAAATGAATTGGCACTTAGCCTAAATAAATATGGAACAGCAATGGTCAATACATTGAGAATGGTGGCAGGTGCTGTTGGCATGGCATTCTTTGTGTCCATCATGACAAACCAGGGAACGAAACATGTACAGGAAATCTTATCTCAAAGGAATATATCACCAGATAATACATCACAAATGGCGATGGCCATTAAACAAGGCAGCGTAATGGGAGTGGATGATGCATTCATGATCGCAACAGGTTTGACCATAGTTGCATTCATACTGGCCTTTTATATACGGCAAACATCACCACAAGAAGATACCATTACAAATCGCCTATCAAAAAAAAGCAGCTTGAATAATCAAGGCTAAATTCAACCTATTTTCCAAGGTGAAAAAATTCTTATATTATTAAACTGACTTGCCCCTTGAAGACATATAAATGCAAAAAAAGAGACACTTTTTATGAGTGTCTCTTTTTTTGCCCAAATTACTTCCTGGCCCCAGGTATTTTGATCCTGCCGCTCTCATACGGCTAAATTTCAGAACATCATTTAAAGAAAAGCCAACAATTCACAAATTGCACTGGTACTTCCAATATGCTGTTATATATTTACATTCCTCTCATATATTTTAAGATAATGATTTGGACAAGGGGAATGTAATGAAAAAGTTAGTTACCCTGCTTTTTTCAAGTTTTTGCATTGGAATTGGGATTAACCTGTTTATCGTTCCCATTCATCTAATAAATGGCGGGATATTTGGAATAAGTTTGTTAATCAAATATGTTTGGGGAATCCAGGTTGGGCATACCATGATCATGATCAATATTCCCATATACCTTCTATCTCTTCTATACGATAAGTCTTATTTCTTTAATGCCATCCTTGGGTTAGCTTTTACATCAACCATTATTGATTGGCTAACACCACTAAACGGTTTGGTTCATCTACAGATCATAACAAGTGCCATTATCGGCGGAATGACGATTGGGATTGGTGTCGGTTTTATGCTGAGACAACATATTAGCCCCGGTGGAGTGGATTTGCTAGCACTATTAATCTCTAAAGCTACAGCAACTAACTGGAATTATTATTTTTATCATTGATTCTCTCATAGTAATTGCCGGAATTATTATATTGAAAGACTTAAAGTTAATGTATTCCCTCATCACGATTTCCTGTGTCGGGTTATGCGTCATATTAATCAATTCTTTTAAATCAATAAACTTTTTTACAAGATAAAGGCATACTTACAAGTGCTGTAACAGGGTCAAATACAGTGTTCGCAATGTTACATATGGATAAATCCCACACTAGATTGAAGAAAATTTGCGACACTCCTGCCGAAAAACTGGTTAGCCGAGTCCCCGAAGACGCTTGCTTGATGCGGCTTGGCAGACAGTGGCACGTTTACTCGTGAATTTTGCTGTTTTACTCGTGAGTTTGGACTCTTTACTCGTGATATTCAGCATATTTACTCGTGAATTCGTGTTGCACCCCATGATTTCGCGAAGTTTACTCGTGAATTTTGCTATTTTACTCGTGAGTTTGGACTTTTTACTCGTGAATTCGTGCTGCAACCATGATTTCGTGCATTTACTCGTGAGTTTTACTGTTTTACTCGTGAGTTTTGGCTATTTACTCGTGAATTTGTACCGCACTCGTGATTTCGCGCCGTTTACTCGTGAATTTTGCTGTTTTACTCGTGAGTTTGGACTCTTTACTCGTGAATTCAGCATGTTTACTCGTAAATTCGTGCTGCAACCATGATTTCGCACGTTTACTCGTGGGAGCGGATTTTTACCGGTTGACCCTTTATTACGAATGCACCTATTCGATTTGTGACGAAATGTACTCATATATTAAATTCGTTGATTTGTACTAAAGCAGCAATATTGCGATAGGTGCTGTAAACAATGGCAACCAATTTCTTCGGCGCGTACCATGTCATCCGTTCTTTTCCCTACTCGGTCCCCGACTTTATACTTTGTAACCTTAGCTCCAACATCAGTGACAATTCCCGCAATGGTGCATTCTTTTAGTAGTGATGTAATTCTTACTAAAAGGGGCAAATCTTCTAATGGGAAAGAAATTATGAAAGTTATGGATTTAAATGTGAACAATGGAGATGAAATCACCTTGTTAGTAAACGGGGCTTATAAACAGGTTGCCATCATTAAAGAATTTCCTTTTAAACGTGGGTTTTAAGTCATTTTGTTGGCAATATCCCTAAAAAATATTGAAGAATAGAGGGTTAAAAATGTCACAGACAAATAACTATATTTTTGAGTTAAGCGATAAAGTAACAAGGAAATCAATTTCATACAAAAACAGGTTTGGAATAAAAATTGCGGCAGACCTAGCGAAAAAAAAGCGGATTTCCAAGTTTGAGAATAGACCTTTGTCGGTCCCAAGATGCAATAATTTCTTATAGAATGCATTAATAAAAGGAAAGTGGAATATGATTAGAATGTCAATCTAAGGGAGGGAATGAGAATAGATGAAAAAAACAAAAATTATATATTGGATTTTCACAGGACTTTTAGTGGCACTAATGGTTTTGGGCTCTATTCCGGATATAATGTCTGTTCCCGATGCAGTCGCTTTATTTAATCATTTAGGTTATCCTACCTACCTCCTACCCTTTATTGGAATTGCCAAATTATTAGGTGTCGTGGCAATACTTATTCCTGGCTTTCCGAGAATCAAGGAATGGGCTTATGCAGGTTTTGTATTTGATTTGACGGGTGCTATGTATTCAAGCATATCAGTGGGCGACCCTGCCAGTGGATGGCTGCTTTTCATTATCGGATATATTTTGATAGCCGGCTCTTATATTTATCATCATAAAATACTAAAATCTGCTACATCGAACACTTCGAGCAATAAGGATAGCTTAACAATATAAATAAATTACAATGAAAAAACACCGATATCGGTGTTTTTTCATTTGGTTAAAGTGACTTTCACCTTCGCTTTCCTTTCTAAATAGAATTAAAATTAAAAGAGTCCCAATAGGGTTTCCTTATTGGGACTCTTTTAATTGAGCATTAGATGATTAACTTACTGTTTTTGAAGTCAAATAAGCGACAAGTATATAGCGTTCAGGTGCTGACCCGATATAATCAAAGGGGTAACAGGTACTGACGGTTAGCGTTGCCCGTGGCTTTGGTACGATTACGGTTCGATCATCCTCATCCACAATTCGAACTTTGTTGACTTTGTATGTGAACTCTCCTGCCGAAGTTCTTACTATCAACAAATCTCCTTCTCCAACTTGCCCGAGTTTACGGAATACCGTATCTCTATGACCGGAAAGTACGGAATTGTCATTTTCACCAGGTAGCACACTTCCTGCAAAGTGACCAACTCCTTTTTCCAATTCATCCTCGTTTGTGCCATGGAAAATAGGGAGTTTTGTTTTTAGTTTGGGTATATACAATTCCCCGATTTCTTCACCCGTTTCAGGGCGGACGGGATATAGCTCTTTCTTTGTTGTTTTATTACTTGCTGGTTTATCACTTGGTGTTTTCTGTACTGTTTCATTTACTTGGCTACTTGGAGCATGAGTCTTGTAAAGAAAGTAGCCTTTTGCAAACTTATACATATTGGATGTGGAAAACCAAATTCCAAATAAAATGATGGCAATTGTACAAGAAAGCAGCAGCAACCGCTTTTTCTTTAATTGTTTCATATTAAGCTTTCCTGATTTTTCGATACATCAAGCTTCCGAACAAGACAAGAAATAGTCCTAAAAGGGCGCTAGGCACATAATCGGAAGCGGTATTTGGCAGTTTAGCCCCTTTTACGGTTTGATGTTCTGAATTTGTATGAGTACTGATCTTTTGTTTTACTGGTTTAGCAACTGGTGCCTTTTCAATGGTTTTTTGCACCTCTTTTGCAGATTCCTTTATTTGCCCGCCTGCATTAGTAAGAGTGTCAGAATCGACCATTTCACCTGTTATTAAAAGATCAGCCAAGAACTTCCCGTCAGTATTATATATCGCTATTTTCAGGTTAGCACCCTTCAATTCTTCCAATTTCATTAAATCCATAAGGGATACAGGTGATTCCGAGCCACTTTTCACAAGAGAATAGGATACATTAAGCTTAAAGATGGAAAGTAATTCTTCATAAATTGATGCCATTTCAGCTATCTGCTCAGCTGTAAGTTCTGTTGTTACATCAAATTCCTCGAAAGCCATCATGCGGTTGCCCAATTCTTCTAGTTGCTTGACTGTTTCCGGATTGGAAAGATGCTCTTCCAAAGACATTAAGTGGTCTTCAAGCCGCTGTAGTTCCTCTTCCGTTAAACCGAGTTCTTCCTCGAAAATGGGAAGCAGATCATCGGCAACCTCACCATCCATCCCGCCACCAGTAAGGTTCCAAACAGTTTCTTCAAGATTATCTATGTATATATAATCGTTAATATCTTCACCATTTTCTTCCAACATTTGAAGCAAGGCTTGTTTATCCAATCCATAATTCTCATTAAAATAATCTAAGTTGCTTAGATCTGCCTTTATGACGTCACCCAAGAATTCGCTAAGTTCTTCGACAGATTCAAATTCTTCCGTGCTAAAATCATAAAGTTCCAATGACGCTTCGATATCTTCTTTTGTTACTTCGAAGCCTCTTTCCTTGCTAACTTTGGCTAAATAATTGACGAATTCTTTGTCAAAGTTTGGATCGCGTTCAAAATCGCCCTCTTCTGTATAGAAATAAACAGCTTCATCGAGGTCCCAGATAAAGATATAATCGTCTAGTTCTTCGCCATTTTCGTGTAATAGATTAATTAGGCTCTCATTGGTTAGATTATAATCTTCATAAATGGTATCTAAATTACTTAAATCTGCCTTAATGACTTCGCCCAAGGCTTCTTTTAAATCACCAATAGATTCAAAGTTATTAATACTTTCGTCGTAAAAAGAAAGAGATGTTTCAATATCATCCTTCGTCACTTCAAAACCCCTTACAAGGCTTACCTGTTTTAAATACTTTGTAAGTTCTTGCTCAAAATTTTTGCTTGGTGCTGCCGATGCTAATTGCGGGAATAAGCTAATTAACAACGTAAATGAAACTAAAATCGTCCACAGTTTTTTCATACTTTTCTCCTATTCATAACATTTCATATGTTTCTAGAAAATTATAAGGTAATAACAATAATTTAACAATGAAGTTATTTTTTCCAATAAGGAAAAATTGCTATTTTACTTACTTTGCAAACAAGGATTTGCAGCATTTATTTCTTATAAAGACGTATTTCTTCCTATTAATATAGCGATTACAACAAACCCTCCCATTGTTTCTCCAGATAAAAGAATTATTAATATTGTATTCCTACTAAATTTAACTAAAGCGAAAAATTAATAACAAATTGACCGCCGGGCTAACCATCTATTCAGCCATCAATTCTTCCATATCAAGTAAAGTAATCAGTCTAAAAGTATCGGAATTCACATCCTATAAATATGCGTTTAGACATAGCGAAAAAAGACATAATCCATCTTCATGCTCCCTCTTCTACAACAAGATGCAACTCCCCATTTCCTGTAAGTGTATCCTTACACTTTTTCAAACAAAAAAAGAGACTGTAAATGACAATCTCTAGTGATGTATGTTTAAAAGAAAATGAAAAGTTATTTATTGACGCGTTTCTTCTATATATATAAAAGATGAACCTAGACTCAAAAAGTCAAACCCAACTGCCGAAACTCTTACAATTTTTAGTAGTATCCATGCGATCTAACGACATCTGATATCCACCATTACTCCCATAATTCAATAGTTTATTAACTCTTGAAATAGTAGCTGAAGCGGCACCAGTTTCTGCCTCGATTCCTTCATATGTAAAGCCATCCCGAAGCATTCTGGCAACTTCTAGTCTTTGGGTAAAAGCTTTTATTTCATTCATTGTGCACAAATCATCAAAAAAAGCCCTACACTCTTCATGGATACAAACATGAATCACCACACCATATCCTACGATTTACATCGCTTGAACTTAAAAGTACAAGATGCTGTATTAAACTTTTCCGAATCTATTTTCGGCACTTTTGTACCTCTTGGCGTTGGAACATTTGTAGTTTTCTCCACGAGAGGTTCCATCATAGAAACCGGGCAACAAATTGGAGATCTTTTGGAAAAATTAGCTCTAATTTCAGAATTACCATCGAACGTTGGAATCGGCTATGGAGAAACTGCATTGGCTGCAGAGGAAAACGCACGACTTGCTTTGAATCATGCACAAAATTACGATTCTTTTTGTGCATTCCTTGTTGATGATAGAGGGATTATTGAAGGTCCTCTTAAAGAACAAGAAAGCATTTCTTTTGGCTATCGAACGGAGAATAAGGAAATCAGTGAAAAACTTAAACAGTGTGGCGTCACGATTACAACACTTAACAAGATTTTGTCTGTACAAAAAAGAACGGGGAACCACTCTATAACAGCATCAATTCTTGCAGAATGGTTAAAAATGACACCCCGGAACGCACGGCGAATACTTAATGGTTTAGTCGAGCAAGAGATTGCCGAAATAATTGGTGAAGAAGCACCGACAGCTAAAGGAAGACCTAGAAAGATATATCGAGTTAATGGTGAATTGGAGACTAAAACGGAATTGTCCGATTAAAAACCCAGGGCACTCAATTTCTAAGTGTGGAATTCTCACATCTCACCTTTTAAGTTAGATTAGGAGCAGAATGCTCCTTTTTTTGTTCAAATGGTAATCGGTAGTTTTATGTGTTGCATGTTTTCATGTTAACCTCATCGGGGTAACTCCATTTAAAATTTTCTATACATTTTCACATTTAAATTCCTTTACTTTACTATTTGGAGACAAGAGAATTCTATACTGCTTTTAGCCTCAGTCCGTTGCACCACTACACTTCTTGAACCTACCCTGCCGTTAGTCAGGAATAATCTCCAAATGGAACCACACCTCTCAACTAACCAGCTAAACAGGCTGACACTTCTCTTATACAGTACTTAATTGGTCATGGCAAATAGCCCTCCAAAACTCTTTTGGAAGGTTGTTTCCCTGTAACACAAAACCGCTATTTGGCCAAATCCAGGAACGATTTTTCTCATTTTCTTAACGCTATATGAGGAGTTTCTTGTTACGGAAGCGAGCGACTCTTTTTCATACGCTCCTGGTAATTTTCAACGATTAACTAAATTGATTTACAAAGATAATCACGGCTGATTTTTTTCCAATAATCGATTGGATCACTTATATTCTTCTTCAATAATTTATTCTCCCGTTTCTTTCCCTAAAAATAAATGGATAGTCATTCTACCTTAACTTTAATTTGATCAATGGCATTATACCCATAACCTTTTTTATTCCAAAAAGGAAAATTCGGTTGAATTTGACCAAATGAATCTGTTGCTCTGGATTTAATCGTATACTCACCTTTTTCTAATATAGTCCATTCATATGACCAACTAACCCATCCATAACCAATATTCTGACGACGTAATATATCGGCGTTTCTCCATGTATAGCCACCATCAAGACTAATTTCCATCTTTGTAATTACTCCTTTTCCTGTCCATGCAATTCCTTTTATTAAATGCTTACCAGTATTTATAATTTCCATATCCAGCGGTTTTTGGATAGTCGAATTGATATTTATTGTAGTAACTGGAAATGCACCTTTATCATTGTCTTGATTTGGATAATACACATAATCAATTGTTTGAAACGGCCCATTGAATGTAGAATCAATAACACTTATCTGCTTTATCCACTTAACTGATGCCATTGCATACCACTGCGGAACTATTAACCTCAGTGGATAACCATGTTTAAAAGGAATTGGCTGGTTATTATATTCATATGCAATAATGGTATCTGGATGCAATGCTTTCTCGATAGGTAAACTCCTGGTGTAGGTGTAAACCTCATCTAGATCAGTCCTATTTCCATAATCATAACCCTCCACGACAACTTCTTTTGCCCCTTCCCCTATTCCAGATAATTCAAGTAATGTCCGTAATGGTACACCTTTCCACCTACCTTGGCTAATAGCTCCCTTTCCCCATTGTTCCCCAAATATTTTAGGTTCGAAGAGATTACGCTTGTTTCCCGAGCATTCAAGGACAACTTCCACTGTTTTTGATGGGTATTGAAGAATGTCTTGCATGGACAGTAGTAAAGGAGCGGATACTAACCCATTTATAGGGAGCCAATAGTTCGAATAGGAAAGAGTCGGATAAGAAAAGTGGTTCCTTCTATAAAATAATTGGTTTTCCATGCTATCATTATTGATGAAATGAATCGGTGTCTCCTGATTTTCCGGCTGCAAACTACGTGTCAATAAATAGGGTTTCACTTTATGTGGATTTGTCATAATTCCCCCCTAATTAATATGAATCATTATAGATGTATACGTTCGGTACAGCCTAATTAATTAGGTTATTGAATTTTAACTTCAAATACTGGCGAGCTTTATGCCGGCTAAAAATAGCCGCTTCTCGAGAAAGTTATTGTAAGTATATTTTTTATTTGAAACAATTATAATTGGACTAACTGGCTATTCAGGACAGAACAACAGTGATGAGAGGCTGCCTATCATATTTTAAGAAGGAGTGTTTCTAATGGATAGTACTATACAAACTTCTTTTGAAAATTTACATTCTCAAGATAAGGACTTACAATACGAAGCCTACAATCATATCCTTGCTTCTACCAAAGAAGAGGTGGACTGGGCTTATGATGTATGGGACCAATTGAAGGAGGATTTGACTCATTCTGATAACCACCGAAGATCAAGGGCGGCACAATTTCTTAGCAGTTTGGCGAAAAGTGATCCTGAGAAAAGAATGCTAAAGGATTTCCCATTGGTTTGGGAAGTGACAAAAGATAAAAAATTCGTCACCGCAAGACATAGCCTACAATCTATATGGAAAATAGGTCTAGCTGGCACTGAGCAAAAAGAAATGGTAATAAGAAGTCTTGTTGATCGGTATTTAAATTGCGTTCATGAAAAAAACTACACGTTAATTCGTTTTGATATTATTCAAGGACTTAGGAACTTGTTTAATGAAATAAAAGATGAAGAAATAAAGCAAATCGCACTGAATTTAGTTGAAAAAGAAGAGGATGCAAAATATCAAAAGAAGTATGCAACTGTATGGAAAAATACGTAGAGAACGCCAACGTTGTGTCATTATAAAAAGGAGAATACATATCGGACGTTTATAATATGTATTCTCTTCTTGTTAACAAAGCCCCATTCCGTGGAATGCTTAATCCTTTAGGATATTAAACCAATTGCATTTTTTAGAACTTTCGGAGCCTTTTTAATTCCTTCCGTTCCTACAAAACTGCTCGCGCTCGCTATTAATATGCTGGAAGAAATGAATTTGACTACATAAAAAATTCCAGATCCAATAATTAGATCTAGGATTAGAAACCTTTTAATTGTTGAGCCTTTTATTATATAAAAAACGATTTGGTTGTTTTTCTTCCTAATCAGCATTGTCACACCCTTATCTTTTTATAAAGGGTATGACAAAGAGGGGTTGTCATATTCTTCGTTATCATGCCTTTCCTATTTAATGTAACTGCTTTCCGTCAACTGGAACTGAATGAGTTTCAAGAGGTAACCCTCTTCTTCTAAAACATATAGAATCACTTAAATTTTTCCGAAATTATGTTTTTAGCTGAATGCATATGAGGAACCTTCCTACCCTTGTATGATAGCCTCAAGTCACATTATTTCCCAAAGTAAAGAGCACCCAATGAATGGATGCTCCAAGGAAAGGGGGTCTAACCCTTAATGGTGTTAGCAATTGTTTCTGTTTTTACTGCAATCAAAACATCATTTTTTATCCTCTTTTTTCTTGCTGCCATTTTTATCTTTACTCTTACAACATTTTTTATCCTCTTTATTACTGCATTTCTCTAGTTTAAAACTATATTCCAATTTAAAACCGCATTTTTCTTCTTTAGACTTATTGTCTTTCTTACTATTATTTTTATCTTTATTACTATAATATTTATCTTTCTTACTATTATTTTTTTCCTCTTTTTCTTTTCCCATGTAATTCACCTCCATATCATGCTGTGCTTCATATTATGGTAATTATTAAATTTCGCTTGTGCTTGTCCCCATAATAATTAAATTACACATTTTAAAGAACCCAGACAATGAGTGCCTTTCGATGATTTATAAAAACATCCAGAAGGTTTTAGGCACACACTTATTAAATGCATATTTCTAATAACATAAAAAAACGCCTGCCCCATGGATAGACGGTTACGTTATATTCTAGGAATGATGTTATATTACTATTGTAAAAAAATACTTTATTTATGCCAACTGCCATTCATCTCCCCCCTTTCAGTTGGGGTCTACGCTTGAAGAGGGGTGGAAAAGATTTAGCCCTTTTTTCGCCTAATGATTTCACTGTTTTTACGCAACAGCTTATGGACCATGCTTTTAACTATCATTGGTTCTATTTATATTGTCATTTTTGCCCCTTATCATTCGAGGAAACTAAAATTATCGATGTCCGTATTACTGATATAGCCGAAATTTTCATGAACATTATGCTTATCCATTATTTTATAAAGGCTTATTATTAAAAAGCACACTTTAGGTGCTTTCAGACTGAAGATATAGAGAGAACCTGTTTATTTTCAATTTTTTCTTTTAATAAGTTTCAGTTGATTTCGGAAATCCACTCCCTTTCCGCCGAATGTCTGCCAAGCGTCTGTGGGGTATCGGCTAGCCAGTTGTTCGGCAGGAGTGTCGCAAATTTCTTCAATCTAGTGAGGGTTTCATTCGTATAATCCAATATAAGAACATGAATGATAATCATTTTTTCTTAAAAATCCTGGTTCTGGGTGGGAGCATTCCGAACCTCCTTTTGCCGTCAACCTGAAAGCACCCTTTAGGTGTTTTTTTAATTTTCCCACTTCCCCTAACAGCTCCATTTGATATCACGATTCATCCCTATTATCAATTAAAAGAGAATCAGAAATGAAAAAATTTTGCCTATTAACAGCTTCTTAGTACTAATCTCTTTTTCTCCTAATAAACTTTATAAACTAACTATTTAGGAGGGGTGCAATGTTTAATCAAAAACTGGATAGTAATAGTCCACTTATTTGTAAAATTAATGACATCACTTACCAAAAATACAAACTATATAAGAAGTCATATGAGGGGGAAGTATTCGTCATAAAAGATTACGGTGATAACCGCGGTGTTACCAATAAAAGTATTGCGTTATTCGAAGCAGTTAAAGATCATTTTGATCGTTTTAAAATTGCAAAAATTGTTAAAGAAATTAATAAAGATAATAATTTGCTTGATAGCGATCTCATCCTTATAGACAAAAAAGGAAATGAGCTACACCTATCAGGTTGTAGTTGCGGGTATGCTGGCACTGGTTCGCATGGAACTATTGAAATTTTGAATAAGGCTGGATTCGAGATAGATAGAAGGTTTGTATTTTGTTCAAAAGGATTCACTCTTTTTCATCCAATTGAAGAAAAAGAACTTTATGGCGAACGTTTATAAATTATCTACACTCACTACCTCAACTCATGCAGTTTTGCAGATGGAAGCCGGTAAAGAGGACACAGTAGTATGCTAATTACAAGAGAAAAGTGTAATGGTTATTCAAATACATGGATTATGCAAGATAGAATATGGAAATCTATGAAATGGATCAGCCAGTTGGCTCCCTTTCATTAAATAATAAATAAAAAAAGCCTTGGTAACTGAGAAATCAGTAATACCAAGGCTTTAAAGCTATTAATACATTGACATTAATTGAAAATCGGGATATATCTCCGAAAACAGCAATATATCGACGAAAGACGAAAATCGAGGTATATCTGTCCCTATTCCTTACAAAACCTGTTATTCCTCAAGCATGCCCTTCACTCGCTTTACTTTGTCTTCCATCCTGCGTTCTTTATCACGACGGTCATCGATTCGGATATTCGTACAGACTCTAGCAAGACCTTTTTCAAAAGGTACTTCGTGCATCGCTTGGATCACTTCAAACAATTTAGGCAGGTCGCCTTCAATGATTGTATTCATGGGTGTCAGTTGAAAACGGATTTCTCCCTTATCTTCATATTGCTTTAATACTCTTTGAATATCTGCCACATAGCTGCTAACACTTGGAGTTTGTGTACCGACAGGAATAACTGTTACATCAACAATTGCCATTTTTATTCACCAATCCTTTTTATGTATTAATCAAGAAGCTTACTTACATCCATCCTATATAGACGGATGTTTTTTACTATTATAACTCAAACTTCGCACCTGGGAAATTTGATATAGCTTTGGAGCGTGGAATTCGAAAATCAAAGCACTTCTACTGGCAAGGAAATTACTGTAGAATCGGGCAAATAAAAAAGGAATCATTGATTTTTAACACTTGTCCTGCTGACTAGGTCATTAGCTGCTTTTTTTATACATCCCTTATATGTGTACGAGTAGAACTAGATGCATTCCAGTTATAGTCGTATTAAAGCATGAATGCATCTTCCATTCAGGTTGGTCTAGTAACATCAGCAGGCAAAATAGGAAGCAACATTTCAAACCCAATAAAAACTAAAAAGTTGCTTATAAATAAAAAAAGAAATGATTTATTAAAGATTCTTTGATTTTTCATATAATTATTCCTCGCTTCTAAATTATTTTCTAAGTTAGAAGCGTTTGGAACACCGAAACGTTTTTCAATTGTCTAAGGTTTTTAGTCAATTGACTCACCCTCTTTAAACCCTTTAAAAAATTTATCAAACAATCTTATCAAAACCTCCCCTTATAAACAAGCTCTTTTTTTAAGGGAGGGACAAGTTAAAATCATTTAAGGAAATATACATTATTCTAAATAACTATTGTGGTTACATTTCATTGAAGTACGTTGTGACGGGAAAAACCCGACATTTCTAAATGAGTAAAAAGTTATTTGGAGTATGATTTTTTCTACTGCCAATTAAAGCAATACAGTGAGCCAATCGCTCTACCCCTGGTTTAATTTGAATCTCGTTCACTTGAGAGATACTTAATCGAATGAGGTTTTCCTTTTTATATTCAGCTAAAAACATTCTAGAGGCATCATCAACATATATATGCTGCTCGTTTAGCATATGAACCACCTGTTTTGCTTTCACATTCTCAGGCAAACTGATGGATAGGTAGAATCCTGAGGTCGGTTTAGAAAAAGAAGTATTAGCCGGCAGCAATAATTCACATGCTTCTTGAAGGATTTGCATTTTAGTACGATATACCTCTTTAACTTTTTTGAGATGGCTATTAAACATACCGCTTTTTAAATAGATTTCTAGCGCACCTTGAGAAAGTGCTGAACTATTAAAATCCGAACTAAATTTATAGCGTAAAAAATTGTTTATCATTAATGCAGGAAGAACGACAGTACCAATCCTTAACCCTGGGAGAAAAATTTTTGAAAGGCTTTTAATATAAATCACTCTCCCAGAAGAATCAAAAGAAAATAAAGGATCTGATTTTGGATTTGGATCAAGGTCTCCTAAAATATCATCCTCCACTATATATACATCGTATTTTCCAGCTAACTCAACGATTTTTTTCTTTTCGCTATTGGTGTAACAATGTCCAAGTGGATTGTGAAATCTCGGGATAATATAGAAAAATTTTATATCATTATTTCGAAAGATGTATTCCAGACGCTCAAGATCAATCCCTTCCATTGATAATTCAATTCCAAAAGTAGTAGCTTGATGCAGATTGATGGACTCAATGATTCCGAAATAAGTGGGCTGTTCAATTAGAATATTGTTTTTTCCATTTGGAAATGGCATAGAAACTAATAAATTAAGGGCTTGCTGCGAACCAGAAACAACCACTAATCTCTCCGGTTGAGTGAACACCTGTAAATTTTGCAAATATTTCACCAACTGTACTCGCAGTGAGTAAAGCCCTTGTTGATCTGAGTATGTAAAAAGCTCTTCTTTATAATGGTCGATTGCTTGATTCATACAATGTTGAAATTCCACATAAGGCATAACATTTTTATCTGGACCGGCAGACAAAAAATCAATCACCTCATTTTCTACCGTCTCTTTTTGATATTCATTCACAACATAGTAGCCGCTTTTAGGAACAGAATAAATTAAATGCTCTTTTTCAAGTTCTACGTATGCTTTAATGACCGTATTTTTGCTACATGAAAAATACTCGGATAACTGACGAACCGAAGGAAGCTTACTGCCTGCAATTAGCGAACCATCTTCAAGTCGAAGCTTAATGTCTTCCATTATTTTTATATATTTTGAGTTCAATATATTGCCCCCTCTTCATCTGTACCAGGACAGATAGGTAAAAAAATGGTTTATTTTTATTAAATGTACTCATAGTATGTTAATTATACCAAAACTGTTTTTAAGATAAGTAAAAAATGGTACAGATGTGGTACAAAGTATAAAGATTGGAGTTGGAAGAGATGCAGGGAGTAACCAGGGAGAAATTAGGATTATTGTTGGGATTAGTGGGCGTCATTTGTTTTAGCTTAACGCTCCCCGCTACAAGTATTGCTGTAGAGTATTTTGGGACTACGGTCGTCGGTTTAGGAAGAACGGTTGTTGCTGCTATTTTAGTAGCTGTGGTATTGATCGTTCGAAAGGAAAAACTGCCTTCTCCAAGCCAATTCAAAAGTCTACTTATTGTTGCTTTTGGTGCAGTTTTAGGATTTCCGCTCCTCACTTCCTGGGCAATGGAATCCTTGCCTGTTTCTCATGGAGCTGTGGAAGTAGCTCTGTTGCCGTTAGCGACAGCTGGATTTGCTATGTTTAGAGCGGGGGAAATCCCTTCAATCAAATTCTGGGCTTCAAGTATAATCGGCTCTTTAGCTGTCATTATGTATGCACTCCATCTTGGGTTCGGTCAATTGCAATTTGCCGATTTAGCTTTACTAACGGCAGTGATCATACTGGGACTTAGTTACGCAGAAGGGGGGAAATTAGCGAAAGAATTAGGCAGCTGGCAAGTGATTGCTTGGGCAATAATGATCGGTGCTCCATTTTTCATTATTCCAGTTGGACTAAACCTCACGACTGAAATGCTTCATGCCCCATTACAAGCTTGGATCAGTTTCATTTATCTCGCAGTCGTTAGTCAATTTCTAGCATATGTTGCTTGGTATAGCGGAATGGCTATGGGCGGGATAGCAAGAGTTAGCCAGATTCAATACTTACAACCATTTTTGATGATTCTATTTGCAACAGTATTTCTTGATGAATCCATCACAATTTTCACTCTTATAATAGCAGTGATTGTTGTCTTTTCTGTTATATTAGGCAAGAATGCTCCTGTATCAAAAAACGGAGCTGTATCAGGAAAAACCTAACTGCATGTTCACAATTGAGATTTCTGTATAATTAATGATAAATTATATTTCTGCACAATTTATCAGTAAAAACCCAAGACTTGCCTTCGACATTATGAAGAACTTAGTTTTGCGACCCTTTTTTCTTAAACATAAAGGATGTCTTACGGGACTCATTTACCGTTAATATTGAACATGAACATTTGAAGCGAAAGCAGAGATATGTAAAAATCATCCATTCCAAAGACAAAAGTTAATTGTTTAACAACTGGAAAAAATTCCAAATTCTGAATGGGTAACAGATTTCATTATTAATGAAATCAAACCTAAAAATTAAAGTGAATGCTACTGCACGAACGGGAGTGTTGATCAAAAAAGGATTAACACTTTTTCCTTCTCATTGAGTGGTGCGTTGAAATTCTATTTAGTAATTCTATATTTTTTTAAGGATCTTCTGGCTCTTTAATATTTCCAATTTATTGTAGGCGCAGTGATATTTCCACCTCTTTATTTGTAAATCATGCCTTTTTCAATTCATCTAACATCATCACGCCATCTTTAATTTTTCTAGTTTATCTTTTCCCATAGTTCTATGTAGAATTGCTACTTCAACAAACCTTCCCCGATCGTGTCATTAAAAAGGCTGTCTTAAAGACAGCTCTGATATTAAGCTATTCCCCGTTTCCAATTGGGTGACCCCGGATTTGCGGAGTCCCATGAGTACAATTTATTTCTTATTGGAAAATATTATTATCTGGATTTCGCATTTTAATATTGGTCATAGGCGACTCCGCAGGAGCAACGATTTTTCCCGAATAACAAGTGATAAGATGCGGGGAATTCCTGATTGACTCGTTGAACTTCATGTGCAAATTCCTTACTATCCTTCGGTACTGGCGAAAGTGCATCCGCTTTTTCTTGAGAATCAATATTAGCCCCAGGCGGTACAAACCTATCAGGTGGTATTCGAACGCCATTTGTTACTACTGCATTATAAGAAATAAATGCGCCTTTCCCTACAATTGCGGTATAAACAATGGCATTAAAGCCAACAAATACTTTGTCTGCAATATAACAAGGACCATGGACAAGGGCACCATGAGCGATGGTCACTTCATTTCCAATGAATATTGAATACCTTTTTGTTCCAACTGCAATTTTTTTAGTTAATAAACCATGTAAAATTACTCCATCCTGTATATTTGAATTGGAACCTATATAAAAAGGAGTTCCTTCATCCGCACGTATACTTACATTTGGCGCTACATAGACATTGTCACTAATGGTAACATCACCTATGACACTGGAAAACTGACTTATAAATGCTGTTTCATTAATTTTAGGAAAGCGTTGAACAGGATTAAATGAAGTAATAGGGTTTGGACTTATGAATGGATCAAAACAGTGAGAATGGTTGTTTGATCCTTGTTTTTCTCCCAAGTAATTACCTCCTTCTCAATTTATTGGCTTAAAATTATTTTATGCAATAAGATTGGGTGAGGAATGGGCTTTCATTAAAACAGTAATAATATCTGGTACCCATCCATTTCAATACAGCAGACAGATTTAGTGTATTTAAGCAAAGATGAAGATTTTCAGATGCTGCTGCAGAAGAAACCAAAGTGTGAACGGATATTCAAAATACATGGATTATGCCCAATTAAATATGAGATTTAAAAAAAGCCGTGGCAACTGAGAAACTCAGTAACACCAAGGCTTTACAGCTATTAATACATTGACATATATTGTTCGCGTTTCCGTTCTATTTTATAGTCTCTTTTATTGCATCCTAAAACTGTTACTTTAATTACACTCCTTAACAATCCTTTCAATATTAAATAATAATGCATGTTAGGAGTTAAGAGATTCAGACTGTAGACAAACTCTATGAAAGAACATTGATTTCCTCTATAGGTACTCGCTTTCCGCGGGCGGTCCGGGAGCCTCCTCGGCGCCTTTGCTCCTGCGGGGTCTCCCCTGGACTCGCTTTTCCTGCAGGAGTCTCACACACCTGTTCCAATCAACTTTTTTAAACTTTTGGTAGAACCCTTTTGTCTACAAACTGAAGAGATTATCCGATTCTATTGGCTTAACCTTATATCTCAAAACAGTTTTTAATTTTGCAGGTTCGACTTTTCTAAAATCTGAAAGATATATTTCTCTGTGTTGTAATGAAGCTCTTTCTAGATTATTATTTTTTATGAATTCATTCATTAATTTAAAACTTTGAGGTTCATCATCATAAGGACCTACATGAAGGATTTGGACAGATAATCCATCATGAAATGTACCGAACTTTATATCATTTAGGAATGGATGTGGTTTCTTTTTGCCTACATGTTCAAATGCTCTCTCCACTACTTCTTTTGGACAAAATCTGGTTGTCTAATCATGATCGTATATAATAATTCATCTTTATTTAAGTTTCTTTTTTTCTTCCCTCTTCTGTTAAATCCCATATTCCTTCCAATGGATATACGGTATATTCAAAATATCCATCTGGAGTGTATCCTTGCTTCGGCATCATTCTGACCGCATAAGCCAATGAATACAGAACACCTATCTTTTCAGCGAATTCGTGCTCATTGGGATTTCCTTTCCCCTTTATCGAAAAGAATTTCTGTTCTGGAATTGTCACGATTATTTCCCCGCCAAGAAAGGGTGGTACATATTTGTACCACCCTTCTACTTCTCGTTCCACAATCGTGCCCTTTAATTTTATTGAACAAGAAAAGCTTCAATCTTATATACCAATTAATTCCATTTCATCATAAAGTTACTGCTGCATTATCTGAATAAGGTTGCCGCATGTATCGTCGAAGACAGCTATTGTGACTTCGCCCATTTTTGTCGGCTCCATAGTAAACTTCACGTCGTTTTCCAATAATCGTTCGTACTCTTTACGAATATCTGCAACGCCAAACATTGTTGCTGGGATGCCTTCGGAAAATATCGTCCTTTGATACTCCTTTGCGGCAGGATGCTCATTCGGTTCAAGTAAAAGCTCGGTACCGTCATGATCATCGGGAGAAACAAGCGTAATCCACCTGAATTTCCCCATGGGAACGTCATGCTTTTTTTCAAATCCCAGCTTTTCTGAATAAAATTCCAGTGCCTTGTCTTGGTCTTGTACGAATATACTGGTAACAATGATTTTCATAATGTTTTGCCCCCTTTGATATTTGCGACGTATGGTGATCTGCTAACAATCTGGCTGCAAGCAAAACAACCTACATTCGTCAGAAGTGCTGTTCCGAAAAGATTACTCTATCCATCCTTTCAACAAGTTTTTAAGTGGTTCGTTGTTGAACATAAGTACTCGATATTTTCCCTTTCGTTTTGATTTTACGAGCCCTGCATCTTCCAATGCAGAAAGATGTTTAGCTATCGCCTGTCTCGAAATGGAAAGGTCGTGCTTCATAATGAGACGTACCGTAAGTTCATACAACGTCAGCTCGTTGCGTTCGGAAAGTTCGTCTAATATAAGTCGCCGAGTCGAATCGCCTAGTGCTTTGAATATAGCGTCTTTGTCCCAATTCATATATCGATTATAAGCAACTCCACGGTTGCTTGTCAATCATAAGCAACTGTATGGTTGCGTGACAAAGGAACCGTATCATGCAACCTTAACAAGTTAAATCTACATATTAGTAGTTTGAACCATTATAGAAATTTAAATTGTTTTTCAACAAAAAAGTAACACACTAGTTAAAATTATTAGCACCTTGTATGTTTTTTTTAATACGTTTCTTATTCAACTCCAGTTAGTCTAATTCCATACAATTTAAGATATCCATCTCATATGAAGAGTTACTCCATTGTAGTGTTTTTAAATCAATTACAATCATTTAACATAGAAAAAAATCCCTGATTTCGATCAAAAAGCAGGGATTTTTGGCATTTTAATGGACTTAGAGAACACAAAAATGATTATTCGATAAGAATTTCAATATAACATCCTTTATACTGTAAGGTATTCAGCAATTACAATATTTCGATATACCCCTCTGTCCCATGCACTCGAATTCGTTGCCCATCTTTTATCAGTTCGGTCGCATGTTCCACCCCAACAACTGCTGGTAAGCCATATTCACGTGCGATAACTGCTCCATGGGTCATCAGCCCACCAACTTCGGTGACTAAGCCTTTTATGGAAACAAACAATGGTGTCCAGCTAGGGTCAGTAAAGGAAGTGACTAATATATCTCCATCTTCTAGATTAGCTTCTTCCATGTTTAAGATGACACGTGCTCTTCCCTCAATAACACCGGAAGAAACAGGCAGACCTACAATAGCTTCGGCTGGGAGATTTTCTCGTTTGTACTCACCTACAATGATTTCACCATCAGACGTGATAACACGCGGTGGAGTTAGTTTTTCATATAATTTGTACTCGTCTTTTCGTTTGCTGATGATCTGGTAATCCAGTTTGTTTGTGCGTACTACTTCGCCAAGTTCTTCAAAAGTGAGATAGTATATATCTTCTTTTTCATGAATGACGCCTATTTGTACGAGTTGGTCGGCTTCTTTCAGTAAAGCCTGCTTATAAACAAAGTAGCGATTAACCATGCCGTATTTTGGATATTCCCGATAACCGATGAAATTCCGGATTAGGTCGATCATTCGTTTTGTTTCTTTGGCTTTTTGTTCACCATCCGGTAATTGCTTCAATCGATCTAATAACACTTGTTCTTTTATCAAAGCTTCCTGTCGCCCTTGCTCAAATTTCCGATTGCTAGCATTAGGCTCAAAGTTTTTGATGTTACCCAGAATCAACGGGACAAGTGTAATTGGTTTTTCACTCCAACGAGTTCTAGTAATATCGATTTCTCCGGCACATCGCATGCCGTATTTGCCGAGATAAGCATAGATCGCGTCTTGGGTTTCCTGTCCACCATCAAACTTAACCAGTTCATCCAAAAAGTTATCATCTTTTACACGTTGTAAATAATCAATGACTTCCGGATAAGGACGAATCACATCTGCGACATCCAATAGCGCCAGACCCATTTCCGAAGTAATATTGTTTGGTACAGATTGAGAAAGCGTATCTGCTGCGTTTTTTTCACCTAACCACTCGTTCATGTTTTCATTGATCCATGATGAAGCATCTATAGCAGCCATAAACACAGCTGAACTTTGTGGGTCAAATAAAATCTTCTTTAATATCTGGATATCTTCCAGAATAAAATCAAATAAATCCGATCCTAATTTCGTTTGGATGTTTTGTTTTAACTCTTCTATCGATGTTTGACTGTTCTTAATCAAATCAGAAACGATTGTCGGGTCGTTTTCGATTTGTGCCCTAGAATCCGCAGACGACACACTTTTATTGCTTTTACCGGAACTCTGTTCTTGCTTATCATTTGGTAAAGATTTTATGAAATCTCCTCGCTCTATTATGGTAATGAGTGCGTCTTTCATGAGCGGATCATGTTGTCCCATTGCATCTAATAACATTTTTCTGCTGTCAAGTGAAGCCAGCATATGTGTGACATCAACAAACAGCCTTCCACCAGCTTTACGCATAGGTGCAGGAGTCGTTAACAGGAAAAAAGACAATCCCAATGGTTTCATGGGGTCGGTCATCATTTGTTGATGACCAACAGATACATAGACGTGATTTTCTTGATCATTCGCTTCAGGGATGGGGTATAAAGTAGTGATTGGACGACTCTGGACGATATAAAATGTATCATCAACTAAACACCATTCTATATCTTGTGGGCAAACAAAATAAGCTTCGATCTTTCTTCCGATGCGTGCCAATTGTAAAATCTGTTGATCAGTAAGTGTTTGTGTCTTTTGCTGATCCGGATCGATCTGTTGTTTCACTGTTCCGCCTTCTTTTCGTCCATAGATAGCCAATTTCTTGGTTGCTATCATCTTATCGACGATTTCCTCTTCCTGTACTTTATAACAATCGGCAGATACCAAGCCAGAAACCAGTGCTTCTCCAAGTCCAAAACTGGCATCGATTGATAGCAGCTTTCGGTTAGAATTAATCGGATCAGCTGTAAATAAAATCCCTGAAGCTTGTGGGAACACCATCCTTTGAACGATAACGGATAAATACACTTGGCTGTGGTCAAATCCGTTTTGCATTCGATAGATTACCGCACGGTCCGTAAATAGGGAAGCCCAACATTTGCTGATATGCTGCATGATTGCTTCTTTGCCGATGATATTTAAATAGGTATCCTGTTGACCAGCAAAAGAGGCATATGGCAAATCTTCAGCAGTCGCACTGGAACGCACTGCATATGCATGTTCATCACCAAACTGGGAGAGATAGTGAGTAACTGCTTTCACAGCATCGGAAGGAATTTCTACATCCATAATGATTTGTCGAATCTTCCTGCTGATTTCACCAATTTGTTCACGATCTTCTACTTTTAGCATTGTCAGTCGATCCAACAAAGCTTGGTACGTTTCGTTTTGTTCGATGGCTTTTTGATATCCCACTGTTGTAACACAAAATCCTTCTGGTACTTGTATTCCTTCAATTTTTGATAATTCCCCTAAATTTAATCCTTTTCCGCCAACGAGCAATAGCTGTGTTTTTTCCATTTCCTGAAAACCGAGAACCAATGAACCCATTCTATATCCCTCCCACAAATCTCAATAAAGATCTATTGTATTTTAGCAGTAGCAATTTAGAATAAATAGTCTATATTTACCATTTTTTATATGTTATAATTAAATTAGGAAGAGGAAGAGTTCAACTACCCTACAGTAACCAAATGCCCCGGTTCATCCCTTGAAAGCAGTTCATATACCTTTTAGCGCACAAATACCTTGTATTAATTTTTTAAATAATGTACAAGAACATTTATGGAGATATCTTAAGCTCAGTTAGGGTTGCTCTGTTTTGTACATTGGAGAAATAAACAAAGTTACCAACTCTAGATAATTGTTAAACAATATTTAACCAGAAAACTTGATTTACAGTAAAAAAACACAGATGACCATTTTAGAGATCCTAACTCCTACAATTCCGGAAGGACAATAACTCTCAGCAATACATTAAAATGATTTACAGTTCCTAATTTAATACCAGAATCAAATTAAATTGGCCCTGTCAGAACTGTATCAGTAAGACCATCTCTTTCCCATCCTTCAATGTGTAACAATTTCTCCCGAGTTAGCCATATTTCATATTTCCCTTTCGCCATCACATAGTCACCGCCTCCAAATATAAGCACCCAACAGAACAAATTAACTTAAATATTCATTTAGAAAAGCATTTTCAACCATATCCACATGACTTTCAAAAACCTCCTAATAAAACAGGGGGTTTTTGAGTATGAAATACCGTTTCATAATTTTTTAATTATATGACAATCAAGGTTTTAAAATAGGTTGAATCACTATTTCCTCCTTATCGCTCCACCATGACCTCTTGTATATGTTGGGGCTTTCATGTTCATAAGCTCTTCTAGATCCCTGCGACTAAACGTCTCTGGCTCCTTACAGGTTTCTTCTTCTCATCACGGTTCATTGTTCTCACCCCAATAAAAAAAGCACCCAAATTAATGGATGCCCTCTCCTTTTATTCACTACTCTTGACGTCTTTTATTAAATCATCTTTAAATGAATTTGCATCTCTTTCAAAAACTTTTTCAAACCTTTTTTCATACTCTTCGTAGGTTATCTGACCTTTTTCAATCAGTAATTCCACTATAGCTTTAACCCTTACTCTATTCGACACTAATTCGTTCGTCATATTGGACAATAGTATACCGATTTTCTCATAATCATCATTCATTTTGTCATCCCCTTTCGTTTAACCAATACGACAAAAGGAAACGTTTTCCTGCAAATAATAAGCACCTAAATGTATGAGTGCTCTATTTTAATTAAATTCATAGCGATTATCATATGTTCTTTCTAATTTGCTCAAAACGCAGTATTCCTTTTTTAATGTTTTCAACTGATTCTCCAACTCTGAATTTATGCCGTTTCCCATTTTCTCTATAATTTCTTTTTGGGCTTTTTTATTATCAAACATCTTTTTTAGCACTTTCGCATGTTCATCAAATATATCCACCTTTTCTCCCCCTTAGTTTTCATACTATTTATATTCAACTAAAAGGCAAGCATTCCTAATTGTTTATTCACTCTAAATCTAAACTAGGCACAAGACATTACAATCACTTTATTTGTTGTAGATCATGTATTTCTGTATGCCTAGTTTACAAGGAACATAAAAAACGCCTACCAATTGGATAGACGGTTAGGATATATATTCAACAAAAGAGGGAATACGTAGCACTTCAGCTAACACAACCTTTTAGTTCAAGATCTTTATTGGACTTGACCACCCATCAAAATATCCTTTAACTGGTTTACACTTTTGACAATATGAGTAGGGTTAGAATGACTTAGTTCTTCTAATGAACCATATCCATAAGTTACTCCAATAGAGTTAATTCCAGTGTTATTTGCACCAATAATATCGTGCTTCCTGTCGCCAATCATAATAAAGTCACTAAGTGTATGTTCCTTATACTTTTCTAGTACGTATTGAATTATTTCAGTTTTTGACGCTCTTGTTCCATCAAGGTTACTACCGACAATAAGTTCAAAATATTGATCAATATTAAAGTACTTTAATATTTGTTCAGCAAATACAGTAGGCTTTGAAGTTGCCACAACTAAAGTAAATTGTTGTTCTTTTAACAATTTCAATAGTAATGCAATATTTGAAAATAACTTATTCTCAAACATTCCCTTTTCCTTAAACCTCTCCCTATAGAATTCAATTGCTTTTTGTGTGTTTTTCTCATCAAAATCGTAATATTCAGCAAATGAAACTTGTAGTGGTGGACCAATAAAACATTCAAGTTTATCAATGTCAGGCTCAACAATGTGCATTTTTTTTAATGCATATTGAACCGATTTAGTTATTCCTATTTTAGGGTCAGAAAGTGTTCCGTCTAAATCAAATAAAATTACTTTGTATTTATCCATATTAAACTCCCTCATTATATCGAATAGTCACCCTAATTTTACCACATTAAATACAAATAAGTTCCAACTCTTGTTGAACTATCCTGCCCCGATAGTTCCATAAGAAAAAGCTGCCTCAGAGACAGCTCCGATCTTCAGCTAACGCACCCGTTAGTTCTATAAGAAAAGCGAAACTTCTTCCAGAATCGCGCGCTATTCTTAAATAGGGAAATTTTGGTCATTGGTACAGTGCCAAGAAATTATCATTTTATTTGTGATTAGAACTACCTGCTTATTTACCCTGAAAGCTAAAATTTGATCCGATAACGACAGTAGCATCCAGTTCCTCGTCTCTGATCACTTTCGTAGTCAGCCCAACACTATCAAAGATTTCAAAGGTTTGGGGTGTCTGCATTTCGCTCGTTTCTATCAAAAGATGTCCTCCCGGTGCTAGCCAAAGTAATGCTTCTTCAGCTACTCTTCGCTGAATGTCAAGTCCATCCTCTCCTCCGTCAAGCGCCACCTTCGGTTCATATAGGCGAGCCTCCTGGGGAAGTAGCTTGATTGCCTTGGTGGGAACGTAAGGTACATTTGCAACTAGGATGTTCACATGACCTTTAAGTGAGTCGGGTAAGGCCTTATACAGGTCACCTTCAAAAACGTGACCATCGAAAATCGTTACGTTGCGTTCAGCACATCGTACTGCGACAGGGTCAATGTCAACAGAGTACAACACAACCCGTCCCAAAGCTGCGGCCAGTGCTACACCCACAGCACCTGACCCACAACATAGGTCAACGACGATATCACCAGAACATGACAGGGATTCTGCCTGGCGAACAAGAAACTCCGTACGTTTGCGTGGAACGAAAACGCCCTGATCCACTTCTATCCGCAGACCACAGAAAGCTGTACATCCAACAACGTATTCAAGAGGTAAACCGTTGGCTCGCATTTCTACCATTTTATTGAGTTCCTCTAGAGTCCGTGCCTCTGAGATAATTAACCGGGTCTCATCTTCTGCGAAAACACAACCGGCGCTTCGAAGTCTGTTAATAATATGTTTTTCCGTTTTACAGTCCAAAAGGAAATTAACTTTTTTTTCTATCTATCTCACCACTTTTGATAAGTTTATTTTAATTCTGTATTCGTTAAAAATAGGAAATATACCTTCTTCTACAAAATAGCCCTAAAAAGGAAAATGAGCGCTTATCCTTGTTCCAGGATAGCGCCCGATAGTTGAAGAAGGTTCTAGAAATTTAATATGAAATTACTTTTTGAATCTGATCATTAATATTTCCTTTACTTAATCCTCCGTGGTAACAAACCACTGATTCAATGTCGAGGTCTATGTATTTCTTCAAAGAGAGTTGAGCCGCCTTTATATCCAGTGCGGTTGGGGCATGAATTCCCCCAATTATTCCGTTTACACTGTACATCGAATCCCCGGCAACGAGTGTTTTACTTTGTTTTAAATATAGGCTGATATGGCCAGGAGTATGCCCTGGAGTATGGATGACACGAATGCCGCCGCAATACGGCAATTCTTGACCGTCTTTCAAGGTATCGTCTACTTTACCCTTCGGGGGGTTCTCTAGGTGCCCGTCTTTCAAAAGAGGTAAATCCTGACCGTCTCTCAAAGAAGGTAAATCCCCTTGAATATAAGGCTTATCCAGATTGTGAGCATATACTTTAATATTACTTTCACACTCCTGTAATATCTCAGGAAGACTACCTATATGATCTATATCCTGATGCGTCAAAATCACAACTTTTAGTTTGTCGAACGACACTCCTACCTTATCCATTGCCACACGTAAATCTTTAATTTGTCCAGGGAATCCAGTGTCTATTAAAACAGCCATTTCTTGATCCCATAAAAGCGTTGGATGAATAATATTCCCATGAAATTCAAGATGGAGCATCTCTACTCCCTTAGAAATTTCCATAACTTTGGGCTCCTTTATATTTAGATTTAGGGGTATGGTTACACAAGAAGGTTGAAAGAATAATGCTAATTTTGTACGTGAAATACTATTAGTACGTAGTCTCACTTATTCATTAACACACTAACCTGCAAGTTTATTGAATAACACAAGCATGATATTAACTTCGGCTTCCTTCCCAAAAGTTCCTGCTCTTATCCAATAATCTGGCCCAATTGTTGATCAAAGATTAAACAGTACTCGGAGGGGTGCATGTTGTATCTATTTCCCCTAACTTCCTTATTTAATTCTTGAGTTAATAGGTTTCTTAAAAAAGTTTGAAATTAATAAGATAGCTATCCCCATACAAGTATAAATAAGTGCCAATGATTTATTTGGTATAAGAGAATTGTAATCTAATGGGCCGAACCTTTTTCCAAGACCAAAAACAAAAAATAAGAAACCAATCCAATAAATGATTTTTCCAAATGAATTATGTGTTTTCATAGTTATCACCTCCAGATAAATTCCTGATTTATGGAAATAAGTATACATATACATGATATTTTCTTTAGTTAAATGTTTTATGTCACAGTCCGAAGAAACCGAGAGACTGTACTACACATATCCATAAAGTCACATTGTGAAAGCAAACGTCATTCACTGTGCGATTACACTGTGCTTGTGGAACTATCCTGCCCCTTCGTATTATAAGGTCAGCCAGATATTTCTGGTTGAACAATTTTTATATCGATATATGATAACGGTAGCTGGGGTAGAACGTTCCTGCCCGTGGG